>NZ_JASCQP010000035.1 GCF_030010555.1 Halomonas rhizosphaerae
TCAGAAGAACGTCAACCCGACCTGGAAGAGCCGCTCCACGTCGCGCAGCCGGCGCTTGTCGATCACGAACAGGATGACGTGGTCACCGGACTCCACCACCACGTCGTCATGGGCGATCAGCACCTCCTTGCCGCGTACCACGGCGCCGATGGTGGTGCCCTGGGGCAGGTCGATCTCGCCGATGGCGCGCCCCACCACCTTGGACGACTGGGTGTCGCCGTGGGCGATGGCCTCGATGGCCTCGGCCGCGCCGCGGCGCAGCGAGTGGACGTTGACGATGTCGCCGCGCCGCACGTGGGTCAGCAGGCTGCCGATGGTGGCCTGCTGGGGCGAGATGGCGATGTCGATCTCGCCGCCCTGCACCAGGTCGACATAGGCGGCGTTGTTGATCAGCGTCAGCACCTTCTTGGCGCCCATGCGCTTGGCCAGCATCGACGACATGATGTTGACCTCGTCGTCGTTGGTCAGCGCGCAGAAGATGTCGCAGTCCTCGATGTTCTCCTCCTCCAGCAGCCGCTTGGCGGTGGCGCTGCCGTGCAGCACCACGGTGCGGTCGAGGCGTTCGGAGAGCTGGGTGCAGCGCTCGAGGTTGTGCTCGATGATCTTGACCTGGTGGCTGTGCTCCAGGTGCTCGGCCAGGCGCTCGCCGATGTTGCCGCCGCCGGCGATCATCACCCGGCGGAAGTCGCGGTCGAGGCGGCGCAGCTCGCTCATCACCGCGCGGATGTCGCGCCGGGCGGCGATGAAGAACACCTCGTCGTCGGCCTCGATCACGGTGTCGCCGCGGGGAATGATCGGCCGGTTCTGGCGGTAGATGGCCGCCACCCGGGTGTCCACGCTGGGCATGTGGCGGCGCAGGAAGCCCAGCTCCTGGCCGACCAGCGGGCCGCCGTAGAAGGCCTTCACCGCCACCAGCTGCACCAGGCCGCCGGCGAACTCCAGCACCTGCAGGGCGCCGGGATGCTCGATCAGCCGGCGGATATGGTCGGTGACCACCTGCTCGGGGCTGATCAGCACGTCGATGGGCACCGCCTCGTGGGCGAACAGGCCCTTGCGGGTCAGGTAGGCGGTGGCACGCACCCGGGCGATCTTGGTCGGCGTGCGGAACAGGGTGTGGGCCACCTGGCAGGCGATCATGTTGACCTCGTCGGAGTTGGTCACTGCGATCAGCATGTCGGCGTCCTCGCAGCCGGCCTGGCGAAGCACCATGGGGTAGGAGCCGGCCCCGGAGACCGTGCGGATGTCCAGGCGGGTATGCAGCTCGCGCAGGCGCTCGCCGTCGGTGTCCACCACCGTGATGTCGTTCTCCTCCCGGGCCAGGTGCTCGGCCAGGGTGCCGCCGACCTGGCCGGCGCCAAGAATGATGATCTTCACGGAAGGGTCTCCTTCTTGTTGTCGCCGGGATCGTCGGTGCTTTCTGGCTCGATCATCAGGCGGTAGCCGATCCCGGCCTCGGTCTGCAGCAGTGACTGGTCAGCGGGATCATCACCGAGCTTCTGGCGCAGCTTGCTGATCACGATGCGCAAGTAGTGGGTATCCTCGGCGTGGCTCGGGCCCCACACTTCGCGCAACAACTGTGTCTGAGTGACGACCCGGCCGCTGTGGCGGCATAGGCGTTCGAGCACGGCGTACTCCTTGGGCGTCAGGTGAACGGGTGTGCCGTTTCGCCACACACGCCGTTCGATGGGGTCGATCACCAGGCCGTTGCCGCGGTAGCGCAGGCCTTCCGGCATGCCCTGGGGCACCTCGCGAACACGCAGCAGGGCACGGATGCGTGCCAGCAGTTCCTGGATGCCGAAGGGCTTGGTCACGTAATCGTTGGCACCATGGTCCAGGGCCCGGACCTTCTCCCCCTCCTGGCCGCGTACCGAAACCACGATGATGGGCACCTGGCCGCGTGCACGCAGCCGATCGAGCACCGCCTGGCCATCCATATCGGGCAGGCCCAGGTCCAGCAGGACGAGATCCGGGGCCTCCTTCAGGGCCAGCGCCAGCCCTTCGCGACCATTCGCCGCCTCGTAGACCACGAAGCCCTGGGAGACCAGGCTGATGCGCAGGAAGCGGCGAATCTGCGGCTCGTCGTCGATGACCAGGATGCGTTGGGGTTCACTCGACATGGTGGCGAGGCTCCTCGGTGGCGTCGGGCAGTGGCAGGCGCATCACGATGCGCGTGCCGGTTCCCTCACGGCCAGGCTCGGCGACGATGGTGCCGGCATGGGCGCCGAGCATGCCGCGACAGATGGCCAGCCCCAGGCCGCTGCCATGGCGGCCGCGATCGCCCTCGCCGCCGGTGGTGAACATGTCGAACACCCGTTCGCGCAGGTGGGGCTCGATGCCGGGGCCCTGGTCGGTCACCGCGAGCCATAGCTGGCCCGACGCGACCCCGGCCTCAAGGCGCAGCGTCCCGCCTGGCGGCGAGAAGCGCGCCGCATTCTCGATGACATTGACCAGCGCCTGCTCGATGAGCGCCGGATGCACGTGCAAGAGCGGCAGGTCCTCCGGCCAGTCCCGCTGCACGCGGAGCCCCTGAAGGGCAGGCCCCAGACGCCGGAGGGCACTGGCCACCAGGTCTTCCAGCGAGATCCAGTCGCGCTCCAGCTTGAGGCCGCCCTGTCCGAGCCGCGTCATGTCCAGCAGGTTCTGGATGTAACGATCCAGACGCTCACTTTCACTCAAGATGCCGTCGAGGAGTTCGGCACGGTCGGTATCATTGAGTTGATCGGCCAGGTCGCGCAGGGTGCTGGCGGAACCGATGATCGAGGCCAGGGGCGTTCTCAGATCATGGGAGACCGATGACAACAGCGCCGAGCGCAGACGCTCGTTTTCCTCGGAAAGCCGCGACGCCTCCAGGTCGGCGACCAGGCGAGTCCGCTCCAGCGACAACGTCAGCATGCGCAACATGGCATCGATGCGCCCTTCCTCGTCGGGCGATGGCGGGTGCTCCCGCTTGCCCAGGGCAAGGCAGATCAGCGCCACCAGCCGATCCTGCTCCACCAGCGGAATGATCTGCCAGTCGGTATCCATCGGCTGTTCGGTCCCCTTGCCGCTGGGACGACGGTGCAGACGGGTCCACGCCACGGCGGTCCTGGCATCGGGGTCAAGGCGGTGTCCCGCCGGCGCACTATGGAGCAGTGCCCCATCACCCTTGTTGTCGGTGGCGTCCAGCATCACCACCGGACACCCGAGCCAGCGCATCAGGGTGGCCACGCCCACTTCGCCGACGCGTTCCCGGTCCGTCGCCACCGCGAGTTCCCGGGAGAAGATCAGCAGCTGGTAGGTCTGTTCGCGGCTCGCACGCAGGGCAAGAAGGCGCTTTCGGGCGCTCCCTGCCAGTTGCCCGACCACCACGGCGACCAGCAGGTAGACCACCACGGTGACCAGTTGATCGTCTTCCACCATGGCCAGCGAGTAGCGCGGTTCGGTCAGGAAGAAATTGAAACTGACAAACCCCAGCACGGCGGCCAGCATGGCAGAGCGGGTTCCCGCCAGGGTGGCACTGACCAGTACCGCGCCGAGAAACAGCAAGGACAGATTGCCCAGTGCCAGCCAGGACTTCAGGCCTGCGGAGAGGGCCAGCGCCGCCAGGGTCGAGCTCAGGGCAATACCCGAATCCCGCCAGTGCCAGAGGCGTTGGCGTTGGCGAGGGCGAAAGCGTGGCCGCTGACGTGCCTCGGCCGCCACCACGAGGTCGAAGGGTCCTCCCAATCGCGCCAGGCGCTCCGCCAGGGGACGACGCCAGACTCGCCAGCCCGATGGGCGGCCATGGCCGACCATCAGGGTGGCAACCTTCAGCTCATTCGCCAGTGCCAAGAGCTCGCGGGCACGATCCTGTCCCGAGACCACGCGGACATCGCCGCCCAGGCGCTGGACCTGGGCAAAGTCGCGCTCCAGCATCAGCCGCCTTTGCGGATCCTCTCTGTCGCTCTCGACGTAGGCGGCACACCACTGGACGCGATCACGAGACGCCAGGCGATGGGCGGCACGTACCAGAGCGGCATCCTCAGCCCCGCCGCTCAGCGCGACCAGCAGCCGAATGGGCGCCGGGTGGCGCGACGGACTGGCCGTGTGCTCTTCGATAGCCTGCATGCTCATCTCGAGGGCCTTTTGCATAGCCGCCTATCGCCGCCAGAACATCGGGGTCAGGAGTACCAGCACCGTCAGGATCTCCAGGCGCCCCATCAGCATCCCGATGCACAGCAGCCACTTGGCAGCATCCGGCAGGGTGGTGAAGTTGCCTGACGGGCCGATGATGTCGCCGAGCCCCGGTCCCACATTGGCCACGGCCGTGGCGGCGCCCGAGAGCGCCGTGATGAAGTCCAGTCCCATGAGCGATAGCCCGAGCGCCAGGCCGGCGATGGTCAGGAAGAAGAAGAACGAGAACGCCACCACACCCCGGGTGATCTCGTCGGTCAGCGCCTGGCCATTGTAGCGCGAGACAAAGACACCACTTGAGTGGAT
The DNA here is from genome assembly GCF_030010555.1 of Halomonas rhizosphaerae. Taxonomy (GTDB): domain Bacteria; phylum Pseudomonadota; class Gammaproteobacteria; order Pseudomonadales; family Halomonadaceae; genus Halomonas; species Halomonas rhizosphaerae. Next base: position 4,459 of record NZ_JASCQP010000035.1, read on the forward strand.
CAGGAAGCGCAACTGGCTGACCAGCAGCAGCATGGCGACCTGGAAGCGAAAGATCTTCATGCCCCCGGCGGTCGAGCCACTGCAGCCCCCGACGAAGGTGAGGTAGAAGAAGGCCACCGTGGCCATGGGGCCCCAGAGCGTGTAGTCATCCGACGCATAGCCGGTGGTGGTGACTACTGAGATGACATTGAAGACCACGTGGGTGAGTGCCTCGAAGGGTGGCGTACCCAGCGATATGCGCCACAGCGTCAGCAATAGGCAGACCGTTGCCAGCAGGATCAGCAGCCCATGCACCTGCTGGTCCCGCCACAGGGCCATCCGTGCCCCGCGCAACACGCGGATGTAGAGCACGAAGGGCAGGGCGCCGCAGAGCATGAAGAGGCTGGCCATCCACAGGAGGTGAGGGGCGTCGGCATAGGCCCCGAAGGAGGCATCGGAGTTGGCGAAGCCGCCCGTGGCAACCGAGGTCATGGCGTGCACCACGGCATCCAGCGGTGCCATGCCACCCAGCCAGTAGGCGAGCATCGCCGTGAGCGTGAAGCCACAGTAGATGCCGAGCGTTGCCTTGGCGATGCCGCCGGTACGAGGCATGACCTTCTCGGACCAGTCGGAGGACTCGGTGTGGAACAGGCGCATGCCCCCGACCTTCAGGAAGGGCAGGATGGCGATCCCCATGACGATGATGCCGATGCCGCCCAGCCACTGCATGATGCCACGCCACAGCTTGAGGCCGTCTGACAGGAACTCGATGCCCTCGAGAATCGTCGAGCCGGTCGTGGTGATCGCCGACACCGACTCGAACACGGCGTTGGTGAAGGAGAGCTGTGGCGCCCCCAGTACCAGCGGCAGGCTGGCGAATCCGCTGACGGTGATCCAGCTCAAAGCCGTCAGCACGAACATCTGCCAGGACTTCAGCTCCACGGCGACGCGGAAGGTGACGGCCCAGGTGAGGACCACGGCCCCCAGGACCAGCAGGATCGACAGGCCGAAGGCCGTGGCGTCGGGATCTTCCTCGATCACCAGCACTGCCCAGGGGAGTGCCATGAACATCGCCAACACCAGCCAGAGGACCGACACCGCCTTGAAGACCGGTGCCCACTGGCGAAATCGATCACTCAGGTGGCGATGGAGGCTCAGCGTCCTGGACATCTTCTTGTCCCACTCATCAGAGAGGGGCCCATGCAACCATGCAGCGACATAAAAAGTCCGTAAAAAATGACCGCACAGTGATGACAGGGGAGTAGGCGTTGAGGGGGCATGATGGTGCGCTGAAGAAGGCGTAAAGCAGGTGTGGCGCCCCATGGGGCGCTTGGAGTGGCCTTTGCAGCATAGGGATACGAGAGCAGGGGAGGAGCTCCTCCTTGCTGCCTCCCCCGCATTCTCAGGTGGTCTCAGGCGTTCCAGGCGTTGCAGGTGACCGCCGGGTTGAAGGGCTCGAGGTTGCCGTTGGGGTTGTCGCGGAACCAGACGTGCTGGTCGTAGTGGGGCTCGAAGTGGTGGGCCTCCTCGGCAGGCGTATCGGGGTCGTCGACCATGTAGTCCCAGCGGCGACCCGCGAGGGTCGGTGGCTCGCCATGGCCCGCGGCCTCCCAGGCCTTGCGGAACACCAGGTTCTCGACCCCGACCAGCACCAGGGAGCCGTCCGCCTGGGGCTCGTAGAGCAGGATGGCGGGGGTCATGAAGTCGGTATGGGTGCTGGTGCCGTCGACTCGGGGGGCGGTGACCGTGAGGCCGAGCAGGTCCGGGCGCAGGTAGTGGATGCCCATGTCACCCAGCTCGGCAGGCAGACCATGGGCCGCGGCACTCACGCACTCGCCGGAGGGATCCGGTTCGTAGCCTTCCGCCAGTGCCACGTTCACATCCTCGAAGCGCACCGTTGCCGCCTTGATCGACGCGATCAACGCCTCGACGTCATCGGCCCGGGCGCTGTCGTCCGGCAGGCAGGCCGCCGCCAGCCCCGCGGTAATGACGCCTCCCCACAAGATGCCACGCATAGGATTCTTCCTCCTGTAGGCGTGGTGCCGGCTCGCGCTTGCAGGCGCCCGGCACGAAATGCGCCCCTGTGCTTGCCGCAAGGGGCGCGAAACGGGTTGGACCATCGCTTGAACTATAGCGCCGGGGCAAACCCGGACCGGCTGATATTGTCGTGATACTCCGGTAACAGACGGCCTCAGCTGCGGGGACGAGCCGCTTTCGGCGGCCGGGGTGGCACGCGGGCAGCGAGAAACACTGCCCTGCGGCCTCAGGAGAGGCGGCGCCAGCCCTCGCGGAGGTGGCGGGTGGCGTTGTGCCAGAGGCCGGTCGGGGCGGCGGCCGTCGGGGTAGCCAGCGCGACGAGCGCGCGTTGCAACCCGACCAGGATGGCATCCAGGTGACGGTGGCAGAGGGTGCTGTTCAGCCCGCCCGGGCAGTGGGCGAGCAGCTCGTCGCACTGGGTAGAGGCGGCCTCCAGGGCCAGATGGGCCTCGTCATGGTCTATGGCCTCGTCGCGGCAGGCCTTGAGGTCACGACAGAGCATCCTCAGCATCTTGCCGTCGAGCCAGCAGGGCAGGCCGTCGCTCGCCTTGCCGGCCATGGAGTGCTTGATGGCCTGGAAGGAGACCTGCAGGAAGACGACGGTGGTGTACACCCTGGGGCGTTCGGGATTCATGACGGTCGACCCCGCAACAGTCTTTTAATGAGAATAATTATCGATAGTAGGCGTGCCCGGCCGCGCCTGTCAATGCGGGGCACCAGGCCAGGCTTGCGGGAAGCGGTGGGTACTGCCTCCATCACTGTGTGCGCTGTGCAGGGGGCTCCTGGAGGCCTTGAATTTATAGACGATCGGTCTATATTAAAGGCATGACACGAACGACCTCTCTTCCCAAGCCCCGTCGTGGTCGTCCGCCCCGCGTCCCCCGCGACGACCCGGATACCCGCGCGGCCCTGATTCGCAGCGGGCTCGAGGTGCTGACCGAACAGGGCTTCACCGCGTCCGGCATCGACGGCATCCTGCGGCGCGTCGGCGTGCCCAAGGGCTCCTTCTACTACTACTTCGACAGCAAGGAGGCCTTCGGGCGTGCCGTCATGGAGCATTACGGCGCCTACTTCGCCAACAAGCTCGACCAGCACCTGCTGGACGCGTCATGCCGGCCCCTGCAGCGCCTCGAGGCCTTCGTCGCCGATGCCAGGGCTGGTATGGAACGCCACCACTTCCGCCGGGGCTGCCTGGTAGGCAACCTGGGCCAGGAGGTCGGAGGGTTGCCGGAAGGCTATCGGCAGTGGTTGCGGACGACCCTCGACGACTGGCAGCAGCGCGTGGCGCGGTGCCTGCGCGAGGCCCAGGCCGCCGGTGAGCTCGCTGGCGAGGCTGATTGCGACTGGCTTGCCGAGGCCTTCTGGATCGGCTGGGAAGGGGCGGTCATGCGCGCCCGGCTGGAGGGCCGCGCCCGCCCCCTGGAGATATTCATCACCACCTACATGGAAGGGCTGCCCCGTTAGCCCGGGGCGCGTTCATGTCCTTGTATAGACGACCGGTCCATAAATCGACGTATCAATGAGGTTCACGATGTTCAAGGTAATCCTGATCGACAAGCACGACGACAGCCAGCGTGTGGCGCTGGAGACACTCGACGACTCGCGACTCCCCGAGGGGGACGTGACGGTGCGGGTCGAGTGCAGCACGCTCAACTACAAGGATGCCCTGGCCATCACCGGCAAGGGGCCGGTGGTGCGCACGTTTCCCATGGTCCCCGGGATCGACCTGGCGGGCACGGTCGAGAGCTCGACGGCCGAGGCCTATCAGCCCGGTGACGCCGTACTGCTCAACGGCTGGGGTGTCGGAGAAACCCACTGGGGCGGCCTGGCCGAGAAGGCCCGCCTGGACAGTCGCTGGCTGATCCCCCATCCATCGGCCTTCAGCGCCCGTCAATCCATGGCCATCGGCACGGCCGGTTACACCGCCATGCTGGCGGTCATGGCGCTGGAACGCCAGGGCGTGACGCCGAACCAGGGTGAGGTGCTGGTGACCGGTGCCAATGGCGGCGTCGGCAGCTATGCCATCGCGCTCCTCTCGCGGCTGGGCTATCGAGTCGTGGCCTCCACTGGACGCCCGGAGGAGACAGACTATCTCGAGGGCCTCGGGGCCCGGGAGGTGATCGATCGCAAGACGCTGTCGGAGCCCGGGCGGCCCCTGGCGAAGGAGCGCTGGGCGGGGGCCATCGATTCGGTGGGCAGCCACACCCTGGCCAACGTCCTGGCCGCGACCCGCTATGGCGGCACCGTCGCGGCCTGCGGGCTGGCACAGGGCATGGACCTGCCGAGCAGCGTCGCCCCCTTCATCCTGAGGGGCGTGACCCTGGCGGGGATCGACAGCGTGATGCGGCCCTACGAGGATCGCGTCGAGGCCTGGCGTCGGCTCGGCGAGCTGTTGGCCCCAGAGCAGCTCGACGCCATCACCCGCACGATCGGCCTGGAGGAGGCCATCGACACGGCGGGCGAGCTGCTCGCCGGTCGGGTGCGCGGGCGCGTGGTGGTCGACATGGCACGCTAGTCAGGCGATCGGATGTGGGACCGCCAGGCATGAAAAGGGCAGGGGGCCAGCCCTGCCCCTTGTCATTTACCGCCTCGACAAGAGGCTGTCGTCAAGGCGTTATCAGACGTAGAAGTCCAGGTCTTCCTGCGCCTTGAGCAGGTCCCGCATCCTGATCGGATCGTCACCGAAGAAGAACACGAGGCCCCAGTGCGTGCCGAAAGCGGAGCGGTCCGGCACCGTCTCTTCGGCCGGCGCCACCAGCTCGTGAGACTCGAAGTACGGGTGCTCGATGGTTTCCTTGGGCATCTCCAGCTTGCTGACGACACGACGCCGTGGGTACACGCCAAAGCAACCTGCATAGCCTTTCGCGTCGACCACTTCGCGGGGGAAGAAGGCATCGACCTCCTCCTTGGTGCTCTTGGGGTCGAAGACCAGCATCGATGCCTGGTAGGCACTGAACCCGTAGGCGCGCTCGATGAGCTCGAAGGCCTTGAAACCGGGGGGACGATAGGCGACCTCGCCGAAGTACATTTCGCCATCCGCCGCCACGAAGTACTCGGGATGGATCAGGCCGAACTGGATGTCGAACGTCTTGATCAACTTCTTGATCTGCTTGGTGATGGCATCGCGCCAGCTCTCGAGTTCCCTGGTGGCGGGAACGAACACCGAATAGCCCAGGGTGACGTACTCGGAGATGTTGAGGAACTTGATCTCACCATCATGGATCCAGGCCTCGACGGCAAACTCCCAGCCATCAAGGTGACTCTCCATCAGCAACGGATACTCTTCGGCCGGTATGCTGTCGATCTCATCGATCTTGCGGATCATGCGGTGTCCGAGACAGCCCGCCTTGTCGAAGGCCTTGACGTGAATCGGGTCATCGGGGTCGCCGTCGAGCTTGAGCAGCGTCTGGTTGACGCGTTTCATGAAGCGGACGATGTCCTCTTTCTCGTGAGCTTCCTCGAAGATCCCCACGCGAATACCGCCAAGCTGGGCGCGGCGTTTCATCAGTGCCTTGTCCCGAAACAGGATGGATTGCCCGTACATGCGGGGGTTGTCCATAAGCACGGAGTTGATCGCGCCTGACCATTCGACGGTCTCCTCGAACAGCGGGATGGCCACATCAACGCCTTCCGCCTTGAGCCGCTCGGCAATTTCCATGGATCGATCATTCAGGCGCACGAAATCCCATTGAATGTAGGGGATCTTGTTGGCTTCACAGAAGTCGGCGGCCCAGTCGGGCGCCACCACCACGTAGCGGCGGTCAAACTTCTGAGCGGCCTTGATGGCATTGACGCTCCAGCCCAGCAGCGCGATATATCCCTTGTTGGGATCCTTGGGCGTTTCCGTTCCGCGGACCGAATCCAGTGTCGGGTCGGTCCAGCTTGAAACGTCCTTGGAGGCCGGGGTTTCTGATGCAATCGACATGTGTTGCTCTCCTTCTGCCCTGGGCAGAACATTGGCGCTCGATCTTAGCGGTCTTGTCGAGCTAGAGGGCCAAGCATCCTCGGGCTATCGCCCCGACGCCCAGCTATCCCGGGCCAGACGCATGGCCCGGTCCACTTCATCGTTTGGCACATCGGCCGGCTCGCCCTTCTCGAGCGGGTCGTAGTGAAAGACGTACAGCCGTGACGCGAACTGGGCAACCGGTAGCGAGGCCTCGCCGTAGAGTTCGCCATTGCCCTGGGTCGAGGTGACGATGTCCTGCCCCCAGTCCTGCCCGCTGTCGTTGTTGGGATTGAAGAAGTACACCCGCATGACCTGGCTCGGATCGAGCGCCAGGCGCTGGATCGTGATCGCGTGCCAGCCGAGAAAGCGCGTGGCGCTATCGGTCACGGCAATGCCCGCGGGCTGCGGATTGATCACCGGAATGTTGCCGTTGTAGAAGGGGTGATAGGCCGCATAAAAGTCTCGGATAAAACCCTCGAAGTCCTTCAGGCCACCGGTATACACATCGACCGCGATGCGGAAGCCATGGCCCACATGATCGCCATGGAACTCGGCGTTGACCCACTTGTGCGGATCCTCTCCGCGGCCGGCGCTGCGGCGTCCCATCTCGAAGTAGATGCGATCGAGGTGAGGGACGGTGAGCAGCGAGACGGCATCCACATCCACGGGTGGCTCGGCTGCCAGGCCCGCGCCGAGCTCACGGGAGGAAATGTTGTGCCCTTCGAAGCGCATCACGATCTCGTCGTCTCGCGCCGCCCAGGCGACGATCCGCAGCAGGTCGGCCGGCGTATTGAAGGCCCACATGGACAAGGCGCGTGTCGACTGGCAGGTGGGGTAGTTACCCTGGCCCACGCCCAGCGGGCGGCCGAGCACATTGAGAACGTCGGCGAGCAGAAAGCATTCTGGCGAGCGGCGGTGCCCGAAGACAGCAACGATCTTCTGTGCCGCGGCATCGCACAACGATAGCCTCAGCTGCCGCCACAGCGACGGTGCCACCGGAGGCGAATACAGAATGCCTCGCTCGAGCATCATGGCTAGACCGTAGGCGGCCTGACTGGTTTCGGCAAACAGGGCGTCATCGATCAGCGTGTGAATCAACGCCGGGTAGCAGTGAAAGGCGTCTGCCCCGGTATGGCTCAGGCCGAGTGCCGTGGGGATCAACGCGTTCCATCGGCTGCGCAGGTAACGGATGAACCCCGGCATGTAGGGCGAGACCAGGCCGGTACTGTGCATGGCCTGGGCAAAGGCAATGGCTTCCCTCAGCAAGGCCGCGTCGTCCATGCTCGCCAGCCGCTCGGCGTACACCTCGAAGCCGGGATCCTCGCGGCAGCCCTCGGTGGGGCTGAACACGGCATTGATCAACTGCAGGGCGTCGTCCCCGACCTCGCCGGCCATGGCATCCGGGTTGTTCAGGCAGGTGGCAATCTGGGTCACCATCTGCTTGACGCCATCCACCTGCACGGGGCGTTGTGCCAGGATTCGCCAGACCTCGGCTACCAGGTGCTCCAGAAGATTCCGGTAGCCCAGGTGTTGAAGCAGGTAGCGATACAGGTTCTGGACGGCGTACCCGAGCCGGTCAGGCCGCAGCCGGTCGCTCTCCTGCAGGTCGCTGACCACGATATCGAGGTTCATGGCCATCACCTGGGCGAGGAAGTGATGAGCGTGCTCCGCCGAGACCGAGGGGTGCGAATAGTCGCCCTTGGCGACGGCCAGCAAGCGAATCTGGCTCAGGCTCTCGACCAGGGTGGCGACCGGGTCGCCGTGTCGCACGGTACGCACGGCGAGCGAAGGCACCAGTGTCTGGGGATAATCCCAGTCGCTGCCTCCGAAGAACCCGGCGGCCTCGATCGTTGGTACGCGTGCGTAGAGGGCTTCCAGCCCCCTGGCATCGAACATCAGGGGGCGTGCCGCATCGATGACCTCGAATACGGGAGAGACTTCTGCAACGGCATTCGCGGCGGAAAGCCGCTCGATGGCGGCGTCGAGCTGCTTCACTAGCTCGCCTGAAGTGCCATCGTCATGATGGGCAGAGTCGTTTGTATCTACTCTCATTGATCCTACAGTCCGTCCTATCTCGGGACATGTCAATCACATCTGGACGGGCCATGCGCAGGACATTCTGCAGCGCCAGCCCGTGTCGCAACGGCGAACCCCGGCGGACATGCTCCGTTACTCTATCCTTGGGAATCACTCGGAAGACTGATCGCAGAGGGTCCGGCGGGCCTCCCGGCGGTCGCGCTCGTGCCCGGAGGGCAGGGGAGCGGTGGGGTCGGCCAGCCAGGCCGCGATATCGGCCTCGGTGCGCTCGCGCTTCGTGTAGCGGGTGAGCATGTGGTAGCCCTGCGGGTAGACCGCCAGGCGGATGCCCTCCTTCTCGGGCAGGCGCTCGAGCAGGGCGCAGATCGCCTCCGGCGGGATGATCTGGTCCTCGGTGCCATAGAGGATCAGCGCCGGGGCGGGCAGCCGGCGGGCGGCCTCCAAGCTCGCGTCCATGGCCAGGCTCACCCCATGCAGGGTATCGACGCGCGCGCGGCGCAGGATCAGCGGGTCCTCGGCCAGCCGGCGCTTCATCTCGGGGTCATCGGTGGGTTCGATGCCCAGGCGCTGGACCGTGCTCGAGGAGAAGCTCAGGGCGGGGAAGAGGCGCACGCCGAGCCACAGGCCCAGGCGCTGGTACCAGGGCATGGCCTCGAAGCCCCACACCGCGGGCGCGATCAATACGCTGCCGTCCACCGGCGGTGGATTGTCGTCGCTCAGGGCGAGGATCGCCACCGCGCCCCCCATGCTGTGGCCGACCAGGTAGAGTGGTGCCTCGGGATGGCGCTCGTTCAGCAGTTCGGCGAGCAGGGTGACGTCGGCGGCCAGTCGCTGGTGGCCCGGCCAGATGCGTCGCTGGGCCGTGGTGCCGAAGCCGCGCTGGTCGTGGGCATAGAGGGTGATGCCACGGGGTACCAGGGCCTCGGCCAGGACCTGATAGGTGCCGCCGTGCTCGTTGAAGCCGTGGATCCCCAGCACGATGGCCTGTGGCTCGCCCTCGGCCGGCCAGTGGCGAAGCGGCAGCCGGTAGCCATCCTCGGCAATCACCTGGCCCTGCGCCAGCCGGACCGCGTCGGTGCCGGGCCCCGGCGTCTGGCGCAGGGCCCCTTCGCCACAGCCGGCCAGCAGGAGCAGCAGGCCGAGCGGCGCGATACGCAGGGCAAGTCGCCGGGCTCTGCCTGCCGTTCTCCCGGCCCGGGCTTTCACCGTGCTGCTCACGGACTGGACGGATAGCCCAGGGCGTCTCGCAGCCGCCCGGCGTGCGCCGCCACCCACGCCGGGTCGATCGGGCCCCAGTCTCGGATCACGTAGGCGCCGATGTTGTGGCGCTCGCCGGCCAGGTGCTCGAACTCGCAGAGGATGTCCAGCTCGCCCAGGGCCCCGAGGGTGTCCTGGGCGGTGCGTCGGGGCATGCCGGTGGCCGCGGTGATGGCCGGCACGCTGGCGGTACCGGTGGCCACCAGGTGAGCCACGTAGAGGCGGCGGTAGAAGCTGGTGCGGGTCTTGCTCAGGGTCATGCGGGCATCCTTCGCGTTACAGGGTGACGCGGTCGATATGGCGGCGGAAGTACATCTCCAGGCGCAGGGTCAGCGCCCATCGAGGGTCGCGGTCGGCGTCCCGAGGGAAGTGCAGCGAGGGGGCGACGTCCAGGAAGGTGAAGCCCTTGTGGACGTCGCGGCGAAACCGCACCTCGAGGTAGCTGTCCTCGATGACGGGGTGGGAACCACTTTCGCCGATCACGCCGCCTGAGGTGCGCAGCACGCTGCGGCGGTTGAGGCGGCGGTTGAGCTCCACGGCCTGGCTGAACTCGAGGCGGTCGACCTCTTCGCGCCACTGGGCGTTGGTGAGAAGGCGCAGGTGGCGCTTCTCGTCCAGCGGCCTGCCCAGGTCCCAGCGGGTGCGGGCGGAGTAGCCGTCGCCGTTGAACCAGGAGAGGCGATTGTCGCTGTGCAGCTGCCAGGGCCCGTCCTGCAGGGTCCAGAGCCGCTGGGTGGTCAGGCGCGCGTAGGGTTCCAGCGGCAGGCGCAGCTTGATGCCGGCGCCGCCCCGGGTGTTCCAGTGGCGGGCCTTGTCCTTGTCGCCGAGGCGGTTCAGGCCCACCAGCAGGTCGCCGAGGCTGTCGGCGCGGTCATCGCTGAGCGCCGACTCACGTTCCGCCAGGGTGCCGCGGGTCTCGTCGGGCTCGCTCTCGATGATCAGTCGCAGGCGCTCCTCGGTGGTGGGCAGGTCGAGGCGGAAACGGGCGCCCAGGTCCTGGTCGAAGGGGTCGCCCTCGCGCCAGTCCCACTCCTGGCTGAGGCGCAGGTAGGAGTCGGTATTCACGCTCAGCGCATCGGTGGTGCCGAAAAAGCCGTCGATGCCGCGGGAGGTGCTCTCCACCCAACGCGAGAGACGGGCATGGAAGGGCCCGATCCGCTGCTCCGCCCAGGCCGGCAGATCGCTGTCGTCGTCGATCGCCCGGGTGTCGGCATGGGCGGCGAGGCCGAGGCTGACCAGCCACATGGCCACCAGTGTGCGCAAACCCTTCATTCCCGTATCCCTTGCCTTTTTCGGGGAAGTCTACCGGCTTCTCCAGCATCGGCACCATCGTCTTGCACCCACGGGGCGGATTTCCGGGCACGAGCGTTCGGCGGAGTCACGTTGATCGATATCAAGGCAGGCCGACAGATAGCTGCCATGCTGGAGGGACGCCTAGGGTTCCTGGATCGCGCCGGCAGTGCCCTCGCCGTTGGGATACGCATGCCGGAGGAGGCTACATGAGCTGGAATGTCTTTATCATCGGCCACGATGCGCTGAGCAAGCGGATGCTGCCGAACCTGCGCCACGTCGAGGACTATGCCTTCCACGAACTGCTGTCCCTCGAGGAGGTCGTGCACGCCGAGGAGTACCCCTTCGCTCGCCTGGTGTCGGATGCCCTCGCCCAGCTCGAGCGCTTCCCCGGGCCGGTGGATGCCATCGTGGGGTACTGGGATTTCCCCACCAGCGGGCTGCTGCCGGTCCTGCGCCGGGAACGGGGCTTGCCGGGCCCGTCGCTGGAGGCCTTCCTCAAGTGCGAGCACAAGTACTGGAGTCGCCTGGAGCAGGCCCGGGCCGTGCCGGAGTGCGTCCCGGCCTTCCAGGCGCTCGACCCCTTCGACGACCAGGCCGTCGAAGCCGTCGAGATCGACTACCCGTTCTGGATCAAGCCGGTGAAGGCCCACTCCTCGCATCTCGGTTTCCGCATCGAGAACGCCGACCAGTTGCGCGAGGTGCTGCCGGCGATCCGCCGTGGCATCGGGCGTTTCGGCCGCCCCTTCGACGAGATCACCGCCCTGGCCGACTTGCCCGCGGAGGTGGCGGCGGTCACCGGGCATCACTGCATCGCCGAGGCGATCATCTCATCCGGCCGCCAGTGCACCCTGGAGGGCTATGTCCAGAACGGTGAGGTTCACCTGGTCGGCATTGTCGACAGCCTGCGCGACGCCACGCACTCCTCCGTGCTGCTGCGCTACGAGTATCCCTCCTCGCTGCCCGACGAGGTGCAGGAGCGGATGCTGGCGATCACCCGGCGCTTCCTGACCCGGATCGGCTATGACGATGGGCCGTTCAACATCGAGTACTACCTGGACGAGCAGACCGACCGCATCTGGCTGCTGGAGATCAATGCCCGGATCTCGCGTTCCCATGCGGCGATCTTCCAGCTGGTCGACGGCGCCCCGCACTTCCAGGTGATGGTGGACGTGGCGCTGGGGATTGCGCCGCGCATGCCGTACCGCGAGGGCCGCTATCCCGTCGCCGCCAAGCAGATGCTGCGGGTCTTCGAGGATGGCTGGGTGCGCCGGGTGCCGACGGAAGCGGAGATCCGCCGGGTCGAGGAGGCGTTCCCGGGCACCCTGGTGCATCTCAACGTGCGCGAGGGCATGCGGCTCTCGGAGCTCAAGCACCAGGACTCCTTCTCCTGGGAGCTTGGCGTGCTGTTCACCGGGGCCCAGACCCGCGAGGCGTTGACGGAGCGGATCGAGTCGTGCCGGCGGATGCTGCCCTTCGAGATCGCGCCACTCTCCTCACCGGAGCCTCGCTGAGCCATCGCCCTCCCTGAAGGAGACCGTCATGCGCGTCGTGACCGACTTTCCCCATCCGGTCGAGTGCCGGGATCCCGTCTGGATTCCCATGGACGACGGGGTCGAGCTGTGCGCCCGGCTCTGGTTGCCGGAGGGCGCCGAGCAGGCTCCGGTGCCGGCCATCCTCGAATATATCCCCTACCGCCTGCGCGACGGCTCCGCGCGGCGCGATGCCATGCACCACCCTTACTTTGCCGGGCACGGCTATGCCTCGCTGCGGGTGGACCTACGCGGCAGCGGAGACTCCGGCGGCGTGCTCACCGACGAGTACCTGGAGCAGGAGCTGGAGGACGGCGAGGCGATCCTGCGCTGGATCGCGGCACAGCCCTGGTGCGGCGGCAAGGTCGGCATGATCGGCATCTCCTGGGGCGGCTTCAACGGTCTGCAGCTGGCCGCCCGGCGGCCTCCCGAGTTGCACGCGGTGGTCAGCGTCTGTTCCACGGATGACCGCTACGCGGATGACGTGCACTACATGGGGGGGTGTCTGCTCGGCGACAACCTCTCCTGGGCCTCCACCATGTTCGCCTACAACTCGTTGCCGCCGGACCCCACCGTGGTCGGTGAGGCCTGGCGCGAGATGTGGCACCGGCGGCTCGAGGGCAGCGGCCTGTGGCTTTCGACCTGGCTCGAGCATCCGCACCGGGACGGCTACTGGCAGCACGGCTCCATCTGCGAGGACTTCTCCCGGGTTCAGGTGCCGGTGCTGGCCGCCAGCGGCTGGGCGGACGGCTACTCCAACGCGGTCAAGCGACTGGTGGCGAACCTGCCCGACCTCTGCAAGGGGCTGATCGGTCCCTGGAGCCACAAGTACCCCCATCTCGGCGAGCCGGGACCGGCCATCGGCTTCCTGCAGGAGTGCCTGCGCTGGTGGGACCAGTGGCTGAAGGGCGTGGACAGGGGCGTGGAGCGGGATCCCGCACTGCGAGTGTGGATGCAGGACAGCATGCCGCCGACTACCCGCTACGGCTGCCGGCCGGGGCGCTGGGTGGCGGAGCCGAGCTGGCCATCGCCCAATGTCACCCACTGGCGCCTGCCGCTGGCGCCGGGGCGACTGGCCCTGGATGGCGCGCGCAGCGACGAGGAGAGCGCACTCAGCGTGCAGTCGCCGCTGACCTGTGGCCTTTTCGCCGGCAAGTGGTGCTCCTATGCGGCGGGTCCCGACCTGGCCCATGACCAGCGCGAGGAGGACGGCGGCGCCCTGATCTTCGACACGCCGCCACTCGAGGCCACCCTGGAGATGATGGGGGCGCCGGAGCTGGAGCTGGAGCTGGCCGCCGACCGACCCGTGGCCATGGTGGCGGTCCGGCTCTCCGACGTGGCGCCCGACGACAAGGCCACCCGAGTGACCTACGGCCTGCTCAACCTGACCCACCGCGAAAGCCATGAGCTGCCGTCCGTTCTGGAAGCGGGCCATCGCTACCGGGTTCGCGTGAAGCTCAACGACGTGGCACAGGTGTTTCCCCGCGGCCATCGGCTGAGGCTCTCGCTCTCCACCTCCTACTGGCCGCTGGCCTGGCCCCCCCCCGAGCACGTGCGGCTGACGGTCTTCGACAAGAACAGCGCGCTGCACCTGCCCGTGCGCCCGCCGCGCGACGAGGACGAGCATCTGGCTCCGTTCGCCGAGCCAGAAGCCGCGCCTTCCATCGACACCACGCGCCTCGAGCCCGGACACCATAACTGGTATGTGCATCGCGACCTCGCCGAGGACCTCTCTACCCTCGAGGTGATCAACGACAACGGTCGGATCCGGCTGGAGGACAGCGGCATCGAGGTGGCGACATGCGCGGTGGAGACCTATCGCTCCCGGGACGACGACTTCTCCTCCCTGGAGGGAACGACCCTCTGGGAGCGTTCGCTGAAGCGGGATGACTGGGAGGTGCGCACGGTGACCCGCACCGTGCTGACCTCGACGGCCGGAGAATTCCGGCTGCATGCCACCCTGGATGCCTACGAGGGCGAGCAGCGCGTCTACAGCCGCAACTGGGATGTCGCCATCCCGCGCCGGCTGGTGTAGGCCTCGGCGCGCTCAGCGCGCCAGGAACCAGCCCTTCATGACGTCGGTGATGCGTCGCATGTCGGTCTCGGCGGTGACGTAGGCCGGCATGGTGTAGAGCCAGCGGCCGATGGGACGCAGCCAGACGCCCTGCTCGCGGGCCCAGTCGCCCACGCCGGCAAGCGCCGCCGCATCGCGGGCCTCGATCACCGCAGTGGCCCCCAGTACCCGCACGTCCGCCACCGCCGGGTGCGTGGCCAGCGCCTGGTCCTCGAGCAGGGCCTCGCGCAGCACCCGGCTGAGCCCGGCGATCTTGCCCGGGTAGTCCTCCTCCTCGAACACCGCCAGGCTCTCCAGGGCCACCCGGCAGGCCAGCGGGTTGCCCATGAAGGTGGGGCCATGCATGAAGGCGTGCTCGGGGGAGTCGCCGATGAAGGCGTCATGTACCCGGTCGGTGGCCAGCGTCGCGGCGTGGCCCAGGTAACCGCCGGTGAGCCCCTTGGAGAGCACCATGATGTCTGGCGTGACGTCGGCGTGGTCGGCGGCGAACATTCGCCCGGTGCGGCCGAAGCCGGTGGCCACCTCGTCGAACACCAGCAGCACGTCGAACGCGTCGCACAGCTCGCGCGCTCCCTGTAGATAGTGGGGCGAGGTCATGTTGAGCCCGCCGGCGGCCTGCAGCAGCGGCTCCATCAGGAGCGCTGCGATCTCCCGATGGTGGCGCTCCAGCACCTCGCGCAGGGCGTCGAGGTCCGCCGCCACCGCCTCGGGCTCGGCATCGAAGGGGGCGGTGGGCGCCGGGGCGAAGGGGTGCCGGGGCAGGTAGCCGGCGAACAGCGAGTGCATGCCCTCCTCGGGGTCGCAGACCGCCATGCAGCCGGCGGTGTCGCCGTGATACGCCTTCATCAGTGAGAGCAGACGATGCTTGTCCGGCCTGCCGCGCAGCTGGTGGTACTGCACGGCCATCTTCATGGCCACCTCCATGCCCACCGAGCCGCTGTCGGAGTAGAAGACGTGGTTGAGTCCCGCCGGGGTGACGCGCACCAGTTCCCGGGCCAGGCGGTCGGCGGGCTCATGGGTCAGGCCGCCGAGCATCACGTGGCAGAGCTCGCCGGCCTGTTCACGGATCGCCGCCACCAGGCGCGGGTGGGCGTAGCCGTGGATCATGCACCACCAGGAGCAGGTGGCGTCGAGCAGCGTCTCGCCGCCCTCCAGGGTGAAGCGTGGCCCCTCGCCGCCGACCACCCTGGGCGCCGGGCGCTGGGTCTTGAGATGGGCATAGGGGTGCCAGACGGGAGAGGGGGGCAGGGGAGAGGACATCAGAGGGCTCCGTGGCAGCGGTGAAGTGATATGACAGGCACGCGAAGGCGCCGCGCACCTCGGGGAGGTGACGGAAGCATCGCGTCGAAAACGGGAGAGCGTAACGGGGAACCACGATGGTGCGGATGGGGAGACTCGAACTCCCAAGCCCGAAGGCACCAGGACCTAAACCTGGCGTGTCTACCAATTCCACCACATCCGCACGGGCAGGCAGGCGACCACATTCTACGGACGCCCCGGCGCAAGTCAATCGCCATCGGGCAGCGCCAGGTGGTCGGCGGCGGCCTCGGCCATGGCGCTCGCATCGCCGGCCGGCAGCCGCGGCACGATGCCCAGGCAGGGGGCGGGCAGCGTGGCCGCGAGGGTCGTCAGGTTGTCGCGGTAGAGGGCATCGTCGTCGGCGAATGCCGGATCCACCAGGCTGCCGACCCAGCCCGCCAGGCGCAGGCCTGAGGCCGTGATCGCCTCGGCGGTGAGCCGCGCATGGCTGATGCCGCCCAGGCGCAGGCCCACCACCAGTATCACCGGCAGCTCGAGCCACGCGGCCAGATCGGACAGGTCCTCGGTCTCGTTCAGGGGCACCCGCCAGCCACCGGCACCCTCGACAAGGGTCAGGGCGCGCCCCGCCTCGAGCAGGGGCCGGGTCCGCTCGACCAGATCGTCCAGGGCCAGCGTCACGCCGGCCCGGCGGGCGGCCAGGTGCGGGGCGATGGCCGGGGCGAAGGCGAAGGGGTTGATCGTCGCGTAGGGCAGGGTGGGACGCGTCTGGGCCTGCAGGGCCAGGGCATCGGCATTGCGCAGGCCCTCGATCGTGGGGTCGCTGCCGGAGGCCACGGGCTTGAGGCCGAGGGTGGTCAGGCCGCGTCGGTGCGCCAGGGCCAGCAGTCCGCTGGTGACCAGGGTCTTGCCGGCATCGGTGTCGGTGCCGGTGACGAAGTAGGCGCTCATGTCAGGTTTCCAGCTCCAGGGTCAGCAGGCGATAGGTCACGGGCAGGCCCTCGGGCTCGCGCTGTGTCTCGAAGCGGCGCGACGCCCGGGCCAGGTCGGCGCGGGTGAGCCGGCCCCCGGGCCGCGATGTCTGGGCGCCGACGCCCTTGATGGAGGCCATCACCGCGGCGAGGTCGGGATAATGGAAGCGCACCGCCCGCTCCTGGCAGTCGATGCGGCAGAAGCCCGCCGCCCGGGCCGCTCGCCGGTGGCAGGCGGCGTCGCGGAAGGTCAGCAGGCCGGCGGGCCGGCCTGGGCGCGACCAGGCCCGTCCGACCTCGGCCAGGGTCCCGGGTCCCAGGGTGTTGACCAGCGCCCGGCCGCCCGGGCGCAGGACGCGGCGAAGCTCGGCCATCACGGCGTCGAGGTCCGGACACCACTGGATCGCCAGGTTGGAGACCACCAGCTCCTGGCTGGCTTCCTCCAGCGGCAGGGCGGCGGCATCGCCGCACAGCCAGCGGGCCGCGTCGCCGTGCGTGCGGCGGGCCACCTCGAGCATGCCCGGGGCAAGGTCCAGACCGATGACCGTGCAGCCGGCACCGAAGCGCCCGGCCAGCTGCGCGGTCAGCTCGCCCGGCCCGCAGCCGAGGTCCAGTACCCTCTCGGCATGCCCGGGAAGGCGAGACCGAAGCGGCTCGGCCATGATCCGCTGGGCGACGGCTCGCTCGGCATAGCGAGGGGCGGCGCGAGAGAAGGCGTGGGCCACACGGGCCTGCCAGTCCTCTCCCCGGGTCGCGCTCCGGCAGGCGGGGGCGGCGAGCGGCAAGGCACTCATGGCGCGGGCACCCCGGCGATGCCGAGGAGGCAGGCGGCCAGTGACGACGGCTGGCCGAGCATCGGGCAGTGGCCGGTATCGACCAGGCGATAATCGGCGCTCGTGCGCCATGCGGGTGCCAGCAGCGGGTCGCGATCCCCCCCGACGCGCCATACCGGGCAGGGCGAACGGGCCAGCCGGTCAGCGTTGTCGAGCCCGGCGAGCTGGTCGAGCCCCGCGGCCAGGGTAGCGTGGTCGGCGCCGCCGTTATCGCCGAGCAGCTCGCGCAGCCGCCGGTAGGCAGCGAGCGGGTCAGACTCGCCCTGGAGCTGCCAGCGCAGGAAGTGCCGGTGGGTCGCCTCCGGGGCACGCGCGAAGGCCCGACGGAAGGCGGCCAGCTCCGCTTCTGGGATGCCCGCTTCATGACAGAAGCGCTCACTCATGCCGAGCAGTACCAGGGCACGCGGCGCGGGCAGGTGGTCCAGCAGGGCGGTGGCGAGCAGGCCGCCCAGCGACCAGCCTACCCAGATGGCGTCCGCCGAGAGATCGTCGCCCATGGCGTCGGCCAGCTGAGCCAGGCTGCCGGGGTCCGCCAGCGGAGGACGGGTCCCGTAGCCGGGCCAGTCGGGGGCGCTGACCGCCAGCCCCTCGGGCCAGTGCTCGGCCAGCGGCTGCCAGAGGCGGGCGTCGCAGCCCCAGCCGGAGAGCAGCACCAGGCGCGTCATGGGCTCGCCTCCCCACTGGCCAGGGCCTCCCGGGCTCGGCAGTCGGCCAGGGCGTCGAGCAGGGCGTCGAGGTCGGCATCCGTGTGGGCGGCACTCAGGGTGATGCGCAGCCGCGCCTGGCCGCGGGGCACCGTGGGCTCGCGGATCGCGCCGACCGTGATCCCGCGCTCGGCCAGCCAGGCCGCCCAGTGCATCACCCGCTGGCTATCGCCCAGCACCAGCGGCTGGATCGGCGTGCTGGAGGCGGCCAGCGGCAGCCCCAGGGTGCGGGCCTCGCGGCGGAAGCGCGCGATCAGCGTGGCCAGGCGGGTGCGCCGGTCGGGTTCGGCCTCGAGCAACGCCAGGGCCTTCAGGGTGGCCGCGGCCACTCCCGGGGGCTGGGCGGTGGTATAGACATAGGGGCGGGCAAACTGGATCAGATGCTCGATCAGCGATTTGCTTCCCGCCACGAAGGCGCCGGCGGAGCCCAGCGCCTTGCCGAGCGTGCCGACCAGCACGGGGACCCGCTCGATGCCATGGACGCGGCCCACGCAGCCGTCACCGGCCTCGCCCAGCACGCCCAGGCCATGGGCGTCATCGACCATCAGCCAGGCGCCATGGCGGGCGCTGGTCGCGGCCAGCCCGGCGATATCGGCCACGTCGCCATCCATGCTGAATACCCCGTCGCTGACCACCAGCGTGCGCCCGTCGCCCGGGGCGCGGGCGAGTAGCCGCTCGAGGTCCCCGAGGTCACCATGGTGGAAGCGCCGCGAGCGGGCACCGGCGAGCCTGGCGCCATCGATCAGCGAGGCGTGGTTGAGGCGGTCCTGGAACACCCGGGTGTCGGGATCGCAGAGCGCCTGCAGGGTGCCGAGGTTGGCCATGTAGCCGGTGGAGAAGAGCAGCGCGGCCGGCCGGCCGGTGAGCGCGGCCAGTTGCTGTTCCAGGGCCTCGTGCACCGCGAGGTGGCCGCTGACCAGGTGCGAGGCTCGCCCACCGGCGCCGAAGCGTCGTGCGCCCTGGGCCTGGGCCTCGGCGAGACGCGGGTCCCTGGCCAGGCCCAGGTAGTCGTTCCCGGCGAAGTCACGGCGCCCGTCGCCCGCGCAGCGGGTGCGGCGACGTCGCCAGCGCCCGCTGTGGCGCTGGATCGCGGCGCGCTCGGCGAGGTAGCTGCTCCAGGCATTCTGCATCGCGGATCAGGCCCGGGTGGCGTCGTAGGCGAGCTCACCGGCCCTCGCGTCGAGCGCCGCCGCGGCCTGGCGTGCCGCTCTGGCTTCAAGAGCGGCTTCCAGGTCGGCCTGCTGGCGAGCATCGTCGGCGCAGGTCTCACCTGCGCTCTTTCCCACGACTTCCGGATGAAGGCCCAGCTTGTCGAACAGCGCCCGGTCCTGTTCCGCCTGGGGGTTGGCGGTGGTCAGCAGCTGGTCGCCGTAGAAGATCGAGTTGGCCCCGGCCAGGAAGGCCAGCGCCTGGGTGGATTCATTCATCTGCTCGCGACCCGCGGAGAGGCGCACATGGCTCGCCGGCATCAGGATGCGGGCCACGGCAATGGCGCGGATGAAGTCGATGGGGTCGAGATCGTCCACGTCCTCGAGCGGCGTGCCGGGGACCTTGACCAGCATGTTGATCGGCACCGACTCCGGGTGCGGTTCCAGGCGCACCAGCTGCTGGAGCAGGGCGGCGCGGTCGCGGGGCGCCTCGCCCATGCCGAGTATCCCGCCGGAGCAGACCTTCATGCCCGCCTGGCGCACGTTGCCCAGGGTCTCCAGGCGGTCGGCGTAGGTGCGGGTGGTGATGATCTCGCCGTAGTACTCGGGCGAGGTGTCGAGATTGTGGTTGTAGTAGTCGAGCCCGGCCTCGGCCAGGCGGCCAGCCTGGTCGTTGTCGACCATCCCCAGGGTCATGCAGGTCTCCAGCCCCAGTGCCTTGACGCGACGCACCATCTCCAGCACCACGTCGAGATCCTTCTCGCGGGGGCTCTTCCATGCCGCGCCCATGCAGAAGCGGCTGGCGCCGGCCTCGCGGGCGGCCCGGGCCTGCTCGACCACCTTCTCGACCTCCAGCAGCTTCTCCTTGCCCAGGCCGGTGTTGTAGTGCCCCGACTGGGGGCAGTACTTGCAGTCCTCGGGGCAGGCGCCGGTCTTGATGGAGAGCAGGGTGGAGACCTGCACGGCATTGGGATCGAAGTGGGCACGGTGGACCTGCTGGGCGTGGAACAGCAGGTCATTGAAGGGCAGGGCGAAGAGCGCCTCGATTTCCTCGACCGTCCAGTCGTGGCGGACCTCGCCCCGCGGGGCTAGGGTCAGGGAAGCGGTGCGGGATTCGTGGGACGCTGGGATCATGGTGGGCTCGCTTATGGTCAACTTGACGTTCATATCCAGGTTGACGGATAGCCTAAGGCCTGCGGTCGTCATGTCAACCTCCTGGCAAGCCAAGGTTGACGGTTGGCTGGGACGAGCCCTTCCCGGTCGCTGCGTGTTCTGTCTGACACCCCTGCCGGGGGATGCCCCCTGGTGCGAGGCCTGCGTCTCGGAGCTGCCCTGGAACCCGAGTGCCTGTCCCGGCTGCGCCGAGCCCCAGCCGGGCGCCGCGCGGGGACGTCGCTGTGGTCACTGCCTGCGCCGACCCCCGGCCTTCGACGGGGCCTGGGTGCCGCTGCGTTACGACGCCGAGGTGGCCGGCCTGGTGCAGCGCTTCAAGTTCGATGCCTCGCCGCGGGCGGGCCGGGTGCTGCTGGAGCTGATGGCGGCCGGGCTGCCCCCGGCGGTTCGAGGCTGGCCCGAGGCGCTGGTCCCGGTTCCCCTGCATCCACGGCGGGCCCGTGAGCGAGGCTTCGACCAGGCGCGCTGGCTGGCCACGCGTCTCGGGCGACAGCTTCGCTGCCCCCTGTTACTGGCGCAGCGTACCCGCGACACCCGTACCCAGCGCGGCCTGGACCGTGGCGAGCGGCGCCGCAACCTGCGCGGTGCCTTTCGCCTCTCCGCAGGCCTGCCGCGACGGGTAGCGCTGGTGGATGATGTCATGACCACCGGGGCGACGCTGGATGCCCTGGCCATGGCCTGCCGCCAGGCCGGCGCCGAGGAGGTGCAGGCCTGGGCGGTGGCCCGGACGCCGGCAGGGCGACACTGACGGTCGCTTCCCTGTTAGCATAAGGCTCTAGACGTACCAGGAGCCCCCATGGACACCAGCCCCCATCCCTTCTCGCAGCTCTCGCCCGCCCGGGTGGTCGCGGCGGTGGAGTCGCTCGGCTTCTGGCTGCCCGGCGAGCCCTTCACGCTGAACAGCTACGAGAACCGGGTCTTCCTGGTGCACGACGAGGAGCGCCGCCGCTGGGTGGTGAAGTTCTACCGCCCCGAGCGCTGGACCGACGCCCAGATCCGCGAGGAGCACGACTTCCTGGCCGAACTCGCCGTGGCCGGAGTGGCCGTGGCTGCTCCCTGGCGGGACGCGGCGGGCGAGAGCCTGCACCTTGCCCAGGGCTTTCGCTTCACGCTCTTCCCCCACCTCCCGGGGCAGGCGCCGGAGCTGGAGAATCCGGCCCACCTGTTCGCCCTGGGCGAGCTGATCGGCGCGGTGCATGCGGTGGGCGAGCGGGGGCGTTTCGTGCACCGTCGAGTGCTGGACCTGGATGGCATGGTGCTCGAGGCCCGCGACAAGGTGCTGGCCAGCCGCTGGCTGGATCGACGCCAGCGTCAGGCCTACGAGCGCATCACCGCGACACTGCATCGCAGCCTGGCGCCCCATGCCTGGAGCGCGGAACAGGCGATCCGGGTGCAGGGCGATTGCCATATCGGCAACATCCTCGGGCGTGACGAGCAGTTTGCGCTGGTCGACTTCGACGATTGCCTGATGGCGCCGGCCATCCAGGACCTGTGGATGCTGTTCACCGCGCAAGAGGAGGGGGAGCGCCAGATGCAGCTCTCCGAGGTGGCCGAGGGCTACGAGCAGCACCGTGACTTCGACCGCCGCGAGCTCGTGCTGGTGGAGCCGCTGCGCACCCTGCGCCTGCTGCGCCACAGCGCCTGGCTGGTGGATCGCTGGGAGGATCCGGCCTTCCCGACGGCGTTCCCCTGGCTGGCCGATGCCGGCTACTGGGACGGCCACCTGCGCATGCTGGAGCAGCAACGCCAGGCGCTGGAGGCAAGGCCCCGCTGGCTGGCCTGATCGGGGACGGAGGCTTGTCCGCCACCATGAAAGACGCACCCCTCGGGGTGCGTCTCGTCGTGACCGGGGTGACGTTCAGTCGCCGTCGGGATCCGGTGCCTGGGCGGGAATCGGGTTGGCGACTCCCTCGCCCTCGGCCTGGCGGCGCTGCTCGTTGATTTTGGCGGCGGGGTTGTCCTGCTGCTCGATGGCCAGGTCGCTGGCCAGGCGCAGCTGGAAGGTCTGCTCCGGGGTCAGGCGGCAGTTGCCGTCCTGGCAGGCGGCGAGTCCGAAGTCGCCGTCGCTGTCGTAGGCGGCGGCGGATACCTCGCCGCTGTAGATCTCGCTCTCGCTGCCATCGGTCTCGATGCAGGTCAGCGACTGGGTGGTCAGGCGGATGCGCTCGCCCTCGAGGCTGGCGTCGCCGATCAGCACGCAGTATTCCGGCAGGGCATGCGAGGCGTCGCCATCGGCCACCGGATGGATGATCAGATCGTTGCGTTCCGGTGCCTGCTCGGACAGCGTCAGCACGTCGATGACCTGAACGTCGACGGTCGCATCGGCCGGCAGTTCGAGGGTATCGCTCATGGCCAGGGTCGGCATCGCCAGCATGGCGGCCATCAGCACAGTGGCATGGGTCTTGATCATGTCGGGCTCTCGAGGGTGACTTGGGCACAGCATGAAGCAGCCATTACTCTACCACAGGGCGGGCGGACCGGCAGCCGGCCGCGCACGGCGAAGACGCGACACGATGTCACTCTTGGCGGCGACCGCGCCTGCGTTGCCGGGCGTCATGCGCTAGAATAGCGAGTCCCGAGACTCTTTTATTGTACAAGTCTAAAATCTTGTATATTTTCTGTATATGATGTGATGGCCAGGCCATCCACCAACGTTACATCGGACACCGACATTGCCACGGGGCCTGACCATGACCGAAGAACTCGCCAACCACTATCGCCGGATCATCCACGAGCTGGGGGAGGACCCCGACCGTGAGGGACTTCGCGACACGCCGAAGCGGGCCGCCAAGGCGATGCAGTTCCTCAACCGCGGCTATACCCAGTCGCTGGAAGAGATCGTCAACGGCGCGGTGTTCGAGTCCGAGACCGACGAGATGGTGCTGGTCAAGGATATCGAGCTCTACTCCATGTGCGAGCATCACCTGCTGCCGTTCATCGGCAAGTGCCATATCGCCTACCTGCCCAGCGGCAAGGTGCTGGGGCTTTCCAAGTTCGCGCGAATCGTCGACATGTACGCTCGGCGCATGCAGATCCAGGAGAACCTGACCCGCCAGATCGCCGAGGCGGTGCTGCAGGTCACCGAGGCCCGCGGGGTGGCGGTGGTGATCGAGGCGCGCCACCTGTGCATGATGATGCGCGGGGTGGAGAAGCAGAACTCCAGCATGACCTCATCGGTGATGCTCGGCTCCTTCCGCGAGAAGCAGAGCACGCGCCAGGAGTTCCTCACCCTGGTCAACGGCCGCTGATCCCCCCGCAAGGAGCCCTGCCATGACGATGCATGCCCTGGACGACCAGCACTTCGACCATGATCTCGCCACGATCCGCATCAAGAACCTGCGGCTGCGCACCCATATCGGCATCAAGGACGACGAGATCAAGAACCGCCAGGACGTGGTGATCAATGCCGTGATCCGCTATCGCGCCGACAGGGCGGTCGAGTTCAACCATATCGAGCAGGCGCTGAACTACCGCACCATCACCAAGGCAGTGATCGCCCTGGTGGAGGACCATCGCTTCCTGCTGCTCGAGCGCATGACCCGCGAGGTGCTGGACCTGATCATGAGTCATGACCAGGTGCTGACCGCTCAGGTGGAGATCGACAAGCCCCATGCGCTGCGCTTCGCCGACTCCGTCTCCATCACGCTCTCCGACTCGCGGGAGCCGCGCCGGCCACGCTGAGGGTGACCCGAGACGGTGATTAAAGGACCCCGGTGCTTGGTGCACCGGGGTCTTTCGCTTAGCATGGGGAAAACCGACAAGAGGCCGCCTTCGCGGCAGGAGACGATCATGCAAGCCCTCACGGAAACGCAGCTCTACTGTCCCTTCGCCTACATCGACGGCAGCTGGGTCGCCGCCGACAGCGGCGAGCAGATCAACGTCCTCAATCCGGCCACCGGCGAGGCCATGGGGGATGTGCCGCGCCTGGGGCGGGCGGAGACCGAGCGGGCCATCGCCGCGGCCGATGCCGCCCTGCCGGCGTGGCGTGCGATGACCGCCCAGGAGCGCGCCGACATCCTGATGAAGTGGCACGACCTGATGCTCGAGCACCAGGACGACCTGGCCATGATCATGACCTTCGAGCAGGGCAAGCCGCTCAAGGAAGCCGCCGGCGAGATCGCCTATGCGGCGAGCTTCCTGCGCTGGTTCGCCGAGGAGGCGCGGCGCATCTACGGCGAGACCGTACCCGCCGCCAAACCCAACCAGCGCATCGTGGTCACCAAGCAGCCCGTCGGCGTGGTGGGTGCCATCACCCCCTGGAACTTTCCCGCGGCGATGATCACCCGCAAGGCGGGTGCCGCCCTGGCCGCCGGCTGCACCATCGTGGTCAAGCCGGCCAGCCAGACGCCGTTCTCCGCCACTGCCCTGGCCAAGCTGGCCGAGCGGGCCGGGGTACCGCGCGGGGTGTTCAACGTGGTGCCGGGCCGCGCCTCCGAGATCGCCGCGGCGATGACCGAGTCGCCGCTGGTGCGCAAGATCACCTTCACCGGCTCCACCGAGGTGGGTCGCCAGCTGATGGCCCAGGCCTCCCAGCACATCCAGAAGATCTCCCTAGAACTGGGCGGCAACGCCCCCTTCATCGTCTTCGAGGATGCCGACCTGGACGCCGCGGTGGAGGGGGCCATGGCCGCCAAGTTCCGCAACGCCGGCCAGACCTGCGTCTGCACCAACCGCTTCCTGGTCCAGTCCAGCGTGGTCAACGCCTTCTGCGAGAAGCTGGCGGTCGCCATGAACAGCGAGCTCAAGGTCGGTGACGGCACCCAGGAGGGGATCAACATCGGCCCGCTGATCGACGACAAGGCGGTGGCCAAGGTCAGCGAGCATGTCCATGACGCCGTGGACCAGGGCGCCGAGCTCTTGCTGGGTGGCCATCCGCACCCGCTGGGCGGCAACTTCTTCACGCCGACCCTGATCAGCTTCGCCAACACCAGCATGAAGGTGGCCCACGAGGAAACCTTCGGCCCGCTGGCGGCGGTCTTCCCCTTCGATGACGAGGAAGACGCCGTCAACATGGCCAACGACACCGAGTACGGGCTGGCGTCCTACTTCTACTCCCGGGACCTGGGGCGTGTCTGGCGCGTCGCCGACGCCCTGGAGTACGGCATGGTGGGCATCAACACCGGCCTGATCTCCAACGCCGCCGCCCCCTTCGGCGGGGTCAAGGCCTCGGGCCTGGGGCGCGAGGGCGGCCACCAGGGCCTGGAGGAGTTCCTGGAGACCAAGTACCTCTGCATCGATCTGGGCTGATAGCGCCAAGCTGATAGCGCCAAGCGCCGAGCTACAAGCAAGCCCCGAAGGTCGAGACCTTCGGGGCTTGCTTTTGGTCGGGAGGTACTCATCCTGGCCGCTTGGCCGCTTGGCCGCTTGGCCGCTTGGCCGCTTGGCCGCTTGGCCGCTTGGCCGCTTGGCCGCTTGGCCGCTTGGCCGCGTGGCGCAGGCGTCAGTGCCTGAAGTGGCGCATGCCGGTGAAGACCATGGCGATGCCGGCCTCGTTGGCGGCGTCGATCACTTCCTGGTCGCGCATGGAGCCCCCGGGCTGGATCACCGCGGCGATGCCGGCGGCGGCCGCGGCATCGATGCCGTCGCGGAAGGGGAAGAAGGCGTCACTGGCCATCACCGAGCCGGGGACCGAGAGGCCCTCGTCGGCGGCCTTGATGCCGGCGATCTTCGCCGAGTAGACCCGGCTCATCTGGCCGGCGCCCACGCCGATGGTCTGGCCATCCTTGGCGTAGACGATGGCGTTGGACTTGACGTACTTGGCCACCTTCCAGGCGAAGGCCAGGTCGCGCATCTCCTGTTCGCTGGGCACCCGCTCGGTGACCACGGTCAGCTCGTCGCGGCCGACCATGCCCAGGTCGCGGTCCTGCACCAGCAGGCCGCCGGTGACGCGCTTGAAGTCGTGGGCATGTTCGCGCTCGCCGGGCCACTTCGCGCCGACATCGAGCAGGCGGACGTTCTTCTTCTCGGTGACGATGGCGAGCGCCTCCCCCTCGACCCCCGGGGCGATGATCACCTCGACGAACTGGCGGTCGACGATGGCGCGGGCGGTCTCGGCGTCCAGCGGCACGTTGAAGGCGATGATGCCGCCGAAGGCGCTGGTCGGGTCAGTGGCGAAGGCCTTCTCGTAGGCCTCTCGCGGGCTTGCGCCCACCGCCACGCCGCACGGGTTGGCGTGCTTGACGATCACGCAGGCGGTGTCGGTGAAGGCCTTGACGCACTCGAAGGCGGCATCGGTGTCGGCGACGTTGTTGAAGGAGAGCGCCTTGCCCTGCAGCTGGGTGGCCGTGGCCACGCTGGCCTCGCTGGCGTCGGCTTCCACGTAGAAGGCGGCATTCTGGTGGGGGTTCTCCCCGTAGCGCATGGCCTGCTTCTTCTCGAACTGCAGGTTGTAGGTGCGCGGGAAGCCGTCCTCGCCGCCGGGTACCCGCTGGCCCAGGTAATCGGCGATGGCGGCGTCGTAGCCGGCGGTATGCTCGAAGGCCTTGACCGCCAGGTCGAAGCGGGTGGCATCACTCACGGCGCCGTCCCCGGCGGCGATTTCGCTCAGCACCCGGGGGTAGTCACCGGCGTCCACTACGATGGTGGTGTGGGCATGGTTCTTGGCACAGGCACGCACCATGGTCGGCCCACCGATGTCGATGTTCTCGATGGCGTCCTCGAGGGCGCAGTCCGGCCGTGCCACGGTGGCCGAGAAGGGGTAGAGGTTGACCACCACCATGTCGATGGGGACGATGCCGTGCTCCGCCATCACGGCATCGTCCTGGCCACGGCGGCCAAGGATGCCGCCGTGGATCTTCGGATGCAGTGTCTTGACCCGGCCGTCCATGATCTCGGGGAATCCGGTGTGCTCGGAGACCTCGGTCACGTCGATGCCGTTCTCCTGGAGCAGGCGGAAGGTGCCGCCGGTGGAGAGCAGCGCGACGCCCTGTTCGACGAGGCCGCGGGCGAAGTCGACGATGCCGGTCTTGTCGGAGACGCTGATCAGGGCGCGGCGAACCGCGGCGGAGGAGGCTTGGGCCATGGGGGTCACTCTTCTCTGTCGATGGTGGTGAAGGGGGAGGCGGGAAAGCGAAGGGAGTGCCACGGACTCCCTCGTGGGAGCGGTCAGATCAGGCCATAGTGCTTGAGCTTCTTGCGCAGGGTCCCGCGGTTCAGGCCGAGCATCTCGGCGGCCCGGGTCTGGTTGCCCTGGGTATGCTCGAGGACCGAGGCGAGCAGCGGGGCCTCGACCTCGGCCATTACCATGGCGTAGAGATCGGTGACGCTGCTGCCGTCCAGGTGATCGAAGTAGCGGGTCAGCGAGGCTTCCACGGCCTCGCGCAGAGGGCGGTCGTCCTGTGGTCCCGGACGGACGTCTTCGCTCAGCACGGCGAGATCACGGGTGGCCCGGGCATCCAGCTCGGGCAGCGCGGCATTCTGGTCAAGGGATTGGCTGCTGGTCATGCGGCACAGATTCCATCCGGTGCCACGGCCCGGGCAACGCGGCGCGGCGTCGCGGCGGGGGCGTGACGAAAGAGTTCATCGATGAAGCGGCGCTGGGCCTGGCAACTCTCCAGGCTGTTGAAGGTGGCCCGCAGGGCACGCCGCCCGGCGTCGTCGAAACGTTCATCTCCGGCCAGGTACCAGCCGAGATGCTTGCGCGAAATGCGCACACCCAGATGCTCGCCGTAGAAGTCATGCAGGGCTGCGAGGTGGTGGCGAAGGACCTCGGCACGCTCCTCATCCCCCGGCGGGGCAAGTCGCTGGCCATGGCGCAGGTAGTGGTCGATCTCGCGGAAGATCCAGGGATTGCCCTGGGCAGCGCGGCCGACCATCACCGCATCCGCCCCAGTATAGTCGAGGATCCGGCGTGCCTTGGCGGGAGAATCGATATCGCCGTTGGCGAACACCGGGATGCCCACGGCGGCCTTGATGGCGGCGATGGTGTCGTACTCCGCCTCGCCGCCGTAGCGCTGCTGGCGATGGCGGCCATGCACGGCCAGGGCCCGGATGCCGGCCTCCTCGGCGATGCGCGCGACCCGCGCGCCGTTGTTGCTCTCGGCGCACCAGCCGGTACGGATCTTCAGGGTCACCGGCACGTCCACCGCGGCGACCACCGCGTCGAGAATCTCGGCCACCAGGGCTTCGTCGCGCAGCAGGGCGGAACCGGCCGCCTTGTTGCAGACCTTCTTGGCCGGACAGCCCATGTTGATGTCGATGATCTCGGCGCCCATCTCGGCATTGAGACGCGCCGCCTCGGCGAGCATCTCCGCGTCACCGCCGGCGATCTGCACGCTGCGCGGGCCCGGCTCGCCGCGGTGGTCCATGCGCAGCCGGGACTTGCGGGTATGCCACAGGCTGGGGTCCGAGGTGACCATCTCGCCCACCACCAGGCCGGCCCCGAGGCGGCGACAGAGCGTCCGGAACGGTCGGTCGGTGACCCCGGCCATGGGCGCCAGGATCACCCGGTTGGGCAGTTGGTGGCGGCCGATGAGGGGCAGGGGGCGAGAATCGGACATGGTCGGCGTCACTGGCGTCAGGGGCTGCATATCATACGCCCCCGACCGGCGTTGGTGAACCGCTACTCAAGGCGAATGCCGGCCAGGGGGCGCCGCCCGGAGAGTCGCACCCAGCCCTCGCGGATCTCCGGTTCCTCCATGACCAGGCCCTGTCCACGGTAGGCCTCGAGCACCTCCTCGGCCTGACCCTCGAGGATGCCCGAGAGGGCCAGCCGGCCTCCCGGTGCCACGCGGCCGGCGATCTCGTCGGCCAGCTCCACCAGGGGGCCGGCGAGGATGTTGGCGACCACCAGCGGGAAATCACCCGCCTCGAGCTGCTCGGGATAGCAGAGCCGGAAGTCGGCCTCGGCCACGCCATTGCGCTCGGCGTTATCGCGGCTGGCCTGCAGCGCCTGGGGGTCGATGTCGGTACCGGTGGCCCGCCGGGCACCGAGCTTGAGGGCGGCGATGGCCAGGATGCCCGAACCGCAACCCACGTCGAGCACCTCCAGGTCCTGCAGCTCGCCGGCCACCGACAGGCCATCGAGCCAGGCCAGACAGAGCGCCGTGGTGGGGTGGGTGCCGGTACCGAAGGCCAGTCCCGGGTCGAGAAGCAGGTTGACGGCGTCGGGCTCCGGCGGGGCGTGCCAGCTTGGCACGATCCACAGCCGTTCACCCATCCGCAGGGGGTGGAAGTCTGCCATCCACTCGCGCTCCCAGTCGCGGTCGGCCAGCAGCTCGACCTCCACCTCGGGGCAGGGTTCCTCGGGGAACTCGGCGGCCCAGGCCTGGCGCACCCGGTCGAGCATCGTCTCGATGCCCTCGAGGTCGTCGTAGAGGCCGGTGAGCACCGTCTCGTCCCACAGCGGGGTAGTGCCCCGCTCCGGCTCGAAGACCGGGTCATCGAAGGCGTCCTGCAGGGTGATGGCGGTAGCGCCCTCGGCGAGCAGCAGTTCCTCGAGGAGCTCGGCGTGCTCAGGGGCGATGCGGGCCTTGAGTTGCATCCAGGGCATGGGGGATCTCCGGTCGAGGCTTGGAGCGGCAGGGGTAACGCAAGCGGGGCGGCCGTGGCCGCCCCGCTGGCAGGAAAGACGCCGGGCTCAGAGGTCCAGCTTCTTCTCCAGGTAGTGGATATTGACGCCCCCCTGCTGGAAGTAGCCGTCACGCACCAGGTCCTTGTGCAGGTCGGTGTTGGTCTTGATGCCCTCCACCAGCAGCTCGTCCAGGGCGTTGCGCATGCGGATCAGTGCCGTCTCCCGGTCAACGCCCCAGGTGATCAGCTTGCCGATCAAGGAGTCGTAGTGGGGCGGCACGGTGTAGCCCGTGTAGACATGGGAGTCCATGCGCACGCCGAGCCCGCCGGGCGGGTGGTAGAGGGTCACCTTGCCCGGGGAAGGCATGAAGGTCCTGGCATCTTCGGCGTTGATTCGGCACTCGAAGGCGTGGCCGGCGAGCTTGACGTCCTCCTGGCGGACCGACAGCGGCAGACCCGAGGCGATGCGCAGCTGCTCGCGGACGATGTCCACGCCGGTGACCATCTCGGTGACCGGATGCTCCACCTGGACCCGGGTGTTCATCTCGATGAAGAAGAACTGACCGTCCTCGTATAGGAACTCGAAGGTGCCGGCGCCCCGGTAGCCGATGGTGATGCACGCCTCCCGGCACGCCTCGAGGACCTCGGCGCGGGCGGTCTCGTCGATGCCCGGCGCGGGGGCCTCCTCGATCACCTTCTGGTGGCGACGCTGCAGCGAGCAGTCGCGATCGAAGAGGTGGATGGCGTTGCCCTGGCCGTCGGCCAGTACCTGCACCTCCACGTGGCGCGGGTTCTCGAGGAACTTCTCCATGTAGACGGTGCCGTCGCCGAAGGATGAGTAGGCCTCTGTGCGGGTGACGTTGACCGCCGAGAGCAGGTGTGCCTCGGTATGCACCACGCGCATGCCGCGCCCGCCGCCCCCGGCGGCGGCCTTGATGATCACCGGGTAGCCGATGCGCCGGGCCACGGCGAGGGTCTCCCCCTCGTCCTCCCCCAGGGGGCCGTCGGAGCCGGGCACCGTCGGCACGCCGGCCTTCTTCATCGACTCGATGGCACTGACCTTGTCGCCCATCAGGCGGATGGTCTCTGCCCGGGGACCGATGAAGATGAAGCCGGAGCGCTCGACCTGCTCGGCGAAGTTGGCATTCTCGGAGAGGAAGCCGTAGCCGGGGTGGATGGCACTGGAGTCGGTGACTTCCGCGGCGCTGATCAGCGACGGGATGTTCAGATAGGAGTTCGCCGAGGAGGCCGGCCCGATGCACACGGCCTCGTCAGCCAGGCGCACGTGCATCAGCTCGCGATCGGCCGTCGAGTGGACCGCCACTGTCTTGATGCCCAGCTCCTTGCAGGCGCGCAGGATGCGCAGGGCAATCTCGCCGCGATTGGCGATGAGGACCTTGTCCAGCATGAGGAATCCGCCAGTTGGTGAATGATGAGGCCAGGTAGCGCGTCAGGCGATGACGAGCATCGGCTGGTCGAACTCGACCGGTTCGCCGTCATCGATCAGGAAGGCCTCGATCACGCCGTCCCGGTCTGCCTCGATCTGATTCATCATCTTCATCGCTTCGACGATGCAGATGGTCTCGCCCTTCTTGACGCTCGAGCCGACCTCGACGAAGGCCTTGGAGCCGGGTGCCGGCGAACGGTAGAAGGTGCCGACCATCGGCGAGTTGACGGTATGCCCCTGATAGGCCGGCGCGGCATCGGCGGCGGGCTCGGCAGCCGGGGCTGGCGCCTGGTGGGCAGACGCTGCCGGTGGCTCATAGGGCTGGGGCATGGGCGTCTGCCAGTTCGTGCCATTGGGGTGGCGGCTGATGCGAACCGACTCTTCCCCTTCCTGGATCTCGATCTCGCTGATGTTGGACTCTTCGAGCAGTTCGATCAGCTTCTTGACCTTGCGGATATCCATGACGTTGTCTCGACCGGTGGGGTTGGGGGGTGATCCGGGGCGCTGTCAACCCCGGCCAACTTGCAATAGATCGCGGCAAGATGGCGTGTCTTGAGGCATCTATTGACCATGAAAGAGCAATGACGCCGGAGTCTGCCGAAAATCGGCAAGGATGTCCAGCCGAGCAGGAACACTGTTCGAGGCCGGCTCCCGGCGTGGCGCGGGGGTCAGCCTTGCCGGCCCTCCAGCCAGTCCAGCACACCCTCCAGGTGGCTGGCCAGCTGTGGGGCATTCACCTCGCCCTGCATGCGGGCATCGCGCAGTTCCTTGTCGCCGTCGAAGAACAGCAGGCTGGGCGGGCCGAACAGCTGGAAGTGGTCCAGCACCTCGCGGCTGATGGCGCCGCTGTCGGTGACGTCGACGTTGATGCGCCGGAAGTTGGCCAGGTGGCCAGCCACTTCGGGTGCCGGGTAGACGTCGCGTTCCATCACCTTGCAGGAGATGCACCAGTCGGCCGTGAAGTTGACGAAGGCCGGTTGGTCGCTCTCGGCCAGCGAGGCCTGCAGGGCGTCGAGGTCCTCCACGGTGGTGATCTCCCGGGCGATGGTGGCCGCTTCTCCGGTCGCGGTGCCGGCCACCGGGTTGGCGGGTGCCAGGGGCCGCAGCGGATCCTCCCCGCCGCGGGAGGCGCCAATCACCAGGGCGATGCCCCAGACCAGCAGCATCAGCCCCGCCGCCTGCCGGACCCGCGGCCAGCCCTGGGCCTGGTTGACGGTCAGCGCCCCCATGGCCAGGGCACTGCCGATGGCCAGGCCGGCCCACAGCAGCAGGGCGATGCTGCCCGGCAGCAGGCGCTCCACCAGCCAGATGGCGACCCCCAGCAGCAGGATGCCGAAGGCGGCCTTGACGCCGTTCATCCAGGCGCCGGAGCGGGGCAGCAGGGTGGTGCCGAAGGTGCCCACCAGCAGCAGCGGCACGCCCATGCCCAGGGCCAGCGAGAACAGCGCGGCCCCGCCCATCAGCGCATCGCCGGTGGTGGAGATGAATACCAGGGCACCGGCCAGCGGCGCCGAGACGCAGGGCGAGACCACCAGCACCGACAGCGCCCCGGCCAGGGCCAGGCCGGCGGGGCCGCTGCGCTGGGCGCGGGCCTGCCAGCCGTCGATGCGGCCGGCCAGCCTGGATGAGAAGCGCAGGTCGAAGGCGCCGAACATCGCCAGGGCGAAGAGGGTGAAGAGAACGGCGAAGGTGATCAGTACCGGGGCCGACTGCAGGCGGGCCTGGAGGTTGAGGCCCGCCCCGAACAGTCCCATCAGTACCCCCACGGCGGCGTAGGTCAGCGCCATCCCGGCCACGTAGCTGGCCGAGAGGGCGAAGGCCCGGGGGCGGGTCGGGTGCTGGCCGACGATGATCGAGGAGAGGATCGGCACCATGGGCAGCACGCAGGGCGTAAAGGTCAGCCCCAGGCCGGCAAGGAAGAAGAGCCCGAGGACCAGCGGCAGGCTGGCTTCGGCCATCAGGGTGCGAAAGCGGCCATCCTCGCTCTGGGGGGCAGCGCCTGAGACCCCGCCGCCGGTCTCGGCGACGTCACGGTTGGCCGCCTCGCTCGCGGCAGGCGCCGTATCACCGGGCGCATCGCTGCCGGAAGCGCCTGCGTCATCGGATGGCGTCCAGCCGGCGAAGGTGGCCGGTGCCTCGCCCTCGGGAGCGGTCAGCTCCACCCGTTCCGGTGGGTAGCAGAGGCCGGCATCGGCACAGCCCTGGAAGGTCAGGGTGATGTCCAGCGGGCCCTGGTGGCCCGGCTCGACGGGCACCTCGAAGACCACGCTGTCATAGAAGACATTGACGTCGCCCAGGAATTCGTCGCTCTTGGCCAGCCCCGGGGGGAGCTCGGGGTCGCCCAGTTCGAGTCCCTCCACGTCGGTCTCGACGGCAAACTGGTGGCGATAGAGGTAGTAGCCTTCGGCGTTCTCGAAGCCTACATGGAGGGTCTGGCCATCGTGCCAGGCGCTGGGCTGGAAGGCCTCCAGCACCGGCAGGAAGGTCTCGTCATCATCT
Source organism: Halomonas rhizosphaerae (assembly GCF_030010555.1). Taxonomy (GTDB): domain Bacteria; phylum Pseudomonadota; class Gammaproteobacteria; order Pseudomonadales; family Halomonadaceae; genus Halomonas; species Halomonas rhizosphaerae. The sequence continues at coordinate 38,153 of NZ_JASCQP010000035.1, forward strand.
TGGGAGAACCACTGGGCCTGGGCCCCCAGGGGCAACAGCAGCGTGATCAGCAGGGCGAGTCGCAAGACGATCGGCACAGCACTTCCTTGATTGCGGTGAACTTGGTTGGTGGCACGGCGCGAATTGGACCCCGTTTCTCGAAGCCGGGTTCCGTCCATCGGCGGCGAGGCCAAGGTCCTGCTAGGATATCGCAGTAGTAGGGGAGCTGTTGATGGCCTCCCGCCCGCAAGGCTGCGCCGAATTGTCGCGTCGCCGGAAGCTTTCATCATCAAGGGAACCTGACCATGGCGTTGACGGAAAAGGGTGGCGCCAGGCGCCGCAGTCGGACCGAGGTGCTCGAGCGCCCGGAGTATGGCTGGATCTGGAAGCCGTTGCTGGCACTGCTGGTGATCTACCTGGTGGTGTGCCTGGGGCTGGGGATCTGGTGGAGCCGCACGCCGGAAAGCTTCGACGTGGAACAGGCCGTCGCCGAGCAGCGTGGCGAGGGGTCGGGCAGCCCCGCGGCCCGCGGCGCCGTGACCACCGCCGGCCTGATGACCCTGATCGAGACCCTGCTCGAGAAGCCGGGCGGGTACCTGCGCAACGATATCGCCCCGCCCGGGCTGTGGCTCGATAACATGCCGGCCTGGGAACTGGGCGTGCTCAGCCAGGCCCGTCGGCTCTCGAGGTCGCTGCCGGCCATGGAGCAGTCGTCGGCCCCGGTACTGGAGGGCGTGCAGGAGCGCCTGATGGGTGACAGCCGCGACTGGCTCTATCCTTCCACCGAGAAGCGACTGGAGCAGGCCCTTGAGGAACTGGACGGCTACCTCGATTCGCTCGGAGAGGGCGGCGGGGCCGCCTTCGGTGATCAGGGCCAGGGCCTCGCGGCCTGGCTCGAGGCGATCACCGGGACGCTGGACGACCTGGGTCTGCGACTCTCGGCGAGCATCGGCAGCCGCGACGAGCTGCGCGACCTGGACATCGACGCCGACGCCCTGCCGGCACGAACGCCCTGGTATCGCGTCGACAACGTCTTCTTCGAGGCGCGCGGCCAGGCCTGGGCCCTGATGCACCTGCTCGAGGCGGTGCGGCGTGACCAGGCCGATGTGCTGGCCTCGGCCGGGGTCACCGAGCACTGGGAGCTGCTGGTGGCCGAACTCGAACGCAGCCAGCGTCGGCTGTGGAGCCCGGTGGTGCTGAATGGCTCGGGCTTCGGCATCTTCGCCAACCATTCGCTGGTGCTGGCCAACCACATGGTGCGTGCGAGGGACCTGGCGCGCGAGGTCACCGAGGGCCTGGCCGAGGTGACGCCCACGCCCGCCCCCACTGCCAGCGAGCCACCGGTGGTGGAGGTGGAACGCAGCGAGGATGCCGCCGAAGAAGCGCCTGCCGATGAAGGCGAGGGCGAAATGCCTGCCTCCAGCGAAGAGGAACCCGTCGAAGAGGCTGCCACCGACGAAGGCGAGGAGGCCATGGCTGCGCCGGACAACGATGACGGCACCGAAGCGCAGGCCGTTGATGAACAGGCCGGCGATTCCGGCGAGGGCGAAATGACGTCTCCCGGTGGCGAGCAGACGCCCGCCGAGGCCGCAGAGGAGGGCAGCGACGAGGCCTCATCTGACGATGCCACCGCGACCGAGGGTGATCAGATGCCCGCCGAGGCGGCAGAGGACGGCAGCGACGATGCTTCTTCCGGCGATGCCACCGCAACAGATGGTGAGCAGATGCCCTCCGACGCCGCAAAGGAAGGCAGCGCCGACGCTTCGGCCGACGAAGATGTCACGGCTGAGGATGGGCAGCCGGCGAACTGACGACCGTGACGCTCATGCAACGACAACGGGCCGCCCCAAGGGCAGCCCGTTGTCGTATCAGGTGGTGCTGTCTATGACCGCTGTATCCGAGGGTCAGGCCTTATCGTGGGCCGCCACGGCCTTCTCGATCGCCTTGCAGGCCGCCTCGGAGCCTTCCCAGGACTCCACCTTGACCCACTTGCCCTTCTCGAGGTCCTTGTAGTTCTCGAAGAAGTGGGCGATCTGCTGGCGCAGCAACTCGGGCAGGTCGGTGACCTCCTGGACGTCGTCATAGAGGCTCGAGAGCTTGGGGTGCGGGACACACACCAGCTTGGCATCCTCGCCGGCCTCGTCGGTCATGTTGAGGATGCCCACCGGGCGGGCGCGGATCACGGCGCCGGGCTGGACCGGGTAGGGCGTCACCACCAGGGCGTCCAGGGCATCACCATCGTCGGCCAGGGTGTGCGGGATGAAGCCGTAGTTGGCCGGATAGAACATCGGGGTGGCCATGAAGCGGTCGACCAGCAGGGCGCCCATGTCCTTGTCGATCTCGTACTTGATCGGCGCGTGGTTGGCCGGGATCTCGATCGCCACGTAGACGTCGTTGGGGAGGTCCTTGCCGGCGGGGATGTTGTCTAAGTTCATCGTCGCTTCCTTGGGTTGGCAAAAATAAGGCTTGGCGAAATCGGGCAGGCGCAAAATCCGCCGAATTATACGAAGCCGCGGCAGGGATTACCAATGGGCCTTAGGTGGCAGGCCTTGCCTTTGGTCGATGGGCCCGCCGGTGGGACAGGGTGTATCATGGGTCTCCGATGGAAGGCGCCGGCCACCGGCCGGCGCATCGCGCCGACTGCGAGGAGACTGCCTTGACACCCGTGCAACTGTCACTGAGTTATGGACAGGCCTTCGTGGCGCCTGAACGGCGACGGCATCGCAGCTCGATGTCGGTGCGTTTCCCCGAGCCTCCCCTGCTCGCGGCGAAGGGCGCCTGCGCCCTGATCAGTGACTCCACCCTGCGCAACAACCTGGCCAAGCAGGCGGGGGATCTCAGCGTGAAGGGGTTTCTGACCGACTACTTCTCCACCCCCGACCACTGGGACGTCAAGACCTCGGCGACCCGTGTGTTGCGGGCGCTGAACGCCTGGTGTTTCAGCCAGAACCGCCAGATGGCGGACGGCAGCTATGTCTCCTCGCTCTCCGCCATGGTCTACCGGGGGCGTGAGGCGCACCTCTTCCATATGGGGGATACCCTGGTGTTCCGCCTGCGCGGCGCCGAGTTCGAGCAGCTTTCCCGGGACCATGTCACCGACCTGGGCGGCTACCGCTACCCCTCCCGTGCCATGGGCATGGACAGTGGCCTGGAGATCGATTATGTCAGCATGCCGCTCAAGCAGGGAGACATCTTCCTGTTCACCACCCAGGCGGTACAGGGCACCCTGATGCCCTCGGATTACGTGCGGCTGATTCGCGAAGATGCCAGCGACCTGGATGCCGCCTGTGAGCGCCTGGGCGCGGCGGCCCGTGAGCGGGCGCAGGAGCGGGGCTACGGCGGCGACCAGTTCTGCTTCCAGCTGGTACGCATCGATGGCCTGCCCGACGAGGGAACGGAAGACCAGCCCGGTCGCGTCTATGGCGACCTGCCGATTCCCCCGGAGCTCTCGCCAGGCGATCGCCTGGACGGCCTCGAGGTGCTGTCGGTGCTTTCGCGCACGGCCCAGTCGCGGGTCTATCACGTGCGCGACCTGCACAGCGGCCGCGAGATGGTGATGAAGGCGCCGAGTCCCGAGCTCTCCAGTCGCAATGCCTACCTGGAGCACTTCCTGCTGCAGCAGTGGGTGGTGGAGCGCGTCAAGTCGCCCTTCGTGGTGCGCATCATGGAGTCCTCGCGGCCGCGGCGCTTCCTCTACTACCTGATGGCCCACGTCAAGGGCGTGACCCTGGCCGAGTGGGCCCGGCGCCATCCCCAGGCCAGCCTGGAGCAGCGCCTCGACATTGCCAACCAGCTGGGCAAGGCGGTGCAGGCACTGCACCACCGCGACCTGCTGCACCAGCGAATCCATCCCGACAATATACTGATCGATGTGCATGGCCAGGTGGTGCTGGCAGATTTCAGTGCCTGCCACCTGCGTGACGTCGACGGCCACCGCCGTTCACGGGAACTGGTTCGCCAGCTCGGGCTGACCGAGCACAGCGCGCCGGAGTATGCGTTGGAGGATGACGTCGGCCGTCGCAGCGACCAGTACTCCCTGGCCTCGACCATCTACTGGCTGCTCACCGGTGAGCTGCCCTATACGCTGGCGCCGAACCGGCTGCGCAGCCATACCGACCTGGAGCAGCTGGCCTATCGCAGTGCTCGCACCCTCAACCCGGAGGTGCCGGTGGCTCTGGACGATGCCCTGCGCCGGGCCCTGGACCCCCAGCGTGCGCTGCGCTTCCGGCGCATGTCGGAGTTCCGTCGAGCGCTGCGTCCGCCGCGGGATCCGGCCCGGGACGCGGGGGAGGGCGGCGCGCGCAAGCGGGAGCCGACCCGCTTCTGGCAGGGCGTGGCGGGCATCCTGCTGCTGCTGCTGGTGCTCTCCTGGTTGTTGCGATAAAGCGCCAAGCAGCCAAGAAAAACCTCCAGCAGAGTCGCTTGCTGGAGGGTTTCCTTTGTTGCCCTGGTGGTGCGCGAGCACCATCCTGCTCGGCGCTCGGCGCTCGGCGCTCGGCGCTCGGCGCTCGGCGGCTAGATCTTGAATTCCGGCAGCTTGCGCTCGACCCGGGCCAGCTTGAGGTGCGCCACCTTCGGAAGGCCGTTCTCGAAGGGCGGGAAGTCCTCGCCCTGTATCAGCGGCGACAGGTACTGGCGGCAGGCCTCGGTGATACCGAAGCCATCCTCGCGGATGAACTCGCGCGGCATGAACTTCTCGCGGTTGGCGACCTCGGCCAGCGGAGCCGCCTCGATGCGCCACTCGTAGGGGGTCTCGCTGACGCGCTTGATCGCAGGCATCATGGAGTTCTTGCCCTCGATGGCCAGCTCCACGGCCTTCTCGCCCACCGCGTAGGCCTGCTCGACGTCGGTCTTCGAGGCCAGGTGGCGAGCGGCCCGCTGGAGGTAGTCGGCCACGGCCCAGTGGTACTTGTAGCCCAGGTCCTGCTTGACCATGCCGGCCAGGGTCGGCGCCACGCCGCCGAGCTGGCGGTGGCCGAAGGCGTCGGTGTTGCCGGAGTCGGCGAGGAAGGTGCCGTCCTCGTAGCGCGCGCCCTCGGAGACCACGATCACGCAGTAGCCGTATTTCTTGACCGATTCCTCCACCCGGGCCATCACCCTGGCGCGGTTGAAGTGCACCTCGGGAAAGATCACCAGGTGAGGGGGGGCGCCCTCGCCCTGGCCGGCCAGGGCGCCGGCGGCGGCGATCCACCCGGCGTGGCGGCCCATCACCTCGAGCACGAACACCTTGGTGGAGGTGGCGCACATCGAGGCGATGTCCAGCGAGGCCTCGAGGGTGGAAGTGGCGATGTACTTGGCCACGCTGCCGAAGCCCGGGGAGTTGTCGGTGATCGGCAGGTCGTTGTCCACGGTCTTGGGCACATGGATGGCCGTCAGCGGATAGCCCAGCTTCTCGGAGAGTTGCGAGACCTTGAGGCAGGTGTCGGCACTGTCGCCGCCGCCGTTGTAGAAGAAGTAGCGGATGTCGTGGGCCTTGAAGACCTCGATCAGCCGTTCGTACTGGGCACGGTGGGACTCGATGTCCTTGAGCTTGTAGCGGCAGGAGCCGAAGGCGCCCCCCGGGGTGTGGCGCAGGGCGGCGATGGTCTCGTCCGTCTCCTGGCTGACGTCGATCAGGTCCTCGGTGAGGGCGCCGATGATGCCGTTGTGCCCGGCATAGACCTTGCCGATCCGGTCCGGGTGGCGGCGGCAGGCTTCGATCACGCCGCAGGCGCTGGCGTTGATCACGGCGGTGACGCCGCCGGACTGGGCGTAGAAGGCGTTGTGCTGGGCCATGGGGCTTACCTGTTCCTGGTCACGTCAAGGGTTCCGAAAGCCCGTGAGTCTAGCCGAAAGTGGCAATGGCTGCACCTGCGTGCCCGCCGATCTCAAGTCGCCTTGGGCCCCGCGGGCGACGGTGGCGGCTGGAGCGCGCCGAGGGGGCCATGCTAGTCTCGCGCAGGTCGTGCCGCGGCCAGCGGCGCAATGAGTTCCCGGAGAGCGCATGCACCTTCATATCCTCGGAATCTGCGGTACCTTCATGGGCAGCCTGGCGCTGCTCGCCCGCGAACTGGGCCTCACCGTCAGCGGCTCCGACGCCAACGTCTATCCGCCGATGAGCACCCAGCTCGAGGAGGCCGGCATCGCGCTGTGCGAGGGGTACTCGGCGGACAACCTCTGGCCGCGACCGGACCGGGTGGTGATCGGCAATGCCCTCTCGCGCGGCAATCCCGAGGTCGAAGCGGTCCTGGACCTGGGGCTGGCCTACGTCTCAGGCCCCGAGTGGCTCGCCGAGCAGGTGCTGCCGGGGCGTCGGGTGATCGCCGTGGCTGGCACCCACGGCAAGACCACCACGGCGAGCCTGCTGGCCTGGCTGCTGGAGTCCGGCGGCCAGGCGCCGGGCTTCCTGATCGGTGGGGTGCCGCGCAACTTCGGCGTGTCGGCCCGGCTCGGCGCCCAGGATGCCCCCTTCGTGGTGGAGGCCGACGAGTACGACACGGCCTTCTTCGACAAGCGCTCCAAGTTCGTCCACTACCGCCCCGAGATCGCCATCCTGGGCAACCTGGAGTTCGATCACGCCGACATCTTCGAGGACCTGGGCGCCATCGAGCGACAGTTTCACCACCTGGTGCGTACCGTCCCCGGACGGGGCCGCCTGCTGGTGGCCGATGGTGAGCCGGCCCTGGACCGGGTACTCGAGATGGGGGCCTGGACCCCGGTGGAGCGCTTCGGCACCCAGGCCACAAGCCCCTGGCGGCTGGAGCTCGAGCGGGAGGATGCCTCGCGCTTCCGGGTGATCCATGAGCGCCACGATGGCGGCGCCGAGGTGAATGAGGACGCGGTGGTCGACTGGGCACTGACCGGTGCCCACAACGCCCGCAACGCCCTGGCCGCCCTGGCGGTAGCGAGTGCCTGCGGGGTCGATCTGCCGCGCGGCGCAGCGGCGCTGTCGCGCTTCGCGACGCCGCGGCGTCGCCAGGAACTGCGTGGGGAGGTGGCCAATATTCAGGTGATCGACGACTTCGCCCACCATCCCACGGCGATCGCCGCCACCCTGGAGGGGCTGCGGGCCGCGACGTCGCGTGGGCGCCTGCTGGCGGTCATCGAGCCGCGCTCCAACACCATGCGGCTGGGCTCCCTACGCGACCGGCTGGCGGCAAGCGTCGCCGCCGCCGATGCCGCCTTCTGGTTCGAGCCGCCGGGGCTCGACTGGTCGCTGTCGCCGGTGCTCGAGGCGAGCCCGGTACCGGCCCGGCTGCTCGACGACCTCGATGCCCTGGTGGCGGCCCTGGTCGCCGAAGCACGACCGCTGGACCGCATCGTGGTGATGTCCAACGGTGGCTTCGGCGGTATCCACGAGAAGCTGCTGGCGGCGCTGGAGGTGGCCCATGCCGACGGAACTGCGTGACCCGGTCACGGTGGCCCTGACCGGCGCTTCCGGGGCCCAGTACGGCCTGCGGCTGATCGAGGCGCTGGTGGCGGCCGACCATCAGGTGTGGGTGATGATCTCCAAGGCCGCCCACCTGGTGATCGCCACCGAGACCGACCGCGAACTGCCGGCGCGTCCCGCCCGACTGGCCGAGGTCCTCACCGAGCGCAGCGGGGCGGTGCCCGGCCAGATCCGCTGCTTCGGCCGCGAGGACTGGATGGCGCCGGTCGCCTCGGGGTCCGGGGCACCCTCGGCCATGGTGATCTGCCCCTGCAGCACCGGGACCCTCTCGGCGGTGGCCACCGGGGCCAGCAACAACCTGATCGAGCGCGCCGCGGACGTGGCGCTCAAGGAGCGACGCACGCTGATCCTGGTGCCCCGCGAGACCCCCTTCTCGGCGATCCACCTGGAGCACATGCTCGCCCTGACCCGCATGGGGGCGGTGATCCTGCCCGCCGCGCCGGGGTTCTATCACCAGCCGGCGTCGGTCGACGACCTGGTCGACTTCATCGTGGCGCGGATTCTCAACCAGCTGGGGGTCGCGCATCGCCTGATGCCCCGCTGGGGTGAGGCATGATCAACCTTTCGCTGCTGTCGGTGTTCGTGCCGACTTTCCTGCTGGTCTCGCTCACCCCCGGCATGTGCATGACCCTGGCCATGGTGCTGGGCATGACCCAGGGCGTGCGGCGTACCCTGTGGATGATGGCCGGCGAGCTGGTGGGCGTTGGCCTGGTGGCCTTCGCCGCCGGTGCCGGCGTGGCGGCGCTGATGCTGCGTCAGCCCGAGCTCTTCGCGCTGTTCAAATGGCTGGGTGGCGCCTATCTCGGTTACCTGGGCGTGATGATGTGGCGCTCTAGGGGGCGCATGGCCATACCCCTGGAACTGGAAGCGGGGCCCCCCGCCGCCCGTGGCCAGCTGGCCCTGCAGGGGCTGGTCACCGCGGTGGCCAATCCCAAGGGCTGGGCCTTCTTCATGGCCCTGCTGCCGCCCTTCCTGGACGCCTCCCGTCCGCTGGTCCTCCAGCTGGTGGTGCTGATCGCGGTGATCCTCTCCATCGAATTCCTCTGCCTGCTGCTCTATGCCACCGGCGGACGCACCCTGCGCCGGCTGCTCGGCGAGAGCGGCAACGTGCGGCTGCTCAATCGCCTCGCCGGGACCCTGATGGTCGGCGTGGGGCTCTGGCTGGCGCTGGGCTGACCCGGCTGCGCCGGGCCAGGAGCTTGAAGCTGGAAGAGCGTCGCTTCGCGACTGGAAGCTTGAAGAAAACCCCTGACGCCAGCGTCTGTGGAATCATGCTGCCTTCCAGCTTCCAGCTTCCAGCTTAGACCGCCGGCAACCAGGCGATCCGGGCCGCGATCAGCACCAGCGAGGCAACACCCAGCAGGTGCCAGGGACAGGGGCCGAGGCGCGGACGGGGATGTCGCTGCCAGGCCAGCTGCACCAGTGCGCAGACCACCAGGCCGAGCAGGGCACCGCCGATCAGGTCGCTGAGCCAGTGCACGCCGATCAGCAGGCGGGACAGGGCCATCGGCAGGATCACGGCAATGGCGGCCCAGTACGCCAGGAAGCGCCTGCCATGGGGCAGTTCCCGGGTGGCGAAGGCCGCGGCCATGCCGAACAGCACCACGGCGGTCGAGGTGTGGGTGCTGGGGTAGGAGAGGGAATCGGCCAGGTCGGCCGGCGTGTCGGGCCGAGCCCGCCCGATGGTCGCCTTGATCAGGGTGTTGAGCAGCGCGACGCCAACGAGCCCGCCGGTGATGTGCCAGAAGGCCGGCAGCTGGCGTCGCCACAGCAGCCAGGCCGCCCAGGGCAGGGTGAAGGCGAGCACGCCCAGCAGGTCGCAGGCCTTGGCCATCCCCCCCCCGAAGGTGGCCAGGCCCGGCAGCGCGAGTCTCTCCAGCAGGCCCGCGAGACGCAGATCCATGGCCAACGGGCCCTCGTGGTGGATCACCACCAGGGTCCAGGCGGAGAGGGCCGCCAGCGAGAGGATCAGCAGCAGCCAGGAGGCCAGCGGTGGCTCCTCCTCATGGGGCGGTGCGAGCAGCTGCCAGAGGCGCCGGCCCAGGGGGGTTCGCCCCGAGGCCCAGGCGAGGCCGCGGTAGGCGAGCCCGTCGCGGGTCACCAGGTGGCGGCACCAGGAGAACACCACGGCGAGAATGACCACCAGCACGCCCAGGGCGACCAGCCAGGGATTGAGCCCCTCGGGCAGGTCCAGCAGCTGCTGCCAGGTCCGTCCCAGCAGGTAACCCGGCAGCACATAGGCCGGTGCCCAGAGTAGTGCCGAGCCCAGGTTGGCCCAGGTGAAGGTGCGGGGCGACATCCTCAGCATGCCGGCGATCAGTGGCACCACGGGCCTCACCGGGCCCACGAAGCGGCCCAGGAAGACCGACAGCGTGCCGTGGCGCTGAAAGAAGCGGGCGCCCCGCGCCAGCCATTCGGGATGTCGTGACAGCGGCCACAGCACGGTCACCCGCTCGCGCTGGGTGTAGCCGAGCAGAAAGCTCAGGCCGTCGCCGGCCACCGCGCCGAGGAAGGCGGCGCCGAGCACCGGGCCCAGGGCCAGGTCCTGGTGTCCGGCCAGGGAAGTGGCGGCGGTCATCAGGACCACGCCCGGTACCAGCAGCCCCACCAGTGCCAGGGATTCGATCAGGGCGATGGCGGCGATGATCAGCAGCAGCAGCCCCGGCGAGGGGGCCAGCTGGAAGAGGGTATCGGCGATGCTCAAGGGGGGCTCCGTTGCCGTGCCGTGCGCTGGCGGAGGGGCGAATCAACCATCGGCCAGCGACTGGCTGACGGCCTGCAAGCGTTGCTCGAATCGTTGCCAGGATTCTCCCGGGCGCGGCCGGCAGAGGCGCAGTCGCGCCTCCATCGGACCGGTCTCCATCAGGGTGGCCTGCTCGAAAGCCTGGCCGAGTCGCTGCTGCACCAGCAGGGCGCCGCTCTCGGTGGTGTCCGGCAGTACCAGCCAGAAATCCGCCGGCCCCTCCCTTCCCAGGATGTCATGGTCGCGACAGCGGCTGGTGACGGCCTGGCAGAGGCAGTCCAGCAGGGCCTGTCTCGCCTGGGATCCGAACTGTTCCTCCGCCATCTCCAGCTGCGGCAGGTGGATCAGCATCACGGCCAGCGGCTGCCCGAGCAGTGCGGCGCGTTCGGCCTCGCTGGCCAGTCGCTCGTGCAGGGTCGCGCGCCCCACCGCCGGGCATTCGGGGTCGCGAGGGTCGGTGGCCCGCAGCAAGGCATGCTGGCGGACCTGCTCCCAGGGCACCAGGGCCGCCACGACCACCAGCGTCAGATAGCCCAGCAGCATGTTCCGGTCGAGCTCGCCGTCGCCGAGCAGGGCCAGCCAGACCGGCGTCAGCGCCACGTTGAGCAGCATCGCCGGGCCCAGCGGTAGCAGCAGCAGGGTGAGGACCGGCGGCACCCCGACCCAGAGCGACGGCAGCCCCGACTGTCGAGGCAGTTCCACGGCAATCAGCAGGTAGCCGCAGATCAGCACCAGGTAGGCGGCCAGACGCGTGTGATCCTCGCGCGTCACGCTCAGCAGGGTGGCCACCAGCATCAGCAGGAAGAGGGCAGCGGGAAGGGGGAGACGCTCGTACTCGCCCATCAGGTAGAGCCACAGGGCCATGCCCAGCAGCAGCAGCGCCCCGCCGGCGTACCAGGCCGCGAACAGTCTCAGGAATCGGACTCGGCGTTCAGGCATCGGCCGCTTCCCCATCGACCTGGAGGCCGGGTGCCTGTCGGGTCAGGGCCTGTCGTTCGTCCGCCAGCGATGCCAGGCCGGTCAGGGCGATCGCCCGGGCCGGGCCCCTTGCCTCCAGATGGCGCCAAAGCGCCTCGCGACGCTCCTCGGCTTCGCGATGGTTGCGGCTGGTCAGGATCACGGCCAGGGTTCGCGGGTCGAGGCGGTAGCAGGGCTCGAAACTGTGGGTCAGCCGGCAGAGCCGGTGGGCCAGTGACCAGCAGCGGTGTCGCGGGGTATGCAGCAGCAGCAACTCGGCATGCACGCCCTCGCGACGGCTGCGGGCCCGCTCGAGGGCGAGGTCCTGGGCCAGCCTGGCGCCGGGCCAGAGCGGCAGGCCGGGAACCAGGCGGGCCCGGCGCAGGGTGCTCTGACGCAGCGCGCGAAGGTCCAGGGCCCTGGACAGCCCCAACAGCATCAGGGCCGCCAGCAGCAGGCCTGCCAGGGCCCACTGCTCGAGCCCCAGCAGCTCGCGCAGTGGCCACCAGGTGGCCAGCGCCAGCAGGGCCTCGAGCAGCAGGATCCAGTGGGGTTGGGGGAGCATCAGCAGCACCGCCCAGGCCCACAGCCAGGTCACGTGCCGCTCGGGGTCCACCCACAGCAGAGCGGCCAGCAGCAGGGCGGGCAGCAGCTGCCAGGGCACCGTGGCGGGACGGCGATGGTTGAAGGCGAGCAGTAGCGCGGTAACGGCCAGCCAGGACGCGGCCAGCCACAGCAGCAGGGCCTCGGTCAGGGTCGTCGTGGCGATGGCCAGCAGGGCCAGCAGCGCCGCCGCGACCAGCAGGTTGCCGCGCAGCAGTCCGACTTTGTACTTGGTCTGCATGGTGGCTTAGTATGAATCCCTTCCCGGTTTACGGCACAGTATAACGCCGGCATCGCCCTTGTCGCGGCGTTGCCGGCCCCAGGAGACACGCAACGGCATGACAGCTCAAGCCTCCCGCTCGGACCACGACGCCACTATCCTCGATATCGGCGATGTCGACGCCTACATGCAGCGCCTGGGGCAGGGCGCCCGCGAGGCGGCCACACGGATGCGCCGCGTGGACACCGCGGCCAAGAACGCCGCCCTGCTGGCCATGGCCGAGCATCTCGAGCGGGCCCGGGGCGAGGTGCTGGCCGCCAACGCCCGCGACCTCGCCCGGGGACGCGAGGGCGGCCTGGAGGCGGCCCTGCTCGACCGGCTGGCGCTTGACGACACGCGTCTCGATGCCATGATCGACGGACTCGCCCAGGTCGCCGCCCTCCCGGATCCGGTCGGCGAGATCGACGGCCTGCGCTCGCGGCCCAGCGGCATCCAGGTTGGGCAGATGCGCGTGCCGCTCGGGGTGATCGGCATCATTTACGAGTCGCGTCCCAACGTCACCCTGGAGGCGGCGAGCCTGTGTCTCAAGTCGGGCAACGCGGCCATCCTGCGGGGCGGGTCCGAGGCGCGCGACTCCAATGCCGCCATCGCTGCCTGCATCCGCGCCGGGCTGGAACGGGCAGGCCTTCCCGAGGGGGCCGTTCAGGTGGTGGCGACCACCGACCGGGCCGCCGTGGGTCGCCTGATCAGCATGCCGGAGTACGTCGACGTGATCATCCCGCGTGGTGGCAAGTCGTTGATCGAGCGCATCACCCGAGAGGCACGGGTACCGGTGATCAAGCACCTCGATGGCGTCTGCCACGTCTACATCGATGCCAGCGCTGATCTCGACAAGGCCCTGGCCATTGCGGTCAATGCCAAGACCCACCGCTATGGCACCTGCAACACCATGGAGACCCTGCTGGTCGATGCGCCGGTGGCCGAGACCCTGCTGCCGACGCTGGCGCGCGCCTACGGCGAGCATGGCGTCGAGCTGCGCGGCTGCGAGCGGACCCGGGCGATCCTCGGCGACCTCGCCGAGGCCAGCGAGGCGGACTGGCAGGCGGAGTACCTGGCCCCGGTACTGGCCATCCGCGTGGTCGACGGCATCGATGCCGCGATGGCGCATATCGAGCGCTATGGCTCGCGCCATACCGACGCCATCGTCACCGAGCACTATGGCCTGGCGCGACGCTTTCTCGCCGAGGTGGACTCCAGCTCGGTGATGGTCAACGCCTCGACCCGCTTTGCCGACGGCTTCGAGTACGGGCTGGGCGCCGAGATCGGCATCTCCACCGATCGCCTGCACGCCCGGGGGCCCGTGGGGCTCGAGGGGCTGACCACCCGCAAGTACGTGGTGCTCGGCGACGGCCAGGTGCGTCAGTGAGTCAACCGGGCCTGCCCGTCAGGGCCGACCGCGACCCGCCATCACCGCCCCGGATCGCCATGCTCGGCGGCACCTTCGATCCGGTGCATCTGGGCCACCTGCGCAGCGCCGTGGAGCTTCGCGAGGCGCTGGCCCTGGATCGCGTGCACATGGTGCCCGCCGCCATGCCGCCACTGCGGGGCGAACCCCGGGTCTCGCCCGCCGAGCGCCTCGCCCTGTTGCGTCTGGGGATCGGCGATACGCCGGGCCTGGTCGCCGACCCCCGGGAGCTCGAGCGTGACGGGACTTCCTACAGTGCCGACACCCTCGCCTCGCTGCGCCGGGAATTCGGTAGTGAGGCGCGCCTGGTGATGGCGCTGGGCCACGATGCCTTCCTGCGGCTGGCCGACTGGCATGAGCCAGAGCGGCTCTTCGAGCTGGCCCATGTGGTGGTGATCGATCGACCGGACCACCGGGCCACGCTGCCCGAGCCGCTGGTGGATCTGCTGGCCGGACGCGAGGCCGAGGAAAGCGAGACGCTCATGGCCCGGCCCGCCGGACGGCTGCTGCGCCTCAGGCTGCCGTCGCGCATGGCGATCTCGGCCACCGAGGTGCGTCGGCGCCTGGCGGCGGGCCTCAGCGTGCGCTATCTGCTGCCGGAGGCGGTGGAGGCGCTACTCCTGTCACGGGGCCTCTATCGGCACCGCTGAGTGCTGCCCAGGCGGTCGCCAAGTCGGTACAATGGGGCCGAGGATTTCCCGCTGATGAAGGGCTGACACGAAGGGCTATGCATATCGACGCACTCAAGACTCTGGTGATCGACGCACTGGAGGACCTCAAGGCTCAGGACATTGCCGTCCTGGATGTCTCACGACTGACCAGCGTGACCGACCTGATGGTGGTGGCCAGTGGCACCTCCAGCCGCCATGTGGCGGCACTGGCCGACAACGTGGTCCAGGCCACCAAGGAGCAGGGCATCCCGCCGCTGGGTGTCGAGGGCGAGAATGGCGCCGACTGGGTGCTGGTCGACCTGGGCAACCTGGTGGTGCACGTGATGCTCCCCGAGACACGGCAGCTCTACGACCTGGAGCGACTCTGGGCCGACCTGCCAAGCGATACGGACTCCCGTGTCGAGGAAGGGGTTCACGGTTCATGAGGATCCGCCTGCTGGCGGTGGGCACGCGCATGCCCGACTGGGTGTCGCGCGGTATCGAGGAGTATCGCAAACGCCTGCCCAGGGACTTCACCCTGGAGGTGGAGGAGATCGCCCCGGGGCAGCGCGGCAAGAATGCCGATCTGGCGCGAGCCATGGAGACGGAAGCCGAGCGGATACGTGGTCGCCTCAAGGGCGGGGAGCATCTCGTCGCCCTGGAGGTGGGGGGCAAGGCCTGGAGCACCGAGCAACTGGCTCGGGAGGCCGACGCCTGGCGCCTCGAGGGGCGTGACGTGGTGCTGCTGGTGGGTGGCCCGGATGGCCTGGAGCCGTCGCTCTCGGCGAGTGCCGACCAGCACTGGTCGTTGTCGCCATTGACGCTGCCCCATCCGCTGGTGCGCATCCTTCTCGCCGAGCAGTTGTATCGCGCCTGGACCCTGCTGGTCGGCCATCCCTATCACCGCTGAAGCCCGTTTCCGCTCTGTCACCGCTGAAGGCTGTTTGTACCCATGACCGCTGAAGGCTCTTCTGCTCAACCATTCCGAGGTCATCACCGAGCATGCGTCGGCGCCGCGAAACCCTGAAGAACCCGGAACAGGAGCTGCGTGTCTTCCGCATGCGCTCACTGCTGGCCGTGCTGGTGGTGGTGTGCCTGACCGGGCTGCTGGGCGGACGGCTGTTCTACCTTCAGGTGGTGCAGCATGAGGTCTACAGCACGCGCTCCGAGAAGAACCGCGTGCGGGTGGAGCCGCTGCCACCCACTCGTGGGCTGATCTACGACCGCAACGGCGTGCTGCTGGCCGAGAACCGCCCCACCTACAATCTCACCCTGGTGCGAGAACGGGTCGAAGACCTCGATGCCACACTGTCGCTGCTGGTCAACCTGCTGGAGATCCCCGAGGAGGAGGTCGAGGCCTTCCGGGTGCGGTCCCGCCAGCGCCAGCGTCCCTTCCAGCCGGCGTTGCTGATGAGCGACCTCGATGAGGAACAGATCGCCCGACTGGCGGTCAATCGTCATCGCCTGCCCGGCGTCGAGGTCCAGGCCCAGTTGTTGCGCTACTATCCCGACGCCGAGACCATGGTGCACGCGCTGGGCTATGTGGGGAGGATCAACGCCGAGGAGCTCGCGGGTCTGGATTCAGGCAACTATGCCGGTACCCACTTCATCGGCAAGACGGGAGTGGAGCGCTTCTACGAGGACGCGCTGCACGGTCAGGCGGGGTTGCGCAAGGTGGAGACCAATGCCCGCGGCCGAGTGCTGCGTGAGCTCGGTCACACCGACCCGGTACCGGGCCAGGACCTGACCCTGACGCTGGACAGCGAGCTGCAGAAGCTCGCCGTGGAGCTGCTCGACGGCCGACGCGGGTCCATCGTGGCCATCGCCCCGGGGAGTGGCGAGATCCTCGCCCTGGCCTCGGTGCCGGGGTTCGACAGCAACCAGTTCGTCACCGGCATCGACGTCGCCTCCTACCGGGCGCTCCAGGAGGACCTGGACCTGCCGCTCTACAACCGGGCGATTCGCGGCCATTACCCGCCGGGTTCCACCATCAAGCCCTTCCTGGCCCTGGCGGGGCTGGCCGAGGGCAAGATCACCCCCGACACCACCATCCGCGACCCCGGCTACTTCCAACTGCCCAACGACTCCCGGCGCTACCGCAACTGGCTGCGCTGGGGGCATGGTCGCGTCGACCTGGAGCGGGCCATCGCCGTCTCCAACAACACCTATTTCTACTCCCTGGCCCATGACCTGGGCATCGATCGCATCCATGAGAACATGTCGGCCTTCGGCTTCGGGCAGCGAGTCGCCCATGACGTCCAGGGCGAGAGTGATGCCCTGATGCCCTCACGTGACTGGAAGCGTGGGCGCTTCAACCAGCCCTGGTACCCCGGCGAGACCCTCTCGGTGGGCATCGGCCAGGGCTACTGGCAGCTCACCCCGCTGCAGCTGGCCACCGCCACGGCGGTGCTGGCCAACCGCGGCCAGTGGGTCAAGCCCCGCCTGGCTCAGCGGATCGGCGAGGAAGAAGTGCCCGTCGACCTGCCGGACACCCCGGCCGACATCACGCTCGGCAATGAGGGGTGGTGGGACCGAGTCTTCTCCGGCATGGAAAAGGTGGTCTCGGGCAATGAGGGGACCGCGCGGCGCATCGGCAAGGACCTGGACTATCGGATGGCGGGCAAGTCCGGTACCGCCCAGGTGTTCTCCCTGGGCCAGGACCAGAAGTACAACGCCGACGAGCTCAAGGAGCGGCTGCGCGACCATGCCTTGTTCATGGCCTTCGCGCCGGTGGAGGACCCGCAGATCGCCGTGGCGGTGATCGTCGAGAACGCCGGGGGGGGCAGTACCCATGCCGCTCACCTGGCCAAGGCAATGACCGATGCCTGGCTGCTCGAGGACGAGGCCCCGGATACCGAGGAGGTGCGTGAGGTGCTCGAGCGCGAAGATGGCCGGGTGGCAGGAAATTGACCATGATCTGGAGCGAACTGACCCGTGGCATGCGGGCCCATCCCGTGAAGCCCTCCCTGAGCGGCATCGCCCGGCGTCGCAGCCTGTGGGAGCGGATCCACCTGGATCCCTGGCTGCTCGGCATGCTGCTGGTGCTGATGCTGGCCGGGCTGGTGGTGCTCTACAGCGCCAGTGGCCAGCGCCTGCCGGTGGTGACCGCCCAGGCCATCCGCTTCGGCGTGGCCCTCGTGGTGATGGCGGGCCTCGCCCAGCTCTCGCCGACCACCCTGCTGCGCTGGACGCCACCGGTCTATGTGGCCGGGGTGCTGATGCTGGTGGCCGTTGAACTGATCGGCGACATGGGCATGGGCGCCCAGCGCTGGCTGGTGATCCCCGGGGTGATCCGTTTCCAGCCCTCGGAGATGATGAAGCTGGCCATGCCGATGATGGTCGCCGCCTGGCTGAGTCGTCAGCCCCTTCCACCGCGCTGGCGCGACCTTCTGGTCTGTGCGGTGATCATCGGCCTGCCGGTGGTGCTGATCGCCAAGCAGCCTGACCTGGGGACCTCGCTGCTGGTCACCGCGGCGGGGGTGTTCGTGATCCTGCTGGCGGGCCTCTCCTGGCGCTTCATCCTGTTCTGCGGCGTGCTGGCGGCATCCGCACTGCCGCTGCTGTGGATGAACCTGCACAACTACCAGCGCCAGCGGGTCCTGACCTTCCTCGACCCCGAGAGCGACCCGTTGGGGGCGGGCTGGAACATCATCCAGTCGACCACCGCCATCGGCAGTGGCGGCTTCTGGGGCAAGGGATGGCTGCAGGGCACCCAGTCGCAGCTGGAGTTCCTTCCCGAGCGTCATACCGACTTCATCGTCGCGGTGCTCGGCGAGGAGTTCGGCCTGGTGGGGATGCTGGCCTTCCTGCTGCTCTACCTGCTGATCGTGGGGCGCGGACTCTGGCTCGCCGGCGCCGCCCAGGAGACCTTCGGACGCCTGGTGGCGGGCAGCATCATCCTCACCTTCTTCATCTACGTCTTCGTCAACGTGGGCATGGTCAGCGGTATCCTGCCGGTGGTCGGCGTACCGCTCCCGCTGGTCAGCTACGGCGGGACCTCCAGCGTGACCTTGATGGCGGGTTTCGGTATTCTCATGGCCATTCATGCCCACCGCCGCCTGCTGCCGCGCTAGGCAGTCGATACGACTCAGGGAGAGCTGACATGACGGTGTCGTCACCACAGGGAAAACGCTGGATGGCCTGGCTCGCGGGTGGCCTGCTGGCATGGGGGGCGACGACGGGGTGGGCGGCGGACTTCGATCCGCAGCGCCACCCCGAGGCGCGGCGCCTGGTGGAGGAACTGGTCGACAAGGGCGTCGACCGCGACTGGCTCCAGGCCGCCCTGGCAGACGCCGAGTTTCGCCAGCCGGTCCTGGATGCCATGGCCGGCGCCGCCGAACGGCGCCTGCGCTGGGACGAGTATCGGGACATCTTCCTGGATGCCCCGCGCATCGCTAACGGAGTGGCCTTCATCGAGGCCCACCCGGCGGCCTTCGCGAGGGCCGAAGCCGAGTACGGCGTGCCACCGGAGGTGATCGCCGCGATCATCGGGGTCGAGACCCGCTACGGTGGTGTCACCGGCGATCATCGCGTCCTCGACTCCCTGGCGACCCTGGCCTTCCATCATCCCAGCCGGGGTAGCTTCTTCCGCGGCGAGTTGGCCGCCTTCCTGGAGATCGCCTACGAGGAGGAGCGGGCTCCCGGCAGCCTGACCGGCTCCTACGCGGGGGCCATGGGCTATCCGCAGTTCATTCCCACCAGCTACCGGGCCTATGCGGTGGACTTCGATGGCGACGACCTGCGCGATCTCTGGACCAACCCGGTGGATGCCATCGGCAGCGTGGCCAACTACTTCGCCGAGCACGGCTGGCGGCCCGGCGAGCCCCTCTATCACGAGGCCGAGGGGCCTGCCTCGCCTCCCGACGGTATCGAGTTCAACCGTGCGGCGCGGCCGCCCGCGGTGCCGGCGGCGGACATCGCCGCGGCGGGCCTCGAGGTGCCGGACTCGCTGGCCGACGATCATCGCCTGCTGCCGGTGGCACTGGAGGATGGCGAGGACACCTGGCGCTACGTGCTCGGCGAGCACAATTTCTACGTGATCACCCGCTATAACCACAGTCATCTCTACGCCATGGCGGTAAGCGAGCTCGCCGAGGCAATTGCCGAGGCACGGGGCCTGGAGGCTCACTGGCTCGACGCCACCGACACCACCCCGGAGGAGGCCTCATGAGACGCACCTGTGTCGCCCTGAGCGTGCTGCTGCTGCTGGCCGGCTGTGCCGGGGGCGATCGCGGCCCCCGTCCTTCCAGCGGTGAGGCGTCCAGCGAGGCGCCGGCCACGTCGGGAAGCGGCGAGCGCTATGCCCTGGCCGGCGACGCCTATCCCGAGGATCCACCCGATGTCGCCGAGGTGCCCGACGCGGTGCCGCGTCGCGAGGCGCGCTCCAGGGGAGGCAACAAGTCCCCATATGAGGTGTGGGGCAAGCGCTATGAGGTGATGGCGGAGGCGCGTGGTTACAGCCGCCAGGGCAGGGCTTCCTGGTATGGCGAGAAGTTCCATGGGTATGCGACCTCCAACGGCGAGATCTATGACATGTACAAGATGAGCGCTGCCCACCGTTCCTTGCCCCTGCCCAGCTTCGTGCGTGTCACCAGCCTGGACAACGGCCGCTCGGCGATCGTGCGGGTCAACGACCGCGGCCCCTTCCACAGCGATCGCGAGATCGACCTCTCTTATGCGGCGGCGGCACGCCTGGGCATCCTCGAGCAGGGCACCGGCCGGGTGAAGGTCGAGGCCATCGACGTGGAGCGCTGGATCGCCGACAACGGCGATGCCTCCCGGGCGGGGGAGACCTCGTCGCCCCGGGAGGCATCGGCCAGCGTCGCGTCCGAGGCGCCACGCGACCGGCCCGTGGCCGGCGGCGGTGTCTTCCTGCAGGTGGCGGCCCTGGGTTCCGCCGACGGTGCCCGGCAGCTCAAGTCGCGCCTGGAGGGCGAGATCGACCGGCCCGTGCGCGTCGCCAGTGCCACCGGTCTCCATCGGGTCCAGGTCGGCCCCCTGGAGGATGCCGGCCAGGTGGACCCCGTCCGCGAGCAGCTGCGCCGGGCGGGCTTTGCCCAGGCCTTCGTCGTCGACGATGCCGACTGAGTCGGCCCCCCTTATTTCGAACCACCCCGCGATGCCCTTGATGAGAACCCTTGCCATGAGATTCACGCTTTTCTTCCGCCGCTGCCGGTTGTTGCCGCTGCTGCTGGTCAGCCTGCTGCTGGTCATGTCACAGGCCACGGCCCAGGTGATCCCCGCGCCGCAGACCATGATCCCCTCGCCGCCGCAGCTGGCGGCCAGTTCCTGGATCCTGATGGATGCCGACAGCGGGCGGGTGCTGGTCGAGCACAATGCCGACGAGCGTCTGCCGCCGGCCAGCCTGACCAAGCTGATGACGGCCTACCTCGTGGAGCGCGAGCTCGACCGGGGCAACATCGCGCCGGAGGATCTGGTGCCCGTCAGCGAGAAGGCCTGGCGCACCGGGGGCTCCAAGATGTTCATCGAGGTCGACACCCTGGTGGCGATCGACGAGCTGCTCAAGGGCATCATCATCGTCTCGGGCAACGATGCCAGCGTGGCCATGGCCGAGCACCTGGCCGGCGGCGAGCGTCCCTTCGCCGACCTGATGAACCAGCACGCCACCCGACTGGGCATGCACAACACCAACTTCGTCAATGCCACCGGCCTGCCCGACGACAACCACTACTCCTCGGCCCGCGACCTGGCGCTGCTCTCCCAGCACATCATCAACGACTACCCGGAGCACTACGCCAACTACGCCAGCAAGCAGTTCACCTATGGCGGCATCGAGCAGCCCAACCGCAACCGGCTGCTGTGGCGCGACAGCAGCGTCGACGGCCTGAAGACCGGCTGGACCGAGGCCGCGGGTTACTGCCTGGTGGCCTCGGCCAAGCGCGACGACATGCGCCTGATCTCGGTGGTCATGGGCACCGCGTCCGAGGAGGCCCGCGCCCAGGAGACCCAGAAGCTGCTCAGCTATGGCTTCCGCTACTACGAGACCCTCAAGCTCTATGACGCCGGCGCCGTGCTCAACACGCCTCGGGTCTGGGGCGGCGACAAGAACGAGCTGCGCGTCGGCGTCGACCGCAACGTGGTCATGACCGTGCCGCGCGCCCGAAGCGAGGAGCTCACCGCCAAGCTCGACATCCAGGCCGACCTCACCGCCCCCATCGCCGCCGGGGATCGGGTGGGGACCATGGAGGTGCGCCAGGGCGAGGAGGTGGTCGGCGAGCGTCCCCTGGTCGCCCTCGAGAGCATCGAGGAGGGGGGGCTCTTCAAGCGCCTCTTTGACCAGGTGCGGCGCTTCTTCACTAACCTGGTCGGTGGCTGGTTCGACTAGGCCCTACGGCCAGGTAAAGGGTGCAGGCGACAGTGAAATCCCCCGTGCTGCGCCTTCTTCCCTGGCCGCCTGGCGTTGGTCTCACCGCCCCAGGTTGAGTAACATACTCGGATATCCACGACCCGCCGGAAGGCTTCATGAACGACAACTCCCTGCGCGACCTTCGCAAGCCCCGTCGTCAGGCGGGTGGCAAGCCGCCGAAGATCACCTTTCCCTGCGACTACCCGATCAAGGTGGTCGGCGATGCCGCAGAGGATTTCGCCGCCACGGTCTGCCAGATCGTCATCCGGCATGATCCGGCCTTTGACGCGAGTGCCATCCAGGTGGTCCCCAGTCGCCAGGGCCGTTTCCAGTCGGTGCGCCTGACGATCCGCGCCACCGGCGAGGTGCAGCTCAAGGCGCTCTTCGACGAGCTCAAGGCC
The DNA here is from genome assembly GCF_030010555.1 of Halomonas rhizosphaerae. Classification (GTDB taxonomy): domain Bacteria; phylum Pseudomonadota; class Gammaproteobacteria; order Pseudomonadales; family Halomonadaceae; genus Halomonas; species Halomonas rhizosphaerae. The sequence continues at coordinate 59,966 of NZ_JASCQP010000035.1, forward strand.
ACCGGCCGCGTGCACATGGTCGTCTGATGGCAGACGATAGCGTGCTGCCACCCATCCAGTTGTATCGCCTCGGCCGTCGGCCCTATACGCCCGTCTGGCAGGCCATGCGCGACCTCACCGATGGCCGCGATGCGCAAACCCCCGACCAGTTCTGGCTGGTCGAGCATGACCCGGTGTTCACCCAGGGGCAGGCCGGCAAGCCCGAGCACCTGCTGATGCCCGGCGACATCCCGGTCGTGGCCACCGATCGCGGCGGGCAGGTGACCTACCATGGGCCCGGCCAGGTCGTGCTCTACCCGCTGCTCGACGTGCGGCGCGGACGGCTGGGCGTGCGCGACCTGGTCACTGCCCTGGAGCAGGCGGTGATTGCCGTGCTGGCCGAGCACGGGGTGGTGGCCCATGCCCGCCCCGATGCGCCCGGCGTCTATGTGGGGGAGGCCAAGATCGCCTCTCTGGGGCTGAGGATCCGTCGCGGTGCCAGCTTCCATGGCGTGGCCCTCAATGTGAACGGCGACCTCTCGCCGTTCTTGCGGATCAACCCCTGCGGCTATGCCGGCATGGCCATGACGCGGCTGGCCGACCTGAGCGATGGCTGCCCGGGCGTCGAGGCGGTGGGGGAGCGCCTGGCCGAGTGCCTGGCGCGGGAACTGGGGCGGGAGTTAGAAGCGCCAGGCAGCCATGCGCCGCGCCGCCAAGCTGACCTGTGATGGGCGGCAGGTGATGTAGTAGAGCAAGCCCCCGCGGTACAAGCATCCAGTGGGGGCCTTGCGTTGACGCCAGAGGTGGCAGAGACATCATGCTGTTTGCTCGGCGCTCGGCCCTTGCCCCTATCCGACGTTGATGGCGTCGATGCGCTTCGGGTCGGCCTGCTGGCCGGGCACCTCGGCGGGTGCCGCCAGGCCCAGGTTGTTCTTCTCGAACACCCGGTCGGCCCGATAGCTGGAGCGCACCAGGGGGCCGGACGGCACCTCCATGAAGCCCTTCTCCAGGCCCAGCACGCGATAGCGCTCGAACTCCTCCGGGGTGACCCAGCGCTCCACCGGGAGGTGGTTGCGCGTGGGGCGCAGGTACTGGCCCAGGGTCACGATGTCGACGCCGATGGCCCGCAGGTCGTCGAAGGTCGTAAGGATCTCCTCCTCGGTCTCGCCGAGACCGAGCATCAGGCTGGTCTTGGTGATCACATCGGGCCTGTGACGCTTGGCGTGGGCCAGCACGTCCAGGGTCTTGCGGTAGCCGGCCCGGGGATCGCGTACCCTTCCGGTGAGCCGTTCGACGGTCTCGACGTTCTGGGCAAAGACCTCGAGCCCCGAGTCGACGACCCGCTCGATCGACGAGGGCTCGGCATCGAAGTCCGGGGTCAGCGCCTCGACGACCACCTCGGGCGTGCGGGCCTTGATGGCACGGATGCAGTCGGCGTAGTGGGTGGCGCCGCCATCGGGAAGGTCGTCACGGTCCACGGAGGTCAGCACGATGTAGCGCAGGCCCATCAGCTCGACCGAGCGGGCGGTATTGTCCGGCTCTTCCGTGTCCAGCCAGCCCCTGGGGTTGCCGGTATCCACCGCGCAGAAGCGGCAGGCGCGGGTACATACCGAGCCCATCAGCATGATGGTCGCGGTGCCGTTGCTCCAGCACTCGCCCTGGTTGGGACAGTGCGATTCGGCACAGACGGTGCTGAGTCGATGGGTGGCCACGTTCTTCTTGACCGCCTCGAAGCGTTCGCCGCCGGGAATCTGGGCACGCAGCCACTTCGGCTTGCGGCCGTCGGCACCGCCGTCCTCGGTCTGGCGACGCGCCTTCATGCCATCCTTGATGGCGGCCGTGCCATGATCGTTGCGGTACTTCTCGCCGCTGGAGACGCGTGGGGAGGGGGTGTCGCTCATAGCATTGAGCCTCTCTGCTCGCCGGCTGTCGACGCCATGAGGGCGCTACCGCGGGGTCTCCGGGTGCGCGCCAGTCGGCGGTTCCAGGCAGCCTGGCACGTCGAATGATACGTGGTTCGCAAGCTGGTAAAATACCACAGGATCCGTTGTTCTGGACAGCCGGGCCCGTGGTGTACCTGGCCTGGGCCAGCTGCGGCGCCGGTCAGTAGGCCGTCACCGGCAGACAGTCGACGCCGTGACTCGGCAGGGGACTCGGCGGGGCACTGAAGTGGGCGTGGAGCTCGGACAGGTGTTCGCGCACGAAGCGCAGGAACAGCTCGGTGACAGGGGTCGGGAAGCGCTCCCTGGGGTGCACGGTGCACCAGGAGTGACGCAGCGGGAAGCCAGGCAGGGCGAGCGGCGCCAGCAGGCCCGCCTCCACCTCCAGGCGAACGGCGAGTCGTGGCAGTACCGAGACCCCGAGCTGTGCCATCACGCCCTGCTTGACGGCCTCGTTGGTTCCCAGTTCGATGGCATGCTGCAACCGCACGTCCTGGTCGGCGGCTAACTCCTCGAAGGCGCTGCGCACCCCGGAACCGGGCTCGCGCATCAGCACATAGTGACGGGCGAAGTCCTCCAGGGTGGGGGCCTTTGCCTCGAGCAGCGGGTGTCCGGGCCAGACCACGGGGATCATCTCGTTGTCGAGGATCGGCATGAAGACCAGTGCCTCGTCCTCGGGCACCCGCGCCATGATCACCAGGTCGTCGCACCGCTCGGCCAGCCGTTCCAGTGCCTGACGGCGGTTGCAGACGCGCAGTCGCACCTGGACATTGGGATAGTGGGCGCGGAAACGGGCCAGCAGGTAGGGCACCACATACTGGGCCGTGGAGACCGCGGCCAGGTTGAGTTCGCCGCGGATGGTTCCGGCCATGTCGGACAGGGTCATCTGCAGGCGCGAGACCTGGCCGAAGATGGCCCGGGTCGAGGCCGCCAGGGCATCGGCGGCGGGCAGCAGGTGGAGGGTGCGCCCGGCGTACTTGAACAGCGGCTGTCCCAGGGCCTGCTCGAGCTGGCGGATCTGGGCGCTGACCGCAGGCTGGGTCAGGCCCAGCGTTTCGGCCGCCCGCGAATAGGAGTGCTGGTCATAGACCGCTCGAAATACCTGCAGCTGGCGAAAGGTCAGTCGGTTGAGCAACTTGGGTGAGGTCATGGATCGTTCGTTCGTCGGCGGCACGCCTTCCGCCTCCTGAGGGACTCACACGCATGCTAGCACCGCAGACGCTCTGCCTTCCATCGCCTGCCAAGGCCCGGGAGAACCCGCTTGTCGTGGCGGACTGACCGCGCCTCGTCGCGCCTGCTGGTCGCGGCCCATGGGTTGGCCGCGCTGCGCGTACAGCAGGCCGGCGACGAGCTGGGGCTTGCCACCTGTCTGACCGAGGGGGAGCCCGAGGCCCTGGTGCTCAGGGCCCGCGCCCTGGGATGCCATGCCCTGCACCCCGGCGAGGCAAGCAGCGAACATCTGCTGGCTCTCGCCGGCGCCTGTCGGCGTGACGGATTGCGCCTGATTGCCCCGGGCCAGGCCATGCTCGAGGCCATGGCCGACCGGATCGCCATGCGGCGAGTGATGCGCGAGGCCGGCCTGCCGCTGGCGCCCGAGGGCGGGAAGGGGCACCGGGTGAGGGTGCCGGTACTGGCCGACGGGCAGGGTCGGGTGGTGCACCTGGCGGTGCGTCATTCGCCCAGCGCCGGGCTGGCGATGGCGCCCGTACCCTGGCTGACGCCGGAGCAGCGCTGCTACCTGGGGCAGCTTGCGGTACAGGGTGTGGCCAGCCTGGGGCCGGTCGGGCTGGTCGTCGCCAGTTTCCGGGTGGCCGGCAATTGCATCGGCTTCGAGGCCATCTCGCCGGGCCTCGCCGGCGACGAGGCCCTCGACGAGGTGCTGATCGGGATCGATCCGGTGGTCGAGCAGCTGAGAATCGCTGCGGGCGATCCACTGCGCCTTCGCCAGACGCGGCTCGATGCGAGAGGGCATGCCCTGCTGTGGCAGTTGTCCCTCGACTCGGCGGTGTACTTCGGCGGCGGTCCCGGGCTGCGGCTGGATCGAACCATCGAGGGCGGCGAGGCCCGCCTGATCGCCTGGGGTCGGCGTCCCGAGGTGGCGTGGCGACGTGGTCGGCGGGCCCTGGTCGAACTGCTGGGCGAGGCCCCCGCGAAGGCGCGGCTGCCCTGAATGCTGCTTAGGACTCCGGCATGCGGCGCTCGCAGCGCCAACGTTCATGCGCTATATTGCACTGCAACAAAGCCCGATTTCATGCATCGTCGCCGGGGACACCCTGGCATCGAGCAACCCTGGAGCTCAAGATGAATCCCCTGATACCGACTCCTGCAGCCAGCGTGCTGCCCTTCGTGGATCCGTTCGGTTTCGGACGCGCCGCCTGCGATTACTGGCGGGACACCCTGGAACGCAGCGTGCTCTTCATGGACGTCATGCGCCAGCGCGGCAACCAGTACCTCGAGCATATCGAGAAGACCAAACCCAACGTGCTGGGCTTCGATGCCGAGGTGCTGGTGGACGGGCGCAAGCTCTCTCGCCCAGTCAACTACGAGCTGCTGCGCATCCAGCCTCCCGAGGGGGTGGAGACCGACCTGCAGATGCGCCCCTTCGTGGTGGTGGATCCACGCGCCGGCCATGGACCGGGCATCGGCGGCTTCAAGCCCGACAGCGAGATCGGCGTGGCCCTGCGGGCCGGGCATCCCTGCTACTTCATCGGGTTCCTCCCTTACCCGGTGCAGGGACAGACCGTCGAGGACGTGGTGGAGGCCGAGGTCGCCTTCCTGCGCCATGTCATCGAGCGTCACCCGGAGACTTCCGAGAAGCCCATGGTGGTCGGCAACTGCCAGGCGGGCTGGCAGATCATGATGGCCGCGGCCCTCGAGCCCGAGCTCTTCGGGCCGATTCTCATCGCCGGTTCGCCGCTCTCCTACTGGGCCGGTGAGCGTGGCAAGGCGCCGATGCGCTATACCGGGGGCCTGACCGGCGGCAGCTGGATGACGGCGCTGTTCAGCGACCTGGGCGCGGGGCTCTTCGATGGCGCCTGGCTGGTGCAGAACTTCGAGCGCCTGAACCCGGCCAACACCTGGTGGAGCAAGCAGTACCGGCTCTACGCTCAGGTCGACACCGAAGCGGAACGCTATCTGGAGTTCGAACGCTGGTGGGGTGGTCACGTGGTGCTGGGCGGCGACGAGATCCAGTACATCGTCGACAACCTCTTCGTCGGCAACCGTCTCTCGACGGCCCAACTGGTGACTTCCGACGGGCGTCGCATCGACCTGCGCAACGTGCGTTCACCGGTGGTGGTGTTCTGTTCGAAGGGCGACGACATCACACCGCCGCCGCAGGCCCTGGGCTGGGTGCGCGACCTCTACGAAGGGGTCGAGGACGTCATCGCCAACGAGCAGACCATCGTCTACTGCGTCCATGACACCACCGGTCACCTCGGCATCTTCGTGTCCGGCAGCGTGTCGCGCAAGGAGCATGCCGAGTTCACCGCCAACATGGACTACATCGACGTCCTGCCGCCCGGGCTCTACGAGACCACGGTCTCGAGTGCCGCCGAGCGCGAGGATGCCGAGCTGATCGAGCGTGACTACCTGCTGGAGTTCACCCCGCGGACCATCGAGGAACTCGACCAGGAGGTCCAGCACCGCCCCGAGGACGATACCCGCTTCGCTACCGTGGCACGGATCTCCGAGATCAACCTGGGGTTCTACCGCCTGTTCATGCAGCCCTGGGTCCAGGCCCTGGCCACGCCCGAGTCGGCCAAGTGGATGCGGCGGATGCACCCCAACCGCATGGGTTACCGTCTGCTGTCCGATCGCAATCCGTTGATGACCGCAGTGCCGGTGCTGGCCGACAAGGTACGCGCCGACCGCCACCCGGTGCACGAGGACAATGTCTTCCGCGCGGTGGAAGGCATCCTGTCCGACCAGGTCACCCGCGGCCTGAACGCCTGGCGGGACCTGCGCGACAGCAGCAGCGAGCGTTTCTTCCTCGACGTCTACGGCCAGCCGATGCTGCAGGCGATGGTGGGCCTGGGCGGCGACGCCCATGTGCACCGTCGTCGCCCGGGGGCCGAACCCGAGCATCGCCGCTTCATCGAGCGTCGCCGCGACGAGGTCCACCACGCGATCACCGAGGGAGGCAGCCACGAGGCGGTCATGCGCTCGGTGATCCATGTGCTGGGGGGAGCCCCGGCGACCGACGAGCGCAACTTCAAGCGGCTGCGGGCCTCGCGGGCCGAGCTCGAGCCGGGCATCCAACTGGCCGACTTCAAGCACCTGGTGCGTGAGCAGTTCTTCACCCTCCAGCAGGACCATGAGGCGGCACTGGAGGCGATCCCGACCCTGCTGAAGGGTCAGACGGCCAGCCAGATCGATGCCCACCTGGCACATATCGAGCATGTCCTGGCGGCCAGTGGTGAACTGAGCGAGCATGCGGCAGATCGCTTCGAGCGCATCAAGGGGCTGTTTCATCAGGCCATCGAGCACGCACCCCAGGTCGAGCAGGAGGCTCTTCGGGATGCCCAGGCCAGTGTGGTCAGCGAGGCGCGGGCCGGAGAGGCGGCGCGTCGTGAGGTCGAGCGCCTGATGGAGTCGCTCCCCGTCGCCGAGCAGGCCCCGGTTGAAACCTCCGACCAGGCCGCATCGGATGAGTCGAGCGTCAAGCTGGACGCCGAGCCCTCGACGGCCGAGGCAGCCAGCACGGCGGCCCCGGCGCACCAGCCGACCGGTGAGTCTGTCGCCGAGGCCCCGGCGCAAGAGCCTGCTAGTGACGGCTCTGCCGAGGCTCTGGCGCAAGAGACGGCTAGTGACGGCTCTGCCGAGGCTCTGGCGCAAGAGACGGCCCGTGAGTCCGCTGCCGACGCTCCGGCGCACGAGCCGGACAGTACGGTCATCTCCGAGGCGCCCGTGGAAAACGTCCCCGGCAAGTCGTCCACCCAGGTCAGCGAGAATTCCTCTAGCGGCGAGGATGGGGCCAGCAGCACCTCGCCGGCGAACCAGGACACGTCCACTGGCACCAAGGCGCCGGTCAAGCGCAAGCCTGCAAGCCGCGCTACACCGCGTCGTCGGACGCCGCGCAAGACCCGCAAGAGCTGATCTCCCGCCTTGCGGCACCAGCGCCCCCGCCCACATTCGGCGGGGGCGCTGTCGTTGAGGAAGGCGTCTCTTCCGGCTTGGCGTGATGGTGCCCGGGGAGCTAGGTTCAAGAGGCCGCCCACCCCGTGGCGGTCGTGGCTGCCTGACGGGGGTTCCGGCGGCGACTGGCGTGAAGCCGACCGCTGGGGTAGGGTAAGCGCATTTTTCACCCGCCAGAGAGGGCGGGCCGAAACCGTCTGGCGCGAGCGTTGGAGCTGGCGCCATCAGCACAGTGGAGCACTATGGGCAAGTCACTGGTCATCGTCGAGTCGCCCGCCAAGGCCAAGACGATCAACAAGTATCTCGGCAACGACTTCATCGTGAAGTCGAGCGTGGGGCACATCCGTGACCTGCCGACCAGCGGCTCGGGCAAGGCAGCCACGGATCCCAAGGAGCGTGCGCGGCAGGCCGCGGAGACCCGCAAGATGTCCGCGGAGGAGAAGGCCGAGCATCGCAAGCGCAAGGCCCAGGACCAGTTGATCCGGCGCATGGGCATCGATCCCGAGCATGGCTGGAAGGCCCATTACGAGATCCTGCCGGGCAAGGAGAAGGTGGTGGCCGAGCTCAAGAAGCTTGCCGAGAAGGCCGACGCGGTCTACCTGGCCACCGACCTTGACCGCGAGGGGGAGGCCATCGCCTGGCACCTGCGCGAGACGATCGGTGGCGACGAGACCCGCTATCGGCGGGTGGTGTTCAACGAGATCACCAAGAACGCCATCCAGGAGGCCTTCCAGGATCCCGGTAGCCTGAACATTCCGCGCGTCGAGGCACAGCAGGCGCGCCGCTTCCTCGACCGGGTGGTGGGTTTCATGCTCTCGCCGCTGCTGTGGGCAAAGGTCGCCCGTGGCCTCTCCGCCGGCCGCGTACAGTCGGTGGCCACCCGCCTGATCGTCGAGCGCGAGCGCGAGATCCACGCCTTCATCCCCGAGGAGTTCTGGGACGTCCATGCCGACCTGCGACCGGCCGGCGACGACCCGACGACGGTACGATTCGAGCTGGTGCGCCAGGACGGCAAGGCGTTCCGGCCCACCTCCGAGGCCGAGACGCTGGAGCGCATCGCTGCCCTGCGCAAGGCAAACCTGGCGATCACCGCGCGGGAAGACAAGCCCACGCGTTCCAAGCCCAACGCCCCCTTCATCACCTCGACGCTTCAGCAGGCGGCCAGTGGCCGGCTGGGATTCTCGGTGAAGAAGACCATGACCCTGGCCCAGCGACTCTACGAGGCCGGCTACATCACCTACATGCGTACCGATTCCACCAACCTCTCGAAGGATGCGGTGGAGAACGTACGCGAGTTCATCACGGACGAGTTCGGCGCCCGCTACCTGCCCGAGGCGCCCAATCGCTACTCCAGCAAGGAGGGGGCCCAGGAAGCCCACGAGGCGATCCGTCCCTCCGATGTCGCTCGCCGGGCCACCGACCTGGCCGGCATGGAGCGCGACACCGAACGTCTCTACGAGCTGATCTGGCGCCAGTTCGTGGCCTGCCAGATGACGCCCGCCGAGTACCTCTCCAGCACCCTGACCGTCGAGGTCGACGGCTTCGAGCTGCGTGCCAAGGGGCGGGTGCTGAAGTTCGACGGTTACACCCGGGTGATGAAACCGATGGGGCGCAAGGAGGAGGACCAGTCACTGCCGGACCTCGCCGAGGGCACGCCCATGACCCTGGAGCGGCTCGATCCCCAGCAGCACTTCACCAAGCCGCCGGCCCGCTACACCGAGGCGAGCCTGGTCAAGGAACTGGAGAAGCGGGGCATCGGCCGTCCCTCCACCTATGCCTCGATCATCTCCACCATCCAGGATCGCGGCTACGTCAAGCTGGAGAACCGGCGCTTCTACGCCGAGAAGCTCGGCGACATTGTCACCGAGCGCCTCAAGGAGTCCTTCCCCGACCTGATGGACTACTCCTTCACCGCGCGCATGGAGGATGGCCTCGACGAGGTGGCCGAGGGGGAGCGCAACTGGCAGGCGCTGCTCGATGCCTTCTATGCCGAATTCAAGAAGGAGCTCGCCGTCGCCGAGAGCGAGGAGGGCATGCGGCCCAACCAGCCGGTGCCCACCGACATCGACTGCCCGACCTGCGGGCGCAAGATGCAGATCCGCACCGCCTCCACCGGGGTCTTCCTGGGCTGCTCCGGCTATAACCTGCCGCCCAAGGAGCGCTGCAAGACCACCATCGACCTGCTGCCCGGCGACGAGGCGGTGGCCGCCGATGCCGGCGAGGACGCCGAGACCGATGCGCTGCGGGCCAAGCATCGCTGTCCCAAGTGCGGCACCGCCATGGACAGCTACCTGATCGACGAGACCCGCAAGCTGCACATCTGCGGCAACAGCCCGGATTGCGATGGCTACGAGATCGAGAAGGGCAAGTTCCGCATCAAGGGCTATGACGGTCCGACCATCGAGTGCGACAAGTGCGGCAGCGAGATGCAGCTCAAGACCGGGCGTTTCGGCAAGTACTTCGGCTGCACCAACAGCGAGTGCAAGAACACCCGCAAGCTGCTGCGCAGCGGCGAGGTGGCGCCGCCCAAGATGGACCCCATCCCCATGCCGGAGCTCGCCTGCCAGAAGGTCGAGGACCATTACGTGTTGCGCGATGGCGCCAGCGGCCTGTTCCTGGCGGCCAGCAAGTTTCCCAAGAACCGCGAGACCCGCCCGCCGCTGGTCAAGGAGCTCAAGGCCCATGCCGAGGAGCTGCCCGAGAAGTACCGCTACCTGCTCGACGCCCCCAGCGAGGATCCGGACGGCCGTCCCGCGCAGATCCGCTTCTCGCGCAAGGCCAAGGAGCAGTTCGTGATGACCGACGAGGGCGGCAAGGCCACCGGCTGGCGCGCGACCTTCGACGGCAACAAGTGGCGGGTGGAGGACAAGCGCAAGTGACCCCGAGATCGCGCACCAACCAGCTGCTCTACCAGGCGGAGCTGCTGCTCGCGTTGCCGGCCGGCGACGACGAGCATGCCGAGGCCAGGCGGATGGCCGCGGAGGAGGGCAGCCTGGCGCTGGCCGAGCTGGCGTTGCAGTCGCTGCTGCGCGAGGTCACCGAGCATGCCCACCTGGAGCACCATGACTGGCGCGAGCTGCTCGGCCCAGAGGGCGCCGGCATTGCCGAGCTGCATCGCCTGCGCGAACTGGCCATGCGTCCCGACAGTTGGCTGGCCTGGCTGATCGTCAAGCTCGAGGCCCTGCACGGCAGCGACGGCGTGGCCCGTCGGGGCACCGGTGCAGCACGGGGGGTGATCGCCGTGGGCGGCGGCGCGGCGCTGGGTGAGGAACTGCGCGACTGCCTCGCCGAGGCCAAGGCCGAAATCGCCGCCCTGCGCGAGACCAGCGAGGAGTGGTAGCGACGATGAGCGAGGCCGCCAGGGAGCGCGTCGCCATCTTCGTCGACGTCCAGAACGTCTACTACACCACCCGTGAGGCCTTCGGCCGGCACTTCGACTACAACGCCTTCTGGGCACGTTTTGCCGCCGGCCGGGAGGTGGTGGTGGCCAACGCCTACGCGGTGGACCGCGGCGATGCCCGGCAGCGCCAGTTCCAGGCCATCCTGCGCGGCATCGGCTTCACCGTGAAGCTCAAGCCCTTCATCCAGCGCCGTGATGGCTCGGCCAAGGGCGACTGGGACGTGGGCATTGCCCTGGATGCCATGGAGGCCGCACCGCTGGTCGACCGCGTGGTGCTGGTCTCGGGTGACGGTGACTTCGACCTGCTGGTGGAGCGGATGCGCGAGCGCCACGGGGTGGTGGTGGAGGTTGTCGGCGTGGAGCGGCTCAGCGCCGACTCGCTGATCCGCGCGGCCAGCCACTTCGTGCCCATCGAGGGGGAGCTTCTGCTCTAGGTCAGGGCTGTGCAGGTAGCAGTTCTGCGCGGAGCTGATCCGGCGGCAGGCCTGCGAGGAGTCGCTATGAATACATCCTTGTACGCTACCGACGCCATCCCTGGCGTAGGACCTCCTCTGCGGCCTGCCCCCGGCGCTCCTCGTTTCGGACAGCTGTGATAGGGCGTTTCACTAAGCTGCGTCGGGTGTGAGCGGCGACGATAACCGGTACAATCGCGACCCTTTCTCACGCACTGACTGGACCCCTCATTGATCTCCACCGCCAATATCACCATGCAGTTCGGCGCCAGGCCGCTGTTCGAGAATGTCTCCATCAAGTTCGGCAATGGTCATCGCTACGGCCTGATCGGTGCCAACGGCTGCGGCAAGTCCACCTTCATGAAGATCCTCGGCGGTGACCTGGAGCCCTCCTCGGGCCAGGTGATGGTCGAGACCGGGGCCCGGCTCGGCAAGCTGCGCCAGGACCAGTTCGCCTTCGAGGACGAGCGCGTCATCGACACCGTGATCATGGGCAATGCCGAGCTGTGGCAGGTGGCGGCCGAGCGCGAGCGCATCTATTCGCTGCCCGAGATGAGCGAGGAGGACGGCATGGCCGTGGCCGACCTCGAGGTGCGCTTCGCCGAGCTCGACGGCTACACCGCCGAGTCCCGGGCCGGGGAGCTGCTGCTGGGGCTCGGCATCCCGCTGCACCAGCACACGGGGCCCATGAGTGAGATCGCCCCGGGCTGGAAGCTGCGCGTGCTGCTCGCCCAGGCGCTGTTCGCCGACCCCGATGTGCTGCTGCTCGACGAGCCCACCAACCACCTGGACATCAACACCATCCGCTGGCTGGAGGGGATGCTCACGGCGCGCAACAGCACCATGATCATCATTTCCCACGACCGCCACTTCCTCAACAGCGTCTGCACCCACATGGCGGACCTGGACTACGGCGAGATCACGCTGTTTCCCGGCAACTACGACGACTACATGACGGCCGCCACCGCGGTCCGCGAGCGCCAGCACGCCGACAACGCCAAGAAGAAGGCGCAGATCGCCGAGCTGCAGGCCTTCGTCAGCCGTTTCTCGGCCAATGCCTCGAAGGCCAAGCAGGCAACTTCCCGGGCGCGGCAGATCGACAAGATCAAGCTCGAGGACATCAAGCCCTCCAGCCGGGTCAGTCCCTTCATCCGCTTCGAGCAGGCCAGGAAGATCCATCGCAACGCGGTCAACGTCGAGGCCATCACCAAGGGATTCGCCCAGGAGACACCGCTCTTCGAGCGCTTCTCGATGACCGTGGAAGCCGGCGAACGCATCGCCATCATCGGCCCCAACGGCATCGGCAAGACGACCCTGCTGCGGACCCTGGGCGGCGAGTTGCGTCCCGACGCCGGTGCCGTGCGCTGGACCGACAGTGCCGAGCTCGGGGTCTTCGCCCAGGACCACGCCGACGACTTCGCCAATGAGGCGACACTGTTCGAGTGGATGGCCCAATGGACAACGGGCGGCGAGCAGGAGGTTCGCGGTGCGCTGGGCAGGATGCTCTTCTCCAGCGACGACATCGGCAAGTCGGTCAAGGTGATCTCCGGTGGCGAGCAGGGCCGCATGCTGTTCGGCAAGCTGGCCCTGACCCGGCCCAACGTGCTGCTGATGGACGAGCCGACCAACCACCTGGACATGGAGTCCATCGAGGCGCTCAACCTGGCCCTGGAGAACTACCCCGGCACCCTGATCTTCGTCAGCCACGACCGCGAGTTCGTCTCCTCCCTGGCGACCCGCATCCTGGACATGAGCGAGCAGGGGATCACCGACTTCAGCGGCAGCTACGAGGACTACCTGCGCAGCCAGGGGCTCTACGGCTGACGGCCGGGGCAGGGCCGCGGTCCCTGGCCGCTAACGAAAGGCTCGGCTAGGGTAAAGGAGGCTGGCCGGCAATGGGGCGGGTCGGCCTGGCTGCAAGGACGCCCATGCCCTGGATCAAGTTCGTGCATATCATGGCACTCGCCAGCTGGTGCGGCGCACTGCTCTATCTGCCGCTGCTGCTCGCCCTGTCGGCGCGCGGTCCGGCCGCCGCGACGCCCTTCGCATCCGGTGCTCCCCCGATGCCGCGCTTCGTCTACAACAGCCTGGCCACCCCCGCGGCCCTGCTGGCCATCGCTAGCGGCACGCTGCTGTTCCTGGTGAATGGCCTGGCCGCCGGCTGGCTGGTGCTCAAGCTGCTGGCGGTCGCCGGCATGGTGATGGCGCATGGCGCCACCGGCTGGCTGGTCATGCGCCTCGAGCAGGGCACCTCGCATGGCGTTGCCCCCGGGGCCATGGCGGCCCTGGGGCTGGCCGCGGTCAGCATGCTGGCGGTGGTCGCCCTGGTGCTGGCCAAGCCTGTGTTCTAGCCGAATGCGCACGGGGAGGAAGCGGATGCCGAACCGCCAGCACTCAGTCGTCGAGGTCCACGCCCACCGCGTGTTCGTAGACGAGCTGTCCACCCAGCCAGCCAGCCAGGACGATCAGGGCCGCCGTGGTCAGCGAGAGCGTGAGGCCCCAGGGCAGCAGGGCCTGGTCGAGGAAGCGCCACAGCCAGTTGAGCGACGCCATGGAGAGCATCACCACGGCGACGATGGCGTGGCTCCAGGCGGTGACCAGCCGACGGATCTGCTTGACCGTGACCAGATCGATGATCCCGGCGAGACTCGCCACCCAGCCGCCGAAGGCGCCCACACCGGCCAGCCACAGCGAGGCCCGTGCCCAGAAGGGATCGCCACTGTAGAGGTAGCCGAGATCGCTGGCCACCAGCGCCATCAGGGCCGCCACGGGGAAATGGATCATCACCGGGTGCAGCGGGTGGCCGGCCAGGGCCGCGCGGCTATGGATCGAGGCGCGGGTCAATCCGAGCTTCGCTCTGGGCATGGCACCTTCCTCGTTGGTCGTGGAACCCTGCCTGGCATTGAAGGCCGCCGCCGCATGGGGGTCAAGCCGGCGGTGCTGCTCTCTTTGCTGCTGGCCGGGTGCACGGGGGAGCATTCCATCCTCGACCCCGCGGGGCCGGCGGCGCGCGACGTGGCCTGGCTGTGGTGGGGCATGCTGTCGGCCTTCTCCCTGGTGTTCCTGGGCGTGGTGGGGACGTGGCTCGCCGCCTTCCGCCGTCGCGAGCACCCCGAGCGGTCGCCGTCGGAGGAGCGCCGGCTGGCGCTGCGCTGGATCCTCGGTGGGGGCATCCTGCTGCCCGGGGTGACGATCCTGCTGCTGCTCGCCTTCGGCGTACCGGCCGGGCAGCGCCTGCTGCCGCTGCCGCTGCCCGGTGGCGAATCCCCCCGGACGATCGAGGTGGTCGGCCATCAGTGGTGGTGGGAGGTTCGCTACCCCGACGAGGCCGGCGAGGTGGTGACGGCCAACCAGCTGGCGATGCCTGCCGGCGAGCCGGTGGACTTCCACGTCACCGGTGGCGACGTGATCCACGCCTTCTGGGTCCCGCGCCTGGGCGGCAAGATCGACATGCTGCCGGGGCGGGTCAACCGCATTCGGCTGGAGGCCGACGACCCCGGCGTGTTCGGCGCCCAGTGCGCCGAGTTCTGCGGGGCCCAGCATGCCCGCATGCATCTCCACGTGGAGGCCATGGCGCCGGAGGAATTCGAGGCCTGGCTGGCCGCGCGTCGCTCGCCGCCCGCCCAGGCCGAGGGCCATGACGTCGCCCGGGAGACCTTCGTCGAGCACTGTGCCCGCTGTCACCGGGTCGAGGGGCTCTCCGACGGTCGTGAAGGGCCGGATCTTTCCGATATCGGCAGCCGCGCCACCCTGGGAGCCGGGGTCATGGCCATGGAGGAGGGCGCCATCGCCCGCTGGCTTGCCGAGCATCAGCGACTCAAGCCCGGCAACCACATGCCCGCCCATGACCAACTCGACACCGAGGCCCTCGAGGCGATCGGTGCCTGGCTGGAGACCCTGCGCCCATGAGCGAGACGCTTCCCGACAGGTCCTCCGAGGCCCAGCGGCTGCACCGCGAGCTCGAGGCGGTATGGGGCAATCCCACCGGCTGGCGTGCCCTGACGGTGGTCAACCACAGCACCCTGGGGCTGCGTTTCATGGCCACAGGCCTGGTCTTCTTCCTGCTCGGCGGGGTGCTGGCGATGCTGGTGCGCGCCCAGCTGGCGCTGCCCGACCACGACTTCATGTCACCCGATATCTACAGCCAGGTCACCACCATGCACGGCACGGTGATGATGTTCCTGTTCGCCATTCCCATGCTGGAGGGGCTGGCGATCTACCTGATTCCCAAGATGATCGGCGCCCGGGACCTGGTCTGCCCGCGGCTCACCGCCTTCGGCTACTGGTGCTACCTGTTCGGGGGCATCATCCTGTTCGCCAGCCTGCTGCTGGAGATGGCGCCGGACAGCGGCTGGTTCATGTACACCCCCTTGAGCAGCGGTGAGTTCTCGCCGGGCCTGGGGTCGGATTTCTGGCTGCTGGGCATCACCTTCGTCGAGATCTCGGCGCTGTCGGCGGGAGTCGAGCTCACGGTGTCGATCCTGCGTACCCGGTCGCCCGGCATGGCGCTGCACCGGATGCCGCTGTTCGCCTGGTACATCCTGGCCATGGCCCTGATGATCGTGGTGGGCTTCCCGCCGCTGATCCTGGGCAGTGTCCTGCTGGAACTGGAGCGCGCCGCGGGCATGCCGTTCTTCGCGGTGGAGGGCGGCGGTGACCCGGTCCTCTGGCAGCACCTGTTCTGGCTGTTCGGTCACCCCGAGGTCTACATCATCTTCCTGCCCGCGGCGGGTATCGTCTCGACCCTGATCCCGGTGTTCGCCGGACGTCCCATCGTCGGCTACGGCTGGGTGGTGGCGGCGATCCTCATCACCGGCTTCATCAGCTTCGGGCTCTGGGTCCACCACATGTTCACCGTGGGCATTCCTCAGCTGGCCCAGGCCTTCTTCTCGGCGGCCAGCATGCTGGTGGCGGTGCCCACCGCCATCCAGGTGTTCGTATGGATGGCCACGCTGTGGCTGGGGCGGCCGCGCATGACCCTGCCGATGCTGTGGATCCTGGGCTTTCTGGTCATCTTCGTCTGCGGCGGCCTCACCGGGGTCATGCTGGCGCTGGTCCCCTTCAACTGGCAGGTCCACGACACCCACTTCGTGGTGGCCCATCTGCATTACGTGCTGGTGGGGGGCATGCTCTTCCCGCTGCTGGCGGGGCTCTACTACTGGCTGCCGCTGGTCTCCGGCCGCCTGCCTTCCGAGCGGCTGGGGCGCCTCGGCTTCTGGTTGACCTTTCTCGGCTTCAACCTGACCTTCCTGATCATGCACGTCACGGGACTGCTCGGCATGCCACGCCGGGTCTACACCTATGACGCCGGCCTGGGCTGGGAGCCCTACAACCTGGTCTCCTCGGTGGGCGGCTTCATGATGGCAGCGGGCATCGCCACGGTGCTGCTCGACCTGGCCCTGCACGCCCGCTTCGGACGACCGTCGCCGCGCAACCCCTGGGGCGCCGACACCCTGGAATGGAGCCTGGCGATGCCGCCGGCCTCCTATAACTTCGCCAGCCTGCCGCGCGTCGAGACCCGCCATCCGCTGTGGGACAACCCCCGGCTCGGCGCGGAGATCGCCCGCGGCGAGCATGCCCTGGCGGGTAGCACCCACGGTCGCCGCGAGCTGATCGGCAGCGAGGCGCTGACCGGGCGGGTGCGCGACATCATCCACCTGCCCACCAGCAGCTGGTGGCCGCTGGCCGCCGCCCTGATGCTGGCGGTGGTCTGCATCAGCCTGTTGATGCGGCTCTATCCGCTGGCCCTCGCCGCCTTCATGGCGGCCGGCGTGCTGCTGCTGCGCTGGTCCTGGGAGAACGGAGGCCACCCGCTGGCGGCGCCCCTGGGACACGACGAGCCCGTGGACCCGCCGCTGCATTCGCGCACCCAGGATGGGCCGGGCCGCTGGACCATGGGGGTGGCGCTGCTCGCCGATGGCGCCTTCTTCCTCTCGCTGCTGTTCGGCTGGTTCTATCTCTGGGCCGTCTCGCCCCGTTGGCAGATGCCGGCGTCGTCTCCGCTCTCCCTGGCCCTGTTGCTGGGCGCCGGCACTTTGTTGCTCGTGGCGGTGGGCTGGCTGGAGCGCCGGCTGCGAGCCCTGGACGCCGGTGAGGACGCGGGACTCGCGGCCGCCCTCTACGGCATCGCCGCCCTGGGCGGCCTGCACCTGCTGCTGGCGGTGGTGATGCTGTGGCAGGCAGGGCTCGCCCCCACCGCCAGTGCCCAAGATGCGGTGCTGCTGGTGGGCCTGCTCTATGTGCTGCTTCACGGCGGGCTGGTCTCCCTGCTCACCGTCCTCCAGGCACGTCGCGCCACGCTGGGCTATGTCAGCGCCCGGCTGCCCCTCGAGCCGCGGGTGGTGGCACTGCTTTGGCGCTACCAGCTGGGCAGCTACTGGATCCTGGCGGCCGCCACCGGCCTGCTGCCACGCGTGATCGGAGGGGGCCCATGACCGCTCACACTGCCTGGCGTAACCCTGGCCACCCCGTGCAGTTGCTGTTGGGGCTGACGATCTGGAGCCTGTGGTTCGTGGCGCTCTATGGGGGGCTCTCGATAGCCTGCGCCGTGGCGCCTCCTGCTCCTGGGCAGGGCGCGCTGACCGCGCTCAATCTGTGGCTGGGCCTTTTCACCCTGGCGACACTGGGGGCGCTGCTGTGGCTGGCCCGTTGCTGCCTGTCGGCGGTGCGCCGAGAGCCGGTCAGGGCCGCGCGTTTCATCGCTGCCGTGGCGGCCGGCTTGCATCTCTTTGCGGCCGGCGGGGTGGCCTTCGTGGGGCTGCCGCTGGTCGCGCTGCCTCCCTGCCTCTGACGGCCTGGGGGACGGCATGGTGCTCTCCACCGATTTCTCTAGCGACGCGGATATGGGTCACCCGGAGACCGATGTCCCGAGCGAGGCGGAGGCGCTCTTCTCCCTCGAGGGCATGTGGTGTACCGGCTGCGCCCTGGCCATCGAGCATCGCCTGGGTCGCCTGCCTGGCATGGCCCGGGTCGGGGTCGACTATGCCACCGCTACCCTGTTGGTGAGGGGGCAGCCCGACATCATCCGCCGTGAGGCGCTGGACCCCGAGGTCGTGCGGCTGGGCTATCGCCTGAGGAGCCTGGAGTCGGCACCCGACGCCGAGGCGCGACTCGACGCCGAGAGTCGGCACCTGGTCGGGCGGCTGGCAGTGGCGGCGCTGTTCGGCATGTGGACCCTGCTGGCATCGCTGTTGATCTATGCCGGCGCCATGCCGGAGCCACACCTCGCGCGGGTGCTGGCCTGGGTATCGGGCGCCATGGCCCTCCCGGTAGTGCTCTACGCCGGGATGCCCTTCTATCGGGCCGCCTGGCGAACCCTGTGGGCCGGGCGCCCCGGCATGGATGCGCTGGTGTCGCTGGGGGTAGCCGCCGCCATGGCGATCTCGTTGTGGCTGCTGTGGCGAGGTAGCGTGGAGGTCTACTTCGATACCGCCGTGATGCTGATCATGCTGCTGCTGGTGGGGCGCTGGGTCGAGACCCTGGCACGCTATCGCGGCCTGCGCGCCCTCGAAGGGCTGGTGACGGCGCCCCCTGATGTCGCGGTGCAGCGCGAAAGGGGCGAGGTGCGCGTCCCCCTGGCCGAGGTGGCCCTGGGCGAGCGAGTTCGCGTGGCCGCAGGCGAGACGGTGCCGCTGGATGGCGCGCTGCTCGATTGCGGTGCCTGGCTCGATCTATCACCGCTCACCGGCGAGAGCCGGCCGCGTCGGCTGACCCGCGGGGATCCGGTGGTCGCCGGCAGTCGCAATCGCTGCTCTGACCTGACCCTGGTGGTCACTGCCCGGGCCGGGGAGTGCCGCATGGATCGCCTCTATCGCGAGATGCAGCGCCTGCAGGCCACCAAGGGGCGCCTGCGTCTCGTCGCCGAGCGGTTTGCCGCCTGGCTCTCGCCGCTCGCCCTGGGGCTCTCGCTGCTTACCCTGGCGGGATTGCTGCTGCTGGGTGTAACGCTGGAGGAGAGCCTGGTACGGGCGTTGTCGGTGCTGGTGGTGGCCTGTCCCTGTGCCGTGGGGCTGGCCGTGCCCCTGGCCAGCCTGGCCGGCAGCGCCCAGGCCCTGGATCAGGGTGTGGTGTTCCGCGACCCAGGCGCGATGGAGCAGGCCGGCAAGGTGCGTGCGGTCGCCTTCGACAAGACCGGCACCCTGACCCTGGGCGAGCTCTCGGTGACTTCCCTGCAGCCCGCGGCGGGCGTGACGCGCCAGGAACTGCTGCGCCTGGCCGCCCGGGTGGAGTGGGGCAGTGAGCATCCGCTGGGGCAGGCCATTCGTCGCCATGCCCTGGCCGCAGGGCTGCTGGAGGGAGAGGCGCCCTGGCGGGTCGAGGAGCACCCCGGCGGTGGGCGCATCGCCTGGCTGGAGCCCCCGATGCGGGGCGGGGAGGGCGATACCCTGCGTATCGGTTCACCGGCATGGCTGGCCTCGGAGGGCGTAATACTCCCCAGGGAGGCCGCGGAGGAGCCGGCCGACACCCGGGTCGACCTGGCGCGTGGCCGGTGCTGGCTCGGCAGCCTCTGGCTGGCCGATGCCCCGGACCCGGCGGCCGCGCCGCTGCTCGCCTTCCTGAGACGCGAGGGGCTCGCCGTGGCCTTGATCAGCGGGGATCGTACCTCGCCGGTGCAGCGGCTGGGCGACGCGCTGGGACTGGCACGCTCGGCCTGCTTTGCCGGACGACCCCCCGAGCAGAAGCTTGCCCTGGTGAATGCATTGCCGCGACCCTCGCTCTATGTGGGAGACGGCATCAACGATGCCCCGGCCCTGGCCGCCGCCAGCCTGGGGGTAGCGGCGCTCGGGGCCAGTACGGCGGCCCGGGATGCGGCGGCCATCCAGTTGCTGCGACCGGGGCCGGGCGGGGTGCGCGACGTCATCGAGATCGCCCGCAGGACCCGGCGGGTGATGGGCCAGAACCTCTGGCTTTCGGCGCTCTACAACGGCGCGGCGTTACCCCTGGTGGTGTGGATGGCGGTTCCCCCCCAGGTGGCGGTCGTGGCCATGGCATTGAGCTCGCTCAGCGTGGTCGGCAACAGTGCCGGGCTGCTCGTCGCGCCAGGGACAGGCCGATAGAAGCCGCGGTGCCCGTGATGAGGCGAGTCGGGCGACCGCTGGCGGTCTGCTCAGGCATTGATATGCATCAAGCGTGATGGATGCGGCTTGGCTAGGATGAAGGCATGGACTATCCGCCCGTGTCAGGGCATCAGTAGGAGGAGTCGCAATGCGCTTTCATCAGGTCAAGGAACTGGTCGCCTGGGCGGCCGACTACCACCGGGGACTCGCCGAGCAGTATGACCAGCTGGCCGCCGGTGACGTGAACGATCGGGTACGCATGGCACTGGAGTACCTGGCCGAACACGAGCGCAAGATGCAGATCGAGCTGGCCAACTACCTCGAGGAACAGAGCGACCATCGCAAGGTGCTCGAGACCTGGTTCGACGATCCCGCCGACTTTCCCCATGCCCCCACGCTCGATCGCCTCATCGAGTGCATGTCGTGCGACAGCGTGCAAGACGTGCTGTCCACGGCGCTGACCATGCACAGGACGCTTCAGGACCTGTATGCTCATCGTGTCGAGCGGGCATCCGTGGAGGCCGAACGCGAGTTCTTCGCGTCGCTCTCCAGCGGTCACGAGGCCGAGGTTCGCCGCCTTGCCCGCGACATGCAACGACTCGAGGACTACTGAGGAGAAAGCGATGTCGGATCAGATCCTGTCACTCAAGCTGCTGGGCTACTGGACGGACAAGCAGCTTGGCGAGATTCCTGACGTATCGGGGATCTTCTGTGTCTATGCCGGCACGGCCGCAGACGATGGCGAGCCCGGCATCGAGCGGTTGCTCTATATCGGTGAATCCGGTGACGTGCGCCAACGCATTCGCCATCACGAGCTGCGTGATGAGTGGGCTAGCCGACTGGAACCCGGCGAGGTCCTCTGTTATAGCGTGGCGGCGGCGACCTATGTCTATCGCGAGCGGCTCGAGGCAGCCCTGGTGCATGTCCACAAGCCGCCGGTCAACCGTGACTACATCGAGCGCTTTCCCTTCGACAGGACCGAGATGCACCTGCGCGGTCGAACCGACAAGCTGATGTCCCAGTTCATCGTCGAGCGTCAAGACTGATGGCGGAAGAACGCCAGCCGGTGGGGCGTCGGCTCCTGCCGCGCCTCGAGGCCCTGTTTGCCGACCCCCCGGGGCCTGACGATGACACCCTGATGGCCCACGTGCTGCTCGAGGATGCCATTCGCGCGCGGGCCAGCGACATCCACCTCGATCCTTCCCGTGAGCGATGGCGCATTCGCCTGCGCATCGACGGTCGGGTCATCGACGCCCTGGACCTCGAGGTCGGCGATGGACTCCAACTGGCCAACCAGTTCAAGGTGCTCGCCCGGCTCGACCCCATGCCCTCGCGGGTCGCCAGCGAAGGAAGCTTCAGTTGGCCCCCCGGCGAAGAGGGTGTGGAAGAGACCTTCCTGCGGGTGACCGCCGTGAACTGTGTCGGCGGGGAGAAGCTGGCCATCCGCTTTCTCGCACCTCCCCGGACCTTCCACGATACCCTCTCGCTGGGGATCGGCGAGCAGGGGGCGCGAGGGATTCGTCGCTGGATGGATGCGACCGGTGGCATGCTGCTGGTGGCGGGCCCCACCGGCGCCGGCAAGACCACTACTCTCTACACCCTGCTGAACCAGCTGCGCCTCACCGACAGTCACGTGGTGACGCTCGAGGATCCGGTGGAGTACGCCATCCCCGGGATCAACCAGATCCAGGTGGACGCCGAGAACGGGCTCGACTTCGCCACCGGCACCCGCTCCATGCTGCGCCTGGACCCGGACTACGTGCTGATCGGCGAGATACGTGACCCGGGCTCCGCCGCGGCGGCCGTCAGCGTGGCCGGAAGCGGCAGGTCACTGATGGGGACACTGCACAGTCGCGATGCCGTGGGGGCTGTCTCCACGTTGCGACATCTCGGGTTGGAAGATGCCGAGATCAGCGCCAGCCTTGGCCTGGTGATCGCTCAGCGTCTGGTGCGCCGGCTCTGCGAGCAGTGTCGTGAACAGCGGCCAACGCCGTCTCAGGATGTCCAGTGGCTCGAGGCGGTGGGGCTCGAGGTGCCAGAGCATGCGTGGGCGCCGGTGGGCTGTGAGCACTGTGACGGCCTGGGCTACCGGGAGCGTACCGGGGTATTCGAGATCTGGCAGCCTACCCCCGAGGATCATGCCCTGTTGCTACGCCATGCCGATGACGCCGTTTTGCGACGCAGCCTGCTGGAACGGGGCGAGACCCTGATGTTTGCCGACGGCCTGGCCAAGGCCGCCGCCGGAATTACCACCCTGCGCGAGGTCTTCCGGATGGGCGCCATCCTGCCCGCCTGACGAGCCCGGCGGACCTTGTGCATGTTGTTCTCTTCACCCCTCCTGACAGTCGGGAGGCAATGCGGTATAACGGCGGTCAGTGCAATGCCTTTCATTTCCTGCATGCTCCAGAGGCGTCATCGATGAAGCACCTCTCCCGTCGCCGCTTCGGCCTGCTGGCGCTGAGTTCGCCCCTGCTGCTGCTGGCGCCTCACGCGTCTGCCAACCTGATGGACAGCCTGCTGTCCCGGGCCATCGTCCCCCGCCATGACAGCGAGTTGTGGGTGCTGGTCGAGGACCGCGAGGCGGCGCTTAACGTCTACCGCGGCAATCGGCTTCTCGAGCGCTTCGAGCCTATCTCGCTGGGACGCGGGGGGGCCAGGCCGCAACGCCAGAGGGGCGACCGGGCCACGCCGCTCGGCGAGTTCCGGGTCAACCGCTTCAACCGCCGCAGCAAGTTCCATATCTTCATCGGACTTGATTACCCCACGCCCACCCACGCCCGCATGGCGCTGGAGGCCGGGGTATACAGCCAGCAGGACTATGACGACTACTTCTCCTACTACCGTCGACACGGCTACCCTCCCCAGGATACGGTGCTCGGTGGCTTCATCGGCATCCATGGCGTCGGTGAGGGGGATCCCGACATCCACCAGCGGTTCCACTGGACCGACGGCTGTGTGGCCGTGACCGACCCGCAGGTCGAGCGTCTGTCGTCATTGATCGACATTGGCACACGCGTCGTGATCCGCTAGGCTTTACATGCGCAAGGGACGTTCTAAGCTATGGACAAGCGCCGTTGCATATTATAAAACAGCGTTTGACTCCTGTGCTTCGCAGCAGAAGTCGCTGCAAGAAGGCCTGCTTCCGCAGGAAGCCTGATTTTCAGGCAACACCAACGCAGTACCCAAGGAAGACTCAAGGAGAACACCATGACTCTGAAGACTACCCTGAAGCTGACCGCCGCTGCTGCATCTCTGGCCATCCTGGCCGGTTGTGCCTCCAACAGCGCCCTGGAAGAAGTCCGTCAGACCGCCGAGTCTGCCCAGGCCGACGCTGCCGAAGCACGTAGCATTGCGACCCAGGCGCAGAACACTGCTAACCAGGCTCAGCGCGACGCTCAAGCGGCCCTGCAGATGTCCGAGCAGAACCGCGAAGAGATGAACCGCATGTTCGAGCGTTCCATGCAGAAGTGATGGTTCTCGACCGCCCGACAGGGCGGTAGCGGAACTTTCAAGACAGGGGCCTCGCCGTAACCGGCGAGGCCCCTGTCGTTTGGTGGGCGCTTGCTGCGCGATGAGGCCAGCAGGCTTAGCCTTCCTCGGCCTGGCGCTCTCGAGAGCCGCTGTCGGCGGCGATCAGCTCCAGGCGGTCCCAGAGTGTTTCGGGGGCGGGAGGGACCTCCAGGGCCACGGGCATCCCCCGCGGCACTTCCACGACCTCGCGAAGACGGGCGTAGTTCACCGGGTAGTCGAGCCCGTCGGTCGCCGTGTCCACCTGGTCGAGGGCCTCGGTGATGCGCTGGATGGTGGTGCCGTCCTTCTCGTCCAGGTAGGGATAGGCCTGGACGTGCAGGGTGCCGTCGGCCCAGCCGAGCTTGAGCGTCTCGTTGATCAGCTTGACCTGGGTGCCGATGGGCAGGCGCGGGAAGAGGGCCTCGATGTCCTCGGGCAGCATGCGGATGCAGCCGTGGGTCACGCGCATGCCGACGCCCTCGGGGCGGTTGGTGCCATGGATCAGGTAGCCGGGGATGCCCAGGCGCATCTTGCGCGTGCCCATCGGGTTGTCGGGCCCCGGTGGCACCACGCTGGGGAGTGGGTCGCCGGCCTCCGCATGCTCGCGGCGGATCGACGCCGGCGGGTACCAGGCAGGGTCCTTGACCTTCTCGGTGATGCGCGTGGTGCCCAGCGGGGTCTTCCAGTCCATGCGCCCGACGGCGATGGGGTAGGTCTCGACGCGCGCCGTCTCGCTCTCCCCGTCCGGCGGGTAGTAGTAGAGGCGCATCTCCGCCACGTTGACCACCAGACCCTCGCGGGGCCCGTCGGGAAGGATGAAGCGGCCGGGAATCACGACCTCGGTGCCCTCGAAGGGGGCCCAGATGCTGACCTCCGGGTTGGCGCGCACCATTTCCTCGTAGCCGATGCCATGCTCGTGGCCGATATCGATCAGGGTGTCGCCGCTCTCGGCGACGACGGTATAGACCTCGCCGACCAGGTCCCCCTCCTCGGGCAGGGGGTAGTGGCCGCGGGGCCACGCCTCGGTGCTGGCCTGGAGTGGCGTGGTCAGCGCAGCGCAGAGGCCCAGCGCAGTGGCGAATCGGGCGGCGTGCCCGAACGGGGAAGAGTGCTTCATCGACTTGATATTCTCATGGTTGCCGTTGGTCAGGGGCTGCGATGGGCCCATCCTGGGCGTCTTGACCCTAAGTATCGCCCGGACGGGCGGTAATCCGCCAGCCGGGCGAGGCGCAAGGTCCGAGGTGTAAAGAGGCAAGGAAGAGGTGATCTGCTCGCCTCGGCCCTCGGTCCTGATGCCCGTCACGCCGCCTCGGCCTTTCGGTTGAGCGTGTCGAGGAGCTGTTCCGTCGCCTGGAAGCGGGCCTCCGCCTTCTCCATCGCCGCCTCGAAGCGCAGCGTGTCGGCACCGTCCAGGCGATAGCGGTCCGGCGCCCGCTGGATCAGCTCCACCAGCACCAGGGGGTCGACGGGGGTCTGGCTGCCGAAGATCACCCGGCCCTTCTCGGGGCCGGCCTCCAGGCGGGTGATGCCCAGGCGCTCGGCACGCTGGCGCAGCCGGGTCTGGCGCAACAGGGTCTTGACCGGGTCCGGCAGCAGGCCGAAGCGGTCGATCATCTCCACCCTGAGCTCATCGAGCTCGGCCTCGTCGGCGGCGCTGGCGATGCGCTTGTACATCACCAGGCGCTGCTGGACGTCGTGGAGGTAGTCGTCGGGGATCAAAGCCGGCAGGTTGAGGCTGACCTCGACGCCTTGGTCCAGCGGGGCTTCGATATTCGGCGTTCGGCCCTCGCGGATCGCCGTCACGGCGCGGTCGAGCATCTGCATGTAGAGGCCGTAACCGATGGCCTCCATCTGGCCGCTCTGCTCCTCGCCAAGCAGCTCGC
This sequence comes from Halomonas rhizosphaerae, assembly GCF_030010555.1. GTDB lineage: Bacteria > Pseudomonadota > Gammaproteobacteria > Pseudomonadales > Halomonadaceae > Halomonas > Halomonas rhizosphaerae. Next base: position 85,322 of record NZ_JASCQP010000035.1, read on the forward strand.
CCGCGCCGCGGATCTCCATGTCGTGGCTGGCCAGGGTGAAGCCGGCGCCCAGGTCCTCGGCGCCGGCGATGGCCTCCAGGCGCTTGACGGCATCCTTGCTCATCACTCGGGGCGGCGGGGCGAGCAGATAGGCGTAGGCCTGGTGGTGGCTGCGCCCGACGCGGCCGCGCAGCTGGTGGAGCTGGGCGAGGCCGAACTTGTCGGCGCGCTCGATGACGATGGTGTTGGCGCTGGGTACATCGATGCCGGTCTCGATGATGGTCGAGCAGACCAGCACGTTGAAGCGCTTGTGGTAGAAGTCGGACATCACCCGCTCCAGCGAGCGCTCCGGCAACTGGCCGTGGGCGACGCCGACCCGGGCATCGGGCACCAGCTCGCGCACCTTCTCGGCGGCGGTCTCGATGGTCTTGACCTCGTTGTGGAGGAAGTAGACCTGGCCGCCGCGCAGGATTTCGCGAAGGATCGCCTCCTTGATCACCGCCTCGTCACGCTGCTGGACGAAGGTCTTCACCGACAGGCGCCGGGCCGGTGGGGTGGCGATGATCGACAGGTCGCGAATCCCGCTCATGGCCATGTTCAGCGTGCGCGGGATCGGGGTGGCGGTCATGGTCAGGATGTCCACCTCGGCCCGCAGGCTCTTGAGACGCTCCTTCTGGGCCACCCCGAAGCGATGCTCCTCGTCGATGATCAGCAGCCCCATATGGGGAAGCTTGGTGCTCTTCGACAGCAGCTTGTGGGTGCCGATGACGATGTCCGCCTGGCCCGCTTCGATACGCTTGAGGGACGCGGCCTGCCCCTTGCCCGCGGTAAAGCGCGAGATCAACTCGATGTTCACGGCGGTGTCGGCGAAGCGGTCGCGGAAGTTCTCGTAGTGCTGTCGGGCGAGCAGGGTGGTGGGCACCAGCACCACCACCTGGCGGCCAGAGTGGACGGCCAGGAAGGCCGCCCGCATGGCGACTTCCGTCTTGCCAAAGCCGACGTCGCCGCAGACGACCCGGTCCATGGGGCGCGGCGCGGTCATGTCACCGATCACGGCCTGGATGGCCGCGCGCTGGTCGGGGGTCTCCTCGAACGGGAAACTGGCCGCGAAGCGGGCGTACTCCGCGTCGGGCGGTGCGCAGGCGAAGCCCTCCCGGGCCTCGCGACGGGCGTAGATATCGAGCAGCTCGGCGGCGGTGTCGCGGATCTTCTCGGCGGCGCGCCGTCTTGCCTTCTCCCACTGGTCGGAGCCCAGCCGATGCAGCGGCGCCAACTCGTCGTCGGCGCCGGCGTAGCGCGATATCAGGTGCAGGCTGTCCACCGGCACATAGAGGCGCGCCCCATCGGCATACTCCAGGGTCACGAACTCGGCGGCCTGCCCGCCGGCCTCGATCGTCTCGAGCCCCTTGTAACGGCCCACGCCATGGGCCTGGTGGACCACTGGCGCGCCGGGCCGCAGCTCCGAGAGGTGGCGGATCGCCATCTCGTTGTCATCGGTGGCCCGCTCGCGGCGGCGGCTCTGGCGGACCACCTCGCCGAACAGCTCGGTCTCGCTGATCACGGCCAGGTCCGGATCGGTCAGCCACAGGCCGGCATCGATCTCGCCCTCGGTGATCGCCAGGCGTGCGTCGCAGGCCAGGAAGGCGGGAAAGTCCTCGACGTGACGCAGCGCGAGACGGAGTGGCCCCAGAGTCTCCTCCAGGGCCTCGCGGCGGCCTCGCGACTCGGCGACGAACAGCACCCGGGTGGTCGGGTGGTCGGCGAGGAAGCCCTCCAGTTCGGCCAGCGGCTGCTTCGCCCGGGCATTCACCGTCACCGTCGGCGGGGTCCGCGTGGCAGGCGCCAGGGCATGCCGGTGGTCGGCCTCGCCGGTCAGGGCCACCCGGGGGTGGCGCTTGATGGCGCCGAATGCCTCGGGTACGGGCACGAAGGCGCGGTGGGGCGGCAGCAGCGGGCGTGTGGGGTCGACCCCGAGGTTCTCGAAGCGGCTCTCGATGGCCGCCCAGTGATGTTCTGCGGCCTCGAACACCCCGGGCAGCATGGCCACTCGCGTGCCCTCGGCCAGGTGCTCGAAGAGCGTGGCGGTCTCCTCGAAGAACAGCGGCAGGTACTGCTCGAGCCCGGGGGAGGGGATGCCCTTGAGGGCATCCACATAGAGCGGGCACTGGCGTGGGTCGACGTCGAACAGCGTCTCGAAGCCCTCGCGGAAGCAGGCGATGGCGCTGCGTGACAGCGAGTATTCGTGGGCGGGCAGCAGCTCCACCCGCTCGATCCTGTCGCGGCTGCGCTGGGTGTCCGGATCGAAGTGGCGCAGGGTATCGATCTCGTCGTCGAACAGGTCGATGCGCAGCGGCGCCTCGGCGCCCATGGGAAAGAGGTCGATCAGGGCCCCGCGCAGGGCGTACTCGCCGGGCTCATAGACAGTCTCCACGGCCCGGTAGCCGGCCCGGGACAGGGCGTCGCGGAATCCCTCGCGGTCCAGGGTCTGGCCGGTTTCCAGCGTCATCACACGCCCGGCGATGTACTCCACCGGCGGTAAGCGTTGCATCAGCGTATTCATGGCCGCCAGCACGATGCCGTGCTCGCCGTCCTGCAGGCGGCGCAGGGTGCGCAGCCGCTCCGAGACGATATCCTGGTGTGGCGAGAAGCTGTCGTAGGGCAGCGTCTCCCAGTCGGGGAAGGGCAGCACCGGCAGGTGGCCATAGAAGCCCAGGTCACTCTCCAGGCGCTGCGCCGTGGCGGTATCCGGGGTGATCACCAGCAACGGGGCATCCTCGGCCAGGTGGGCCAGGGCCAGGGCGGTGGCGCTGCCCGGCGGCGTCTGCCAGTAGAGAATGTCGCGCAGCCCCTGGGGGCGAGGCGGGTCAAGCGGCGAGAAGTTCGGCATGCTATCGGTTACCCAACCGTGGTCGTGAGCGGCGTGCAGAGGTGGGGGCATGATACCAGCCTCACGCCCGGCCTGTAGTCAGCAGGGGATTTCTGTAAAACGCCTACAGCGGGTGCGACCATCCTGCGATTGCCCCGACAGGTGCCGCCCCGGATAATGCACCGGTATCTTTACCCCACTGTTCTCACCAAGGAGAGGTTACTCGTGAGTCAGCAATCCCTCGATACCGTCTTCCAGGAATGGCACGACAACCAGGCGATCGCCGAGCAGATGATCCCGATGATCGGCAGCCTCTACCGCCACAACAACGTGGTGGTGACCATGTTCGGGCGGTCGCTGTTCAACCGCAGCGTGATCCGCATCCTCAAGGATCACCGCTATGTGCGCAAGATCGAGGGGACCGAGCTCTCCGTGCAGGACACCTTCCCGCTGGTCAAGGCATTGACCGAGCTCAACCTGGGGCCGGCCCATGTCGACGTGGGCAAGCTCGGCGTGGCCTACAAGGCGCACGGCGGCGACCCGGTGGCCTTCCTGCGTGACGAGCTGGCCGAGATCGTCGATGGCCACGATCCCGCCGGCAACAACGGGCAGCCCAAGGACGTCGTGCTCTACGGTTTCGGCCGCATCGGGCGGATACTGGCGCGCGTGCTGGTCGAGAAGGCCGGTGGCGGCAATCTGCTTCGCCTGCGTGCCATCGTGGTGCGCGGCCGCGGTGACATCGCCAAGGACCTGGAGAAGCGGGCCAGCCTGCTGCGCCGCGATTCGGTGCATGGCCCCTTCAACGGCACCATCAGCGTGGATGCCGAGGCGCGCACCATCACCGCCAACGGCAATGTCATCCGGGTGATCTACGCCGATTCGCCCGCCGAGATCGACTATACCGAGTACGGCATCGACAACGCCGTGGTGGTCGACAACACCGGCATCTGGCGCGACGAGGCGGGCCTTGGCCAGCATATCCAGTGCAAGGGCGTGGCCAAGGCGATCCTGACCGCCCCGGGCAAGGGCGACGTCGCCAACATCGTATATGGCATCAATCACCAGGATATCGGTGAGGAGGATCGCATCCTCTCCGCGGCCTCGTGCACCACCAACGCCATCGTGCCGGTGCTCAAGGTGCTCAACGACGAGTTCGGCGTCGAGCACGGCCACGTGGAGACCGTGCACTCCTACACCAACGACCAGAACCTGATCGACAACTACCACAAGGGCGATCGTCGCGGCCGCAGCGCTCCGCTCAACATGGTGCTGACCGAGACCGGCGCCGCCAAGGCGGTGGCCAAGGCCCTGCCCGAGTTTGCCGGCAAGCTGACCGGCAATGCCATCCGGGTGCCGACGCCCAACGTTTCCATGGCGATCCTCAACCTGCGCCTGGAGAGGGAGACAGACGCCGAGGCGCTCAACGACTTCCTGCGCCGGATGTCGCTCGACTCGCCCTACCAGAAGCAGATCGACTTCGTCGACTCACCCGAGGTGGTCTCCACCGACTTCGTCGGCAACCGCCACGCCGGCATCGTCGACGCCAAGGCGACCATCGCCAACGGCAAGAATGCCGTGGTCTACGTCTGGTACGACAACGAGTTCGGCTACAGCTGCCAGGTGATCCGCATCCTGCAGCACGTCTCCAACGTGCACTTCCTCAAGCTGCCGCGCGCCAGGGCCTGAAGGGCAGCGCCAAGCGGCCAAGCGCCGAGCCGCCAAGCTGACCCGTGACGGGCGGGTGGCGTTGAAGAGATAGATCAGGAACCCCCACGGAGCGACTCCGATGGGGGTTCTTGCTTTTGCTGATGTAGGCGGCACAACCTCGCTTGGCAGCTTGGCAGCTTGGCAGCTTGGCAGCTTGGCAGCTTGGCGCTTAGCGCTGCGACAATTTAACCCTTGTCCCGGAACTGCCCTTGCGACCATAGGGCAGGTGGTCATCCTTTACGCTTCTCTTTATAATACGGTGGATTTTTCGGGGTGGTTCGAGCGAGCCTCGGGCCTGACTGGTAACGTACTGAAAACAGAAGAATTCGAATCCATTCGAACCCCTTTCTTCATCTATCCGATCCATCAACTGGGCGAGACTATGATCGAAGTCAAGAAAGGCCTGGATCTCCCCATCGCGGGGACGCCGGAGGCGCGAATCGAGGACGCGCGGCCGGTGCACCATGTGGCTGTCCTGGGTACCGACTATGTCGGCATGAAGCCGACCATGGAGGTCAGTGAGGGGGACAGGGTCAAGCTGGGCCAGCTGCTCTTCACCGACAAGAAGATCGACGGGGTGCGGTTCACGGCGCCGGCGGCCGGCGAGGTCATCGCCATCAACCGCGGCGAGAAGCGCAAGCTGCTCTCGGTGGTCATCAAGGTCGACGAGACCGAAGAGGCGGTAGAGTTCAAGGCGCACGGTCGCGACAAGCTCGAGAGCCTCGAGCGCCAGGCCGTCGTCGACCAGCTGGTCGAGTCGGGCCTGTGGACCGCACTGCGCACCCGTCCCTATTCGCGCACACCGGCCGTCGACAGTGCGCCGACCGATATCTTCGTCACGGCCATCGATACCCACCCGCTGGCCGCGGATCCTGCCGGTATCATCAACGAGCAGACCGAGGCCTTCGAGGACGGGCTCAAGGTGCTGGCCCACCTCACCGAGGGCAAGGTCTACCTCTGCACGGCGCCTGAGGCTCGCATCCCGGGAACCGACGTCAAGGGCGTGCAGCACGAGACCTTCGCTGGCCCACACCCCGCCGGCCTGGTCGGTACCCATATCCACCATCTCTCGCCCGTGGCCCTGCACAAGCGTGTCTGGCATATCGGCTACCAGGACGTCATCGCCTTCGGGAAGCTGTTCGCCGAAGGCAAGCTGGACGTCCAGCGCGTGATCGCCGTGGGCGGCCCGCGTGCCGAGAATCCGCGCCTGCTGCGTACCCGCGTCGGGGCCAGCAGCGATGAACTGCTGGCCGGCGAAGTTGTCGACCCGGAGGGCACGCGCGTCATCTCCGGCTCGGTTTTCGCCGGTGCCACCTGCGAGGGCAGCCTGCGCTACCTGGGTCGCTTTCATAACCAGGTCAGCCTCCTCGAGGAGGGCAACAAGCGCGTCTTCATGGGCTGGATGTCGCCCGGCAAGAACCGCCACTCCGTGATGGGCATCTACCTGTCCAAGATCACCGGCCTGCACGACTATGCGCCGACCACCTCGACCAACGGCTCCGAGCGGGCCATGGTGCCGGTGGGAGCCTACGAGCAGGTGATGCCGCTGGATATCCTGCCCACTCAGCTGCTGCGCTCGCTGATCGTCGGCGACATCGAGACGGCGATGCAGCTCGGCTGCCTGGAGCTGGATGAAGAGGACCTGGCGCTGTGCACCTATGTGTGCCCCGGCAAGTACGAGTACGGTCCCATCCTGCGCGACAATCTCACCATGATCGAGAAAGAGGCCTGATGATGGGTATCCGACAGACACTCGATAATCTCGAGCCCCACTTCCACAAGGGGGGCAAGTACGAGAAGTTCTATCCCCTCTACGAGGCGGTGGACACCATTTTCTATGCCCCGCCCGACGTGGCCAAGACCACGGCTCACGTGCGTGACGGCGTCGACCTCAAGCGCATCATGATCACCGTCTGGTTGTGTACCTTCCCGGCGATGTTCTTCGGCATGTGGAACGCCGGCTGGCAGGCCAACCTGGCCATCTCCGAGGGCTTCAGCTCCATGGGCAGCTGGCGCGAGGCGATCATGATGACCCTCGCCGGCGGCCATGATCCGGGCAGCCTGTGGGCCAACTTCGTGCTCGGCGCCACCTACTTCCTGCCGATCTACCTGGTGACCTTCGTGGTGGGCGGCTTCTGGGAGGTGCTGTTCGCCATCAAGCGTGGCCACGAGGTCAACGAGGGCTTCTTCGTCACCTCCGTGCTCTATGCCCTGATCCTGCCCGCCACCATCCCGCTGTGGCAGGTGGCGCTGGGCATCACCTTCGGCGTGGTGATCGGCAAGGAGATCTTCGGCGGTACCGGCAAGAACTTCCTCAACCCGGCGCTGACCGGCCGTGCCTTCCTCTACTTCGCCTATCCGGCACAGATCTCCGGCGACGCGATCTGGGTGGCGGCCGACGGTTACACCGGGGCGACCGCGCTCTCCATCGCCTTTCAGGACGGCATGGCAGCCCTCTCCAGCCAGTTCAGCTGGTGGGACGCCTTCCTCGGCTTCGTTCCCGGCTCGGTGGGCGAGACCTCGACCCTGGCGATACTGATCGGGGCGGTAGTGCTGCTGTGGACCAAGATCGCCTCCTGGCGGATAGTGCTCGGCGTCTTCCTGGGCATGGTAGCGACCAGCGCGCTCTTCAACCTGATCGGCTCCGACAGCAACCCGATGTTCGCCATGCCCTGGTACTGGCACCTGGTGGTGGGCGGTTTCGCCTTCGGCATGGTGTTCATGGCGACCGACCCCGTATCCGCCTCCATGACCAACCAGGGCCGCCTGATCTTCGGCGCGCTCATCGGCGTCATGACGGTGCTGATCCGTGTCGTCAACCCGGCGTTCCCTGAAGGCATCATGCTGGCGATCCTGTTCGCCAACCTGTTCGCCCCGCTGATCGACAACTTCTTTGTACAGGCCAACATCAAGCGCCGCATGCAGCGCACCGGTGTGCCGGCCGAGGAGACTGCCTGATGGCACAGAGCAATAACTCCATCAAGAAGATCCTGACGGTGGCGTTCGCACTTTGTATCGTGTGTTCGATCATCGTCTCCACCGCAGCGGTGGCCCTGCGTTCGAAGCAAGAGTTCAACCAGGAGCTGGACCGCAAGACCAACATTCTCGAGGTGGCCCAGCTCTACGAATCCGGCATGGACGTGAACGAGACCTTCGAATCGGTCATCACGCCCCGGGTGGTGGATCTGCGTAGCGGCGAGTACACCGACGAGTTCGATCCCTCGACCTATGAAGGGTTCCAGGCCCGTCGTGACCCGGCAGCGTCCCGTACCCTCTCGGGGGAGAAGGACATCGCCGGGCTGACCCGTCAGGAGAACTACAGCACCGTCTACCTGGTCGGCGATGCGGAAGATCCCGAGCAGATCATCCTGCCGATCCGTGGCCAGGGCCTGTGGGGGCTGATGCGCGGCTTCCTCTCCGTGGAAGGGGACGGCAACACCATCGTCGGCATCACCTACTACGAGCACGCCGAGACGCCCGGACTGGGTGGCGAGGTCAACAACCCGCGCTGGCAGGCCCAGTGGGAAGGCAAGGAGATCTTCGACGAGGAAGGGGAACTCGTGCCCGCGATCAGCCTGGTCAAGGGCGGTGCCAGTGGCGAGAACGAGGTCGATGCCCTCTCCGGTGCCACCCTGACCAGCAAGGGCGTGACCAACATGCTGCAGTTCTGGCTCAGCCCCGAGGGTTTCGGTGAATACCTGGCGCGGTTCCGCGAGGGGATCGACCAGACCGAGGCCGAGGGCGCCGACGTCGAACTCGAAAGTGAAGGAGCCTGATCATGTCTGCTGCCAATGCAAAAAGCGTCCTGACGACGCCGATCTTCAAGAACAACCCCATTGCCCTGCAGATACTGGGTATCTGCTCGGCCCTGGCGGTGACCACCAGCATGAGCGTCTCGCTGGTGATGACGCTGGCGGTGATCTTCGTGACGGCCTTCTCGAACCTGTTCGTGTCGCTGATCCGCCACCACATCCCGTCCTCCATCCGCATCATCGTGCAGATGACCATCATCGCCTCCCTGGTCATTGTGGTAGACCAGATCCTCAAGGCCTACGCCTACGAGATGTCCAAGCAGCTCTCGGTGTTCGTCGGCCTGATCATCACCAACTGCATCGTGATGGGGCGTGCCGAAGGCTTCGCCATGACCAACACGCCGGGAATGTCCTTCCTGGACGGCATCGGCAATGGCATCGGCTACGGCTTCATCCTGATGACCGTGGGCTTCTTCCGCGAGTTGCTCGGTGCCGGCAGCGTGTTCGGCTTCACCGTGCTGCAGCCCGTGCAGGACGGCGGCTGGTACGTACCCAACGGCCTGCTGCTGCTGCCGCCGTCGGCGTTCTTCATCATCGGCCTGATCATCTGGGTACTGCGTAGCGTCAACCCGGAACAGGTCGAGGAGAACGAGTTCAAGATGAAGCCCAACACCGAGCCGAAGGAGGCCGTGTAACATGGAACATTATCTGAGCCTGTTCGTCGCCTCGGTCTTCGTCGAGAACATGGCCCTGGCCTTCTTCCTGGGCATGTGTACCTTCCTGGCGGTCTCCAAGAAGGTCTCCTCGGCCTTTGGCCTGGGGATCGCCGTGATCGTGGTGCTGACCGTGACCGTGCCGGTCAACAACCTGGTCTACACCTTCCTGCTGCAGGAGGGTGCCCTGACCTGGACCGGCATCAGCGGGGCCGAGAACATCGACCTCTCCTTCCTGGGTCTGCTTTCCTACATCGGCGTCATCGCCGCCCTGGTGCAGATCATGGAGATGTTCCTCGACAAGTACGTGCCCGCGCTCTACAACGCGCTGGGCGTGTTCCTGCCGCTGATCACCGTGAACTGCGCCATCCTGGGTGGCGTGCTGTTCATGGTCGAGCGTAACTACAACTTCGGCGAGTCCGTGGTCTATGGTTTCGGCGCCGGTACCGGCTGGGCGCTGGCCATCACCGCGCTGGCCGGCATTCGCGAGAAGCTCAAGTACAGCGACGTTCCCGACTCCCTGCAGGGGCTGGGCATCACCTTCATCACCGTGGGCCTGATGTCGCTGGGTTTCATGTCCTTCTCCGGCATCCAGCTCTGAGGCAGGTCGTGCTCTCCCGGCGGCCGTGTGTGCCGCCGGGGTTCAGGCAACGTCAAGCAATAGGAAACCGACATGGTTGATACAACAGTCATCTTGCTCGGTGTGGTCATGTTCACCGTGGTCGTCATCGGCCTGGTTCTGGTGATCCTGGCTGCCCGCAGCAAGCTCGTCAGCACCGGGGATGTGACCATCGAGGTCAACGGTGACCCCGAACACACCCTGACCACCCAGGCCGGTGGCAAGCTGCTCAACACCCTGGCAGCCAACGGCATCTTCCTCTCCTCCGCCTGTGGCGGCGGTGGCTCCTGCGCCCAGTGCAAGTGCCGCGTGGAGGAGGGCGGCGGTGCCATCCTGCCCACCGAGGAGTCCCACTTCACCCTGCGCGAGAAGAAGGAAGGCTGGCGCCTCTCCTGCCAGGTGCCGGTGAAGCAGGATATGAAGATCGAGGTCCCCGAGGAGGTCTTCGGCGTCAAGCAGTGGGAATGCGAGGTCATCGATAACCCCAACGTCGCCACCTTCATCAAGGAGCTCAACCTGAAGCTGCCCGAGGGAGAGGAAGTGGCCTTCCGTGCCGGCGGCTACGTGCAGCTGGTGGCTCCGCCCTATGACATCTCCTTCAAGGACTTCGACATCGAGGAGGAGTATCGGGGCGACTGGGAGAAGTTCGGGCTGTTCGACATCTCCCACAAGAACAACGAGGAAGTCATCCGCGCCTACTCCATGGCGAACTATCCGGAAGAGAAGGGCATCCTCAAGTTCAACATCCGTATCGCCACGCCGCCGCCGAACACCGACCATCCGCCGGGGCTGATGTCCACCTACGTCTTCAGCCTGAAGCCGGGTGACAAGGTCACCGTGATGGGGCCCTTCGGCGAGTTCTTCGCCAAAGACACCGATGCCGAGATGATCTTCGTCGGCGGCGGTGCTGGCATGGCGCCGATGCGCAGCCACATCTTCGACCAGCTCAAGCGACTCAAGACCGATCGCAAGATCTCGTTCTGGTACGGCGCGCGCTCCTGGCGCGAGACCTTCTACAACGAGGAGTACGACCAGCTGGCCGAGGAGTTCCCCAACTTCGAGTGGCACCTGGCGCTCTCCGACCCGCAGCCCGAGGACAACTGGGAGGGGCCGACCGGCTTCATCCATAACGTTCTCTACGAGAACTACCTCAAGGACCACCCGGCGCCCGAGGACTGCGAGTACTACATGTGCGGGCCGCCCATGATGAACGCGTCCGTGATCAAGCTGTTGATCGATCTGGGCGTGGAACCCGAGAACATCCTGTTGGACGACTTCGGCGGCTGATCTCGATCGCCGCAAGGCGACCCCGGGGCCGGCCGAGAGGCCGGTCCCTTCGATTCTGCAGCCCGACATGCCGATCGTTTAGCGTAACGCCTGCTGTCGGCATCTCAGGCACCAGAGCCTCCCGCACTGTGGACCTCTAGCGCTACCGTGTTGTCATACAGGCAGGATGGCCGACCTTTTCCGTTACCTAGGAGCGTGCAATGACCCTTTACCTGGTGGTATTCGCCTTCATGCTGCTGATCGTGGCCGCCATGGCCGTCGGCGTGATCATGGGTCGCAAGCCCATCGCCGGGACCTGTGGCGGTCTCAACCGCCTGGGCCTCAAGGAGGGCTGCGATGTCTGCGGCGGCAAGGACGAGGTCTGCGAGGAGGAGAACCGCAAGAAGACCAGCGAGCGTCGCCGCAGCGACGAGAGCCGCGGTGCCGACCTGGGGTACGACGCCACCCGCCGCTGAAGGCCGAGAAACGAACGACGAGGATCAAGGGCTGGCGGCTCTTGATCCTTTTTTACGTACCGCTGACGGAAACCCGGGCAGAAGGAGCCGCGAGAGACGATGGCAGTGCACAATTATGACGTGGTGGTGATCGGCACCGGACCGGCGGGGGAGAGCGCGGCGATCAATGCCGCCAAGCACGGCAAGCGGGTCGCGGTCGTCGAGAAACAGGCGCAGGTCGGCGGCAACTGCACCCACTGGGGCACCATCCCATCGAAGGCGCTGCGTCACCAGGTCAAGCAGATCCTCTCGTTCAACACCAACCCGATGTTCCGCGACATCGGCGAGCCGCGCTGGTTCTCCTTCTCCCGGGTGATGGCGCGCTCCCGCGTTACCATCGACCAGCAGGTGGCGATGCGCACCAACTTCTATGCCCGCAACCGCATCGACCTGTATCGCGGCGTGGCGCGCTTCAAGGACGATCATAGACTGCTGGTGCGTGACGACCACGAGGGCATGGAGGAACTGGTCGCCGACAAGCTCATCATCGCCACCGGCTCGCGTCCCTATCGACCGGCCGACATCGACTTCCGCCATCCGCGCATCTACTGCTCCGACACCATCCTCAGCCTCAACCATACGCCGCGGACCTTGATCATCTTCGGGGCTGGGGTCATCGGCTGCGAATATGCCTCGATCTTCTCGGGGCTCGGCGTCAAGGTCGACCTGATCAACAACCGCGGCAGCCTGCTCTCCTTCCTCGACGACGAGATCAGTGATGCGCTCTCCTACCACCTGCGCAAGCATGGCGTGCTGATCCGCCACAACGAGGAGTATGCGCGGGTGGAGGGGGACGATACTGGGGTCACCGTGCATCTCAAGTCCGGCAAGCGGCTGCGGGCCGACGCCTTCCTATGGGCCAACGGCCGCACCGGCAATACCGACCAGCTGGGGCTGGAGAACATCGGCCTGGAGGCCAACGGCCGCGGCCAGCTGAAGGTCGACGATCACTACCGGACCGAGGTGCCGAACGTCTACGCGGTGGGTGACGTGATCGGCTGGCCGAGCCTGGCCAGCGCCGCCTACGACCAGGGCAAGAACGCCAGCGACGACATGCTCGAGGAGGACTTCCGCTTCGTCGATGATGTGCCCACGGGGATCTACACCATCCCCGAGATCAGCTCGGTGGGCAAGACCGAGCGTGAGCTCACCGAGGCCAGGGTGCCCTACGAGGTGGCTCAGGCCTTCTTCAAGGACACCGCCCGGGCCCAGATCACCGGCGACACCGTGGGCATGCTCAAGATCCTCTTCCACCAGGACAGCCTCGAGATCCTCGGCATCCACTGCTTCGGTGACCAGGCCTCCGAGATCGTCCATATCGGCCAGGCGGTCATGCAGCAGCAGGGTGAGGCCAACACCCTCAAGTACTTCATCAATACCACCTTCAACTATCCCACCATGGCCGAGGCCTACCGGGTGGCGGCCCAGAATGGGATGAATAGGGTGTTCTAGGTTCCAGATGCTCCCCCGGCAGGGTGCTGATCCGCGAAGCAGGGTGGAGAAGCCAGCTCGCGATCCGCCTCGTCTTCTTCATATAGCGCTCTCTGGATCGCCTCACCGAGGATCGGAAGATGTGACCCTTCCAGGTCACGGGCCGCCGATAGCAGCGTCAGCCGGCCCTGCCGGGCGTGTCGCATCAGCGGGATCAGGTTCTCGGGCGCATCCCGCAGTTCTCCTCGGTAGCGAGTACAGAACACCTCCTCGCTGATCTCGCCAAGGTGGTATTGACGGCGCAGCGCAGGTGAGGGGGACGCGTCCCGGTACCAGTCGGTAAGAGCAAGGCTCTCGCGGCGCTTGCCGCGTGGCCAGAGGCGATCGACCAGCACTCTGGCACCATCCTCGGCATGCACCGGCTGGTAAATTCTCTTGAACACGATCTGATAGGCCATCGTTAGCCTCCCGCCTTCAGGTCATGAAGCACTTGCCGGGCCTGCTCCTGCCAGGCACCGGGGAGGGCGACCGCTCGCTGCAGGGCCTTGCGGGCCTCATCTGGCTCCCCCAGCTCGCGATGCAGCAGCCCCAGATTGAGCCAGGCCACGGCGAGGTCAGGCTCCTGCGCCACGGCCTGCTCGAAGGCGTCGATGGCCCCTTGGCTGTCGCCGGTGGCGTGGCGGGTATTGCCCAGCGCGAAATGACCCATGGCCGTTTCCGGATACCGTTCCGTGAAGGCTTCCCAGGCGGGCAGGGCGGCCTTCGCCCCCTGGACGCGCTCGAAGTCGGCGATGGCGTCCAGGGCGGCCTTACCGTCGCCCGTGGCGGGCATCTCGCCCGGGGGCAGGGCGACGAATGCCCAGCGGTCGCTGCGGGCCCAGGTGGCATCGAACCGCTTGACGGATTCGACGCGTTCCGGCTCCATGCCGCTGTGCAGGATCATCGTCTCCTCGTCCAGGTCGAAGCCGATGGCAACGGCGTAGTGCCAGACTGGCCAGGCGGGCAGGGACAGGTTCTGCATCACCACCACCGGATGGCCGGCGTCGATCTCGGTGAGCAGGGCATCGAGGTTGCCGTCGATGCTGAAGGGAATTCGGCCGTGGCGACGCACCGTGCCCAGCATCTCGGGTTGCACGCTGCCTTCTCGCCCGGGCAGGAAAACCTGGGAAATTAGGGTGTCGACGTCGACATCGACACCGCCGTCGTTGAGCACCATGGCCAGCGAGGCGGGGCCGCACTGGTAGTCGCGCTGCCCATGGAAGGGGGTGTCCTCGAGCAGCGCCCGGCGGGGTAGCTCGCGTTCGGTGGTGTCGGCGAGCTGCGGGGTAGAGGCGCAGCCCGCCAGTGTCAGGAGCAGCAGCACCAACGCAAGAACGCCCGCGACGCGGGCGTTCCTGATATGCGGCTGCCTATCACGGCAGTGCATCATGGGGATCGTGCTCAGCGGGTGAAGGGAAAGACATTGGTCAGGCCAAGGATGTCGGTGACCAGCAGGATCACGAAGACGGCGAACAGGGCGCCGACCACGCTGGCACCGGCCGGCAGCTGCTCGAGCTGATCGGCCATCTGGGCGGCTTCCGCATCGGAGAGGGCGGCCACACGGGCTTCCACTTCGGCGGGGTCGACACCCTGGGCGACCAGCTGCTCCTGGACGTCGTCACGGGCGAGGATCTCGTGGATCCGCTCCCGGTCCCCCTGGGTGCGTTCGACGTTCAGCGCGTCCTGAGTCGTGACCAGGCCACTGCCAGGACTGGCCGGCGCGGCGGCCACCGGCAGGCTGCCCAGCACCAGGGCGGCAATCAGCAGCGGGCTGAGGTAACGGCAGATCTTCTTCATCATGTCGGTGTTCCTTTTTCTTGGGTTGGGCTTCCGGCTCCAAGCTTCGGCGTACCTGCTTCCCTGCAGGCCGACGAAACCACGATGCCCTTCCAGTATAGGACGGAATGATGTGAGATTTCATGCCCTTGTGGGAGTTGAGTCGTTTTCGCGATAGAGGCATCAGCCTATCCGGTAGGACGAGGGCAACTCGGCCAGCAGGCCGCGGCCGCCGGCCAGGGTCAAAGCCAGGTCGTGTAGGCCATCCCACAGCGGCACGCTGCTGCCCCCCTTGATCGCAAGGTCCAGGCGCTGGGCGAAGAGCAGCAGCTTGTGCAGTCGCTTCAGGGGCAGCCGGGTGATGGCCTGCTGGTAGGCCGGGCGGCGCTTCTCGAAGATCGGCGGCTTCTGGGCCTTGCAGGCATGCTCCAGGCTCTGGCCCTGGTCGAGGTGCTGCTGGAGCGAGAGCAGGAGGCGCAGCTCCCGGGACAGCGCCCATAGCACGATGGGCGCCTCGACCCCCTCGCCGCGCAGGCCGGCCATGATCCGCGTGACTCGGGCTCGCTCGCCCTTGAGACAGGCGTCCATCAGGGTGAAGACGTCATAGCGGGCACTGTCCTCCACGCCACCGGCGACTTCCCGGGGGCCGACCCGAGCGCCCGCTGGCAGCATCAGGGCCAGCTTCTGCAACTCCTGATCGGCGGCGAGCAGGTTGCCCTCGGTGCGCTCGCCGAGCAGTCGGGCGGCATCGAGGTCCAGGGAGAGGCCGTGGCGGGAGGCTCGGTCGCGCAGCCAGAAGCCCAGGCGTGAGGGATCCACCGGCCAGACTGGGACGAAGAGCCCGAGCTTGTCCAGGGCCTTGAACCAGGCGCTCTTCTGCTCGCGGTAGTCGAGCTTGCCGGTGGAGAGCAGCAGGACGTCGTCGCTGCCCTTGAGGGACTCGGCGTAGTCGCGCAGCGCCTTGGCGCCTTCCTGGCCGGGCTTGCCACTGCTCAGTCGCACCTCGATAAGCCGCCGCGTGGCGAACAGCGAGAGGCTGGCGGCGGCCTCGGTCAGGCGCCCCCAGGCGAAGTTGGCCTCCACGTGCAGGATCTCGCGCTCCTCGACCCCGGCCTGGCGGGCGGCGGCGCGAACGGCGTCGCAGGCCTCCATGTGCTGCAGCGGCTCCTCGCCGGATACGATCACCACCGGGGGCAGCTTCCTGGCCAGCGCATCCTCGAGCTTGTCGGCGAATATCTTCACGACAGTACCTTCACGAAAGCACCTTCACGGCGTGTCCAGCGCGCGCAGGCGGTCCATCAGTTGGCGCACGGCCGCTTCTCGCAGCCGATCACGAGTGGCCTCGCGCAGGTCATCCTGGGCCAGCAGTTCGTCATCGTTGACCGTCAGGCGCTCACTGACCTCCAGGCGCTGCTGGTCGAGCAGGTAGGCACCGTCGTCGCGGCGTTGCACCGAGAAGGGCACCTCCAGGCTCATCTCCAGTTCACGCGGCCCGCTTTCGAGCACGCTCAGGCGCCGCTCACGGAAGCGCTCCGCGCCCAGGTTGAGCACTCGGTCCGCCTGGTCATCGATCCGGGTGCCGGCCCGCTCCAGTCGGCGGGTGACCAGCCGGGCCAACTCGCTGTCCGTGCCCTCCAGGGCCAGGGACTCGATGGTCACCAGCGGCTGGTCGAGGCCGCGCAGGCGAAAGCCGCAGGCGGCCAGCGCCAGGGAGGCGCCGGCGGCGAGGCCGAGTTGTAGTAGGGTTCGGCGCTGCATGAGTCTCTCCCCGTCAGGGTGCGGCGTTCAGCCCACCACGATATTGACCAGCTTGCCGGGCACCACGATCACCTTGCGGACCGTCTTGTCCTCGGTATGGCGCTTTACGTTCTCCGCCGCCAGTGCCTGGGCCTCGATGGTCTCCTTGGTGGCGGAGGCCTCGACTTCGATGCGGGCACGCAGCTTGCCGTTGACCTGCACCACCAGCTCGATGGTGTCGCGTGCCAGGGCCGATTCGTCGACCTCTGGCCAGTGCGCGTCGATCGCGGGCTCACTGTGCCCCAGTGCCTGCCAGAGGGTGTGGCAGGCGTGGGGAGTGATCGGTGCGAGCAGCAGCACGCAGGCTTCCACCGCCTCGCGGGCCACGCCCAGGCCCTGGGGCGAGGTGTCCTCGAACTTCGAGAGGGCGTTGGTCAGCTCCATCACCGCCGCGATGGCGGTGTTGAAGGTGGTGCGCCGGCCGATGTCGTCACCGGCCTTCTTGATCGTCTCGTGGGTCTTGCGACGCAGTTCACGCTGAGGCTCGCTGAGCCCGCCGAGGTCGAGCGTGCCGGGCTTGCCGGCCGCGAGGTGCTCGCTGACCAGGCGCCACAGGCGCTTGAGGAAGCGATGGGCCCCCTCGACGCCGGCATCGGACCACTCCAGGGACTGCTCCGGCGGCGCGGCGAACATCATGAACAAGCGCACGGTGTCGGCGCCGAAGCGGTCGATCATGGATTGCGGGTCGACGCCATTGTTCTTGGACTTGGACATCTTCTCGATGCCGCCCATCTCCACCGGCTCCCCGTCACTGGCCAGCACGGCGCTGACCGGACGTCCCTTCTCGTCGCGCTTGACCTCGACGTCGGCGGGGTTGAACCACGCCTTGCCGCCGTTGGCGGTGGGGCGGTAGTAGGTCTCGGCGATCACCATGCCCTGGGTGAGCAGGCGCTGGAAGGGCTCGTCGCTCTTCACCAGCCCCAGGTCGCGCATCAGCTTGGTGAAGAAGCGCGCATAGAGCAGGTGCAGGATGGCGTGCTCGATGCCGCCGATGTAGAGGTCCACCGGCAGCCAGTAGTCGACCCGCTCATCGAGCATCGCCTCCATGTTGTCGGCGCAGCAGAAGCGCGCGAAGTACCAGGAGGACTCCATGAAGGTGTCGAAGGTATCGGTCTCGCGCGTCCAGCCGTTGCCGAGATCATAGAATTCCGGCATGCGCTTGAGCGGCGAGCCGGTGGCGTCGACGGTGACCTCCATGGGCAGGGCCACCGGCAGCTCCTCGTCGGTGAGCGGCACGGTCTGGTCGTCGGGGCCGTACTTGACCGGGATCGGCGCGCCCCAGTAGCGCTGGCGGGCCACGCCCCAGTCGCGCAGGCGGAAGTTGGTCTTCACCACACCGCGGCCGAGTTCCTCGAGGCGCTTGGCGATGGCCTCGAAGGCCGCCTCGAAGGCAAGGTCGTCGAACTCGCCGGAATTGATCAGCACGCCGTAGTCGTCATGGGCGCCCTGGGAGAGGTCCGGCGCCTGGCCGTTCTCGTCGGCGATCACCGCCTCGATGGGCAGCCCGTACTTGGTGGCGAACTCCCAGTCGCGCTGGTCGTGACCGGGCACGGCCATGACGGCACCGGTGCCGAACTCCATCAGCACGAAATTGGCCACGTAGACCGGGACCTCGCGACCGGTAAGGGGATGGACGGCCAGGTGGCCGGTAGGCATGCCCTTCTTCTCGCGGGTGGCCAGCTCGGCTTCCGAGGTGCCGCCGCGGGCGCACTCGGCGCAGAAGTCGGCCAGCGCCGCGTTGCGCACGGCGGCCTGCTTGGCCAGTGGATGGTCGGCGGCCACGGCCATGTAGGTGACGCCCATCAGGGTATCGGGACGCGTGGTATAGACCGCGAGAGGACCCTCGATGGCCTCCAGGCCGGAGCCCTCGGCGGGCTTGATATCGAAGGTGAGTTCGATGCCGCGCGACTTGCCGATCCAGTTGCGCTGCATGGTCTTGACCTGCTCGGGCCAGTCGATGCGCTCCAGGTCGGCCAGCAGTTCCTCGGCGTAGTCGGTGATCTTGAGGAACCACAGCGGGATCTCCTTGCGCTCCACCTGGGCGCCGGAGCGCCAGCCGCGGCCCTCGATCACCTGTTCGTTGGCCAGCACCGTCTGGTCGACCGGGTCCCAGTTGACGGTGGACATCTTCTTGTAGACCAGCCCCTTCTCCACCAGCTTGGTGAAGAACCACTGCTCCCAGCGGTAGTAGTCGACATCGCAGGTGGCGAACTCGCGGCTCCAGTCGTAGGCGAAGCCCAGCGCCTTGAGCTGGCGGCGCATGTAGTCGATGTTGTCGTAGGTCCACTTGGCCGGCGGTACCCGGTTCTGGATCGCGGCGTTCTCCGCCGGCATGCCGAAGGCGTCCCAGCCCATGGGCTGCATGACGTTCTTGCCCTGCATGCGCTGGTAGCGGGAGACCACGTCGCCGATGGTGTAGTTGCGCACATGCCCCATGTGCAGCTTGCCGCTGGGGTAGGGGAACATCGACAGGCAGTAGAACTTCTCGCGGCTGGCGTCTTCTACCGCCTTGAAGCACTGGTTCTTGTCCCAGAACTGCTGGGCGTCGCGTTCGGTCTCGTGGGGCTTGTACTGTGCGTCCATCGCTCTCTTCGGGTACCTTGAAAGTCGAGCGCAGCGGCGTGGCGCTGCGCATGTCAGCGGCCCTTGTCCGGCGTCAAGATCTGGCGCCGTGGCGGCGCGAAACCATTGAATTTCCGGCGGGATGTCGTCTAAATGGCATTACTGGCTGGCCGCTAGGATACCCCAGCATGGCGGCCGGCGGCTACGGGGCAGCGCCGCCTGGCCGGACGCCCCAATCGCGATTCGAGGAGATCAGCATGAGCGAGCACAAGGACCCGCACCAGGAACACCGCCTTCGCGAGGGCTACGAGCGCATGCTCGACCGGCTGCGCGAGGGGGCCGACGAGCTGACCTGGGAGAACCTGCAGCAGGAGCTCGACGAGGCGGTGGAGTTCGAGGCCGAGCTGGAGGAGTTCACCAAGGACGAACTGTCGCTGCTGCGCGCCTGGGTCGAGCGCGATCTGAAGGAGATGCGTCGCTACCTCAATGCTGGCGGCGATAGCGTGGCCACCTGGCTGGGGATCGACCTCTCCATGCTGTCACGCAAGGTGGTGGAGTCACTGCTTTCCATCGCCGATCGCAGCGTGATCGAGCGGGAACAGCTCGAGGATGACCTGGAGGCGTCACGCGCCGACTATGTCGCCGGCGAGATGGCCGTCCCAGGGCGCATGGCCTGCGTGCACTGTGAAGCCATCGTGGAGCTGGAAGGGGTGACGCGGATCGAGCCCTGTCACCAGTGTGGCCATCGCTACTTCGTGCGTGCACCGAAGTAGATTCTCTCCCGACAGAGGCAATCCCATCGCAACTTCAGATCGCGATGGCGCCGGTAGGCGCCCAGGATAACCCCACCGCCGCTGCGCGGCGGATCGCGACGCAAGTCGAGGCGTCGAACCGTTCGCTCCTACTGGGCGGCCTCTTCACTACCTTAAAGGCTTGCCTCCATTACCAGGATGGCACCCACCACCAGCAGCGTCATGATGGCGGCATAGCCAAGGTTATGGCACATCATCGTCGTCCCGCTGACGCCGTAGCGCCCCTGCAGCGAGAGGTTGATGCCGGAAAGGGGGCCGACGCTGGTCCCCACCGCCCAGGAGGCCAGGGCCACGAAGGCGAAAAGGGTCTGCCGGCCGGCGTCCAGATCGAGCATCGAGGCGAGTACCGACACGCCGATGATGGGGTGGAGCCCGGCCACGGCACTGACGACGATGGCCAGGAAGCTGGCGATGGCCTCCAGCGGGCCGAACTGGCCGAAGAGCGTCCAGGTGCTGCCGGTGGCGGCAGTAATGAACGTCGAGAGTCCCAGGGTCAGCAGCCCTGCGCAGAGGAACAGCGAGATCTCGCCTCTCATGGCCGGCAGTCGAGTGAGGGTGTGCTGATGGACCCGGTGAAGTGTCCAGTGCGGCCCGCGGGGCAGGTTGGCGAGCAGCGCCACGCCCGGCAACAGGAAGGTGATGATGCTGACGATGGAGAGCCTGGGCGTGATGACGTAATGGAACAGCATCACCAGCGCCGCCATGCTCACCGGCATCAGCAGGCTGCGCGGCGACAGCGAGAAGCCGGCGGTTTCGGTGAGCTCGAAACGGCGCGAGAGCTCCCCGACCGTCAGCATGCCCGACACCATGGCCAGGGGCAGGCCGAAGGTGAGGATCGTGGCGTAGTGCATCGCTGGTGCCAGGGTCATGACCACCCCCATGGAGGCGAAGAAGGGCGACCAGAGCGCGGCACTGGAAAGGCCGCGGTTGAGGCCCAGTAGCTGGGGCGTGGAGAGCGGTGCGCGGCGTTCCAGGCGATCGCCGACCATGAACACCGTGGAGAGATTGAGGATCGAGCCGAGCAGGTGGACGCCCAGCCAGGTGCCTAGCATGCCGCGGGCCCCGGTCAGCGCCTTGCCGGGGGGGCGTGACCGCCCGCGCAGGTTGCCGATCAGGCCAATGAAGCTGACCCCGACCAGCATGGCGACCACGTAGGTGTTGCCGTCGAGGATGCCTGGCCAGTCGATTTTGGCACCGTGCCAGGTGCGAGCCAGGATAAGCAGCCCCAGGCCAAGGGCGGCGAGTATGCCCGCTTGGCGCCGTGTGCGCCGGGGGATATCGATCCACAGCAGGGCCGTGGCCAGCCACAGGCAGTAGCTCACCGCATGTGCCAGCGGGAGCAGGTTCGTGAACTGCGCCACCTGGAGGACCAGCCCGGCAAGGACCAGCCCGCCGGCCAGGGCGTGGCGAGGTGTGATCGGCGATGCAGCGTTGTCGGGCACTGAACTGAGTTCCTGACGAAAATGATGAGCAGTCTAAATAATCTACTGGGAGTTTGTACCTTTGCTGGCGGCAGGAGCGAACGGTTCGATGCCCCGCCTGGCGTTGCGATGAACCAGGTCAGTCGTGTTCAGCCCCACTCCCTGGCCGCCGGCTCGCGTGCGGCATCGAGCTGGGCGAGCATGGCCCGGGCCGGGTTGGATAGGGTGCGGCTGCGATGCACGAGATAGCCCAGGGGGCGGTGGATGGGGGGATGGTCGACGTCCAGCTCGTGCAGTTCGCCGGCCACCAGGCGCTCCGGCAGCAGGCTCCACCCCAGGCCGATGGCGGTCATCATCTTCAGTGTCTCCAGGTAGTTGGTGGAAAGCGCCACCGGCAGGTCCAGTCCGGCGGAGGCGAAGCGTGACTCGATCAGGCCGCGGGTGAAGGTCATCGGGCCGGGCAGTACCGCGTCGAAGGCACACAACTCCTGAAGGGCCAGACGTCCCCGGCCGGCGAGGGGGTGGTCGGAAGCACAGACGAAGCACAGTCGGTCGATCCACACCGGTACCACCTGGAGTTGCGAATCGGGATGCGGTGCCAGGGTGACCACGGCCATCTCGAGCTCGCCGTCCAGCACCCCCTGATAGGCGAGCTCGGAATCCAGGAAGTGCAGGTCGAGCCGCACATCCGTGTGTTCGCGGGTATAGGCCTTGAGCAACGGCGGAAGCCGGTGCAGACCGATATGGTGGCTGGTGGCCAACGTCAGGCTGCCAGCCACGCTACCCTCGAGGTTGCCCAGCGCCCGGCGGCTGTCGTCGACCATCACTAGGATCTGTCGCGCCCGGGGCAGCAGTACCCGACCGGCTTCGGTGAGGCTCACGCGCCGACCGATACGGTCGAACAGCCGGGCATCGATCTGGCCCTCCAGCACGGCGATGCGCTTGCTGACAGCCGGCTGGGTCAGGTGCAGTTGCTCGGCGGCGCGGGAAAAGCTCCCGCTGTCGGCCACGGCGAGAAAGGCCTGTAGGCTCTGCGTATCCATGGGCGGCTCCGTGGCGAGGTTTTCGGATTCCTTCAAGGAATCCAATCCATAAATAACATGAATTGATTTTATGGGCGAGGGGCGGGAAACTGTTCTCATAGCGTCGACCGCCGAGCATAAAAGTGGCGCCGGGGGCAGACCGGAAAGGAGGTCCTATGCCAGGGATGGCATCGGTAGCGTACAGGGAAGTATTTACAGCGCCTCCTTGGAGGTCTGCCCCCGGTAAAGCCGCGGTGGTGGTGCAATTCCGAGACCGGACACGATAGGGCCCAGGGCCCGGGAGAAACGACATGGCAGGCCAGACACTCTACGACAAGCTGTGGACACAGCACCTCGTCAAGGAGCGCGATGACGGCACCGCGCTGATCTACATCGACCGTCAACTGCTCCACGAGGTGACCTCGCCCCAGGCCTTCGAGGGCCTGCGCCTGGCGGGACGCAAGCCGTGGCGGATCGATGCCAACCTGGCCACCCCGGACCACAACGTGCCCACCACGCTCAAGGAGCGCGCCGAGGGTAACGCCGGCATCAAGGACCCGGTGTCATTGATCCAGGTGCAGACCCTCGACGACAACTGCGTCGAGTTCGGCATCGAGGAGTTCAAGATCAACGACCCCCGCCAGGGCATCGTCCACGTGGTGGGCCCTGAGCAGGGCGCGACCCTGCCGGGGATGACCGTGGTCTGCGGTGATTCCCATACCGCTACCCACGGCGCCTTTGCCGCCCTGGCTCACGGCATCGGCACCTCCGAGGTGGAGCACGTGCTCGCCACCCAGTGCCTGCTGGCCCAGAAGATGAAGAACATGCAGGTGCGCGTCGAGGGCGAGCTCGGCACCGGCGTCACCGCCAAGGACATCGTGCTGGCCATCATCGGCAAGATCGGCACCGCCGGGGGTACGGGCTATGCCATCGAGTTCGCCGGCAGCGCCATCCGCGAGCTTTCCATGGAAGGCCGGATGACCGTCTGCAACATGGCGATCGAGGCGGGGGCTCGGGTCGGGCTGATCGCCGTGGACGACACCACCATCGACTATCTGCGCGACCGCCACTACGCCCCGACGGGCGAGCAGTGGGACGCCGCGGTGGCCGACTGGCGCAACCTGGTCTCCGATCCCGACGCGGCCTTCGACAAGGTGGTGACCCTGGATGCCGCCGAGATCGAGCCGCAGGTCTCCTGGGGCACGAGCCCCGAGATGGTCACCGGCATCTCCGGCGAGGTGCCGGATCCGGCCGAGGCCGGCGACGAGACCATGCAGCGTGGCTACACCCGGGCACTCGAGTACATGGGGCTGGCGCCAAAGCAGAAGATCACCGATATCCGCCTCGACAAGGTGTTCATCGGTTCCTGCACCAACTCGCGCATCGAGGATTTGCGCGAGGCGGCCAAGGTGGCGCGGGGCAAGAAGGTGGCCGACTCGATCAAGCTGGCCATGGTGGTGCCGGGCTCCGGCCTGGTGAAGCGCCAGGCCGAAGCGGAGGGCCTCGACAAGGTGTTCATCGAGGCGGGCTTCGAATGGCGTGAGCCGGGGTGTTCGATGTGCCTGGCGATGAACGCCGACAAGCTGGGTGCCGGCGAGCACTGCGCCTCCACCTCCAACCGCAACTTCGAGGGTCGCCAGGGGTTCGGCGGGCGCACCCACCTGGTCAGCCCGGCCATGGCGGCGGCCGCGGCCATCGCCGGCCACTTCGTGGATGTGAGGCAGCTTGCCGCCAATGACGACGTCCAGAGTCAGGAGGCCTGAATGATGAAGAAATTCGAACGCACCGAAGGCCTCGTCGCGCCGCTCGACCGGGCGAACGTCGACACCGACCTGATCATTCCCAAGCAGTTCCTCAAGTCGATCAAGCGCACCGGCTTCGGCGTCAACCTCTTCGACGAGCTGCGTTACCTCGATGAGGGTCAGCCCGGACAGGACTGCTCCCAGCGCCCGAAGAATCCCGACTTCGTGCTGAACCAGCCGCGCTATCAGGGGGCGAGCGTACTGCTGACGCGTCGCAACTTCGGTTGCGGAAGCTCGCGCGAGCACGCGCCCTGGGCCCTGGAGGACTTCGGCTTCCGCGTGGTGATCGCCCCGAGCTTTGCCGACATCTTCTACAACAACGCCTTCAAGAATGGCCTGCTGCTGGTGACCCTGCCCGAAGAGACCGTGGACCGCCTGTTCGCCGAGGTCGAGGCGAACGAGGGCTACCGGCTCGATGTGGATCTGGAGAACCAGCGGGTGATCACGCCGTCTGGCGAGATCCTCGAGTTCGAGGTGGACGAGTTCCGCAAGCACTGCCTGCTGGAAGGCCTGGACGACATCGGGCTCACGCTGAAGGACGAGGACGCCATCCGCGACTTCGAGGAGAAGCATCGCGCGGCGCGCCCCTGGTTGTTCCGCGATTCCGCTCAGGCCTGATACCCTCTCACACCCTTGCCGCCGGGAGCGCGGGGCTGGTCCGGCGGCAGGCCTTCGAGGAGGCGCTGTGAATACTTCCCTGTACGCTACCGATGCCATCCATGGCATAGGACCTCCTCTTCGGCTTGCCCCCGGCGCCCCTGGTGCCCGGCTGTAGTCGCATAAGGACCAAGAAATGACGCAGAAGATTCTGGTACTGCCGGGTGACGGCATCGGCCCCGAGATCACCGCCCAGGCCAGCCGCATCCTGGCGGCCTGTCAGGCCCGTGGCCTCGACGTCGAGGTCGAGGAGGGGCTGCTGGGCGGCGCCGCCTATGACGTGCATGGCGAGCCGTTGCCCGCCGAGACCCTGGAGAAGGCCAAGGCGGCCCGTGCCATCCTGCTGGGTGCCGTGGGTGGCCCCAAGTGGGACAAGATCGAGGATCTCGCCAAGCGCCCCGAGAAGGGTCTGCTCGGCGTGCGCAAGAGCCTGGGGCTTTTCGGAAACCTGCGCCCGGCCATTACCTATCCCCAGCTCGCCTCCGCCTCGAGCCTCAAGCCCGAGCTGGTGGCCGGTCTCGATATGATGATCGTGCGCGAGCTCACCGGCGGCATCTACTTCGGTCAGCCACGCGGCATCGAGGAGCGTGACGGTGAGCGGGTGGGGTTCAATACCTATGTCTATTCCGAAAGCGAGATCGAGCGCATCGGCCGCGTGGCCTTCGAGATGGCGCAGAAGCGCGGCAAGAAGCTCTGCAGTGTCGACAAGGCCAACGTGCTCGAGGTCACTATCCTGTGGCGCGAGGTGATGGAGCGCCTGGCTCTGGAGTACCCGGACGTCGAGCTCACTCACATGTACGTCGACAACGCCGCCATGCAGCTGGTGCGTGCCCCCAAGCAGTTCGACGTCGTGGTCACCGGCAACATGTTCGGCGACATCCTCTCGGACGCCGCCGCCATGCTCACCGGCTCCATCGGCATGCTGCCCTCGGCCTCCCTCAACGAGAGCGGCCAGGGCATGTACGAGCCCTGCCACGGCAGCGCGCCGGACATCGCCGGCCAGGGCATCGCCAACCCGCTGGCGACCATCCTCTCGGTGGCTATGATGTTGCGCTATTCCCTGGATGAGCCAGCGCTGGCCCAACGCATCGAGGACGCCGTGGGCAAGGTGCTGGACGACGGCCTGAGAACGGCCGATATTGCCTCCGAAGGCACGCGCACCGTCTCTACTGCCGAGATGGGGGACGCCGTGCTGGCAGCCTTCGAGGCGGAATAAGCGGCCAAGCACCGAGCGGCCAAGCAGCCAAGTAGCCAAGGAAAACCTCCAGCAGAGTCGCTTGCTGGAGGTTTTCCTTTGTTGCCCTAGTGGTGCGCGAGCACCATCCTGCTCGGCGCTCGGCGCCGCTTTCTGTATAATGTTCCCCACATTCGATTTCTGGAGGGCTTCACATGTTGAAAGTCGGTTTTGTCGGTTGGCGTGGCATGGTCGGTTCCGTGCTGATGCAACGGATGGTCGACGATGGCGATTTCAAGGGCATCGAGCCGACCTTCTTCACGACCTCCCAGGTCGGCCAGGAGGGCCCCGATGTTGGCGTCGATGTGCCTCCGCTCAAGGACGCCTTCGACCTGGAAGCCCTCAAGTCACTGGACGTGGTCGTTACCTGCCAGGGCGGTGAGTACACCGAGAAGGTCTATGCCGACCTGCGCCAGGGTGGCTGGAAGGGCTACTGGATCGATGCCGCCAGCACCCTGCGCATGGCCGACGAGGCGACCATCGTCCTGGACCCGGTCAATCGGCACGTCATCGATGCCCAGCTGGCGAAGGGCGCCAAGACCTTCGTTGGCGGCAACTGCACCGTCAGCCTGATGCTGATGGGTCTCGGCGGCCTCTTCGAGGCGGACCTGATCGAGTGGATGACCTCCATGACCTATCAGGCCGCCTCCGGTTCCGGCGCCAAGCACATGCGCGAGCTTCTCAACCAGATGGGCAGCCTGCGTGACAGCGTGGCCGATGAGCTCGCCGATCCGGCCAGCGCCATCCTCGACATCGACCGCAAGGTCACGGCGGCCATGCGCAGTGGTGACTTCCCCACCGACAACTTCGGTGCACCGCTGGCCGGCAGCCTGCTGCCCTGGATCGACGTCAAGCGCGACAATGGCCAGAGCAAGGAGGAGTGGAAGGGCTCCGTGGAGAGCAACAAGATCCTCGGCCTCCAGGACAACCCGATTCCCATCGATGGGCTCTGCGTGCGCATCGGTGCCATGCGTTCCCACAGCCAGGCCTTCACCATCAAGCTCAAGAAGGACGTCCCGATCGACGAGATCGAGGATCGCCTGGCCCGTCACAACGACTGGGTCAAGGTGATCGCCAACGACAAGGACGCCACCATCGACGGCCTCACGCCCGCCGCCGTCACCGGCACGATGAGCGTCCCGGTCGGCCGCCTGCGCAAGCTGGCCATGGGGGGCGAGTATCTCTCCGCCTTCAGCGTCGGTGACCAGCTGCTGTGGGGCGCCGCCGAGCCGCTCAAGCGGATGCTGAAGATCCTGCGGGAGCAGTAACTCTCGTGCGGTTATCGATGACCGCGTGAACGAAAGCGGGACGCCTTGGTGGCGTCCCGCTTTCGTTGGTCGTTAGCGAGGGAGATTCGCGTGCCATGCGATCAATGGCTTATGTTGAAAGTATGATGACCGATGGTGATCCGGGAGCGCGCCGGCGCAGCGAATATGATACATAGTCACCATAATCACTAAGAATATACTACCAGGCACCGCCGGGTCGGCGGGGCGCAGTGGAACGACGCAAGGGAACCCGATGAAACGCAAGCTGACACTCGCCATGCTGCTTTCGCTCTCCGCCGCCAGCCCGCTGGCGCTGGCCCTCGGCCTGGGGGAGGCCGAGGTGAACTCCACGCTCAATGCGCCGTTGCGTGCGAGCATCCCCTTGACCGACAGTAGCGGCCTGCAGGCCGAGCTGCTCAATGTCTCGGTGGCCGATGATCGCGCCTTCTCGGCGGCGGGTCTGCCGCGGACTCCGCTGGCGGCCAGCGTGAAGATGGACGTGACGCAACGGCAGGGGCGCCTGGTGGTCGACCTGACTACCGAGCGGGCCGTACGTGAACCCTGGGTCGACCTGCTGCTGCGCTTCGACTGGCCAGGCGGCCAGCAGCTGCGGGAAGTGACCTTGCTCCTCGATCCCCCCGACTATGACCAGCTTCCGGCGCTGGTCGCGGCGTCCTCGACAGCGCCGCGGGAGGCCGCTTCCACGCCGCGCTCGTCCGCCCCGGCGGCAGAGTCTTCCTCCCGCCCGGTGGCGCGCACGTCCGGCGCCGGCTCGGGCGATCCCGCCTGGGTGCGCAATGGCGATACGCTATGGGCCGTAGCCGGCCGGCTGCGCCCGG
This sequence comes from Halomonas rhizosphaerae, assembly GCF_030010555.1. Classification (GTDB taxonomy): domain Bacteria; phylum Pseudomonadota; class Gammaproteobacteria; order Pseudomonadales; family Halomonadaceae; genus Halomonas; species Halomonas rhizosphaerae. The sequence continues at coordinate 113,399 of NZ_JASCQP010000035.1, forward strand.
ACAGCGGCATCAGCATGAACCAGATGATGGTCTCCCTGGTGGAGGCCAACCCGGAGGTCTTTCCCTCCGGCAACATCAATGCCATGCGGGCCGGCTTTACGCTGGTGGTGCCGTCTCGCGAGGCCATCGCGGCGCGCTCCTCCGCCGAGGCAGGCCGTGTGGTCCAGGCCATGAATCAGGCCTGGGCCAATCGCGGCAGCGGTGCGCCGGCGCGGGTGGCACTGGGAGGAGGCTCCGAAGCCCCGGCGTCGGCCGTGGCCAGCGCCCCGTCGCAGGAGGGGACATCGACCGAGCCCGCCGACGAGGTACAGCCCGAGGCGGTCGAGACGGCCTCCAGTGATGCCACCATCGATGGCGAGGACGCGACCAGCGAGGAGGGGCAGCGGCTGACGCTGCTCAGCGACGCCGAGGTGGCCGCCGAGGGCGTGGTGCCGGTCGAGGGCGTCTCGGACCAGCAGGAAGGGGAATCGTCTGCTGGTGCAACGCAGGAGGAAGAAGAGGAGGAGGAAGCGGCTGCCGACTCCCTGGCCATGCCGGTGGGGAGTGAAGGGGAAGGGCCGTTCATCGACCCCGAGGTGCTGGCGCTGATCCAGGGCGGCGGCGAGCTCACCGAGGACCAGCGCCTGCTGCGCCTCGAGGCGCGTTGGCTCGAGAACCGCCAGGCCCTGGAGGCGGTTCGCAGCGAGCGAGACGAACTGCAGTCCCAGCTCGGTGACCTGCGCGAGGAGCTCGAGGCCATGCGAGACCAGCTGGCCACGATCACTGCCGGGGGGCAGGGCGTAGATGCTGCGGGCAGCGGTGGGGTGGTGGCCCCCGGCAGCGAGCCGGACGCTTCCCGGGAGACGCCCTGGTGGGGCGCGCTCTACCAGGGGGGTACCGACCGCAACCTGATGCTGGGCGGCGCCGGACTGGCACTGCTGCTGGCACTCTGGGCCCTGGTGCGCCGGCGCCGCCGCGAGGAGAGCGAGCCGGCACCGGTGTTCAACGAGGCACGCGCGGTGGATCCCGCGGCCAGTGGCGTGGTGGTGCCGGGCAGCCCCCAGGCCCAGGCGCGTGAGGCCGAGGTTCGCGGCGAGGAGAGGGAGGCGCCGGTGCGCGCCTCCATGCCCGAGGCCGAGGCGATCAACGAGGCCGATATCTTCATCGCCTACGGGCGTTACGACCAGGCGCGTGAGCTGCTGGAGTCCAGCCTGGCACGGGAGCCTGGCCGAGATGACCTGAGGCTCAAGCTGCTGCGGGTTCAACTGGAGCAGAGTGATCATGCGGCGGCGGCGCGCCAGGCCGAGCAGCTGCGCGCCGGCGGGGACCCGGATGTCCAGGCCGAGGTTGCCCGGGTGATGGAGCGCCATGTCCGCAGTGCACCGTCCGCCCCGGCAGCAGCGCCGGTGCCGGAGACGCCGGCCGATCGTGCGGTCTTCCCCGAGGCCGACGAGCTTCCCCCGCGCCGCTTCGATGAACATCATGCGCATGGCGATGCTCACGCTCATGACGATGCCGCGACGGACGAGGTACCGTCTCGCGAGGCACTCTCTCGCGAGGAACTCTCTCGCGAAACCCCCTCCCGCGAGACACCGAACGAGGCTCCGGCCAACCAGGCGATGCCCGACGAAGCAGCCCCGGTCGGCGAGCAGACCGATCCGTTGGCGCGCTATCGTCCGCCCGAGCTGGAGCCTGGCCCGCAATCGGAGCCGCAGGAGGATGACACCCCGCGGTTCGATACCGTCGTGTCATCCGGTCAGGACGGCGAGGCCCCCGGGGAAATCGAACGGCCCGACGAGGCCTCCTTCGAGCAGGCGCCCGAGGGAGCCGACGAACTGCCGAGCGTTCCCCTCGCCACCCGCCAGGCGGATGACGGGCGCGAGATCATCGACTATCGTCCGCCGACGCTGGAGGAGCGCCCGGCGCCCCGTGAGGAGACGCCCATGCAGCCCAGCGTGGAGTTCACCTCGTCAGGTAGCGAAAACAGCAAGTCGTCGGCGGATGCCATGCCCGGCATCAGGGCCGAGCGCGACATGCCCGAGGAGTGGGACGTCGAGGAGGTGGCCTTCCCGCCGCTGTCGCGGGATAATGCCCACTTTTCCGCGGCGGCTTCCTCCACCTCGACGCTGGCCGAGGCGCGGCGCCTGCTGAACGCCGGCGAGGCCGGCCAGGCCCGTGCGCTGCTCGAGAGCCTGATCGACGAGTCCGACGACCCGGAGGCCCGGCAGGAGGCCCGTGAATTGCTGGATCAATCCGTGCAATGAGGCCGAATGACCCTTTTCCGATCCCTTGATGACCACCACCCCCTGACCGGTCGCCTGGCCATGGGGGTGGAGTACGACGGCAGTGCCTACTGTGGCTGGCAGCGCCTCAAGCATGCCCCTTCGGTGCAGGCAGCGCTGGAAGCAGCGCTCGCGAAGGTGGCGAACCAGGCGATTACCGTACATGCCAGCGGACGCACCGACTCCGGTGTCCATGCCACTCGCCAGATCATCCACTTCGATGCCCCGGTGCCTCGCTCGCAGAAGGCCTGGGTATTCGGCGTCAATGCCAACCTGCCCCGGGATGTCGCGGTGCGCTGGGTGAAGCCGGTCCCCGACAGCTTCCATTCCCGCTTCAAGGCCCTGGCACGGCGCTACCGGTACGTGATCCTCAACCAGCCGAGCCGCCCGGTGCTGGAGCGCGCCAACGCCACCTGGTGTCGCGACCCCCTGGATGCCGAGGCCATGCATCGGGCTGCCCAGGCGCTGGTGGGTGAGCATGACTTCTCGAGCTTCCGTGCCGCCGGTTGCCAGTCGAAGACCCCCTGGCGCCACCTGCACTTCATCGAGGTGCACCGCCATGGCCCGCTGGTGGTCATCGACGTCCAGGGCAACGCCTTCCTGCACCACATGATCCGCAATATCGTCGGTGCCCTGGTCACGGTGGGGCGCGGAGAGCGCGGCGGTGACTACCTGATCGAGCTGATGGCCCTGAAGGACCGGCGGCTCGCCGACGTCACCGCCCCGGCCTGTGGCCTGCACTTTGTCGACTCCCTCTACGACGAGCAGTGGGGGCTGCCCCGCGAACCGCTGGGCCCCAACCTGCTGGCCTTCCTCGGCGAGTGGACCGGCGAGCGAGCGCTCCCCGACTGCCCGATGGTCGAGTTTCGCCGTGGTCGCCCGGTGGCAGCCGATGTGTAACCATCCCCTTGTGGGAGTGCATGGTTCGACCCCTCGAATCGCTTCGCGATCGAATTCATGAAATATCCGGAGACCGTTGCCGTCATGTCGATCCCGCTTCGCACCCGCATCAAGTTCTGTGGCCTGACGCGTCCCGAGGACGTCGACGCCGCCGTGGCCGCGGGCGCCGATGCCCTGGGTTTCGTGCTCTGGCCGGGCAGCAAGCGGGCCATCGACGAGCAGCGACTCGCCAAGCTCTGCGCCAGGGTGCCGGCCTTCGTCACCCGGGTCGGGCTCTTCGTCGATCCGGACCCAACGCTGGTGTCGCGCTGCGCCGAGCACCTGGACCTGCTGCAGTTTCATGGCGGCGAATCCCCCGCGACCTGCATGGCCGCCGGGCGCCCCTGGATCAAGGCATTGCGCATGCGCGATGGCCTCGATCTCCACGCCGCCGCCGAGGCTTATGGCGGGGCCCAGGCGCTGCTGCTGGACGCCTATCGGCCGGGCGTGCCGGGGGGCACCGGCGAGACCTTCGACTGGTCGCGAATCCCCGCAAGCCTGGCAAAACCTGTTATCCTCGCCGGAGGCCTGACGCCGGATAACGTGGCCGAGGCGATCGCGGCCGTGGCCCCCTTCGCCGTGGATGTTTCCGGCGGCATCGAGGCCGCCCCCGGCGTCAAGGATGCCGCGCGCATGGCGGCCTTCCTGCAGGCCGTGCGCCGGGCCGATGACGAGCGTTTAGGCGCTTGAGTGATCGCTACACCCTGTTCCCCCTACACCCCTTCTGGCGACCCTGTGAGGTGTCTTTCGTGAGCAAGTTCAGTGACCTGACCCGACTGCCGGATGCCCGCGGCCATTTCGGCGCCTACGGCGGCCGGTTCGTCTCGGAGACCCTGAGCTTCGCCCTGGATGAGCTGGAGAAGACCTACCTGAGTCTTCGCGACGACCCGGCCTTCCAGGCGGAATTCGACTATGACCTGGCCCATTATGTGGGCCGCCCGTCACCGCTCTATCATGCCGAGCGATGGTCGAAGCAGCTCGGTGGGGCACAGATCTGGCTCAAGCGCGAAGACCTCAACCACACCGGCGCCCACAAGGTGAACAACACCATCGGTCAGGCGCTGCTCGCCAAGAAGAGCGGCAAGCCGCGGGTCATTGCCGAGACCGGCGCCGGCCAGCATGGCGTGGCGACGGCCACCGTGGCGGCGCGGCTGGGGCTGAAGTGCGAGGTCTACATGGGCGCCGAGGACGTGCAACGCCAGAAGCTCAACGTCTATCGCATGCGCCTGCTGGGGGCCAACGTCATCCCGGTCGAGTCCGGTACCCGCACGCTCAAGGACGCCATGAACGAGGCGCTGCGCGACTGGGTGACCAATGTCGACGACACCTTCTATATCATCGGCACCGTGGCCGGGCCGCACCCCTACCCGATGCTGGTGCGCGACTTCAACGCGGTGGCCGGGCGCGAGGCGCGTGAGCAATCCTTCGTGGAGTTCGGCAAGCTGCCCGATGCGTTGATCGCCTGCGTGGGTGGTGGCTCCAACGCCATGGGCCTCTTCTATCCGTTCGTCGAGGACGATGATGTCGTCATGTACGGTGTCGAGGCGGGCGGTGATGGCGTCGAGACCGGCCGGCACGCCGCGCCCCTGGCGTCCGGCGCGCCCCGTGGCGTGCTGCACGGCAACCGGACCTACCTGATGTCCGACGAGGGCGGCCAGGTCTCCGATACCCACTCGATCTCGGCGGGCCTGGACTACCCGGGTGTGGGGCCCGAGCATGCGCTGTGGAAGGACGTGGGGCGGGTCAACTACGTGGCCGCCAACGACACGGAGGTCCTAGAGGCCTTCCGCGAGCTGACCCGCGTCGAGGGCATCATGCCGGCCCTGGAGTCCGCCCATGCTCTGGCCTATGCCAAGGTGCTGGCCCCCACCATGCGTCCCGACCAGAACATCGTGATCAACCTCTCCGGTCGTGGTGACAAGGACATCATGACGGTGGCAAAGATCGACGGGATCGAATTCTAGATGACGGCCCAGACCATGAATCGTATCGACCAACGCTTCGCCGCGCTCAAGGCCGAGGGCCGCCGCGCGCTGATTCCCTACATCACGGCCGGTGACCCGGCCCCTCAGCATACCGTCGGCTTCATGCACGCCCTGGTGGCGGCGGGAGCCGATGTCATCGAGCTGGGGGTGCCGTTCTCGGACCCCATGGCCGACGGGCCGGTGATCCAGAAGGCCTGCGAGCGTGCCCTCAGGCACGGCGTGCGCCTCTCCCACCTGTTCGAGATGGTGCGCGAATTCCGTCAGACCGACGGGGAGACCCCGGTGGTGCTGATGGGCTACCTCAATCCGGTGGAACGCATCGGCCTCGAGGCCTTCGCCGACCAGGCCGCCGAGGCCGGCGTCGATGGTGTGCTGATCGTCGACATGCCGCCAGAGGAGGCCGACGAGGTGGGGCCGCTGCTCAAGGCCCGCGGGCTGGCCTCGATCTTCCTCGTCGCCCCTACCACTTCGCGCGCACGGGCCGCTACAATATGCGCCCACGGCGAGGGCTACATCTACTATGTTTCGCTGAAGGGCGTGACCGGCTCGGCCATCCTCAATGCCGAAGATGTGGCGGAGCACCTGGCGCCGCTGCGCGAGATGACCAACCTGCCACTGTGCGTGGGTTTCGGGATCCGTGACGGGGCCTCGGCGGCCGAGGTGGGCAAGGTGGCCGATGGCGTGATCGTCGGTTCGGCGCTCGTCAACCGCATCGCCGAGAACGCCGAACGTCCCGAGGCGATCCCGGCCGCCCTGAAGGCGGTGCTTGGGGAGATGCGCCAGGCGCTGGACGCCTGATCCGCGCCCGTCGCCAACCGAATCGACCCTGTCCCCGGTGCCGCCGGGGGCATCAGCCTATACGGAAGTGTTTCTGACATGAGCTGGCTAGACAAGATCGTGCCCTCGGTGGGCCGTATCCAGCGCAAGGATCGCCGGGCGAGCGTGCCTGACGGCCTGTGGCGCAAGTGCCCCAAGTGCGAGGCGGTGCTCTATCTCCCCGAGTTGGAGAAGCACCATAACGTCTGTCCCAAGTGCGACCATCATCTGCGGCTGACCGCCCGCAAGCGGCTGGACTGGTTCCTGGACAAGGAGGGGCGCGAGGAAATCGCCGCCAACCTCGAGCCGGTGGACCGCCTCAAGTTCCGTGACTCCAAGAAATACAAGGACCGCCTGTCGGCAGCCCAGAAGGAGACCGGGGAGAAGGATGCGCTGATCGCCATGCGCGGCTCCCTGGAAGGGCTGCCGGTGGTGGTGGTGGCCTTCGAGTTCACCTTCATGGGCGGCTCCATGGGGGCCGTGGTGGGCGAGAAGTTCGTGCGTGCCGCGACCGTCGCCCTGGAGGAAGGCATCCCGCTGATCTGCTTCTCCGCCTCCGGCGGCGCACGGATGCAGGAGGCGCTTTTCTCTCTGATGCAGATGGCCAAGACCTCGGCGGCCCTGGAAAAGCTCAAGCAGGCCGGCGTGCCCTACATCTCGGTACTGACCGATCCCGTGTTCGGGGGTGTCTCGGCGTCACTGGCGATGCTCGGCGACCTCAACGTGGCAGAGCCCAATGCACTGATCGGTTTCGCCGGCCCTAGGGTCATCGAGCAGACGGTCCGCGAGCAGTTGCCTGAAGGCTTCCAGCGCAGCGAGTTCCTGCTCGAGCACGGCACCGTGGACATGATCGTGCCACGGGGCGAGATGCGCGAGCGGCTGGGTGGCGTGCTGCGCAAGTTCACCCACTGGCCGGTGGCCGGGCAGAGCGATGACCTCGGCGACGAGCCAGACCTGGTGCAGGCGGCCGAGCAAGCCGAGCAGCAGGAGGAGCTGGCGACCACCAGCACGGCGGTCGCCGAGCCGGAGGCCGACAGTGATTCCGAGCAGGCCGGTGAGCGCCCCGATTTGGCGCGCTGACCGATCGGCATGAGCGACCACGCCCCTCCCGATACGCTTCCGGCCTGGCTGGCCCGGCTGGAGGCGGCCCACCCGGTCGGTATCGACCTTGGCCTCGAGCGCGTGGCCGAGGTCGCTCGCCGCATGGGGCTTCTGGATGCCCGGCTTTCCGACCGGGTCATCACCGTCGCCGGTACCAACGGCAAGGGATCGACCGTGGCCATGCTCGAGGCACTGGCCCTGGCCCATGGCATCTCCACGGCGGCCTACACCTCGCCCCACCTGCTGCGCTACAACGAACGCCTGCGTCTCGACGGCCAGGAGGCCGACGACGCGACGCTGATCGCCGGCTTCGAGGCTGTGGAGCTGGCGCGGCTGGAAGGCGAACCGGTCAGCCTGACCTACTTCGAGGTGGGCACCCTGGGGGCGCTATGGGCCATCGCCAGGGGACAAGCGGACCTGGCGATCCTCGAAGTGGGCCTCGGTGGTCGGCTGGACGCCGTCAATGTCATCGATCCGGATGTGTCGGTGATCACCACCGTGGCTCAGGACCACGCCGCCTTTCTCGGCACCGACCTGCAAGGGATCGGCCGCGAGAAGGCCGGCATCCTGCGTGCCGGTCGGCCCGCGGTCCTGGGCAGCATGACGCTGCCGGACAGCGTGCGCCAGACGGCCACCGAACTCGGCGCCGACGTCCATGCCCTGGGTGAGGCCTTCCATCGCGAGGGGGAGGGCGTGGGCTGGACCTTCCGGAGCTTTTGGGGTCAGACCCCGGCTGAGACGCAAGATTCGTCTACCTGCGCACAGGATACGAAAGTGACACCGCTGGGGTCTGACCCCAAAAGCATCACCGATCTGCCTGACCCGGGCCTGCCCCTGGACAATGCCGCCACGGCCCTGCAGGCCCTGATCCTGGCCGATGTCGACCTGCAGGAAGACGCCTGTCGCCGGGCGCTTGCCGGTGTCCAGCTGCCGGGACGCATGCAGTGGCTGGGGCAGTGGTGCCTGGATGTCGGCCACAACCCCCATGCCGCCGACTACCTGGCCAGGCGCCTGGCGGCGCGCCCTTGCAAAGGGCGCACCTTCGGCCTGCTGGGGATGCTCGCCGACAAGGATGCCGATGGCGTGATCACCGCCCTGTCGCCGGTGGTGGATGCCTGGGTACCGGCGAGTCTCGCGGGGGAGCGTGCCCGCACGGCGGACAACCTGGCCGAGCGCCTGGCACTCCACGGCGGAGAAGTATGGCACCGCGGCGCCTCGCCAGTTGATGCGGCCGACTGGCTGGCGGCCCGGCTCGTGCCCGAGGATCGAGTGCTGGTCTGCGGCTCCTTTTTCACCGTGGCCGAGGTGCTGGAATGGCGGCTGGCGGCGGGGAAGTCATCGGATCAGACTTCAGGGCAAGATACGGCCATCGAGGGAGCGAGATGAAATACGGAATGCGAGAACGTCTCAGCGGAGCAGTGATCCTGATCGCCCTGGCGGTGATCTTCGTCCCCATGCTGTTCGACGATCCTGCGCCGCGCAGCGAGCGTCCCCAACCGGTGATGACCATCGAGCAACCGGTGGAAGTTGAGCGTCGTGACGTGCCCGACCCGGAGCCGCCGGCGAGCCTCGGACAGATCCAGTCCCCCAGCGGGGTGTCGTCGTCTCGACAGGAGGCCCCGGATGAGCGGGTCGAACCGGAGGCCGAGCAGGCGGTGGAGGCCGTAGCTGAATCGCCTTCTGCCGAGGCCTCGGGCGACGAGTCCGCCGAGACCGATACCGATGGGTCGTCCGAGACACGGGAGGCGCCCAGCGAGGATCCCATTGCCGAGCTTGCCCGTGCCGCTGACGAGCGCATGTCGGGCGAGGCCGAGCAGGCGGCCCGCGAGCAGGCCGAGCCGGCCGAAGCGGCCCCCGAGGGCGAATGGGCCGTCCAGGTAGGCAGCTTCGGGGAGTCGGCCAATGCCGAGCGTCTCGAATCGAACCTGGCCGCACAGGGCCTGCCCGTCTACAGTCGCGTCCGGGACAACGGCCTGACCACCGTCTTTGTCGGTCCCTACGCCACCTCCCGCGAGGCGGAGGAGGTGATGGCAGAGCTAAAGGCCGAGGCCAACCTCCAGGGCCTGCTGGTGCGGGCGGGCAACTGAGCATGGCGCTGACCTGGGTCGACTGGCTCTTCGTGGCGGTGCTGGTGGTGACCGGGCTGACCGGCTTCCTGCGTGGGCTGATCCGCGAGGCGCTGGGGCTGGCCGCCTGGATCATCGCCCTGATGGCTGCGCGGCTGCTGGCCGAGCCGGTGGCTGACCTGCTCTCGGGGGTGATCGACAACCCGGACGGGCGACTGGTGCTGGCCTTCGTGCTGGTGATCTTCGCGGTGATCCTGCTCTGCGGCATTGTCATCCGCATGGTCCATGCCGCCGTGGAGTGGGTCGGGATGGGACTGCTCAATCGGGTGACCGGTGCTGCCTTCGGCATGGCCAAGGGGGCGGCAATCCTGGTGCTGGCGACCATCCTGCTCACCCTGACGCCGCTGGTGCAGATGCAGGCCTGGCAGGAGGCCGAGTTGCGGCCGACCTTCGAGCAGCTGCGCGACTGGACGGTGAGCCAGCTCGAGGGCTGGGAAGGGCGCCTGCCCGAGGCGCCGGCGTCGCTGCGCGAGTTCTCCCTGCCGCGTTCGGAGCAGACGCCGGTAACTGACGCCGACCCGGCCCCGGAAGGCGCCGGTGAGGCGACGACGCCCTGACATGTGAATCCCGGGGCGGGCGCCTGTTCACGGTCCCGTCCCGACTCTTTAAGCAAGCTCCAGGCAAGCGAGGTAAGGTGGAATGTGCGGTATCGTGGGCCTGATGGCCAAGCAGGCGGTTAACCAGGGCATCTATGACGCCCTGACGGTGCTCCAGCATCGCGGACAGGATGCCGCCGGCATGATGACCTGGCATGAGGGCCGGTTCCTGTTGCGCAAGAGCAACGGCCTGGTGCGGGACGTCTTCCACACCCGTCACATGGCCCGCCTGAAGGGGAACATGGGCATCGGCCATGTGCGCTATCCCACGGCAGGGTCCTCCAGCGAGGCGGAATCGCAACCGTTCTACGTGAACTCGCCCTATGGCATCACCCTGGCCCACAACGGCAACCTGACCAATTCCGACCAGCTCAAGCAGGAGCTGTTCTCCTCCGACCTTCGCCATATCAACACCAGCTCCGACTCGGAGGTGCTGCTCAACGTCTTTGCCCACGAGCTGGGCAAGCAAGGCCTGCACCTGGAGCCCGGCGACATCTTCGACGCGGTGCGCCGCGTGCATCGTCGCTGCCGGGGCGGTTATGCCGCGGTGGCGATCATCAACGGCGTGGGTCTGGTCGCCTTCCGCGACCCCCACGGCATCCGTCCGGTGGTCTTCGGCACCCGTGACGAGGGCGAGGGGCAGGAGGTGATGATCGCGTCCGAGTCGGTGGCCCTCGACGTGGGCGGCTTCGACCTGCACCGTGACCTGGCGCCCGGCGAGGCGATCTTCGTCGACATGACCGGCGCCATCCATACCCAGCAGTGCGCCGATCATCCGCGACTCGCCTCCTGCATCTTCGAGCACGTCTACCTGGCACGCCCCGATTCCATCCTCGACGGTGCCTACGTCTACGGCACACGCATGCAGATGGGCCGCAAGCTCGGCGACCGCATCCAGAGCGAGTGGCCGGAGCACGACATCGACGTGGTGATCCCCATTCCCGACACCTCGCGCACCTCCGCCCTGGAGCTTGCCCAGTACCTGGGCGTGACCTATCGCGAGGGCTTCATGAAGAACCGCTACATCGGTCGGACCTTCATCATGCCGGGCCAGACTCAGCGCAAGAAGTCGGTGCGTCAGAAGCTCAACGCCATCGGCGTCGAGTTCAAGGACAAGAACGTGCTGCTGGTGGATGACTCCATCGTACGCGGCACCACCTGCAAGCAGATCATCCAGATGGCCCGGGAAGCCGGTGCGCGCAAGGTCTATTTCGCCTCCGCCGCGCCGCCGGTGCGCTATCCCAACGTTTATGGCATCGACATGCCGGCGGCCAGCGAGCTGATCGCCCATGGCCGCAGCGAGGCCGAGGTGGGCGAGCTGATCGGCGCCGACCGGATCTTCTATCAGGATCTCGACGACCTGAAGGCCGCCTGTCGCGAGGTGAACCCGGAACTCGAGGCCTTCGACTGTTCGGTGTTCGACGGCAAGTACGTCACCGGCGATATCGACGAGCGTTACCTGTCGGACCTCGAGGCCTCGCGCAGCGACGACGCCAAGCAGCAGCGCAGCGCCGGCGACCATGCCCTGGTGGGGATGCACAACCAGGAAGATGACATCGACGACTGAGGGGCACGTCATGCAGCAGGATCAGACACCAGAGCAGGAATGGGCACTGGAGACGCTGGCGATCCGTGCCGGTCACCAGCGTACCCATGAGCAGGAGCATGGCGAGCCGATCTTCCCGACCTCGAGCTTCGTCTACGGCAGCGCCGCCGAGGCGGCGGCCAAGTTCAGCGGCGAGGAACCGGGCAACATCTACTCGCGTTTCACCAACCCCACGGTGCGCACCTTCGAGCAGCGACTGGCAGCCATGGAGGGAGGCGAGCGCTGTGTGGCCACCAGCTCCGGCATGGCGGCGATCCTGGCCACGGCGCTGGCCCTGCTCCAATCAGGTGACGAGATCGTGGCCTCGCGGTCGCTGTTCGGTTCCACGGTCAGCCTGTTCGACAAGTACCTGGGCAAGCTCGGCATCACGACGCGCTACGTGGAGCTTTCGAACCTCGAGGCCTGGGAGGCAGCCATGACGCCGGCCACCCGGCTGCTGTTTGCCGAGACACCGTCCAACCCGCTCTCCGAGGTCGTGGACATCGCGGCGCTGGCGAGGATCGCCCGACGACATGAGGCCTGGCTGGCCATCGACAACTGCTTCCTGACCCCGGCGCTGCAGAAGCCTATTGAACTGGGCGCCGACCTGGTGATCCATTCCGCCACCAAGTACCTGGATGGGCAGGGCAGGGCGATCGGCGGTGCCGTGGTGGGGCGTGACAAGGAGCTCGAGGAGGTGTTCGGGGTGGTGCGCACCTGTGGCCCCTGCCTGAGCCCCTTCAATGCCTGGATCTTCACCAAGGGCCTGGAGACGCTCAACCTGCGCATGAGGGCGCACTGCGAGAACGCCCGGATCCTGGCCGAGTGGCTGGAGGGACATCCCGCGGTGGCGCGAGTCCACTACAGCGGCCTGGCCACCCATCCTCAGCACGAGCTTGCCAGCCGCCAGCAGCAGGGCTATGGAGCGGTGTTGGGCTTCGAGGTAAAGGGGGGGCGCGAGGCAGCCTGGTCGGTGATCGATGCGACTCGCATGCTCTCCATCACCGGCAACCTGGGGGACGTCAAGACCACCATCACCCATCCCGGCACCACCACCCATGGTCGCCTCTCCGAAGAGCAGAAGGATGCCGCGGGGATCACCGAGGGGCTGATCCGCGTGGCGGTCGGCCTGGAGGCCATGGAAGACATCCGCGCCGATCTGGCCCGGGGGCTCGACGCCCTGGTGTGATCGTCAACCCGATCGCTTGTCCATGTGGCAGGCGATCGGCTGTTCCATCTTGAACTCCTGCTTCTCGCCGCCATCTCAACAGGGCACGCATTCATTGCCGCCCAAGGAGGGCCATGATGAAGATCCTGATGGTACTGACGTCGCATGACCGCATGGGTGACACCGGCCACGAGACCGGTTTCTGGCTCGAGGAGTTCGCTGCACCCTACTACGTCTTCAAGGACGCCGGCGCCGAGATCACCCTGGCCTCGCCCAAGGGCGGCCTGCCGCCGGTGGACCCCAACTCCCAGGCCGAGGAGGCCCTCACCGAGGAGACCCGGCGCTTCGAGGCAGATGCCGAGGCCAGGGCGCAACTCGCCGAGACCCACAAGCTCTCCGAGGTCGAGGTGAGCGACTTCGACGCCGTCTTCTTTCCCGGCGGACATGGGCCGCTCTGGGACCTTACCGGTGATCCCGATGCCCGCCGCCTGATCGAAGGCTTCCTGGCGGCCGAGCGGCCCGTGGCGGCGGTCTGCCATGCGCCCACGGTGCTGCTTGAGGCCCGCACGCCCGAGGGCGAGCCGCTGGTCAAGGGCCGCAAGGTCACCGGCTTCGCCAACAGCGAAGAGGAGGCCGTGGGCCTGTCCCAGGTGGTGCCGCACCTGCTGGAGGATGCGCTCAAGTCGCAGGGCGGTCGCTACGAGCGCAGCAGCGATGATTTCGCTCCCTTCCAGGTGCGCGATGGTCTGTTGGTGACCGGTCAGAACCCGGCGTCAAGCGCTTCAACTGCTCGCCTGTTGCTCGAGGTGCTCGCCGAGCGAAGCTGACAGGTCTCGACCCACCGAGCATGCCATGCTGTCCGCCATGCCTGCCGTGGCGGGCGGCATGTGCTTTTTCCGAATGGTGCGTTCGGCTTTTTTCAGCGGATGCCGATGGTGCGCTGCGGTAGGATGATGTGATCGACACGACGCAGACCGAGGCATCTGGACATGTGGAAGAACACCCGCAGCGGCTGGGGGCTGGTCAGCATCCTGCTGCACTGGATCAGTGCCATGGCCATCATCGGCCTCTTCGCCCTGGGCTGGTGGATGACCGGGCTCGGCTACTATGACAGCTGGTATAACCTGGGGCCCTGGTGGCATCGCTCCATCGGCATGTTGCTGCTGTTTGCCACCTTCTTTCGCGTGGTCTGGCGCATCGCGAATCCTGTGCCGGTGGAGAAGGGGCATCGCCTCGAGCGCCTGGCCGCGCATCTCGGCCACATCGGCCTCTATGTACTGATGCTCGTGGTGCTGGTCAGCGGCTACCTGATCTCCACCGCCGATGGCAGGGGGATCAGCGTGTTCGACGCCTTCACGGTGCCTGCCATGATCAGCGATCTGCCGAATCAGGCCACAGTGGCCGGCCAGGTCCACTGGTACAGCGCCCTGGCGCTGATCCTGCTGGCGGCGGGGCATACCCTCGCCGCCCTGAAACACCATTGGGTCGATCGCAATGACGTCCTGTGGCGCATGGTCGACCCGCGCCGTTCCCGTCGTCCCTGAGGCGATTCCCCCACGACACGACCCGCAAGGAGAGACACCTGATGATCAAGAAGACCGCCATTGCCACCGCCCTGAGCGCCGCCGCCCTGGTGGGCGTCAGCCAGGCCCAGGCCGCCGACTATGTCATCGACACCGAGGACGGCCAGCACGCCTTCGTGCAGTTCAAGATCAGCCACCTGGGCTACTCCTATATCCTCGGCAGCTTCGAGGAGTTCTCCGGGAGCTTCAGCTACGATCCCGAGAACCTGGACGCGTCTTCCGCCAGCGTGGAGGTCGAAGTTGCAAGCCTCAACAGTAACCATGCCGAGCGCGACAAGCACATCCTGAGCGATGACTTCCTGGATGCGGGCGAGTACCCCACCGCCACCTTCACGTCCACCGGCTTCGAGTCGACCGGCGACAATGAAGGCGTGATGACGGGTGAACTGACCCTGCACGGCGAGACCAACGAGATCGAGATGCCGGTCACTCTAGTCGGGGAGGGCGAGGATCCCTGGGGGGGCTATCGCGCCGGTTTCGAAGGCTCCACCACCCTCGTGCTGGCCGACTACGGCATCGACATGGGGGATTTCCCCGAGGTGATGCACGAGCTTGAGCTCTATGTGACCTTCGAGGGCATTCGCCAGTAAGGCATGCCCGCGATTCCACACGCAGGCAGCATGACGCCCCCCGGAGATGCTCCGGGGGGCGTTTCATTACAGGGTTAGAGGTGAGGCTCAGCGAGTCTCGTTGAGCACCGCCTCGGGGAAGTGCCGGCGCAGGATGCGGTTCTGGAACTCATCCACGAAGCGGCTATTGATGATGATGATGAAGCGCTCGAAGGGCTCATCGGCATCTTCCTGGTGGATGCCGTCCACGCTGTGGAAGAGACGGTCGTCGCGCAGGTGCAGGATATCCCCGGGGGCGAGGGTCGTGTCGACCAGGGGGCGGGTTCCTGCCTTGTCGGCATAGAGGTGATTATCCCCCCCGGCGACATTGTGGCGATTCAGCACCAGGATGCTCAGCGCCTTGCAACCATCGGCGTGGATACCCTGGCCCTGCAGGGGGTCGACCATGCCCTCGCCGCGAACGCCGGTAATCTGCATCAGGATGGGCTCGTTCGGTTTCAGGTCCCAGAGCCGGGCCCAGGCGCGCACGAAGGCCTTCACATCCGGGCGAGCCATGAACTCGGGCGTCAGCGGCTCGTAGTAGCGAAGGCGGTCCGCCATGCTCTCGGCATCATTGAAGGCGCCCCCCTGCGCCATGGGGCAATGGCCCATATCGTAGGCCTCCCCCCGCTCATCCAGGGTCAGCCAGGACATCCGCTTCCAGCGACGGTTGACGTAGGGGTCACGGGGCAGGTCGGCGGTGAACGCCTGCCAGGCCTCGAGATCCACCCGGGAGCGCACCTCGGTCCTGGCCCAGTCCTGTCGCTGCAGGGCGTCGGTGACCTCCGGTGACCAGTAGTCGGCTACCGGGTCGAGGGGCATGGTGGCGGGATCGAAGCCGTACTTGAGGGTATCGAGTTTCATGGGATCTTCTCCATTGGGTGTGGGGCGTGATTGCCCGTGGGTTGCCCGAAAGCCCGGGCAACCCTAGGAAAAGGAGAAGATTTGCAACGAAATGTCAAAAAATGTACCAGACTTGTCGTACTGGTCGGTTGGGATCCTTCGTTGAATCGGCGGATGGCAACACCTGGCCGACTTGATGCGTTGTAGGATATTTCCTACACATGCGGGTAGGATGGGGAGTCTCGATGTCGCACCAAGGGGCCATCTGGCTTCATGATGAGGGGTGACATCGTCATCCGAAGATGAGGGAGCGAATGAGCGGTCGCGATACCGGCTTCCGGCACTGGCTGGCGCGTCGGTGGCAAGAGGTCAGAGCGAGAAGGCCCGATGTCCGGGACGATAGTGTCCGGGAAGATGTCGAGGTCGTGCGCCGCCAGTATCTCGAGAGCGAGCAGCGATTCCGGGCCCTGCTGGAAAGTCTGCCCAAGGTGGCGGTCCAGGGCTATGACCGCGACCGCCGCGTGATCTACTGGAACGAGGCCAGCACCCGGCTCTATGGCTATGCCTCCGAGGAGGCCCAGGGGCGTTTGCTGGAAGAGCTGATCATCCCGGCGCCGATGCGCGAGCCCGTCATACAGGCGCACCGGGCCTGGGTGCGGGAAGGGGTCGAGATCCCCGCCGATGAGCTCGAGCTCCAGCACAAGAGCGGGGAGCTGGTCCCGGTCTTCTCCCACCATGTCATGCTCGGCGAGCACACCGATGCCCCCCTGATGTTCTGTATCGACGTGGACCTCTCGGACCAGAAGCGAGCGCATCGTGAGCTGGATTTCGCCACGCGCTTCGATTCGCTGACTCACCTGCCCAATCGCCAGACCTTCGAGGCGCAACTGGACGAGGCCATCGCCGACTGTCGCCGACAGGACACCGGGCTGGTCCTGGTCTATCTGGACATCGACCACTTCGTGGAGATCAATGACGCCCTGGGCTACGAGCAGGGGGATCGGCTGCTGGTCGAGCTGACCCGGCGGCTGCATCGGGCGACGAGGGCCTCGGACATGATGTCTCGACTCTCCAGCGACGAGTTCGTGATCGCTTTCCCTGGGTTCCAGCGCGAGGATGTCCTCCCGCAGCTGGTCCACAAGGTCCAGCAGGTCCTGCGCGCTCCCTTCCTGATGGATGGGTCGCGGCGCCAGGTGACGGCCTGCCTGGGCGTCAGCCTCTATCCGGACAACGGTGATACGGCACGCGAGCTGATCCGCAACGCCGATGTGGCCAAGAACCGGGCCAAGCTGGACGGCCGCGGCAGCGTATGGTTCTTCGACCAGCAGCTCCACGACGAGCTGCTCCACCAGCATCGCCTCGTCGACCGACTGGAGCAGGCCCTGGACAGCGGGGGGCTCTCGTTGCACTACCAGCCGCAGGTATCCGCCGTCAGCGGTTGTATCGAGAACCTCGAGGCGCTGCTGCGCTGGCAGCCCGCGGAAGGTCCGCCGATCTCGCCGGCCGAGTTCATTCCCCTCGCCGAACGCTCCGACCTGATTCATCGTCTCGGTGACTGGGTCATGGAGACCGCGTGTCGTCAGCGGGCGCACTGGCGAGATGCCGGCCTGGCAATCGAGCGTATCGATATCAATTTCTCCGGTCGGCAGATGAGCCGGTCCGATGTCTTCGAGCGCTTCGAGGCCTGCCTGGCACGCCACGGTCTGGGACCCCGGCATATCGGTCTCGAGCTTACCGAGAACGTGCTGATCGAGGCCGACGACAGGATCCTCGAAGGCTTGCGCCGGCTCCATCATCTGGGCTTTCGCATTGCCATCGATGATTTCGGCACCGGCTACTCGTCGCTCAGCTACCTCAAGCACTTCCCGGTCACGGCACTCAAGATCGATCGGACCTTCGTGCGCGATGCGCCGGACCAGCCCGAAGATCGGGCCATCATGGAGGCGGCGATCTTCATCGGCCATCGCCTGGGGCTCGAGGTCGTGGCCGAAGGCGTCGAGAACCGCGAACAGCTGATGTTGATCCGGGAGATGCGCTGCGATCTGGTCCAGGGGTTCTACTTCTTCCGCCCCATGCCGGCCCTGGAAATGGAGCGTGTCCTTGGCGGGCTGGTGACGGGGCACCAGGGGTTTGTGGGCTGAGTCCGACGTCCGCTTGGCGTAGAATGCCAGCCCTGCGGACGACCACGGAGCCCCTGTGAATTCCCTCGACGAATCCCGTTCCTCGCTTGGCCTCACCCTCTGGCGCCAGACCTGGCCCATGGCCATCGGTGTGCTGGCACTGCTCGGCTTCCAACTGGTGGACAGTGCCTTCATCGCGCGACTCGGCACGGCACCGCTGGCCGCCCAGTCTTTCACCTTCCCGCTCTCCTTTCTGGTCATCGGCATCCAGGTCGGCATGGGGATCGCCATCGCGGCGATGATCTCGCGGGCCCTAGGCGGTGGAGAGTCCGCCCGGGCACGTCGGTTGGGCAGCCTGGTGCTGCTGGTGGGGACCGTTACCATTGCCCTGCTGGTGGTGCTGCTGTGGGCCGTCCAAGTGCCGATCTTCGCCCTGCTGGGGGCCGACGAATCCACCCGCGAGCTGATCCGGGCCTACTGGGCGCCTCAGCTGCTGGCGGCCTGGCTGGGGGCGGTGCTCTATTTCGGCTATAGCCTGTTCCGGGCCCACGGGGACACCTGGCTGCCCGGCAAGATGATGGTGATCACCAGCCTGGTCAACCTGGTCCTCGACCCGCTGCTGATCTTCGGCATCGGTTCCTGGCAGGGATTGGGTCTGCCCGGGGCGGCGTGGGCCACGTCGATCGCCTTCGCGACCGGCCTGCTGTTGCTGGGCCGCCGGCTGAGTGGCATGGACTGGCTGGCGGCCGAAGGATTGCTCGGGGAATTGCGCCGTTCGCTGGTGCCCTTCGCCGGTATCGCCGGCCCGGCCATGATCAGCCAGCTGATGCCGCCCTTGGCGGCCATGCTCGCCATCTCGGTAGTGGCCTCCCTCGGCGAGGCTCAGGTAGCGGCCTGGGGGCTGGCTAGCCGCCTGGAAACCCTCTCGCTGATGGTGGTGCTGGCCATGACCATGTCGCTGCCGCCCTGGCTCGGCCGTTGTTACGGTGCCGGGGACTGGGACCAGATACACCGGCTGATGCGCCTGGCGCTCAGGGGGGTGGTAGCCTGGCAGCTGTCGCTGGGAATCCTGATGGCCCTGGCCTCTCCCTGGGTGGCGCTCGCGCTTTCCGGGAATCCCGAGGTGCGCGATGACCTGGCGACGCTGATTCGTTTCCTGCTGCCAAGCTATGCGGCACTGGGCGTCTGCATGATCGTGGTCTCGGCGGGCAACGCCCTGGGCTGGCCGCTGCGTGCCATGCTGATGTCGGCCGCCCGGCTTTTCGTCTTCTACCTGCCTTGCCTCTGGGCCGGGGCCTGGCTGGGCGACTTGGTGGGCCTGGCCATGGGCGCGGCGCTCGGCAACCTGCTGGCGGGCCTGGCGGCCTGGGAGGTGCTGCGACGCATCCTCGCCAGCCCTCGCCGGCAGCCGGGAAAGATGGATAGTGCAATCAGCTAGAAAGTTCATATATTGCGATAGAAAGATTCATTTAAAACGTAAAAAATAAAATATATTTATAAAAAAGGTGGAATATTCAGTCCAATAAACTGAAAGAATCTCCCTATACTGCCCGCCTTTGATCCCACAACCACAAGGCAGAAGGGGGAGCCTCCATGAAGGTACTGATTCTCGGCAGCGGTGTCGTCGGCGTCACCAGCGCCTATTACCTGGCCCGCCAGGGCCACGAGGTCACGGTGGTGGACCGTCAGCCATCACCGGCGCTGGAAACCAGTTATGGCAACGCGGGCCAGGTCTCCTTCGGCTTCTCCTCGCCCTGGGCGGCGCCCGGCATCCCGCAGAAGGCGGTCAAGTGGATGTTCCAGGAGCACGCCCCGCTCAAGATCCAACCCAAGATGGATCCGACCATGGCGCGTTTCATGATGCAGATGCTGAGCAACTGCAATGCCGACCGTTACATGGTCAACAAGGAGCGTATGGTCCGCGTGGCCGAGCATAGCCGGGCCTGCATCAACGCCCTGCGCGACGAGACCGGTATCCGCTACGAAGACCGCCAGCGCGGCCTGCTGCAGCTGTTCCGCCACGAGAGCCAGGTGGAGGCGGTGGAGAAGGACATGAGGGTGCTCGAGCAGTGCGGGGTGCGCCACCAACTGCTGAACGCCGAGGAGATCGCCGGCGTGGAACCCGCCCTTTCCCGGGTGCCGGGCAAGTTCGTCGGCGGCCTGCACCTGCCTGACGACCAGACCGGCGATTGCCATCTCTTCACCAACCGCCTCGCGGACTACTGCCACGAACGGCTGGGTGTCGAGTTCCGCTTCAACGTCGACATCCAGCGCCTCAGACGCAGTGCCGGCAAGGTGGAGAGCGTGGTGACCAGCGCGGGCGAGCTGACCGCCGATGCCTATGTAGTCTGCCTGGGGAGTTATTCGCCGTTTCTGGTCAAGGACCTGGGCCTCAGGCTGCCGATCTATCCGGTCAAGGGCTACAGTCTGACCGTGCCGGTCACGGACGACGGCGGCGCACCCCAGTCCACGGTCATGGACGAGAGCTTCAAGGTGGCAATCTCGCGCTTCGATGACCGCATCCGGGTGGGCGGCACCGCCGAGCTTGCCTCCTACAACCTCGACCTTCTGGAGAAGCGCCGGGCCACCATCGGCATGGTGGTGCGTGACGTCTTCCCGGAGGGCGGCGACGTGGCGAACGCCGAGTTCTGGACCGGACTGCGCCCCATGACCCCGGACTCCACGCCGATCATCGGGGCCACGCGGGTCGACAACCTGTGGCTCAACACCGGTCACGGCACCCTGGGCTGGACGATGAGCTGCGGCAGCGGCCAGCTGTTGGCGGACCTGATGAGCGGGAAGGCACCGGCCATCGACCCCAGTGGGCTGGATGTCTCCCGCTACGCGGCCTGATACGAGCAAGGAGCAAGGAGCAAGGAGCAAGGGAAGCAGTGCCAAGCCGCTTGCATACGAAAAGGCCCGCCGGTTTTCCGGCGGGCCTTTGCTCGATGGTCTCGGGCGAGGTGGCGATCAGTTGACCGCGGCGATCGCCTTGGCCAGGTAGGGCAGGTTCTCGTGGGAGAAGCCGGCCACGTTGGCGCGGCCCGAGCGCACCATGTAGATGCCGAACTCGTCGCGCAGGCGGTCGACCTGCTCGGGTGTCAGGCCGGTGTAGGAGAACATGCCGCGCTGTTCGGCCACGCAGGCGTACTTCTCGTCCAGGTTATAGGGCTTGAGGGCATCGACGAAGTCACGACGCAGGGTGTTGATGCGGTCGCGCATCTCGGTGAGCTCCTCGCGCCAGATGGTGGCGAGCTCTGCGGAGTGCAGGATCTCGCTGACGATGGCGCCGCCGTGGGCCGGCGGGTTCGAGTAGTTCTCGCGGGCCACGATGGCGATCTGCGAGCGCACGTTCTCCATCTGCTCCTGATTCTTCGCCACCATGATCAGGCAGCCGGTGCGCTCGCAGTAGATGCCGAAGTTCTTGGAACAGGAACTGGTGATGATGACCTCGTCGAGGTTCTCGGCCATCAGGCGTACCCCGTAGGCATCCTCGTCCAGGCCCTCACCGAAGCCCTGGTAGGCGAAGTCGATCAGCGGCAGCAGGTTGCGCTCGCGGACGACCTCCAGCACCTGTTGCCACTGGTCGCGGGACAGGTCGAAGCCGGTGGGGTTGTGGCAGCAGGCGTGCAGCAGTACCACGTCGCCTTCCGGGATCTGCTTGAGCGCCGCCAGCATGCCGTCGAAGTCGAGACGGTTCTCGGCGTCAACGTAGGGGTACTTGTGGAGCGTCAGGCCGGCGGCCGGGAAGATGCCCAGGTGGTTCGGCCAGGTCGGGTCGGAGACCCAGATGTCCTTGCCGGGCAGCTGGTGGGCGATGAAGTCGGCTGCCAGGCGCAGGGCACCGGTGCCGCCGGGTGACTGGGTGGCGCTGGCACGCTTGGCTTCCAGCACCGGCGATCCTTCGCCCAATACCATGGGAAGGATCACCTCTCCGTACGCCGGCGCGCCATGGGAGCCGATGTAGGTCTTGGTGGTCTCGTTCTTGAGCAGCAGGGCCTCGGCTTCCTTCACGGCGCGCATCACCGGGGTGTTGCCCTGGGCGTCCTTGTAGACGCCGACGCCGAGATCGACCTTCTGAGGGTTGGTGTCCTTCTTGAAGGCCTCGATCAGACCGAGGATGGCGTCCCCGGGAACCCGCTCAATTTTCTCGAACATTTATTTCGCTACCTCGTCGGTTCTGGCGGCAAGAATGAAATCGTTCCTGTGCAGGCCCTTCATCTCGTGCGACCACCAGGTCACGGTGACCTTGCCCCATTCGGTCAGCAGGGCCGGATGGTGCCCGGCTTCCTCGGCGATCTCGCCGACGCGGTTGGTGAAGTCGAGGGCCTGCTTGAAGTTGCGGAACTTGAAGACCCGCTCCAGCTTCATGATGCCATCGCGCTCGATGATCTGCCACTCGGGGATCTCGGCCTGGTACTGCTCGATCTCGGCCTCGGTGACGTGGGGGGCGTCCCAGCTGCAGGCCTCGCACTGCTGTTCTGATAGCTGGCTCATGGTATCTCCTTGTCGTCTCGATGGATCGTCGTCGGGGTAAGTATCAGGGATCAGGCACTGGCCCTGGCGCTGCTCGGGGCCGGTTCGAAGCGGGGCTCGAACAGGCCCAGTGCCATGGCATGGTGCACCATGCCCATGATGTCCTGCCGAGAAAGGTCGTGCAGGGTGGTGAGATCGTCAAGCACGTAGTAGAGGGGCTGGAGGATGTCGATGCGGTAGGGGGTGCGCAGGGCATCCACGGGATCGAAGGGCCGATGAACCGGCACGTCGGAGAGCGAGTGCAGGGTCTCTCTGGGCGAGGAGATGATGCCGCCGCCGTAGATGCGCCGCCCGGCCGGTGTATCGACCAGGCCGAACTCCACGGTCATCCAGTACAGCCGCGCCAGATAGACCCGCTCCTTCGGCGTGGCGGCCTTGCCCAGGCGACCATAGGTGGCGGTGAACTCGGCGAACGAGGGGTCGGTGAGCATCGGGCAGTGGCCGAAGATCTCGTGGAAGATATCCGGCTCCTTCAGGTAGTCCATTTCTTCCGGAGTGCGAATGAAGGTGGCCACCGGAAAGTGTCGATTGGCGAGCAGGTCGAAGAAGGTGTCGAAGGGGATCAGGGCGGGTACCTGGGCCGTCTGCCAACCGGTGGCGGCCTGCAGGACCCTGTCCACCTCGCCGAGCTGGGGAATGCGTGACTCGGGCAGGGCCAGGCGCTCCAGGCCGTCGAGGTACTGCTGGCAGACGCGCCCCTCGATCATGCCCAGCTGGCGCTGCATGAGGGCCTGCCAGGTGGCATGCTCGGTGTCGCTGTAGGCGATATGGCCCCGGTCGTCGGGCAGTCGAGCGCGGTAGCCGGTCTTGCTGGCGAACTCGCTCAGTTCACTCAATCTGGTCGTCATGATTTCTCCGTGGCGTCGCTTGTGGGTTGTTGTCTGCCGTGCGGAATCCCCTCGAGTCTAGGCGTGACGGGATGTCCACAGGAGAGTCTTGCCACGCAAGCCAGCCAGTTCGAGATCGGTTGCCTGTAAAGAAATCATGACGATTTTTACCGCCAGCAAGGGTCCAAGAGGCAAGATGCGTGCTGGCGCTGATTGAGGCGGTACAGGTGTCACGTTATCTTGACACTCAAGTCACGTCGACGTGACGACTTTCAAGATACCAAGAGAGAACCTAGCCAGATGCGACTGAGGTTTCACTGCCAGAACCGGATCGGCATCCTGCGCGACATCGTCGCCCATTTCTCCGACTATGGCCTCAACGTGGCCCGTGGCGAGGTGGGGGGGGAGCACGGCAATGCGATCTACCTGCACGTGCCGAACCTGCTGCATGCGCAGCTCGCTACCTTAAGGCCGGAGCTGGAAGCCGTGCCAGGAGTATTCGGGGTTCGCCAGGTCAACCTGATGCCCAGCGAGCGTCGTCACCTGGAGCTGGATGCGCTGCTCTCGTCGCTCTCCGACCCGGTGATGTCCATCGACATGGAGGGGCATATCGTGGCCGCCAACCGGGCTGCCGGGCAGTTGCTCGGCGTGCGCATCGACGAGGTGCCGGGGCTGTCGCTGGATCGCCATCTCCCGGAACTGGACCTGCCGGCGCTGATCCGGCGCAACAACGCCCGGGTCAACGGCCTGCGTATCAAGCTGCGCGATACCACCTTCCTTGCCGATATCGCGCCCCTGCATCGAGAGCATCAGGACGACGTGGCCTCGCTGGCCGGTGCCGTGGTGACCCTTCACCGGGCCGATCGCATCGGGGAGCGCATCTACCAGGTACAGCGCCAGGAGCTCCGCGGCTTCGAGGCGATCTTCCAGGCGAGCCCGAGGCTGCAGGCTTTGATCCGCGAGGCGCGGCGAATGGCGCCGCTGGATGCCCCCTTGCTGATCCAGGGCGAGACCGGCACCGGCAAGGAGTTGCTGGCCCGGGCCTGTCACCTGGCCAGTGCGCGTGGCCAGTCGCCCTTCATGGCCCTCAACTGTGCCGGCCTTCCCGAGTCCATGGCCGAGACCGAATTGTTCGGCTATGCCCCTGGCGCCTTCGAGGGTGCACGCCCCGAGGGCAAGCTGGGGCTTCTGGAGCTGACGGCAGGGGGCACCATCTTCCTCGACGAGGTGGGCGAGATGAGCCCGCGGCTGCAGGTCAAGCTACTGCGCTTTCTTCAGGATGGCGGTTTCCGTCGGGTGGGCAGCGACGAGGAGACCTGGCTCGACGTGCGGGTGATCTGTGCCACCCAGCAGGACCTGCCTGCGCTCTGTGCCGAGGGGCTGTTTCGCCACGACCTCTATCATCGTCTCAACGTGCTGTCGCTGCAGGTGCCGCCACTGCGCGAGTGCCGTGATGGCATCGAGGCGCTGTCCATGCACTTCATTGACCGCGCGGCCCGCCAGATCGGCTGCCGCCTTCCGGGCCTCTCTTCGCCGGCCCTGGCGAGGCTTGCCGCCTACCATTGGCCCGGCAATGTCCGCCAGCTCGAGAACGTGCTCTTCCAGGCGGTCTCGCTGTGCGAGGGCGAGGCCATCGAGCCTGCGCATCTGCGCCTGCCCGACGTCGGGGCTTCGGCAGGTCTTGCGGGCATCGATCTCGAGGGATCCCTCTCCGGCATCCTCGGCGAAGTGGAGCGCCGGGTGCTCGAGGAGCTCTATCCGCGGCATCCGTCCAGCCGGCAGCTGGCCAGGCGCCTCGGGGTCTCTCATACCACCATCGCCAACAAGCTTAAGCGCTATGGGATTGGCGGGGAGGAGTGATGCGCCGTCTGACTGCCAACTCGTTGCCTTCAGAGGGGTTGCCGCTGTGGCTCAAGCTGGTCTTCAGCTTCTGGGTGTTGGTCTGGGCGCCGACCTACTGGATGCTGCTGGGCCCCCAGAACTATTTCTGGCTGTGCAACCTGGCCAACTTCCTGCTCCTGGCGGGGCTCTGGAGCGAGAGCCGGCGGCTGGTCTCCATGCAGTGGCTGGCCGTGGCCCTGGTGGGCACCTTCTGGGCGGTGGACGTGGGCACCGCCTGGCTGACCGGCTGGCATCCTATCGGCGGGACCGAGTACATGTTCGATCCCGAACACCCCCCGCTGACACGGGCAATGTCGCTCTACCATCTGATCCTGCCGCTGGTGGCTGGATTCGCGATCTGGCGGATCGGCTATGATCGCCGGGCGCTGGTCTGGCAGAGCGTGCTTACCTGGCTGGTAATCCCTGCCAGCTATCTCTTCACCGAGGCCGAGCGCAACATCAACTGGGTCGAGGGGCCCTTCGGGCAGCCCCAGTCGATGATGGACCCTCTGCTTTACCTGGCGGGGCTGATGATCCTCTGGCCGCTGTTGATCTATCTTCCGGTGCACGGGCTGACCCTGGCGCTGTCACGTCGCCGCCGCGGCTGACCTGGTCAACCGGCGATCTGCTCGGCGACGCGCTGGCGAACCTCGGCATAGGGATAGCCCTCCAGGGCGGCGAAGGCCTCCAGCTTGCGCACCTTCATGGGGGTGAACAGCGGCGTGGTGATCCCGCACAGGAAGCGTGTCAGCAGGTCCGCCGTGGGCGGATGGCCCTCGCCGGCTTCCGCCAGCCGCTTGAGGAAGGGGCCGCAAAGAGGCGCGATCTCCCGTGACGACAGCGGTTGTGTCGGCGCGGCGTCCGGGAGTCGTGCGACCTGCCCTCGGCAGGCAGAACAGTGCCCGCAGTGCTCGGGGGCCCTGGCATCGCCGAACCAGTCCGCGAGCCGGCGGCTCAGGCAGCGGTCACTCTCGAAGAGCGCGAGCATGGCGTGCAGTCGGTCGATCTCTGCCCGCTCCTTGTCGCGAAAGTAGCCGAAGAGGTCGTCGGTCAGCGACACCGGATCGATCTCGGCCGAGAGCACCTCATAGACTTCGGTCATCTGCTTGCTCTCGAGCACCATCCAGCCCTTCTCGACGAAGTAATCCAGGGCGGTGATCACCCGGCCGCGACGGGTATCCAGGCCGCGCTCCGCCCCGAGCGCCTCCAGGGTGGCGAAGTCCAGGCTGTACCAGGTCCGCGCGCGGGAGGAAGCATCAAGAATCGCCTGGACGAAGTCACGCCGTTCGCCCTGGAAGCGGTCGACCAGGGCCTCTGGCTCACCCTCCAGCCGGAAGCGGTAGTCGGCGAAGTAGCTGTAGCGGGGCGCGATCAGGCGGCGCAGTTCGAGCTGCACCAGCAGGGTCTTGAGCGGCAGGGGGCGGATATTGCTGTGCCGCGACAGCGTATTGAGCATCAGCTCCCACTGGCTGCCGGCGGCGCGGAGATCGTCGATCACCCGACGAATGCCATGATGCTCGGGGGTGTCGCCGTAGACGAAGTTCTCCAGCACCTCGATATGGTCACGCCCCGCCAGCATCAGGCAACTGGAGGGGAGGCCGTCGCGGCCGGCACGGCCGATCTCCTGGCTGTAGTTCTCGATGGACTTCGGCAGGTCGAAGTGCACCACGTTGCGGATATCGGCCTTGTCGATGCCCATGCCGAAGGCGATGGTGGCAACGATGCAGGGCGTATTGCCGGCCATGAAGTCACGCTGGATCGCCTCGCGCCGCTCGCCGTCGAGCCCGGCGTGGTAGGCGATGGCCGGCAGGCCCGCCTTCGCCAGGTAGGCGGCCAGCCGTTCCGCCGTCTGCTGAAGGGTGACATAGACGATGGTCGGCTGGGGTGGGCCCTGCTCGAAGCGGGGACGTAGCCACTCGACCAGACGGCGGGGGCGCTCGACGGCGGGTACCGGCGTCACCTGGAGGTCGAGATTGGCGCGGTAGAAGCCGGTGCCAGTGACATCCCCCGGCGCGATGTCAAAGCGCGAGCGCATGTCGTCGATCACCCGTGGGGTGGCCGTGGCGGTGAGCAGCAGCACCTGCGGGATAGCAAAGTCACGGCGGTAGTCCGGCAGCTTGAGGTAGTCCGGGCGAAAGTTGTGGCCCCATTCCGAGATGCAATGGGCCTCGTCCACCACCATCAAGGAGATGGGTACTCGCCGGATGAAGGCGCGGAACCGCTCGTTCTTGAGGCGTTCCACCGAGACCATCAGGATGCGGATGTCGCCGCGCTTGACCCCTTCCATGACCGCCGCCGCCTCCTCACGGCTCTGGCCCGAATCGAGGCTGGCAGCGGGGATGCCGTGGCGGCCGAGGAAGGCCAGCTGGTCCTGCATCAAGGCCAGCAACGGCGAGATCACCAGGGTCAGGTGCGGGAGGTGCAGGGCCGGAAGCTGGTAGCAGAGCGACTTGCCGGAGCCGGTGGGGAAGATCGCCGCTGCCGAGCGGCCGGCCACGATAGCCTCGATGACCGGCCGCTGGCCGGGGCGGAAGTCGTCATAGCCGAAGACCTCCTGGAGCGTCTGCTGGATCATGGGCAGGTCCTGCCGTCTGGCATCGGAGAGTTACTGGGGTTTTTTCCAGTATAACGTGCCCGTCGGCTGACGTCCGAGCCGATGGCGCCCCGGCGGGCTGACTCACTACACTTGGCGTATCCACGTCACCCCCCGGGCCGGGGCAGGGAGGGGCTCATGTCCATCACTGAGCGTCATCTCGAACTCGAGACCTGCGGTGTCACACTCGAAGGCGATCTGCTGCGGCCCGACAATCCGGCGGGCATCGTGGTGTTCGCACACGGCAGCGGCAGCAGTCGTTTCAGCGTGCGTAACCGTCGGGTGGCGCGCCACCTGGCCGAGCAGGGGCTGGCGACCCTGCTGTTCGACCTGCTGACGCCCGACGAGAGCCTGATCGATGAGCGCACCCGGGCGCTGCGCTTCGACATTCCCCTGATCGGGTCGCGCATGAGCGGGGCCGTGGCCTGGGTGGCCGAAGTGCCGGAGACCCGGGAATGGGGGATCGGCCTGTTCGGGGCCAGCACGGGGGCGGCGGCGGCACTGATCGCCGCCGCCGATCAGCCGTCGCTGGTGCGGGCCGTGGTCTCGCGGGGCGGGCGGCCCGACCTCGCTGGGGAGGCCCTGCCGCAGGTGAAGGCGCCGACCCTGATGCTGGTCGGCGGATGGGATACCCAGGTGATCGAATTGAACGAACAGGCCATGGCGCGCATGACCTGTTCGCGCGAGCTGCTGATCGTGCCGGGCGCCACCCACCTCTTCGAGGAGCCCGGCACCCTGGAGAAGGTCGAGGCCCATGCTGCGCGCTGGTTCCTCGACCATCTCGGCCGGGTCTAGACGCCGGCCATGACCTGGTTGCGCCCACCATGCTTGGCCGCATAGAGGCTGTCGTCGGCACGGTGGATCAGGGTCTCGCGGGAGTCACCGATGCGATGTTCGGCAATGCCGATGCTGACCGTGATGCATCCCGTACCGATACCGAAGTCATGGTCGGCGATCCGCTCACGAAGGCGTTCTGCCAACTGCCGGCAGTGAAGCTCAGGGGTGAGAGGCAGCAGCAGGGCGAATTCCTCGCCACCCAGCCGGGCCACCAGGTCCTCCTCGCGTAGCATCTCCCGGCAGAGCCCGGCCAGGTCGCGAAGCACCTGGTCTCCCTGGAGGTGCCCCCAGGTGTCGTTGATCGACTTGAAGTGGTCGAGGTCGAGCATCATCAGCGACAGCGGCAGGGCGTGCCGGTTGCTCAACGAGATCTCCTCGTCGAGACGCTGCATCAGCTTGCGGCGATTGGCCAGGCCGGTCAGGTCGTCCGTGTCGGACAGCCGGCGCAGACGCTGCTCCTCGGCCATCTGTTCGCTGATGTCGATCATCATGCCGTACCAGAGGACGCCGGTATCGACCTTGCGAGGCTGGGCGCGCAGGGCGATCCAGCTCAGGCGGTCATCGGCCATCCTCAGCCGGAACTTGGTGGTGATGGGACTTTGCCAGCGGGCGGAACGCTCGATGGCGGCCATGAGGCGAGGGTAATCCGTCTCGGCCAGGCGCTCGAGGGCCGGGAGGGCATTCTGCGCCAGATCACGCCGGTCGACCCCGGTCAGTTGCGTACCGCTGCCGGCCAGGTAGGGAAAGTGCATCCGGCCGTCGGGGGCCCGGTGCAGTTGGAAGATCATCCCGGGCAATTGCTCGGTCAACTCGAGGATCCAGTCCGGCTGCGGCTTTTCCCCACCCGGCATGACGTCGTTGGAAGGCATGCGGGTGTCCTTTTTCCCTGCTGCGAACAGGTTGTTCGTTCTTCGTTATTGTCCTGCCCCATGGGGACGGCAGGTATCGACGCTGGGCGTCTCTTGGTCAAGCACATCATGATACGCCGTCAGGGTCGTGGTGGCATCCTCCCTCTGATGTAGGAGATCGCCTACAAACGGATCGTGAAGATGATCTGAGTCAAGAAAGCGAGAGGTTACCGCTGGTCGCCTGAGTGCGTTGGGCATCCGTGGCAGAAGATGACCTGCCGGAGCGCCAGTTCTCCGTCTTTCTGGAGGCTCATTGCGGGGCGTCGAAGTGCGCCGGGCGTCCTAGGGAGAAGACGACCTGCCAGAGTTGCAGATGGCGCGCCCGGAAGGCCCCGGTGCACACCGAGAGATAGTAGCGGAACATGCGGCGGGTGCGCTCGTTGTAGTGATGAGCGATCTCGTGCCAGTGGGCGTCGACGTTCGCCAGCCAGGCCATCAGGGTGTGGTCGTAATCGGGGCCGACCGGGGGTCATGTAAGCGCCAGTCCTCCCTCGGCCCGGAGGGTCATCGCGGGGCGTCGTAGCGCCTACGGCGTCCGCGGGAGAAGACGACCTGCCAGAGTTGCATATGGCGCGCCCGGAAGGCCCCGGCG
>NZ_JASCQP010000036.1 GCF_030010555.1 Halomonas rhizosphaerae
GAAGTGTCCGCGCACCAGCGCCAGCAGGCCCTGGGTGGAGGCATCGAAGTCCTGGCTGTGGGCGTCGATGCGCTCGCTGATCTCGCCGGCGATGCGCTTGCCCAGCTGCACCCCCCACTGGTCGAAGGAGTTGATGTTCCAGATCACTCCCTGGACGAACACCTTGTGCTCGTAGAGCGCGATCAGCGCGCCGAGGTTCTTCGGTGTCAGCTCGTCGAGCAGCAGCACGCTGGAGGGGCGGTTGCCCGGGCAGCTGTAGGGGTCGAGCCGGCTGCCGGTCTGGCTGCCCTCCATGAAGGCGTTGGCCTGGGCCAGCATGTTGGTGAGCAGCGCGAAGTGGTGCTCCTCCATGCCCGGCTCGGGCCTGAGCGAGGCGATGAAGTCGATGGGCACGTAGCGGGTGCCCTGGTGGAGCAGCTGGAAGAAGGCGTGCTGGCCGTTGGAGCCGGTCTGGCCCCAGACGATGGGCCCGGTCTTGTAGTCCACCGGGTGGCCGAAGATGTCCACCGACTTGCCGTTGGACTCCATGTCGAGCTGCTGCAGGAAGGCCGGCAGCTGATGCAGCGCCTGGTCGTAGGGCACGATGGCCTGGGTCTCGGCGCCCTGGAAGTTGATGTGCCAGATGCCGATCAGCGCCATCAGCACCGGCATGTTCTCGGCGAAGGGCGCGGCGAGGAAGTGCTGGTCCATCTCATAGGCGCCCTCGAGCAGCTCCATGAACCCCTCGAAGCCGATGGAGAGTGCGATGGGCAGGCCGATGGAGGACCACATCGAGTAGCGCCCGCCGACCCAGGCCCAGAACTCGAAGACGTTCTCCTCGCGGATGCCGAAGGCCATGGCCGCCGCCTTGTTGGTCGAGGCGGCGATGAAGTGGGCCCCCACGTCGGCGTCCGGGCCGGCGTTGTCCAGGAACCAGCGGCGCGCGGTATGGGCGTTGAGCAGCGTCTCCTGGGTGGAGAAGGTCTTGGTGGAGACGATGAACAGGGTGGTGGCCGGGTCGAGGCGGCTGAGCACCTTCTGGATATGGGCGCCGTCGACGTTGGAAACGAAGTGGAAGCCGAGCGCCGGGTGGCGGTGCTTGAGCAGCGCCCGGCAGGCCATGTTGGGGCCCAGGTCCGAGCCGCCGATGCCGATGTTGACCACATCCTTGATGCGCTGGCCGTCGTACCCCGTCCACTCGCCGCTGCGCACCGCCTCGGAGAAGGTGCGGATCTGCTCGCGGGTGCGCTGGATCTCCGGCATCACGTCCTGGCCGTCGACCTTGAGCGGCCCCTCGCCGAGGTTGCGCAGGGCCGTATGGAGGACGGGCCGGTCCTCGGTGACATTGATGATGTCGCCGGAGAACATCTGGGCGCGGCGCTGGACCAGTGCCGAGTGCTCGGCGAGCTCGATCAGCGTGGCCAGCACCGCGTCGGAGACCGGCTGCTTGGAGTAGTCGAGGAAGAGTCCGCCGACGCGCAGGCTCATCTTCTCGAAGCGCTCGGGGTCGGCGGCGAAGTAGTCGCGGATGCGGTCGTTGGCGGTCTGCTGCTGTAGGCCCTGGAGGGCCTGCCAGGTGACGCTGCGGGTGAGCTGGAACATGGTCGACCTCTTGTGGTTGGGTAGGTTGTCGACGTCTCGGCAGGGCAGGGGGCGCGATCAGCCGGTACGGGAGGAGACCCAGGCACCGGCATCGGGGATGGTCATCTCGTACGCCTGGCCGAGCCAGGGGGAGCTGATCAGGAAGTCGGCGCTGGCGGGGTTGCAGGCCACCGGGATGTTCCACAGCGCCGCCAGGCGCAGCAGCGCCTTGACGTCGGGGTCGTGGGGCTGCGGCGCGAAGGGGTCCCAGAAGAAGATCAGCAGGTCGAGCCGCTGTTCGGCGATGCGCGCCCCGATCTGCTGGTCGCCGCCCAGCGGGCCGCTCATCAGGCCCTCCACCTCGAGTCCCAGCGTGCGCGAGACGCGCCCCGCCGTGGTGCCGCTGCCGATCAGGCTGTGCTCGGCCAGGGTCTCCCGCCAGTGCCCCGCCCACTCCAGCAACTCCTCCTTCTTGCCGTCGTGGGCGACCAGGGCGATGCGCTTGCGGGCCGGCAGGGTCCGCGTCACGTTGCGCGGCGGGCGGATGTCACTCATGGCTGGCCTCCACGGCAAGGATCTTCAGGGTGTTGGTGCCGCCATGGGCGTTCATGTGGTCGCCCCGGGTGAGGATCACGTGGTCGCCGGGCTCGGCGATGCCCTGCTCCACCAGCCGCTGCAGCGCCCGGTCGTTGAGCTCGGCGGCCGACATCTCGCTGGTGTCGAAGGGCAGCGAGACCACCCCGCGATAGAGCGCCATGCGCCGCTGGGCCACCGGGTTGTGGGCCAGGCCGACAATGGGCAGCCCCGAGCTGATCCGCGAGGCGATCAGCGGTGTGTAGCCGGAGGCGGTCATGCAGGCGATGGCGGCCACCCCGGCGAGGTGGTTGGCGGCGTACATGGCGGAGAGCGCGATGGTCTCGTCGACCTGGCTGAAGCCCTCGTGGATGCGGTGGCCGGACTCCTGGATGCGCCGCTCGCGCTCGGCGCCCAGGCAGACCCGGTCCATGGCCGCGACGGTCTCCACCGGGAAGTCGCCGGCGGCGGTCTCGGCGGAGAGCATCACCGCATCGGTGCCGTCGAGCACCGCATTGGCCACGTCGAACACCTCGGCCCGGGTGGGCAGCGGCGACTCGATCATCGACTCCATCATCTGGGTGGCGGTGATCACCGCGCGGTTCAGCGTGCGGGCGTGCTTGATGATGCGCTTCTGGGTGCCGATCAACGCGGCGTCGCCGATCTCCACGCCCAGGTCGCCGCGCGCCACCATCACCGCCTCGCTGGCGCGGATGATGGCGTCCAGCGTGGCGTCGTCAGCTACCGCCTCGGCGCGCTCCAGCTTGGCCACCAGGCCGATCTCGCGGCCGGCCTCGCCGAGCCGCTTGCGAGCCTCGACCATGTCGGCGGCGCTGCGCGGGAAGGAGATCGCCAGGTAGTCGACGCCGATCGCCACGGCGGTCTCCAGGTCGGCCTTGTCCTTCTCGGTGAGGGCCGGGGCCGAGAGGCCGCCGCCCTGCTTGTTGATGCCCTTGTTGTTGGAGAGCGTGCCGCCTACCACCACGCTGGTGTGGATCAGGTGGTCGGCGACCCGGTTGACGTCGAGCACCACCCGGCCGTCGTCGAGCAGCAGGCGGTCGCCGGGGCCGACGTCGTCGGCCAGGGTCTTGTAGTCGCAGCCGACGCGGGTCTCGTCGCCCTGGTCGCTGCCCAGGCCCATGTCGAGGATGAAGGACTGCCCCTCCTCGAGCTCCACGGCGCCCGCCTTGAAGCGGGCGATGCGGATCTTGGGGCCCTGGAGGTCGCCCAGGGCGGCGACGCTGCGCCCCAGGCGGTCGGCGATGGCGCGGACCCGTTCGAGGCGGCGGCGGTGGTCATCGGGGCTGCCGTGGGAGAAGTTGAGGCGCACCACGTCGACGCCGGCCTCGAGCATCGCCTCGAGGAC
>NZ_JASCQP010000037.1 GCF_030010555.1 Halomonas rhizosphaerae
TCCAACGTCGACGGCGCCCATATCCAGAAGGTGCTCAGCCGCCTCGACCCGGCCACCACCCTGTTCATCGTCTCCACCAAGACCTTCTCCACCCAGGAGACGCTGCTCAACGCCCATACCGCGCGCCGCTGGTTCCTGGACAACGCCGGCCCGGACGCCGACGTGGGGGCCCACTTCATCGCCGCCTCGACCAACAAGGCGGCGGCCATGGCCTTCGGCATCCGCGAGGAGAACGTCTTCGAGTTCTGGGCCTGGGTCGGCGGGCGCTACTCGATGTGGTCCTCCATCGGCCTGCCCATCGCACTCTCCATCGGCTTCGAGGGGTTCATGGAGCTGCTCGAGGGCGCCTATGAGATGGACCAGCACTTCCTCGCCGCGCCCTTCGCCGAGAACATGCCGGTGCTGATGGCGCTGATCGGCATCTGGCACATCAACTTCCAGGGCGCCGAGACCCAGGCCATCGTGCCCTACGACCAGGCGCTGCATCAGCTGCCGGCCTTCCTGCAGCAGCTCGACATGGAGTCCAACGGCAAGTCGGTGGACATCTTCGGCCACCCGGTGGACTACAAGACCGGGCCCATCGTCTGGGGCCAGACCGGCTCCAACGGCCAGCACGCCTTCTTCCAGCTGCTCCACCAGGGCACCCGCTACGTGCCCATCGACTTCATCGCCTCGCTCAGGCCCGAGCCGGGCATGGAGGAGCACCACTTCGCGCTGCTCACCAACATGCTGGCCCAGGCCAACGCCTTCATGGAGGGCAGCCAGACCGGCAGCCGGCTCGACCCCTACAGCTGCCCGGGCAACCGCCCCTCCAGCGTGCTGCTGCTCGACGAGCTGACACCGAAGAACCTCGGCGCGCTGATCGCGCTCTACGAGCACAAGGTGTTCGTCCAGGGAGTGATCTGGAACATCAACTCCTTCGACCAGTGGGGGGTGCAGCTGGGCAAGCGCATCGCCGGCGAGATCAGCGAGCGCATCGACGCCCACAGCCAGGACTTCGATGCCTCCACCCAGGGCCTGCTGGCGCTGGTGCGCGGACACTTCGCGTCGGGCGGCGAACCGTCGGGCGGCGATCCGTCGGGCGGCGATCCGTCGGGCGGCGATCCGTCGGGTGGCGAGGGCGAGGTCGAAAGGCCCCGACGCAGGACGCGCAGGGCCTCGACCGGTCGTTGAAGGGTGAAGGTGCGGATGGCCGCAGTGGCAAGGTGTCGGGGCCATCAAGTGGTGGGACGGTCCGGGTCTGATGCCCGGGATCAGGCCCGGGCAGGGACGGCGTAGGCGCCTGCCTGAGCCTCCTCGAGCAGGTGGCAGGCGGCGCGCTTGTGTTCGATGAACTGCACGAGCAGGGCATCGAGCTCCGGCAGGTGGCAGTAGCGGGCCATCAGCTCGCTGAACTGTCGTGAATGGTGAGCGACGGCCAGGGCATGGCTCAGCGCCTGGCAGGCCATGGCATCGTCGGTGATGAACAGGTGGTGTCGACGGACCTCCGCCCATGACGGGTAACGGGAGGGGGCGTACATCTGGAGGTCACGCAGCTGCAGCTTCTCGGCGAGGGCCTCCAGTGCGCCGATGCGCTGTTCGCACTCGATGCCCAGCGCCGCCATCAGGCGGCTGACATGGGGCCGAGTGGGCAGGAAACTCAGGGCCAGGCCGCGATAGTGCTCCATCTCGCGTGACTCGTGTTCGTGGGCGAGCAGCAACTGCTCGTCCGCGGGGCATGGGCGGGCTTGTGCCCCGGGGGTGATGGCAGGCATGGATATCTCCTTTATTGTCTTCCGGGCCTCTTCCGGGCACCGTCCGATTAAGGTAGTAGTCCCAGTTCGGGGCTACCCCTGATGTCGATCAATTTCGTCCCTGGATCAGCAAAAAGTATCAGGGATCTCATGACAGCGCCGGGAGCGCCTCGCCCTGCCGCGGGCCGGCGTTGTCCCCGCTTGCTCCGGCGACATACACTGCCTGAAACCGCACAGGCAGGCCGACATGCTCGATCTCCCCCCCGCTACGCCCGTCGTTCCCGGTCCGCTCGAGGCGGAGCTGCCGCTGCGCACGGCGGTCAGCCGGCGACGCGATCCCCGGGGGGCGGCCCGGGAGCTGGCCGGGGCGCTGCGACATGCCGAGCTCGGCTTCGTGCTGTTCTTCTGCAGCGCCGAGTATCCCCTTGCCGCGCTCTCAACGGCCCTCAACGAGGCCTTCGAGGGCGTGGCGGTGGCGGGCTGCACCACCGCCGGGGAGATCACCCCGGAGGGCTACGGGCGGGGCTGCATCGTCGCCATCGGCCTCGACCGTCGCCACTTCGCCGTCTCCTGTGCCCTGGTCGAGGACCTGTCGGGCTTTGACCTGATTCGGGCCCAGCGGCTGGTCGACGGCCTGCTCGACGACTGTCGCGGCCGGGCCCTGGCCCCGGTGGGGGAGCACAGCTTCGCCCTGACCCTGCTCGATGGCCTCTCCAGCTGCGAGGAGCAGGTGCTGGCGACCCTGGATGCCGCCCTGGGGCGTATCCCCAGCTTCGGCGGCTCCGCCGGCGACGACAATCGCCTGGCCCATACCCATGTGCATGCCGAAGGCCGCTTCCACGGCCAGGCGGCGGTGGTGGTGATGATCAACACCCGGTTGCCGTTCGAGGTCTTCACCACCCACCACCTGCGCCCACGGGACGAGAAGCTGGTGGTCACCCGCGCCGACCGCGAGCGCCGTCGGGTGCTGGAGCTCAACGCCCTGCCGGCCGCCGAGGAGTATGCCCGACTGGTGGGCCTGCCGGTCGAGGCCCTTGAGCCTGAGGTGTTTGCCCGCCATCCGCTGGCGGTACGCCTGGGCGAGGCGCATTTCGTGCGCTCCATCCAGCGGGTCAACGACGACGGCAGCCTCAGCTTCTACTGCGCGGTGGAGAACGGCATCGTGCTGACGGCCATGCAGCCGGCCCCCCTGCTGGAGGACCTCGAAGCGGTCTTCGCGGGGCTCACTGCGCGGCTCGGCGAGCCGGCGCTGATCATCGGCTGCGACTGCTTCCTGCGCCGGCTCGAGCTGGAGGCCCTGGGACTGGTGGCCCCGGCCTCGCGGCTGCTGGGCCGCTCGCGGGTGATCGGCTTCAATACCTACGGGGAGCAGCACCATGGCATGCACATCAACCAGACCTTCACCGGGGTCGCCATTGGATCTCGCCCGGTCACGGGAGACGCCTGACGACGCCGGCCCGCGGGAACGGGAACTGCTGGAGGAGAACGCCCGCCTGCGGCGGATCGCCAGCGCCCTGATGGAGCGCGTGGAATCGGCGGGCATGGCGGGCGGCGCCCCCTATGCGGCCTTCGAGCATGCGGTGCTGCTCGCCGAGCAGGTGCGCGAGCGCACCGAGACGCTGCAGCGCACCCTCGCCGAACTGCATGCCGCCAAGGCGGAAGCGGAAGCGGCCAACCTTTCCAAGACCCGCTTCCTGGCCGCGGTGAGCCATGACCTGCTGCAGCCGCTGAATGCCGCCCGGCTGTTCACCAGCGCCCTGGAGGATCACCCCCTGCCCGAGCCCTCGACCCGGCTGGTGGGCCATATCGGCCGCTCCCTCAAGGACGTGGAGGCGCTGCTCGGCACCCTGGTGGACATCTCGCGGCTCGATGCCGGGGTGCTCGAGCCGGATATCGCGCCCTTCCCCGTCGCCCGGCTGCTCGACGTGCTGGCCGAGGAGTACCGCCAGATGGCCGCGGCCCGGGGGCTCGAGTTGCACTATGTGGGCAGCGGTGCGGTGGTCGCCTCGGACCTGGCGCTGCTGGCGCGGGTGGTGCGCAACTTCCTGACCAATGCCATCCGCTACACCGGGCGCGGCAAGATCCTGCTGGGCTGCCGTCGCCGCCCCGAGGGGGTCGAGATCCTGGTGGGAGACAGCGGGCCGGGCATACCCGAGGCGCAGCGCGAGGCGATCTTCCAGGAGTTCCAGCGCCTGGGCGGCAATCGCGGGGCAGAGGATCGCGGCCTGGGGCTGGGCCTGGCCATCGTCGACCGCATCGCGGGGATGCTCGGCCATCCCCTGCGTCTGGCCTCCGTACCGGGCCGCGGCTCGCTCTTCTCGGTACTGGTCCCCCAGGGCCGACTGCCGCCGGTGGCCCACCCCCCCACCGCTTCGCCTCGGCTGGGTCAGGGGCCGGGGCAGGGCAGCGTCCTGGAGCGGGCAAGGGTCTGGGTCATCGACAATGATCCCGGTATCTGCAAGGGGATGGCCGCGCTGCTCGAGGGCTGGGGGTGTCGGGTGCTGACCGCGACCTCGCTGGCCGACCTGGACATCAAGGCCGTCGGGGAGCGCGCGGACGTGCTGCTCGTCGATTTCCACCTGGGCGAGGAGGACCCCGATGGCCTGGCGGTGGCGGCGAGGCTTCGCGAGCGCCAGCCGGGGCTCCCGGTGATCGTGATCACGGCCAACCATGATGCGACGATCAAGGGCCTGACCCGGCAGCTGGGCTATGGCTGCCTGCTCAAGCCCGTGAAGCCGCTGCGGCTGCGCATGGCCCTGGTCAACCTGCTGGGTGGTGAATCAGCGTGACGGAGGGTGGCG
The DNA here is from genome assembly GCF_030010555.1 of Halomonas rhizosphaerae. Classification (GTDB taxonomy): domain Bacteria; phylum Pseudomonadota; class Gammaproteobacteria; order Pseudomonadales; family Halomonadaceae; genus Halomonas; species Halomonas rhizosphaerae. The sequence continues at coordinate 4,535 of NZ_JASCQP010000037.1, forward strand.
CTCGGCCAGCAGGGTCTCCAGGTCGGCCTCGCCGGCGGCGAGGATCGCCTGGACCCGGCCCGGCACCCCGAGCTTGCGCAGGATCGCCGAGACATGGGTCTTCACCGTGGTCTCGGCGATGTCCAGTTCCCGGGCGATCACCTTGTTGGAGGCGCCGCGACTCAGGCGGATTAGCACCTCGAGCTGCTTGTCGGTCAGCTCGGCGAAGCGCGAGCCCGGCGATGGCGTTCCGGCCCCGGCGGGGGAGGAGCGCGGGACGGCGGGGCGTCGCATGATGTCCGGTGGCAGGTAGACCTGGCCCTCCAGCAATTGGGCCAGCGCCGTGAGCAGGTCCCGGCGCGGCGTCGACTTGGGGATGTAGCCCACTGCACCCAGGTCGAGGGCGTCGAGGATGGTGCGCCGTTCCTGGTCGGCGGAGAGGATCGCCACCGGCAACCAGGGATGTGCCTCGCGCAGCGCGCGCAGCCCCTCGAGCCCGCTGGCATCGGGTAGCCCGAGGTCGAGCAGCACCAGGTCCAGCTCTGCGCAGTCCCCGGCGTGGCGAAGGGCCTCGGCCAGGCTCTCCGCCTCCAGCAGCCGGCTCTCCGGCAGTCCCGCCTCGATCACGGCCGCGATGGCCTCGCGGAACAGCGGATGGTCATCGGCGACCATCAGGGTGTGCATGGGCAATTCCTCGTGGACTCGTCTCGTCTCCTACCGAAGGAGGAGTCCCTTTCCTGCCACGGGAGTATGTCGCGGAAGGCGCGTCTGACCAATACTGAGGGTGTATCGCCACAATCACAACATTTCAGGAGTCACGCCATGATCTATGCCAACCCCGGCCAGTCCGGTTCGCTGGTCAGTTTCGAGACACGCTACGGCAACTACATCGGCGGCGAATTCGTATCGCCGGTGAAGGGGCAGTACTTCGACAATGTCAGCCCGGTCAACGGTGAGGTGTTCTGCGAGATCCCGCGTTCCACTGCCGAGGACATCGACAAGGCGCTGGATGCCGCCCATCAGGCCGCACCGGCCTGGGGCAGGACCTCCGCCGCGGAGCGCTCCAATGTCCTGCTGAGAATCGCCGACCGCATGGAGCAGAACCTCGAGATGCTCGCCGTGGCCGAGACCTGGGACAACGGCAAGGCGGTACGCGAGACCCTCAACGCCGACCTGCCGCTGGCCGTCGACCACTTCCGCTACTTCGCCGGCTGCATCCGCGCCCAGGAAGGCACCGCCGCGGATATCGATGCCAACACCGTCGCCTACCACTTCCACGAGCCGCTGGGTGTGGTAGGACAGATCATTCCCTGGAACTTCCCGCTGCTGATGGCCGTCTGGAAGCTGGCGCCGGCGCTGGCCGCGGGCAACTGCGTGGTGCTCAAGCCCGCCGAGCAGACCCCGGCCTCCATCCTCAAGCTGATGGAACTGGTCGGCGACCTGCTGCCGCCCGGGGTGGTCAACATCGTCAACGGCTATGGCGTCGAGGCGGGCCAGGCACTCGCCACCAGCAAGCGCATCGCCAAGATCGCCTTCACCGGCTCCACCCCGGTGGGTTCGCACATCCTCAAGTGCGCCGCCGAGAACATCATCCCCTCGACGGTGGAGCTGGGCGGCAAGTCGCCGAACATCTACTTCGCCGACATCATGAACGCCGAGCCGGCGTTCATCGACAAGGCCGCCGAGGGCCTGGTGCTGGCCTTCTTCAACCAGGGCGAGGTCTGTACCTGTCCCTCCCGGGCGCTGATCCAGGAGAGCATGTACGACGCCTTCATGGCCAAGGTCATGGAGCGTACCCTGTCGATCAAGCGCGGCAATCCGCTGGACACCGACGTCCAGGTCGGCGCCCAGGCCTCCCAGGAGCAGTTCGACAAGATCATGTCCTACATGGAGATCGCCCGGGAGGAGGGCGCCGAGTTCCTCACCGGCGGCGAACGGGAAACGCTGGATCCGGCCATCAACAACGGCTTCTATATCCAGCCGACCCTGCTGAAGGGCCACAACAAGATGCGTGTCTTCCAGGAGGAGATCTTCGGCCCGGTGGTGGCGGTGACGACCTTCAAGGACGAGGAGGAGGCGCTGGCCATCGCCAACGACACCGAGTTCGGCCTCGGGGCGGGCGTCTGGAGCCGCGACATGAACGTCGCCTTCCGCATGGGGCGCGGCATCCAGGCCGGCCGCGTGTGGACCAACTGCTACCACCAGTATCCGGCCCATGCCGCCTTCGGCGGCTACAAGAAGTCCGGCGTCGGCCGCGAGACCCACAAGGTGGCCCTCGAGCACTACCAGCAGACCAAGAACCTGCTGGTCAGCTACGACATCAATCCGCTCGGCTTCTTCTAATCCTCTCCGGCGCCCGGGTTTCCCCGGGCGCACAACACCCCTATCAGTGGGCGGATTCACCGCCCCGTGGCCCCCGGCGATCGTGCAAGGTGGCGCGATGGCCCCTTGCTGTCCGACAAACGAGGAGACGCGAGATGGATGCAACAATGAAAGCTGCCGTGGTCAGAAAATTCGGTGAGCCCCTGGCCATCGAGGAGGTCGAGACGCCCCGGCCGCAGGCGGGCGAGATACTGGTCAAGGTGGCAGCCTCCGGTGTGTGCCATACCGACCTGCATGCCGCCCATGGTGACTGGCCAGTCAAGCCCAATCCGCCTTTCATTCCAGGCCATGAAGGGGTCGGCCACATCGTGGCGGTTGGCGAGGGGGTAAAGCATGTAAAGGAGGGCGACAGGGTCGGCGTACCTTGGCTCTACTCCGCCTGCGGTCACTGCGAGCACTGCCTGGGGGGCTGGGAAACCCTGTGTGAGTCCCAGCAGAATACGGGCTATTCGGTAAATGGTGGCTTTGCCGACTACACCCTGGCGGATGCCGGCTTCGTTGGACGTCTGCCAGACAATGTCGACTTCCTCGAGATCGCCCCGATACTTTGTGCGGGTGTCACTGTCTACAAGGGCTTGAGGATGACCGATACCCGCCCGGGCCAGTGGGTAGTGGTCTCGGGTATCGGTGGCCTTGGGCATATGGCAGTGCAATATGCCAGGGCTATGGGCCTGAACGTGGCGGCGGTGGACATCGACGATGGCAAGCTGGCGCTGGCGGAGCGGCTGGGTGCCACCGTCATGGTCAACGCCCTCAAGACGGATCCCGCCGCCTACCTCAAGAAGGAGATTGGCGGTGCACATGGGGCACTGGTCACGGCAGTATCGCCGAAGGCTTTCGATCAGGCCCAGCGCATGCTGCGTCGAGGAGGAACCTTGGTACTCAATGGCCTGCCGCCCGGCGACTTCCCGCTGCCGATCTTCGATACCGTGCTCAACGGCATCACCATCCGCGGCTCCATCGTCGGCACCCGCAGCGACCTTCAGGAGGCACTGGACTTCGCCGGTGAAGGCAAGGTGAAGGCGACGGTGGAAAGTGACTCGCTGGAGAACATCAACGCTGTCTTCCAGCGCATGATCGATGGCCAGATAGAAGGACGCGTCGTCCTCGACATGACGGGTTGAAACAGGGATTGAAGCGTAACGGTCACTCCCACGGGGCGCGACCCGAGTCGCGTCTTCCCCTGCCCTTGGTCCCGGGCATCCTGCTGAGGGCTTCTCTCTCACAGGGGCCCATACGAGAACCGAATGGCCGGCCTTGAAGGTCGGCCATGTGTCACGGCCGCATCACCATCTTCGCCTCGGTGAGTCGCTTGACCACGCTCCTGAAGCTGTTCTTGAGGATCAGCATCTCGCCGTTGGTCAGGGAGATCACGGCCACCGGCTCATGGCGCGGTTCGTTCTCCGCCTCGATCTCGGGTCGGATCTGCGCGATCTGATCGAGGTGCAGTAACAGAGTGTACTGCTCCTCGGTGGTGGGGAAGTCGGTGATGACCTCTATGAATCGGTGACTCATGGTCTTCTTGCTCCGTGAGCGGGGGGGATGGTCTTCAGTGTAGTCGGGGGCGGTGCCGTGCATCAGTCACCGTCGCTGAAGGCCGTCAGGTCCAGCCCGTGACTGCGGCCATGCTGACGATCACCCGGCAGCCGCCTTTTTTGGCTCGTTGCTACACGTCCCGGCCGCTTTGCGTCATCATCTCCCGCCCGGACCCCGCGGAGACAGCATGGAGATGATCGACCTCGAAGCCCCCGACCTCCACCAGGAGCGGCTGCAGCGCGTGGTGTCGCTGGTCAGGGCCAGCGGTGCGCGACGGGTGCTCGACCTGGGGTGCGGCTCCGGCGGGCTGCTGCAGTACCTGCTGCGCGACGCCCAGTTCGAGCGTGTGGTGGGCCTGGAGCTTTCCGGCGAACTGCTGGCCCAGGCCAAGCTGCGTCTGGAGGACCTGCCGGCCGCCCGTGCTGGGCACCTCGAACTGGTCTGCGGCTCCTATGCCGATGTCCACCCGGCGCTGGTCGGCTTCGAGGCCGCGGCCATGGTGGAGACCATCGAACATGTCCCGCCCGAGGCGCTGTCCCGGGTCGAGCGCGCGGTATTCGCCGTGCTGCGGCCGCAGCTGCTGGTGATGACCACCCCCAACCACGAATACAACCCGCTCTATGAGATGGCGCCGGGCGAGTTCCGCGACCCCGACCACAGGTTCGAGTGGGGCCGGGCGCGTTTCCGCGACTGGGCACAGGGCGTGGCGCGCCGCAATGGCTACCGGGTGCGCTTCTCGGGGATCGGCGAGATGCACGCCCACCTCGGCCAGCCGACCCAGGTGGCGCTCTTCACGCGCTGAGCCGAGGCCTCAGGGCAGTCCCAGCACCCTGGCTTCCTGGCGGCGTCGCGCCTGCCGGTCCCGGAGGGCGGCGATGGCCAGGAGCAGGAAACCGGCGAGCTCCACCAGGGGGTGATAGTCGATGAACAGCGCATGGAGGATGGCCGCGCTGCCCGTTACGGCCAGCAGGGTCGGCGCCAGGGCGCGGTGTCGTCGATGGCCGGCGGCGAGGGTGCCCAGGGTCAGCAGCACGAAGGCGGCGATGGTCAGCGCCCAGGTTCCCTCGTCCAGGGCGAGGCCGATGCCGAGCAGCGGCAGCAGGGCGGCGAGCGCCAGGGTGCCGTAGCAGGACAACACCGCCAGGCCCAGGGCGACAACGCCCAGCAGGCCACGACGCTGCAGCAGGCGCAGCCAGCGGCGCGGGTCGAGCCTCAGCCAGGCCTGTCGCAGGCGAGAGGGGGCCCCGGCTCCCCGACGCATGCCGAGCTCGATGGCATGGGCGCCGAAGCCGGCCGCGACCTCCCGGGTCTGGGCACTGGGACTCAGGGCGAAGTAGTCATGGCGGCCCACCACTTCGATCGCCTCGAAGCCGGCCTCCTCGAACAGGGCCAGCAGCTCCTCCTTCACCGTGGCCCCCACCACGCACTCGACCCAGAGGCGCGGGTCCTCGTGGCAGTCCACCGAGACCGGGCGGTGGATCACCACGTCGGCGAGTTGCAGGCGGCCACTGGGGCGCAGCACGCGGAACATCTCCGCCACCGCGCGGCGCTTGTCCGGCACCAGGTTGAGGGCACCATTGCTGGTGATGGCATCGAGGCTGGCGTCGGCAAACGGCAGCCGTTCCGCCGAGGCCTGGACCACGTCGAGTCGGTCGATGCCGCTGGCTTCGGTCACGTCGCGGAGCTTGCGGGTCATGGCGGCGGTGAGGTCGAGGGCGATGACGCGCCCGTCAGGACCGGCGAGCCGGCGGGCGATCAGCGCATCGACCCCGGCTCCCGCGCCGATGTCGAGCACCCGGTCGCCGGCGTGGATGGCGCCGGCGCGAAAGGGGTAGCCGACGCCGGCGAAGGAGGCGAGCAGCGCTTCCGGCAGGGGGGCCGTCAGCGCCGGCGGATAGCCCAGCTGCCGGCAGGCGGCGTCACCCACCGGGAAATGGAAGGGCGACTCCGGCGTCTCGGCGACGGCCGTGTACATGCCCTGCACGGCATCCTGGATCTGCCGGCGTGAGTAGCCGAGTATGGCCACCATGAGGATCGCTCCTCACGGGTCAGGGGGTGGCGTCCTGCTCGTCGTCGAAGCGGTCGAGCAGGTCCCGGATGCGCCGGCGCAGTCGCGGCGGGGCCGCTGCCGTGCCGGTGGCCTCCACCCTGGCCCGTAGTCGTTTCTCGAATTCAGCCCGCGTGAAGCAGTCCTGACACCTCGCCAGGTGCCACTCGATGGCGGCCGCCTGCTGGCCGTCCAGCTCCCGGTCGAGGTAGTCGAAGAGTCGTTCGATGACCTCCTCGCAGGTCAGTGGCCGTCCGCTCATGGCTGCTGGTCCTCCTTTCCCTGGTGGGCGGATGCCCGGGGGCCGGAGATGACACCGGCCTCCCTGGCCTGTTGCCACAGCATCTTCTGCAGCAGACCCCGTGCCCGGCTCAGGCGCGAGCGGACGGTACCCAGCGGAATCCCCAGCAGGCGGGATACCTCCTCATACGTATAGCCCTGGACCTCGACGAGCACAATCGCCACCCGGAAGGCATCAGGAAGGGCGTCCAGCGCCCGTTGCAGGTCTTCCTGGAGCAGCTGGTGGAAGAACTGCTCCTCGAGGTTGCCCCACCACAGCAGGAAGGGCTGATGCAGCTGCTGGAAGAGGGTGAAGCGGCCGATGTCGAGCTCGTCCGGCGACGTCGACTCGTCGTCCATCGGGCGCTGGGGGCGACTCTGCCGGCGGCGCCACTCGCTGATGAAGGCATTGGTGAGGATGTGGAACAGCCAGCCCTCGAAACGCTGCGGGTCGCGCAGTTCATCGAGCCGTGCCCATGCCTTGCCGACCGCCTCGGCGACGATGTCCTCGGCGTCATCCGGGTCGCGGGTCAGGCGCAGGGCGGTGCCGTAGAGCCGGTCCATCAGCGGCTCCAGGCGCTGCTCGAACCACTGCCGGCGCTCGGCGGGCTGGTGTTCGGTCATGGCCACCCCCGGTGCGACCCGTGGTGGCACGACGGACCTCGGCCTCGGGGCGCAGGTGGTTGGATGGGCAAGGATCATGGCTCACCTCTTCGAGCATGGAACCCCTGCTGCCGCTCGGCAAGCAGGGGGCACCTGCAGGGACGCGGCATTCGCCGCCAGGGTTCCCGGCCAGGATCGAAAACCCAGGGCCGGGAACAATGCGGCCACCTGCTGCGTCCTCGGGGTGGCGCGGCACCCGCGTGCCGTGAACCGAAGACGACAACGTAGAGGAGAGCCATCATGACCATCATCGAGCCGTCCACGTCACCCGCGGTGGATCGCCATGAGCTCGAAGCACGGGTCAAGGCGATGTATCGCGAGGTAGCCGAGACGCCGGACGCGGATTTCCACTTCGAGATGGGGCGCGCCCTGGCCGAGCGCCTGGGCTACGACCCGGCGGGCCTGGACCGGATCCCCGCGGCGGCTATCGACTCCTTCGCCGGCGTCGGCCATTTCCTGGACCTGGCGGCGATTCGCCCCGGCGAGAGGGTGCTGGACCTGGGCAGTGGCGCCGGGATGGACAGTTTCCTTGCCGGCCTGGCAACGGGGCCGACGGGGAAGGTGCTGGGGCTCGACATGACCGATGCCCAGCGCCACAAGGCACGGCGCCTGGCCGAGGAGGCGGGATTCGCCAACGTCGAGCTCCATGCCGGCCATATCGAGTCGCCCCCCTTCGCGGATGGCAGCGTCGAGGTGGTGATCAGCAACGGCGTCATCAACCTGTCGGCGGACAAGCCGCGGGTCTTCGCCGAGGCGGCCCGGGTCCTGCGCCCCGGCGGGCGCCTGGCGCTGGCCGACATCGTCACCGAGTCGCCACTGCCGGAGAAGGTCTCCTGCAATGCCACCCTGTGGGCCGCCTGCATCGGTGGCGCCAGTCAGGAGGACGACTACCGGGCCGCCATCGAAGCGGCGGGTTTCGAGGTGCAGGAGCTCCGCGAGCACCCGGAATATCGCTTCCTTACCGACTCGGCCCAGGGCGCCAGCCGGACCTATGGCGTCAAGAGCATCTCGCTGCTGGCCACCCGGCGCTGAGGGTGCGCTCGCTCCCCGCCGGCAGGGCGCCCAGGCGGATCACGACACAACGACAACACGACACAGCACGAGCACAAGAGGAGGCAGCATCATGAACCACAAGACCCTGACACAGACCCTTTCCGCCACGGCCCTCGGCCTGGCCCTGGCCGTGACGGCCCAGGCGGCCCCCTACCAGGGCGACGGCCATCTGATCGGCAGCGCCGATGAACTGGAGTGGGGGCCGGTGGCCTCCATGGGCGAGGGCGCCGAGATCGCCATCATCGAGGGTGACCTGAGCAAGGAGGCGCCCTTCACCATTCGCCTGCGGCTGGAGGACGGCTACGAGATCCAGCCCCATGTGCATCCGGCCTACGAGCGCGTCACGGTGCTCGACGGCACCCTGCACTTCGCCCATGGCGAGCGCTACGATCCCGATGCGACCCAGGCCCTGGCGCCAGGCGACTTCGCCATCATGTCGCCGGGCGACCCCATGTTCGGTTATGCCGAGGGCGAGACGCTGTTCCAGCTGCACGGCACCGGCCCCTGGGGCATCGAGTATCTCGATCCGGCCCACGATCCGCGCAACTGAGGAAGGCGACGCGACGCCGCACCCCGGCGCGGGGTGCGGCGCCCTTGTCACGGCGGGGAGTCACGCTAGCATGGCGGTATCCCTTCATCCGTCTCGAGGAACCGTGATGTGGCAACAGCAGGAACTGCGTCTCGCGCCGCGCTCGCGCGGCTTTCACCTGATCACCGACGAGGTGGTCGACGGCCTGCCCGGCTTGTGGGAGGTCTCCATGGGGCTGCTGCACCTGCAGCTCTTGCACACCTCGGCGTCGCTGACCCTCAACGAGAATGCCGACCCGGACGTGCGCCATGACCTGGATGCCTTCCTGCGCGAGCGGATCCCCGGCGACCTGCCCTACTTTCGCCATACCCTCGAGGGGCCGGACGACATGCCGGCCCATGTCTGCGCTAGCCTTCTCGGCACCCAGCTGACGCTGGCGGTGCGCGATGGCCGCCTGGTGCTCGGCACCTGGCAGGGGCTCTGGTTGGGAGAGCACCGGGACCATGGTGGGGCGCGGCGGCTGATCGCGACCCTCAACGGGGCCTGATCCGCGTCGCGCTCTCATGGCTTCCCGCGTGCTTGTCAGGCCTCCGTGAACACCACCGGGGGCTGAGGGTTGCGATTCACCGACAGCGAGAAGATGTCCGGCCGGGCATAGTGGCCGCAGACATCCAGCGAGCGACGTGCCCGGCGGGCGGTCTCGACCTCGATCTCGGCATAGAGGATGCCCTTCTCGCGATCGAGGGGGCCTGCCACCACCTCCCCCGAGGGGGCAATGACCACCGCATTGCCGACGTTGACCCACTCCTCCGGGGTGTAGAGCCGGTCGCGCTCGGGGAAGGAGGCGGGGATGTCGCTTCCCCGGAGGGCGGTGGACGTGCCGATCACCCAGCAGCCGCCTTCCCTGGCGATATGGCGCAGCGAGGCGAGCGCGATGTCGCTGGAATCCCAGGTCGGGTTGATGAAGACCTCCAGGTCCTGGGCATAGAGGGCATAGCGCGCCAGCGGCATGTAGCTTTCCCAGCAGATGAGGGTGCCGAGGCGTCCGGCGGGGGTCTCGACCACCTTGAGCCCGCTGGCATCGCCCATGCCCCAGACCATGCGCTCGGGGTTCGTCGGCATCAGCTTGCGGTGGCGATTCAGCAGCCGCCCATCCGGGCCGACCACGACCACGCTGTTGAACAGGGTGGTGCCGCTGTAGCGGCTGTCGATCTCGTTGAGGCCCGTCACCAGGGTCACCCCGTGCCGGGCGGCCGCCTCCTGGATGGGCGCCAGGGTGTCGCCGCCGAGGTCGACGGCATTCTCGCGCAGCCTGGCATGCAGCTCGCTGGTCAGCGCCATGTCGCCCCCCGGGGCGAGTCGCCAGATCCAGGTCGGATAGCCGGGGATATAGGCTTCGGGAAAGACCAGCAGGGTCGCCCCGGCGCCGGCCGCCTCGTCGACGGCGTCGAGCATCCGTTGCAGTGTCGCGTCTCGCTGGAGCAGTACCGGGGGCTTCTGGATCACCGCAACCGTCGTGGCCATGAGAGGGTCCTCGTGCGCGGTGCGGGCGCCGAAGGACACCGATCACGGGCACTAGCCTGACCTTCACTATAGCGGCGAGGGGAGGGGCGCGCCCGGGGTCAGCCAGGAAGCATGTGGCCGGATGAGCCGATCAGCGTCAGGGGCAGGTGTCGCCAATCATCATTTCGGTTGCCATGACACGGGATTCGGCGGGTTCCATCCCGAGGATCATGCGCGCGGCGATGCGGCCCTTCTCGGTGCTGTCCTGGCGGATGGTGGTCAGCCGGGGAGCACGATACTGCCCCTCGGCGATGCCGTCGAAGCCGGTCAGCCGCAGGTCCTCGGGGATGCGCAGGCCGCGCTGCTCGGCGAGCGTCACCACGGTGAGGGCGATGCGGTCGGACATGCACAGCAGCAGGTCGGGCCGCTCGGCGTCCGGCAGGTCGAGGATCTCCTCGATCACCGGGGTGCAGACCTCGAAGGTGTTCTCCTCGATGTTCCACATCGGCACCTCGGCCGGGTCGATGCCGGCCTCGACGAAGGCCCGCTGGAAGCCGGCGAGGCGGGCCCGGGTGATGGTGCGCTCGGCCGAGAGCAGCGCCTGGTCATCGTCGATGCGGCCATTGCAGGGCTGCTCGGTCAGTCGCAGGTTGATCACCGCGGGGCGTCGCGTCGGCACCCTCAGGGCATGGCGGGCGATGGCGTAGCACGCCGGCTCGTTGTCGACGTGCACCGTGGCGTGGTCCTCGATATCGAAGTCCACCGCCACCAGGGGGCGCTCGGGCGGGAGGTCGGAGAACAGCTTCAGGCTCGGCATCAGGCCATAGATGATGAAGCCGTCGGCAATGCTCGAGGCCCCGGGCACGCTGGCGGCGTTCTGGCGCCCCGAGAGCAGCAGCAGGGTGTGGCCGCGAGTGTCGAGCACCTCGGCGATGCCCGAGAGCAGTTCGCTGGAGACCGCATCGTTGAGGCTGTAGGTCAGGCTCTCGGCGAGGATCACGGCGATGATCCGCGAACGGCCCGTGCGCAGGCTACGGGCCCGGGCGTCGGGGCCGCTGTAGCCCAGGCGCCGGGCCTCGGTGAGGATGTGCTCGCGCAGCTTCGGGGAGAGCTGGTCGGGCCGGTTGAAGGCGTTGGAGATGGTGGCGGTGGAGACGCCGAGCTCGCGGGCCAGGTCCTTGAGGGTCATGCGACGGGGGAGAGGCACTTGGCGGCTGACTCCATTACGGTCAGGGTGGACTGGAACGATTTAGTTAGCAGCCTAGCATGGCCCGGCAGGGTCAGGGTAGCCACCCGAGGCGAGCCCCGGGCGGTCGTTCACGACGCTGTCAGACAATGCTCAACCACGCCGCCTGGCCGGGCTCCATGACCAGCTGTCGGCCTTCCAGCAGTGGCGTCGCCATGCCCGGCAGGGCCAGACTGGACCAGCCATCGGCGCCGGGCATCAGGGCATCAAGGCAAATCTCCGCCCGATCACCTGTCGCATGGCCGAGATGCGCCAGGCACAGCAGGCGCCGTTCGCCGTCATGACGCAGCACGCCGAACACTCGGTGGGGCAGAATGGCGCGATCGATCAGCGTCTGTTCACCCTGGCGCAGCAATGCGTTGCCGCCGCGCAGCGTAAGCAGCCGGCGGACCCGGGCCAGCAGGCTGTCGGCCATCGGGTCCTGGCGCGTGACGGCCAGCGGCAGGTGTCGTTCGAACACCGGCAGCCAGGGAGCGGTGCCCTCGGGGCAGAAGCCGCCGTTCGGTGCATCCTCCCAGACCATCGGCGTGCGGCAGCCGTCGCGGCCCTTGACCTCGGGCCAGAGATTGATGCCGAAGGGGTCCTGCAGGTCCCCATAGGCGAGTTCGGCCTCGGGCAGGCCGAGCTCCTCGCCCTGGTAGAGGCAGAGGCTGCCACGCAGCGAGCAGAGCACGGTCAGCGCCAGCAGCGCGCGCTCCTCGCCCCAGCTGGTGGCGCTGCGCTCGACGTCGTGGTTGGAGAGCGCCCAGCACGGCCAGGTGTCCTCGCCGAGCTCCCGGAAGCGGGCCAGCACGTCGTGAAGCTCGGCGGCGTCGCCCGTGGAGCCCAGCAGGTCGAAGGTGTAGGCCATATGCAGGCGCGACTCGCCGGCGGTATAGGCGGCCATGGTCGGCAGCTGGTCGTTGCCGGCGATCTCGCCCACAGTGGTGGCCCCCGGGTACTCGTCGAGCAGCGCGCGGATCCGCTCCAGGTAGGCGAGGTTCTCGGGCTGCTCGATGTTGTGGCGCTGGAACTGGTAGCTCTGGGGGTTGCCGGGCTGTACCCGTTCGCGGGGCATCGGCGGGTTGTCGGTCAGCGCGGGGTCGTGGAAGTAGTAGTTGACCACGTCGAAGCGGAAGCCGTCGACGCCGAGCTCCAGCCAGAAGCGCAGGTTGTCGAGCTGCGCTTGCTGCACCTCGGGGTGGTGGAAATTGAGGTCCGGCTGGCTGGGCAGGAAGTTGTGCAGGTAGTACTGGCGGCGCCGGGCGTCGAAGGTCCAGGCGCGACCGCCGAAGGCCGCCATCCAGTTGTTGGGCGGGTTGCCGTCCGGCCGGGGATCTGCCCAGACGTACCAGTCGGCCTTGGCATTGGTGCGATCCTGGCGGCTCTCCTGGAACCAGGCATGCCGGTCGGAGCTGTGGGAGAGCACCTGGTCGATGATCACCCGCAGGCCCAGGTCATGGGCACGCTCGACCAGCGCGCGGAAGTCGTCGAGGCTGCCGAACATGGGGTCGACGCCGCGGTAGTCGGCCACGTCGTAGCCGAAGTCGTCCATCGGCGAGGTGAAGAACGGCGAGAGCCAGATGGCGTCGACGCCGAGGCTCGCTACATGATCGAGCTTCTCGGAAATTCCCGCCAGGTCGCCGATGCCGTCGCCATTGGCGTCCATGAAGCTGCGCGGGTAGATCTGGTAGAGGGTGGCACCGCGCCACCAGTCGTGTCGGTCGTGCAGGCGGTGTTGGGACAGAGTCATGCAAGCCTCGAGGTATCGTGGAGGGCCTGGCGGCCCTCCGTGAGTCATGGTCTGCGGTGTGGACAAGGGGCCGGATCACCAGCGGCGGCTGAGGCGGCGCAGCTCTCCCTCCAGCTGCTGCACGGCGGCCTGGCCATCGAGGTCCCCGGAGAGCACCGAGTGCACGCGGTTGAAGAAGGCGTTGGAGACCCGCGGGTAGTCGCTGCCGGTCACGGTGGCGGGTCGCGGTACGCCATTGGTCAGGGTCTCGTAGAGCTCGCCCATGGAGGGGTTGCTGGCCAGCACCTCTTCATCCTCGTAAAGCGCCTCGATGGTGGGGTTCATGCCGATCTCGATGGCATGCTCCTTCTGCTGGGCCTCGGCGGTCAGGTAGGCGACCAGGTCGGCCGCGACGTCGGGGTGTTCCGAATAGCGCGACACCGCCCAGTTCCAGCCGCCCAGGGTGGCCACGCTCCTGCTTTCGCCGCCCGGAGCCGCGTCGCCGGGGCCCTCGGGACCGCGTGGCAGCGGAGCCATGCCCACCTTGCCGGCCACCTCGCTGCCCTCACCGTTGGCCAGCGACCAGACATAGGGCCAGTTGCGCAGGAACAGCGCATTGCCGGACTGGAAGATGCCGCGGGTCTCCTCCTCGGTATGGTTGAGGGTGCCCTCCGGGGAGATGTCGTCGATCCAGGAGGCGGCCAGGTCCAGGGCCTCGGCGGCGCGGGGGTTGTTGATGGTGACGTTGCCCTCGTCGTCGACGATGGTGCCGCCACCGTGGCTCGCCACCCACTCCAGGGCATTGGTGGTCAGGCCCTCGTAGGCCCGACCCTGAAAGGTGTAGCCCCAGAAGCCGTCGTTACCCGCCTCGCGCTCCGCGGCCTGCACCTCGCGCGAGGTCTCGGTCAGCTCCTGCCAGGTCTCGGGCACCTCATGACCGTACTGCTCGAGCAGGTCCTTGCGGTAGTAGAGCAGCCCGGCATCGGTGAACCAGGGGATGGCCATCAACTTGCCGTCGACGGTGTTGTTCTCGATCAGCGCCGGGAAGATGCCCTCGGTGGCATCCGCCGGCAGGTACTCGGAGAGGTCCACCAGATGGTCGGCGAGCAGGCCCGGCCAGACGATGTCGATCATCAGCACGTCGATGTCCGTGGACTGGCTGCCGAGCAGCTGCTGGTAGAGCGAGAGCTTCTCGGTGGCGTCGTTGGGGGTGGAGACGACATTGACCTCGTGGCCGGTCTCCTCCGCCCAGCGCTCGGCGAGCACCGGGCAGTAGTCGGCGGCGTCGCCGGGGCCACAGGCGATGGAGATCTCCGCCGCCAGAGCTTGCTGGGCGGTCAGTGCCGAGCCGCCCAGCAGGAGTCCAGCGAGCAGGCGACGGTGTGCGGGGAGCAGGGGAGTCGATCTCTTCATGGGGTGCCTCATCTTGTCGTTGTTGAGAGTGCCATGCTGTCGGGCCTGGCCGGGAGGGCTCTCATCCCGGCCTCCGAGTCTCAGGGGTGGGTGTCCAGGGGACGTCGTCCGTGACGCGGGCGATGGCGATGCCATGGGCCGGCAGCCGCAGCGTGCCGTCCCGCCAGGTACCGTTGACCATCGCCGGGGCGTCGTCGAGGGCGTGGGCCTCCCGGGGGGCGCCCAGCTCGCGGGGCTCTGCGGCGAAATTGAGGGCCACCAGCAGCCTCTCGCCCAGGTGACGACGCTCGAGAGAGATGACGTCATCGCGCAGCGGGTGATAGCGGATGTCCCCCTTGACCAGTGCCGGCTGGGTGCGGCGGAAGGCCAGGAAGGCGCGATAGGCATTGAGCAGCGAAGCGGGGTCATGCTCCTGCTGGTCCACCGCCAGCCCCCGGTGCTCCGCGGGGATCGGCAGCCAGGGAGCCGAGTCCGAGAAGCCGGCATTCGGGTTGTCGGCCTGCCAGGGCATGGGCGTGCGGCAGCCATCGCGCCCCTTGTAGCTGGGCCAGAAGGTGATGCCGGCGGGGTCGACCAGCTGATCGAAGGTCAGTTCGGCCTCGGTCAGGCCCAGTTCCTCGCCCTGGTAGAGGCAGACGCTGCCGCGCTGGGTAAGCAGGAAGGCCAGGTAGAGGCGCAGCTTCGCCGCCTTGCCCTCGGCGTTCCAGCGGGTGGCCAGGCGGGTGATATCGTGGTTGCCCAGTGCCCAGCACGGCCAGCCATCGCCGATGCGGGCCTCCATCTCCTCCAGCGGTGCGAGCAGGTGCCCAGGGTCGGCATTCTCGGTCAATAGGTTGAACGAGTAGCACATGTGCAGGCGCTTGCCCCCCTGCGTGTACTCGGCCATCACCCCCAAGGAGTCGTCGTCGCCCACCTCGCCGACGCTGGTGGTGCCGGGGTACTCGTCGAGCAGCGCACGCAGCCGCTCCAGGAAGAGCAGGTTCTCCGGCTGGGTCTTGTCATAGCGATGTTGCTGGTAGCCGTAGGGGTTGTCGGGACGCACGCCGATAAAGCCCTCCCGGATATCGTCTCTGGGCGGGTTGTCCTTGAGCTCGCCATGGGTGCAGAAGTTGATCGCATCCAGGCGGAAGCCGTCGACGCCGCGCTCCAGCCAGAAGCGCACCTCGCCGAGGATGGCCTCGACGACTGCCGGGTTGCGGAAGTTGAGGTCCGGCTGCTCGACCAGGAAGTTATGCAGGTAGTACTGGCAGCGCCGGGTGTCCCACTGCCAGGCGCTGCCGCCGAAGATCGCCTGCCAGTTGGTGGGCGGGGCGCCGTCGGGCCTGGGGTCGGCCCACACGTACCAGTCGGCCTTGGGGTTGTCGCGGCTTTCGCGGCTCTCCAGGAACCAGGGGTGCGCATCGGAGCTGTGGGAGAGCACCTGGTCGATGGTGACCTTGAGGCCGCGGGCGTGGGCCGCCTGCACCAGGCGGTCGAAGTCCTCGAGCGTGCCGAACATCGGGTCGACGTCGCGATAGTCGCTGACGTCATAGCCGAAGTCCTTCATCGGCGAGGTGAAGAAGGGCGACAGCCAGATGGCATCGACGTTCAGCGAGGCGATGTAGTCGAGCCGGTCGATCACGCCCTGCAGGTCGCCGATGCCGTCGGCGCCCGTGTCCTGGAAGCTGCGGGGGTAGATCTGGTAGATCACCGCGCCGCGCCACCAGTCCTGCTGTGCATCGTGAGGGGGTCGAGAGAGCGACATCCCGGTCTCCTGATCACGGCGGTGGGTGGGGAGGGAGGGGTCAGGCCGCCCGGCGTCGATTGGCGATCTCCAGGGCCCGGTCCTGGGCGTCGAACAGGTGCACATGCTCGAGCTCCGGCACCAGGGCGACCCGCTGGCCGATCTCCCAGCGGCTGGGCGCCTCACTGCGGTGGATCAGCAGGGTGTCGCCGACCCGGGGCTCGAGATAGACGTAGACCTCGTTGCCCAGGTACTCGACATTGACGATCTCGAAGCGGTTGTCGCCCTCGGCCTCGGCCAGGCGCAGGTGTTCGGGGCGTACCCCCAGCGACAGCTCGGCGCCGGCGGGCTGGCCGCTGGCGTCCTGGGGCAGCGACAGCTCGCCGAGGCCCGGCGCGGTCACCCGGCAGCCGTCCTCTGCGCCGAGCAGTTCGGCCGGCATGAAGTTCATGGTGGGCGAGCCGATGAAGCCGGCCACGAACCTGGTGGCTGGCTGCTGGTAGAGGGTCTGGGGGCTGCCGACCTGCTCGATGCGGCCGTCGCGCAGCACCACGATCTTGTCTGCCAGGGTCATCGCCTCCACCTGGTCGTGGGTGACGTAGATCATGGTGGAGCCCAGGCGATGGTGCAGGCGGGCGATCTCGTTGCGCATCTGCACACGCAGCGAGGCGTCGAGGTTGGAGAGCGGCTCGTCGAACAGCAGGATGCGCGGTTCACGCGCCATGGCGCGCCCCATGGCCACGCGCTGGCGCTGGCCGCCGGAGAGTTCCTTGGGCTTGCGGTGCAGCAGCTCCTCGAGCTGCAGGATCCGGGCCGTGGCCATCACCCGCTCATCGACGGTCTCGTTGGCCATCTTGGCCAGCTTGAGGCCGAAGGCCATGTTCTCGTAGACCGTCATGTGCGGATAGAGGGCGTAGGACTGGAACACCATGCCCACGCCGCGCTCGCGGGGCGGCAGGTCGTTGACCACGTCGTCGGCGATCCTGAGCTCGCCGTCGCTGATCGACTCGAGCCCGGCGATCAGGCGCAGCAGGGTCGACTTGCCGCAGCCCGATGGGCCGACGAAGACCACGAACTCGCCATCGCCGACCTTGAGGTCGACATCCTTGATGATATGGGTGCTGCCGAAGGTCTTGTTGAGCCTTTCCAGGGTCACGCTTGCCATCTTGCGACTCCTAGCCGGCCTCGGGGCCGGCCCTTGTTGTGTGTTGTCAGTGGTCGAGGGCCAGGAAGGCCGCCTGATAGGGCGGCAGGGTCAGGGTGTCGCCATCGAGTGCCGACACGAAGCCGTGCCCCTGGAGCGGGGTGCCGGAGTGGGGCAGCGTCGTGCTCAGGGTCTTGCCGCCGAGGTTGAAGAGGCACAGCACTCGCTCCCGGTCGCTTTCGCGCACGAAGCCGAGCAGTTCCTCGCCGACGTCGACCAGGGTGAGGTCGCCGTCGACCAGCGCCGGATGCGCGGCGCGGAAGGCCAGCAGCGTGCGGGTCGCGGCGAGGGGCGAGTCGGGGTCGGCCTGCTGGTTCTCGACGGCCAGTGGCAGGTGGCGCTCCTCCACCGGCAGCCAGGGCTCCACGCTCGAGAACCCGCCCTGCGGGGCCTGGCGCCAAGGCATCGGCGTGCGGCAGCCATCGCGACCCTTGAACTCCGGCCACAGCACCTTGCCGTAGGGGTCCTGGATGCGCTCGAAGGGCACTTCGGCCTCGGGCAGGCCGAGCTCCTCGCCCTGGTAGAGACAGACGCTGCCGCGTAGCGAGAAGAGCATGGCCAGCATCACCTTGGGGTAGGCCACGGGATCCTCGCCCCTGCCCCAGCGGGTGGCGCTTCTCTCCACGTCGTGATTGGAGGTCGCCCAGCAGGGCCAGGCGTCGCCGGCCAGGCGCTGGAAGCGCTCGATCACCTTGCGGATGTAGGCCGGCGAGTGGGGCGCGTTGAGCAGGTCGAAGGTGTAGGCCATGTGCAGCTTGTCGCCGCCGGCGGTGTACTCGGCCATGCGCGCCAGCGGGTTGTCGTCGCCGATCTCGCCTACCGTGGTGGTGCCCGGGAACTCGTCCATCAACGCCCGCAGGTCGCGCAGGAACGCCAGGTTCTCCGGGCGGCTGATGTCGTGGACGTGACGCTGCCAGGTATAGGGGTTGGCGTCCGGGGCGCCGAGGGTCTTGGCCTCGCCCTGGGGAACCGGCGGGTTGTCGCGCAGTTCGGCATCGTGGAAATAGAAGTTGACGGTGTCCAGGCGGAAGCCGTCGACGCCGAGCTCCAGCCAGAAGCGCATGTTGTCCAGCTGCGCCTGTCTGACCTCCGGGTTATGGAAGTTCAGGTCCGGCTGGCTGGTCAGGAAGTTGTGCAGGTAGTACTGGCGGCGGCGCGAATCGAAGGTCCAGGCCGGCCCGCCGAAGATCGACAGCCAGTTGTTGGGTGGCGTGCCGTCGGGTCTGGGGTCGGCCCAGACGTACCAGTCGGCGCGGGGGTTGGCGCGATCGGCGCGGCTCTCCTGGAACCAGGGGTGGCGGTCCGAGGAGTGGCTGATCACCTGGTCGATCATCACCTTCAGGCCCCGCGCGTGGGCCTTTGCCAGCAGGGCCTTGAAGTCCTCCAGGGTGCCGAACATCGGGTCGACGTCACGGTAGTCGCTGACGTCGTAGCCGAAGTCGAGCATCGGCGAGGTGAAGAAGGGCGACAGCCAGATACCGTCCACGTTCAGGCTGGCGACATGGTCGAGCTTCGCGGTGATGCCCGCCAGGTCGCCGATGCCGTCACCGTTGCTGTCCATGAAGCTGCGCGGGTAGATCTGGTAGATGACGCCGCCGCGCCACCAGGTCAGGTTGTCTTGCATCTCGGGTTCCTTGGGTGTCATGAGGTCAGCCCTTGACCGCACCGGCGGTGAGACCGGAGACGATACGCTTCTGGAAGATCATCACCAGGATCACCAGCGGCACGGTGACGGTGACCGAGGCGGCCATGATCGGTCCCCAGGGCAGTTCGTGCTGGCTACCGCCGGAGATCAGGGCGATCGCCACCGGCACGGTGCGCTGGTCGTCGGTGAGGGTGAAGGTCAGGGCGAAGAGGAATTCGTTCCAGGCGGCGATGAAGGCCAGCAGGCCGGTGGTCGCCATGGCCGGCCACATCAGCGGCAGGAACACTTTGGTGATGGTCACCCAGGGGGTGGCGCCGTCCATGATTGCCGCCTCTTCCAGCTCCATGGGCAACTGCTTCATGAAGGTGGTCAGCACCCAGACAGTGAAGGGCAGCGTGAAGATGGTGTAGCTCAGGATCAGGCCGGCCGGGTTGTTGTAGAGGCCGAGCCCCCGGATCACCTCGAACAGTCCGGAGAGCACCGCCACCTGGGGGAACATCGAGACCCCGAGGATCACCAGCATCACCGTGGCACGGCCGCGGAAGCGGACCCGGCCCAGCGCATAGGAGGCGGTGATGCCGAGCAGCAGGGCGATGAAGACCACGGACAGCGAGACGATGATGGAGTTGAGGATGGCGCGCACGAAGCTCTTCTGGGTGAAGATCTGCACGTAGTTGCCGAAGTCCACCGTCGACAGCCAGAAGTCGACCCGAAACAGTTCGCTGGAGGGCTTCAGCGAGGTGATCACCGCGTAGTAGAAGGGGAAGATGGCGTAGACCATCACAACGGCGATCAGGGCATAGAACCCGACCCGCTTGGCGAGCTTGATCAGCTGATACTGGTTCATTGGTCGACTCCCAGTTGACGGCGGCCCAGGTAGAGGTAGATCACCACGGCCAGGGCGATGATCAGGAACAGGAGGGTCGAGGCGGCGCTGCCGTAGCCGACGTCCTGGAACTCGACCAGCTGCTGGCGCGCGTAGATCGACATGGTCATGGTGCTGGTGGAGTTGGAGGTCAGCACGTAGATCACGTCGAACACTCGCAGGGCGTCGAGCAGGCGGAAGATCACTGCCACCAGCAGGGCCGGGGTGATCAGCGGCAGGGTGACCTTGAAGAACACGCGCACCGGGTGGATGCCGTCGACCTCGGCGGCCTCGTAGCAGTCCTTGGGCAGCATCTGCAGGGCGGCCAGCACCAGCAGCGCGACGAACGGAATGGTCTTCCAGACGTCGACCATGATCACCGCCCACATGGAGTAGGTGGCGCTGGCGGTCCAGGCGATGGGCGAGTCGATGATGCCGATCGCCATCAGCAGGTGGTTGATGATCCCGAACTGGTCATTGAGCATCCAGGCCCACATCTTGGCCGAGACGATGGTGGGGATGGCCCAGGGAATCAGCACCGCCGCGCGGACCAGCATGCGGCCCTTGAACTCGGCG
The DNA here is from genome assembly GCF_030010555.1 of Halomonas rhizosphaerae. Classification (GTDB taxonomy): domain Bacteria; phylum Pseudomonadota; class Gammaproteobacteria; order Pseudomonadales; family Halomonadaceae; genus Halomonas; species Halomonas rhizosphaerae. Next base: position 24,889 of record NZ_JASCQP010000037.1, read on the forward strand.
TTGAGCAGCAGCGCGACGATGATGCCGAACACCACCTCCAGCGACACCGAGACGACGCTGAAGTAGAGGGTGTTCCACACCGAGTTCCACCACACCGGGTCGGTGAGCAGGCCGTACCAGGCGCCGTCGTCATAGACCAGGTAGTTCTCGACGCCGATAAAGGCCGCGCTGGCGGTATCCGACAGCGAGGCATCGGTAAAGCTGAAGTAGAAGGTGCGCAGCAGGGGCCAGCCGGCTACCAGTGCCAGCGCCACCAGCATGGGTAGAAGAAACAGCCAGGCGGCACGGACCCGCTGCCGGCGTACCTTGGTGCCGCGGTAGCCCGCCTGGGGGGAGCGCACCGCCCGGGGTGCGCTTTGGGTGGCTGGAGTCGACATGAGGACCTCCTGGGTTACCAGCGGCGACGCTTGATGCGGGAGAGTTCACTGTCCACCTGGGAGACGGCCTCGGCGCCGCTCTGGTCACCGGAGAGCACCTGGTGCACGGCATTGAAGAAGCTGTTGCTCACTCGGCCGTAGTTGTCGCCGGTGGCGGCAGAGGGGCGCGCCACGGCATTGGTGAAGGTGTCGTAGAGGGTGCCGAAGAAGGGCACGGCGTCGAGCACCTCCTCGTCCTCGTAGAGCGAGGCGAGGGTGGGGTTGTAGGCCCCCTCGATGGCGCGGCGCTTCTGCTCCGCCTCGCCGGTCAGGAAGGCCACCAGGTCGGCGGCGAGCTCGGGGTTCTCGGTGTAGCGGGATACGGCCAGGTTCCAGCCGCCCAGGGTGGCGGCGCTCTCCTGGCCATCGGCGCTGGGCAGCTTGACCACGCCGACCTTGTCGCGCACGTCGCTCTCCTCGCTCTGGGCCAGCGACCAGGCATAGGGCCAGTTGCGCATGAACACCGCGTTACCGCTCTGGAAGATGCCGCGGGCCTCCTCCTCCGTGTAGTTGAGGGCGCCCTCAGGGGAGATCTTGCCGATCCAGCTGGCGGCGAGGTCCAGCGCCTCGGCGGCCTGCGCGTTGTCGATGGTGATTTCGCCCTCGGCATCGACGATGGTGCCGCCGCCATAGCTGGCCACCCACTCCAACGCGTTGGTGGTGAGTCCCTCGTAGGCGCGGCCCTGGAAGACGAAGCCCCACATCCTGTCATTGCCGGCCTCGCGCTCGGCGGCCTGGATCTCGGTGGCGATCTCGGTCAGTTCCTCCCAGGTCCCGGGGGCCTCGACGCCATGCTCCTCGAGCAGGTCCTTGCGGTAGTAGAGCACCCCGGCATCGGTGAACCAGGGCATGGCCACCAGGCGGCCGTCGATGGTGTTGTTCTCGATGATGGCCTCGAAGTGGCCCTCGGCGGCGTCCTCGCCGAGGGTCTCGCTCAGGTCGAGCAGGTGGTTGGCCAGGAGGCCCGGCCACACCACGTCGATCTGCATCACGTCGATGTCGCTGGACTGGGCGGAGAGGATCTGCTGGTAGAGCGACAGGCGCTCGGTGGAGGAGTTGGGGGTGGAGACGATGTCGACCTCGTGGCCGGTCTTTTCCTCCCACAGGGCGACGCCCTGCTCGCACAGGGTGAGCTCGGCGCCGACGGCCCCACAGGAGATGGTCAGGTCCGCCGCCTGGGCCTGGCTGCTGCCGGCGGCAGCGCCTGCCAGGGCGATGGCGGAGATCAGGGTCTTCTTGAACATGCTGGCTTCCTCGTCGCTTGTTGTTGTCGCTGTACTGGGAGGGAGGGCCGGCGGCGACATGTCACCTACGGGGGCCGGCGAGCGCTCCCTTACGACTTAAACGATTAAGATCGTGACCGCCACAGTTAGCCGTTGCTCACGCCGGAGTTCAACCGCGACTTTGGTCGCAACCCGCCGGCGGTCAGTCGACCTCCTGGCCGCGGGCCGCCTCCAGCAGGGCGAACCAATCCTGGCGCGGCAGGGAGAGCCGGGCCTCGTCGCGCAGGGTCGTGATCCGTGCCGGGTCGAGGGTGCCGATCACCGGCACCGGCGAACCCGGCAGCCGGCGTAACCAGGCCAGGGCAAGGCCGGCGGGGCTGACGCCATGGTGGGCGGCGAGACGCGCCAGGGCCTGGCCGGCGGCGCCCTGGAACAGGGTGCCGCCGTCCAGGGGCGACCAGGCCAGGGCCGAGAGGCCGTCTCGACACAGGGCATCGAAGTTGCCGTCGAACAGCGGTGCCGTTTTGGTGAGGGAGAGCTGCAACTGGTGGTGGGTCAGCGGATGGGACAGTGCCGCCTGCAGGCGGCGCCATTGCTCGGGCAGGAAGTTGGAGACCCCCAGGGCGGCGACCTTGCCGGCCTGGACGGCATCGTCCAGCACCCGGGCGGTGGCCTCGGCCTCCATCAGCGGGTCGGGGCGATGGATCAGGAAGAGGTCCAGCCGCTCGACTCCGAGTCGCCCCAGGGCCCGGTCGATGGCACCGGCAAGCCATGCCGGTGAACTGTCGTAGTGCTTGGTGTTCCCTGAAGGGATCAGGATGCCGGCCTTGGTGACCACCCTCACCCGAGCAGCGAGACTGGGCCGGTGGCGCAGGGCCTCGCCGAACAGGCGCTCGTTGTGGCCGTCGCCGCCATAGATGTCGGCGTGGTCGAACCAGTCGAGTCCCTGGTCCAGGCGGGCCTCGATCCAGTCGGCCAGCCGCGCCGGCGCCTGGAGTTCGGGGCGCTCATGCAGGCGCATCATGCCGAGCATCAGGGAGAGGGAAGGGTGCACGGGCGTCATCGTGGGTCCTCGTCATGGTGTCGATGGGGCAGGGTATGTCATGGCGAGGCCCTTTTTGTAGTTTTATTACCTGAAAACGCCCGAGCTCCCGATCATGCTTAGACATTGGTCGTAATATTACAAAAGACTTTTTGTGGTCGTTATCTGAATCGATTAAGTTCCGGGAGGTATCTCGCGCCGGGGGCGACGCCCCGGCCCCCGGGGGAACCCCCCATCCTTCGTGATGATCATCAGTCGCGACAACAACAAAGGACGAGAACGACCATGCACACTGTCACGCTCAAGAAGCCGCTCGCCATCGCCATCGCTACCGCCAGCCTGGGCCTCGCCGGGGTGGCCGGCGCCGACGACCACTCCCTCGAGCAGCGCCTCGCCGATCTGGAAGCGCGCATTGCCGCCGCCGAACAGCGGGCAGACGCCGCCGAACAGCGCGCGGACCTGGCCGAGCAGCAGGCCGAGGGCCGCCTGTCAAAGGACGAGGTCGAGGAGCGCCTGGCCAAGGTCGAACGCCAGGCCAGCGGCGAGGAGGGCTTCTCCTTCAACGTCTACGCCCGCTCGGGGCTGCTGATCGGCGAGGACGGCAAGAGTGCCCCCGGTGGGCCGGGCGTGACACCGGCGGGCCCGCTGGGCGGTAATGTCGGTCGCCTGGGCAACGAGCCGGACACCTACGCCGAGGCGATCTTCAACTACAAGATGCGCTTCGACAACGGCGCCAAGGCCCACTACCGCACCATGATCGCCGACGGTACCACCACCAGCAACGACTGGACCGCCGACGAGTCCAACCTCAACGTACGCCAGGTCTATGCCGAGTTCAGCGACCTGCCGAGCTTCACCGGCGCCTTCGAGAACGCCTCCATCTGGGCCGGCAAGCGCTTCGACCGCGACAACTTCGATATCCACTGGATGGATACCGACTTCGTGTTCCTGGCCGGTACCGGCGCCGGTATCTACGACATGCAGCTGGCCGACAACTGGACGTCCAACGTCTCGCTCTACGGCCGCAGCTTCAGCGACTTCCCCGTGACACGCGAGTCGCCGGGGGATGACAGCGGCGACACCGACAACCTGATCCTGACCTCCAACAACTACTTCGGCAACTGGCAGTGGATGGTGAGCGGCATGTCCGCCACCGACAACGACGAGCGCGACATCGATCCCGGCCAGACGGCGGCAGATAACGGCTTCCATACCATGGTGGCCTACCATGGCGACAGCTTCTTCGGCCTGGGCGAGGGCAATTTCAAGGCGGCGGTGATGCATGGCCAGGGGCTGGGCGCCGAGGTCAAGGTGCTGGGCGCCGATGGCCGGCTGACCGAGGATGCCACCGCGACCCGCGTCGGCCTCTACGGCACCACCTATGTGGCACCCAGGTGGCGTGTGGCTCCGGCGCTTCTCGCCGAGACCAGCGAGGACCGCTATGTCGATGGCGACCAGTACGACTGGGCGACCCTCAACGTGCGCCTGGCCAACGAGCTGACCCAGAACTTCGAGATGCAGTACGAGGCCAGCTACCAGTGGATGGACCTGGACCAGGGCGCCGATGGCAGCGCCGCCGAGGGGGACTACACCAAGTTCACCATCGCCCCGACCTTCAAGCCCCAGGTGGGCGGCTTCTGGAAGCGCCCGGAGATCCGCCTGTTCGCCAGCTGGAGCGACTGGGACGAGGAGCTGAATGACTACAGCGCCGACGATGCCTTCGGCAGCGACGAGTTCACCGGCAGCCAGTGGACCTTCGGCGTGCAGACCGAAGTCTGGTTCTGATGGCAAGGGCCCGGCGCCGGCCGGGCCCTGTCTGCTGTTTCGATGCTTGCCCGCGGCGTGATGGCCGCGGGCTTTTTCGTCGGCCGCCCGGGCAGCCATACTGGGTAACTTGCCCATCATCTTTCCTGCGGGAGTCTCCCATGCCGCTGATCCAGGAAAAGCTCGCCGCTCCCCCGCTGCCGTCGACCGTGGTAGCCCGCCCGCGCCTCAACGAACACTTCATCCTCGACGAGCGTATCCGGCTGCTGGTGGTGCAGGCGCCACCGGGCTACGGCAAGAGCACCCTGCTGGCCGAGCGGCTGCCGGCCCTGGAACAGCCCGCCGCCTGGCTGCGGCTGGATGGACGCGATGACGCGCCCGACCGCTTCGCCGGCTATTTCCGCGCCACCCTGGGTGGCCTGTGCCGCGAGTTGGGTCTCGAGGTGGAGCTGGTCGAGGGCGGCTCCCTGATCGAAGGGGTGGAAGCCTGGCTCACCGCCCTGCCTGACAGCGCCGCCCCGGGTAGGCTGGTGATCGACGAGTTCGAGCATGTCCGCCATCCGGAGATCCTCGAGGCGCTTGGCCACTGGCTGCGCCACCAGCCGGGCTGGCTCACCCTGACCCTGGTCTCTCGCACCCGCCCGGCCCTGGGCCTGCCGGCGCTGCGTCTGCGTGGTGAACTGGAGGAGATCGGCCTGGACGAACTGGCCTTCGACCTCGAGGAGGCCCAGACGCTGTGTGCCGAGCAGCTCAGCTTTCCGCCCGCCCGGGTCAGCCTGGAGCAGGCGCTGCGCCGCACCGAAGGTTGGGTGATGGCACTGGACTGGTTGATCCAGCGCACCACCACCCGGGCCGGTTTCGACAGCCTGCTGGAGCGCCTGGGCGGCAGCCACCCCGACTTCGTCGCCTGGTTCGATGATCTGCTGGAGGCCTGTCTCGACGAACCCGACCGCCGGCTGCTGCTGCAGCTCGGGGTCCTGGAGCGTTTCTCTCCGGCGCTGGTGGCTCGCCTGTTGGAGGGGGAGCGAGTCCCACAGAGGCTCGAGGCCCTGGAGGGGGCCGGCCTGTTCCTGGAGCGATCCGACCCGCATGAGCAGTGGTTTCGCTTCCATCCCCTGTTCGCCGGTTACCTGCGTCATCGCCGCCATGAACTGAGCCTGACGTCCCAGCGGCAGCTGCATCGCCGTGCCAGCCAGGCCTGGCTGGCGCTGGGCGATCCCGCCCTGGCCCTGTCCCAGGCCATCGAGGCCGATGATCCCGAGGGGGTCATCACGCTGGTGGAGTCCCAGGGCCCCCAGCTACTGGCCCATGGCCACTTTGCGCTGCTGGCGCGGGCCCTGGCGACGCTCGGTGAGACATGCCTGTGCACCTCGCCGCAACTGACGCTGCTGCATGGCTGGGTGTCCCACGCCCAGTTCCAGTTCGATCGTACCGCCGAGGCCATCGGCTGGATCGAGGCCCAGCTCGAGGAGCCTGCCTGGCAGGAGCTCTCCGCCGAGTTCGCCACCCTGCGCGCCCAGTTGGCGATCAACCAGGGTGACGCCGAACGGGCCGCACCACTGGCCGAACAGGCGCTGACACAACCGGCCCGCTACCTGGCCGCCACGCCGGTGTCGGCCGGTGCGATCCTCTGCGAAGCACGCTTCGTCCAGGGCCGACTCGAGGAGTCGCTGGCGCGGATCCACGAGGTGGAACGCGAGGCGAAGCGCATCGGCGATGACCAGCTGTTGCTGTGGGCGCTGTGCCACCATTCGGAGACGCTGGTCGCCCAGGGCCGGCTGCAAGCCGCCTTTGACACTCAGGAGCGGGCCTTCGCGCATATCGAGCACAGCGGCCTCGACCGGCTACCAGTCGCCGAGTTCCTGTATCGCATCCGCAGCCAACTGCTGTGGGAATGGCACCGACTGGACGAGGCCGAGCAGGCGGCCCTGGCCGGCATCGCCCTTCTCGACCGCCAAGGCGAGCGCTGGACCCTGCAGTGCCATGTGAGCCTGGCCAAGGTCGCCCAGGGCCGCGGCGACCAGGCGCAGTGTGCCGACCACATCCGCCGCATCCGCAAGATACTCGCCGACGGCGACTATCACATCGACTGGCGGGCCAATGCCCACGCCACCCTGCTGGCCTGGTGGCAGGCCAACGACGACCGCGATGCGGTGGACCGCTGGCTGCAGGAGGCGCCGCCTGCCGAGCCCGACACCGCCAGCAACCACTTCGCCCAGGCCAACGTCCGCAATCACGCCCGGGCGCTGCTGCTGCTCGGCCGGCCCGACGAGGCCCGGGGGCTGCTGGAGGCCCTGGAGGCCCAGGCGGCGCGTTTCGGCCTTGTCACCGACGCCAATCGCAACCGGCTGTGCCTGGCAGTTCTGGAGTGGCAGTGCGGCCATGAGCCGGCGGCACTGGATCACCTGGCCGCAGCCCTGGAGCTGGCCTCGCGAACGGCACTCATCGGCAGCTTCCTGCGCCTGGGCCGACCGCTTTCCGATATGCTCACACGGCTGCTCGAGACCCGGGAAATGGATGAGCTGGCCCGGCGTCGCGCCGAGCGGCTGATCGAGCTGGCCGGCCGTCAGCGCGACTTCGGCCGTGCCGTGCGCCTGATGCTCGACGAGTCGGTGATCGCCGATATCGTCGCCCGCCCGGACGTGCCGGAGCTGATCCGCACCTCACCCCTGACCCGTCGCGAGTGGCAGATCCTGGGGCTGATCCATGCCGGACTCTCCAACGAGCAGATCGCCGAGCAGCTGTCGGTGGCGCCGACCACCATCAAGACGCATATCCGCAGCCTCTACCAGAAGCAGGGCATCCGCCGCCGGGAGGAGGCCATTGCCCTGGCCGGTGATCTCCTCGCCCGTATCCAGGGGGAGTAGGAAGGCGCCTCCTCCCCCCGCCTACGCCTGTCGCCCATCCTGCGGGAGGATTTCTCCCGCCGGCCGTGCCGCCACCATGAGCGTGAAACTTTTTCCGCGGAATCGGCCCGCCGATACCCGCGATTCACGACAAGGATCCGGCACATGACCACAGACACTTCCCAGTACCTCGGCCGACAGGGCGCCGACTGGTGGCGCGGCGCGGTGATCTACCAGATCTATCCCCGCAGCTTTCAGGACACCCGCGGCGATGGCATCGGCGACCTGCAGGGGGTGATCGACCGGCTCGACTACATCGCCTCGCTGAATGTCGACGCCATCTGGCTGTCGCCCTTCTTCACCTCGCCGATGAAGGACTTCGGCTATGACGTCAGCGACTATCGCGACGTCGATCCGATGTTCGGCACCCTGGTCGACTTCGACCGCCTGGTGGAGGCCGCCCATGCCCGCGGCCTCAAGGTCACCATCGACCAGGTGCTTTCCCACACCTCCGATGCGCACCCCTGGTTCCAGGAGAGCCGTGAAAGCCGCGACAACCCCAGGGCCGACTGGTACGTGTGGGCCGACCCCCGGCCCGATGGCGCCCCGCCCACCAACTGGCAGGCGATCTTCGGCGGCTCCGCCTGGCAGTGGGATACCCGGCGCTGTCAGTACTACCTGCATAACTTCCTGGTCGAGCAGCCAGACCTCAATTTCCGCAACCCGGCAGTGGTCGAGGCGATCCTCGGCGAGGTGCGCTTCTGGCTGGAGCGTGGCGTCGACGGCTTCCGCCTGGATGCGGTGAACTTCTGCACCCATGGCGAGCTCAAGGACAACCCGCCCAGAGACGATATCCGGGAGGGCTTTATCGGCGTGCGCCCCGACAACCCCTACGGCTACCAGCAGCATATCCACGACAAGACCCAACCGGAGAACCTGGCCTTCCTGGAGCGGCTGCGTGCGCTGCTCGACGAGTACCCGGGCACCACCAGCGTCGGCGAGGTCGGCGACGACGATTCGCTGGGCGTGATGGCCGAGTACTCCCGGGGCGGCAACCGCCTGCATATGGCCTACTCCTTCGATCTGCTCGGCGAGCGCCATGACCCCGAGTACCTGAGAGGCATCCTCACCGAGATGGAATCGCGCATCGAGGATGGCTGGCCGTGCTGGGCGCTGGGCAACCACGACGTCACCCGCCTGGCCTCGCGCTGGGACGCCGCGGCGCTGCGCCTCTACCTGGCCTTTCTGCTCACCCAGCGCGGCAGCATCTGCCTCTACCAGGGTGAGGAGCTGGGCCTGACCGAGGCCGAACTGAGCTTCGAGCAACTGGTGGATCCCGCCGGCATCACCTTCTGGCCGGCCTACAAGGGCCGCGACGGCTGCCGTACCCCCATGCCGTGGCAGGCCGACGCCCCCCATGGCGGCTTCTCCCGGGCCGCGCCCTGGCTGCCGGTACCCGACGCCCACCTGGGTCTGGCCGTGGACCAGCAGGACGCCGCCCCGGACTCGCTGCTCAACGCCTACCGCGCCTTCCTGGCCTTCCGCCGCACCCAGCCGGCACTGGTCAAGGGCGACATCACCTACCACCCGGTACGCGACGAGGTGCTGTGCCTCGAGCGCACCCATCAGGGCAACCGCCTGCTGGTGGCGCTGAACTTCGCCGGTGAGCCACGCGAGCTGCCGGCGCCTCGAGAGGCGCAGAGCCTCGCGGAGGCCCCGGCGTGGGTCAACGGCAGCTGGCAGGACGGCACGCTACGGCTGCCGGCCTATGGCATCGCCATCGCCCGCTGCACCACCGATTCGGAGGAAGCCTCATGGGACGTCTGACACTCGAAGGCATCGGCAAGGACTATGACGGCGTCGAGATCTCGCGGGACATCGACCTGACCATCAACGACGGCGAGTTCGTGGTGTTCGTCGGCCCCTCGGGCTGCGGCAAGTCGACCCTGCTGCGCATGGTCGCCGGGCTCGAGGATATCACCCGCGGCGAGATGTGCCTCGACGGTGAGAGGATCAACGAGATTCCGCCCCAGGAGCGTGACATCGGCATGGTATTCCAGTCCTACGCCCTCTACCCGCACATGACGGTTGCCGAGAACATGGGATTCGGCCTCAAGCTCGCGCGCACCGACAAGGCCGAGATCCGCCGCCGTGTCGAGCACGCCGCCGACATCCTGCAGATCACCCGGTTGCTCGAGCGCAAGCCCAAGGATCTCTCCGGCGGCCAGCGCCAGCGGGTGGCGATTGGCCGCACCCTGGTCAAGGAGCCGGCGGTATTCCTGTTCGACGAGCCGCTGTCAAACCTCGATGCCTCGTTGCGGGTCGAGATGCGGGTGCAGATCGCCGAGCTGCACAAGCGGCTCAATGCCACCATGATCTACGTCACCCACGACCAGGTCGAGGCGATGACTCTCGCCGACCGCATCGTGCTGCTGTCGAGCGGGCGCATCGCCCAGGTCGGCGCGCCTCTATCGCTCTACCACTTCCCGAAGTCCCTCGAGGTTGCCGAGTTCATCGGCTCGCCGCGCATCAATACCCTGCCGGTGACGGTGGTCGACCCAGGGCCGCAGCGCACTGGCGTGCGTCTGCCCTCCGGCGAGATGCTGGCCGTGGCGGTGGACGGGCGCGGCCTCGGGGCCGGTGACACCGCCACCCTGGGGATTCGCGCCGAGGACTTCGTCGCCCCCGAGCAGGGCGAGGCCCGGCTGATGGCCCGGCTGATGGTGGCCGAGAAGCTCGGCTACGAGACGCTGGCCCACCTGCAGGTCGAGGGCGCCGAGGGCACCGTGACGCAGCGCCTCGACGGCCTGGCCCACCTCGAGGAACACCAGGTCGTCGACCTGGGGTTGGCCGGCGACGAGTTATCGTCAAATCTGGTGGATGGCGGTCAGGCCGCATTCCTGTCTGACTGATCGGTTACCTGCTCCCCATCCCGAAACTCGACGTTGCTGACGACCAGCTCCAACTTCTGGAAGTGCTTGATACGCCGCCATCGCTTTTGGGCGCTCTGGAGCAGCTTGAAGACCATCGCCAGGGTTGTCGCCCGGGAGCCGCAGTTTCGGCTGCGCTTGGTCCTCAGGCGGACTGTGGCGAAGGTCGACTCGATCGGGTTGGTGGTGCGGATATGCACCCAGTGCTCTGCCGGGTAGTCGTAGAACGCCAGCAGCTCTTCCCGATCCTTGGCCAGGCACCCCATCGCCTTGGGGTACTTGGCCTCGAAGCGTTTCAGGGTGCGATCGAAAGCCTTGTGCGCCCCGTCGCGGGTCTCTGCCATCCAGATGTCATGGAGGTCGGCCTTGACCTTGGGCTGCACGGACTTCGGCAGCTTGTTCAGCACGTTAGCCGTCTTGTGAACCCAGCAACGCTGATGGTCGGTCTCCGGATAGATCTTGCTCAGGGCCGCCCAGAACCCCATGGCACCGTCGCCCACCGCCAGCTTGGGCGCCTGGATCAGGCCGCGCTCTCGCAGGCCTGTCAGCAAGGTCTTCCAACTGTCCGCCGACTCGCGGAAGCCGTCTTCGACGGCCACCAGCTCTTTGCGGCCCTGCTCGGTTACGCCGATGATCACCAGCAGGCACAGGCGGTCATCCAGGCGCACATTGCTGTAGATTCCGTCAGCCCACCAGTAGACGTAGCGCCGGTCTGCCAGGTCCCGCTGCCGCCACTCGGTATGCTCCTCTTCCCATTGTTTCTTGAGCCGTGACACCGTGTTGGCCGACAGCCCCTTGGCTTGGTCGCCCAGCAGCGCCGCCAAGGCCTCCTGGTAGTCGCCGGTGGAGATCCCCTTCAGATAGAGCCAAGGGATCAGTTCCTCGATGCTGCGAGCCCGCTTCAAGTAGGGCGGCAGCAGGCTGCTGTTGAAGCGGGCGCCACCGCCGCTGCGGTCACGCACCTTGGGCACCTGCACGCTGACATCCCCGATCCCGGTCTGGACCGTGCGCTCAGGCAGGTAGCCGTTGCGGACCACGGCCTGGCGGCCATCGTCTAGCCGCTGATCAGCATACTGCGACAGGAAGGTGGCTAACTCAGCCTCGACTGCCTTGGCGATCAGGTCACGGGCACCTTGGCGCAGCAGCTCGTGCAGCGGGTCAGTGACTTGGGGTTCTGGTTGTGAAAGAGCCCGGAGGGTAGAATTGGTCATGGCGTATCCATTCCTTGTTGATTGTGATCTGGCGAGATCAATCAACAGGATACGCCACCTTTCCTACCTCCTTCCGTACACCAGAAGTCACCATAGCTCG
>NZ_JASCQP010000038.1 GCF_030010555.1 Halomonas rhizosphaerae
GGTCGGTACCAGCAGCACGGCGGTCAGGAACTCGCGGACCGTGCGCCCGCGCGAGACCCGGGCGATGAACATGCCGACGAAGGGCGACCAGGAGATCCACCAGGCCCAGTAGAACACCGTCCAGCCGTGGTACCAGGTGGTGTCGTCTCGGCCGATCCAGTTGGAGAGCGGCACGACATGGCTGGCGTAGGCCAGGGTGGTGTCCCACAGGCCGTTGAGGAACAGCAGGGTGGAGCCGGTGATCACCACGAAGGCCAGCAGGGCGAAGGCGATCACCATGTTGATGTTGGAGAACAGCTTCACGCCCCCGTCGATGCCCCGCCATACCGAGAACAGCGCCACCACCGTGACGCCGACGATGATCGCCAGCTGGGTGCCGAGGGTGTTGGGGACGTCGAACAGGTAGTTGAGGCCGCCGGCGGCCTGGGAGGCCCCGAAGCCCAGGGAGGTGGCCAGGCCGAAGATGGTCGCCAGTACCGCGGTGATGTCGATCAGGTGGCCGGCCCAGCCGCGTGCCCGGTCACCCAGCAGCGGGGTGAAGGCCGAGCGCAGGGTCAGGGGCAGGCCGCGGTTGTAGGCGAAGAAGGCCAGGGAGAGGCCCACCACGGCGTAGATGGCCCAGGGGTGCAGGCCCCAGTGGAACATGGTGGCCCCCATGGCGGCATTCGCCCCCGCCGGGGTGCCGGCGGCGGCGTTCAGCGGCGTGCCGGACCAGTCGGTGTAGTAGGCCACCGGTTCGGCCACGCTCCAGAACATCAGGCCGATGCCCATGCCGGCGGCAAACAGCATGGCGAACCAGGAGATCGTCGAGTACTCGGGCCGCGCCTGGTCGCCGCCCAGCCGTATCCGCCCCACCGGCAGCACGATCAGGGCCAGGCAGAGCAGCACGAAGAGGTTGCCGGCGATCATGAACAGCCAGTCGAAGTGCTCGATGGACCAGCCTCGGGCCGCGGTCAGCTGGGTATTGGCGGCATCGGGGTAGATCAGGGCATAGAGGATGAAGGCCAGGATGGCCAGGGCGGAGAGGGGGAAGACGGGATTGTGGAAGTCCAGTCCCAGTATCTGGGTATTGTCCTGTCCGGGGGACAGGATCGGGTCGTCATCGCTCGTCATAGGGGTTCCTCGAGTGTTGTTGTTGGTCCCGGGGAGGCTCCGGCATCCCCGGGCCTGCGCATTATTGGGCCTGCCGGAGCGAGGGGGTGTCGTGAAAGCGACCTCTAGCTATCCGGTGCCTCGCCGGAAGATGACGGGAATGTCTTTCACAGGTACGTGAGTGCCTCTGTGGGGCAAGTCGTCGGGCGAGGAGGGCATAGGCTGGAGCAGCGGAAGCATCTGCCACGCTACAACGCAGTCCGTTACAACAACATCGAGGAGCCAGCCATGAGTGCAGCCAACCGCGGAGTCGTCTATAAGGGCCCGGGTAACGTCGCCGTCGAATCCATCGCCTATCCGGAACTTGCCCTCGGCAATCGCAAATGCGACCACGGCGTGATCCTGAAGGTCGTCACCACCAATATCTGCGGCAGCGACCAGCACATGGTGCGCGGCCGCACCACCGCGCCGTCCGGCCTGGTGCTGGGCCACGAGATCACCGGCCTGGTTATCGAAACCGGCCGCGACGTCGAGTTCATCAAGCCGGGGGACCTGGTGTCCGTGCCGTTCAATATCGCCTGCGGGCGCTGCCGCAACTGCAAGGAAGGCCGGACCGGGATCTGTCTCAACGTCAACCCGGCGCGGCCCGGAGCGGCCTACGGCTATGTCGACATGGGCGGCTGGGTCGGCGGCCAGACCGAGTACGTCATGGTGCCCTATGCCGACTTCAACCTGCTGAAGTTCCCGGATGCCGATCAGGCCATGGAGAAGATCCGTGACCTGACCCTGCTCTCCGACATCTTCCCTACCGGTTTCCATGGCTGTGTGACCGCGGGCGTCGGGCCGGGCAGTACCGTCTACATTGCGGGCGCCGGCCCGGTGGGCCTCGCTGCTGCGGTTTCTGCCCAGCTGCTGGGGGCCGCCTGCGTGATCGTGGGCGACATGATCGAAGAGCGCCTGGCTCAGGCCCGCAGCTTCGGTTGCGAGACCCTCGACCTGACCCAGGAGGGGGACATGGCCGACAGGATCGAAGCGATCCTCGGCGAGCGTGAAGTCGATGCCTTCGTCGACTGTGTCGGCTTCGAGGCCCATGCCTGTGGTTGCAACCATGGCAAGGAGGCGCCCGCTACCGTGCTCAACTCGGCCATGCAGATGACGCGTGCCGGCGGCCAGATCGGCATCCCGGGCCTCTACGTGACCGAGGATCCCGGCGCGGCCGACGATGCGGCCAAGCAGGGAGCCTTGAGCATGCGCTTCGGCCTGGGCTGGGCCAAGTCGCATAGCTTCCACACCGGTCAGTGCCCGGTGATGAAGTACCACCGTCCGCTGATGCAGGCGATCCTCTTCGGCAAGGTGAATATTGCCGATGCGGTCAATGTCCAGATGATTACGCTGGACCAGGCACCCAAGGGCTATGCCGACTTCGATGGTGGTGCGGCGAAGAAATTCGTGATCGACCCCCACGGCAGCGTCGCCGCCTGAGCAGCACCGATGCAGGTGGCCCCGGTCGAGCCAGCGCTCGACCGAGGCCGCCCATTGCCGTTCCTCAGGCTCCCCGGTCTGTCAGGTAGGCCATCACATGCCGTTGCATGGCCGCTGCCGCCGGCGACAGGCTGACGCCGGCCCGGCAGATCAGCCCGATCCGGCGCTCCAGGCGGGGGGCCGACAGCGGCACGAAGCGTAGCCGGGCATGCTCCTCCTGGAAGGCCAGGCGCGGCAGGGTCGTGATGCCGATGCCCGCCTCGAGCATCGCGGTCAGTGAGATCATGTTGGAGATGTACAGGGCACTGCGCTCGAGCAGTTCGGCGGCGGGTGAGCCCTCGAGCAGCCGCGAGGTGCCGTTGCGGATCAGGGGTTGCCCGGCCAGCTCGCGCCAGTGCAGGCGCGCATGGCCGGCCAGCGGATGATCGTCCCGGCACACCACGCCGATCTCATCGTGCAGCAGCGGGATGAACTCCAGCCCCTCCTCGGGTTGCCAGAGGCTGGTGATGCCGAGCTCCACCTCGCCGGCCAGCACCATCTGGCTGACCAGCTCGGAGTGGCCATCCTGCAGGTTGATCTCGATGCCCGGGAAGTCGATCACGAAGCTCGCCAGGATGCCGGGCATGACGCGGCTGGCCACCGAGGGCACCGTGGCGATATCCACCCGACCGGCCTGGTGGCTGGCCATGGCCAGGGCGTCGCGGCTTACCCGGTCGTGGTGGGCAACCAGTTCGCGAAAGCGCGGCAGGCACCACTGCCCGAAGGGGGTCAGCGTGGCCTTGCCGTTGCCCTTCTCGAAGAGGGGCTGACCGAGGCGCTCCTCGAGGTCGCGCACCGCCATGGAGATCGCCGGCTGGCTGCGATGCAGGTGCCTGGCCGCGGCATGGAAACCGCCCTGGTCGATGATGGCCAGCACGCAGCGCAGCGGCTGGAGCTTCAGCTCGGGCAGCATGGTAAGGCTTCCTGATCATTTTATCGGATTTATTGATTATCCTTATCCTGGGGGCTCTCCTAGGATGGCGTCAACGCTATCCAGGAGGTATCCCATGTCCCATTCCTATCCGCTTTTCATCGCTGGCCAGTGGCGCGAGGGCGAGAGCACCATCGCCAACCACAACCCCTCGGACACCGACGACCTGGTCGGCCACTACGCCCAGGCCAGCGTCGCCCAGGTCGGCGAGGCCATCGACGCAGCAAGACAGGCCCAGCGCGAGTGGGCCAAGAGTGGCCTGGAGCCGCGCTATGCGGCTCTCATGGCGATCGGCGACGAGCTGGTCGCCCGCAAGGACGAGTTGGGTCGCCTGCTCTCCCGCGAGGAGGGCAAGCCGCTGGCCGAAGGTGTGGGCGAAGTCTATCGCTCGGCACAGTTCTTTCACTACTACGCCGCCGAGGTGCTGCGCCAGCTCGACGAGCGGGTGGACTCCGTGCGCCCCGGTGTCGAGATCGATACCCGCCGCGAGCCGGTCGGCGTGGTGGGCGTGATCAGCCCCTGGAACTTCCCCATGGCCACGGCGGTATGGAAGATCGCCCCGGCGCTAGCCTTCGGCAACGCGGTGGTCTTCAAGCCGGCCAACCTGGTGCCGGCCAGTGCCTGGGCGCTGACCGAGATCATCAGCCGCCAGGCGCTGCCGCCCGGCACCTTCAACCTGCTGATGGGCCCCGGCAGCAGCGTCGGCGATGCCCTCATCTCGAGCCCCGACATCCATGCCTTGAGCTTCACCGGCTCGCTGGACGTAGGGCGGCGTGTGGCGGCCGCTACCGCCGGGAACCTGGTGAAATGCCAGCTGGAGATGGGGTCCAAGAATGCGCTGATCGTGGCCGATGATGCCGACCTCGACCTGGCCGTGGAGGCGGCCTTCGCCGGCGCCTATTCCGGCACCGGGCAGAAGTGCACGGCGTCCTCGCGGCTGATCGTCACCGAGGCGGTACACGACGCCTTCGTCGAGAAGCTCATCGCCCGGCTGGACCGGGCGACGGTGGGCCATGCCCTGGCGGAGGGCGTGCAGATCGGCCCGGTCGCGGATGCCCGCCAGCTCGAATCCAACCTGTCCTGGATCGAGCGGGCCCGCGAACAGGGTGCCCTGCTGGCCTACGGGGGCGAGCGTCTCGAGCGCGAGACCCCGGGCTACTACATGGCGCCGACCTTGTTCACCGACACCACCAATGACATGGCGATCAACCGTGAGGAGGTCTTCGGCCCCATCGCCTGTGTGATCAAGGTCGCGGATGCCGAGACGGCCATCGAGACCCTCAACGACACCAACTTCGGCCTGACCGCCGGCATCATCACCGACTCCCTGAAACTGGCCAACGCCTTCAAGGCCCGCGCCGAGACCGGCTGCGTGATGGTCAACCTGGCCACCGCCGGCACCGATTACCACGTGCCGTTCGGGGGCCGCAAGGACTCGAGCTTCGGTCCCCGCGAGCAGGGTCGCAATGCCCGCGAGTTCTACACCGTGGTCAAGACCTGCTACGTCAAGGCCTGAGGAGCGTTCCATGTCCAAGCAAATGCTGACCATCGACGGCCTGCAGTACTCGAACTGGTCAAGGGAGATCTTCCAGCAGATGCGCGAGGGCGGCCTCGACGCCGTGCATGCGACGCTGGTCTATCACGAGAACACCCGGGAGACCCTGTCGCGGCTTGGCGAGTGGAATCGCCGTTTCGAGCAGCATCATGACCTGATCATGCCGGTGCGCGAGCCGGGCGACATCGCACATGCCCGCGCCGCCGGCAAGGTGGGGATCTTCCTCGGTGCCCAGAACTGCTCGCCGATCGAGGACGATATCGACATGGTGGCGGTGATGCGCCGGTTGGGCCTGCTGATCATGCAGCTAACCTACAATAACCAGAGCCTGCTGGCCTGCGGGTGCTACGAGAGCGAGGACAGCGGCATCACGCGTTTCGGCCGGCAGGTGATTCGCGAGATGAATCGGGTCGGCATGGTCATCGACATGTCCCACAGTGCCGAGCGCTCCACGCTCGAGGCCATCGAGCTCTCCGAGCGTCCGGTGATCATCTCCCATGCCAACCCCGAGTTCTTCCACCCGGCCAAGCGCAACAAGTCGAACCGCGTGCTCGCGGCGATCGCCGAGTGCGATGGCCTGCTGGGCTTCTCGGCCTACCCCTTCCACCTCAAGGACGGCCCGGACTGCACCCTCGAGGCCTACTGCGAGATGATCGCGCGGACCGTCGACCTGATGGGCATCGACCATGTGGGCCTGGGTACCGACCTCTGCCAGGCGCAGCCCGTCGCGGTGCTCGAATGGATGCGCAACGGACGCTGGTCCAAGGAGATGGACTACGGCGAGGGCAGTGCCAGCAATGCCGGTTGGCCGCGCCCGCTGCCCTGGCTACGCGACAGCCGGGACTTCCCCAACCTGATCAACGGGCTGCGCCAGCGCGGCTTCGACGAGGGCGAGGTCGAACGCATCATGGGCCGCAACTGGGTGGCACTGCTCGAGCGCGCCGCTACCCCCGTCGCCGCCTGAACGCCCCACCGACGGTTCATCCCATAACAAGGAAAATATCATGAGTACGCCTGACAACCATTCCTCGGAAAGGCCGATCCCCGGTCACGTCAATCGCTTCGGCGACTCCGTCGTCCTGGGGCTCAGCGTCGGTTTCGTCGTGCTGTTCGTCGTCCTGTCGATCATCGACGTCGAGGGCGTGGCGGCTGCCATCGGCGCCGGCTTCGCCTGGACCGCCGCCATGCTCGGCTCCTATTTCCAGCTGTTGCTGCTGCTGACCTTCTTCATCGCCATGGGGCTCGCCGTCTCGCCGGCGGCCAGCGCCAAGGTCGGTGGTCTCGAGACGCCCGAGCTGAGCACCTTCAAGTGGCTATCGATCATCATGTGCACCCTGCTGGCCGGGGGTGGCGTCTTCTTCGCCGCCGGCGAGCCGGTCTATCACTTCGTGGTCACGCCGCCGGCCTTCGATACCGAGGCGGGTACCGTGGAGGCGGTGGCCGGGGCGCTCGCGCAGTCGTTCATGCACTGGGGCTTCCTGGCCTGGGCGGTGCTGGGCTCGTTGACCGCCGTGGTGCTGGCCCACTCCCACTACGACAAGGGATTGCCGCTGCAGCCGCGCACGCTGCTCTATCCGGTCCTCGGCGAGCGGGTGATGAGCGGCTGGCTCGGCGGTGTGGTCGATGCCTGCTGCGTGATCGCCGTCGTGGCAGGCACCGTGGGTCCGATCGGCTTCCTGGCCACCCAGGTCAGCTTCGGCCTGCATGAACTGCTGGGCGTCGCCGAGGGCTATGGCACCCAGCTGGTGATCCTGGTGGTACTGGGGGCGCTCTACGTCACCTCGGCGGCGACCGGCATCCATCGTGGCATCCAGCTGCTCAGCCGGTTCAATGTCTTCCTGGCGTTGGCCATTGCCGCCGTCATCTTCCTGTTCGGTCCCACGCTGTTCTTCACCAACGCCTACCTGCAGGGGTTCGGCGAGTACATGAGCTCCTTCCTGGCCATGGCCACCATGACCTCGGAAACCGCCCCCGCCTGGTGGATGCAGTGGTGGACGGTGTTCTTCTTCGCCTGGTTCATCGGCTATGGCCCGCTGATGGCCATCTTCGTGGCGCGCATCTCTAGGGGACGCACCATCCGCCAGATGATCCTTGCCGTGGCGGTCATGGCGCCCATCGCCACCACCGTCTGGTTCACCCTGCTGGGCGGTTCGGGGATCCATTTCCAGCTGACCGGCGCGATCGACCTCACGGAGGCGCTCAACAACTTCCAGTTCGACGTGGCGACGCTTACCGTGGCCCAGGCCCTGCCGGGCGGTACCCTGATGGCGCTCGCCATCCTGCTGCTGACCACCATCTTCGTCGCCACCACCGGGGACTCCATGAGCTATGCCATCGCCGTGGTCTGCACCGGGCATGATCGGCCCCATGTCGGTGTTCGTGTCTTCTGGGGCGTGGCCATGTCATTGATGGCCGCCATCCTGCTCTACATGGGCGCCGGCCAGATCGGCGTGCTCCAGCAGTTCATCGTGATAACCGCGATCCCTGTCTCCCTGATCCTGCTGCCCTCGCTGTGGACCGGGCCCCAGGCGGCCTACGCCATGGCGCGCCAGCAGGGCCTCACCACCCGCCACAAGGTGATCGTCAATGACTAGTGCGGATCTCGTCTCGGCAGCGCCGCTCGGCCTGCGTCCCGCCGATGAGGTGATGCGACTCGAGCGGCTCGGCAGCCTGCATGCCACCCGGCTGAGCTTCGTGCGCAGCCTGGTACGCCAGATGGCCCGTCAGCGGTGGCAGATCAGCAGGGAGCGCTTCGACCTGGATGCCAACGGCCATGGTACGGCCATCTATCGGCTGCAGACGCCCCATGGCCGCTACCATGGCGTGATGTTCGCCCAGCCGCTGGATGACGCGCGGCGCTCCGACCGGGTCATCGCCGAGGCCTGGGACGTGACCTTCGGCTTGGTGGAGGGGGACGTCGATGACAGCCTGCTGGCGCAGATGGCCGCCAACGTGCCGCTGCAGGAGGCGGGACGTCAGCACCCGAAGGTGCTGGTGCTGTCGCGGGCCAACAAGAGCCTGCGCAACTTCGCCCACTTCGTCGAGGCCCTGGCGGATGGCGAGCAGCCCGATCCCGCCTGGCTGACCCGGGTCGGCTATCTCTACCGGACCACGGCGGTCTACGGTAACGGCAAGTTCGGCATCGCCGATTTCGCCCGCCTGCTGGACAACCCCGATTTCCGACGGCCCTTCTCGGCGCAGATGGCCGGTGTCTATCTCCTGAGGCACTTTTCCATCGAGCAGGTCGAGCACCTCGCGGCCTACCGCTCACCGGATACCGCCTGCCCACTTGCCACCGAACTGCGGCGTTACCTGGGCATCGGCAATTCCACGGGGCTCGGCATGGCGCCCTTCCTGATCAACCATCCGCAGCTGATTGCCCAGTGGGTCACCCAGCGCGAGACGGCCCTGACGCTCGCCCTGCGTCAGGCACCGGAGGAGGCCGAGCGCGAGCGTCTCATCGCGCTGACCCGCCGCGCCATGCACCATCTCGACGAGACCGTCACTGAGGACGCCGAACAGGCCGAACGCAATGCCGTCACGGTGGCCGCGCTCCCAGACGTGCTGACCTGGCTTGCCAGCGTGCCGCTGGAGGCCGGTATCTGGCAGCAGCTGGTGGAGTGGAGCGCAAGGACGCTGCCGCTGGAGGCCCAGGAACTGATCAACACCCTGCTGATCGAGCTCTATCCGGACCAGGTCGACGCCCTGGAGGACCAGATGGGGGTGGCGGAGAACCTCGACCTCGCGCCGGACATGCCGCTGATGCGCCTGCGCCAGCTGATCGAGACCCACTATGGCTGGGCGCTGGCCCATGACTACGAGAGCCGCGAGGGCGCCTACTGGTTCTGGTATCGCTCCGCCGAGAAGGAGGAGCCGAGGCTGGGAGTGCGCCATGCCGAGCCCGGCGCCGAGAAGGAGATGCAGATTGCCATCGGCCCACGCGTGGCGCGCACCCACCAGGGGGTCTGCGAATTCCTCGAGGATCATCCTCGTGCCACGGTGGTCGACTTCCTGCTCGAGCATCCCCGCCACAAGGAGGTGGTGCGCCGCATCCAGACGCTGATCAAGGCGCCCTATGGCGATATCCACGCCAATCTCTGGCATCGCGACATGAAGCCGATGCACCTGCTGCGCACCAAGCTCTCCTTCTTCGGGGCCAGTCGCTTCGATCCCAAGTCGGACCGCTGGGTACGGATCACCCTGTTCCAGGGAGCGCCGCTGGTCGAGGAGCTCAATGCCGAGCCGCAGGACCTCGCCGACTTCGACGACTGGAGCTTCCCCCTCGAGCCCGCCCGGGAGGGGGATGCAAGGTCATTCCATGGGCGTTCGGGAGTAGTAGCCGAATGAACGTGTCCTACAACGAACTTCAGGGCCTGTGCCGCAAGGCGTTCAGCGGCATCGGCTTCGAGGAGGGGGATGCCGCCGATGCGGCCGACATGGTCGCCTGGATGCAGTGTCACGGCCTGCACGGCGTCGAGCAGCTCAACCGGGGGCTGGACTACCTGCTCGAGGAGGATCCCGAGGCGAGGCCGCGGTTGATCTACCAGGACGGTGACCTGGCGGTGCTCGACGGACAGGGCCACAGCGTGCTGCGAAGCATCAGTCTGGCCACCGAGCTTGGCTTTGCCAAGGCACGGGCCCGCGGTCTCTCGGTGGTCAAGATCCGCCGCTGCCACAATCGGCAGCTGATCATGGGCTACCTTTCGCGGCTTGCCGGGCGTGGCATGAACATCACCGCCTTCTGGCGCAATGCTCAGGTGCCCCTCACCGAGCAGGTGGTGGGCTTCCGCGCGGGCCATGCCATTCCCGAGGTGCGTGTCTACTCGGTACGCGACGTACCCGAGGAGAACGAGCCCAACGACGGCATCACCCTGGTGATGGCCAATCATGTGGAGCTGCTGCCGTCGCTGGGTGCCGACCACGACCTCGACCTGCTGGCCCATCATCCCGAGTCGGAACTGCTGGCTTGCCGGCAGCTGGCCCTCAAGGAAGGCATCGAGGTGGACGACACCATCTGGGCGCGCCTCAAGACGCTGGCCCATCGCATCCTGGTGGAATCCACCGAGGCCTCCCGGGGCGGTGCCGGTGCCGGCGACCACGACAACGACTGACCCACTTTCCTCGCGAGACTCTTCCATGATCCACCCCGTCGCCACCGACCTCTATGCCGCCAAGGCCCCGCTGGAGTGGGCCGTCATCGGCAATGGCATCCTCTTCACCGCTCAGATCCCCATCGGCGCCGATGGCGCCGTCGTGGATGGCGGGATCGAGGCCCAGGCCCGCCAGACCCTGGAGAACCTGCGCCACACCCTGGCCTGTGCCGGGGGAGGCATGTCCAGCCTGACCCAGGTGCTGATCTATGTCACCCGTCGCGAGGACCTTGCCACGGTCAATCGCCTCTATGCCGAGTACGTCAGCGCGCCCTATCCCAATCGCGCCGCGATCATCGTCTCGGGGTTCGCCCGGGAGGAGATGCTCGTCGAGATAGTGGCCTATGCTGTCATTCAGGAGACAGCCGACGCCGAGGCATGCTGAGAGCGACATCCTCGTATCCATCCGCTCACCGGCCCTGCGCCCGGCCATTGTCCTGATGACGGGCGAGTGACACCATGCCGATGATGCCCGTCGTCGCCCGCGAAGGGGCAGGAAGCTGTCGATATCGGGTCACCTCACAAGCACTTCAACGAGCACGCCATGACCGTCGAGACCGTCACCCCCAAGCGCCGTTTCCGCGGCAGGCCCCGTGGCCGTGACCTGCCCCCCGTTGCCCTGGCCTCGCTGCGCCAGCTGCTGGGCGACGAGCGAAGCGATCCCGGGCTGCGGCGCCGTGACCTGCTGATCGAGCACCTGCACGCCATCCAGGACGCCCACGGCCACCTGCCGCTGGTGGCGCTGCGGGCGCTGGCGGCCTACATGAACCTGCCCATGGCGGCGGTCTACGAGACGGCGACCTTCTACGCCCACTTCGACGTGGTGCATGACGACCAGGCGCCGCCGCCGGAGGTGACGGTGCGGGTCTGCGATTCGCTCTCCTGCCAGCTGGCCGGCGCCGCGACGCTCAAGGCGCAACTGGAGGCCGGTGTCGACCCGCAGGCGGTGCGGGTGGTGCGGGCGCCTTGCATGGGGCGCTGCGAGACGGCGCCGGTGGTGGAAGTGGGGCACCACCATGTGCTGTTCGCCACTGTCGAGGGCGTGGAGGCGGTGGTGGATACCGGCCACTTCCATCCCGAGGCGATCGTCTGGCAGCGCCTGGCGGACTATCGCGCCGCGGGCGGCTATCGGCTGCTCGCCGACTGTCGCGAGGGACGGGTCACGGTCGAGGCGCTGAAGGAGACGCTCGAGCGGGCCAACCTGCGCGGCCTGGGCGGCGCCGGTTTTCCCACCTTCAAGAAGTGGCACTTCGTGCGCCAGGAACCCGGGCCGCGCTACTGTGCGATCAACGCCGACGAGGGCGAGCCCGGCACCTTCAAGGATCGCTACTATCTGGAGCGCTCGCCGCACCGCTTCCTCGAGGGAGCCCTGGTCAGCGCCTGGGCGGTGGAGGCCGAGGCGCTCTATATCTACCTGCGTGACGAGTACCCCGGCCTGCACCGGGTGCTGCATGAGGCGATCGCCGAGCTCGAGGCCGAAGGCCTTGCGCCGCCGGGCTACATCGTGCTGCGTCGGGGGGCCGGCGCCTACATCTGCGGCGAGGAGTCGGCGATGATCGAGTCGCTGGAGGGCAAGCCCGGCAAGCCGCGCCATCGCCCACCCTTCGTCGCCCAGAAGGGGCTCTTCGACCGCCCGACCCTGGTCAACAACGTCGAGACCGTCTACTGGATCCCCCTGATCCACGAGAAGGGCGCCGCCTGGTTCGCCGGCCACGGTCGCCATGGCCGCCAGGGCCTGCGCAGCTTCTCGCTCTCAGGCCGGGTCCGGCGACCCGGGGTCCACCTGGCGCCCGCCGGCATCACCTTGAACGAGCTGGTCGAGGAGTATGGCGGCGGCATGGCCGAGGGGCATCGCCTGGCCGGCTACCTGCCGGGTGGCGCCTCCGGGGGGATACTCCC
Source organism: Halomonas rhizosphaerae (assembly GCF_030010555.1). Taxonomy (GTDB): domain Bacteria; phylum Pseudomonadota; class Gammaproteobacteria; order Pseudomonadales; family Halomonadaceae; genus Halomonas; species Halomonas rhizosphaerae. The sequence continues at coordinate 12,149 of NZ_JASCQP010000038.1, forward strand.
GGCGAGCAAGGCCGATATTCCGCTGGACTTCGATACCCTGCAGGAGGCGGGGTGCTTCATCGGCTCGGCGGCGATCATCGTGCTCTCCGATCAGGACGACCTCAGGGCGGTGGCCACCAACCTGCTCGCCTTCTTCGCCGACGAATCCTGCGGCCAGTGCACGCCGTGCCGTGTCGGGACCGAGAAGATGCTGACACTGCTCGAGCGTGACGAGTGGCGAGTCGAGGAGCTCGAACGGCTGTCCCAGGTGATGATGGACGCCTCCATCTGTGGCCTGGGCCAGGCGGCGCCCAATCCGGTGCTTGGGCTGCTCAAGGACTTCCGCGGTGAGCTCGCCAGCCAGAACGTGATCGTCAAGGGGTAGGGAGGCAGACCATGACTGACCAGAGCTTGAACGACAGCTTTACCCTGACCCTGGATGGCGCCGAGGTGCGCGCCCAGCCCGGCGAGTCCTTGTGGCAGGTGGCCAGGCGCGCCGGCGAGACCATTCCGCATCTGTGCTTCAAGGATGCCCCCGGCTACCGCAGCGACGGCAACTGTCGCGCCTGCATGGTGGAGATCGAGGGTGAGCGCGTGCTGGCGGCGAGCTGCCTGCGCGAGGCGACGCCCGGCATGGTGGTCAAGAGCGCCACCTCCGAGCGGGCCCGGGTGTCCCGCGAGGGCGTCATGGAACTGCTGATCGCCGACCAGCCCGTGCGCGAGGCGGGCCCCGACCGCTCGAGCCACTTCTGGGCCATGGCCGATCAACTGGCCATCGACGCCAGCGCGGTGCGCGAGCGGCTGCCGGCGCGGGCCGAGCGAGCCGCACCCACGGTGCACCATGTCGCCGAACGGTCCGCCGCGCTCCCCCATGCCCACGGGCATGACGCCACCCATTCGGCGATGAACGTCAACCTCGATGCCTGCATCGAGTGCAACCTCTGTGTACGCGCCTGTCGCGAGGTGCAGGGCAACGACGTCATCGGCCTGGCCCATCGCGGCGCGGCCGCGAAGGTCGTCTTCGACTTCGACGATCCCATGGGCGAGAGCACCTGTGTGGCCTGCGGCGAGTGCGTCCGGGCCTGTCCCACCGGTGCGCTGATGCCGGCGACCCTGGTGGACGCGCAGGGGCGCGGCGACTCGAAGGCGGCCGATCGCACCGTCGACTCGGTCTGTCCCTACTGCGGGGTGGGCTGTCAGCTCACCTACCACATCAAGGACGAGCGGATCCTCTTCGTCGAGGGGCGCGACGGCCCCTCCAACGAGGGGCGGCTGTGCGTCAAGGGGCGCTTCGGCTACGACTACCCCTACCATCCCACCCGGCTCACCCGACCGCTGATCCGCCGGCCGGGGGTGCCCAAGGGGCTCGATCCCGATTTCGACCCCCTCGACCCGCTGACCCATTTCCGCGAGGCGAGCTGGGAGGAGGCGCTGGACCTTGCCGCCCGGGGGCTCGCCGAGCTCAAGGCGGCCCATGGCCCCGACGCCCTGGCCGGCTTCGGCAGCGCCAAGTGCTCCAACGAGGAGGCCTGGCTGTTCCAGAAGCTGGTGCGTACCGGCTTCGGCTCCAACCATGTCGACCACTGTACCCGGCTGTGCCACGCCAGCTCGGTGGCGGCGCTGATGGAGTGCATCGGTTCGGGGGCGGTGACGGCCTCCTTCATGCAGGCGCTGCAGTCCGACGTGGTGATCCTCACCGGCTGCAATCCAGCGATCAACCACCCGGTGGCGGCCACCTACTTCAAGCAGGCGGCGAGGGCCGGCACCAAGCTGATCATCCTCGACCCCCGCGGCCAGGCGCTGGACGCCTACGCCCACCACAGCGTGCGCTTCACCCCCGGCGGCGACGTATCGCTCTACAACGCCATGCTCAACGTGATCGTCAGCGAGGGGCTGTATGACCAGGCCTATATCGATGCCCACACCGAGGGCTTCGAGGCGCTCAAGGCCCATGTGCGCGACCTGACGCCCGAGGCGATGTCGCCCGCCTGTGGCGTCGCCCCCGAGCTGATTCGCGAGCTCGCCCGGCTCTATGCGAGGGCAGAGCGGGCGATGATCTTCTGGGGCATGGGCATTTCCCAGCACGTGCACGGTACCGACAACGCCCGCTGCCTGATCTCGCTGGCGCTGGCCTGCGGCCACACCGGACGCCCCGGCACCGGCCTGCACCCGCTGCGCGGCCAGAACAACGTCCAGGGGGCCTCCGATGCCGGCATGATCCCCATGGTGCTGCCCGACTATCAGCCGGTGACCGATGCCCAGGTGCGTGCCGCCTTCGAGGAGCTGTGGAACACCCCGCTCGACGCGACGCCGGGGCTCACCGTGGTGGAGATCATGGATGCCATCACGGCCGGGACCATCAAGGGGATGTACATCCTCGGCGAGAACCCGGCGATGTCCGACCCGGACCTCGACCATGCCCGGGCGGCCCTGGCCCGGCTCGAGCACCTGGTGGTGCAGGACCTGTTCGTCACCGAGACCGCCCAGTTCGCCGATGTCATCCTGCCGGCCTCGGCCTGGCCGGAGAAGGACGGCAGCGTCACCAACACCAACCGCCAGGTGCAGCTGGGCCGCGCCGCCGTGCCGCTGCCCGGCGAGGCCCGTCCCGACTGGTGGATCATCCAGCAGATCGCCAACCGCCTGGGCCTGGGCTGGGACTATACGCATCCGCGCGAGGTGTTCGCCGAGATGAAGCAGGGCATGGCCTCGCTCGACCACATTACCTGGGAGCGTCTCGAGCGCGAGAGCTCGGTGACCTATCCCTGCCCCGCCGACGACGCCCCCGGGGCGGACGTGGTGTTCTCCGACGCCTTCCCCACCGGGAACGGGCGGGCGACGTTCGCCCTGACCCGGCCGCTGCCGCCGGACGAGCCCGTCGACGGCGACTATCCCACGGTGCTGATCACCGGCCGCCAGCTGGAACACTGGCACACCGGCTCCATGACCCGTCGCAGCCGGGTGCTCGACGACCTCGAGCCCGAGGCGGTGGCGAGCCTGGCCCCGGCCGAACTGGTGCGCCTGCGCATGACGCCGGGCGAGCCGATCACCATCACCACCCGGCGCGGGGACATCACCTTGAAGACGCGGGTCGACCCGCTGATGTCGGAGGGGATGGTGTTCGTGCCCTTCTGCTACGTGGAGGCGGCGGCCAACCTGCTGACCAATCCGGCGCTCGACCCCGACGGCAAGATCCCCGAGTTCAAGTATGCCGCCTGCCGCCTGGGCCGCGCGGCGGCGGCACTGACGGACAGCGACTGAGACCGAGGAGGGTTGCCCATGATGATCGTCGAGCTGATCGATGGCGACGATTTCCGTGATCGCCTGGTGGCCCTGGGCATCCGCATCCCGGAGGGCGCCTGTCCCGAGAGCAGCGCCCGGCTGGCCCGACGCTGCGCGCTCGAGGGTGACGTGCCCGGGCTTGCCGAGCTGGTCGGCGAGCTGGAGGGCAAGCGCGAGATAATGCTGCCCTCGGTCCGCCGGGCGCTGGAGACCCATCTCCTGCCGCTGGTTCGCTGACCCGACGGCGCCTGTCAGGCCCTGACCCGGCGCGGCCAGGGCGCATGGTTGCCAACGACACGGCCCCCGGTGATCGCCACCGGGGGCCGTTTCTCCTGTCGAAGGGGAGGACTCAGCTTTCTACCACCTTCAGGTGCGGGGCGGTATGGCCGAGGTTCTCCAGCAGGCTCTCGCTGTACCAGTCGATGAAGTCGATCACCCCGAACTCGTAGGTCTCCGAGTAGGGGCCGGGCTCGTAGCCCCGGGAGTTGATCCCGCGCTGATTCTCCTCCGCCAGGCGACGATCCTGCTCATTGGTGGCGTCCCACACGCGGCGCAGCTGGGTCGGGTCGTAATCGACGCCCTCCACGGCGTCCTTGTGGACCAGCCACTTGGTGGTCACCACCGTCTGCTGGGGCCCCAGCGGCATCACCCGGAACACCACGGCATGGTCGCCCATGAAGTGGTTCCAGGAGTTGGGCAGGTGCAGGATGCGCAGCGAGCCCATGTCGGGGCTCTCGAGCCGACCCATCAGCTTGCGGCATCCCGGCCGGCCATCGATGGTCATCGACACCGTGCCCTCCAGCAGCGGGGTGCGGGTCAGGCGGTTGCGCTTGCCCAGGCGGCTGAGCTGCCAGGGCACGCCCATCGCATCCCACTGCTGCTGCTTGCGCTCCACCAGCGCCCTGTAGGACGGCGTGGCGCGCGGGTCGTCGCTGTCGTCGAACTCCTGCAGCGAGTTGAGCAGCTCCGGATGGGCGCCGTTGCAGTGGTAGCACTCGCGGTTGTTCTCGATCACCAGCTTCCAGTTGGCCTGCTCGACGATGCTGGATTCCACCGCCACCTTGACGTTCTCCATGTCGTAGGGGGCGAGGTAGTGCTCCAGTCTCTCGAGGAAGTCGTCGATGGCCGGCGGCTCCTCGGCCAGGCTGACGAAGAGGTAGCCGCCGGCGCTGCGCACGTTCACGGGCTTGAGCCCGTAGGCGGCGAGGTCGAAGTTCGTGCCCATGTCGCTGCCGGCGAACAGCAGCCGGCCGTCCAGTTCGTAGGTCCACTGGTGGTAGGGGCAGACCAGCTTGGCCACTTTGCCCTTGTCGCTGACGCAGAGCCGGGAGCCGCGATGCCGGCAGACGTTATGGAAGGCATGGATCTCGCCTTTATCGCCCCGCACGATGATCACCGGGTTGTCGCCCACGTCCAGGGTCATGAAGTTGCCCTTGGCGGGAATCTCGCAGGTCATCCCGGCGAAAAGCCACTCCTTCTCGAAGATCTCCTGCATGTCCAGGGCGAACAGCCGCGCATCGTTGTAGAAGGGCTGGGGCAGCGAGAAGTGTCGCCGGCGATGGAGCAGCATCTCGGCGGTGGCTTCGCGTGCCGGTGCCAGGGGGTCATCCAGGCGAGCGGGAGACATGGGGTCCATGACGATACGTCCTCTAGCAGGGCCGCTTGGGCGGCCTCGGGGTTGTTCAGGGAAAACCGGGGTCCTGTGGATGGCCGCTCACGGACGAAGATGGTGGCGGATTGCGGCGAGTGTGGATCAGCCGCCCGGCGGGCAATTGTCTGGCCGCGACGCGCGATGATGCGGCAGCGACGCGACAGGCAACAACGGGAGGCAAGGCAGGAGGTCACGGGCATGTCCGTGTCGCTGGCAGGCAAGTCGCGGCGCCTCAGGCTGCGCAGAATGCGCTCAACGGCAGGCGGTGGTACCGCGGTCGGAGACCCTCATGCTGCAGCCCGGGCGATACGACAAATGACAACGAGCTTCCTCAATCCCGTCAGCACCCAGACCTGGACCAACGGCCGTCACCTGGTGCGCTGCGTCAAGGTGATCCAGGAAACCTGGGATACCCGCACCTTCTGCTTCATGGCCGAGCAGCCCGTGATGTTTTTCTTCAAGCCGGGGCAGTTCGTGACCCTGGAGCTGGAGATCGATGGCCAGCAGGTGATGCGCTCCTACACCATCTCCAGCTCGCCGTCGGTGCCCTACAGCTTCTCGATTACCGTCAAGCGCATCCCCGGGGGGATGGTCTCGAACTGGCTGCACGACAACCTCGGGGTCAACGATGAGCTGGCGGTGCACGGGCCGGTCGGCAACTTCAACGTCATCGACTACCCGGCGGAGAAGATCCTGATGCTCTCCGGCGGGGTCGGGATCACCCCCCTGATGTCCATGGTGCGCTGGTTCTTCGACACCAATGCGGCGGTGGACCTGCAGTTCGTGCACAGCGCGCGGACGCCGCGCGACATCATCTTCCACCGCGAACTCGAGCACATCTTCTCGCGGATTCCCGAGTTCAAACTGCATATCGTCTGTGAGCGCAGCGACGAGCTGGGCGAGGCCTGGGCCGGCTTCCGTGGCTACCTCAGCCAGGCGATGATGGAGCTGATGGCACCGGACTTCATGGACCGCGAGATCTTCTGCTGCGGCCCCACGCCCTACATGCAGGCCATCAAGCAGCTGCTCCGGGCCCAGGGCTTCGATATGAACCGCTACCACGAGGAGTCCTTCGGTGCCACGCCGGTCGAGGTGCAGGAGGAGGTACTGGAGCATGCCGAGCAGGCCGAGGTCGAGGCCGAGGAGTTCGACGTGGCCGAGATGCTCAGTGTCGAGTTCAGCACGAGCGGCAAGAGCGTACGCGTCCAGCCGGGTGAGACAGTGCACTCAGCGGCGGCCAAGTTGGGGCTGCATATTCCCAAGGCCTGCGGCATGGGGATCTGCGGGACCTGCCGGGTGCCCCTCAGCGCCGGTCAGGTCGACATGGAGCACAACGGCGGTATCACCGACGAGGACGTCGCCGAGGGCTATATCCTCTCCTGCTGCAGCAAGCCGCTGGGCGACGTGGTGGTGGAATATTGACCGCTCCGCGCCGTATCGGCTCGAACTGCGGGGCGCCTCAGGTCCCTTCCGGGCGCCTGCCTCGCGCAATGACGGCGGTGTCGTTTCCAGAATACCTCGTGCGCCTCTTTCTCTTAACGTAACAAAGCCAACCACCAGGGTGATGCCATGAACGCCAACAACCTTACAACAACCGACCCGCAGATCGCCGCCGCCATCGCCGACGAGGTGGCCCGCCAGGAGGCACACGTCGAGCTGATCGCCTCGGAGAACTACGCCAGCCACGCCGTGATGGAGGCCCAGGGCACCCAGCTCACCAACAAGTACGCCGAGGGCTATCCGGGCAAGCGCTACTACGGCGGCTGCGAGCATGTCGACGTGGTCGAGCAGCTGGCTATCGACCGCGCCTGCGACCTGTTCGGCGCCGACTACGCCAACGTCCAGCCGCACTCCGGCGCCCAGGCCAACGCCGCGGCCTTCATGGCCCTGGTCTCGCCGGGCGACACCGTGCTGGGCATGAGCCTGGCCCACGGCGGCCACCTGACCCACGGCGCGGCGCCCAACTTCTCGGGCAAGCATTATCACGCCATCCAGTATGGCCTGAACCCGGAGACCGGCGAGATCGACTACGCCGAGGTCGAGCGCCTGGCGCGCAGCCACAAGCCGAAGATGATCATCGCCGGCTTCTCCGCTTACTCCCGGGTGGTCGACTGGCGCCGATTCCGCGCCATCGCCGACGAGGTCGGCGCCTGGCTGCTAGTCGACATGGCCCATGTCGCCGGCCTGGTCGCCGCCGGTCACTACCCGAGCCCGCTGCCCCATGCCCACGTGGTCACCACCACCACCCACAAGACGCTGCGCGGCCCGCGTGGCGGCCTGATCCTCTCCGCCCACGGCGACGAGGGGCTCTACAAGAAGCTCAACGGCGCGGTCTTCCCGGGCCAGCAGGGCGGCCCGCTGATGCATGTGATCGCCGCCAAGGCGGTGGCCTTCAAGGAGGCCATGAGCCAGGACTTCGTACGCTACCAGCAGCGGGTGATCGACAACGCCCGGGCGATGGCTACCGTGTTCCTCGACCGCGGCTATGACGTGGTCTCCGGCGGCACCGACGATCATCTGTTCCTGGTCTCGCTGATCCGCCAAGGCGTCACCGGCAAGGACGCCGATGCGGCGCTGGGTCGGGCCCATGTCACCGTCAACAAGAACGCGGTGCCCAATGACCCCCAGAGCCCCTTCGTGACCTCGGGCCTGCGCATCGGCACCCCGGCGGTGACCACCCGCGGCTTCGGCCAGGCCGACTGCGAGGCCCTGGCCGGCTGGATCTGCGACATCCTCGACACCCTGGCCGCCGAGGCCGACACCACCGAGGTCGAGTCCGAGGTGCGTGGCAAGGTCGCCGAGCTGTGCAACCGCCACCCCGTCTATGCCAAGGCCGTCGCCGAGCAGGCCGGCACTGCCACCGCGTGAGCCCGTTCCCGCCGGCCCCGGCGGGACCCTCGAGGAGATCCCTATGCAACGTTATTCAGGCTTCGGGCTGGTCAAGCACGCACTTAGCCATCACGAGAACTGGCAGCGCCAGTGGCGCAACCCGACGCCCAAGAAGGCCTACGACGTCATCATCATCGGTGGCGGCGGTCATGGCCTGGGGACCGCCTATTACCTGGCCAAGGAATTCGGCATCACCAACGTCGCCGTGATCGAGAAGGGCTGGCTGGGCGGCGGCAACACCGCGCGTAATACGACCATCGTGCGCTCCAACTACCTGTGGGACGAGGCGGCGGCCCTGTATGAGCACTCCATGAAGCTGTGGGAGGGCCTGTCCCAGGATATCAACTACAACGTCATGTTCTCCCAGCGCGGCGTGCTCAACCTGGGGCATACCCTTCAGGACATGCGCGACATCCAGCGCCGGGTCAACGCCAACCGCCTGAACGGCATCGACGGCGAGGTGCTCGACGCCAAGGGCGTCCAGGAGCTGGTGCCGATCATGGACTGCTCGAAGAATGCCCGCTACCCGGTGCTGGGGGCCTCCTGGCAGCCGCGTGCCGGCGTGGCGCGCCACGACGCCGTGGCCTGGGGCTTCGCCCGGGCGGCCGACGCCCACGGCGTTGACATCCTCCAGCAGACCGAGGTCACCGGCTTCAAGATCCGCGACGGCCAGGTCTACGGGGTGCACACCAACCGCGGCGACATCGAGGCCAAGACCGTCGGCTGCGTGACCGCCGGCAACTCCGGCGTGCTGGCCGGCATGGCAGGCCTCAAGCTGCCGCTGGAGTCGCATCCGCTGCAGGCGCTGGTCTCCGAGCCCCTCAAGCCGGTGCTCGACACCGTGGTGATGTCCAACCACGTGCACGGCTACATCAGCCAGTCCGACAAGGGCGACCTGGTCATCGGCGCGGGCATCGACGGCTACAACGGCTACGGGCAGCGCGGCAGCTACCCCACCGTGGAGCACACCCTGCAGGCCATCGTCGAGATGTTCCCGATCTTCTCCCGAGTGCGTATGAACCGCCAGTGGGGCGGCATCGTCGACACCTGCCCGGATGCCTGTCCGATCCTCTCCAAGACCAAGGTCAAGGGGCTGTACTTCAACTGTGGCTGGGGCACCGGCGGCTTCAAGGCCACGCCGGGGTCGGCCCATGTGTTCGCCGCCAGCCTCGCCAAGGGCGAGATGCACCCGATCGCTGAGCCGTTCTCCATCGATCGCTTCAACACCGGGGCGCTGGTCGACGAGCACGGCGCCGCCGGTGTGGCCCACTAAGGAGATTTCGCCATGTTCTATATCCATTGTCCCTACTGCGGCGAGCTCCGGGAGGAGGAGGAATTTCATCCCAAGGGCCAGGCGCATATCGCGCGGCCCGAGGACCCCGAGTCCTGCAGCGACGAGGAGTGGGGCGACTACCTGTTCTTCCGCGACAACCCCCGCGGCATCCACCACGAGCTGTGGGTACACGCCGTGGGCTGCCGCAAGTTCTTCAACATCACCCGTCACACCGTGACCTACGAGATCCTCGAGACCTACAAGATGGGCGAGCAGCCGAGGTTCACCGCCGAGCATCCCGAGGGCCGGCCGTCCCAGGACGGCGTCGAACCGGCACCGCTTCGTGAAGGAGTCCGCGCATGAGTCAGCTCAATCGTCTCGCCCGGGGCGGGCGCATCGACCGCTCCCGCAGGCTGAGCTTCACCTTCAACGGCAAGCGCTATCAGGGCCATGCCGGCGATACCCTGGCTTCGGCGCTGCTCGCCAATGGCGTCGACATCGTCAACCGCAGCTTCAAGTACTCGCGGCCCCGCGGCATCGTCGCCGCCGGCGCCGAGGAGCCCAATGCGGTGGTCCAGCTCGGCAAGACCGAGGCGGGCCAGGTGCCCAACGTGCGGGCCACCCAGCAAGCGCTGTTCGACGGCCTGGAGGCGCGCAGTACCAACGGCTGGCCGAACGTCCAGCGCGACCTGATGAGCCTGGTCGGCAAGCTGGGCGGCCAGTTCATGCCGCCGGGGTTCTACTACAAGACCTTCATGGCCCCGGCCTCGCTGTGGATGACCTACGAGAAGTACATCCGCAAGAGCGCGGGCCTGGGGCGCAGCCCCATGGAGAACGACCCGGACATCTACGACCACCTGCACCAGCACTGCGACGTGCTGGTGATCGGCGCCGGTCCGGCGGGCCTCACCGCGGCCCTGGCCGCGGCGCGCAGCGGTGCGCGGGTGATCCTGGTCGATGAGCAGGAGGAGATGGGTGGCTCGCTGCTGGATACCCGCGAGCTGCTCGACGACAAGCCGGCGGATCAGTGGGTCACCGAGGCCCTGAAGGAACTGGCCGGCCTGGACAACGTCACCCTGCTGCCGCGCACCACCGCCAACGGCTATCACGACCACCACTTCGTGACCCTCCACGAGCGGCGTACCGAGCATCTCGCCGAGACCGCCCCGCTCAAGGACGGTCGTCGCCAGGTGCGCTCGCGCATGCACCGCGTGCGCGCCGGCCGCGTCGTGCTGGCCACCGGCGCCCACGAGCGCCCGCTGGTCTATGGCAACAACGACGTGCCGGGCAACCTGCTGGCCGGGGCGGTCTCGACCTATGTCCGTCGCTATGGCGTCGTGCCGGGCAAGCGGCTGGTGCTCTCCACCAGCAACGACCATGCCTATCGCGCCGCCCTGGACTGGCTGGAGAGCGGCCGCGAGGTGGTGGCCATCGCCGACGTCCGCGCCAACCCGGACGGTGAGCTGGTCGAGCAGGCCCGGGCCCAGGGTATCCGCATCATCGAAGGCGCGGCGGTGATCGAGGCCAAGGGCGACAGCCGGGTCAGCGGGGCGCGGGTGGCGAAGGTCGACCTGGATGGCTTCCGGGTCGCCGGCGCCGTCGAGACCCTGGATTGCGACACCATCGCCAGCTCCGGCGGCTACAGCCCGGTGATCCACCTGGCCTCGCACACCGGCGCCCGGCCGACCTGGCGCGACGATATCCTCGGCTTCGTGCCCACCCTAGTGAAGGGCGTGAGCGCGGCCGGCGGTGCCCAGGGCGTCTATGCCACCGCTGAGGTCCTGGCCGACGGCGTCGAGGCGGGCCGCCAGGCGGCCACCGAGGCCGGCCTCCCGGCGGCCTCGGTGAGCCTGCCCCGGGTCGCCGCGCGTCGCGACGGTACGGCCTGCGCGCTCTACCAGGTTCCCCACGAGAAGCCGACCCTGCGCGGGCCCAAGCAGTTCGTCGATCTGCAGAACGACGTCACCGCGGCGGGTATCGAGGTGGCCACCCGCGAGGGCTTCGAGTCCATCGAGCACGTCAAGCGCTACACCGCCATGGGCTTCGGCACTGATCAGGGCAAGCTCGGCAACATCAATGGCATGGCCATCGCCGCCCGCTTGTTGGGTCGCTCGATCCCCGAGGTCGGCACCACGGTGTTCCGTCCCAACTACACGCCGGTGACCTTCGGTGCCATCGTCGGCCGTCACTGCCGCGAGCTGTTCGATCCCGAGCGCTACACTGCGATGCACCAGTGGCACGTGGAGCACGGCGCCGAGTTCGAGGAGGTGGGGCAGTGGAAGCGCCCCTGGTACTTCCCGCGCCAGGTCAACGGCAAGACCGAGACCATGCACGAGGCGGTGGCCCGGGAGTGCCGGGCGGTGCGCGAGGCAGTGGGTATCCTGGATGCCTCCACCCTGGGCAAGATCGACATCCAGGGCCCGGACGCCCGAGAGTTCCTGGGGCGGGTCTACACCAACAAGTGGGCCCAGCTGGCCCCGGGGCGCGTGCGCTATGGCCTGATGTGCAAGGACGACGGCATGGTGTTCGACGACGGCACCACCAGCTGCCTGGGCGCGAACCACTTCCTGATGACCACCACCACCGGCGGTGCCGCCGGCGTGCTGGAGTGGCTGGAACTGTGGCACCAGACCGAGTGGCCGGAGCTCGACGTCTACTTCACCTCGGTCACCGATCACTGGGCGACCATGACCGTCACCGGCCCGGAGGCGCGCAAGCTGATGGCCGAGATCACCGACATCGACCTGGACAAGGAAGCGTTCAAGTTCATGGACTGGCGCGAAGGCACCGTGGCCGGCGTGCCGGCGCGGGTGTTCCGCATCTCCTTCACCGGCGAGCTGGCCTACGAGATCAACGTCCAGGCCAACTATGCCCTGCATGTCTGGGAGACGCTGTTCGCGCATGGTGACAAGTACGGCCTGACGCCTTACGGCACCGAGACCATGCACGTGCTGCGCGCCGAGAAGGGCTTCATCATCGCCGGTCAGGAGACCGACGGCTCGGTGACCCCGGAGGACCTGGGCATGCACTGGGCGGTCGGCTACGACAAGCCGTTCTCCTGGATCGGCCAGCGGGCACTGACCCGGCCGGATACCGCGCGCACCGACCGCAAGCAGTTGGTGGGCCTCAAGCCCAGGGACGCCAAGGTGGTGCTGGAGGAGGGCGCGCAGATCGTCTTCGACCCGAACCACGCGATCCCCATGCCCATGGTGGGGCACGTGACCTCGAGCTACTACAGCCCGACCCTCGACTCGGGCTTCGCCCTGGCGGTGGTCAAGGGCGGTCAGCAGAAGATGGGCGAGACCGTCTATCTGCCCATGGCCGACGGCCAGGTCCATGAGGCCGAGATCGTCAGCCCCATCTTCCTCGATCCCAAGGGAGAGCGTCAGAATGTCTAACGTCGCAACCTTCGATACCCGCACCGAGGCCAAGATCCCGGTGGAGTCGCCGCTGGCCTATTCCTACCGCCGCTCGGGGGCCCCGGCCCCCACCGGCAAGAGCCGGGTGGTGCTGCGCGAGCGGCCCTTCCTCGGCCACCTGATCCTGCGCGGTGGCGCCATCGTCCTCGACGAGGCGGTGCGCGAGGTGCTCGGTGTCTCGCTGCCGGGCGAGCCCCAGGGCCTGGTGCAGGACGCCGACGGCGAGCGCAGCGTCCAGTGGCTGTCGCCGGACGAGTGGCTGGTCATCGTGCCCGGTGGCGAGGAGTTCACGCTCGAGAACCGGCTGCGTGAGGCCCTGGGCGATGCCCACTTCGCCATCAGCAACGCCAGCGGCGGCCAGACCCTGGTCGAGCTCGAGGGCGAGGCCGCCCGGGAGCTGTTGATGAAGTCGGTGATCTACGACGTCCACCCCAGCCAATTCCCGGTGGGCAAGGGCGTGACCACGGTGTTCGCCAAGACCACGGTGATCCTGCGCCGCCCAGACGAGCTGCGCTGGGAGCTGGTGGTGCGCCGCAGCTTCGCCGATTATACCTACCGCTGGCTGCTGGATGCCGGCGACGAGTACGGCATCGGCGTTAAGGGCTGAGCCGGGCCCCGTGCCGCGAGGCGCTTGCCAGGGCCGGGTTCCCCCGGCCCTTTTCGACAGGAGATTTCCCCCATGAGCCGCAGTGCCGACACCTGGATCCTGACCGCCCAGTGCCCCAGCCGGCTGGGTACCGTGGATGTGGTTACCCGCTTCCTCAAGGAGAGCCGCTGCTACATCACCGAGCAGCACTCCTTCGACGATCGCCTGGCCGAGCGCTTCTTCATCCGTACCGAGTTCCGGCCCCAGGACCATGACCTCGATGCCGAGGCGTTCCGCTCGGCCTTCGCTTCTCGGGCCGCCGAGTACGGCATGGTCTTCGAGCTCTCCGCGCCGGGGGCGCGTATCCCGGTGGTGATCATGGTCTCGAAGGCCGATCACTGCCTGAATGACCTGCTCTACCGCTACCGGACCGGCCAGCTGCCGATCGAGATCCGTGCGGTGGTCTCCAACCACCCGGACCTGGAGCCGCTGGCGGCCTGGCACGGCCTGCCCTACCACCATTTCCCGATCACCCCCGAGACCAAGCCCGAGCAGGAGGCGCAGGTCTCCCGGGTGATCGAGGAGACCGGCGCCGAGCTGGTGATCCTGGCGCGCTACATGCAGGTGCTCTCGAGCGCAATGTGCGCGAAGCTCGCCGGCCGCGCGATCAACATCCATCACTCCTTGCTGCCGGGGTTCAAGGGAGCGAAGCCCTATCATCAGGCCTACGAGAAGGGGGTGAAGCTGGTCGGCGCGACGGCCCACTACATCAACGACGACCTGGACGAGGGGCCGATCATCACCCAGGCGGTGGAGCCGGTCAGCCACGCCGACTATCCGGAGGACCTGGTGGCCAAGGGGCGGGACATCGAGTGCCTGGCACTGGCGAGGGCCGTGACCCTGCATGTGGAACGGCGCGTCTTCCTGCACGCAAGACGCACCGTGATCTTCGAGCGATAGCCGTTCTCGCGACCCAGCGGCCGACCGTGGCGACACGGCCGGCGCCCCAGGCACCGGCCCTTTTCGGGAGTGGTCAGGCCAGGTGGTGGACCTCCTGCAGGCCGTAGACCGGTGTCGGGATGCCCTCCTGGCGCGCCTTGAGCTGCAGGGCCAGATACCGGGAGTAGTGACGCGACTGGTGGAGGTTGCCGCCGTGGAACCACAGCGCCTCCTGCTGGGTGGGCTTCCACATGTTGCGCAGCTCGCCTTCCCACGGCCCCGGATCCTTCGGGGTATCGGAGCCCAGGCCCCAGCACTTGCCGACCTTGTCCGCCACCTCCTGGGAGATGATGCGCGCCGCCCAGCCGTTCATGGAGCCGTAGCCGGTGGCGTAGACGATGAGGTCCGCGGGTAGCTCGGAGCCGTCGGTGAGGGTCACCGAGCGCGGGTTGATGCACTCGATGCCGACGCCACTGCGCAGCTTGATCTCGCCGTTGGCGACCAGGTCGCAGGCGCCCACGTCGATGTAGTAGCCCGAGCCCCGCCGCAGGTACTTGAGGAAGAGGCCGGAATCGTCGGAACCGAAGTCCAGCAGGAAGCCGGCCTCCTCCAGCCGCTGGTAGAACTCGGCGTCCCGCTTGCGGATCTCGTCGAAGGCCGGCTTCTGGACGTCGGGCAGCACCTTGTAGGGAATCGAGGCGAAGATCAGGTCGGCCTTGTCGTGGGTGATGCCGCTGCGCACCGCCTCCTCGGAGTAGAGCGGGCCGAGCACCACGTCCATCAGCGAGTCGGACTTGACGATGTGGGTCGAGGAGCGCTGCAGCATGGTGACGTCGGCGTCGTTCTCCCAGAGCGCGGCACAGATGTCATGGGCGGAGTTGTTGGCACCCACCACGACCACCTTCTTGCCGCGATAGGCATCCGGCCCGGGGTGCTGGCTGGAGTGCTGCTGCTCGCCCTCGAAGCGCTCGGCGCCCGGGAAGTGGGGAATGTTGGGCACGCCCGACATGCCGGTGGCCAGCACCAGCTGTTGGGGGCGTAGCGTGACCCGCTCGCCGTCACGGTTGACCTCGACGATCCACTCGCCGGCGGCCTCGTCGTAGCGGGCGCCCTCGCATTCGGTGGAGCCCCAGTAGTTGAGCTCCATCACTTTCGTGTACATCTCCAGCCAGTCGCCCAGCTTGTCCTTGGGCGCGAAGACCGGCCAGTTCTCGGGGAAGGGGATGTAGGGCAGGTGGTCATACCAGACCGGGTCGTGCAGGCAGAGCGACTTGTAGCGGTTGCGCCAGGAGTCGCCGGGTCGCGGGTTCTTCTCCACCACGATGGTGGGGACGTCCAGCTGACGCAGGCGAGCGGCGAGCGCGATGCCGCCCTGGCCGCCGCCGATGATGACGCAGTAGGGCTGGCGCGTGTAGCCCAGCTCCTCCTGCTCGCGATGGCGCGCCTCCAGCCAGGTCTCGCGTGACTTGCTGGCCCCATGTTGGGCCCCCTTGGGGCGGCGCTCCCGGCTGGGCTCGGGATGGTCCCTGAGCTCCTGCATGGTGGTCAGCAGCGTCCAGCACCGGCCGTCCTTCAGACGCAGCAGCCCCTTGCCGCTGGCCACCGCCGTCTCGAAGGTGATCCAGGCCTCGATCACCCCGTCGGCCTCGTCGGCCTCGTTGGCCTCGCCGTCCAGGCGCCAGTTCGTGGGGCGCGTTTCGTCCAGGGTGGCCTCCAGCATGGCCTGGATCTCCTCCTTGCCCTCCAGCGTCTTGAGGTTCCAGGTGAAGGTGACCAGGTCCCGCCAGTAGCACTCCTCGCCGAACAGGCCGACGACCTGTTGGAGGTCTCTCTCGTGCAGGGCGGCCTCGAACTGCTCCAGCCATTGGGTGACGTCTTGTGTCGGCGTGTGTGTTGTCATCATTGTTCTCCACTGTTCGTCATGGGGTATGCCCCCTGACAGAAGCAGCATTCATGCCAGGCGCGAGAAGCGATGGCGGCATGGCTTTCAATGCATTGAAAAAAAAGGAAATCGAGTTCCCTGGGCAGGGCTTGCGCCCGTCGGGCATCGGTGTCCGGGGCCGGCGGATGGCGTGCCACCTGTCATGCCCATGACGGCCAGGGCGTTACAGCTGTAACGTCCGACAAAGGGTGAAGGCATTGTCGATTGACTCTCCGCCGGGTCGGCATAGGCTGGGAGCTGGCCTGCCAGACAACA
Organism: Halomonas rhizosphaerae; assembly: GCF_030010555.1. GTDB lineage: Bacteria > Pseudomonadota > Gammaproteobacteria > Pseudomonadales > Halomonadaceae > Halomonas > Halomonas rhizosphaerae. The sequence goes on from NZ_JASCQP010000038.1 coordinate 28,361, forward strand.
ACAACGGTCCCGTCACCCCTTCCTGCCTGGCGAAGCGGGACCCCGGGAGGCAGACATGAGCCTGCAAACCGAACAACGCCAGCATATCGATACCCTGATCCAGCTCAGCGAAGGCCGGGAGACGGGACTCGGTGCCTGCCGCGAGGTGATCCGTCGCTCCTGGGCACGCTGCGTCGATGAATATCGGCTCGATCCCAGCCGACCGCGCCCGGTGCGGGTGTTGACCCAGCAGGCCCTGCGCGACCACCAGGAGTCGGTGGATGACCTGCTGCACGTGGCCCGTGCCGGTGTCGACCAGCTCCATGCCCAGGTGGCCCGACTGGGCTATGTGCTGCTGCTCACCGACCATCGCGGCATCACCGTGGAGTTCCGTGGCCAGCGCCACCGGGACCGAGCGCTGCGCAAGGCGGGCCTCTATCTCGGGGCCGACTGGGATGAGCGCTATGCGGGGACCTGTGCCGTCGGCACCTGCATCCACGACACCCGAGCCATCACCTGCCATCACGGCGAGCACTTCGACGCGACCCACATCAACCTGACCTGCACGGCGGCGCCGATCACCGATCCGCAGGGCAACGTGATCGCCGTCCTCGACATCTCGGCCCTGGAGTCGCCGCGATCCCACGAGAGCCAGAATTTCGGCCTCTCGCTGGTGACGCTCTACGCGCGGATGATCGAGGATGCCTACTTCATGCACCGCTACCGGGACTGCCTGATCCTGCGCTATGACACAGCGCGCGAGTTCGTTCACCTCAACGGCCGGGGGCTGATCGCCATCGAGGAGGACGGCACCCTCATCGCCGCCAATGGCAGCGGGCGCGCCCTGATCGGGGAGCACCTTCACCGCTGGCCCCCCTGGTCCCCGGACCGCATGCCCTCGATCACCCAGCTGTTCGACGGCGAGATCAGCGACGTCCTGGGTATCCTCTCGGCCTGCGGCGACCAGATACGCGCCTTCCGCGCCCGCGCCAGTGATGCCACCTGCTTCGTCACCCTGATCGAGCCACGAGGACGGCGTGTCGCTGCGCGCGCCCTGCCGGCATCGCCGGCACCGGTGCCGGCACTCGACAGGCTCGCCTCGGACGACCCGGCCATGCATCGAGTGCTCAAGCTGGCGCGGCGCCTGCGCAACGAGGAGGTGAGCGTGCTGATCACCGGGGAGACCGGCACCGGCAAGGAGGTGCTGGCGCGGGCCCTGCATGACAGCGGCACGCGGGCGAGCGGTCCCTTCGTCGCGGTGAACTGTGCGGCCATCCCCGAGTCGCTGATCGAGAGCGAGCTCTTCGGCTACCTGCCGGGCGCCTTCACCGGCGGCCGACGCCACGGCATGCGCGGGCTGATCCAGCAGGCCGACGGTGGCACCCTCTTCCTGGACGAGATCGGCGACATGCCGCTGCCCCTGCAGTCGCGGCTGTTGCGGGTGCTGGCGGAGCGCGAGGTGATGCCCCTTGGCGCCGAGACGCCGGTGAAGGTCGACATCCGGGTGATCACCGCCACCCACCGTGACATGAGCCGGATGATTGGCGACGGCCATTTCCGGGAAGACCTCTACTACCGGCTCAACGGCGCCCAGCTGCGCCTGCCGGCGCTGCGGGAGCGCGCCGACCGGCACTTCGTGATCCGCAGCGTCTACGAGGCGCTGGTCGCCGAGCGCGAGCAGGCCACCCGCCTGCGCGCCGATGCCATGAGTGCCCTGCTGGCCTATGGCTGGCCGGGCAACATCCGGCAGCTGAAGAATGCCCTGGGCTTTGCCCTGGCCACGGTCGAGGGGGACGAGATCACCGTCCATGACCTGCCGGAGGAGTGCCTGGTCGATGCGCCTCCGGCTACGCTCACGCTGGCTCAGCAAGGCGACGAGGCGGTAGACGACGACGGGCAGGTCCTCCACGAGCTGTTGCAGCAGGCCCGCTGGAACATCAGCCAGGTGGCCCGGCGGCTGGGCGTGTCGCGCCCCACCGTCTACCGGCGGATGCAGCGCCACGGCCTGGTGCCGCCGAACCGGAGAGGGTGAGGGCGTTCATGACCCGACCCGTCAGCGCACAGGCGGAAGGCCGGGCGCGGGATTCCCGGCCTCAGGTGCTCTGGCCGAGCATGAGCGTGAAACCCACATCCTGCTGCGGTTGCGTCACCGGCTGGTGGTCCAGTCGTCTCAAGACCTGCTCTGCCGCCAATCGCCCCATGGCCTCGCGGGGTGACTGAATGGTGGTCAGGCGCGGCATGACGTACTGACCCAGCGGCAGCCCATTGAATCCTGCGATGGCGATATCCCCGGGGACCCGCAGGCCGAGACGCTGGGCATGCAGCAGGGCGCCGGATGCCAGGTCATCGTTGGCGAAGTGGATGGCGTCGGCCCCGGGATAGTGCGCTTGAACTTGCTCCAGCCCTCTAGCCCCCTCTTCGAGACTGCCGAGCTGGTCGAGTTCGATCAGCAGGGGCTCGATTCCGGAGGCCTGCAGCACTTCGCGATGCCCCGCATAACGCATGCCTGCGCGATAGTCATCCGAGAGTCTTGCGCCGACGTAGACCGGCTGGCGATAGCCGCGCCCCAGCAGATGCCTGGCCATGCAGCGGCCCGCTTCCTGATGGTCCAGGCCGACGTTGAGATCCATCGCGTCCCCGAGCTCCATCACCTCCATCACGGGGCGATCACACTCCTTCAGCAATCGACGGCACGCCGGGGTGTGCTTGAGTCCCGCCGTAACCAGCGCGGAGCAGGACCAGCCCAGGAACGTTCTGACCAGCTGCTGCTCGCGCTCGATGTCATAGTCGGTGTTACCCAGCAGGATCTGATAGCCAGCAGCCTCGAAGGTGGCCTGGAGCCCCTTGATGACCTCGATGAAGACGGTGTTGGCCAGCGACGGTACGATCACTGCGATGAAGCGGGATCGAGCCGATGCCAGGCTGCCTGCGATCAGGTTGGGTACGTATCCGAGGTGTTCCATGGCCTCCAGGACACGTTGTCGCGTCGAGGCATTGACGCGTTCGGGGTCGTTGAGCACTCGTGAAGCCGTGATGGAAGAAACACCAGCCACTTCAGCTACTTGGGCGAGGGTCGGTTGGTGGGAGCCCCGCCTCTGACGTGACTGTGTCTTGTTTTTAGACATTGGTCGCACCCTCTCTCTCGGCCCTTGCTGCCTGATGATGGATCATCTACAACGATGTTAGCGCTAACATGTTAGCGCTACCAGTCACGGGAATGGATCCGTCATCAGGAGGCCAGAAGGTGAGCGATGCAACCACAGGGGCGCCCCGCGTCGGCGTCATCGGCCTGGGGGCCATGGGCATGGGCACGGCCACTGCGCTGCTCGAGAGCGGCCTGGAGGTCACGGGCTGCGATATCTCGGCCGGGGCTCGCGAGGCCTTCGAGGCGCGCGGCGGGGAGAGCGCCGAGACGCCGGCGGCACTGGCGGCCCGCAGTGACATCGTGCTGCTGGTGGTGGTCAATGCCGATCAGGTCGAGCAGGTGCTGTTCGGCCACCAGGGGGTCGTGGGTTCCCTACGCCGCGGTGGGCTGATCATGCAATGCGCCACGGTGGCCCCCAGCATCGCGCGTCGCCTGGGGGAGCGGCTCGCCGGCGAGGGACTCGAGATGCTCGATGCGCCGATCAGCGGTGGCGCCGCCAAGGCGCGCAGCGGCGAGCTGTCGGTGATGGCCTCGGGCGCCGAGAGTGCCTTCGCCATGGCGGCGCCCGTCCTCGATGCCATGGCCGCCACCGTCTACCGGCTGGGGGACACGCCCGGCGTGGGTTCGAGCATGAAGCTCGTCAACCAGCTGCTCGCCGGAGTGCACATCGCCACCGCCGCCGAGGCCATGGCACTGGGCATCCGCATGGGGCTCGACCCGGATACCATCTACGAGGTGATTACCCACTCGGCGGGCAACTCCTGGATGTTCGAGAACCGGGTGCCGCATATCCTCAAGGGCGACTACACGCCGCTGTCTGCCGTCGACATCTTCGTCAAGGACCTCAATATCGTCCACGAGACCGGGCGTGAGCTGGCCCTGCCGACCCCGGTCGCCTCTTCGGCACTGCAGCAGTTCACCGCGGCCAAGGGGGCCGGCTTCGGCCGCGAGGACGACGCGGCCGTGATCAAGGTCTACGAGCGGCTGTCGGGCATCACGCTGCCCGAGGCCGCCAACGACGCCGAAGGAGCCTGACCATGGCCATCGTGCTGGGTGCTATCGCCGACGACTTCACCGGGGCCACGGATCTCGCCAACAACCTGGTGCGCGCCGGAATGCGCTGCGTGCAGGCCATCGGCGTGCCGGCCGCCGAGGCAGACATCGGCGATGTCGATGCGGTGGTGGTGGCGTTGAAGTCCCGCTCCTGCCCGGCAGGCGAGGCCGTGACGGAGTCCCTGGCAGCGCTGGAGTGGCTGCAGGCCCGGGGCACAAGACAGATATTCTTCAAGTACTGCTCCACCTTCGACTCCACGGACGCCGGCAATATCGGGCCGGTGGCCGATGCCCTCCTGGAGCGGTTGGGGAGCGCCCAGACCGTGATGGTCCCCGCCTTCCCGGCCAATCACCGTACCGTCTATCAGGGCCACCTCTTCGTCGGCGATCGCCTGCTCAACGAGAGCGGGATGGAGCACCATCCGCTCAACCCGATGACGGATGCCGACCTGGTGCGCTTCCTGAGCCGCCAGACCCCCCATGCGGTGGGCCTGGCGCCGCGGTCGGTGTTGGCCCGTGGCGCCGATGCCACGCGCGACCATCTTCGTGCCCTGTCGGAACAGGGCGTACGCCATGTGATCTGCGACACCCTCGACGAACGGGACCTCGAGGTGCTCGCCGAGGCACTGGTCGACTATCCCCTGGTGACCGGCGGGTCGGGGCTGGGACAGGCGCTGCCCGAGCAGTATCGCCGCCGGGGCTGGCTGGACGAGGTCTCCGAGCCGGGGCGACTGTCGCCGGCTGCCGGCAGTGCGCTGGTGCTGTCGGGCAGCTGCTCGCGTGCCACGCTCGGCCAGGTCGATCACTTCCTCGGGCGCCATCCTGGTGTCGCCCTGAACCCGCTGGCGCTGGCGGCGGGCGAGTCTCACCTGGCCGAGGCCCTGGCCTTCGCCCGCGAGCAGCTGGCCGACGGCGGCCCGGTGCTGGTCTATGCCTCCGCGGATCCCCAGCGCGTCAAGGAGGCCCAGGCGGCGCTCGGGGTCGAGCGTGCCGGTGAGCAGGTGGAGCAGGCCATGGGCCAGCTGGCGCGCACCCTGGTCGACGAAGGCGTCGGCCGCCTGGTGGTCGCCGGCGGCGAGACGTCCGGCGCGGTGGTCTCTGCGCTGGGCGTCCGTCAGCTTCGCATCGGTGGCCAGATCGACCCCGGGGTGCCCTGGACCCAGGCGCCCTGGCCCGGCCGAGAGGCACCGCTGTCGCTGGCGCTTAAGTCCGGCAACTTCGGCGCAGAGGATTTCTTTACCCGGGCCTTCACCGTGCTGGAGGAACTGACCGCAGGGGAGGGGAGCGCATGAGCCGCCACGACGAGACGCGACTGCGTGAACAGATCGCCACGCTGGGCAAGTCGCTGTTCGACAGGGGCCTGACCATGGGCTCCAGCGGCAACATCAGCCTGCGGCTGGATGACGGCGGCTGGCTGATGACTCCCACCAATGCCTGCCTGGGTCGGCTGGACCCGGCGCGCATCTCGCGGCTCGACGGCGAGGGGCGCTGGCAGGAGGGCGACAGGCCGACCAAGGAGCACTTCCTGCACATGGCCATGTATGCCGAACGCCCCCAGTCCGAGGCCATCGTGCACCTGCATTCGACCCACTCGGTCGCGGTCTCCTGCCTGCCCGATATCGACCCCTGTGACTGCATTCCTCCCCTGACCGCCTATTACGTGATGCGAGTGGGCAAGCTGCCGCTGGTGCCCTACCACCTGCCGGGAGACCCCGCCCTGGGCGATGCGGTGCGCGGCCTGGCGGGGCAACACAGTGCCGTGCTGCTCGCCAATCACGGCCCGGTGGTGGCCGGCAAGAGCCTGGAAGCGGCGGTCTACGCCACCGAGGAGCTGGAGGAGACTGCCAAGCTCTATCTGCTGCTGCACGGCCGACATCCGCGCGCCCTGACACCGGAACAGGTGGCCGAGCTCGAGGCCCGCTTCCCCCGCGACTGATCCGATTCCACAAGGACCCGACCATGATCCGACTGGCCGCCAACCTGAGCATGCTGTTCAGCGAGCATGATTTCCTCGACCGCTTTGCTGCGGCCGCCGAGGCCGGCTTTCGTGGAGTGGAGTATCTGTTTCCCTATGCCCATTCCCCCGAGGACATCAAGACCGCACTGGATGAGGCCGGCCTCGAGCAGGTGCTGTTCAACCTGCCGCCCGGCGACTGGGAGGCGGGGGAGCGAGGCATCGCCAGCCTGCCCGGACGCGAGGCCGAGTTCCGCGATTCCGTGGTCGAGGCGCTGCGCTATGCCGAGGCGCTCGACTGCCCCCGCGTGCATGCCATGGCGGGGCTGCTGCCGCCGGATGCCGATCCCGAGACCCAGGCGGCCCACCAGACCACCTATCTGGCGAACCTGCGGTTCGCCGCCGGGGAAGCGGCCAGGGTGGGTCGCGAGCTGTTGATCGAGCCGATCAATACTCGCGACATTCCCGGCTTCTTTCTGTCCCGCCAGGCCCAAGCCATGGCGGTGCTGGAGGAGGTGAACCAGCCCAGCCTGCGTCTTCAGTTCGATCTCTACCACTGCCAGATCATGGACGGCGACCTGATCAAGCACCTGGAACGGCAGTTCGAGCGGATCGGGCATGTCCAGATCGCCGGGGTACCCCAGCGTCACGAGCCGGATGTCGGCGAGGTGCACTATCCCGCGCTCTTTGCGCGACTCGAGGCGCTCGGCTACATGGGCTGGGTGGGCTGCGAGTACCGTCCGGCCGCGGGTACTCGCGAGGGGCTGGGCTGGGGACGAGAGCATGGGTTGGCGCCCTGATACCCCACGGCGCCTCTCGAGAGACAGACAACGACAACAGGAACAGGATCAGCATGCATATCGTCATCACCGGCGGCGCCGGATTTCTCGGACAACGCCTCCTCGCCCGCCTGCTCGAGCGGGGCGAACTCGACGGCCAGGCGATACGCCGCCTGACCCTGGTCGACCAGATCGAGCCACAGGTACCGGCCGCGACCGATGTGGAGATAATCTCCCTGGCCATGGATATCACCGCGCCCCGGGCACTGGATGCCATCCTGGTCGAGCGGCCGACGGTGATCTATCACCTGGCGGCGGTGGTCAGTTCCGCCGCCGAGGGCGACCTGGACCTGGGGATGCGGGTCAACTTCGATGCCACCCGGGCACTGCTGGAGGGCTGCCGACACCATGCCCTTGCGGAGACGCGCCTGATCATGGCCAGCTCGGTGGCTGCCTACGGCGGCGACCTGCCCGAGACGCTCGACGACATGACGGCGCTGCACCCCCAGAACTCCTACGGCACCCAGAAGGCCATGTGTGAGCTGTTGATCAATGACTACGGCCGTCGCGGCCTCGTCGATGGCCGTGTCCTGCGCCTGCCGACCATCGTCATCCGCCCGGGACGGCCCAATGCCGCGGCTTCGAGCTTTGCCTCCAGCATCCTGCGCGAGCCCTTGAGCGGCGAGGAGGCCGTCTGTCCGGTCCCCACCGACCTGGCGCTATTCGTGATGTCGCCCGGCCGGGTGATCGAGGCGTTGATCCACGGAGCCGAGGTGCCACGGGCAGACTGGGCCCCTTTCCGTGCCTTCATGCTGCCGGGCATCACGGTCACTGTGGCCGAGATGCTCGAGGCCCTGGGCGAAGTGGCCGGTGCCGAGGCCGTGTCCAGGGTCCGCCACGAGCCGGACGAGGCCATCACCGCCATCGTCTCCAACTGGCCGGCACGTTTCGATACCGCCAAGGCCCGGCGACTGGGGTTCGAGGGAGACCGGGATCTCCGGGAGATCATCGAGGCGTTCATCCGGGAACGCTCGTGAAACCGGCATCCTTTAGGGTGCCGATCTGGATGCGGGACGAGAACGCCGAGGCTCTCGTCGTCCCGACAACAACAAAGAGGAATCACTATGACCAAGCATTTCGCACGCCGCACGCTCGCCGTCGCCATCGGTGGTCTGGCCGCCACGACGCTTAGCCTCCAGGTTCAGGCCGCCACCGAGGTGACCCTGGGGCACACCTTGTCGGACAGCTCTCATTACTCGGTGGGCGCCGATGCCTTCAAGGAGACGCTGGAGCGGCTCTCTGATGGTGAGTTCACGGTCAACGAACATCCCTCCGGTTCGCTCGGTGGCGAGCGGGCGATGATCGAAGGCCTGCAGATCGGCACCGTGGATGTGGTCATCACCTCCACCGGGCCGCTGGGCAACTTCGTCCCCGAGACCTATGTGCTCGACCTGCCGTTCCTCTTTGAGGACTACGACCAGGCGCGCTGTGTGCTCGATGGCGAGATCGGCGAGGAACTGTTGACCAAGATGAGTGACCATGACCTGGTCGGCCTGGCCTGGTCGGAGAACGGCTTTCGCCACATGACCAACAGCATGCGCGAGATCAATACGCCGGAGGATGCGGAAGGGCTGAAGGTGCGCACCATGGAGAACCGGGTGCACCAGGAAGCCTTCAGGCAGATGGGCGCCAGCCCTACGCCGATGGCGTTTCCCGAGCTCTTCACGGCGCTGCAGCAGGGCACCGTGGATGGCCAGGAGAACCCCATCACGGTGATCGTGGCGACCAACTTCTGGGAGGTGCAGGATCATCTGTCGCTCACCGGACACGTCTATTCGCCCGCTGCCATCCTGGCTTCGCCGATCCTGCTCGACGGCCTGAGTGACGAAGAGCGCGAGTGGTTCAACCAGGCCGCTCAAGCGTCGGCCGAAGCCACTCGCGAGGAAGTCAGCCGTCTCGAGGAAGAAGGTGTGGCGCTGCTGCGTGAGAAGGGCATGACCGTCAAGACCGATATCGACCCGGCGCCGTTCCAGGAGGCGGTCGAACCTGCCTACGAGATCTACACCGATGAGTACGGCAGCGAGATGCTGGATCGTATCCGCGCCAGCGACTGCTGATCCCACCCAACCTCCGGCGTGGTCGCCGGAGGTTTCCTTTTCCTGACAAGGTGATCCCGATGCTCTCCTGGTTTCTTCGCCTGGAAAGCCGACTGACCCGGCTAGCGCTGGTGATCGCGGTGGTGATGCTCATCATTTCCGTGTCGCTGGGTTTCTTTCAGGTTCTGACGCGCTTCATCTTCAACGCGCCCTCCACCTGGTCGGAAGTGATATCGCGTTCCACCATGATCTGGTGCGTATTCATGGGGGCGGCGGCTACCTTCCGTGGTGGCTACATGATGGCCGTGGAACTGGTCTACAAGCTGGTACCGCGTCGAACCCTGCTGGCGCTCGAGATAGTCATCGGCGCCTGCTGCCTGCTGGTCCTCGGTGTCTTGATGGTGTACGGCATCCAGATGACGCTTCGGGTACGCAGCCAGATGCTCTCGGGCCTGGGAATGTCCATCGCCTGGTCCTACGCCGCGATTCCCACCGGGAGTGCCTTCGCCATGGTAGCGGTGATCGCCCGATTGATTTCCCAGGGCCTCGGGCTGGAGAAACTGGGCCCGGAGAACAGCAATCTGGCTCCCGAGGTGGATGCCGATGTGGTTCAGCAGGCGAGCTCCACCCTGGCCGAGGGAGAGGCCGGCCACAGCTCGGTCAACGGAGGTGATCGTCCATGAACCTCGTCATCGGCCTCTCGCTGATCATCCTCTTTGCCTTCGGCGTTCCCATCGCCATCTCGATCATCCTGGCCTCGATCATCGGTATCGAATTCTTCTCGCGACTGCCTCTGCTGATGGTGCCGCAGCAGATCTTCGTGGGCATCGACCATTTCCCCCTGATGGCCATTCCGTTCTTCATTCTGGCCGGCAACCTGATGGCCTCGGGAGGGATATCCAGCCGCCTGGTCGACCTGGCAAAGTCCATCGTCGGCGGTGTCCAGGGCGGCCTGGCCATGACCTGCGTGCTGACCTGCATGATGTTTGCCGCGGTTTCGGGATCGAGTGTGGCCACGACCTTCGCCATCGGCGCCATCCTGATCCCGGCCATGGTTCGCCATGGCTACCCCACGCCGCTGGCGGCCTCCATTCAGGCGTCCTCCGCTGAGCTGGGCGTGCTGATCCCCCCGTCCATTCCGTTGATCCTCTATGGCGTCAGCACCGATACCTCCATCGGTCAGCTGTTCATCGCCGGCATCGGCCCCGGGGTGCTGATCGGTGGTGCCTTGCTGCTGTTTCTCTACCTCTTCTGCAAGCTGCGTGGCTATGGCCTGCAGGATCGCGAGGATCGCAGCCACTTTACGGTGGCCTTCAAGCGTGCCTGGGCGGCCATCCTGATGCCGGTGGTGGTGATCGGCGGGATCTATGGCGGTATCTTCACCCCCACCGAAGCCTCTGCGGTGGCGGTCTTCTATGCCCTGGCGGTGGGCGGTCTGCTCTACCGCGAGCTGCGTCTGAAGGATCTCTGGCCGATCCTGCGCCAGAGCGTGATCTCTACGGCGGCGGTGATGCTGATCATCGCGGCGGCGGCCCTGTTCAGCTTCCTGATCAGCCGTTCTGGACTGCCGGGCGAGATCGCTGCCTGGGTGAACCAGGTGTTCGAGAGCCCCTGGGCCTTCCTGCTGGCCGTCAATGGGTTGCTGTTGATCGTGGGGATGTTCATCGAGACCTCCGCGGCGATCCTGGTGTTGGCGCCGATCCTGACGCCGATCGCTATCCAGTTCGGCATTCAGCCGGTGCATTTCGGGCTGATCATGGTCGTCAATCTCGCTCTGGGCATGATTACCCCGCCTTTGGGCGTGAACCTCTTCGCCGCCTGTGCGGTGGCCAAGATCTCCATCGACGAGATGCTGCCCTGGCTGCTGCCTTTCGTGCTGGTAGTGCTGGCCTGCCTCATGGGGATCACCTATATGCCCTGGATATCCATGGGACTGGTCGACCTGCTGTATTGAATGAAGGTTCGCCGTGACCTGACTCCTGTCGGGGTGGCGAAGACAACAATGACAAGGAGTCCACGACGTGCAGTCCTTCCCCGAGATGCCCTCCCACCAGGCCCTGATCGGTGGAGCCTGGGTTGCCACCCGCTCGACCCTGGACGTGGAGGCGCCTTCCCACGGCAAGACGATCGCGCGGATCGCCCGCTGCCAGGAAGAAGAGATCGACCAGGCCGTGTCGGCGGCCGGCCACGCCTTTTCCGGCCGGCTCGACGAATGGTCGCGCTGGACGGCCCGGCGGCGCAGCGAGTGGCTGCTGGCCTTCGCCACGGCCATCGAGGACGATCATGAGCGGCTCGCCGCCCTGGAGTGTGCGGATACCGGTAAGCCGATGACTCAGGCACGTGGCGATATCAGCGCCTGTGCCCGATATTTCCGCTTCTATGGCGGGGCCGCTGACAAGCTCCATGGCGAGACGATCCCCTTCGAGAACGACTTCGCCGTGATGACCCTGCGCGAGCCCTATGGGGTCTGCGGGCAGATCATTCCCTGGAACTACCCCGCGCAGATCTTCGGTCGCTGTGTCGCCGCGGCTCTGGCGGCCGGCAATACCGTGGTGCTCAAGCCCGCCGAGGACGCCTGCCTGAGCGTGCTTCGCCTGGCCGAGCTGGCCGTAGAGCATGGCCTGCCGGCGGGAGCGCTCAATGTCGTGCCCGGCCTTGGCCGCGAGGCCGGTGCCGCGCTGTCGGCGCACCCCTCCATCGACCATCTCTCCTTCACCGGTTCCCCGGAAACCGGCACCCTGGTGGCCCAGGCCGCCGCGGTCCACCATGTGCCGGTCACCATGGAACTGGGGGGGAAATCGCCGCAGATCCTCTTCGCCGATGCGGATCTGGAGGCGGCGCTGCCCTTCGTGGTTCGCGGCATCATCCAGAACGCCGGCCAGACCTGCTCCGCAGGCAGTCGGCTGCTGGTGCAGCGCGAGGTGGCCGATGAGCTGCTGGGGCGCCTGGCCGCACGTTTCGAAGCCCTGCGCTGCGACGTCGGCGAGGCGGACGCCGACTGCGGTCCGTTGATCAACGCCCGCCAGAAGGCGAAGCTGGAGGCCCGCTTGGCGGCGGCCCATGCCGACGGCATCCGCACCCTGGCCCGCGGACAACTGGCGGCGGGAGCGCCCGCCGGCGGCCACTTCGCGGTGCCGCAGCTGCTGGTCGATATCCCGGCAGGGCACGAGGTGCTGCGTGAGGAACTGTTCGGGCCGGTCCTGGCGGTGCAGGTCTTCGACGACGAGGCCGAGGCCCTGGCACTGGCCAATGGCACCGACTTCGGCCTCTGCGCGGGCATCTGGACCCGCGACGGCGGTCGCCAGCTGCGCCTGGCCAAGGGCGTGCGCAGCGGCCAGGTCTTCGTCAACAACTATGGTGCCGCCGGCGGGATCGAGCTGCCGTTCGGCGGCGTCGGCCGCTCCGGGCATGGTCGCGAAAAGGGCTTCGAGGGGCTGCGCAGCTATACACGCATCAAGACCGTCGCGATCCACCACGGATGAGCAAGGAGGCAAGCATGACACAGACGCTGCGTATCGGCCTGGTCGGGGTTGGCCTGATGGGCCACGGTATCGCCCGCAATATCCTTCGGGGCGGCTATCCGCTGACGCTCCTGGAGCATCCCGGCAACCAGCCGGTGGATGACCTGGTGCAAGCGGGGGCCCAGCTGGCGAGCACGGGGCACGAGGTGGCCGAGGCCGCGGATGCGGTGCTGCTCTGCGTGACCGGCTCGCCTCAGGTCGAGGCGGTGCTCTTCGAGCCGGGTGGGGTCCTGGAGGGCCTGGCGCCGGGGGGCGTGGTGATCGACTGCTCCACGGCGCTGCCCAGCTCCACGGCCCGGGTCGCCGATCGGGTGGTCCAGGCCGGCGGCCACTTCATGGATGCCGCCATGACCCGGACCCCCCGGGAGGCGGAGGAGGGGCGCCTGAACCTGATCGTGGGGGCCTCTTCGGCGCTGTTCTCGCAGATGCGGCCGCTGCTCGAGAGCTTTGCCGAGAACATCACACATGCCGGCGAGGTGGGGGCCGGGCATACCCTGAAGCTTGTGCACAACTTCGTCTCACTGGGCTTCTCGGCGGTGCTGGCCGAGGCGGCCGCGGCGTCGCGCCGGGCGGGCATCGACGATGCGGCCTTCCTCGAGGTGGTGGGCAAGGGCGGCGGTGGCGGGGTGGTCTTCGACCGCCTGCGGCCCTTCATCGCCGAGGGCGACGCATCCGGCTTCCGTTTCAGCGTGGCCAATGCCAGCAAGGACCTGGGCTACTACCATGCCATGACCGACGAGCTGGGGGCCGGTCGCAGCGTCGCCGAGGCGGTGGAGGCACTGTATGCGGGGATCGACGACCAGGGCCTGACGGTGCCGGAAGTCATCCGCGTCCTGGAGCGGGAGAAGGGCTGATGGAGGGGCGTCCGTGATGGCGTGGCGGTCGGGCGACGGGCCCTCCCACCGCCAGCAGGGGCTGCTGCTGACCGGGGGCGGGGCGCTGATCATGTCGCCGGATGCCCTGCTGATCAAGCTGGCGGCCCTGCCGGACGCCGAGATCCTGATGTGGCGGGGATTCCTCTCGGCGCTGGGCTTTCTGGTGATCGCCCTGGCGCGCTACGGCCGCGGCACCCTGGCCGCCTACCGGCGCTGCGGCGGCACCGGCATCGCCGTGGCGCTGCTCTTCAGCCTGACGACCTGCGGCTTCGTGCTGGGCAACCAGTACACCAAGGCGGGTAACGTCCTGCTGATCCTCGCGGGGGCGCCGCTGATCGCCGCCCTGCTGTCCCGCACGATCCTCGCCGAGCGGCTGCCGCGCCGCACCTGGCTGGCGATCGGGCTCTGCATGCTGGGTATCGGGATGATCGTGATCGATGACACCGGGGCCGGCTCCTGGGTGGGCAATGCCTTCGCCCTGATGGCCGCCACCACCCTGGCGCTCAACTTCACGCTCTGCCGTCGGCGCCCCGGCGTGGACATGAGCCCGATGCTGGTGTTCAACGGCCTCATCGTGGGTAGCGGCGCTGCCCTGGCGCTGTGGCTGGGCGGTGGCGGGATCGTCATGCCGCCCATCGATCGCTGGCTGCTGGTGGTCCTGCTGTGCCTGTTCATCGTGCCGACGGGCGTGACCCTGCTGCAGCGCGGGCCCCTCTACCTGCCCGCCGCCGAGGTCGGCCTGCTGCTGCTGCTGGAGGTGGTGGTCGGCACCCTCTGGGCCTGGTGGCTGCTGGGCGAGACCCCGGCACCGATCGCCCTGGTCGGGGGCGGGCTGGTGCTGGGCACCCTGGTGACCAAGGGGCTCTATGAGCGGCGCCTGGAGCTACGCCTGCGCCAGGCGATGACCTCCCGCTGAATATGGCCGGCTAGGCCCGGAAGTGAGTGTCCAACTGATGGTGGAAGCGGGCGAAGGCCTCGTGGGCGCCGGCCAGGGCGGCGTCACTCTGGCCGGGTGGGCAGAGCGCCTCGAGCTCGGCCAGTCGCCGCGGCCACTCCTCGGGGGCCATGGCCAGGGAGAAGAAGGCGTGCGGCACCCCGGGGCCCAGGGTCCGGCGCAGCCGGTCGGCAATCATCTGCCCCCCCAGGCGCGAGCCCTCCAGCACGTAGAGCTCTCCCGCCAGGGTGGCGGGGGAGGTCGGGGGATGTGCGGTCTCGGAGGCGGGCGCTTCCGGCGTCAGGCCGAGGATGCCGAGGTCGTCGGTAAGGTGCGACAGCCGCCGTGGCACCCGGAGGCGCAGGCCGAGCCGCGCGATCTCCTGGCAGACGCGGTTCTCCAGTGTTGCATGGGCGGGATAGAGCGCCAACAGCGAGGCGGCGTAGGCCTCCCGGGTCAGGGTGGGGGCGAGCAGGCACTGCAGCGCCGGGTGGTGGTCCAGGGCGCGGTGGGCGTCGCGGGTGGCATCGCGCAGCTGACGGGCCAGCGGTGGGGTAGGGGGGCTCATCGGCGCTCCGGAACGTGACCTGGGTCGCATGGGCCGCGAAACCCCCTTCCCGAAGCGGAGCCGGCCCGTTACGCTGCCTGCCACGATACCATCCCGAACCGGAGGAGAGCCCGTGGCCATTTCCTGTTATGCCGACCTGTTGGACGAGGCGCGTGCCCAGCCAGAGCCGCAGCGCCTGCTGTTCGTCTTCACCCGCGCCGAGCTGCCGGACCATCCCAGCGAGGAGCAGCGGCGCCGCTTCGAACAGGGCGAAGGGGGCGTGCTGACCCCGGTGGTCTGCGTCGACAAGGCCCCCGAGGAGCTCTCCGACATGGCAGCGCTGGTGGCGGAATCCCGGGAGACCGGGGTCGACTGGGACATCGTCTTCGTGGCGGCCCTGGCCGGCGAGGACGCCCAGGCCCAGGCCGAGCAGCACCTCAACCGCATGGTGGAGTCGCTCAAGATGGGCAACATCTCGCAGTTCCTGGCCTTCGACCGCCAGGGCGAGGCGGTGGACATCGGCTGACGCCCGCCGTCATGGACCATAGGGTTGAATTATCAGGTCCATGACGCCATTCAATTTACGCTATCGGGAGATACGGGCTACCATGCGCCCCGTATCGCCGTCACCCATTCAACGAAAGTCGAAAGGAGCACTACCGAATGTCGCTGCTGAACACCGAAGTCAAGCCGTTCAAGGCCACTGCCTACCACAATGGCGAGTTCATCGACGTCACCGAGGAGAGCCTGAAGGGCCAGTGGAACATCTTCTTCTTCTACCCGGCCGACTTCACCTTCGTCTGCCCCACCGAGCTGGGTGACCTGGCAGACAACTACGAGGAGTTCAAGAAGCTGGGCGTCGAGATCTACAGCGTCTCCACCGACACCCACTTCACCCACAAGGCCTGGCACGACAGCTCCGAGACCATCAACAAGCTGCAGTACCCGATGCTGGCCGACCCGACCCACGCCATCTCGCGCAACTTCGAGGTGCTGATCGAGGAAGACGGCATCGCCGAGCGTGGCACCTTCGTGGTCGACCCCGACGGCAAGATCCAGATCATCGAGCTGAACGCCGGCAACATCGGCCGCAACGCCGAGGAGCTGCTGCGCAAGGTCAAGGCCGCCCAGTACGTGCGCGCCAACCCGAACGAGGTCTGCCCGGCCAAGTGGGAAGAAGGCGAAGCGACCCTGTCTCCGTCCCTGGACCTGGTCGGCAAGATCTAAGCGACCTGCCCCTGCCGGCGAGGCCCGCTCCGGCCTCGCCTGCCCCGCCCGGGTATCCCCTGCCCGGGCCCTGATTCCGGAAGCATGAGCGAACTGGGCTTTCCCGCGCGGGACGTCCCGGTCCCCTCATGCCTCCACCCCGATACCCGAACATGAAGGAATGCCGCTGTCATGTTGGACGACAATCTGAAAACTCAGCTCAAGGCCTACCTGGCGAAGGTCACCCAGCCCTTCGAGATCGTCGCGTCCCTCGATGACGGCGCCAAGTCGAAGGAACTGCACGGTCTGCTGACCGATATCGTCGGCCTGACCGACAAGATCACCCTCAAGCTCGATGGCCAGGACGCGCGCCGTCCCTCCTTCGCGCTCAACCGCCCCGGCGAGCAGACGGGCGTGGTGTTCGCCGGCCTGCCCATGGGCCACGAGTTCACCTCACTGGTGTTGGCGCTGCTGCAGGTGGGCGGCCATCCGCCCAAGGCCAGCGACGAGGTCGTCGAGCAGATCAAGGGCCTCGAGGGCGAGCTCCGCTTCGAGACCTACTTTTCGCTCTCCTGCCAGAACTGCCCGGACGTGGTCCAGGCGCTCAACCTGATGGCGATCCTCAACCCGGGTGTCCACCACGTCGCCATCGACGGCGCGCTCTTCAAGGACGAGGTGGAGGAGCGCCAGGTGATGTCGGTGCCGAGCATCTACCTCAATGGCGAGCCCTTCGACCAGGGCCGCATGAGCCTGGAGCAGATCCTGGCCAAGGTGGACACCGGCGCCGCCGAGCGCGAGGCCGCCAGGCTCGGCGAGAAGCCGACCTTCGACACCCTGATGATCGGCGGCGGCCCCGCCGGCGCCGCGGCGGCGGTCTATGCCGCCCGCAAGGGCATCCGCACCGGGGTGGCCGCCGAGCGCTTCGGCGGCCAGGTGCTCGACACCATGGGCATCGAGAACCTCATCTCCGTCCCCCACACCGAGGGCCCCAAGCTGGCCGCGGCGCTGGAGGAGCACGTCAAGGAGTATGAGGTCGACATCATGAACCTGCAGCGTGCGGTCACGCTGGTGCCCGGCCAGCCCGGCGAGGAGCACGAGGTACAGTTCGAATCCGGCGCCAGCCTCAAGAGCCGGACCCTGGTGCTCGCCACCGGCGCCCGCTGGCGCGAGATGGGCGTGCCCGGCGAGGCCGAGTACCGCAACAGGGGCGTGGCCTACTGCCCCCACTGCGATGGCCCGCTGTTCAAGGGCAAGCGCGTGGCGGTGATCGGCGGCGGCAACTCCGGCGTCGAGGCGGCCATCGACCTGGCCGGCATCGTCGGTCACGTCACCCTGATCGAGTTCATGGACGAGATGCGCGCCGACGCGGTACTGCAGAAGAAGCTGCGCAGCCTGCCCAACGTGGAGATCATCCTCGGCGCCCGCACCACCGAGGTGAACGGTGACGGCACGCGGGTCAACGGCCTCACCTATGAGGAGCGCGCCAGCGGCGAGATCCGCCAGGTCGAGCTGGAGGGCGTCTTCGTGCAGATCGGCCTGGTGCCCAACACCGAGTGGCTCCAGGACTCGTCCATCGAGCTCTCCGAGCGCGGCGAGATCGTGGTCGACGCCCACGGCATGACCTCGGTCCCCGGGATCTTCGCCGCCGGCGACGTGACCACCGTGCCCTACAAGCAGATCGTCATCGCCATGGGCGAGGGCTCCAAGGCCGCCCTGGGCGCCTTCGACTACCTCATTCGCCAGTGATCCACCGCCCCGGGCGTCGTCGACGTCCGCAGGCCCTTCGCTCCCATGCCCCCGCCGGTCGGCCCGGCGGGGGCATTTTCGTCCATGGCCGGTACCTCATGCCTGCGCGGCGCCGTCCGCTGCCTGCTCCACGCGGTTGCGGCCGTTCTGCTTGGCCCGGTACATCGCCTCGTCGGCCCGCGCGACCAGCCGCTTGCGGGTATCGCCGGGGTGCCAGCTGGCCACGCCGATGCTGATGGTCACCCGGCCCAGCTCGGCCAGGTCGACGCCCTCCACGCACCGGCGCAGGCGCTCCGCCAGGTGTAGCGCCCCTTGACCCTCGCAGTGGCTGGCCAGCACCAGGAACTCCTCGCCGCCCCAGCGCCCCAGGGTGTCACTGTCGCGCAGGCTGGCCTGCAGCGCCCGGGTGATCTCGACCAGCACCCGATCCCCGGCCTCATGGCCGTGGGTGTCGTTGAACCGCTTGAAGTGATCCACGTCGAACAGCAGCACCGCACAGGGGTGGCCGTAGCGTTCGGCGGCATTCAGGGACGCGTCGATGGCCTGCTCCATGCGATAGCGGTTCCAGCTGCCGGTCAGGCTGTCGCTGAAGGCCAGCGACTGCAGCTGGTCGTTTGCCCGGCTCAGCTGCACGTTCAGCCGATGGATCTGGTGGCCGGAGGCCAGCACGGCGAGGTCCTCGGCGAGGTCCCCGGCGGCACGGCGCTCGATGGCGCCCCAGGCGGGGCAGCGCCCCTTCACCTCGTCCTGCCACTGGGCAAAGGACCGGCGTGGGGTCATGATCAGCTTGCCGTCCCGCTCCGTGGGCACGTCCTCGGGCTTGCCGGCCCAGCGGCGAGCCTCGCGCTGCTCGTGCCGGAACAGCATCAGCCAGGCCGGTCGACGCGCGTCGGTGGGCAGCGGGGCGGCGAGCAGACCGCAGAGGTCGCCCTGCTGCCAGTCGGCCAGCGGCGTCTCCCCCAGTGTCTGGGTGGACCAGGGCGTGTCGTGGCGCTGGTGGCGGCCGAGCCACTCCGCCATGGCCTTGAGCCGACCGTCGTCCGGCCGCCGTCCAACCCCATGGGCCCGGTCCTCCTCGACCAGCGCCACCCCGGCGGCACGCAGCAGGTCGAGCCACTGCTGGCCGTGGCGCTTGACCATCTCGCCGGGGTCGACCAGCAGCCCGCGCTCCCCGGCCAGCAGGTCGCGGCTGTCGTGGATGCTCTGCAGCAGTCGGGCCTCGTCGCGCGCGCGTATCAGCATCAGTCGCGGAACGGCGATCTGTACCAGGGCGCGCGCGGCATCCCGCTCAACCGCGGCCAGGGGCCTGGGGGACAGGCCATGGCAGGCCAGCAAACCCCACAGCCTTCCCTCGTCATGCATGGCAATGGAGAGGGAGGCGGCCACGCCCATGTTGCTCAGGTACTCCTGGTGGATGGGGGAGACGGCACGCAGCACGCCCCGCGAGAGGTCCAGCGGGGCGGGATCCTGCGGGTCCGTGGCGGGCATCAGGGGGACCGGCGCCGCGGCGGCATCGGGGATGCTGCGAACGCGGTTGATGTCATAGAGCCGGCGGACCTGGGCGGGAATGTCGCTGGCCGGGAAGTGATGGCCCAGGAAGCTCTCTGCCAGGGGCAGCCGGTGCTCGGCGACCACCCGGCCGTTCCACTGCTCGTCGAAGCGGTAGACCATCACGCGCTCGTGACCGGTGAGTCGCTGGACCATGCGGGTCAGGGCCTGCAGCAGCCGTTCGGCGTCATCGATCTCGCCCACCTGGACCAGCCATTCGTTGACCAGCGCCAGCAGGCGTCGCTCATCGGACCGGGCAAGGGGTTCGAGCTCGACCACCAGCCGCGCGCCGCTGCGATAGGCGACCACATGCAGGTAGCACTCACGCCCCTTCACCCGACGGCGAATGGTGAGGGCCGCGGGCAGTCGCTCCTGGTCGGCCAGTTCCCGCTTCAGCCGGTCGAACAGCCGTTCACCGAGAAGCGCGCGGGGCGAGCAGCGAAGGGCTTCGGCGACGCCGATCCCGAGGACCTCCTCGAGGTTGGCACTGACCTGCCGGACCTGGCGCATGGCGGCATCGAGGCTGATCAGGCACCCCGCCGGCTGGATGGCCCCCGGAATGTGCACCGGCTCCCGCGCGCAGGCCTCCAGGGCGGCGGCGATCTGGGCATCGCTGTAGCATGTCGGGGCGTTCAAGGGCTGAGGTGTCCTCGTGGGGTCTGGCGATGACCCTACACCCTTGCCGGGGCGGCGTGAACTGCCCGGTGCCACCGGACCGGTGATTGCGTCACCCTCTCATGCTTGGGATAGTGGGGCCGACGGTGCCTGCCCTCGGCCAGACCGACAGCGCCCCGCATCGATTGCCGGGGGAGGAGACCGACAAGCACTGACAAGGAGTCGCCGATGTCGAGCTGTGCGCGAGTCGCGGGGCACTGCGGCCGCTGCGAAGGGGAGCTGCCCTTCGACTTCACCATGGCCTTCCAGCCGATCGTCGACGTGGACGCGGCGCGGATCATCACCTACGAGGCGCTGGTGCGGGGGCCGGGAGGTGAATCGGCCTGGAGTGTCCTCGCCCAGGTTACCGATGACCTGCTCTATCGCTTCGATCAGGCGTGCCGGGTGCGGGCCATCGAGATGGCCAGCGCGCTGGGCATGCGCGAGAACCTGTCGATCAACTTCCTGCCCAATGCGGTCTATGAGCCCGAGGCCTGTATCCAGGCGACCCTGGACGTCTCGGCGCGGGTCGGCTGGCCCACCGAGCGCATCGTCTTCGAGATCACCGAGACCGAACGGGTCAGGGACCGCCAGCACCTGCGCAGTATCATCGAGGCCTACCGCGCCATGGGCTTCGCCACGGCGCTGGACGACTTCGGCAACGGCTACGCCAACCTGGACCTGCTCACCGACCTCACGCCCGACCGTCTCAAGGTCGACCGCGAACTGATCATGGGCTGCGACGGCGACCGTCGCCGCCAGGTCCTGCTGCAGGCCGTGAAGCGGCTGGCCGACGAGCTCGACATCCTGCTGATCGCCGAAGGCGTGGAGACCCGGGAAGAGGCACTCTGGCTGGCGCGTGCGGGTATCACCCGCCAGCAGGGCTACTTCCATGCGCGGCCGGCGGTGGCCGCGCTGGCCGAGGACCTGGGGCCTGCGCTTGCGGCGCTGCGCGACGAGAGTCGCCGGCCGCGCGCCTGAGGCGGCATTAGCCGGCCAGCCACAGGAAGGGCAGCAGAGAGAGGGCGAGCACGGCGGCGGCGAGCAGGGCGAGCAGCAGCGTGCGGATCGGCTGGCGCGCCAGGCGCCGCCACAGGGTGGGGGCCTCACCGCGGGCGGCGAGGGCATCCTGCTCGCTCCGCACCCGCTCGCCCAGGGCCTGCTGGTAGGCGTCGATCAGCCCACGGGCCCGCGCCAGCTCGTGCGGGTCACGCAGCCAGATCGCGGCCACGCCGAGCCCCCAGAAGCCCGCTCGGGTCTCGAAGGTGTCCAGGCCGTGCTCGTCGAGCAGCCGGCGTACCTCCTCGGCCTCCTCATCGGGCACGTTGCGCAGGTGGAACAGCAGCACGGCCACGTCTTCTCCTCCTCTCGACCTCCGCGAACCCTGTGCGGTCTTCTCAGCGCCCGGCCTCGGCGCAGAGGCGATGCAGGCGTTCGATCGCCTCGCCGGCGCCCGCCAGGCCGAAGACCATGAACCAGGGGTCGTCCTCGCCGCGCATCATGCGCAGGCGCAGCAGTTCGCCCTCGGCCATCTCCTCGAGCAGCAGCGCCAGGTCGGGGAGCGCGAAGCGCACGTAGAAGCCATCGTCGCCGCGCTCGGTGACGAAGGCGGCGCTGCCGCGGTGGATGGTCGCGTGATCGACGCGCAGGTCGGCGGGCACGCGGTTCACCGTGGCGCTCTCGGCCTGGTTCTCGGCGAGCGCCACGCGCAGCTCCAGCCAGGGCACCTCGCAGGCCCCGGCGCTGGCGTTGACGCTGAAGATGGCGTCGCTGTAGCTCTGCTGGTCGATGGCGCGGAAGTGGCGCTCCTCGCCCAGCGAGAGCACCAGGGAGTGCCAGCCGCCATGGGCCTGGACGTCGCCGGTATTGTAGTCGGTGGCCGACGCCGTCCCGGCCAGGATCAGGCAGAACGGCAGCAGGTAGGGGGCGAGTCGGGAGAGGCGGGGCATGGCGGGACGCTTCCTCGGGCGGCGATGCGCCGAGGCTAGCACGCTGGAGGGGGCTGGCCTATCCCCGACGCCCCGCGAGCTCGTCAGTCATGGCCGGGCATGTCCTCCATGCCCTCGTCGCCATCGCCACCCAGCTCGCCGCGGCCCAGGCGGCCCAGCAGGTCGAGGTCGATCTCCTCATAGGCGACCAGCTCGCCGCCGTGCGCCTTGCGGAATGTCTCGGCGTCGGCCTGCTCGGCGAAGGAGGCCAGGGTGTGGCCCATGGCGCCGCGCCGGTCGTGGCCTACCACGTACCAGGCCTCCTCCGCGCGGATGAACGCCTCGTCCGACGGCTCCCCCCAGGGGGGCACGCCGATGTCGTGGACATAGGCGTGGGAGAGACGGGTCTCGTTCTCGGGCTGCTTGAGGAAGGCGAAGAGGTCCATGGTGGAGCAGAACTTCAGCGCCTCGCCCTGGCTGTCCAGGAAGGCCTCCCCCTTGGGCCCGGGGAACTCCTCGATCAGCATGCCGCAGACATGGCAGCTGTCGCCGGCCTCGATGGGCTGGGCGGCAGCCAGGTCCTCGGGTTCGGACTCGCCGCAGCCGGACAGTAGCAGGCTGGCGAGTAGGGCGATCAACAGGGCGCGTCGGATCATGGTGGTCTCTCGATGCGTGTAAGGAGGGTTCAGGCGGCGCGGCGGCGGAAGCGCAGCAGCGCCAGGCCCAGGGGCACCAGCACCCAGGCCACCAGGATGGTGGTCACCACGGCGGGGCGGAAGGCACCGCCCTCGGCGATGGAGGTCAGGCCGCTATAGTCGCGGGCGGCCTCGAAGCCGGCCAGGTTGATCAGGCGGAAGCACTCGATGGGGTTGAGCAGCAGCAGCCAGGGCAGCCAGTCGCCGCCCTGCTTGACGCTGACCAGCAGCGCCAGCAGCCCCAGGTCGAAGACCAGCACGAACAGGAACCACACCACCAGCGCCAGGCCGGCGGCACGGGCCTTCTCGGTGACCCAGACGCTGATCAGGTAGGCGAAGGCGATGAACACCCAGCCCAGCAGGATGCTGCTGCCGATCAGCAGCCCCATGCCGGCGGCCAGCTCGCCGAGCGGTACCCCCTCGGCCCCCACCGCGATCACCCCCCCGGCGACGCCGAAGCCCAGCGCCGTGGCGGCGCCGAGGATCAAGCCGTGGCCGAGGAACTTGCCGAGCAGCAGCTGGGTGCGGCTGATGGGGTAGGTGAGCAGCAGCAGCAGGGTGCCGGCCTCCTGCTCGCCCACCACGGCGTCGTAGGCCAGCAGCAGGGCGATCAGCGGGATCAGGAACACCGCGAGCGTCGCCAGGCTGACCAGGGTGGTGGCCAGCGAGGTGAAGCCCAGGCCGCCGCTGGCGGCGGCGCCGAACCAGGCGATGCCCACGGCGAGAAAGGCCAGCACCAGGGCGATGGCCAGCACCCAGCGATTGCGCAGGCCGTCGCGGAACTCCTTGCCGGCGATGGTCAGGATGGCGTTCATTGGGCGTCTCCTCGTTGCTCGGGCGAGAGGCCGGCGGAGAAGTGGGTGTAGAGGTGCTCCAGGGTGGGGGGCAGCAGCTCGATGTCCTCGACGCCGGCGGTGCCGGTGAGCCGGCGCAGCACGGCGAGCTTGGCGTCCGGCGGCACGCTGAGTGCCACCTCGTGGCCGTTGACGGCGGTGGCCGCGATGCGCGGGTCGTCCCAGTGGGTCAGGTCGGCCTCGGCGCTGCGGCCGCGGGCGCGCACGGTGAGCGGCAGGGCGGCTAGCTGGCGCAGGTCGTCCAGGCTGCCCAGCGCCAGGCGGCGGCCGCCGCCGAGGATCAGCGCGCGGTCGATGTAGGGCTCCACCCCGGGCAGCACGTGGGAGGAGAGCAGCACCGTACAGCCGCGCTCGCGCAGGCCGCGCACCGTATCGTAGAAGTCGCGGGTGGCGGCCGGGTCGAGGCCGGTGGTGGGCTCGTCGAGCAGCAGCAGGCGGGGGTCCCCGAGCAGCGCCTGGGCCAGCCCCAGGCGCTGGCGCATGCCCTTGGAGTAGGTCTTCACGCGCCGGCGGGCGGCGTGGCCGAGGCCCACCCGATCCAGCAGCTCGTCCACCTGGCCTCGGTCGACCCGCTTGAGCCGGGCGAAGTAGTCGAGCACCTCGCGGCCGCTGAGCTGCGCGTAGAAGCTGACATTCTCGGGCAGGTAGCCCAGGCGGCGGCGCAGGGTCTCGGCGTGGGCACCGTCGGGTGCGCCGCCGAGCACCGCCACGCGCCCCTCGCTGGGCGAGAGCAGCCCGAGGATCAGGTGCATGGTGGTGGTCTTGCCGGCGCCGTTGTGGCCGAGCAGGGCCAGTACCTCGCCCTCGCTTACCTCGAGGTCGAGGGCGTCGAGGCGTACCAGGTCGCCGTCGCGGCGGGTCACGCCCTGGAAGTCGATCACCGCGGTCATGCGCTGGTGTCTCCGAGGTTGTGTTGATTCAAGCCGGGTTCATTCAGATCGGGTTCTTTCATCAGCGGGTGGCTGTCCTTGACGCCTTGGGGGCGAAACACCGGGAACTGGCGCTGTACCCAGCGCAGGGCCAGCACCGCGGGGCTGTGCATCAGCAGCCGCGCCACCGGGTAGCGCCACAGCAGGCGATCCATGGCATCGTTGGGTTCGAAGGGCATGTCGCCCACGCCGTCGCCGTCCAGGTCCCAGCCCAGGTAGTCGCTCCAGTGATTGCCGCGGCCCTTCTCCGACCATTCCTGGGCGCGGGTCGCCACGTACATCACCTGCTGGCGGTTGTCGACGAAGGCGTTGCCCACCAGCACGTTGTCCTCGGAGCCGGCGGTGAGGTGGATGCCAATATCGCTCTCGGCGAAGCGGTTAGCCTCGAAGCGGTTGTACTGGGCGTTGTAGACGAACAGCGCCTTGCCCTCGGCGCCGCTGACCAGGCCCTGGCCCTGCGCGTCCCGGCGCTGGTTGACGCCGGTAACATGGTTACCGCGCAGGGTGGAGTCGGTGATGTTGTTCATCAGGATGCCGTAGTGGCGATCATCCTCCGAGCGGTTGCCGATCACCTCGAGTCGCTTGGACTGCATCAGCGCGTAGCCGGTGCGGGTGTTCCGGGTGGTGTTACCCTCCAGGCGATTGTCGTGGGCGTACATGTAGTGCACGCCGTAGCGCAACGCCTGCATGTGGTTGCTGCGCAGCAGGCTCTGGCTGCTGGTATCGATGTAGATGCCGTCGCGGGTATGGCGGATGTCGTTGCCCGCCACCGTGACGTCCCGGACGTTGAACAGGTGCACACCGTTGCCGCGATCCTGGGAGCGCAGCGAGGCGTCGCCGCGGATCACGTTGTCGAGCACCTGCACCTCGGCCACGGCGTCGAGCCAGATGCCGAACCCCGGACCCGTGAGGCGCGAGTCGCGGATCACGCTGCCGGTGGCACTGGCCTCGACGAAGATGCCGGCGTCCATGTCGGTGAGGTTGGCGCCCCAGTTCTCGATGGTGAGGCCGTCCAGCACGATGTCGGGGGCCTCGAGCATGACGGCGTGTCCGTCGCCGCCGCCGTCGATCACGGCGCCCGGCTCGCCCTGCAGGGTGAGCGTGCGGTCGATGGACAGCGGTCCGGGATAGCGGCCCTCGGGCAGCTTCAGGCGGTCGCCGTCGTCGGCCTGGTCGATCAGCGGCTGCAGCGGCTCGCCGGGGCTGGCCGTCCACTCGGCGGCCAGCAGGTCGCCCGGCAGCCACGCGAGCCACCAGGCGACAAGAATCGGTGTCAGGACGACGTCTCGCAGTCGTCGGGTCATGCGTCTCTCCGCGAAAAGGCGGGGGAATTTCGAGGGGCAGTAGGGTTGGCTTTCATCGTTCGAGGCTGACCCGGCGACAAGCCTGCGAGGAGGCGCTGTGAATACATCCCTGTACGCTACCGACGCCATCCCTGGCGTAGGACCTCCTCTTCGGCTTGTCCCCGGCGCCTCTCGCTTCATGAGGCTAACGGTGACCCTCCCTTGGCCTGTTGTCTTGATTCGAACGCTATCAGGCCTTCTCGACCAGCATGCGACCGGTCATCTCCATGTGCATGGCATGGCAGAACCAGGAGCAGTAGTACCAGTACACCCCGGGCCTGTCGGCGGTGAAGGTGACGCTGGCGGTCTGCTGCGGGCCGATCTCCATGGAGGCGCCGTGATTGACCATGACGAAGCCGTGGGTCAGGTCCTCCACCTGGTCGAGGTTGGTCACCACCACGGTCACCTCGTCGCCCTGCTTGACCTTGAACTCGGTGAGGCCGAACTGCGGGGCGATGGAGGTCATGTAGACCCGCACCTTGTTGCCGTCGCGGATCACCGTGTTGTCGCTTTCCAGGGTGACACCGTCCGCTTCTGCCATGTCACGCGTCTCGGCGAAGAAGGGGTCGTCACGCGTCCAGGTCCGCGAGGGGTTGAGCTGGTCGGCGCGCAGCAGGATGCAGTCGTGGGGTTCGGCGAAGGTGGGGCCGTCGTGGACCAGCTTCATCTCCTCGCCGGAGATGTCGATCAGCTGGTCGTTCTCCGGGTGCAGCGGACCCACCGGCAGGAAGCGGTCCTTGGAGAACTTGGAGAGCACCACCAGCCACTTGCCGTCGGCATCCCGTGACTCGGTCAGGCTGGCATGGTTGTGCCCCGGCTGGTAGTGGACGTCGAGCTTCTGGCGCAGGTAGTTCACTTCCTCGCCGTTGTAGGCGCGGATGGCGTCCTCGATGTTCCACTTGGCCACCTGGCTGTCGATGAACAGGGTGGTATAGGCGTTGCCGCGGCCGTCGAAGGTGGTGTGCAGCGGCCCCAGGCCCAGTTCCGGTTCGCCGACCACGGTGTCGCGGGGTTCGATGGCGTCATCGAACAGCTCCGGCAGCTTGTCGATGGCGAGGATGGTGCAGGTCGGAGAGAGCTTGCCGTTGGCGATGAAGTACTGGCCGTCCGGCGAGGTGTTGAGGCCGTGGGGGTTCTTGGGCACCGGGATGTAGCGGGTCAGCTTCGAGCCCTTGCGGCCGTCGAGCACCGGCACCTCACTGTCTCCCAGGGTCTCGAAGTCGCCGGCTTCCACGGCGGCCTCGATGGCCTCGACGTCGAATACCACCACCCAGTCGCGCTCGGCGCGCATGGTGTCGGCGAGGGTCATGCCCTTCTCGGAGTTGTAGCAGGTCGAGGCCACGAAGCGCCCCGTATAGTCGGCATCGGTGTTGTCGAGGTTGCCGTCGACGATCACCTGCCAGGCCACGTCCATGCTCTCGGCGTCGATGGCGTTGAACATGGTGAAGTAGTTGTCCGGGGTCTCCAGGTCGCGGCCGTCGTTGATCTGGGGAATCGGCAGCTCGGCGTTGGCGAACACATACTTGGTGTGCGGCACCTTCTGCAGGCGCAGGCCATGGATCGCCTGGACGTTGGGGATGGTGGTGATCTTGTCCGTCTTCATGATGTCGAGACGGATGCGCGCCACCCGGGTGTTGGCTTTGTCGTTGATGAACAGGTACTTGCCGTCGTAGTGGCCGTCGGTCATGGAGACGTGCGGGTGGTGGCAGTCGCCATTGAGGAAGCGCGCCGAGTCGCCCATGATGCGCTTCGACTCGTTGGTGATGCCCCAGCCGGTGGCGCTGTCGATGTTGAACACCGGGATGCGCATCAGCTCGCGCATCGAGGGAATGCCCAGCACCCGCACCTCCCCCTGGTGGCCGCCACTCCAGAAGCCGTAGTACTCGTCGAGCTCGCCGGGCGAGACCTCGATGCCGTTCTCGGCGGCCCGGGCGTCGTGGCTGCTCATCAGCGCCCCGGCACCGAAGCCGCCGGCCAGGCCGGCACCGGCGACACCGGTCACCGCGCTGTTGCGCAGGAAGTGGCGGCGGCCGAGGTTCTCGATCGCTTTCTTCTTGTCACTCATGGATTCACTCCTCCTGATGGGTCGGAATTCGCTGCAGCTTGTGTTGTCCGGCGCTGCCGGGGTCATGGGTCTCGACGCCTTCCTGTCCCGCAGCCAGGCGGGCCGCCTTCTCGTAGCGCTTGCGACGCTTGATCACCGGCGGACAGCGCTGGTCATCGTGGTAGGTGATCTGGCAATCGAGACAGTAGTGGCACTCGTTGGCATTGATGCGGCCATCGGGGTGAATGGCGGCCACTTCGCATTCGTTGGCGCAGATCTGGCACGGGGTGCCACAGTCGCCGCGGTGCCGCTTCAGCCAGTCGAACAGGCGCAGGCGGGCGGGAATCGCCAGGCCGGCGCCCAGCGGGCAGACGTAGCGGCAGTAGAACTTGTGGTTGAAGGCCGAGATCGCCACCAGGCCCAGGGCATAGAGCAGGAAGGCCCATTCACGCTGGAAGCGCAGGGTGATGGCGGTCTTGAAGGGCTCCACCTCGGCGTAGCGCTCGGCGGTGCCCAGCGAGTGCAGGGAGACGGCGAACAGCCCCAGCAGGATGATGTACTTGATGGCCCAGAGCCGCTCGTGGAGGCCGAAGGGCACCTCGATCTGCTTCACCCCGAGCCTGCGGGCGGCCTTGTTGACCAGGTCCTGCAGGGCGCCGAAGGGGCACAGCCAGCCGCAGAAGACGCCGCGGCCCCAAAGCAGCAGGGTCACCGCCACGAAGGACCAGAGGATGAACATCATCGGGTCGATCAGGAAGGAGCTCCAGCTGAAGCCGCTGATCAGCGAATTGGTGAAGGTCAGGATATTGACCACCGAGAGCTGGGCCAGGGAGTACCAGCCAATGAACACCAGGGTGTAGACCAGAAAGCCCAGGCGCAGGGGACGCAGGATCCTCGGGTGACGCGCCAGCACGTCCTGGAACAGCATGATCCCGGTCAGCACCAGCAGGCCGGCCACCAGCACGCCGATCTGGAAGGCCTTGTCGCGCCATACCTGTACCCAGATCGGCTCTTCCACCGGCGGCTCGGGACGCTCGATATAGGCCTCGGGGACGCTATAGTCGGCGCTGAAGCGGCTGAACTCGGTGTCCAGTGGGCCCGAGGCACGGCGTACCAGCAGTTCCAGTTGCCATGGCTGGCCGGGATCGAAGGCGGCGTCTTCGCGAACGATGAAGATGTCTCGCTCGTCGAACGGCGGCGCCCCCTCGATGCCCAGGCCGCCCAGGCGGATATGGTCGCGGTCGTGGAAGCTGACGGTGGCGTTGCCCTGGGAGAGCTCGATGCGGTCGAAGATGCCGCCGCGCACGTAGCCCGAGCCCTTGAAGGAGTAGTCGCCGCGGCCCATCACGGCGATGGCGTGCTCGCCTTCGTCGAGCTCGGCCATCAGCTGGTCGTAACCGGTGTCGCCCAGCAGGTTGCGGCCGGCGGAGGGCGGGTTCAGGTAGGTGTAGAAGAGCTCGATGAAGGTCCGGTCGGCCGGCTGCGGGGTGTGCAGGTAGTCCTCGGCGGGGGTGCCGGCGAAGGCCTCATCCACCTCGCCGTGGGTCAGGTGCAGGCGACGGATGGTGCCGTCGCCGGTGAGCGTCTCCCAGTCGCCGGGCGCGAAGACGTCCTCCCGGACTCGGGCCGGCGGGGCGATGGAGGGGTCGGCGATCAGGCCCTGCTCGGCGGCCACCTGGCGGGCGGCGCGCATGATGGTGTCGCTGACCACGATGACCGTGACGGTGGCACCCGAGATGGCATCCAGGTTATCGCCGACCTTCATGCGGTCGTTGACGTGGGCGGGGACGTGGTCGTCGGCGAACTCCTCGAGCTTCGACTCGGGGATGCCCACCAGCATGATGGGCTCCTCGTGGCCGAGGATGTCGGCCTGGACGATCTTGCCTTCCAGGTCGATGCCCACCAGGAGGTTGACCGGCTTGCCCGAGTAGGCCGGGATCGGTGCAATGTCGACGCTCTCGAAGGCATAGCCCAGCAGCTCGTCACCGCCGCGCACCTCGCTCACCGGCCACTGGGACTCGGCCGTTTCGATGCGATCGGCGGTGGGGAAGCCCTCGCGGACCTGTTCCAGCTCCAGGGCGTGGAGCGCCGGGGCGATCAGCAGCAGGAACAGGCCAAACAGCAGTCCGGCAATGCCGACTGGCCGAGGGTGTCGTGCGGGCATGGCGGAGTCCTTGCGGGGCATCAATCCTGGCGGCGCGGTCGTCACCCCGGCCGCCAGCCTTCAGGGGGCCGGCCCTCGGGCCGGCCAGGGGATCAGGGCTCGAGGTTGGCGTAGTAGGCGGACATGTCGGCGATGTCCTCATCGGAGAGGCCCTGGGCCTGGGGCGCCATGATCGCGGACATGCCACCGCCGCGCTGGCCGTCGCGGTACGCCTTCATGGCGCTCACCAGGTATTCGGCGGACTGGCCGGCCAGGTTGGGATAGATCGGCGCGGTGCCCATGCCGTCTTTGCCGTGGCAGGCCACACAGGTGCCGATCTTGCCTTCACCGGCCTCCGGGTCACCGGCAGCCTGGGCGTCCATGGCCAGGAAGGCCCCGCCCAGCAGGGCGGCAACGAGCAGTGACTTCATAACATACCTCCGAAATGCATCTTTAAGTTCTTGAAAAAGCCCGGATCGGGCAACGGCCGCACCGGGCGATCGAGGTCATGATGCCAGCCGTCGCCCGGGCGAGGCTTGACGTGCGTCATGTTCAGCCTAGACCCGGAGGCCCAAAAGGTAAAAGAGGGTGCTAATGCAGAGGTGCCAGGGCGGCTCAGGCGTCGGGCGGGGCGTCGTCGAGCTGCAGCAACCGCACCAGCCTGGGACGCTGTGGGCCGAGCAGGTCGGCCAGGGTGTAATGGTCGAGCACGGCAA
Organism: Halomonas rhizosphaerae; assembly: GCF_030010555.1. GTDB lineage: Bacteria > Pseudomonadota > Gammaproteobacteria > Pseudomonadales > Halomonadaceae > Halomonas > Halomonas rhizosphaerae. Next base: position 59,050 of record NZ_JASCQP010000038.1, read on the forward strand.
GAAAGGCGGCGAGTGCCTCGGCCAGGATCGGCTTTAGCCGGCAGGCGGGGGTGATCACGCACTCGTTGTCGTCGCCGAAGCACTCCACCAGGTGCAGGTCACGCTCGGTGTCGCGGACCAGCTCGCCCAACGGGATCGTCTCCGGGGCGCGCTTGAGCAGCAGGCCGCCGTTCTTGCCACGGATGGAGGTGATGTAGCCGCGGTGGTTGAGGTCCTGCACCACCTTCATAAGGTGGTTGCGGGAGATGTCGAAGCGCTCGGCGATCTCGGTGATGGTCGAGCGCTGCTCGCCCTTTACGGCCAGGTAGATCAGCACGCGCAGTGAATAGTCGGTGAATCGGGTCAGATGCATGGGTGTCCCGGCGCGTCGAACGCCTCGCAAGGCGTGGTGAGAAAACGGGCGATTCTAACATCATGCCTGTTAGGTTTGATTCGCGACTGTGGCATTCGGTCGCGTGGTGACCGTTGGCGCACGATTGGCATGGTTACCCCTAAGATGTAATTTATATGCATGTTATGGTTCGTTGCCAATGACACAGGTCAAACCGACCACACCCGCCGCGCCGACCGGCGTCCCGCCTGGTCGCTGTTCTTTCCGCTCGCCGCCCTTTATGCGGCCCTGGCGGTGCCGCTGTCGCTGGCGGCGATGTTCGGTGGACTGCCGGCGCTGGCGACGCCGGCAGCCCATGGTCGCGAACTGCTGTTCGGCTTCGCCCTGGCGGTGATTGCGGGTTACCTGCTGGGGCCGCTGCCGCCCCGCCGGTTGTCGCTCCTGGCGGGGTTGTGGCTGGTCGGGCGGCTCGGTGGTCTGGCGGGCTACCCGGCCTGGCCCCTGCTGCTGGCCGATGCCGCCTTCGCCCTGCTGCTCGCCGCCCGGCTGGTGTCGCGCTTCCTGGCGGCCAAGAAGTGGCGCAATCGCCTGCTCTCGCCGCTGCTCGGGCTGCTCTGCCTGCTGGCGGTGGCCAGCCTGGCGGCGCGTCCGGCCTTCCCGGGTCTGCTCTCGCCCCTTCTCCACCAGGGGGTGCTCTGGCTGCTGCTGCTGATGGCCTTCATGGGCGGACGGGTGATCGCCCCGGCGGTGAACGGGCACCTGATGGCGCGCGACCGGGTGGCAGGGGCCGGTGTCCAGCCGCGGATCGAGGCGACCCTGATTGGCCTGCTGGGCGCTGCCGGGCTGCTGGCGATCTGGCCGCCGCTTTGGCCGCTGGCCGGCGTGTTGCTGGCGCTGGCCGGGATGGTGATCCTGGTGCGACTCTGGCGCTGGTCGCCCTGGAGGCTCCGGGATCGACCGGACCTGCTCGGCCTGCTGCTCGGCTATGCCTGGCTGGGCGTGGGGGCCCTGCTGGTGGCGGGCGATCTCCTGGCGGGGGGCTCGCCGGCGGGCCGGCTCCACGCGATGACCGTGGGGGCGCTCGGCACCCTGGCCAGCGGCATCATGCTGCGCCAGGCGATCCTGAGGGCCAGGGGTCGCCCCGGGGAGGAGCGGTGGCTGACGCCCCTGGCCCTGCTCTTCACCCTGGCGGCGGGGCTGCGACTCGCGCTGCCCCTGGCCGGCCTCACGGCACTTTGGGGCGCCGCCGGTGCCTGGAGCCTGGCCTGGCTGCTGGTGGCGTGGCGCCTGGTGCACTGGCGCCGCCGGGGGACGGCCGTCGCCACGGTGCCGTCTACCTCTGCTTGATCTGGGTCAGCTACCCCTTGAAGGGTACCGACGCGCCCGGTCTTGGCTGGCATACTTCGCCCATGCGGTGGCGGCCCCGGCCGCCGCCTTACGGTTCCAGAGGCTCGATTCGATCATGCAAGACACGCTGCCGTTCATCCGCCCCCTGGTCGAGAAGTACGACCGCCCGGGGCCGCGCTACACCTCCTATCCCACGGCGCCGCAGTTCCAGGCGGCCTTCGCCGAGGACGACTATCGTGCCGCCGCCGAGCGCAGCAACCGGGCTGCGACGCCCAAGCCGCTGTCGGCCTACGTGCACATCCCGTTCTGCGAGAGCCTCTGCTACTACTGCGCCTGCAACAAGATCATCACCCACAACCGCGAGCGCGCCGCGGAGTACCTCGCCTGGCTCAAGCGCGAGGTCGAACTCCAGGGGGCGCTGTTCGACGATTCGCGGCGCATGACCCAGCTGCACCTGGGGGGTGGCACCCCTACCTACCTGAGCAACGACCAGCTCGGCGAGCTGATGGCGGCGCTGGATGATGCCTTCCACTTCGCCGAGCCCGAGGCGCGGGAGTTTTCCCTGGAGGTGGATCCCCGCACCGTCACCCCCGAGCAGATCCACGAGCTCCATGCCCTGGGGTTCAACCGCCTGAGCTTCGGCGTACAGGACTTCGATGCCAGGGTCCAGGAGGCGGTCAACCGCATCCAGAGCGAGGCCCAGGTGGTGGAGCTGGTGGCCGCGGCCCGCGAGGCCGGCTTCCAGTCGGTGAGCGTCGACCTGATCTACGGCCTGCCGCTGCAGACCGTGGCGAGCTTCGATGCCACCCTGGACAAGATCATCGCCCTGCGTCCCGACCGCATCGCCGCCTACAGCTACGCCCATCTGCCGGAGCTGTTCAAGGCCCAGCGCCTGATCCGCCCCGAGGACATGCCGCCGCCGGAGCGCAAGATCGAGCTGCTGGAGCTGACCATCCGTCGGCTCACCGAGGCCGGCTATGTCTATATCGGCATGGACCATTTCGCCCTGCCCGAGGACGAGCTCTCGCTGGCGAAGGAGAACGGCACCCTGCAGCGCAACTTCCAGGGCTACTCGACCCATGCCGACTGCGACCTGATCGGCCTGGGGAATACCGCCATCGGCAAGGTGGGCGACAGCTACAGCCAGAACGTCAAGGAGACCGCCCAGTACCAGGCGCGCCTCGAGGCGGGACGGCTGCCGGTGATGCGCGGTTACCGCCTGAACGCCGATGATCTGCTGCGACGTGATGTGATCAACGCCCTGATGTGCCATGGCCGCATCGACTTCGCCGCGATCGAGGCGGACCACGACATCGACTTTCGCGACCATTTCGCCGACGCGCTCGCCGAGCTGGAGGAGATGGCGGACGACGGCCTGCTGGCGATCGATGAGGGGAGCATCGAGGTGCTGCCGGCCGGGCGGCTGATGATGCGCAACGCCGCCATGGCCTTCGATGCCTACCTGAGTCACGGCCCGGGGCGCTACTCGCGCACCGTCTGATCCTCGATTACTTGCCGACACGACACGGCGCCCCGTGGGGCGCCGTGATGCATTCGATGGAAACCGAACGGGCTGGGCTCAGACGACGCCCTGCTCGATCATGGCATCGGCCACCCTGCGGAAGCCGGCGATGTTGGCGCCCAGTACCAGGTTGGTGGGCTCGTCGAACTCGGCGGCGGTCTCGGCGCACTGGCGGTGGATGTTGGCCATGATCTCCTTGAGCCTGGCGTCGACCTTCTCCAGCGGCCACTGCTCCATGCTGCTGTTCTGGGCCATCTCCAGCTGGCTGGTGGCCACGCCGCCGGCATTGGCCGCCTTGCCGGGCCCGTAGGCGACCTTCGCGGCCAGGAAGCGATCCACGGCCGCGGCGGTGGAAGGCATGTTGGCTCCCTCACTGATGCAGGTCACGCCGTTGCCCAGCAGGGCTTCGGCATCGGCCTCGGTCAGCTCGTTCTGCGTCGCGCAAGGGAAGGCCACGTCGCCCTCGAGGCGCCACACCGCATGACCGTCGGCCGGGTAGTCGCCGGCCGGAAGGTAGCGGGCCTCGGGGTGCGTCTCCAGGTAGGCCTCCAGCGAGGCGCGCTTGACCTCCTTGAGCTCCTTGAGCAGGTCCAGGTCGATGCCGCCGGCGTGATGGATAGTGCCCCGGGAATCGGAGCAGGTGACGGGGATCGCGCCGAGCTCATGGAGCTTCTCGATGGTGTAGATGGCCACGTTGCCCGCGCCGGAGACCAGGCAGGTCTTGCCTTCCAGGGTCTCGCCGCGTGCCTCGAGCATGTTCTCGGCGAAGTAGACGGCGCCGTAGCCGGTGGCCTCCTTGCGCCCGATGGAGCCGCCCCAGTTGAGGCTCTTGCCCGTCAGCACGCCCTCGTAGCGGCCGGTCAGGCGCTTGTACTGGCCGTAGAGGAAGCCGATCTCGCGGGCCCCCACGCCGATGTCGCCGGCCGGCACGTCGCTGTTCGGGCCGATGTGGCGATAGAGCTCGCTCATGAAGGCCTGGCAGAAGCGCATGATCTCGCCGTCCGACCGGCCCTTGGGCTCGAAGTCCGAGCCGCCCTTGCCGCCGCCGATGGGCAGTCCGGTCAGGGCGTTCTTGAAGATCTGTTCGAAGCCCAGGAACTTGATGGTGCCCGAGGTGACGCTGGGGTGGAAACGCAGCCCGCCCTTGTAAGGGCCGAGGGCGGAGTTGAACTGGACGCGGTAGCCCTTGTTGACCTGCACCTTGCCGGCGTCGTCGGTCCAGCAGACGCGGAACATGATCTGGCGCTCCGGCTCGACGATGCGCTCGATGATGCTGTGGTCGAGGTAGTGGGGGCTGCGCTCGAAGAGCGGGCGCAGGCATTCCAGTACTTCTTCTGCGGCCTGGTAGAACTCGGTCTGGGCCGGGCTGCTCCTGCGCAGGGCCTCGAGGGTGTCGTGGACGTAGGGCATGGGAAGATTCCTGTGCGGTCGAAACGGGTCGGCAGCACTATAAGGCAATGCACCATTATGCAGCAAATGCATGGGCTATGCGGCGATTAGGTAGGTTATTGAGTCGAAATACCTTCAAAAGCGCGGAAATCTATGCACCAGATTAATGCATTAAAATAACTTCATAGATGGTGTTTCAACGAAGCTGTCTCTGCCGATGGGGCGAACGGGGGCGCGCCCCCTGGAGGCGGCCCGCCATGCCGGCGTTCTGCAAGGGGAAGGTGCGGGGCGTCATGGGTCCGGCGCCGGCCTTGGAGCGGTGGTGACAGTTCTTGCACATCTTGTGCTTGAGTCCGGCCAGTGGTCTATATATGGTACTGAGCCATCGGGATCCACGGTGCTGGCGACGGCTTGACGCATGTCAGTGCAGGCGGTTTAGATGGCCCCTAGGATGAGCGGTTCGGCGGCCCAGCCGCGTCGACGTCATCAGGAGAACTCCCATGTCCCTGCCCCTACCGTCCCTGTCGCTTCCGCGCCCGCCCGTCCCGAGCCGTCTGATCCGCACCCTGGACCCCTGTGTGCCCCTGGCCGCCAAGCGCCGACTGGTGGAGCCGGTGCTCAACCGCACCTTCGCCGAGCCGCTGGCGGAGGGCGAGTTCGATGCCCTGGAGGGGCGCCGGATCAGCCTGGCCATCGACGATCTCGGCGTGACGCTGACACTGAGTCTCGAGGCGCAGCGCCTGGTGCTTTGCCACGCGCCAGGCGAGGCCACCATCCGTGGCGGCTGGCGCGAGTTCCTCTGCCTGGCCACCCGGCGCGAGGATCCCGACAGCCTGTTCTTCCAGCGTCGCCTGCTGATCGAGGGCGACACCGAGCTGGGCCTGATGGTCAAGAACCTCCTCGACGGACGCGAGGAGGGCCTGGCCCAGGGCCGCCTCGGCGACTGGCTCCACCGCCTGGAGCGCCTCGCGGCCCGCGATCACTGACCCGCCGCCCGCGGCATCCGAAGACCGAAAGCGTTACACCGACAACGAGACACCGCTCTGGAGACCCCCGCATGAGCACATCCGCCAAGGCCGTCAAGACCTCCAATGAGGTGCCCCTGCAGTTGCCCTCCCGCGACATCTGGGATGCCAAGTACCGCCTCAAGGACCGTCACGGCCACCCCGTGGACAAGGACGTCACCGCCACCTGGGATCGCGTGGCACGGGCCCTGGCGGCCGTGGAGGGCGACAAGGCGGAGGAGTGGCTGCCCCGATTCCGCTGGGCGCTGGAGAACGGGGCCATCCCGGCGGGGCGGATCATGTCCAATGCCGGCGCCGAGGCCTATAAGCCGGCGGTGAGCCTGATCAACTGCACCGTCTCGCGCACCATCCGCGACTCCATGCACGACATCCTCGACTCGGTGGTGGATGCCGGCATGACCCTCAAGGCGGGCTGCGGCATCGGCTACGAGTTCTCCACCCTGCGCCACAAGGGGGCCTTCGTGTTCGGCGCCGGCGCCGGCACCAACGGCCCGCTGGCGTTCATGGATATCTACGACAAGATGTGTTTCACGGTGGCCTCGGCGGGCGGGCGCCGCGGCGCCCAGATGGGCACCTTCGACGTCGGCCATCCCGACGTCCGTCAGTTCATCGAGGCCAAGCGCGAGGCGGGCCGCCTGCGCCAGTTCAACCTCAGCCTGCTGATCACCGACGAGTTCATGGAAGCGGTGAAACAGGACGCCGACTGGCCGCTGGCCTTCCCGCTCCACGAGGGCGAGAAGGACGATGTCGAGGAGGGCGAGCTGATCTACCGCGACTGGCCGGTGATCGAGGAGGGCTATACCGTCGACGCCGAGGGGCGCGTGGCCTGCCGCATCGTCGAGGTGATCAAGGCCCGCGAGCTGTGGGACACCATCATGGCCTCGACCTACGACTTCGCCGAGCCGGGCTTCATCCTGATCGACCAGGTCAACCGCATGAACAACAACTGGTTCTGCGAGGAGATCCGCGCCACCAACCCCTGCGGCGAGCAGCCGCTGCCGCCGGAGGGCGCCTGCCTGCTCGGCTCGGTGAACCTGACCCGCTTCGTCATCGACCCCTTCGGCAGGAAGCCCCGCTTCGACTGGGAGCGCTACCGCCAGGTGGTGGCGATCTTCACCCGCATGCTCGACAACGTGGTGGAGATCAGCGGCCTGCCCCTGGAAGGGCAGCGCAAGGAGATCGAGGCCAAGCGCCGCCACGGCATGGGCTTCCTGGGCCTGGGCTCCACCCTGACCATGCTCAAGATCCCCTACGGCTCCCCCGAGTCGCTGGCCTTCACCGAGGAGGTAAGCCGCAACCTGGCCCTGGAGGGCTGGAAGCAGGCGCTCGAACTCTCCCGCGAGAAGGGCGTGGCGCCGGCCCTGGCCGAGGACTACGAGATCACCCCGCGGATGATGCGCGAGCGTCCCGAGCTCAAGCAGGACGGCTACGAGGTGGGCGACAAGGTCCCCGGCCGCATCCTGCACGCCCGCTACAGCCGCTACATGCAGAAGGTCGCCGAGGTGGAGCCGGAACTGGTCGCGCAACTCGCCGAGCACGGCGCGCGCTTCACCCACCACAGCTCCATCGCGCCCACCGGCACCATCTCGCTGTCGCTGGGCAACAACGCCTCCAACGGCATCGAACCCTCCTTCTCGCACCGCTACTTCCGCAATGTCATCCAGTCGGGCAAGAAGACCAAGGAGCAGGTCGAGGTGGTCTCCTTCGAGCTGGCCGCCTATCGCCACTTCATCGCCGCCGACGCCGTGGAGAGCGACCTGCCCGACTACTTCATCACCGCCGACGCGGTGAGCCCCAAGCAGCACGTGGCGGTGCAGGCGGCGGCCCAGGTGTGGGTCGACTCGGCCATCTCCAAGACGGTCAACGTGCCCACCGAGTTCCCCTTCGAGGCGTTCAAGGACCTCTACCTGGACGCCTATGCCAGCAAGCTCAAGGGCTGCACCACCTTCCGCTTCAACCCGGAGGCCTTCCAGGGCGTGCTGGTGCGCGAGGACGACCTCAAGAACACCACCTACGTCTTTGAGCTGGAGAACGGCGAGACCGTGGAGCTGGCCGGCGACGAGAAGGTCATCTACGACGGCGAGGAGCACAACGCGGCGAACCTCTACGACGCGCTGAAGGAAGGCACCTATGGCAAGTGGTAAGCCGATCTGCCTGATGCCCAGCGTCAACCACCAACTTTCCGGAGGAGCCCCCTGATGGCCGTCGAGATCAATTCCAAGATCGTGTCCTACAGCGTCAAGAAGGCGGTGGAAGAACCGCCCTTGGCCGAGGAGAACCCGCTCACGGTGCGCATCCCCTCGCGCCCCGAGGGCACCCTGGAGGCCGTGTCGGAGAAGATCTCCTACGTCGGCGCCGAGGGGCGCAAGAAGGTCTACCTGCTGGTCTCGTTCATGCCGGTGGAGGGCGTGCTCAACGGCAAGCGGGTGGTGATCGAGCGCCCGGTGGAGTTCTTCTTTCCCTCCGGCCAGCTCTCCAGCGAACACCAGTGGATCACCGCCACCATGCGCAGCCTGTCGCTGGCCGCCCGCGGCGGCTACGTCACCCAGGCGGTGGCCGACCTGCGCAAGGTGGCCTGGGACAAGGGGCTGGTGCGCTGCGGCATGAATCGCTGGGGCAAGCCGATGTTCCATGACTCCGAGGTCGCGGCCATCGCCTGGTCGATCCAGCAGATCCTCTTTCGCCGAGGCTTCCTCGACCAGGACGGCAACCAGGTGCCGGTGGAGGAACTGGTCAGCCGCTATGCCCAGCGCCTGGCCAGCGGCCATCCCTGGCAGCCGCCCACTGCGGAGGAGATCGAGCAGGCCGAGCGCAAGGCCCAGGAGGCCTCCCGTGCCAAGGGTGATGGCCCCACCGTGGTGGGCCACTGCCCCGAGTGCAACGGCGAGCTGATCATGATGGACGGCTGCCCCACCTGCTACTCCGGGTGCGGCTGGTCCAAGTGCGGGTAAGAAGCTAAAGGGAAGACACAAAAAAGGGCGCTCATGAAGAGCGCCCCGTGCTTGATAGTATTGTAAGAGCAAATCCAAGGGTGTCCTTGGTCTAGCCCTCCATCACTCTCAAGACTTTCTTGGTCGAATGTATTGTAGGTGGTGGTGGTCTAGCTCGTCAACGGCAGAAGCTCGTTCTGGAGGTTTGCCAATGAGTAAGTTGAAGCGTGCTATCACCATCACAATTTCCATTACCGTTAAGGCTAATAAATGTGTGTGGCCTTTGGTGATGTTGAACGTTATCCAGTACTTACCCACGCAATTCGAAGTGATCGAAATGGCAGTCTAGCCGTCGCACCAGCGCCTCCAGGGCCTCACGGGACGGGGCGCCGGCCACCGGCAGGCAGTAGTCGGGGTCGCGGCAGCGCTCCACGCGGGCCACCTGCAGGGCATAGCGATGCACGCCGCAGTCGGCCAGCGTCATGGCCAGACGCTCCAGGTCCTCCAGGGCGAAGTCCCGCCAGTGCACCGTGGTGCGGCACTCGAAGGGAGTGTCGCCCTCCAGCAGCAGCGAGAGGCTGCGGGCATGCTGCTGCCAGATGCCGCGGCGACCGCAGACCCGGTCGAAGTCCCGCCCGCGGCCCTTGACGTCCAGGGCCACCCAGTCCAATTGCGGCAGCAGGGCGGCCAGGCGCTCCGGGTAGGGGCCAGCAGTATGCAGGCCCACGGCCAGTCCCATCTCGCGCGCCTGTCCGAGGGCGCGGGGGAGGTCGGCATGCAGGCTGGGCTCGCCGCCGCTGAACACCACCGCATCCAGCCCGTCGGGCCGGGCCTCCAGGAAGGCGCGCATCGCCTCCCACTCGCCGGGCTCGCCGCGGCGGGGACTGGCCATCTCGCTGACCTCGCAGTAGCCGCACTGCAGGGGACAGCCCTGGAGATGGATCACGGCGGCGCGCCGGCCCGGGAAGTCCGCCATGCTCGACGCGGTCAGGCTCGCCACCGGCAGGCGGATGTCGGTTGCCTCGGCCGGCTCCAGGCGCAGGAGCGGCCCGATCATGGCGCGGCCCCCCCGCGGGTGTTGTCCATGCCGGGCCGCCCGTGCCAGTAGCCGTCGCAGACCTCGGCGTCCACCAGGGCCAGCGGGTCGGGGGCGGGCAGCGCGCCGCGCCGGGCCGCATCGAAGGCGCTGACCACCTCGGCCATGCCCTCGGGCCGCGGGCTCAGCCGGGCGATCCCGACGCCCATCCCGGCCATGTCACCCACCTCGTGGCGCAGGTCCTGGCAGGCGCCGGAGAGGGTCTGGATGCCGTTGAGGGTGAATACCTCCCTCGACTCCTGGGAGCGAAGCGCCAGGCCCTGGGGGTACTTCTGGCAGACGAACCGGCAGCGGTCCTTGGGCTTCTGGTGGCGCCGCGCGGTGAAGCAGCGCGACGACCAGGCCAGCGGCAGGTGGCCGTAGGCGAACACCTCGCAGGGGGCCTCAATCCCCTGCTCGCGGCAGTCGGCCAGCAGCCGGGCGAGGTCACTCCGCGACATCTCCACGGGGGCCTGCCACCCTTGCATGCCCGCGCGGGCCAGCACCGCCAGGGTGGCGGGGTTGTAGAGGTTCAGCGCCGCGCCGGCGACGAAGGGCATTCCGGCCGCCGAGAGGCGCTGCACCGCACTCTGGTCGTTGGCCTCGACGGTGAACTCGCCGTTGTCGCACAGCTTGCGCAGGTCGCGCAGGTCCGCCTCGGACTCGATCAGGGTCTGGCTGGCCAGCACGACCCGCTTGCCGCTCTGGGCCAGTTCGCGGCCCAGCCCCAGCCAGTCGTCGAGCTTCATGTCGCGACGCCGGGAGCAGACCGTCTCGCCCAGGGTGACGAACTCGACGGGCCAGTCGGCGGCCTCGCGGTAGAAGTCAGCATAGTGCTCGCGGGTCCAGTAGAAGAGCACCGGGCCCAGGGCGAGCTGCAGGGAAGACGAAGGAGAGGAGGAAGTCGGCATGGTGGCTCCTGTGAGGTGACGCTATTTCCAGCGGCGCTCGTAGGCACCCAGGGTGGTGGTGGCGCCCTCGGAGAGCTCGCCGAGACCGGCCATCCAGGTGGGGTCGGGGTGGAAGTGCCCGGGTGCCCGATCGACACGATCCAGCGCCTGGCGCCAGATGCCGGCGACCTTCGACACGTAGGCGGGGCTGCGCTGGCGGCCCTCGATCTTCACCGCGCTGATGCCCAGCTCGCGAAGCTCCGGGAGCAGCTCCAGGGTGTTGAGGCTGGTGGGCTCCTCGATGGCGTGGTAGGTCTCGCCCCCCACCTCGAAGCGCCCCTTGCACAGGGTCGGGTAGCCGGCGCGCTCGCCCTCGGCGTAGCGGTCGATCAGCACGCCGTTGAGGCGTGACTCCAGGCCCCGTGGGGTCTCCTCCCAGCGCACATGGGCCGCCGGCGAGCAGACGCCGCGAGTGTTGGGGGACTCGCCGGTGAGGTAGGACGACAGGTAGCAGCGCCCCTCGGCCATGATGCAGAGGCTGCCGAAGGCGAACACTTCGAGCTCCACCGGGCTCTGCTTCGCCAGGTCGCGTACCTGGGTGATGGAGAGCACGCGGGGCAGCACGGCGCGCCTGATGCCGAACTGCTCGTGGTAGAAGCGCAGCGCCTCGTGGCTCGTCGCCGAGCCCTGCACAGAGAGGTGGCGGGCGAGGTCCGGATGGCGGCGGGCGGCGTAGTCGAGCAGCCCCATGTCGGCCATGATCAGGGCGTCGACGCCCAGCTCGGCGGCCTGGTCCACGGCGCGGGTCCACATCGCCCAGCCGTCCGGCTGGGGATAGGTGTTGATGGCGCAGAACACCCGCTTGCCGCGGGCGTGGGCGTAGTCGATGCCCTCCCGGGCGCGCCTGTCGGTGAAGTTGAGGCCGGCGAACTGACGGGCGTTGGTGGTGTTCTGAAAGCCGAAGTAGACGGCATCGGCGCCCTCGTCCACGGCACGCTTCAGGGCGGGCAGGTTGCCGGCGGGGCAGACGAGCTCCATGGCGAGACTCCTCTCGATGAAAACCCGACCATGCTAGTCGACCATCCCAGCCGGGCCCTTGACTGGTGTCATGGCGAGGCGGCATTCGCGTTGGCCGTGATGCAGGTCATGGCGGGGGCATGAAGATGACATCCGGCGAGGCCTTGCGCGTGCGTCTGGCCTAGTCTTGGATCAGGCCTGCTCACCAGGCGGGGTGGTCATGGACATTGAACGCCTGTTCGATGCCAGTTACGTGCGGGTGCTGAGCGGGGAGGTCGAGGGACAGGCGTTCTTCGAGGCCTTCTACGAGCGCTTTCTTGCGGCCTCCCCGGAGGTGGCGGTGAAGTTTCGCCATACCGACATGGCGCGCCAGCGGGCCATGCTCAAGAAGGCCTTCTATCACCTGCTGGCGTTCTACGCGTCGAGCCATGCCGACTACTACCTGCAGCAGGTGGCGATCAGCCACGATCGCGCCCACCTGGACATCGCCCCGGCGCTCTATGACCTCTGGCTCGAGACCCTGATCGACACGGTTCGCACCTTCGACGAGCAGTTCGATGACGAGGTAGAGCTGGCCTGGCGGCTGGTGATGACGCCGGGCATCGTCTTCATGACCTTCCATTACGACCGCGGCACCCGTTGCGACTAGGCCGATGCAACGAGCCCCATGGGCGGATGTCCATGGGGGCCGATACCGTGGAATCAGCAGATTGCCGAATCAGGAAGCGGTCGCCGGCCTGGCGTCGCAGAGCGGGCAGAAGTCGGCCTGCTCACTGTGGCCCAGACGCAGCCCGGTGTGGTGATCGGCGATCTGCCGGTATAGCTTCTGGAAGCCGTGGCTGCCCTCGGCGGGGCTCGCAAGCGGGATGCGGGGCGACATCTCATCCAACTCGGCGGCGGGGATACAGCGCTCGATGAGCGGATAGAGGTGGCGGTTCTCGCTGTGCAGGTGATGGTGATAGAGCTCGCTGAAGGCGCGAGCCAGGTTGAGTCGGCCGGGGTCGAGCTCATCCTCCGGCACCTCATCCGCCTGGCGGCGGAAGCTCGCCTCGAGTTCGTTTCCATCGCGGGTGATCCGCCGGTGCTCCTCGCTGAGCACCGCGAGCAGCTCGCCGCTCTGCGCATGGCAGCCGGCCAGACGGGCGAAGAGGACATCCTCTACCGGATGGTGCCACTCCTCGGGCTGGTGGGTCAGGTAGTGGCATAGCCTGGCCAGCAGTCGGTAGTCGGGGAGCTCGTCGCAGGCCGCGATATGCAGCTGGCGGTCGAGGATGCAGAGCAGCGCCGCATAGCGATGGTGGTCGGCGTGCAGGCGTTCGAGAACGATGGCTTTCATGGTGGCCTCCCTGACGCGCCACCGGCATGGCGACGCGTCGCGGTTGGGTGCGCCTGGCGCTCAGCCGGCGCGTTCGAAGAGCAGGTTGTTCTCCAGGTGGATGTGCTGCATCAGGTCGTCACGGAACTCACGCAGCCCGGTGTAGAGGGCGCGCCAGGTGGTGCAGGCGCCCTTGGGCGGGGTGATGTCGTCGGTGAGCGTCGCCAGCTGCTCGAGATGTTCGCCGTGGTCATCGTGCTCGTGGCGCATCACCGCGATGGGCCCCCGGGCCTGGGCGCCCATGCCCCGGCGCAGCATCGGGAAGAGGATCTGCTCCTCCTTCTGCATGTGGCTCTCCATCTCCTGGTAGATCGTGGTGAGCAGGTCGGCCAGGCCGTTGGGACAGGTGTCACGCTCGCCGTGGACCTGCTCGACGCGACGGGCCATGCGCACCAGTTCGGGTAGCTGCTGGCGGTGGACGTCGTGGTAGCGGGTGAGGATATGGTCGATCAGCTCGTCGTTGCTGGCCGACTGCCAGTCGCGCTCGTCGCTGGCCCCGGACGGCAACGCCTCGAGCGCGTCCACCAGCGCCTCGGGGGCCAGGCCGATGCGCTCGGCGGCCTCGCGCAGGCTGATGCGACCACCGCAGCAGAAGTCGATATTGTGGTCGCGAAACACCCGGGTGGCGCCGGGCAGGGTCAGGGCGGTGCGGCCGACGGTCTGTTCGATCAGGCTCATGGCAGGAGCTCCTTGGTCAGAGAGGTGACGGTCTACATGGAGCAAGCGGCGTGCCAGTTTCCAGCGGCCTGTTTTATGGGGCCTTGCGGCCATGATGGTGAAAAATACCCGAATCGATTAGGGTAGATAGAACCCTTGAAGGTGAATGTCACCATGCTCGACGAGACCCTGCTGGCGGACCTGGTCGCCGACCTGCCCAGCGCGGTGCGCCTGCAGCGCCTGGTACGCACCCTGCGCGAAGGCTTTCGCTGCGGCGCCGTCTGCCTGCTGCGCCGGGAGGAGGGCAGCCTGGTGCCGCTGGCCGTGGACGGCCTGGTGCGCGAGGCGCTGGGACGGCGCTTCGAGGTGGCCCAGCATCCCCGCCTCGCCACCATCCTCGCCAGTCGGCGCACCACCCTCTTCCCGCCCGATGCCAGCCTGCCCGACCCCTACGATGGCCTGGTGGAGCAGCAGCCCGGCCAGCCGCTGCATGTCCACGACTGCATGGGTATCAGCCTGCACGTGGAGGGCGAGCCCTGGGGGGCACTGACCCTGGATGCGCTGGAGGCGGGGACCTTCGATGCCGCCGACCGGGCGGCCCTGGAACGCTATGCGCTGCTGGTCGAGGCGGCGGTGCGGGTCAGCCGCCTGGAGCGTGACCTGCGCGCCCTGCGCATGGCCCAGCAGGAGAGCGGCCTGCCGCTGGCGGCCCCCGAGGCGCGCGATATCCTCGGCCACAGCGCGGAACTCCAGCGGCTGCTGCGCGAGCTCGATGTGGTGGCGGGAGTGGACCTGCCGGTGCTGCTCAGTGGCGAGACCGGGGTGGGCAAGGAACTCTTTGCCCGCCGTCTCCACCGTCGCTCCACTCGACACGCCGCGCCGCTGGTGCAGGTCAACTGCGCCGCCCTGCCCGAGTCGCTGGCCGAGAGCGAGCTGTTCGGCCATGTGAAGGGGGCCTTCTCCGGCGCCACCGCCGAGCGCGCCGGGCGCTTCGAGGCCGCCGACGGTGGCACCCTGCTGCTCGACGAGGTGGGCGAGCTGTCGCTGCCGGTCCAGGCCAAGCTGCTGCGCGCCCTGCAGGAGGGCGAGGTGCAGCGCCTGGGCGAGGATGTCCCGCGGCGTGTCGACGTGCGCATCATCGCCGCCACCAACCGGCAACTGGCCGAGTCGGTACGCGACGGCAGCTTCCGCGCCGACCTCTATCACCGCCTGTCGGTCTATCCGGTGGCCATTCCGCCGCTGCGCGAGCGGGGCAGCGACGTGCTGGTACTGGCCGGCCACTTCCTGGAGATCAACCGCACCCGGCTCGGGGTGCGCAGCCTGCGCCTCTCGCCGGACGCCGAGGAGATGCTGCTGGCCTATGCCTGGCCGGGCAACGTGCGCGAACTGGAGCATGTGATCAGCCGCGCGGCGATCAAGGCCCTGAGCCACGGCGCGCGGCGCGACGAGATCATCACCCTGGCGCCGGCCTGGCTCGACCTGCCCGTCCCCGAGGGGGGAGGCGGCGGAGCACCGGAAGCGTCGGAGCACGCCGCTGAGGTCGCCGCATCGAGCCTGCGCGAGAGCGTGGAACGGGCCCAGCGCCGGGCGATCCGCGAGGCGCTGGAGGCCTGCGACGGCCGCTGGGCGGCAGCGGCTCGGCGCCTGGCGCTGGACCCCTCCAACCTGCACAAGCTGGCCAGGCGACTGGGGCTGAAACCGGGGGGCTGAGCCTTTCCACTGCCCTTTGATCGAGGTCATCCCGCGGCGGCTTTCCGCTGGCGGAGGCATCGACCCCGTGCTAGATAGTAACTGATTACTATCTTTTGAGGCTCGAGCATGTCGCAGCGCCAGCATCTCCCCGCCGACGAGCGTCGGGAGCGCACCGTGGAGGCCGTCATCGAGCTATGCGGCCGTGAGGAACCCGCCACCCTGACCACCGGGCGTATCGCCCGACGCATGGGCGTCACCCAGGGGGCGCTGTTTCGCCACTTCGCCAGCAAGGAGGCCATCTGGGAGGCGGCGGTGGCCTGGGTCGCCGAGCGGGTGATGGCGAGGATCGCCGCCGCCGCCGAGGGCGTCGAGGACCCCCTGCTTGCCCTGGAGGCGATGTTCCTCGCCCACGTGGCCTTCATCGCCGAGCACCCGGGGGTGCCGCGGCTGCTGATGGGCCAGCTGCAGCACCCGCGGCCCACGGCCGCCAGTCGACTGGTGCGCGAACTGCTGGAACGCTATCGCCGGCGCCTGCTGGGCCTGCTCGAGGAGGCCCGGCGTCGAGGGAAGCTGCGCCCCGGGCTCGACCTGGATGCGGCGGCGACCCAGTTCATCGGCTGCGTCCAGGGACTGGTGCTGCAGTCGCTGATCGCCGACGACGTGGCAGGCATCGTCGACCGGGCGCCGGCGGCCTTCGAGCTCTACCGACACGGCATTCGCGCGGATGCGGGAGGTGATCCATGAGGCCCTCGATACGGCGGCTGGGGCGGGGGCTGGCGGTGCTGATCGGCGTCGTCATGGGCGTGGCGTTGCTGGTCGTCTTCGTGGCCAACCGGCAGGCCCCCGAACGCCAGGAGGCGGCGGCCTCCGCCACCCCGGTCAGGATCGTCGAGGTCCGCCCCCTGGACGTGCGCCTGGAAGCGCGCGGCCACGGCGTGGCGCGTCCCGCCGAGACCTGGCAGGCGACGGCCAACGTGGCGGGGCGCGTCGTCGAGCGCCATCCGGAACTGGAGAGCGGCACCCTGCTGCCCGAGGGCACCCTGCTGGTGGCACTGGATCCCAGCCGCTATGAGCTGGCCATTGCCGAGGCCGAGGCGGAACTGGCCAGCCTGGCCGGCGAGCTGGCCCAGCTCGAGGCCGAGGAGGAGAACACCCGCCGCCTGCTGGCGCTGGAACAGCAGGCGCTCGCCCTGGCCGAGCAGGAGCTGGCGCGCATCGAGCGCCTGGCGGCCAGCGGCTCGGTCTCCAGCTCACGACGCGACGAGCAGCGCCGTAGCACCCTGGGCCAGCGCCAGGCGGTGGCTTCCCTGGAGAACAGCCTGGCGCTCTTGCCCGCACGGCGCGAGGTGCTCGAGGCGCAGCGTGAGCGCGCCGCGGTGCGCCTGGCCCAGGCCCGGCAGGACCTGGCCGACACTCGCTTCGAGGCGCCCTATGACCTGCGCCTGGCCGAGGTGGAGGTGGAGCTGCACCAGTTCGTCGGCACCGGGCAGCGGCTGTTCCAGGCCGAGAGCCTGGCCGCCGCCGAGGTGGAGGCGCATATTCCCATCGCCATGATGCGTCGCCTGATGGCCGCGATCCTGCCCGATGAACCCGTCGGCCAGGGGCTGGACCTGGACGAGCGACTGGACTTCTCGGCGGTGCAGGCCGAACTCTTCCTGGCCGGCGCCGAGGGCGTGGGCTGGTCGGGGGAACTGGTGCGCGTGGCCAGCGGGCTGGATCCTGCCACCCGTACGGTACGCGTGGTGGTGCGGGTCGATCATCCCTACCGCGATGCTCGGCCGCCGGATCGCCCTCCGCTGCAGCGCGACATGTACGTGCGTACGCGGCTGTCCGCGCCCAGCCCTGAGCCTCGGCTGGTGATACCGGCCAGTGCGGTGCATCAGGGTGAGGTGTGGCTGGTGGACGCCGAGGCGCGCCTCGAACGGCGTGCGGTGAGCGTGGCCTTCGAGCAGGGCAACCTGGCGGTGATCGCGACCGGCCTTGCCCCGGGCGAGAGGGTGGTGGTCGATGACCTGCCCGCGGCGATCGCCGGGATGGCCCTCGCCCCACGTCGCGACGAGGCCCTAGAGGCGAGTATCGCCGAGCAGGCCCAGCCATGATCCGCTGGTTCGCCGCCCACCCCACCGCCGCCAACCTGCTGCTGGTGCTGCTGCTCGCCGCCGGGCTCTTCACCGCCCCGTCGCTCAAGCGCGAGACCTTCCCCGACTACCGCCCGGGGGAGGTGAGCGTCGAGGTGGTCTATCGCGGGGCCAGCGCCGCTGACGTGGAGGACGCCGTGTGCCGCCGCCTGCATGAGGCGGTGAAGGGGGTGGAGTTCCTCGACGAGTTCGTCTGCGTGGCCCAGGACAACCTGGCCAGCGCCACCGCCACCATGCAGGCCGGCGGCGATCCCCTGCGCTTTCTCGGCGAGATCGACACCGAGGTCGGTGCCATCAGCGAGTTTCCAGCCCGGGCCGACCCACCGGTGGTGCGCGAGCTGCACCGCAGCGACCTGGTGGCGGCGGTCGCGTTGTCATCCGACATGCCCGCCGGCCAGCTCGATGAGTACGCCCTGCGCCTGGAGGAGCGCATCATGGCGCTGCCCGGCGTGGCGGACGTGGCGATCCACGGCATGTCCCAGCGCCAGTGGCAGGTGGAGGTGCCCGGCGAGATGCTCGGCCAGCACGGCCTCTCGGCCCACGAGCTGGCGCGACGGATCTCGGCCCAGAGCCTGGACCTGCCGCTGGGCACCCTGGAAACCCCCGAGCAGGATATCCTGCTGCGCTTCACCGACCAGCGCCGCTCGCTTGCCGAGCTTTCGCGCCTGGTGGTGATGTCCGATCCGGCCGGCGGTGAGCTCACCCTGGGCGACATCGCCAGCCTGACCGAGTCCGGCGAACGCGAGGAGGAGAAGATTCGCTTCAACGGCGAACCGGCGGTGGTGCTGGAGGTGAGCAAGAGCCTGCGCGACGACGCCCTGGCGGTGAAGGAGCGCCTCGAGAGGCTGATCGCGGCGGAGCACCGCCGCTTCGATGGTGGCATCACGCTGAACCTGACCCAGGACATGACCCGCATCGTCCGCGACCGCCTGCAGATGCTGGTGGGCAACGGCGTCATGGGGCTGGCGCTGGTGGTGCTGGTGATGAGCCTGTTCTTCCGCCCGCGCCTGGCGCTGTGGGCGGTGCTGGGGCTGCCCGCGGCCTTCATGGGGGCCTTCCTGGTGATGGGGCTCGCCGGCCTCTCCCTGAACATGATCACCCTGGTGGCACTGTTGATGGCCATCGGCATCGTCATGGACGACGCCATCGTGATCACCGACAACATTGCCGTCCACGCCAGGGAGGGTGCCACGCCGCTGGAGGCGGTGGTGGCGGGGACCCGTCAGGTGCTGCCCGGCGTGCTGTCGTCGTTTCTGACCACCGCCTCGGTCTTCGTGCCGCTCTCCTTCCTGGCCGGCGAGCTGGGCGCGGTACTGGAGGTGCTGCCGGTGGTGCTGATCGCCGCCCTGGCGGCGAGCCTCGTCGAGGCGTTCTGGATCCTGCCCCACCATCTCAAGGGCAGTGTGACGCACCTGCAGCAGGGCCATGATTCCCGCTTTCGCAGCGCCTTCGACCGCGGCTTCGAGCGCTTCCGCGAGGGTGTGGGGCGGCTGGCCGACCGGGCGATCCGTTTCCGTCATGCGGTATTGGGGCTCGTAGTTACCCTGCTATTAGCGTCTGTCGGCTTTATGGCCGGTGGTCACGTCGGCAGCGAGGCGATGCCCGATATCGACGGTGACGTCCTGGAGGCACGCATCCTGATGCCCCAGGGCACGCCGCTCGAGCGCACCGAGGCGGTGGCCGAGCGGGTCGAGGCGGCCATGGGCGAGCTCGATGCACGCCATTCGCCCGGGCAGCCCGAAGGCGCGGCGCTGGTCGAGGCGATCCAGGTGCGCTTCAACCACAATCTCAGCGCCCGGGAGGCCGGTCCCCACGTGGCCACGGTCAGCGTCGACCTGCTCACCGCCGAGCGGCGCACCCTGACCCTGGATGCGCTGACCGCCGATTGGCGTGAGGCGATCGGCGAGATCGCGGGGGTGCAGCGCCTGATCATCCAGGAACCGGGCTTCGGCCCCGCCGGGGTGCCCGTGGAGGTGCGCCTGACCGGCGAGGATCTCGAGGCCATGAAGGCGGCGGCGCTCGAGCTGACCACGCGGCTCGAAGGCTATTCGGCGGTCTACAACGTCATGGATGACCAGCGCCTGGGCAAGCCCCAGCGCGCCTACTTCCTGGCATCGGGCGCCCACGGCCTGGGCCTCACCGCCGAGGAGGTGGCGAGTCAGCTGCGTGCCGGCCTGCTCGGCGAGATCGCCGATACCCAGCGCATCGGTGAGCAGGAGATCGAGGTGCTGGTGCGCCAGGCCGAGGCCGACCGCGACGGTCTCGACGACCTGGCCGACCAGACCCTGATGCTTCCCGACGGCAGCCGGGTGCCGCTCTCGGTGGTGACCGAGGTGGCCGAGCGCCGCGAGTGGGCGCGCATCAGCCGCATCGAAGGGTGGCGCACCGTCACCGTGGAGGCCAACGTGGATGCCCGCCAGGCCAGCGGCCAGGCCATCGTCGACGACCTCGTCGGCAGCGGCTGGCTGGCCGACTTCGAGGCGCGCCATCCCGAGGTGGCGGTCACCTTCGAGGGGCAGGTGGCCAGCTCCGCCGAGACCGGCGGCTCCATCGCCCGCGGCCTGCTGATCGGCCTGGTGGGGATCTTCGTGATCCTCTCCTTCCAGTTCCGCAGCTACGTGGAGCCGCTGATCGTCATGCTCTCGATCCCGCTGGCCTTCATCGGCGCCATCTGGGGGCACGTGATCATGGGCTACTACCTCTCCATGCCCTCGCTGATCGGCGCCGCCTCGCTGGCCGGCATCGTGGTCAATAATGCCATCCTGCTGATCCACTTCATCAAGACGCACCGCGAGCGGGGCCTGGACGCGGCAGCGGCCGCCGGTCAGGCCTGCCGCGACCGGCTGCGTGCCATCCTGATCTCTTCCACCACGACTATCGCGGGCCTGGCGCCGCTGCTGGCCGAGACCAGCAGCCAGGCGGATGCCATCAAGCCGCTGGTAATCGCCGTGGTGTTCGGCCTGCTCAGCGCCACCCTGCTGGTGCTGCTGGTGATCCCAGCGCTCTACGTGCTGTTCGACGACTGGGGCTGGGCCCGCAGGGCGCCCGCCGAGGCGTAGCGACATGGGGCGGGGCCAGCCGGGACCGCCTTGACGCCGCTGCGCCCTTGGCTAATCTTGAATAAGTATTATTAATGCATCTTATTGGCGGGCCCTGCAGGCCCGCGCTACAGCGCAATGCAGGAGGCCATCATGTCGACGCATTATCGAGTATCACTTTCGCCCGGCAAGGTCGCAGGCGCCCTGATGTTGGCCGTCTCGCTGCTGCTGGGCAGTGCCGCCCTGGCCGATGACCATGAAGCCATGGATTCGGACGATACCTGGCTGCCGAGCCTGATGACCGACACGCCCCAGGAGGGCTTCGCCCTGGCGGTGACGCTCTCCCAGAAGGGGGTGGGCACCACCCAGCCGGATGCCGAGGTGCGCAAGGCGCAGCGACCCGAATACGCGGAGGAGCCCGACAGCCTGATCGCGGCCTCCCACGTCATCGCCACCCACTTCCAGACCGTCGCCGCGGCCAATGACTACTGGCGGGAGTGACGCGAAACGCAAAGGTGGCGGCATATGGCCCATGGCACGCCATGGCCCGGCGAGGAGATACCCATGATCAAGGTACGGCTCTATCGCTACCATCCCGATGAGGATGACCGGCCACGCCTCGAGACGCTGGACGTGGAGGAGCGTTTCCGCAAGGCGATGGTGCTCGACGTCCTCGAACATCTGAAGCAGCAGGATGCCACCCTGGCCTATCGGCGTTCCTGCCGTGAGGGGGTGTGCGGCTCCGATGGCATGAACATCAATGGCAAGAATGGCCTGGCCTGCATCACGCCGGTGGAGGAGGTGCTGGGCAGCGGCGATACCCTGACCCTGCGTCCGCTTCCCGGCATGCCGGTGATCCGCGACCTGGTCGTCGATCAGACGCTGTTCTTTCGCCAGTTCGAGAAGATCCGCCCCTGGCTGATCAACGACCAGCCGCCCACCGCCACCGAGCGACGCCAGAGCCCGGCGGAACGCGAGAAGCTCGATGGCCTCTACGAATGCATCCTGTGCGCCTGCTGCAGCTCGGCCTGCCCCTCCTGGTGGTGGAACCCGGACAAGTACATCGGCCCGGCCGGCCTGATCCAGGCCTACCGCTTCCTGATCGACAGCCGTGATACCGCCACCGACGAGCGGCTGGCCGAGCTCGACGACCCCTTCAGCGTGTTCCGGTGCCGACAGATCGCCAACTGCACCTGGGTGTGTCCCAAGGGGCTCAACCCGATGCGCGCCATCGGCCAGATCAAGGCGATGCTGCTGGCGCGTGGCAGCTAAAAACCATGACGACCGCCATGAGGTGTCCCATGGCGTTGCCACTGCTTGGCTGGATCCATGATGTCCATGCGCAGCCGGTCGGGCAGCAGGGGGCCGAGGCGTGGCTGCAGCCCCATGATTCGGCCCGGTTGGATAGGGACTGGTGACGCCCCGCCAATGAACTGCACCCCGAAAGTTGGACACCCAATTCAACCTTCGGGGTGTTTCTATGAGGAACCAGTACAGCGACCACTTTAAGTTGCAAGTGGTGCAGCAATACCTGGATGGGGATGTCGGCCTAGAAGTGGTCGCCCACCACTTTGGTCTGGACTATTCCATGGTCAGGCGATGGGTGGAGCAGTACCGGCAGCATGGGCCTTCAGGATTGTGCCAGACACGCCGTCACTACAGCCCAGCGTTCAAGCGCGAGGTGCTGGAAAGGATGTGGCGCGACGGCTTGTCGATCCGGCAGACCGAGGCCCTGTTTGATATCCGTGCCGCTGGCGCTATTGGCAGATGGGAGCGCCAGTACCATAGTGGTGGCCTAATCGCCTTGGAACCGAAACGTACGGGACGCCGCCCGATGCCCCAGAAGCCCCCATCTCCACCGCCCGAGCCTCCCTCCGATGGTGAGCGCTCCCATGAGGAGCTGCTCGAGGAGCTGGCATATCTGCGGGCGGAGAATGCCTATCT
>NZ_JASCQP010000039.1 GCF_030010555.1 Halomonas rhizosphaerae
GGTCGGTACCAGCAGCACGGCGGTCAGGAACTCGCGGACCGTGCGCCCGCGCGAGACCCGGGCGATGAACATGCCGACGAAGGGCGACCAGGAGATCCACCAGGCCCAGTAGAACACCGTCCAGCCGTGGTACCAGGTGGTGTCGTCTCGGCCGATCCAGTTGGAGAGCGGCACGACATGGCTGGCGTAGGCCAGGGTGGTGTCCCACAGGCCGTTGAGGAACAGCAGGGTGGAGCCGGTGATCACCACGAAGGCCAGCAGGGCGAAGGCGATCACCATGTTGATGTTGGAGAACAGCTTCACGCCCCCGTCGATGCCCCGCCATACCGAGAACAGCGCCACCACCGTGACGCCGACGATGATCGCCAGCTGGGTGCCGAGGGTGTTGGGGACGTCGAACAGGTAGTTGAGGCCGCCGGCGGCCTGGGAGGCCCCGAAGCCCAGGGAGGTGGCCAGGCCGAAGATGGTCGCCAGTACCGCGGTGATGTCGATCAGGTGGCCGGCCCAGCCACGTACCCGGTTACCCAGCAGCGGGGTGAAGGCGGAGCGCAGGCTCAGCGGTAGCCCACGGTTGTAGGCGAAGAAGGCCAGGGAGAGGCCCACCACACCGTAGATGGCCCAGGGATGCAGTCCCCAGTGGAACATGGTGGCGCCCATGGCGGCACGAGCCCCTTCCGGGGTGCCGGCGGCGGCGTTCAGCGGCGTGCCGTACCAGTCGGTGTAGTTGGCTACCGGCTCGGCCACGCTCCAGAACATCAGGCCGATGCCCATGCCGGCGGCAAACAGCATGCTGAACCAGGAGACCAGCGAATGCTCCGGCCGGGCGTCCTGGCCGCCCAGCCGGATGCGCCCCAGGGGCAGCACGATCAGCACCAGGCAGAGCAGCACGAAGAGGTTGCCGACGATCATGAACAGCCAGTCGAAGTGCTCGATGGACCAGCCCCGTGCGGCCGTCAACTGGGCGTTGGCGGCATCGGGGTAGACCAGGGCATAGAGGATGAAGGCCAGGATGGCCAGGGCGGAGAGGGGAAATACGGGGTTGTGGAAATCCAGGCCCAGCACCTGGGTGTTGTCATGGCCCGGGGCCATGGTGGGATCGTCGTTGTGGTTCATGTGAGGTCCTCTGTTGTTATTGTCGCATCGCCTGTAAGGCGATGCCGGACATTTCTGGCGTGTGTGGGGGAGATATAAAGGTCAGGCCAGCTGACGCCTTGCGGCACGTGTCGTATTCAACAGCAGGCAGCCGATCGTCATTGGACCCACGCCACCGGGTACCGGCGTAATTGCACCCGCCACGCGGGCAACCGATTCGAAATCCACATCACCCACGAGCTTTCTCTTGCCATTGACATCAATGGCGTTGATACCGACATCAATGACCGTTGCACCGGGCTTGATCCAGTCAGCGTTGATGAACTCCGCCCGGCCGACCGCCGCTACCACGATATCGGCATTGCGGCACAGTGATTCGATGTTCCTCGTTCGTGAATGCGCAATAGTGACAGTGCAGTTTGCCTGTAAAAGCAGTGCAGCCATCGGCTTTCCCACGATATTGGAGCGCCCCACCACCACGACATTCTTGCCACTAAGGTCCGGATGGACCTGGCGCAGCATGATCATGCAACCTTGTGGCGTGCACGGCACCAGCGATGGCCGCCCGGAAGCAAGTGCCCCGACGTTTAGTGGGTGGAAGCCATCAACATCCTTGGCCGGATGGATGGACGCTATCACCTCATCCTCATTGAGGTGTGATGGAAGTGGAAGCTGCACCAGAATGCCGTGCACCTCAGGATCATTGTTTAGATGATCGATCAGCGCATTCAGGGTGTTCTGGGAGGTTTCGGCATCGAGGCGGTGTTCAATAGAGCCCATCCCCGCCTCGGTCGCCCGCTTCACCTTGTTTCTCACATACACCTGGCTAGCGGGATCCTCCCCCACCAATACGACAGCCAGCGTCGGCACTATGTCATACTTGCCCTTGAGCAGCTCGACTTCAGAAGCGACTTCTTGCAAGACCTGATCCGAAAGCTGTTTTCCGTCTATTAATTGAGCCATCATGCCCCCTGCGTCTATTTGAAAATAACGGTCTTGTTGCCCGAAAGAAACACGCGGTTCTCTGTATGAAGTTTAACGGCGCTTGCCAGTGCCTTGGTTTCGGTATCTCGGCCAAGGGCAACAAGTTCTTCCGGGTAGTAGGCATGATTGACGGGTAGCACGGACTGTTCGATAATCGGGCCTTCATCCAGGTCAGCGGTCACGTAGTGCGCAGTGGCACCAATCAGCTTGACGCCACGCTCAAATGCCTGATGATAAGGCTTGGCACCCTTGAAGCCGGGCAGGAAGGAGTGATGGATATTGATGGCCCGGCCGTGCAGCTGCTTACAGAGGCTATCGGACAAGACTTGCATGTACCGCGCCAGTACCACCAGCTCGGTTCCTGTCTCGTTGATAATACTGAGCAGCTCGGCTTCCTTTTCCAGCTTGGTGTCTGGTGTCACTGGCAGGTGAACAAAGCGAAAGCCTTCACGTTCAACTAGCGGTTGAAGATCCAGATGGTTGGATACTACCGCCGTAATATCGATATTCAATTCGCCCTTGTGATAACGGTAAAGAAGATCGACCAGACAGTGGTCAAACTTGGATACCATGATCATGACCTTGGTCGGGTGGCTGACCTCATGCATCGCCCACTTTATGCCATGCTTGTCTGCCAGGGCATTAAATCCAGTGCGGATGTCTTCAAAGGTATGTCGGGAGTCCGGGATGATATTGAATAACGTCCGCAAGAAGAACTGACCGCTGATCTTGTCATCGAATTGAGATAGCTCTGCGATATAGCCGCCGCGCTCTGTGATATAAGATGCAATCCCGGCAACGATTCCTGGCGCAGTCTTGCAGCTGACAGTGAGGATGTATTGGTTGGAGTAGTCCGTGACTTGTCTCATGGCAGATAACCTTTATATTTGATGTTAGTTGGTTGATTCGCTGACAGCAGATTGATGTCGTTGATGTTGTTTATTCAGGCATCAGGATGGATTGCCTGGCGGGTTGTTCACTATTGCGACCAAGGTCCACATCGTTAGAAGTCACCTTGAAGCCTCGTTATGGTCTTCGGTCAGCTTCGAGGCATTACGTGCGACACGCAGCCAGGAGGAACTGTCCTTCTGACTGTGATCCACTGGCAGTTGCACCACCTGGATCTTGTCGCCGCCTTTCATCTTCTGACTTCCATCCCAGGCTTCGACCCAGACACATCGCATCTCCGGCTTGACCTCACAGTGGCCGTTGGCGCGTACCCCACCACAAGGACCGTTGCGCAAGGATTTAGGGCAGTTCATGGGACATGCCATTCCGGTA
Source organism: Halomonas rhizosphaerae (assembly GCF_030010555.1). Classification (GTDB taxonomy): domain Bacteria; phylum Pseudomonadota; class Gammaproteobacteria; order Pseudomonadales; family Halomonadaceae; genus Halomonas; species Halomonas rhizosphaerae. The sequence goes on from NZ_JASCQP010000039.1 coordinate 3,358, forward strand.
GAACTGAGGATGCACTGACCACACATCTTGCAGTCGAAAAGCAATCCCTTGCTGAGCTTCTCCAGCATGCTCACCGGCTTTTCTGCGCGCTGGTAGCCTACCGAACTCCAAAGCGGCTGCAATTTGACGATCACCGGTTCGAATATTCGGTATACGCCCTCAAGGAATCTTGCGTGCCGCACGGCCCAAAGACGAATGGAATACATATGTCTCTCCTTTCACGGCAACGCCACTGTGGAGCTGATCATTGATCCCTGGATCCGTGAGACACCTTCTTGGCCCCTTGAAATCAACAAGAAATTTCTCGTCTTTCCAGATAAATACTTTCCTGGTCAAGAGGCTGATATTGTAAGGTTCCATGGCGCTCACGGATGCAGGTGCTTTGTAGGTCAACCACCAGGCTGTTATTCAAGCCGATATGGCGATTTTCTTTTTGGGGTCGAAGAAGGGCTTTTCGACCACAACCGCCTTCACGGGGCCGGATGCGGTTGGAATTTGCAGTTCAGTGCCAATCGCGGCATGTTCAGTGGCCACCATGGCCAGAGCAATGTTCTGCTCGAGGCGCGGGGAATAGACCGCAGAGGTCACCTTCCCGACGGTCTCGCCATCCTTGCTGAGGGGCCAGAACCTGGTGTTGGGTCTCTTGAGGGGCGCCATATCAATACGCAGCCCGACCTGCTTGCGACTCACGCCATTTTTACGGATGCGCTGCAACGCGGCCTTGCCGATAAACTCTGCTTCCATGTCCGGGTTCACCAGACGGTCCATCCCAAGCTCGTAAGGATTGGTGTTGATGTCCGCATCAGCGTGATAGGAAAGCATTCCACCTTCGATGCGGCGAATCGTAGAGGTATGACCAGGCTTCAACCCAAAGGGCGCACCTGCCGCCATGATCTTTTCCCAGAGTTCATCCCCCCGCGTGCCATCACGCAGATAAAGCTCATAGCCCAGTTCGCTCGACCAGCCGGTGCGCGAGACAATCAGTGGAATGCCATCAAGCTCGATCTCGCGCAACCAGTAGTAGCGCAGGTCCATGATGCCCTCGCCAAAGAGCTTCTTCATCACCTCGCCCGAGTTCGGGCCTTGTAATTGCAGAGGGGAGACATCGGGTTCGCCGATGCTGACATCCATCCCGGCATGAACCGCAATACCTTGCGCCCACAACAGGATGTCGCTGTCAGCCAGCGAGATCCAGAAGTGATTCTCTGCCAGCCGTAGCAGGATCGGGTCGTTCAGAATGCCACCGTCCGCATTGGTGATGAGGATATACTTGCACTGTCCAACAGCCATTTCCGACAGATCACGCGGGGTTAGGCACTGCACGAATTTCGCCGCATCTGGACCGGTGATTTCCACCTGCCGCTCGCCGGCAACATCGCAAAGGATTGCCTCGTTCACGAGGTTCCAGAAGTTCTGTTCCGGATCCCCGAAGTCACGCGGAATATACATATGGTTGTATACTGAAAAGCCTTTTGCTCCCCAGCGGACCGTTGCGTCAAAGTAGGGGGATTTCCGGATCTGAGTCCCGAACCCAAAGTCATCTTCTTTTTCTATGTTGGCTGAAGTAAGATTTGTCATTGTAATTACCTTTCGTGATGTTAAGTTCAAGAGACCGCGCGAACTGGCTGATTCGGCACAGCTCACTATAGGCTCACATGGCGGTGTGAAGCGGCCTAAAATCACGGCGAATCAGAACTGAACAGACCAGTTTTTTACGCAGCGCAGTCCATTTGGTCCGGTTTATCCATACCAGGCCCCTACGTCGCTGGCGTGGGATTGACTCACTGCTCCAGCAATCGGGCGACCCGTCGTTGGCTCATCCCGAAGTCAAAGCAGGGTGGAGTCTGATACCGTTGGGGCTGGGGCAACTGGCGGTATCCCGGGCTCTGTTTCATTTTCGTCGCAGAACCGGGAGGGGACGGCGCTGGCCCTCTCGCCCTTGCCTGCTGTTCCAGGGTCGGGCAGTCATTCCATGAATCGAGGATGTGAGGGATGCATGGTGATCAAGAGAAAGCGTGATATCGCGCATCAACGGGGAGGCATCCCGCGGCAGGGGGAGCGTCTGGCAACTGCATGGGCCGGAATCGTCGATGATTGTCGCGTGGAGGCACCATGAAGACGCTATCGAGCACAGGGTTTGCGATCTTTGGCGCCGCGCTGGTCGCGATCAGTTACGGGCTCGCACGCTTCGCCTTCGGGCTATTCGTGCCCCCTATCCGAGATGAGCTGGAACTCACGCCGTATGTGATCGGCATCATCGGCGCGCTGCCGCTCATCAGTTTCCTGCTGGCCACGGCGATCGCGCCGTTCACCACCGATCATCTCGGGGCCCGCAACACGGCGGTGCTCTCCGGGGCGTTCGGCGTCGGCGG
>NZ_JASCQP010000041.1 GCF_030010555.1 Halomonas rhizosphaerae
GTCCTCGAGGCGATGCTCGAGGCCGGCGTCGACGTGGTGCGCCTCAACTTCTCCCACGGCAGCCCCGATGACCACCGCCGCCGCCTCGAACGGGTCCGCGCCATCGCCGACCGCCTGGGGCGCAGCGTCGCCGCCCTGGGCGACCTCCAGGGCCCCAAGATCCGCATCGCCCGCTTCAAGGCGGGCGCCGTGGAGCTCGAGGAGGGGCAGTCCTTCATCCTCGACATGGGCCTGGGCAGCGACCAGGGCGACGAGACCCGCGTCGGCTGCGACTACAAGACCCTGGCCGACGACGTCGGCCCCGGCGACCGCCTGCTGCTCGACGACGGCCGGGTGGTGCTCGACGTCAACCGGGTCGCCGACCACCTGATCCACACCAGCGTGGTGGTAGGCGGCACGCTCTCCAACAACAAGGGCATCAACAAGCAGGGCGGCGGCCTCTCGGCCCCGGCCCTCACCGAGAAGGACAAGGCCGACCTGGAGACCGCCGTGGCGATCGGCGTCGACTACCTGGCGATCTCCTTCCCGCGCAGCGCCGCCGACATGGTCGAGGCTCGCAAGCGGCTCGGCGAGGCCGGCCGCGAGATCGGCCTGGTGGCCAAGCTGGAGCGCGCCGAGGCGGTAGCTGACGACGCCACGCTGGACGCCATCATCCGCGCCAGCGAGGCGGTGATGGTGGCGCGCGGCGACCTGGGCGTGGAGATCGGCGACGCCGCGTTGATCGGCACCCAGAAGCGCATCATCAAGCACGCCCGCACGCTGAACCGCGCGGTGATCACCGCCACCCAGATGATGGAGTCGATGATCGAGTCGCCGCTGCCCACCCGGGCCGAGGTGTTCGACGTGGCCAATGCGGTGCTCGACGGCACCGATGCGGTGATGCTCTCCGCCGAGACCGCCGCCGGCGACTTCCCGGTGGAGACCGTCGCGGCCATGGACCGGGTCTGCCTGGGCGCCGAGCGCGAGCGGCGCATCCAGGAGTCCGGCCACCGCATCCACGAGGGCTTCAGCCAGGTCGACGAGACCATCGCGCTCTCCGCCATGTACGCCGCCAACCACCTCGCCGGGGTGGCCGCCATCGCCTGCATGACCGCCTCCGGCTACACACCGCTGATCGCCTCGCGGATCAGCTCGGGGCTGCCCATTGTCGGCCTGGCCCACAACCCGGTGGCCCAGCGGCGCATGGCGCTCTATCGCGGGGTGGTCTCGCTGCCCTTCGACACCAGCGAGATGTCGGCCGCCGAGCTCAACGACCGGGCGCTGCAGCGGCTGGTGGAGCAGGGCATCGCCGAGCCCGGGGACCACGTGATCCTCACCCGGGGCGACCACATGAACGCCCATGGCGGCACCAACACCCTGAAGATTCTCGACGTGACCCCGGTACATCGCCGTGCCTGAGGCATGGATCCTGTATACAATGAACCTGTTTGATGTGGTCATTCCGTTCACGGGATGAGACGCTGGCGGCAGGAACAGGCAGGGGGCAGCTCATGCACGAGTGGCAGGAGGAGGTGCTGGCCGAGGTCAGGGCCGGGCGTCGCATCAGCGACCGGGATATCGTCGACAAGGTGCGCCGGGCGGTACTGATGCAGCGCCTGCCGCCCGGTACCCGACTGCCGGAGGTGACCCTCGGCGAGGTCTTCGGGGTCAGCCGCTCGGTGGTGCGCAAGGCCCTGACCCGGCTTGCCTCCGAGCACGTGGTGGACCAGCGTCCCAACCAGGTGGCGCGGGTCCGTGCGCCGAGCATCGAGGAGACCCGCGAGACCTTCGCGGCCCGCCGTCTGGTGGAGGGGGAGGTGGCCGCGCTGCTGGCGGGCCGGCTCGATGCCGCCTCGCGGGAACGGCTTGCGGCGGAGGCGCGGGGCGAGATCGAGGCCCACGGGCGGGGAGACGAGCCGGCCCGCATCGAGCATTCCCTGGCCATCCACCACCTGCTGGCGGCGCATTCGCCCAACCGCGTGCTGGGGGCCATGCTCACCGACCTGATCCTGCGCACCTCCATCGTCATCGCCCTCTACAAGCGGCCGAACCTGGCCTCCTGCTTCCTGGAAGGCGATCACGCGGCGCTGCTGGCGGCCCTCGAGCAGGGCGATGCCGAGGCGGCCCGGGAGGGCATCCGGCATCACCTGGAGAGCCTCGAGGCGCTGCTGGACCTGAGCCCCCGCGAGGCCAGCATCGACCTGATGGCGATCCTCGGGCGCTCAAGGGAGCAGGCCTGAGCGCCGGCATGGCCATGGCCTGACCCGCATCAAGGCCGCGGAGAGTTCCCCGGCCTCGCCTTGTCCCCCGGGGCACGCCTGGTCGACAATGCAGCGACCCTATCGCAATTCGGGAATTTCGCATGTTATCTCCCCTGCGCTGGGCCCTCGTCGCCTGGCTCGCCCTGACGACGCCTGCGGCCCTGGCCGAGGTGCCCACCGTGGCGGCGGCCTCGGACCTGCAGTTCGCCCTGACCGAGGCCGCCGAGCGCTTTCAGGACGAGACCGGGCGGGAGCTGCGCCTGAACTTCGGCTCCTCCGGCAACTTCATGCGCCAGATCCGCCAGGGCGCCCCCTTCGAGCTCTACCTCTCCGCGGACGAGGCCTATGTGCGGGCCCTGCACGAGGCGGGCCTGACCGAGGACGAGGGGGTGGTCTATGCCGTGGGCCGGCTGGCCTGGCTGCAGCCGGCCGGACGCGACGGCCTGCCCCATGACGATGACCCGCTGGCCGGCGTGCGCGAGGCCATCGACGCCCATCGGGCCGGGCAGGGCAGGCCGCGCATCGCCCTGGCCAATCCCGAGCATGCGCCCTACGGCGTGGCGGCCCGCCAGGCCCTCGAGCATGCCGGGCTCTGGGAGGATTCGGGCTCGCTGCGCATCCTTGGCGAGAATGTCTCCCAGGCCGCGCGCTTCGCCCTGGCGGACGAGGCCCGCGGCGGCCTGGTGGCCTGGTCCCTGGCGCTTGCGCCGGCACTGGCCGAGCGCAGTGAGCACGTGCTGATCCCCGAGGCGTGGCATGCGCCCCTGGTCCAGCGGATGGCGCTGATCGAGGGGGCCGGCGAGACCGCTCGCGCCTTCTACGCCTGGCTCCAGCAGCCGGCGGCCCGGGAGATCCTGGCGGCGTACGGTTTCCGCCTGCCGGACGGGGGCACCCCCCGCTGATGGACTGGACGGCGCTCTCGGTCTCGCTGCGCCTGGCGGGGCTGACCTGCCTGCTGCTGCTGCCGCTGGGGCTCTGGCTGGGGCGGACCCTGGCGCTCTCGCGCTTCCGCGGCAAGCCGCTGTGCGAGGCGCTGGTGGCGCTGCCGCTGGTGATGCCGCCGACGGTGCTGGGCTTCTACCTGATGCAGGCCTTCGGCGTGGAGGCGCCCTTCGGCGCTTTCTGGCAGTCGTTGACCGGCGGTGGGCTCAACTTCACCTTCACCGGGATCCTGCTCGCTTCGCTGGTGGCCAACCTGCCCTTCGCCGTGCAGCCGATCCAGCGCGCCTTCGAGTCGATCCCCCCAAACCTGCGCGAGGCCGCCTGGTGCAGTGGCCTCTCGCCGGGCCGCACGCTGTGGCGCATCGAGCTGCCGCTGGTGTGGCCGGGGCTGGTCTCGGCGCTGGCGCTGACCTTTGCCCATACCCTCGGCGAGTTCGGCGTGATCCTGATGGTCGGCGGGGCGATCGACGGCGAGACCCGCACCCTGGCCATCGCCATCTACGACCGGGTCCAGGCCTTCGACGAGTCCGGGGCCGCCATCATGTCGGCCATGCTGCTGCTGGTCTCCTTCCTGACCATCGGGGTGGTCTACGGCCTGGCAGGGCGCCGGAGGTGGCGCCGTGGCTGAGCCGGATCTGCCCGCAAGCCCGGCCCACCTGGCGGTGCAGCTGCAGCAGGCCGGGCCGATCCCGCTGGACGCCGACTTCCACTGTGAGGCCGGCGAGCTGCTGGCCCTGGTGGGCCCCTCGGGGGGCGGCAAGACCACCCTGCTGCGCGCCATCGCCGGGCTCTACCGGCCGGCGCGAGGCGTGATCCGCTGTGCCGGCGAGACCTGGTTCGACGCCGAGGCGGGGCACTCGCTGCGTCCCCAGCAGCGTCGCGTGGGGCTGGTGTTCCAGGACTATGCGCTCTTCCCGCACCTGGATGCCCGCGCCAACGTCATGGTGGCCCTGGATCACCTGCCCGCCGCCGAGCGCGGCCAGGCTGCTGAGCGGTGGCTGGCCCGGGTGCGCCTCGACGGCCTGGCCGGCCGGCTACCATCCGAGCTCTCCGGCGGCCAGCGTCAGCGGGTCGCCCTGGCCCGGGCCCTGGCCAGGAGTCCGCGGGTGTTGCTGCTCGACGAGCCCTTCTCGGCGGTGGACCAGGTCACCCGGCGCCGCCTTCAGCGCGAGCTCGCCCTGCTGCGCGAGGAGATCCGGATCCCCATCGTGCTGGTCACCCACGACCTCGACGAGGCCGCCGCCCTGGCCGACCGGCTCTGCGTGCTGCACGCCGGCCGCAGCCTGCAGCAGGCGCCGGCCGAGCAGCTCTTCCGCCGTCCGGCGAGCCCCGAGGTGGCGCGGTTGCTCGACCGCCACAACGTCTTCACCGGGACGGTGGTGGAGGGCGACGAGGGGCGCCGTCTGCAATGGGGCCCCTGGTGCCTGGAGGTCGCAGAGGGCCTGGCGGCCCTGATGCCCGGGAAGCGTGTCAGCTGGTACCTGCCGCCCTCGGACGTGGTCCTCCATCGTCGCGGCCGCCCCTCGCGGGGAGAGCGCGAGAACCCGGTCCAGGCTCGGGTGAGGGAGATGGCGGTGCTGGGCGGCATCACCTCCGTGGCGCTGGCCTTCGATCACTGCGACGATACCCTGCGCTTCGAGCTCCCCACCCATGCGGCACGGCGCAACGGCCTGGCCCGTGGCGAGGCGGTGGGGGTCTCGCTGCTGGCCGCCGGCATCCACCTGATGCCCGACGCCCCCATAAACCATCCCGAGATCTTCGATCGTTGAGGAAACCGCCATGAACACCATCCGACGCCAGCTGCTGCTGGGTCTGGCCCTGCTGCCCGCCGCCTCCCTGCTGCCGCGTGTCCTGCCCGCCGCCGGGCCCGATTCGGGGTCCGAGGCCCTCGAGTCCGTCCGCCTGGTGATCCACGGTGAGCAGGGCCCCCGGCGGCTGGAGGTGGAGGTGGCGCGCACCATCCCCCAGCGCAGCCGTGGCCTGATGGACCGCGATCAGCTGTCGCAGCAGGCCGGCATGCTGTTCCTCTACGACCGCCTCCAGTCCTCGCGCAACGGCTTCTGGATGTATCGCACGCGCATCCCGCTGGACATCGCCTTCATCGACGAGGCGGGCCGCATCGCCGAGATCCACCGCATGGAGCCATGCACTGCCTCCCGACCGGGGGAGTGTCCGGTGACCCGCCCTGCGGTGCCCTACCGGGCGGCCCTGGAGGTCAATGCCGGGGCCTTCGAGGCGATGGGCGTCGCGGCGGGTGACTGCGTCAGCTGGCCGGGCGACGGCGGGCTCTGTGCCGGGGCAGCGGCCCAGTGAGTCAGCCTGCGGGGCGGCGGAGGCCAACACGCAGCACGATCAGCGCCAGGCCTGCGATGACCAGCCCGCCCCCGGCGAGCTTGTGGGGTCCCAGGCTGTCGCCCATCAGTGCCGCCCCCAGCAGCACGGCCAGCACCGGCATCAGCAGGGTCAGCGGCACCACCCGGTTGACCGGGTGGCGACGCAGCAGGCCGTACCAGAGGCCGTAGGCCACGATGGAGGACATCACGGCGGTGTAGAAGACCGCTTTCCAGCCGGCCCAGCCAGCCTCGACCAGCGCCTGCCACTGGCCCTGCTCGAACCACCAGGAACCCAGCGCCACCTGGGGCGTGGCGAACAGTGCCACCCAGCCTGCCAACGCCATGGGCGAGACGTCGGGGCCGCGCTTGATCAGCAACTGCGAGACGGCCCAGCCCAGGGCGCTGGTCAGCAACAGGATCGTCGGCAGGGGGGAGGGCAGGGTGGGGCCACCGGCGAGCACCGCCACCCCGGCGAAGGAGAGCACGAGGCCGGCCAGTCGCCGGGGACCGAGGCGTTCCCGAAGGAATACCACGGCCAACAGGGTGGCGAAGGGCGTGCCCATCTGGACCAGCAGCGCGCCCGTGCCGGCCTCGGCCTGGCCCAGGCCGATGAACAGCAGGGCGAAATGCAGCGAGCCGAAGGTCAGCGAGAGCAGCAGCAGGAAGGGCAGCTGGTGTCGTGCCACCGGGTGGAAGGGCACCAGCAACCCGGCCACCAGGGCGAAGCGCAGCGTGGTCAGCAGCAGTGGCGGCAGTTCGGCCACCCCGAGCTTGATGACGATGATGTTCAGCGCCCAGATGACGATGACGGCGAGGCCCAGGGCCAGGTCTCGGAGTGGCACGGCGCCTCCTCGGGGTGGGAAGGGGAAAACGGCACAGCATAGCAAGTGCGTTGAACCCGGGGACAGGGCAGGGCCGCGTCCTGTCTTGCATGAACACGGGATGACAGGGCATCTTGATATCCGCGATGATGCCCACCTACAACGATGCCGGGCAGGCCCGATGTGGGCCTGCCCCGAGCCCGACACTGCAAGGACACGTCATGAACTCGTCTCGTCACCCGACCCGGCTGGCCGCCCTGGCCGCTGTCGCCGCCGTCTCCCTCTCGCTGTCCGTCTCTGCCGTTCAGGCCCGCGAGCTCTCCGTCTCCACCGTGCTCCCCGACGCCTTCCCCTGGGGCCAGGCCGCCGAGAAGTGGGCGGAGCTGGTCGCCGAGCGTTCCGACGGCGAGCTGACCCTGCGGGTCTACCCCAATTCCCAGCTCGTCAATGGCGACCAGACCCGGGAGTTCTCCGCCATGCGCTCGGGCCTGATCGATGCCGCGGTGGGCTCGACCATCAACTGGTCGCCCCAGGTGCCGGAGCTCAACCTCTTCTCGCTGCCCTTCTTCATGGCCGACCTGGACGCCGTGGATGCGGTAACCGGCGGCGCGGCGGGCGAGATGGTCTTCGCGGCCATTGAGTCCCGCGGCGTGGTGCCCCTGGCCTGGGGCGAGAACGGCTTCCGCCAGCTCTCCAATTCCCGCGGCCCCATCGACGAGCCGGCCGACCTCGAGGGCCTGAAGATCCGTGTGGTGGGTTCGCCGCTGTTCCAGGACACCTTCACGGCGCTGGGCGCCAACCCCACCCAGATGAGCTGGGCCGACGCCAAGCCGGCGCTGACCACCGGCGCGGTGGACGGCCAGGAGAACCCGCTCTCGGTCTTCGACGTGGCGCGCATCGACCAGGTGGGCCAGGAGCACCTGACCCTGTGGAACTACATGAATGACCCCCTGGTCTTTGCGGTGAACCAGCAGGTCTGGGACTCCCTCTCCGAGGAGGAGCGCACCCTGCTGCGGGACGCCGCCAAGGAAGCCGGCGCCTGGGAGATCGAGATGACCCGCGAGGAGGAGCCCGAGCGCCTGGCGGCGATCAAGGAGCGCGGCGTCACGGTCACCGAGCTCGACGAGGCGCAGCACCAGGCCTTCGTCGAGGCCACCGAGAGCGTCCACGACGAGTGGGTGCCGAAGATCGGCAGCGAGATCGTCGAGGCGGCCCGCGCCGACATGCAGGGGGAGTGATCTCCCCGAGCGCCCGTGCCATCGGCCCCTTGGCGGGGCCGATGGCGTTTCCCACCCCATGACGCCGCGACGCCCATGAAACGTCCCGACGCAAGACTCGAACGCCTGCTGGCGACCCTGGCGATCCTGGTCATCGGCTTGATTAGCCTGGCCAACGTGCTGGTGCGCTACCTCACCGGCGGCTCCTTCGCCTTCACCGAGGAGTTCTCGGTGTTCCTGCTGGTGGTGCTGACCTTCGCCGGCGCCTCGGTGGCCCTGCGCCGCAACGGCCACATCCGCATCGGCCTGCTGGAACGCGCCCTGCCCGGGGCCGCGCGCAAGGCGCTGATCCTCTTCCAAGGCGGCTGTGGGCTCGTCGTGCTGGGGCTGATCACCTGGTATGGCGCCAGGATGACCTGGCAGGAGCTCCAGTGGGGTTCGCTCTCCCCGGGGCTGGGGCTGCCGCAGTGGTGGTACCTCGCCTGGCTGCCGCTGCTCTCGGGGCTGATGCTGCTGCGCCAGGTGCAGCAGACCCGCGATCGACTGCGCGGGAGGCTCGAGGATGAGTCCTGATCTCTGGATGCTGCTGGCCTTCGCCGTACTGCTGGTCGCCGGTGTCCCGGTGGCCTTCTCGCTGGGGCTGGCGGGTGCCGCGGGGATACTTGCCGGACTGTCGCCGGCCATGCTGGCGACCCTCGGCACCAACACCTATAACAGCATCGCCAAGTACCCGCTGATCGCTATCCCGCTGTTCATCCTCACCGGCCTCATCTTCGAGCGGGCCGGGGTGGCCGCGCGGCTGGTGCGTTTCGCTCAGGCGCTGATCGGCCCGCGCCACGGTGGCCTCGCCCTGGTCGCGGTGCTGGTCTGCATGATCATGGGCGGAATGAGCGGCTCAGGCCCGGCGGATGCCGCCGCGGTGGCCATGGTGATGCTGCCCAGCATGACCAGGGCCGGTTATCCCAGGCCCTTCTCGGCGACCCTGATCGCCGCCTCGGCCTCCACGGCGATCCTGATCCCGCCGTCGGTGGCGCTGATCCTCTACTCCATCGTGGTGCCGGGGGTCGACCTGCGGGCGCTGTTCGCCGCGGGACTCTTTCCGGGCATCCTCGCCGGACTGGCGCTGCTGGGGCCGGCGCTGCTGGTCTCCCGTCGCTTCGGCTGGGAGGGAGGCACGCCCGCGGAGGGGGCGGAACATCCGCGGGTGGGAGAGAGCTTCAAGCAGGCGCTGCCGGCGCTTTTCGCCCCGGTGCTGATCCTCGGCGGGCTGCGCAGCGGGCTCTTCACCCCCACCGAGGCGGCCGTGGTGGCGGTCGCCTATGGCGCCCTGGTGGGGCTCTTCCTGACCCGGGAGATGAGCTGGCGGGACCTCTGGGGGCTGCTCGGCGAGGCGGCGGTGATCTCGGGCGTGGTGATGCTGATCATTGCCCTGGCCGGCATCTTCGCCTGGGCCGGCACCATGCTCGGCACCTTCCGTCACCTGGCGGAGTGGATCGTCGGCCTCTCCGACAGCGGCCCCCTGTTGCTCGTGCTGATCATGCTGGCGGTGCTGGTGGCCGGCATGCTGCTGGATGCCATCTCCATCTACCTGATCATGATGCCGATCCTGATCCCGGTGATGCAGCACTTCGGCTGGAACCCGGTGTGGTTCGGTATCCTGCTGGCGATGAACATCGCCATCGGCCAGTTCACGCCGCCGGTCGCGGTGAACCTGATGGTGACCACGGAGATCGCCAAGGTCCGCCTGGAGCAGACCGTGGGCTGGGCGTTGCTGTTCGTGGCGGCCATGGCGGGCGCGCTCGTGCTGGTGGCGGTGTTCCCCGAGATCGCCCTCTGGCTGCCGCGAGTGCTGGGCTACAACCTCGGTTAGCGATCCTTACTCTTGGCTGCTCTCCAGGGACTTCAGGATGCGCCGATGGAGTGCGGTACTGTCGGCATCGAAGAGCACGAAGCGCACCCGCTCGATGCCCGGGCACCCGGGCAGCGTCTGCAGCACCGTGGCGAGCGCCACGCGGGCGGCCTCTGCCGGTGGGTAGCCGAAGGCCCCGGCGGAGAGCGCCGGGAAGGCGATGGAGCGGATGCCTTCGCGCTCGGCCAGTTCGAGGGCGTGGCGATAGCAGGCGGCCAGCAGTTCGTCGGCGGGCTCGTCGACGCCGTAGACCGGCCCCAGGCAGTGGATGACGTGGCGGTTGGGTAGCCCATGGGCGCCGGTGATCACCGCCTGGCCGGGCCGGATCGGCGCCAGCGGGCGGCACTCCTCGGCGAGCCCGGGGCCCGCAGCGCGATGCAGGGCGCCGGCCACACCGCCGCCGCTGCGCAGCTGCGCGTTGGCGGCATTGACCACAACGTCGATGTCGGCCTGGCGGGCGATATCGCCCTGGATGCATTCGATGGTGCCCATCTCGCTTCCCTCCTGGCGGCTGATGTGGTTCAGTCTGGCCGCCAGAGCGGCAGGACTTCAAGGTCATCGCGGCGATCCCGGGCCAGCGGCAGGCGCGCTCGCGCTGCCTTCACCACCTGCTTCTCCAGGGTCAGCCAGCGCCACTGCTCGTCGCTGCCGAAGGGAAGGGCAGGGTGGTCGTCGTCCACCAGCGGCGGGCAGAACAGCGACTGTCCCCAGGCCTCTCCGGCACGGTTGAGGCTCAGCCAGTAGAGCTGGTTCTCCATGGCGCGCGTGGTGACGAAGGCGTGCCAGCTGGCGAAGCTGAAGTCCCGGGTGAAGGCCACCGGGTGCAGGATCAGCTCGGCGCCCGCGTCGGCCAGGCGTCGGGCCAGTTCGGGGAAGCGCAGGTCGTAGCAGATCACTACCCCGACCCGCCAGCCGGCGACCTCGCTGACCAGCAGCCGTTCGCCCGGCGAGAAATGGGCGGCCTCACCGGAGGCCCCGAACTGGGCGCAGTGAAGCTTGTCGTAGACGCCGGCCAGGCGGCCGTCGGGGCCGGCCAGCACCTGGCTGATATGGCGCCGGCCACCGGCGCGCCGGGCCATGCCGAAGGCGATGGTGGTGCCGAGTTCCCGGGCCAGGTCGGCGAAGGTCGTGACGACCGGCCCCGCAAGGTCGTCATCCAGGGCATCCAGGCAGGCGAAGGCGTCGTCCCCGTACTCCTGGGCGGCCAGCTCCGGCAGCACGATCAGGTCCGGTGTGCCGTTGGCGCAGGCGGCCCGCATCCGCTCGGCGAGGCGGTGCAGGTGAGTGAGCTGGTCCTCCCGACAGCGGGTGCGGGGGATGGCGATCTGGCCGGCGAGTATCTGCATGCGGGCTCCTGTTGCGACCCATGGGCGCACCGCGCGGCATCCGCCGGGGCGCTGGCGTAGAATTCGCAGTCTACCCCCTGTCCCTTCCCCCTGTCCGGCGTCGCCGATGCCGTTTCCCGCGCGTTTCGCCCCGCTGGTGTTTGCCGCGCTGATGATTCGCCACCCCCGGGAGCGTTGCTGAACCGGATCACCCTCGCCACTCTCAGCATTGCACATTCGTTGCATTTATCTGTCATAGGCGTGACATTCGTTGCAAATCGACGCAGAAACTTGCAGCGACGACAGCGACCCTGTACCAATGGCCACCCCCCGAACCACTCGCGGTGCCCCGGTTGCTTGCCGGCGCAGCGGATGATCGCATCCGCCGTGCAGGGCCCCCATGGCCGCCCCGCCGCCGCACAACGACATCAGGAGGTGGCATGAACCAGCGCGTGAACATCGATCTCGAAGATTCCCGGGCCGAGGCCTTCGAGGCCCGCCAGTTCAAGGTCTATACCCACCGTCAGCTGGACAGGATCGAGGCCATCCAGCATCTGCCTGACGACCTGCGTTTCGACATGCGGGTGGTCAGCCAGGTGCTGCCGTTCCGGGTCAACGAGTACGTGATCGACGAGCTGATCGACTGGAACAACGTGCCCGAGGATCCGGTCTTCCAGCTTACCTTCCCCCAGCGCGGCATGTTGCTTCCCGAGCACTTCGAGGAGGTGGCCGCGATGGTGCGCCGCGACGCCACCGCCGCCGAGATGAAGCCGGTGATAGAGCGCATCCGCTCCGAGCTCAACCCCCACCCGGCGGGGCAGATGGACCTCAACCTGCCGCTGCTCGACGGCGAGCCGCTGCCGGGCATGCAGCACAAGTACCGCGAGACGGTGCTGTTCTTCCCCAGCCAGGGACAGGTGTGCCACAGCTACTGCACCTTCTGCTTCCGCTGGGCGCAGTTCGTCGGCGACAAGGAGCTCAAGTTCGCTTCCAGCGAAGCCGACTCGCTGCACCGCTACCTGGCCGAGCACACCGAGGTCACCGACCTCTTGATGACTGGCGGCGACCCCATGGTGATGAAGGCCAAGCACCTGCGCCAGTACCTGGAGGGGCTGATGGCGCCGGAGCTGGACCACGTCCAGGACATCCGCATCGGCACCAAGAGCCTGACCTTCTGGCCCTACCGCTTCGTCACCGACCCCGACGCCGAGGATATCCTCGACCTGTTCCGCGAGCTGACGGCGGCCGGCAAGCACGTGGCCTTCATGGCGCACTTCAACCACTGGAAGGAGATGGACACCCCCATCTGCCGCGAGGCGATCCGGCGTATCCGGGCCACCGGGGCGGAGATCCGCACTCAGGCGCCGCTGCTCAAGCACATCAACGACGACGCCGACCAGTGGGCGAGGATGTGGACCACTCAGGTGCGCCTGGGGATGATCCCCTACTACCTGTTCGTCGAGCGCGACACCGGCGCCCGCCACTACTTCGAGGTGCCGCTGGTGCATGCCTGGGAGATCTACCGCGAGGCGATGAAGCAGGTGCCGGGCCTGGCGCGCACGGCTCGTGGGCCTTCCATGTCTGCCGATCCGGGCAAGGTGGAGATCCAGGGGGTGACGGAGATCCATGGCGAGAAGGTCTTCGTGCTGCGATTTATCCAGGGCCGCGACAGCGACTGGGTGCAGCGGCCGTTCTTTGCGAAATACGACGAGGCCGCCACCTGGCTTAACCACCTGGAACCGGCGCTGGGGGAGAGCGCGTTCTTCTTCGAGGCCGAGTTCGCGGCCATGAAGGACGAGAAGCAGGCGCTCATCATGAAGGCGTCGTGAGGCGTGCCATTCCTTTCGATGAGGCGGCGTGCGTGAGAAGAGGCGGTAAAAATTAACGCTCACTCAACGTGCTCAGGGGTCTAGACTCCAACTTATGGAAAAAGGCCTCATCAAGCGCCCGCTTTTTTCGCTAAAGTAGGAGAGGGCGGCAAAGCCGCCGGCGGTCGCGTCACGGGGCTGCCATATCGGAACCCGTTTGCACAACACAAGAGGTGTGTTCATGAAACGCCATGCATTCTCTGCAGCTGCCTTCACCGGCGCGCTCCTGGGGGCCGCGATGTTCGCCTCGCCGGCCATGGCCCAGGACGAAGAACAATTCATTACCATCGGGACCGGGGGCCAGACCGGTGTATATTATGTGGTCGGCCAGTCGATCTGCCGCCTGGTGAACCGCCTGGAAGACGCCAACATCAAGTGCAACGCGCCCTCCACCGGTGGCTCGGTGGCCAATATCAACGGGATCAAGTCCGGTGAGCTGGATATGGGGGTCGCCCAGTCCGACGTCCAGTACCAGGCCTACAACGGTACCGGCAACTTCGAGGGTGAGCCCTACGAGGACCTGCGCGCGGTGTTCCGCGTGCACGGTGAGCCGCTGACCCTGCTGGCCCGTGCCGATTCCGGCATCGAGACCCTCGACGACCTGGAAGGCAAGCGCGTCAATATCGGCAACCCGGGCTCCGGCCAGCGCAACACCATGGAAGTGGTGATGGAAGCCAAGGGCTGGACCGAGGACACCTTCTCGCTTGCTTCACAGCTCGATGCCGCCGAACAGGCGGCGGCCCTGGCCGACAACAACGTCGACGCCATGGTCTACGTGGTGGGGCATCCCAACGGCTCCATCCAGGAGGCGACCACTACGGTGGACTCCCGCCTGATTCCGCTGAATGACGAAGCCATCGATGGCATCGTCGAGGAGTTCCCCTACTACACCAAGTCGGTCATTCCCGGCGGCCTCTACAAGGGCAACGACGAGGACGTCGAGACCTTCGGTGTGGCCGCGACCTTCGTGACCACCGCCGAGGCCGACGAGGAGGTCATCTACCAGACCGTCAAGGCGGTATTCGACAACTTCGATCGCTTCAAGCGCCTGCATCCGGCCTTCGAGAACCTCGACCAGGAAGAGATGGTCAGCGAGGGGCTTTCCGCACCACTGCATGACGGGGCGGCACGTTACTATCGCGAGCAGGGCTGGATCGAGTGATCCGGTTCGTCTGAGGTGATCACACCTCGGTGAAGAATGCGCGGTCACCCGAGGGGGCCGCGCATTCTGTATTGGGATGCCGGACGGCATCGTGATGTGAGACCCCAGGTCAAACGAGACAGAGCAGGGTACGCTTATGACTGAGGATAAGGACAACAAGAGGGCCGCGGGATCCGAGGTCGATCTGGAGGATATGGTCGCCTCGACCGACTCGGGCGCCCGCAAGCCGGCCGGCATGCCGGGCAAGCTGCTGGTGAGCATTGCCGCCGCCTGGTCGCTCTTCCAGCTGTGGATCGCGTCTCCGCTGCCCTTCATTCTGGGCTTCGGCGTCTTCAACGCCACCGAGTCCCGTTCCATCCACCTGGCCTTCGCGCTCTTCCTGGCCTACATGGCCTATCCGGCACTCAAGCGCTCGCCCCGTGACCGCATCCCCGTCCAGGACTGGGTCCTGGCGGCGGCGGCGGCCTTCTGCGGCGCCTACATGTTCATGTTCTACGAGCAGCTGTCCCAGCGTCCCGGCGCGCCGATCCTGCAGGACGTGATCATCGGCGTGGCCGGCATCCTGCTGCTGCTCGAGGCCACCCGCCGAGCGCTCGGTCCGCCGCTGATGATCGTGGCGTCGGTATTTCTTCTGTACAGCCTGGCCGGCCCCTGGATGCCCGGTATTCTCTCGCATGGTGGGGTCAGCCTCTTCGGCCTGATCAACCACCAGTGGTTGACGACTCAGGGGGTCTTCGGCATCGCGCTGGGGGTCTCGACCAGCTTCGTCTTCCTGTTCGTGCTGTTCGGTGCCCTGCTCGACAAGGCCGGCGCCGGCAACTACTTCATCAAGGTCGCCTTTTCGCTGCTGGGGCACTACAAGGGTGGGCCCGCCAAGGCCGCCGTGGTGGCGTCGGCCATGACCGGGCTGATCTCCGGCTCGTCGATCGCCAACGTCGTGACCACCGGTACCTTCACGGTGCCGATGATGAAGCGCGTCGGCTTCTCCGCCGAGAAGGCCGGGGCCGTCGAGGTGGCGTCTTCGGTCAATGGTCAGATCATGCCGCCGGTGATGGGGGCCGCGGCCTTCCTGATGGTCGAGTACGTGGGCATCTCCTACGTGGAGGTGATCAAGCATGCCTTCCTGCCGGCGCTGATCTCCTACATCGCGCTGGTCTATATCGTCCACCTGGAGGCCATGAAGGCCAACATGCAGGGGCTTCAGAGCAGCAATCCGCCCAAGCCGCTGGTGCGCAAGGTGATCGGCTTTCTCGGTGGCCTGCTGCTGATGATGATCACGGCACTCGTGGTCTACTACGGCCTGGGTTGGCTCAAGCCGGTGCTGGGCGATGCTACGCCCTGGGTGGTGGCGGTCGCGCTGACGGTGGTTTACGTCGCGCTGCTCAAGCTGGCAGCAGGTTACCCAGAACTGGAGCTCGACGATCCGGATACCCCCATCTACAAGCTGCCCCAGACCAAGCCTACGGTGCTGGTGGGGCTGCAGTACATCCTGCCCGTGATCGTGCTGGTCTGGTGCCTGATGGTGGAGCGCCTCTCCCCCGGGCTCTCCGCCTTCTGGGCCACGGTGTTCATGATCTTCATCATCCTCACCCAGCGCCCCATTACCTCGATCTTCCGCGGGCGCGGCGACATGGCGGCGGATCTCCGCGAGGGCGTCCTGGACCTGTGGAACGGCCTGGTCACCGGTGCCCGCAACATGATCGGCATCGGCATCGCCACCGCCACGGCCGGCATCATCGTCGGTGCGGTCTCACAGACCGGCGTCGGCCTGGTGCTGGCCGAGGTGGTGGAAACCCTCGCCATGGGCAATCTGATGCTGATCCTGCTGCTCACCGCGGTGCTTAGCCTGATCCTCGGCATGGGGTTGCCCACCACGGCCAACTACATCGTGGTCTCGGCGCTGCTGGCGCCGGTCGTCGTGCAGCTTGGGGCGGAGAATGGTCTGCTGGTGCCGTTGATCGCGGTGCACCTGTTCGTGTTCTACTTCGGCATCATGGCCGATGTCACGCCGCCAGTGGGGCTGGCGTCCTTCGCGGCGGCAGCGGTCTCGGGCGGCGACCCGATCCGCACCGGTTTCCAGGCCTTCTACTACAGCCTGCGCACCGCGGCGCTGCCGTTCCTGTTCATCTTCAACACCGACCTGCTGCTGATCGATGTCTCGCCCCTGCAGGGCGTGGTGATCTTCGTGGTATCGACCATCGCCATGCTGATCTTCGCCGCGGCCACCCAGGGCTTCATGATCACCCGCAACCGCTGGTACGAGTCCATCGTGCTGCTGCTGGTGGCCTTCACGCTGTTCCGGCCGGGCTTCTGGATGGACATGATCCACGATCCCTACGAATCCGTGCCACCCGCGCAATTCGTCGAGGCCCTGGGCGGTGTCGATGAAGACTCCACCCTGCGCTTGCAGATTGCGGGTCTCGATGCATATGGCGAACCCATGACCACCTACATGACCCTGCCGGTTCCGGAGGGCGAGACCGGCGAGGAGCGCCTTGAGAACCTGGGCCTGGAGCTGATCGTCGAGGATGAGACAGCGGTCGTCGATATGGTGGCCTACGGCAGCCAGGCCGAGGACATGGGGTTCGACTTCGACCAGGAGATCATCGAGGTGCTGGCCCCGGTGGACCGCTGGACCAAGGAGCTGATGTGGATTCCGGGCTTCCTGGTGTTCGGTCTGATCGTAGTGATGCAGCGCCGGCGGCGTGATCGCAGTGCCGCCGTGGCCTCAGCCTGAAGGAGAGAGCGTCATGTACCAAAAGATCATGTTGCCGGTAGATCTCAACGAGGAGGCCTCCTGGACCAAGGCGCTGCCGACGGCGGTAGCGCTGTGCCGCAGCTTCGGCGCCACCCTGCATGTGGTGACGGTGCTGCCGGACTACCGCATGCCACTGGTCGGCTCCTACTTCCCCAAGGACTTCGCCAAGAAGGCCCATGAGGCGATCTCCCAGGCCCAGCACGAGTTCATCCGCGACCATGTGCCCGAGGACATCACGGCCCAGAGCGTCATCGTCGATGGCTCGCCCTGGGAGGCCATCATCAAGGCGGCGAAGAAGCTCGAGGTGGACCTGATCGTCATGGCCTCCCACAACAAGCGCAAGTTCGCCGACTACGTGCTCGGGCCCAATGCCGAGCATGTCGTGCATCACTCCAAGATCTCGGTGATGATCGTGCGCTGATCGGGACCGCCACCTTCTGTAGTACCCCGCGAACGCCTCCTCCCGATGGAGGCGTTCGCGTATGGGGCTGCTGTCCCCGGTACTGAACCTCCGGGCGAGGCAGGGAGCGAGACAGATGACCACGGACCAATGGAGATACATCGGTCGTGCCTGGCTGATGCCGGTGATGCTGCTGGCAACGCTCGGCCTGCTGCTCGCCTGGTGGTTCCAGGAGGCCGGTCGACTGGACTGGGTCGACGGCCTCGGCCGCATGCAACTGGGGATCCTGGCGAGTCTGGTGGCCGGTCTCTTCACCCTGGTGGGGGCACTGCCGGTGCTGCTGTTCCAGCGCGTCAGCTTCCGTGTTCAGGATTCCCTGCTGGGCTTCGGCGCCGGGGTGATGCTGGCGGCGACTGCCTTCTCCCTGGCGGAGCCTGCGATCAACGAGGCCCAGCGCTATGTGCCTGATGTGCTGGGTGCGTCTCTGCTGGTGTCCCTGGGTATCGGTCTCGGTGGTCTGGCCGTGCTGCTGCTGGACAAGCTGCTCCCCCACGAGCACTTCGCCGTGGGCAAGCAGAGCGGCGCCGAGGCGGCCCGCATCAAGCGTATCTGGTTGTTCATCTTCGCCATCTCCATCCACAACCTGCCTGAGGGGCTGGCGGTAGGGGTCAGCTACAGCACCGGCGACATCACCGGTGGCCTGGCCATCACCATCGGCATCGGGCTGCAGAACATGCCGGAGGGACTGATCGTGGCGATCGGCCTGATGAGCATGGGCTACAGTCGCTGGACCGGCCTCGGCGTGGCCCTGCTCACCGGGCTCGTCGAGCCGGTCGGTGGGACCTTCGGTGCCGTGGTGGTGACCGTCGCCGCCTTCCTGCTGCCGCTGGGGCTGGCCTTCGCCGCCGGGGCCATGCTGTTCGTGATCAGCCACGAGATCATTCCCGAATCCCACCGCAAGGGCCACCAGACCTACGCCACCATGGGGGTGCTGGTGGGCTTCGTGCTGATGATGACCCTGGGCAAGACCTTGGCGTGACGCCTGTGCCGCCAGGACATTTTGCGTTGAGTGCCGTGATGCAACACACCCTGCGGGATTGGCTGCCGTCGTCTACATTAACCAGATGTTAAGAGATGAAGGGCGCATTACGGCCGCGTGTCGAAATGTGGCCTTGAACCGGCCCGGCAGTACCGGGACTCAACAGGCGGCAAACAGGGGTGTGACCATGAATGCAGCGACGTCACGAGAGCATGGCAAGGGTGCTGCGCCCAATGTCAGGATCAGCATTCGGTCGGTGGGCATGGATAAGCCGCGAGCCTGGCTGGCAGCAGGATTCGAGGATTTTCGCCAGGCCATGGCGGTCAGTCTGGCCTACGGTATGTTCTGGGTGGGCTTGAGTGTTGCCGTCACCGCCGGCGCCTTCACGCTGGGCCTCTGGCACTGGCTGCTGCCGCTGATCGCCGGCTTCATGTTCCTCGGTCCGCTGGTGGCGGTGGGCTCCTATGGCATCAGTCGTGCTCTGGAGGCGGGGCGTGCCCCCAACCTGGGCGATGCCTTCGGCGGCTGGAAGGGCCATGCGGGGCAGCTGGCGATGATGGGCGTGATGATGATGATCTTCTTCCTCGCCTGGATCCGCCTGGCCACCCTGCTGTTCGCGCTGTTCTTCGGCTTCGAGGCCCCGAGCCCCGAGACGCTCTACACCTCGCTGCTCACCACCATCGACGGGCTGATGATGCTGGCGGTGGGCACCGCGATAGGCGCCGTCCTCGCGTTCGGCGCCTTCACCATCAGCGTGGTGGCCATTCCTACCCTGATGGACCAGGACCTGACCTTCATGGAGGGCATTGAGGCCAGCATCCGTTCGGTGTCGAAGAACTTCCGCCCGATGCTGTTATGGGCGGTGATCCTCACCGGCTGCGTGCTGGTCGGGGTGATGACCTTCTACATCGGCCTGGCGCTGATCCTGCCGGTACTGGGCCACGCCAGCTGGCACGCCTACGAGGACCTGGTGCGCATCGAACCGATGGAGGAGCTGAAGAGCTGACGTGATCTGTCGGGCAGGTACGAGAGACATCAGGGGGCGCTTGGCGCTCCCTGATGTTTTTGCATGATGCCCTCCTGACCTCCGAGGTCGAATCGCGTACTCTTGCTGCACCTTTACAGTCCGCAGGAAGCCTGCCGATGCTGACCGGTATCCCCCTTCGTCCGCTCGTACTACTGCTCTTGGCCCTGGTGCCGTTCTCCATCGCCCTGGCCTCGCCGCTGCCGACACCCAAGGGGACGGTGCTCCTGACCCTCAGTGGTGACATCGCCAATGCCAACGTGGGCGACGAGGCGCATTTCGACCGGGCGATGCTCCAGGCCCTGCCGACGCGAGTTATCGAGACCCATACGCCCTGGCATCGCGACAGGGGACGCTACGAGGGGCCGCTGGTTCGCGCCCTGCTCGAGGCGGTCGGTGCCGATGATGTCGAGCAGGTGCGCATCCGGGCCCTCAACCACTACGAGGCGGAGGTGCCGGTGTCGGACTTCCGGCGCCACGACGTGATCCTGGCCATGACCCGCGACGGCGAGTCGCTGACCATCCGCGAGTACGGGCCGCTGTTCGTGCTCTACCCCTTCGACGAGCATCCCGAACTGCTCACCGAGGCCATCCGATTCCGCTCGGTGTGGCACGTCGAGCAGATCATCGTGCCCTGAGCCTGGCCGGCCGCGGAGACCCGAAGTGCTGCGCTATCCTCTGCGTCTCAAGCTGGGTGCCATCGCTGCCCTGGTGTTCTTCGCCGCCGCCCTGGTGGTGGTCGGCCTGGTGGCCTGGCGCCAGGACAGCCTGGCCGAGAGCGTGGGGGGTGATGCGGCCTGGCACGCCTACAAGCTCGACCGGGATACGGTGCAGCTACGCAGCTTCCTTGCGCGACCCGACCTCTCCCGCGAGTCGCTTCAGGCCCTGCGCCTGCGCTTCGAGCTGCTCTACAGCCGTCTCACCCTGCTGCAGGATGGCGACATCACCGAGCTACTCGGCAACATCCGTGTGGCCGAGCAGCTGATCCCGGAGATCGAGCGGCACCTGCAGGCCCTGGATGAGCAGATCCGTGGCCTGGAGCGCCTCGACGATGACGCCCGAGGCAGCCTGACCCAGCGTCTCGAGACCCTGGGCGGCGTGACCGAGCGGTTGATCATCGCCATCAATGGCCACCTGGCCGAGACCACCACGCGAGAACGGGAGCGGCTGCAGACCCTCTATGGCGTGTTGCTGCTGCTGATCCTGGCCATGAGCCTGGCGGGCTCGCTGGTAGTCGCCTTCCTGTTTCGCGAGGCCCGCGACAATGCCGCCGCTCGGCGGGACCTGGAGTCGCTGAGCCGCGAGCTGGAGGTCACCGCCCGACAGGCCGAATCGGCCAACCGTGCCAAGTCTGAGTTCCTGGCCACGGTCAGCCACGAGATCCGTACCCCCCTCAACGGCGTCATCGGCATGAGCGACCTGCTGCAGGGCCAGCCGCTTCCCGACCGGGCGCGTCACTTCGCCGATACCATCCATGACAGTGCCCGGCTGCTGCTCGAGTTGATCAACGACATCCTGGACTTCTCCAAGATCGAGGCCCAGCGCCTGGAACTCGAGGCGCGCCCATTCGCCCTCGGCGAACTGGTCGATGGCGCGATCTCGCTGTTCGCGCCCCGGGCCGAGGCCAGGGGCATTCACCTCGCATGCGAGCTCGATCCCGGGCTGCCGCCGTACCTCCTGGGAGATGCCGGTCGACTTCGCCAGGTGCTGCTCAACCTGCTCTCCAACGCCATCAAGTTCACCGAGCAGGGGGAGGTGCGCCTGAGGGTCCGTGACGAGGGAGACGGGCAGGTGCTTTTCGAGGTCATCGATACGGGCGGCGGCATCGCCCCTCGCCGCCAGGCCCAGCTGTTCGAGCCCTTCCAGCAGGGTGACCCCTCCACCGCCCGACGCTTCGGCGGCACCGGCCTGGGGCTGGCCATCAGCAAACGGCTGGTGGAGGCCCAGGGGGGGCGTATCGGGCTTCAGAGCGAGGTGGGCCACGGCAGCCGTTTCTGGTTCCTGCTGCCATTGAGCGTGGCGGACAGCGGCGAGCAGTCGGAGGAGACGGTGGCGTCTCTTCCCGAGCAGAGCGTGGCCGACGCCCGGCTGCTGGTGGTCGAGGACAACCCGGTCAACCAGCAGGTTGCCCGCGCCATGCTCGAACGGCTGGGGTGCCGGGTCAGCGTGGCCGACACGGCGGACGCGGCGCTCCTCCAGGCGGGCCGGGAGCGCTTCGACCTCATCTTCATGGACGTGCAACTCCCCGGCATGGACGGGCTGGAGGCGACGCGCCGGCTGCGTGCCCGCGGCGGCTGGTCGGCCGAGGTGCCGGTGGTGGCCATGACCGCCGGGGGGCCGGGTGGGGACCAGGCCCGCTGCCTGGCGGCCGGCATGAATGGTTACCTCACCAAGCCCCTGTTCCAGGACGCCCTGATGGCGACGCTGCAGCGGCATCTGAGTCCGGCGGGGACGATGCCCGGCGTCGGGCGTCCTGCTGCCACGGCGGGGAAGGGGACGGCCGGCCAGACGCTGGAGGCCGCTACCCTCACGGCACTGGGCGAGAGCCTGGGCGAGCAGGGACTGGCCGCCCTGATCACCCTCTTCCGGCAGCAGGCGGCAGAGCACCTGGACGGCCTGGAGCAGGCCGTGGCGGAGGGGGTACCACGCCGGGTCGAGTATCTCGCCCACCAGCTCAAGGGGGAGGCCTCGAGTCTTGGCGCGGTGAAGGTGGCCGGGCTGGCCGCACGGCTGGAGCGCCTGGGCCGGGAAGGACGACTGGACGAGGTGGCAGTTGGCCTGGGTGCCCTGCATCGTTGCCTGGCCCAGACCCTGACGGCGCTGGAGGCCTGGATGCAGGGCGAGTGACTCATCAGGCCCGGGCGGCGGCGCGCCCGGGAAGGCGCCATCTCAGGTGGCGCTCAACCACCTGCAGGCCCGGCCGGTAGTCGCCCCGCACGGCGGCGAGGGCACACGCCAGGGTCAGGATGGCGATGCGGTCATGGTCCTGGACCGCGGAGTTGACCGGCAGGGGCAGGAAGTCCAGCAGGCGGCTGTCGCCGAAGGTAGCCAGGCGCAGCGCTGGCGGCAGGCCGCCATCCTCCAGCAGCACGTCGAAGACCCCGTCGAGCAGGGTGTAGGAGGCGGTGACCAGGGCGTCGGGCATGCCGTGGCCATCGAGCAGCTCGCGCATCAGCCGGCCCCCCTCGACGCAGTCATAGCGCCGGGCCGCGCAGGTGATCACCTCCGGCGGCGGATGGTCGGCCAGGGCCTGCTGGAAGCCGGCGCGGCGCTCCTGGCTGATCGACAGGGCAGGCACCGCATCCAGCCAGGCGATGCGCGTCACCGCGTCATCGAGCACCGAGCGGGTCAGCCGCTCGGCGGCCTCCCGGTCGTTGCTGACCACGCTGGCGAAGTGGCGCGGGTCGAGGCCACGGTCCACGGCCACCACCGGCAGGCCGGCCGCCATCAGTTCGGCATAGAAGGGGTCCTCCATGGGCAGGCAGCTGGCGATGATCAGCACCTCGCAGCGCTGGGCGCGCAGCGCCAGGGCCAGCTCTCGCTCGCTCTCAGGGTCATCGTCGGAGCCGACGATCAGCAGCCGGTAACCCGCCTCCCGGGCGCCGCGCTCGAGCCGCTTGGCCAGGCGCGCATAGCTGACGTTCTCCAGGTCGGGGATGATCAGCCCCAGAAGGCGGCTCGCCCCCCGTCGCAGCGCGGCGGCCTGGGCGTCGACCCGGTAGCCGTGCTGCTGCACCACGGTCATCACCCGGGCGACGGTCTCCTGGCTGATGCGCCGCTCACGGGCCTTGCCGTTGATGACATAGCTGGCCGTGGTACGGGAGACCCCGGCCAGGCGAGCGATTTCAGCGAGTGTCATGGGCGTCCTCGGTAACGGGTGGGGGGCGATTCTACGTCACGGGCCGAGGCCTGCACCCCCTGCCAAAGTCGTAGCGGATCGGCCTTGCCAACCAGTATGAATCGATTCAGCATGAATAGCATCAAGGTGACACGATTCAGCCATCGGGTGCACCACTTCCCCGAGTGGCTGAGCGAGAGGCGACCACCGCCCGCGTCACCCGCGCGAACAGGAGAGACCCATGTTGACCCTACGCCAGGACGATATCCTGCTCGACTGTCGGGCCGACGACTGGCGCCTGGCGCTGGACCAGGCCGCCGATGCCCTGCACGAGGCCGGCATGGTCGAGCGCGGTTACCGCGACGGCCTGCTCGACCGCGAGTCGCAGTCCTCGACCTTCCTGGGTAATGCCATCGCCATTCCCCACGGCACCCCCGACAGCCGTCGGCACGTGCGCCGTACCGGCGTGCGCGTGCTGCAGTTCCCGGCAGGCGTCGAGTGGCACGACGGCAATCGCGTGCATGTGCTGGTGACCATCGCCGCCCAGAATGATGAGCA
Source organism: Halomonas rhizosphaerae (assembly GCF_030010555.1). Classification (GTDB taxonomy): domain Bacteria; phylum Pseudomonadota; class Gammaproteobacteria; order Pseudomonadales; family Halomonadaceae; genus Halomonas; species Halomonas rhizosphaerae. The sequence continues at coordinate 23,435 of NZ_JASCQP010000041.1, forward strand.
CCTGGACATCCTGCGCCAGCTGACCCATGTGCTGGATCGTCAGGGCGTCGCCGAGCGCCTGGCCGCCGCCGGCTCGCGCAGCGAGATCGCCGGGCTGCTGTCGAAGGCGGTGGTCGAGGCGCGCCTGGATGCCGACACCCTCTGCCTGGGCTTTCCCGCCCGTGACCGCCAGGAGCTGGCGCTGGCCGGCGCGGCGCGCCTGCGCCAGGCCGGCTGCGTGGGCAGCGACTTCGTGGTCAGCGTCGCCGATCGCGCGCCCCTGGGGCTCGGCCAGGGGCTGTGGCTGGTCAGCAGCGATCGTGGCGTCGAGGTGCCGGCGTTGTCGCTGGCGACCGCCGATACGCCCCTGGAGGAGGCGGGTGAGCGGGTCACCGGCGTCTTCTGCCTGGCCGCCCAGGGCGATGCTCATCGCGGCCTGCTGGAGCGGCTCCTCGCCCTGCTGGACGCGGGGGTCGCGCGCGAACTGCACGACCTCGATGCCGAGACGCTGCTGGCGCGGTTTGCCGGTGAATCCGCCGCGGCCCGCACCCGCCAGGCCCGGGTGCTCAATGCCCACGGCCTGCACGCCCGACCGGCCAAGCAGCTGGTGCAGGTGGCGCGCGCCCAGGGCCTGGCGATCCGCGTACGCCTGGCCGATGGCGGCTTCGATGCGGTCTCGGCCAGCAGCCTGACGAGGGTGATCAACCTGGGCGCACGCCGTGGACAGCAGCTCATCTTCTCCGCCGAAGGGGACGGGGCCGAGGCCGCCCTGGAGACGGTCTGCAACGCCGTGGCCGAGGGGCTCGGCGAGCAGGTGCTGCCCTTCGACGAGAGTCGCGAGCAGACGGCGGCGGTCGTGGACGAGCCGGCGCCGGAGCCCTTGCCCGCCGATGAGCCTCACCCGGCCGTGGCCGCCTCGCCGGGGCTGGCCATCGCGCCGGTCTTCGTGTTGCGCACGCCTCACTTCGAGTATCCCCAGCGGGCCGAGGACCCTGCCGCCGAGGCTCGCCGTCTCGAGCAGGCAATCCACGAGGGCGCCCAGCAACTCGAGGCCCTGGTGCATGAGGCCCGCGGCGGCGAGGTGGCGCAGATCCTTTCCATGCACGAGGAGATGTTGAGCGACCCCGAGCTGCTCGAAGCGGCCCGGGAGCAGATCCAGGAAGGCAGCTCCGCCGAGGCGGCCTGGTGGGGCGCCATCGAGACCGCCGCCCACGCCCAGGAGATGCTCGCCGACCGGCTGCTGGCCGAGCGCGCCGCCGACCTGCGCGACGTCGGCCGTCGCGTACTGGGCATCCTCTGCCGGGTCGCGCTGCCCGAGCCGCCGGATCATCCCTACATCCTGGTCACCGACGACGTCGGGCCCTCCGACGTGGCACGCCTCGACACTTCCCGGGTACGTGGCCTGCTCACCGCCCGCGGCGGGGCCACCTCTCATAGCGCGATCCTGGCCCGGGCGCTGGGCATTCCCGCCGTGGTGGGGGGCGGCAGGCGGGTGCTGACCCTGGCGAATGGCACCGAGCTGATCCTCGATGGCGAGCGCGGCCGGGTCATCCCGGCCCCCTCCGCCGCGCGCCGTGAGGCCGCCGAACAGCGCCTGGCCGAGCGCCGCCGCCGCGAGGCCGAGGCCTGGGAGGCCCGCTTCCGGGAGGCCCGCACCCGCGACGGCCATCGCGTCGAGGTCGCCGCCAACCTGGGCAACACCGCCCATGCGGCCGATGCCGTGGAACGCGGCGCCGAGGGCGTCGGCCTGCTGCGCACCGAGTTCCTGTTCATGGCCCATGCCCAGGAGCCGGACCTCGAGACCCAGGTCGCCGAGTACCGCGAGGCGCTGGACGCCCTGGACGGCCGCCCGCTGGTGGCGCGCACCCTGGATGTCGGCGGCGACAAGCCGCTGCCCTACTGGCCGGTGCCGAAGGAGGACAATCCCTTCCTCGGCCTGCGCGGCATCCGCCTGGCACTCACCAGGCCCAGGGTACTCGAGACCCAGTTCCGCGCCATGCTGATGGCGGCGGCAGGCGATCCTGCGGCGGGCCCCGCGGGACAAGGCAAGCCGCTGCGCATCATGCTGCCGATGGTCAAGGACGTCAGCGAGTTCCGCGTCGCCAAGGCGATCCTCGACCGCCTGCTCGAGGAGATTCCCGAGACCGAGCGGACCTCCGACGTCCAACTCGGGGTGATGATCGAGGTGCCCTCCTGCGCCCTGCTGGCGCCGACCCTGGCCGCCGAGGTGGACTTCTTCTCGGTAGGGACCAACGACCTGACCCAGTACACCCTGGCCATCGACCGCGGCCACCCGGAGCTCTCCGCCCAGGCCGACGGCCTGCACCCGGCGGTGCTCAAGCTGATCGAGATGACCGTCTCGGCCGCCCATGCCCACGGCAAGTGGGTCGGGGTCTGCGGGGAGCTCGCCAGTGACGCCGTCGCCGTGCCGGTGCTGGTGGGGCTCGGCGTCGACGAGCTGTCGGTCAGCGCCCGCCAGGTGCCCCTGGTCAAGGCGCGGCTCGCCGAGTTCGACCTCGCCGAGGCGCGTGGCCAGGCGGAGCTGGCCCTGGCCCAGGCCACCAGCGAGGCGGTGCGCGACGCCCTGGAGGTGCGCTGATGGCCCGGATCCTGACCCTTACCCTCAACCCCGCCCTGGACCTCTCGGTGAGCCTCGGCCGCCTGGTGCCGGGCGAGGTCAATCGCACCCGCGAGACGCACCTCGCCGCCGCCGGCAAGGGGGTCAACGTGGCCCGGGTGCTGGTCGAGCTCGGCCACGAGGTCAGCGTCTCGGGCTTTCTCGGCGCCGACAACGACGGCCCCTTCCTGCGTGCCTTTGAGGCCCTGGCGGTGGAGGACGCCTTCATCCGGGTGCCGGGTGAGACCCGCATCAACGCCAAGATCGCCGAGGCCGACGGCCGGGTCACCGACATCAACGGGCCCGGGGCGGCCATCGATGACGCGGCCTGGCAGCGACTGCTCGCCTGGCTCGACACCCGCGCCGCCGATCCCCGGCGGCGTCCCGAGGCGGTGGTGATCGCCGGCAGCCTGCCGCCGGGCATCTCACCCACTGAGCTCGCCGAGCTGGTCGCCCGCCTGCGCGCGGCCGACCTCCCGGTATGGGTCGACACCAGCGGCGAGGCCCTGGCGGCGGCCATCGAGGCACGCCCCTCGGCGGTCAAGCCCAACGAGCAGGAGCTGGCCACCTGGGCCGGCACGCCACTGACGAGCGCCGACGCCCGGCTCAGGGCGGCGCTGAGGCTCTACGCCCACGGGGTCGAGGAGGCGCTGATCTCTGCCGGCCCGGAAGGCGTGCTCTGGGTCAGCCGGCGCGGCGCCTGGCAGGCCCTGCCGCCGCGCCTCGACGTCACCAGCACCGTGGGGGCCGGCGACACCCTGGTCGCCGCCATGCTGCACGGCGTGCTCTCGGGGCATCCCCCCGAGCAGGTGCTGCGCCTGGCCACGGCGCTCTCCGCCGAATCCGTCCGTCATGTGGGCGTGGGCGACGCCCGTGCCCCGGATTTCCCGCAACTCCAACAACAGACCCGCGTTCGCCGTCTCAACGACGTCGATGCAGGGGGAGCTCTCGCATGAACGCCATCATCATCACCGCCTGCCCCAGCGGCATGGCCACCACCTTCCTCGCCGCCCGTCGCCTCGAGCAGGCGGCCAGCCGCCTCGGCTGGCAGACCCGGGTCGAGATGCACGGCGAACTCGAGCCGCTCACGCCGGTCACTGCCGAGGAGATCGCCGAGGCCGACCTGGTGGTGGTCGCCGCCGATCACGTGCCGGCCCCGGAGCGCTTCGCCGGCAAGCGGCTGTACCGTGCCGCCATCGACCAGGCCCTGCCCGACCCGCGTGCCTTCCTCGAGCGGGCCAGCCGCGAGGCCAGCGACTTCCAGCCATCGGCGCAGGAGCCCGCCCCGATGGCCGCCGGCACCCGACACGACGACGCCTGCAAGATCGTCGCGGTGACCGCCTGCCCCACCGGCGTGGCCCACACCTTCATGGCCGCCGAGGCACTGGCCGAGGCGGGCAGGTCGCTGGGCCACGAGATCCGCGTGGAGACCCAGGGCTCGGTGGGCGCCCAGGACCAGCTCACCGAGGAGGAGATCGCCGCGGCCGACCTCGTGATCCTGGCCTGTGACATCGAGGTCGATGCGGCCCGCTTCGCCGGCAAGCCTATCTACCGCACCTCCACCGGCAACGCCCTGAAGAAGCCGAAGCCGACCATCGAGGCGGCACTCGAGGAGGCCGAGGTGGAGCAGGCGGGCGGCGCCGCGTCGTCGGCCCAGGGCGAGGCGAAGAGGGGCAGCAGGGAGAAGGGCGTCTACCAGCACCTGCTCACCGGGGTCTCCTTCATGCTGCCCATGGTGGTGGCCGGGGGCCTGCTGATCGCGCTCTCCTTCGTGTTCGGTATCGAGGCCTTTCAGGAGGAGGGCACCCTGGCGGCAGCGCTGATGCAGATCGGCGGTGGCACCGCCTTCGCGCTGATGGTCCCGGTCCTGGCCGGCTATATCGCCTACTCCATCGCCGACCGTCCGGGCATCGCGCCGGGAATGATCGGCGGCATGCTGGCCTCGGAGATTGGCGCCGGCTTCATCGGCGGCATCCTGGCGGGCTTTCTGGCCGGCTATGTGGCGCTGGCCGTGACCCGCCACGTCAAGCTGCCGTCGAGCGTCGAGTCCCTCAAGCCGATCCTGATCATCCCGCTGATCGCCAGCCTGGTCACCGGTCTGACCATGATCTACGTCGTCGGCGAGCCGGTGGCGGCCATCCTCTCCGCGCTCACCACCTTCCTCGAGAACATGGGCTCGGCCAATGCGGTGCTGCTGGGCATCCTGCTCGGCGCCATGATGTGCTTCGACCTGGGCGGGCCGGTCAACAAGGCCGCCTACACCTTCGGTGTGGGGCTGCTGGCCTCCGAGACCTATGGCCCCATGGCGGCGATCATGGCCGCGGGCATGGTGCCGGCCATCGGCATGGGCATCGCCAGCTTCGTGGCACGCCACAAGTTCTCCGAACCGGAGCGCGAGGCGGGCAAGGCCTCCTTCGTGCTGGGCTTCTGCTTCATCAGCGAGGGCGCCATTCCCTTCGCCGCCAAGGACCCGCTGAGGGTCATCCCGGTGTGCATGGTGGGCGGGGCGATCACCGGTGCGCTCTCCATGCTGGTCGGTGCCAAGCTCATGGCGCCCCATGGCGGGATCTTCGTGCTGCTGATCCCCAACGCCATCAATCCGGTCCTGCTGTATCTCGCCGCCATCATCATCGGCTCGCTGGTCACCGGCCTCGGCTATGCGGCGATCAAGCGCGGTAGCCAGGCGGTGGCCGTCGAGGCCAGGGCCTGAGGAAAGGCGGATTCATTGCGCGTGACATGAATCATCCCGCGCCTTGCCCACTACCGATCAATGGAGTTCCCCCCATGTTCCAGCTCACCCGCAGCGTCACCTGGCAGGCCCTCCAGGGCCTGCAGCAGCAGACCGCCAACGACCGCATCCGCGACTACTTCGCCGCCGACCCGCAGCGCTTCGAGAAGATGAGCCTGCGCGTCGGCGGGCTCTTCCTCGACTACTCCAAGCAGCCCGTCTCCGACGCGGTGCTGGCCACGCTGATCGAGCTCGCCGAGCACTCGGCGCTGGTCCAGCGCCGCGCCCAGATGTTCTCCGGCGACATCATCAACGTCACCGAGGACCGGCCCGTCCTCCATACGGCCCTGCGCAATCTCGGTGAGGGACCGCTCAAGGTCGACGGCCAGGACGTGATGCCGGAGATCCAGCGCACCCGCGAGCAGATCCGCGCCTTCTCCGAGGCGGTGCGCAGCGGCGAGTGGACGGGGTACGACGGCCAGCGCATCAAGGACGTGGTCAACATCGGCATCGGCGGCTCGGACCTCGGCCCCAACATGGCCTGCCGGGCGCTGCTCAAGCACCGCCACCCGGGGCTCGGCTTCCACTTCGTCTCCAACGTCGACGGCGCCCATATCCAGAAGGTGCTCAGCCGCCTCGACCCGGCCACCACCCTGTTCATCGTCTCCACCAAGACCTTCTCCACCCAGGAGACGCTGCTCAACGCCCATACCGCGCGCCGCTGGTTCCTGGACAACGCCGGCCCGGACGCCGACGTGGGGGCCCACTTCATCGCCGCCTCGACCAACAAGGCGGCGGCCATGGCCTTCGGCATCCGCGAGGAGAACGTCTTCGAGTTCTGGGCCTGGGTCGGCGGGCGCTACTCGATGTGGTCCTCCATCGGCCTGCCCATCGCACTCTCCATCGGCTTCGAGGGGTTCATGGAGCTGCTCGAGGGCGCCTATGAGATGGACCAGCACTTCCTCGCCGCGCCCTTCGCCGAGAACATGCCGGTGCTGATGGCGCTGATCGGCATCTGGCACATCAACTTCCAGGGCGCCGAGACCCAGGCCATCGTGCCCTACGACCAGGCGCTGCATCAGCTGCCGGCCTTCCTGCAGCAGCTCGACATGGAGTCCAACGGCAAGTCGGTGGACATCTTCGGCCACCCGGTGGACTACAAGACCGGGCCCATCGTCTGGGGCCAGACCGGCTCCAACGGCCAGCACGCCTTCTTCCAGCTGCTCCACCAGGGCACCCGCTACGTGCCCATCGACTTCATCGCCTCGCTCAGGCCCGAGCCGGGCATGGAGGAGCACCACTTCGCGCTGCTCACCAACATGCTGGCCCAGGCCAACGCCTTCATGGAGGGCAGCCAGACCGGCAGCCGGCTCGACCCCTACAGCTGCCCGGGCAACCGCCCCTCCAGCGTGCTGCTGCTCGACGAGCTGACACCGAAGAACCTCGGCGCGCTGATCGCGCTCTACGAGCACAAGGTGTTCGTCCAGGGAGTGATCTGGAACATCAACTCCTTCGACCAGTGGGGGGTGCAGCTGGGCAAGCGCATCGCCGGCGAGATCAGCGAGCGCATCGACGCCCACAGCCAGGACTTCGATGCCTCCACCCAGGGCCTGCTGGCGCTGGTGCGCGGACACTTC
>NZ_JASCQP010000042.1 GCF_030010555.1 Halomonas rhizosphaerae
CCGGGCTCGGCGATGCCCTGCTCCACCAGCCGCTGCAGCGCCCGGTCGTTGAGCTCGGCGGCCGACATCTCGCTGGTGTCGAAGGGCAGCGAGACCACCCCGCGATAGAGCGCCATGCGCCGCTGGGCCACCGGGTTGTGGGCCAGGCCGACAATGGGCAGCCCCGAGCTGATCCGCGAGGCGATCAGCGGTGTGTAGCCGGAGGCGGTCATGCAGGCGATGGCGGCCACCCCGGCGAGGTGGTTGGCGGCGTACATGGCGGAGAGCGCGATGGTCTCGTCGACCTGGCTGAAGCCCTCGTGGATGCGGTGGCCGGACTCCTGGATGCGCCGCTCGCGCTCGGCGCCCAGGCAGACCCGGTCCATGGCCGCGACGGTCTCCACCGGGAAGTCGCCGGCGGCGGTCTCGGCGGAGAGCATCACCGCATCGGTGCCGTCGAGCACCGCATTGGCCACGTCGAACACCTCGGCCCGGGTGGGCAGCGGCGACTCGATCATCGACTCCATCATCTGGGTGGCGGTGATCACCGCGCGGTTCAGCGTGCGGGCGTGCTTGATGATGCGCTTCTGGGTGCCGATCAACGCGGCGTCGCCGATCTCCACGCCCAGGTCGCCGCGCGCCACCATCACCGCCTCGCTGGCGCGGATGATGGCGTCCAGCGTGGCGTCGTCAGCTACCGCCTCGGCGCGCTCCAGCTTGGCCACCAGGCCGATCTCGCGGCCGGCCTCGCCGAGCCGCTTGCGAGCCTCGACCATGTCGGCGGCGCTGCGCGGGAAGGAGATCGCCAGGTAGTCGACGCCGATCGCCACGGCGGTCTCCAGGTCGGCCTTGTCCTTCTCGGTGAGGGCCGGGGCCGAGAGGCCGCCGCCCTGCTTGTTGATGCCCTTGTTGTTGGAGAGCGTGCCGCCTACCACCACGCTGGTGTGGATCAGGTGGTCGGCGACCCGGTTGACGTCGAGCACCACCCGGCCGTCGTCGAGCAGCAGGCGGTCGCCGGGGCCGACGTCGTCGGCCAGGGTCTTGTAGTCGCAGCCGACGCGGGTCTCGTCGCCCTGGTCGCTGCCCAGGCCCATGTCGAGGATGAAGGACTGCCCCTCCTCGAGCTCCACGGCGCCCGCCTTGAAGCGGGCGATGCGGATCTTGGGGCCCTGGAGGTCGCCCAGGGCGGCGACGCTGCGCCCCAGGCGGTCGGCGATGGCGCGGACCCGTTCGAGGCGGCGGCGGTGGTCATCGGGGCTGCCGTGGGAGAAGTTGAGGCGCACCACGTCGACGCCGGCCTCGAGCATCGCCTCGAGGACGCCCTCCCGGTCGCTGGCCGGGCCCAGGGTGGCGACGATCTTGGTGCGACGGATGGGGGTGTGGGTCGGAGCAGGGAGGGGACGGGTCATGGGGTCCTCGGCAGTACCAGGATGGCACGGAAATCGTTGACGTTGGTGCGCGTCGGCCCGGTGACGATCAGATCGTCCAGGGCCGCGAAGAAAGTATACGCATCATTGCGTGACAGATAATCGACGGGGTCAAGGCCCCGGGCGTGGGCACGCGCCCAGTCCTCGGGGGCGAATAGCGCCCCGGCATTGTCCTCGGACCCGTCGATGCCGTCGGTGTCGATGGCCAGGGCATGGATGCCCTCGGCGCCGCGCAAGGTCTCGAACAGCCCCAGCAGGTACTCGACATTGCGCCCGCCCCGGCCGTCGCCCCGCACGGTGACGCTGGTCTCGCCTCCCGAGAGCAGCAGCAGGGGGGCGCGGCGTCCGTCGCGGGCGGCCAGCGCCAGGCGTCCCTGGGCACGCCCCAGCTCCCGGGCCTCGCCTTCCAGGTCGTCGCCGAGCAGGCGCACCTCGACACCCGCGGCCTCGGCGGCGATACGGGCCGCCTCGAGGGCATCCCGGGCCCGGGCGAGTACCTCGCTCGCGTCGCGGACGAAGGCCTTGTCCCCGGGATGCGGGACCGGGGCATTGGCCGCCAGGTGACGGCGCACCCCCGCGGGGATCGCGATGCCATGGCGCTCGAGGATCGTCAGGGCGTCGGCGGGCGTCGTGGCGTCCGGCAGGGTCGGCCCCGATGCCACCAGCGAGGCCTCGTCGCCGGGCACGTCCGAGATCAGCCAGGTCAGCACCCGGGCCGGGTGGGCCGCCGCGGCCAGGCGGCCGCCCTTGATGGCGGAGAGATGGCGGCGCACGGCATTGATCTCGCGGATCGGCGCACCGCAGCGCAGCAGTTCCCTGTTGATCGCCTGCTTCTCGGCCGGGGTGATGCCCGGCGCCGGCAGGCTCATCAGCGCCGAGCCGCCACCGGAGATCAGCGCGATGACCAGGTCGTCCGCGCCCAGGTCCGCCACCGCCTCGAGCATGTGCCGGGCGGCCCGCTCGCTGAGGTCATCGGGCATGGGGTGGGAGGCCTCGAGGACCTCGATGTGGCGACAGTCGACCCCCCGCCCTTGTACACCATGGCCATGACGGGTCACCACCAGCCCCTCGAGGAGCGCCTGGGGCTGGTGGGCCTGCCAGGCACGCTCCAGCGCCGCGGCCATGGCGGCGGCGGCCTTGCCGGCCCCCACCACCCGGGTGCGGCCTCTCGGCGGCGCGGGCAGCACGGCGGGCAGCAGGGCATCGGGATGGACGGCGGCAACCGCGTGCTCGGCTAGCTGCCGGAGCCAGGCCCGCGGCGTCTCGGCCGGGTCGCGGGCGACCAGCGGGGTCAGGGTATTCATGGGGATCTCCTTCACGAAAAAGGCCCGGTGACGAGCGGGGTGCTTCAGGGGGAACCCGCCACCGGGCAAGGATCGCCGTCGGCGATCCGGCAGGCGACGACCCGACGCCTGCCGTCAGGGAGCAGTCACCTCCCTGTCGCCCGCCGGCTCAGGAGAAACGGCGGGCAGAACTCACGACCTGTACAGGGGCACGAGCCCCTTCACTCCTGGCCCACCTCGTGGTCGGCCAGCGCCTCCAGGGCCCGCAGGATGCCGGCGTGATCCCAGTCGGCGCCGCCGTGGGCGGCACAGGCCTGAAACAGCTGCTGGGCGTTGGCGGTGCCGGGCAGCGCCAAGTTGAGGCTGCGTGCCCCATCCAGGGCCAGGTTGAGGTCCTTCTGGTGCAGGCGGACCTTGAAGCCCGGGTCGAAGGAGCGGCTTATCATTCGCTCGCCGTGAACGTCGAGGATCTTCGACTGGGCCAGGCCACCGAGCAGCGACTCGCGCACCTTGCCCACGTCGGCCCCGGCCTTGGAGGCGAACAGCAGGCCTTCGGCCACCGCCTCGATGGTCAGCGCCACCACGATCTGGTTGGCCACCTTGCAGGTCTGGCCGGCGCCGTGGCCCCCGATGTGGGTGATGGTCTTGCCCATCACCTCGAGGATCGGCATGGCGCGCTCCAAGCCCTCCTGGGTGGCGCCCACCATGATCGTCAGCGCCGCGTTGATGGCGCCACCCTCGCCGCCGGAGACCGGGGCATCGACGTACTCGCCGCCGGCCTCGTGGATGCAGCGGGCGAAGTTCTGGGTCGCCAGGGGGGCGATGGAGCTCATGTCGATCACCAGGGTGCCGGGCCTGAGGCCCTCGGTGACGCCGCCCTCGCCGAAGAGCACCTCCTCGACGTCGGGGGTGTCCGGCACCATGGTGATGATCACCTCGACCTCGGCGGCCACCGCCGCGGGGTTCTCCACCTCGCGCATGCCCTTGTCGGCGAGGGTGGCATCGAGGGTGCCGCGCTTGACCGTCACCAGCTCATGGCCGGCATCCAGCAGGTGGCCCGCCATGGGGCGGCCCATGATGCCGAGGCCAATAAATCCGATCTTGCTCATGGTCTCTCTCCTGTCGTGTCTTGTTACCTTGCTTCGATGAGGTGCCTGCATGTCTGCTCGGGGCTGATCCGGCGACAGGCCCTGCGAGGAGGCGCTGTGAACCCCTCCCTGGGCGCTACCGATGCCCTGCTTCGCTCTCGCGTCCTGCTCCGCTTGCAGGCCCGGTGCTGGCCATCCGTGGCCAGCCCGTTTGGAGCAGTGCTCCTCACCCCTGGCATAGGACCTCCTCTTCGGCCTGCCCCCGGCGCCCCTCGCTGTGACTATCAGTCGCTATTCCCGATAAGTAGGACCTTCAGCCGCAGACGGCGTCCAGCCAGCCCAGTCCCTCCTGGGTGCCCGCCCTCGGCTTGTACTCGGCGCCGACCCAGCCTTGGTAGCCCAGGCGATCGAGGTGCGCGAAGAGGAAGGGATAATGGATCTCGCCGGTACCCGGCTCGTGGCGCCCCGGGTTATCGGCGATCTGGACATGGGCGATGCGATCGAGGTGCTTCTCGATGGTCGGGGCCAGGTCCCCCTCCATGACCTGCATGTGGTAGATGTCGTACTGCAGCTTGAGGTTGTCGCTTCCCACCTCGTCGAAGAGGGCGAGCGCCTGCTCGGTGCGATTGAGGAAGAACCCCGGGATGTCGCGGGTGTTGATCGGCTCGGCGAGCAGCAGGATGCCGGCGGCCTCGAGCTTCTCGGCGGCGAAGCGCAGGTTGTCGACCAGGGTGCGGTGGGCATCGGCCTCGCTGACGCCCTGCGGCGGGATGCCGGCCAGGCAGTTGACCTGGGTGTTGCCCAGCACGCGGGCGTACTCGATCGCCTGGTCGACGCCGCTGCGAAACTCTTCGACGCGATCCGGGTGGCAGGAGATGCCACGCTCACCGGCCCCCCAGTCGCCCGCCGGCAGGTTGAACAGTACCTGGGTCAGGCCATGGTCATCGAGGCGCTGCTTGATCGCGGCGGCCTCGAACTCGTAGGGGAAGAGATACTCCACGCCCCGGAAGCCGGCATCGGCGGCGGCCGCGAAGCGGTCGAGGAACGCCTCCTCGGTGAACAGCATGCTGAGATTGGCGGCAAACTTGGGCATATCGAACTCCTTGCGTCTTGCCTTCTGGATGGTGTCTCGACGAACCGCGGTCAGACGGTGGCGGTGATGGCACTGGGGGCATCGGTGACGCTCTCGGCCAGTTCCTCGAATTCGTTGATGGCGTCGATCTCGGTGCCCATGGCGATGTTGGTCACCCGCTCGAGGATCACCTCGACCACCACCGGCACCCGGTGCTCGGCCATCAGCTCCCGGGCCTGGGCGAAGGCCGGGCCGATCTGCTCGGGCCGTGTCACGCGCAGCGACTTGCAGCCCAGCCCCTCGGCCACGGCGAGGTGGTCGACGCCGTATTCGCCCAGCTCGGCGGCATTGACGTTCTCGAAGGAGAGCTGGACACAGTAGTCCATGTCGAAGCCGCGCTGGGCCTGGCGGATCAGCCCCAGGTAGGCATTGTTCACCAGCACGTGGATGAAGGGCAGCTTGAACTGGGCGCCGACCGCCAGTTCCTCGACCATGAACTGGAAGTCATAGTCGCCGGAGAGCGCGACGATCTCGGCCTCGGGGTCGGCGCGCCGCACGCCCAGCGCCGCCGGGATGGTCCAGCCCAGGGGGCCGGCCTGGCCGCAGTTGATCCAGTGGCGCGGCTTGTGGACATGAAGGAACTGGGCACCGGCGATCTGCGACAGGCCGATGGTGCTGACGTAGCGGGTGTTCGGGCCGAACGCCTTGTTCATCTCCTCGTAGACCCGCTGGGGCTTGACCGGCACGTTGTCGAAGTGGGTCTTGCGCAGCAGGGTGCGCTTGCGCTCCTGGCACTCCGCCGCCCAGGCCGTGCGATCCTTGAGGCGGCCCGCGGCCTTCATCTCGCGGGCCACCTCGAGGAAGAGGTCGAGTGCCGCGCCGGCGTCGGAAACGATGCCGTAATCGGGCCCGAACACCCGACCGATCTGGGTCGGCTCGATGTCCACATGGACGAAGGTGCGACCCCGGGTATAGGTCTCCACCGAGCCGGTATGCCGGTTGGCCCAGCGGTTGCCGATGCCCATCACGAAGTCTGAGGCGAGCAGGGTCGCGTTGCCGTAGCGGTGGGAGGTCTGCAGCCCCACCATGCCGGCCATCAGCTCGTGGTCGTCGGGGATCGCCCCCCAGCCCATCAGGGTGGGGATGACCGGCACCCCGGTGAGCTCGGCGAACTCGACCAGCCGGTCCGAGGCATCGGCATTGATGATGCCGCCGCCGGCCACGATCAGCGGGCGCTCGGCCGCCTGGAGCATGGCGATGGCCTTCTCGGCCTGGGCCCGGGTCGCGGCGGGCTTGTAGGCCGGCAGCGGCTCGTAGGTGTCCGGGTCGAACTCGATCTCGCTCATCTGCACGTCGATGGGCAGGTCGATCAGCACCGGCCCCGGGCGCGAGGAGCGCATCAGCTGGAAGGCGTGCTGGAAGGCGCGTGGTACCTGGGCCGGCTCGAGCACCGTAACCGCCCACTTGGTGACCGGCCCGGCGATCGCCTGGATGTCCACCGCCTGGAAATCCTCCTTGTGCAGCCGGGCGCGGGGCGCCTGGCCGGTGATGCAGAGGATCGGGATGGAGTCGCCCGAGGCGGAATAGAGCCCGGTGATCATGTCGGTGCCGGCGGGGCCGGAGGTACCGATGCACACCCCGATGTTGCCGGCCTTCGTGCGGGTGTAACCCTCGGCCATGTGCGAGGCGCCCTCGACATGGCGGGCCAGGACATGGTCGATGCCACCCAGCTTGCGCATCGCGGCATAGAAGGGATTGATGGCGGCACCGGGTACCCCGAAGGCGACATCGATGCCTTCCTTGCGGAGCACGTGAACGGCGGCTTCAGCGGCAGTCATGCGCGTCATGACATTTCCTCCTGTGAGGGATTGTTGTTTTTGAAAAATATTTCTGTATACAGAGACTAGGCACCCCGCCGCGGGCCGTCAATATTTACTGGAAAATATTTTCATATAATTTCATACCAACAAAATACCCAAGTCTACTCAAGGACTTGGGCATATAGAAAGGCTGCACTTCACCCCATTCAGGGATGGTTCATAGAGTCACGCGAACCGCCACCGGATGCTCGTCGCAGTTGTTCCCCTCCCCACCGCGATCGATCACCAGAAATTCCCCTTCCCGCTCCAGCACCGACTGGATGGCGTGCCAGGTGCAGGCATGGTAGTTGACCCCCTGGCGGCCGTCGGTGACGAAGGCGCGCACCTCGGCGGGATCGATCTCGTCGCCCGGCGGTGCGACGACCACCACAAACCTTTCTTCATGGAGCGGCATGAAGGCCTGGCTGCCCAGCGGGTGACGCTCGAGGAAGTCGAGCTCCAGTGGTATTTCCACCGGCTGGCTGACGAAGATGCTGATCAGCGTCCTCGCCCCCTCCCCAAGCGTCTCGACTTTCGCCAGATCGTGATAGCGCCGGGTGCGCCCGGCGTTGATGGGAAACCAGTCCGCCCTACGAGTATCGATGACGTCGCCGAAGAGGGCGAAGGCCTCGGCAGTCAGCGGTTCGGCTTTCAGTTCCAGCATGTCGACCTCCTAGCGACCACCCAGGCGCAGCTTCGGGTGGCGATTGACGTCCTTGTAGAGCAGGTAGCGGAACGGCCCCGGGCCGCCGGCGTAGCAGGCCTGGGGGCAGAAGGCGCGCAGCCACATGAAGTCCCCGGCCTCGACCTCCACCCAATCCTGGTTGAGGTGGTAGACCGCCTTGCCCTCCAGCACATAGAGGCCGTGTTCCATGACGTGGGTCTCGTCGAAGGGAATCACCGCGCCGGGCTGGAAGGTGACGATGTTGACGTGCATGTCGTGGCGCACGTCGGCCGGGTCGACGAAGCGCGTGGTGGCCCAGCGCCCCTCGGTATCCGGCATCTCGTTGGGCGCGATATCGTTCTCGTTGACCACGAAGGCCTCAGGCACCGCGAGTCCCTCGACCCGCTCGTAGGCCTTGCGCACCCAGTGGAAGCGCACCGGAGAGTCGGCCTCGTTCCTCACCTGCCAGTCGCTACCCGGCGGGATGAAGGCGTAGCCACCGGCTGCCATGTGGTGGCGCTCGCCGGCCAGGGTCAGGGTCATCTCGCCCTCCACCACGAACAGCACGCCCTCCGCTTCGGGGTCGAGCTCGGGGCGCTCGCTGCCGCCGCCGGGGGCGACCTCCATGATGTACTGGGAGAAGGTCTCGGCGAAGCCGGAGAGTGGGCGCGCCAGCACCCAGAGTCGGGTGCCCTCCCAGAACGGCAGGTTGCTGGTGACGATGTCACCGAATACCCCCTTGGGAATGACGGCATAGGCTTCGGTGAATACCGCCCGGTCGGAGAGCAGCTGGGTCTGGGGCGGATGGCCCCCGTGCGGAGCATAGTAGGTGCGTCGGTTCATGGTATTTCCTGAATCATTGGATCTCTGGCTTCGCTTTGGGGATAAGTCCCTCGGGGCTGATCCGGGGCGACAGGCCCCGGAGCGCCGGACCGTCGAGGAGGCGCTGTGAACCCTTCCCTGGGCGCTACCGACGCCCTGCGGCGCTCTCGCATCCTGCTACGCTTGCAGGGCCGGTGCTGACCATCCATGGTCAGCCCGTTCGGAGCAATGCTCCTCACCCCTGGCGTAGGACCTCCTCTTCGGCCTATCCCCGGCGCCCCTCGGTCGTCCAGGAAGCGAACCCACTCGAGTGCAATTTTTTTAGCGGCCCGGCGCCGGATGGTGCTCCGCCCAGTGCCGGGCGATATCCACCCGCCTCGCCACCCAAACCCGGTCGTGGGCCTCGATATGGTCGAGGAAGCGCTGCAGGGCGCGGAAGCGGCCCGGCCGGCCCAGCAGGCGGCAGTGCATGCCCACCGAGAGCATCTTCGGTGACTCCTCGCCCTCCGCGTAGAGCACGTCGAAGGCGTCGCGCAGGTAGGTGAAGAAGTGGTCGGCGGTGTTGAAGCCCTGGGGCGCGGCGAAGCGCATGTCGTTGCTGTCCAGGGTATAGGGGACGATCAGGTGGTCGTGCTCCATGCCCTGGCTGTCCGCCTCGCGGGTCCAGAACGGCAGGTCATCGCCGTAGTAGTCGCTGTCGTAGAGGAAGCCACCCTCATCGAGCACCAGCCGGCGGGTGTTGGGGCTGTCGCGACCGGTGTACCAGCCCAGCGGCTTCTCGCCATAGAGGCGCTGGAAGATCGCCATCGCCTTCTTCAAATGCTCACGCTCGACCTCTTCCGGCACCTCCTGGTAGTGGATCCAGCGGTAGCCATGGCAGGCAACCTCGTGACCCAGCTCCTTGAAGGCATGGGCCACCTCGGGGTGGCGCTCCAGGGCCATGGCCACGCCGAACACGGTGAGCGGCAGGCCGCGGCGCTCGAACTCGCGCAGGATGCGCCATACGCCGGCCCGCGAACCGTACTCGTAGATCGACTCCATGCTCAGGTGACGATCGGGGAAGGCGGGGGCACCGATGATCTCGGAGAGGAACTGCTCGGAGCCCTCGTCGCCGTGCAGCACGCAGTTCTCGCCACCCTCCTCGTAGTTGAGCACGAACTGCACTGCGACCCTCGCCCCACCCGGCCAGTTGGCATGGGGCGGGGTGCGGCCGTAGCCGATCAGGTCACGGGGATAGTCGGATGAGTGAAGGTGCGTCATGGCAAAGCGTCCTGGTTGTTCTGGCCCCTTACCCGGCAAGGAAGCCGAGGGCGGCGCGCATCGTGTATACAATACAAACATAGAGTGTGCCCATGTCATCCGCAACCCCTCTACCAAGCCCAGGGCAAGATCAGCACAACCGAGGACGCCAGCCCCAATTATTGTATACACAAATTATCGATAAATGTCCGCAACTTGCTGCCAGTCGTGTCCGCTCACCGGGCTGCCAGACCGGCGACATTTGCGAAGATCGCCTACCTTCAATCTCAACTACTTGATATTCAAGAGTTAAATTTCCGATCAGCGCACCGCACATCCGGACTTGCAGCCTGTGCCCACGCGGGCTATTTTGTGTACAAAGACAAACTATCTTGTTCACGAAAAATTCCAGGAGAACCCGCGCCATGCACATCCGCGTCATCAACCCCAATACCAGCGCCGAGATGACGGCGACGATCGGAGAGGCGGCGAGCCGCATCGCCTCCCCCGGTACCCGCGTCTCCGCGCGACATCCGGACCATGGGCCAGTCTCCATCGAGAGCCACTTCGACGAGGCCGTCAGTGCGGTCGGCGTGCTCGAGGAGGTGCTGGCCGGGGAGCGCGAGGGCGCCGATGCCTACGTGATCGCCTGTTTCGGTGACCCCGGCCTGCTGGCCGCCCGCGAGTTGACCCGGGCGCCGGTGATCGGTATCGCCGAGGCCGCCTTCCATATGGCCACCCTGATCAGCACCCGCTTTTCCATCGTCACCACCCTGGGGCGCACCGGCATCATCGCCGAGCACCTGCTCGAGCAGTACGGCTTCTCCCATCACTGCCGGCGGGTACGCGCCGCGGAGATTCCGGTGCTCGACCTGGAGGAGAACGGCGATGCCGCCCTGGTGCGCATCATCGATGAGTGCCGGCGAGCCCGCGACGAGGACAACATCGGCGCCATCGTGCTGGGCTGCGGCGGCATGGCCGACCTGACCGACACCATCAGCCGCGAGGTCGGCCTGCCGGTGGTCGAGGGGGTGACCGCCGCCGTCAAGCTGGCCGAGGCCCTGGTTGGCCTGCGGCTTTGCACCAGCAAGCATGGCGACCTGGCCTTCCCGCGTCCCAAGCCCTTCACGGGGCGCTTCGAAGGTTTCTCCCAGTTGACGTCGGAGCGCTGAACGGCACGCTTCGTGCTTCGATAGCCGTAACGAACAACCACAACGCATCGCGCCACGGGCGCACGCCACGCCGCAAGCCTTCCACGGCAGCCCACTGCCGGAAGACAACCACAAGCACAGAAACGACTTGCGAGGACATCACCATGAGCCATCCCACTCCCGAAAGCACGGCCGCGGCCCCGGGGATCGCCGCATCTCCCACACACGCCGACCGGGGCACCAAGGCCCCCGGCCAGGAATCCCTGGCGCCCCAGCAGACCCGCATCATGGGCCGGCCCTCCTACTTCCTGGCCTGGTTCGGTGGCTGTGTCTCGATCGGCACCTTCGCCATGGGCTCCAGCGTGGTCGGCACGCTGAATCTGATCCAGGCGACCCTGGCCATCGCCATCGGCTGCTTCGTGATCGGCATCGCGCTCGCCATCAATGGTGCCGCCGGCTACAAGTACGGCATCCCCTTCATGGTCCAGGCGCGCAGCGCCTTCGGCTTCGCCGGGACCCGCATCCCGGGACTGGTACGCGCCGTGCCGGCCATCGTCTGGTACGGCTTCCAGAGCTGGATCGGTGCCGGCGCCCTGAACATGGTCTCGGCGACGCTGTTCGGCTTCGATAACCTGGTGTTCTACTTCATCACCTTCCAGTTCCTGCAGATCGGCCTGTCGGTGATGGGCTTCCAGGGCATCAAGTGGCTGGAGAACATCGGCAGCGCCTTCATCCTTGCCTCACTGACCTACATGTTCTATGCCACGGTGCAGCGCTACGGCGACGAGCTGTCGGCCAGCCTGCTGACCATGGAAGGCTCCTGGGGCATGCCGTTCTGGGGCGCCACAATGCTGTTCCTGGGCATCTACAGCACCATGATGCTCAACGTCAGCGACTACTCCCGGGAGCACAAGCACGGCACCGGCCCCGGCATCCTGACCACCATCTATGCCATGTCGATCCTGCCCTGCACCCTGTTCATGGGCCTGATCGGCTACATGGTCTCCGAGGCCACCGGCACCGCCGACCCCATCCAGGTATTCGCCAACGCCGTCGACAACACCCCGCTGCTGATGACCACCCTGCTGTTCATTGCCTTCGCCCAGGTCACCACCAACGTGCTCAACAACGTGGTACCGCCGACCTATGTGCTGATGGACGTATTCAAGATGAAGTTCCCGATCGCCACCGTGATCGTCGGCCTGCTGGCCTTCGCCACCTTCCCCTGGAAGCTGGTGCAGCCCGAGTCCGCCGCCGGCCTGCAGCTCTTCGTGCAGACCTACTCGGCCTTCCTCGGTCCGATCTTCGCCATCCTGGTGGTCGACTACTACATCATTCGCCGCCGTACCCTGGATCTCGGCAAGCTGTATGACGAGACCGGCCCCTACCAGGGCGTCAACTACGCCGCCCTGATCGCCACCCTGGTGGGCATCGCCGCCGCCCTGAGCTTCTCCGCGGTCTCCTGGTACGCCAGCCTGATTCCGGCCGGCCTCACCTACTACCTGCTGATGAAGCACTGGGCCCCCTGCCAACGCTTCTGCCAGTAGGTCTGTCACGACGGCTCGACCGAAGCCGGTCGAGCCGCCCGAGCAACAATGACAATGGTGACCCCGATGAAAGAGAGCGAACTGGACATCCAGACGATCGACCCGACGCTGTACAACGAGGACCTGGCGCCGCTCAAGCCCAGCGAACGGAACTGGGGGGCCTTCGAGATTTTCAACGTCTGGTCCAACGACATCCAGAGCCTGTTCGGCTACACCCTGGCGGCCTCGCTGTTCCTGACCTACGGGCTTAACGGCTGGGCGGTTATGGCGGCGATCATCCTGGCCGGGGTGATCGTGATGTATCTGGTCAACCTGACCGGCAAGCCCAGCGTGAAGTACGGCATCCCCTTCCCGGTGATGGTGCGCGCCAGCATGGGGGTCCGCGGTGCCAACCTGCCGGCGATGCTGCGAGCCATCATCGGCATCTTCTGGTACGGCGTGCAGACCTACTTCGCGTCCACCGCCGTGGCCCTGCTGATCACCGCCCTCGTCGGTGCCGGCAACGGCAGCACCTTCCTGGGCCTCTCGGCCGTGGCCTGGGTCTCCTTCGTGATCGTCTGGCTGTTCCAGATCGCAATCTTCTGGCAGGGCATCGAGCGCATCAAGCACTTCCTCAACTGGGCCGGCCCGCTGGTCTATGTGGTGATGGTGGTGCTGATGATCGTGGTGTGGTTCCAGGCCGGCAGCGACCTGCTGCCCGCGGTGAGCACCATCTTCAGCGCCGACACCGAACGCTCGGGCAGCGCCGTGGGCGCCTTCCTCGCCATCGTCGGCACCATGGTCGCCTACTTCGCCGCGGTGGTGATCAATTTCGGCGACTTCACGCGCTTCGTGAAGACCGAGCGCCAGATGAAGCTCGGCAACCTGCTGGGGCTGCCGCTCAACGTCGCCTTCTTCTCGTTCATCGCCCTGATCATCACCGCCGGCACCCTGGTGCTGTTCGGCGACGCCCTGACCAACCCGGCGGACATCGTCGAACGGGTCGACTCCCTGCCGCTGACCATCGTCGCGGCGCTGACCTTCTTCGCCGCCACCGTGGGCATCAACCTGGTCGCCAACTTCATCCCGCCGGCCTACGACCTGGCCAACCTCTTTCCCAGCAAGATCAGCTTCAAGGTGGGTGGACTGATCACCGCCGTGCTGGCCTTCTTCGTCGGCGCCCTCTGGGTCTCGCTGATCAGCCAGATCGGCGTACCCGGGTTCGTCAATGCGCTGGGCGCGGTCGTCGCCCCCTTCTACGGCATCATCGTGGTGGACTACTACCTGGTTAAGCGCCAGCACCTGGACATGCAGGAGCTGTTCTCCTCCGCGCCGGGCAGCGCCTACTACTACGTCAAGGGCTGGAACCGGCGCGCACTGCTGGCCTTCGGCGGCGCCGCGCTCTTCTCGATCTCCACCGTGCTGGTGCCGGCGCTCTCCGGCCTCAACGGCTACGGCTGGATGATGGGGGCTGCCCTGGGCGGGCTCTTCTACTTCGGCCTGATGCAGAGCCAGCGCTCGGTCAGCGTCACCAGCGGCGCCTGAGACGCGCCCGCCGCTCATGACGCGCCCCGGGCCACGGCCCGGGGCGCGTCATTTCCCGCAACTTGAGTCACCTGCCAGCCCATCCCTCCGTCATAGCCCGGTCACCCTCATCTTGCCCTTGTTAAATGTCTGACATTATATACTATAAGATCAGATATTCTATCGGAGCCGATGATGCTCGATGATCTTGTCCTTCCCGCCGATGGCGGCGCCCCGGCGCTGGCGGCGGTCCTGGCCCGCGCCATCCTCTCCGGGCAGCTGCCGGCCGGGAGCGACTTCCCGCGGGAGAAGGACCTCTGCGAATACTTTGCCGTGAGCCGCAACCGGGTGCGCAACGCCCTGGCCAGCCTGGCCGCCACCGGGCTGGTCGAGCGCACCGCGGGGCGCGGCAGCCGGGTGCGTGAGGTCACCGACTGGCACCTGCTCGATCCCCTGATGAGCGACTGGCTCGCCGGCCTGTCGCGTCCGGACCCGCGCCTGGTCCGCGAGATCTATGCCTTCCGCCTCTCCGCGGAGCCACAGGTGGCCGAGCTGGCCGCCCTGGCGGCGGACGGCCGGGACCTGGCACGCCTGGAGGCCGCCTTCACGGGCATGCGCGACACCGCAGGCGCCGGCATGCATCAGCAGCACGCCGAGCATGATGTGGCTTTCCATGATGGCGTCTACCAGGCCTCCCACAACCTGGTGTGGCGCCAGATGGGCCACCTGCTGCGTCCCTCCATCATCGCGCTGATCCAGCACTCCCAGCACCATGCCGACTCCCTGGAGGACAGTCTCGAGCGCCACCGCCGGGTGATGGAGGCGATCCGCCTGCGCCAGCCCCAGACCGCTCGCCGGGCGGCCCGGGCGGTGCTCGAACGCACGGCGACGGACCTGGGACTGATCCCGGATTCCACTCTTCCCACCGAAGGATACCCCGCATGAAGATCACCCGACTCAAGACCTGGCAGGTACCGCCGCGCTGGCTGTTCCTCAAGATCGAGACCGACGAGGGCTGCCATGGCTGGGGCGAGCCGGTCATCGAGGGTCGCGCGGCCACCGTGGAGGCGGCGGTCCATGAGCTCGCCGACTACCTGGTCGGCCAGGACCCGCACCGCATCGAGCACCTGTGGAACACCCTCTATCGCGCCGGCTTCTATCGCGGTGGGCCGATCCTGATGAGCGCCATCGCCGGCATCGACCAGGCGCTGTGGGACCTCAAGGGCCGTGATCTGGGGGTGCCGGTGCACCAGCTGCTGGGCGGCGCGGTGCGCGACAGGATGCGCATGTACGCCTGGACCGGTGGCGATCGCCCCAGCGACGTGGGCGCCGGCGCCCGCGTGCTGGTGGATCAGGGGTTCACCGCCTTCAAGATGAACGGCACCCCGGAGCTGGCGATCGTTGACTCGCACCGCAAGGTCGACGAGGCGGTGGCACGCGTGGCGGAGGCCCGCGACGCCGTGGGGCCCGAGGTGGGCATCGGCATCGACTTCCACGGCCGTGTGCATCGTCCCATGGCCAAGGCGCTGCTGCGCGAGCTGGAGCCCTTCCACCCGATGTTCGTCGAGGAGCCGGTGGCCCCCGAGCACCTGCCCTGCCTCAAGCAGATCGCCGGCGGCCTGGGCTATCCGCTGGCCACCGGCGAACGGCTGCACACCCGCTTCGAGTTCCGCGACCTGCTCGCCGACGGCATGATCGATATCATCCAGCCCGACCTCTCCCACTGCGGCGGCATCAGCGAGGGGCTGAAGATCGCCGCCCTGGCCTCGGCCCACGACGTGGCGCTGGCCCCGCACTGCCCGCTCGGCCCGCTCACGCTGGCCGCTTCCCTGCAGCTCGATGCGGTGTGCCATAACGCCTTCATCCAGGAGCAGAGCATGGGCATCCACTATAACCGCGACAATGACGTGCTCGACTACCTGGTCGACAAGTCGGCGCTGGCCATCGAGGACGGCTTCTGCGCCATCCCCCAGGAGCCGGGGCTCGGCGTGGAGATCGATGAGGCCTTCGTCGAGGAACGCGCGCGGGTCGGCCACCGCTGGCGCAACCCGGTATGGACGCATGAGGACGGATCCATCGCCGAATGGTGAAAAATGCCGATCTGTTTCAGCGTTTCCTGAGAAAAGGAGAAGGACATGAGTTTCAACTTTCACGATCTGACCTTCGGCGACCTGAAGGGCCAGAGCGTCTTCATCACCGGCGGTGGTTCGGGCATCGGCGCGGCACTGACCGAGGGCTTCCTGGCCCAGGGCGCCAGGGTGGCCTTCGTCGGCCTGTCCGACGCCGGCGAGTTCTGCGACGCCATGGAGGCGAAGTACGCCAACCGGCCACTGTTCATCGAGTGCGACATCCGCGACGTGGCGGCGCTCGAGGCCGCCGTCGCCCGGGCCCGCGAGACTCATGGCCCGATCGGCGTGCTGGTCAATAACGCCGCCCGGGACACCCGCCACTCGCTGGAGGAGTGGAGCGTCGAGGAGTGGGACGACGCCATCGCCACCAACCTGCGCCCACAGTTCTTCACCGCGCAACAGGTCGCGCCGGACATGCGTGCGCTGGGCGGCGGCGCCATCATCAACCTGTCGTCCAACAGCGTTCACCTGGGCCTTTCCGGCTACCCGACCTATGTCACCGCCAAGGCCGGCATCCTGGGCCTGACCCGGGCGCTGGCCCGGGAGCTCGGCGGTGATGCCATCCGCGTCAACTGCCTGATCCCCGGCTGGGTGATGACCGAGCGCCAGAAGGCGCTGTGGGTCAACGACGCCGACCTGAAGGAGTGCCTGGAGCAGCAGTGCCTCAAGGAGGCGATCCCGGTGGAGGACATGGTCGGCCCCTGCCTGTTCCTGGCGTCAAACGCGTCGAGGATGATGACCGGCCAGGAGCTGATCGTCGACGGAGGCCGGGCATGAGCCAGACCCGCGAGGTCGCCGAGCGCCTCAGCTGGGTCGCCGTGGACTGGGGCTCCAGCAACCTGCGCGCCTGGGCCATGACGGACGACGGACAGGTGGTGGCCCGCGCGGGCTCCGAGCGCGGGATGCTTGCGCTGACGCCTGACGACTACGAGGCCACCCTGCTGGCGACAATCGGCGACTGGCTGCCCGCCGAGGGCCGCGTGCCGGTGCGGGTCTGCGGCATGGCCGGTGCCCGCCAGGGCTGGCGGGAAGCCGCCTACCTGCCGGTGCCGACGCGGCTGGACGGCCTGGCCCGGGGCGCGGTCAGGCCCGCCCTCGAGGATTCGCGCCTGGACGTCATGCTGCTGCCGGGACTCTGCCAGCACCCCGATGACGCCGGACGCCACTTCGATGTGATGCGCGGCGAGGAGACCCAGCTCGCCGGCCTGGTCGCCCGGGAACCCCGGACCACGGGCCCCGTCTGCCTGCCCGGCACCCATGCCAAGTGGGCCCGCCTCGAGGCGGGCGCGATCACGCGCTTCGCCACCTACCTCACCGGCGAGCTCTACCAGTGGCTCGCCGGCCAGTCGGTGCTCCGACACTCCATCGGCCAGGATGACCTGGCCGAGCCCGGCGGCCACGAGGCCTTCGTCGCGGCAGTGCAGGAGGTGGCTGCCGCCCCCGAGACCTTCGCCAATCGGCTGTTCGGCCTGCGCGCCCAGGACCTGCTGGACTCTGGTCTGCCACCTGGCCAGGCGCGCGGCGCACGACTGGCGGCCAGGCTCTCGGGCCTGGTGATCGGCCTGGAACTGGCCGGTGCCCGGGCGGCGCTGGCCGAGGGCGAGACCGTCACCCTGATCGGTACCGAGACGCTCGCTGCCCGCTATGCCCTGGCCCTGGAGGCGCTGGCCATCGGCTGCCGTTGCGTCGATGGCGAAGCCGCCACGCTGGCCGGCCTCGGCCTGGCCCATGTCACTCTCGCCAGAGCCCCCCGAACCTGAACTCGAATGGAGCGCCACCATGACCCTTCCCCTGATCGGCATCCTGCGCGGCATCACCCCCAGTGATGCCATCGAGGTCGGCGAGGCCCTGCTCGCCGCCGGCATCGAGCGCATCGAGGTGCCACTTAACTCCCCTGACCCGCTGGAGAGCATCCGCCGGCTCGCCGGGGCGCTGGGCGACCGGGCCCTGATCGGCGCCGGCACCGTGCTGACCCCGGGCCAGGTGCGGGACGTCTTCGCCGCCGGCGGACGCCTGGTCGTCTCCCCCAACTGCCGCCCGGCGGTGATCGAGGAGAGCCGCCACCTGGTCATGGAATCCTGGCCCGGCGTGGTGACCCCCTCCGAGGCCTTCGAGGCCCTGGACGCGGGCGCCACCGGGCTGAAGCTGTTCCCGGCGGTACAGGTCGGCATCGAGGGCATGAGTGCCCTGCGCGCCGTGCTGCCGGCGGGTACCAGGCTCTTTGCGGTGGGAGGCATCGGCATGGACAACTTCGGCGCCTGGCGCGCCGCCGGCATCGATGGCGCCGGCCTGGGCAGCGCGCTCTACACGCCCTGCCTCACCGCCGCCGAGGTGGGCGAACGGGCCAGGGCGCTGGTCGCCGCCTGGCGCGCGGCCGACGGCGAAGCAACATGAATGGCGCCACGGCCAGGGTGGCGGTCGCCTGCGGCTGCGAGCTCGGCGAGGGGCCCCAGTGGCATGCCGTCTCTGGGCGCCTTACCTGGTGCGACATCCTCGGCCGCCGGCTGCACTGGCTGGACCCCGCCAGCGGCGAGACCGGCCACCGCGCGCTCGACCAGATGGTCTCGCTGGCGGTGCCCATCGCGGGAGGTGGCATGCTGCTGGTCGGTGAGGATCGCCTGGCGCGCTTCGACCCGACAACCGGTGTCCTGGAGCGCTTCTGTGACTTCGAGGCCGGAAACCCGCTGACACGCGGCAACGACGGCCGGGTCGACCGCCACGGCAGCCTGTGGCTCTCCAGCATGGGAAAGGGTGCCGAGCTCGGGGCCGGACGACTCTACCGCCTGCACCGCGGCACCCTGGTGGAGCTGCGCGCCGGACTGACCATCCCCAACGCGATCTGCTTCTCCCCCGGCGGTGAGGTCGCCTGGTTCACCGATACCGCGAGCGGGGTCGTGATGCGCTGGCCGCTGGACCGCGAGGGCTGGCCCCTGGGCGAACCGGCGCCCTGGGCCGACTTCTCGGCGCAGCCGGGCAACCCCGACGGGGCCGTGGTCGATGCCGAGGGGCACCTGTGGCTCGCCCTGTGGGGGGCCGGCCGGGTGGTGCGCCTGGACCCACAGGGCCGCGAGGTGGACGCCATCACGCTGCCGACCTCGCAGCCCTCCTGCCCGGCCTTCGGCGGGGAACGCCTCGACCGGCTCTACATCACCACCGCGCGGGAGGGCATGGACGCGGCCCGGTGGCGGGAGGAGCCCGACGCCGGACACCTCTTCGTCGCCGCCCCCGGGGTGCCGGGCCTCGCCGAGCCGACGTTGCGCCTGGCCTGAGCCCTCAGTCGGAGAAGATGCGGTGGAGGTCCGGCGCCTCCGCCTCCTCCTCGACGATGGAGAGCGAGGCCTCGATGGCCTTGAGGTGGCGGCCCATGAAGGCCTGGGCCCGCTCCCCGTTGCCGGCCTCCAGGTAGACGATCAGGTCGTCGTGGTCGTGGGACTCGCAGCCGAGGTGGCCGGGGTTGCCATAGACCGCGAGGATCAGCGAGGAGCGCGAGCAGAGCCGCTCGACGAAGTCGGCCAGGGTGGCATTGCCGGCGATGCGTGCCAGGCGGGCGTGAAAGTCCGCCGACAGCCGGATCGCCGTGCTCTGCTCGCCGGACTTCAGGGCCTGGCGCTCGCGCCGGGCCATGTCGCGAAGCTCGTGCAGGTCGTCATCGGTGATGCGCCGGGCGATCTCCGGGATCAGGCCGCACTCGACCATCTGGCGGGCGTCGAACACGTCCTTGGCTTCGTCGGCCGTGGGCCGGGTCACGCTGGCTCCCCGGCGCGGGGTCAGCGTGACCAGCTGCTCCAGGGCCAGGCGCTGGAGGATCTTGCGGATGCCGGTCCGGCTGATGCCGAAGACCTCGGCCAGGGCGTCCTCGCGCAGGCGTGCCCCGGGCCTGAGGCGGTGCTCGATGATGGCGTCACTGATCGAGCGGTGGATCTCCTCGTGGCGCTCGGCACCGTCCCCATTCTTGCCCGGTCGGCCCGCGCCGCCACGTTCGTCAACCGTCTGGCGCTGGTTCATCGAGTCCCCTCCTCCCCTGTTCGTCACCGGCATGCGCGATCATTGTATACATATCGGCGGCCTGCCGGCGACCGGCCGGTTCACTCCTCCCAGGCGGCGATGGTCTCGCGCTCCTCCTCGGTCATTCCGGTCATGTTGCCCAGCGGCATGTAGCCGCTTGCCACCACTTCCTTGACCTTCGCCTGCTGGCTCTGGAGCTGTTCGAGGGTGTCATAGGCCATGCCGGCCGGCGGCGCATTGAAGCCCTGCTGGGTCGGCTCGCGGGAATGGCAGGCCACGCAGCGCGCCTCGACGATCGCGTGTACCTCATCGAGGTCAGGGCCCGACGAGGCCGTGGCATTGGCCTGGCCGCCGCCGGAGGGGGCCCCCATCCAGAACGCCACCAGGAGCAGGGCCACCCCGGCCACCGGATAGGCCGGGCGCTTGTGACCGGCATGCATCAGCACGAAGTACTGGCGGATCAGGGCGCCGGCGAAGATGAACAGCGACATGATCACCCAGGCCAGCTCATGGGAATAGGCGAAGGAGTAGTGGTTGCTGATCATCAGCAGCACCACCGGCAGTGTGAAGTAGGTGTTGTGCACCGAGCGCTGCTTGCCGCGCTTGCCATCCAGGGGATTCGGCGTCTCGCCGGCCTTCATCGCCTTCACCATGCGACGCTGGCCGGGAATGATCCAGAAGAAGACATTGGCCGACATCGCGGTGGCCATCACCGCGCCGGTGAGCAGGAAGGCGGCACGCCCCGAGAAGATCTGGCTGCTCAGGTAGGCCACCACCACCATCATCACCGCCACGGCGATGCTCAGCAGTCCGTCGCGCTGCATGTCGGGGCTGATGCGCTTGCACAGCTCGTTGTAGACCACCCAGCCGGCCAGCAGGAAGGCCAGCGCCATGACATTGGCCTGCCAGCCGCTCATGCCCGCCGCCCAGGCCCAGTCGCTGCCCGGATTCACCAGGTAGAAGCTCGGGTTGACCATGTAGAGGATGACGAACAGGCCGAAGCCGGTAAGCCAGGTGGTATAGGCCTTCCAGAACGACCAGTGCAGGTCCTCGGGCAGCTTGGCGGGGGCGCTGGCGTACTTCTGGTTATGGTAGAAGCCGCCACCGTGCACCGCCCACATCTCGCCGAAGACGCCCTTCTCCCGGTCCTCGGCGGCCTTGGGTGTGCGCAGGCTGTTGTCCAGCATCACGAAGTAGATCGACTCGCCGATCCAGGCGATGGCGGCGATGACGTGCAGCCAGCGCAGCATGAAGTTGGTGAAATCCAGCAGATAGGCTTGCATGAGGGGAACCTCGTCTTGCGTGTTGTTGTGGAGGAAGGCGGTGGCGCCCCTCAGCTGCCGCGGTAGGTGGAATAGCCATAGGGGGAGAGCAGCAGCGGCACATGGTAGTGCTGCCCGGCATCGGCCACGCCGAAGCGCAGCGGGATCACGTCGAGGAAGCGCGGCTCCTCGGCCTCGATGCCCCGGGCGCGCAGGTAGTCGCCAGCGTGGAAGACCAGCTCGTACTCGCCGGTGGCGAAGTCGCCGCCCTCCAGGAGGGGGGCATCGCAGCGCCCGTCATCGTTGGTGACGACCTCCTTGAGCCGGGTGCGGGTCTCGCCCTCGAGGCGGAAGACCTCGATGCGGATGCCCTGGCCGGGGCGGCCCTGGGCGGTGTCCAGCACATGAGTGGTCAGGTATCCCATGGGGTTCTCCTTTGCGTGTCGCGTCGGTACGTGCCTGGCGCTGCCCTGACCGGGCAGGCATCATGAAGTCCACAATGAGGACAGTTTTAGCCTTTATTGGGGTACATTTCAAAATTTTTTTGTATACACTTTATGGAAAGGGCATCGAGATACTTCGATCACCCACCACGGCCTGCCCGCCGCCGCGTGCGCCACCAGGCCGCAACACCAAGCAGAGGAGCCCCCAGGATGACCGACAAGATCCTCACCCCGCGTCCCAGCCGGCTGGACCAGCAGGCCTTCGTGACCCACTACGGCGACATCTACGAGCACTCTCCCTGGGTCGCCGAGCTCGCCTGGCAGCGCGGCCTGTCTTCCGCCGAGGACACCCCCCAGGGGCTCGCCGAGGTGATGGGTGCCGTGCTGCGTGAGGCCAGCCCCGAACGCCAGCTCGAGGTGATCCGTGCCCACCCGGACCTCGCCGGCAAGGCAGCCGTCGCCGGTGAGCTGACCGACGACTCGACCCGCGAGCAGGCCGGCGCCGGCCTCGACCAGTGCACGCCCGAGGAGTTGGCCCGCTTCGAGCGCCTCAACGCCGACTACAAGGCGAAGTTCGGCTTCCCCTTCGTGATGGCCGTCAAGGGCAGCGACCGTCATGCCATCCTTGCCGCCTTCGAGGCGCGCCTGCCCAACGACCCGGCCGATGAGCGCCGCACCGCCATCGAGCAGATCAACCGCATCGCTCGCTTCCGCCTGGACGCCCGGATCAACTGAGCGAGGGGCTCCTCCGGCACGCCCGCCGGCCGCTAAGAGGGGCCCCGCCCCCGCTGAGCTCCCCGAACGCAAGCGAGCAGCCGAGATGTCGGCTGCTCGCTTGCAGCCTTGCCGGACGGGGGCTTCTCCCACCCGGCAAGGCGGATCACGCGGCACTCGCCTCAGCCGCCTCGCGCGCCCCCCGCGGCACGGCTGGCCCTGGCGCCTTCCCGCCCGGCAGCACCGATCTCCTCGGCATGGGGGCCACCCTCGGTCTGGCCGGCGGCCTCCGCATCCGCCCTGGCGATCTCCTCGCGCTCCCGGGCCTCGTCGGCCAGCGAGGTGCGGGGCAGCACGATATTGAGCACGAAGGCGGTGATGGCCGCCACCACGATGGGCGCCCCACCGATGAGGTTCTTCAGCATCGCCGGGAACTGCTCGATCGCGGCGGGCACCTGGGCGATCCCCAGGCTAAGCGCCAGCGCCAGCCCCACGATGGTCATGTTGCGGGCCGACAGCTCATCCTTGATGAGCAGCTGGATCCCGGTCATGGTGATCATGCCGAAGACGATGATGGTGGCCCCGCCCAGCACCGGGTAGGGAATGGTGGTCATGATGGCGCCGAACTTGGGACTCAGGCCGGCCAGGATCATGAACAGCCCGGCGATGGCCAGCACATAGCGGCTGATTACCTTGGTCATCGCCACGATCCCGACATTCTGGCTGAACGTGGAGGTCGGCAGGGCCCCGAAGAAGGCACTCACGGCCGTAGTCAGGCCGTTCCCCAGCAACCCGCCGGTCAGCTCTCGAGTCTTCAGCTCGCGGTTCATGCCGCCCACGGTGGTGGCGGACAGGTCGCCGATGGTCTGCACGGAGTTGATCACGCAGATCACGACCATGGACACGATGGCGGCGGTATGGAACTCCATCTCGAAGGGCATCACCTCCGGCACCGCGACCCACTCGGCCTCCGCCACGGAGGCGAAGCTGACCATGCCAAGGGCCAGCGAGAGCAGGTAGCCCACCAGGATGCCGACCATGATGGCCGACAGCTTGACCACCCCCCTGCCGAACTGGGAGGCCACCAGGACCGTGAGCAGCGTGACCAGGCCGACGGCCCAGTTGATGGGCGCCCCGAACCCCGGCGCGTCGGTGTTGCCGCTGCCCGCCATGTAGCGGATGGCGATGTCGTAGAGCGACAGGCCGATCACCAGCACCACGGTCCCCGCCACCACCGGCGGGAAGAGGTGTCGGATGTACTGGATGAAGTAGCCCACCACCATCATGGTGATGCCGCCGACCAGCTGGGCGCCGATGAGACCCTCGATGCCGAACTGGCCGCCCACCGCGATGAGCGTGGGCACATAGGCGAAGCCCACCCCGAAGATGGCGGGGAGTCGCGCACCGAACTTCCAGACACCGTAGAGATGGAAGAGCGTGCATACCCCGGAGGCCAGCACGGCGATCTGGATCAGCAGCAGCTTCTCGGCGGGCGTCGCGCCCACCACGCCGGCGATGATGATGGGCGGCGTGATGACACCGGCCAGCATGGCGAGGACATGCTGCAGGGAGATCGGCAAGGCCTTGGGTAGCGGTGGCTTGCCGTGGAAATCGAAGATCGAGGTGTTCCTGGGGTTTGTCTGCATGGGTAAGACCACTGCTGTTGTTGTCTTCATATTTTTGTATACAAAATACCCTGGCATACTGTCGCACACTTTGAAATGCACTTACTCACATAGTCGTACACAATCATAGTCCGGCGCTGTCCGGGTTCCCGACAGCCGTCAGCTGGGCGGGAGCCCCGTGATCGCCGGTCGCGCCCGGCCTAGAGGTGCCACTCCAGCTGGAACATCAAGGCATCGGTATCCACGCCCGGCTTGCCGTGGTTGCCGAACTTGTTGCGCCAGTACTCATAGCCGGCGCCGACCCACAGGGTGTTCTCGCCACCCCAGGCCAGCCGCCCCACATCCAGCATCAGGCTGGACCGCATCAGCTGCTCGGTCTCGGTGGCCACCCCGAAATAGTCGTCGCCCTTCTCGCCGTTGAGGTTGAAGAAGCCCTGGAACTTCATCGGCAGCGGGCCCGCCTCGAACGGCAACCCCCAGGCCAGGCTGAGCTGGTAGTAAGGGTCGAAGGAGAGACTGTTACGGTTGCCGGGCAGGCCACAGGCCTCGAGGCCGCAGTGGTTCCACTCATGGCTGTAGAGGAGGCTGAGGTCGACGAAGCCGCGCGGCACATCGAGCTTGAGGGTCGGCCCCACCAGCAGCTGGCGCTTGCGCGGCGCGAAGGCCGTGTTCTTGGTATTGAGGTCGACGCCGACCGTCAGTGCCATGTCCCTGACCGGGCCGAAGGCGATCGGCGCCTCCAGGATCTTGCCGGCGTGAAGCTGGTGACGGTAGACGAGGTAGGCCTCGGTGGCGCCGCTGCTGCTGCCACTGGCCGGGTCGGCACTGTCCGACT
This sequence comes from Halomonas rhizosphaerae, assembly GCF_030010555.1. Lineage (GTDB taxonomy): Bacteria > Pseudomonadota > Gammaproteobacteria > Pseudomonadales > Halomonadaceae > Halomonas > Halomonas rhizosphaerae. Next base: position 24,648 of record NZ_JASCQP010000042.1, read on the forward strand.
GCAGCAGGTCGAGGTTGAGAAAATTCTGGCCAAGCGCGTAGCCGCTGACATGGGTGACCTGCAGGACGTGCTTTGCCATCCGGCCGGAATTGCCGGGCTCGTGGAACTGGGTGCCGTAGCGGTAGCCGATGGCGGTATCGCTCCAGTCGTCCGCCTGGGCCGCGCCGGTCGCGAGCGTGGCCAGGAGCGCAGCACCGGCGGCCCATTGGCGGGAGGGGCTATCGAGCATGGAAGCATCTCCGGTTGTTGGTGTTGTAGCGAGACGGTCTTGCTTGCCGGGCCGGCGTGCCCGCGACGCTTGGACGACACTCGGCCCGACAATATGTCTAACACTACACAAATATTTTGTATACCGGAAACAATTTCCATTGACCACACTGAGAGGCGCGACAAGGTCGACACCCGCGCCGGACGAGTGTTTCGCACAGCAGGAGTGGCGGCCTACACTGGAGACACCTCTTCCCAATCAGGAGCACCGACATGTTCCGTGATCGCCTCGATGCCGCCGAGCGCCTGGCTCGACGCCTCTCCCACCTGAAGGGGCAAGCCCCCCTGGTCCTGGCCATCCCGCGGGGCGCGGTGCCCATGGGCCGACTGATCGCCGATGCCCTCGAGGGCGACCTGGACGTGGTGCTGGTACGCAAGCTGGGGGCACCGGGCAATCCCGAATTTGCCATCGGCGCGGTCAGCGAGGATGGCAGCGTGGCGTTGGAGGAAACGGCGCGGCGGTACCGCGAGGAGGCGGTGACCCGCGAGACGGAGCGGCAGCGAGCCCTGCTCGAGGAGCGCCGCCGCCGCTATACGCCGGTGCGTGCCCCCATCGACCCGAAGGGACGCATCGTGGTGGTGGTGGATGATGGCAGTGCTACCGGGGCCACCATGGCGGCGGCCCTGAGCACCCTGAGATCACGGGGTCCGCAGACGCTGATCGCCGCCATGGGGGCGGCTCCGCCGGACACCGTGGCACGGCTCGAGACCCTGGCCGACGAGGTGGTCTGCCTGGAGATGCCCTGGAACTTTCAGGCCGTGGGCCAGTTCTTCGCCGACTTCAGGCAGGTGGAGGACGAGGAAGTCATCGCGCTGCTGGGCAGCGAACACGGCTGAGGGGGTCAGGAGGCCCGCAAAAAAGAACACGGGTGCCACCCGAGGGTGACGACCCGTGAATGCCGGCCGGAGCCGGCGCTTGCCATGCTCGATGGCCTGTCGCCTTACTTGGCTGCCGTGGTGGCGGCCTTGACGCCGTCCTCGGCGAGCTTCTGACTCTTCTGGACGTACTCCTGGCTCAGGCTCATGATCTTCTCGGCGTCGCCGCGCAGACGCTCGCCCATGTCCTGGGTGGCCTTCTGCTGGGACTGCACGACCGACTTCAGGCTGTCGGCGTCACGCACGTCCAGCCAGCCGCGGGCCTGGGCCAGGCCCATGTCGGCCAGGGCACGGACCGCGTCGAACTGGGCGGCGACCAGCTTCTCGGTGTAGTCGAGGTTGAGGGCGCCGAAGTTGCGTGCGGGTGCCACGAACATGGACTCGAACTGTTCGGTGGCCTGTTGGGTGGTTGCCTTGCTCATGAAACACCTCCATTTGTGGTGGGACTCCAGGGCCTGTCGCCCGGTGCTGCATTGCAACATAGCAGGCCTTTTTGTGCGGCGCAACATGAAGAGGGACATATCCGTCCAGTACCACGCCGTCGGCCATGAACAACGACGCCCGGCCGGGTGAACTGACCCCCAATCGTTGGACGGTTAGTTCTCTTAACCGGCGGCCATGGCCTGAGTCCTGTATTGCACGGGGCTCAGGCCTTTTAGTCTCTGCTTGATCCGTTGATGGTTGTAGTAGTGGATGTAGTCGGCAATGCCTTGCTGCAACTGCTCAACGGTGTCGAACCGGTTCAGATGGAAGTACTCGGCTTTCAGGGTGCCGAAAAAACTCTCCATGGCGGCATTGTCCAGACAATTCCCTTTCCGTGACATGCTGCGCAGTATCCGTTTCTCCACCACCAGGCGACGATAGTTGGGGTGCCGGTAATGCCATCCCTGATCCGAGTGCAATAGAGGCCGATCACCCGGCCTCAGCCGGTCGAAGGCGCTCCTCAACATGTGCTTCACCAGGCCCAATACCGGTCGTGGCCCGGTCTGGAAGGCGATGATTTCGCCGTTATACAGATCCATGACCGGTGACAGGTAGAGCTTCTGGTCATCGACCTTGAATTCGGTGATGTCGGTCACCCATCGTTGATTCGGTCCTTGGGCCTGAAACCGACGCCGTAGCGTATTCGGGGCGGCGTAGCCCTCGGCTCCTCGATAAGCCCGATACCGCTTGGGGCGAACGAGGGACTTCAAGCCCAGTTGTTGCATCAACCGCTGGACGGTCTTGTGGTTGACCGCCTCGCCTGTCTGGCGCAGCACAGCGGTGATACGGCGATAGCCATAGCGTCCCTTGTGGTAATCATAGATCGCCTGGATACGCGCCTTCAGAGACGCATACGGATCGCCAGCCCCCAGGGCCTTGAGCTGGTAGTAGAACGTGCTGCGCGGTAGCGATGCCGCACGTAGCAGCAGCGCCAGTGGGTGCTCATGCCTTAACCCTTGGACGGCTTGGGCTTTTTGCCCCGTGTCGTCGCCCACTTCTCTCGGGTCAAGGCATCGAGCTTTTTTAGATAGG
>NZ_JASCQP010000043.1 GCF_030010555.1 Halomonas rhizosphaerae
TGCCGTCGTGCCCGGCTGCTTCCGATGGAAGCGGCGGTCTCGCCGGCGCCCTGCGAGGAAGGCGTATTCTACGTGATCGGCTGTCGCTGTCAACCCTGCGCGGCGTTCCGAAGAAGGCGTCCGGGGTGATCGACAGGCCATCGAGATGGCGGCCGATAGAGCCCTCAGCGAGCTCTGCAAAGGCCTGGCGGGCCTTCGTCACGAGTGGCGCATATTCTACCGAAGCCGGCGTCTCCGTCAAGCGGGAATTTCGCGAACTAACCCGAAAAACCCAAACAGAAACAACCACTTCTGCCACTCATCACCGCCTGCAACGTGTGCCCGTCGCCGGCAGCGGATGCGTACTTTACGGATTATCCCGAGAGCGTGCAAGGCCCCCGGGAAGAAAAATGTCACGGCAATGAACAGCGCGTGAACAAGCGATGACGGCCAGGCCGTCCACAGCCCCATCGCACCGACCGCCTGTGGATGAAATGATCCACTGGCAGAGACGACAACGCCCGCGCGGGGCGGGCGTCGTGAACAGGCTTGCGAAAGGGGTCAGGCGATGGTCACTCGGGCATAGCGCTTCTTGCCCGCCTGGATGACATAGCTTCGACCGCATTCCAGCATGTGGTCGCGCTGGACCACGTCGCCATCCACCTTGACCCGGCCATTGCCGAGCATGTCCTTGGCCTGGGCGCTGTTGTTGGCCAGCCCCGAGCGGTTCAGCACCGCGGCGATGGGCGCCTGGGCGCTGCCCTCGAAGTCGACCTCGACCTCGGGAAGGTCCTCGGGCAACTCCCCCTCGGCGAGCTGGTTGCCGGCAGAGCGGTGAGCGTTGGCCGCTGCCTCCTCGCCGTGATAGCGAGCGATCAGCTCCCGGGCGAGGATCATCTTGATGTCACGGGGATTGGCACCGGCCTCGGCATCGCGCTTGAGCGCCTCGATCTCCTCGTTGGGCTTGAGCGAGAGCAGCTCGAAGTAGCGCCACATCAGGCTGTCGGGCATGGAGACCAGCTTGTTGAACATCGCCCCCGGCGCCTCATCGACCCCGACATAGTTGCCCAGTGACTTGGACATCTTCTGCACGCCGTCCAGCCCCTCGAGCAGCGGCATGGTGATCACGACCTGGGGCGCCTGGCCGAAATGCTTCTGGACCTCGCGACCCATCAGCAGGTTGAACTTCTGGTCGGTACCGCCAAGCTCCACGTCGGCCTTGAGCGCCACGGAGTCGTAACCCTGCACCAGCGGATAGAGGAACTCGTGGATGGAGATCGGCTGCCCCGCACTGTAGCGCTTGTCGAAGTCGTCGCGCTCGAGCATGCGCGCCACGGTGCTCTGCCCGGCCAGCTCGATCATGTCGGCCGCGCTCATGGCGGAGAACCACTCGGCATTGAAGCGCACCTCGGTCTTCTCGGGGTCGAGGATCTTGAACACCTGCTCCTTGTAGGTCTGGGCGTTGGCCTTGACCTCTTCCTCGGTGAGCGGCTTGCGCGTCACGTTCTTGCCGGTGGGGTCCCCAATGCGGCCGGTAAAGTCGCCGATCAGGAAGATGACCTCGTGGCCCAGGTCCTGGAACTGACGCATCTTGGTCAGCAGGACGCTGTGCCCCAGGTGCAGGTCCGGCGCGGTGGGGTCGAAGCCCGCCTTGATGCGCAACGTGCGCCCGGACTCCAGCTTCTTGACCAGCTCCTCCTCGAGCAGAATCTCGTGGGTGCCGCGCTTCAGCAGCGCCAGGGCGCCAGCAACATCGGTCATTGTCTCCTCTCCACTCAGCAGGCGGCCCGCGACCCCGCGGGCACTCGATAGTCGAATGGTCGGGGATGTTACCATGTACGGCCATCCACGGTTGAGCCCGCCCGGGAGTCCCCATGAGCCTCTTCATCGGCCTGATGTCAGGCACCAGCCTCGACGGCATCGACGCCGCCCTCGTCGAGATCCGGGAGGGTGACGCGCCCCGCCTGGTCGCCACCCATGACACGCCGATGCCCGAGACACTGCGCGACCAGCTGTGGGGGCTCTGCCATGCGGATCGGCTGGCCTTCCGCGAACTGGCGGCCGCCGAGGACGCCTTCTGCCGCCTGCAGGCCGCGGCCGTCGAGGCACTGATCGCCTCGAGTGGAGTGGAGAGAGAAGCCATCTCGGCCATCGGCAGCCATGGCCAGACCATCGAGCACGCCCCAAGGGGCCATGACGGCGGCCCGGCCTATACGCTGCAGCTCGACAACCCGAGCCTGCTGGCCGAGCTCACCGGTCGCTCGGTGGTGGCCGACTTCCGACGTCGCGACCTGGCCGCCGGCGGCCAGGCCGCGCCCCTGGCCCCGGCCTTCCATGAGGCGCTGTTCCGGACACCCGGCGAATGGCGGCTGGTGCTCAACCTCGGCGGCTTCGCCAACCTGACCCTGCTGCCGCCCGCCGAGGACGAACGAGCGCCGCTGGGCTTCGACACCGGCCCGGCCAATGCCCTGCTGGATGCCTGGCATGCCCGGCACCGCGGGGGGCGCTTCGATGCCGGCGGCGCCTGGGCGGCCTCGGGACGGGTCGACGAGGCGCTGCTGGAGCGCCTGCTGGCGGAGCCTTTTTTCCACCTGCCACCGCCACGCAGCACGGGCCGGGAGCTCTTCCACCTGGACTGGCTGCAGGGACACCTGCAGGGCGGAGAGGCACCGCAGGACGTCCAGGCCACCCTGGCCGAGCTGACCGCGGCCAGCGTGGCCCTCGGCGTGGAGATGGGCCGGGAGCGTCTCGACGCCCCGCCGGCCGCGGTGCTGGTGCCCTGCGGCGGCGGCGCCCGCAACCCTGACCTGCTCTCCCGCCTGGCCCGCCGGCTGCCCGAGACGCCGCTGCTTCCCGGGGAGGACTGGGGCTGGCCCGCCGAGTGGCTCGAGGCCGGCGCCTTCGCCTGGCTGGCGTGGCGGCGGCTCGCCGGGCTGCCCGGCAACCTGCCCTCGGTGACCGGCGCCGCCGGTCCCCGGGTACTGGGCGGGGTCTACGCCTCCTGATCCGCCGGGCGCCCTAGAAGTCGTCCTCGCCGCGCAGCGACAGGTGGCTGGCCGCCTCCCTGGCCCCGGCCACGCCCTCACTGCTCTCGTCGCCGTACTTGATCATCATGCGCAGGTCATTGGCCGAATCGGCGTGCACCAGCGCCACCTCCTCGGTGATCTTGCCGGCCTTGAAGAGATCGAAGAGCGCCTGGTCGAAGGTCTGCATGCCGAGGTCCCGCGAGCGGGCCATGACGTTCTTGATCTCGGAGACCTCCCCCTTGCGCACCAGGTCACCGATCAGCGGCGACTTGAGCATGATCTCGATGGCCGGGCAGCGCCCGCCGTCCACCGTGGGCAGCAGCTGCTGGGCGACAATGGCGCGAAGGTTGAGCGAGAGGTCGAGCCACACCTGGGAGTGTCGCTCGATGGGAAAGAAGTTGATGATCCGGTCCAGGGCCTGGTTGGCGTTGTTGGCGTGCAGGGTGGCCAGGCAGAGGTGGCCGGTCTCGGCGAAGGTCAGGGCATGCTCCATGGTCTCCCGGGTACGCACCTCGCCGATCAGGATCACGTCCGGTGCCTGGCGCAGGGTGTTCTTCAGCGCCACCTCGAAGGATTCGGTGTCGATGCCGACCTCGCGCTGGTTGATGATCGCCTTGCGGTGCGGATGCACGTACTCGATGGGATCCTCGACGCTGATGATGTGCCCGCCGAGGGTCTCGTTGCGCTGCTGGATCATCGACGCCAGGGTGGTCGACTTGCCGGTTCCCGTCCCCCCGACCACGAACACCAGGCCGCGCTTGTTGTTGGCCAGCTCGCCGAGCGTGGAGGGTAGCGACAGCTCCTCCAGGTGGGGAATCTCGAAACCGATGCGCCGGATCACCATGGCCATCTGGTTGCGCTGCTGGAAGGCACTGACGCGAAAGCGCCCCTTGTCCTTGAGGCTCAGCGCGAAGTTGGCCTCGTGCTCGACGCGGAAGCGTTCCAGCACCGCATCGGGGATCGAGGCACCGACCAGTTCGGTGACCTGCGACACGCTGAGCCCCTGGTCGCCCAGGGGGGTAAGCTGGCCGGCCATCTTCAGGGTCGGCGGCGCGTTCACCGAGATCAGCAGATCCGACGCCTCCTTCTGCACCATGATGTCCAGCAGCTGGTAGAGCCACTCTTTTGCCGTCATGTCCCTGCTCCTTGTTATCGTTGTCGCGTCCTCAGCTCGCCAGCACGCCCTTGGCCTTCGCCTGGGCCTCCTCGCGCGCCACCATGTTGTCCGCCACCAGGCGCGCCAGCGAGGCGTCCAGGGTCTGCATGCCCAGGTTGCCGCCGGTCTGGATCGCCGAGTAGATCTGCGCCACCTTGTCCTCGCGGATCAGGTTACGCACCGCCGCGGTGGCCACGAGGATCTCGTGGGCCGCCACCCGGCCGCCGCCCTGGCGCTTGAGCAGGGCCTGGGAGATCACCGCCTGCAATGACTCGGAGAGCATCGAGCGCACCATGGACTTCTCCTCGCCGGGAAAGACGTCGATGATCCGGTCGATGGTCTTGGCCGCGGAGGTGGTATGCAGGGTACCGAACACCAGGTGGCCGGTCTCGGCCGCGGTGAGGGCCAGCCGGATCGTCTCTAGGTCACGCAGCTCGCCGACCAGGATGATGTCCGGGTCCTCGCGCAGGGCACTGCGCAGTGCCGGGGCGAAGCCATGGGTATCGCGGTGCACCTCGCGCTGGTTGACCAGGCAGCGCTTGCTGCGGTGCACGAACTCCACCGGGTCCTCGATGGTGAGGATGTGCTCGAAGCGATTGTCGTTGATGTAGTCGATCATCGCCGCCAGCGTGGTGCTCTTGCCCGAGCCGGTGGGGCCGGTGACCAGCACCAGGCCGCGGGGCAGCATGGAGAGCTGACGGAAGACCGGGCCCATGCCCAGGTCCTCCAGGGTCAGCACCTCGGTGGGGATGGTACGGAACACCGCCCCGGCGCCGCGGGCCTGGTTGAAGACGTTGACACGGAAGCGCGAGACGCCCGGCACCTCGAAGGAAAAGTCGGTCTCGAAGAACTCCTCGTAGTCGCGGCGCTGACGGTCCGCCATGATGTCGTAGATCAGCTTGCGGACCTCGCGGTCCTCCATGGCCGGCACGTTGAGCCGGCGGATGTCGCCATCGACGCGGATCATCGGCGGCAGGCCCGCCGAGAGGTGGAGGTCCGAGGCGTTCTGTTTTGCCGAGAATGCCAGCAGTTCGGTAATATCCATGCGTTTCCCCTGCTCCCGGGATAAGGTTCCCTTCAGTATGACCAGTATGACAGACACTCAGACATGACGGACCTGGTACTTTCCGAGTCCCTGGCCGCCGCCCGCACCCGGCTTGCCGACGCGCTGGATGCCGCCGGCCGACCCGCCGATGCCGCCCGGCTGCTGGCCGTCAGCAAGACCAAGCCCGCCGCCATGATCCGCGAGGCCTGGCACCTGGGCCAGCGCGAGTTCGGCGAGAACTATGTCCAGGAAGCCCTGGACAAGCAGGCCGAGCTGGCGGACCTGGACCCCATCGTCTGGCATTTCATCGGTCCGCTGCAATCCAACAAGACCCGCGACGTGGCCGAGCACTTTGCCTGGGTGCATAGCGTAGACCGTGAGAAGATCGCCCGGCGTCTGAATGATCAACGCCCCGAGGCGCTCGGCCCGCTGGACGTCTGCCTGCAGGTCAACATCAGCGACGAGGCGAGCAAGTCCGGCGTCTCGCTCGAGGCACTGCCGGCCCTGGCCGAGGCAGTCCAGGCGATGCCGCACCTGCGCCTGCGCGGGCTGATGGCGATTCCCGCGCCGGCCGAGGGGCTGAATGCCCAGCGAGCGCCCTTCGCCCGCCTGCGTGAGGCCCTCGAGGACCTGCACGAGCGCCTTCCCGAGGCGCCCCTGGACACCCTCTCGATGGGCATGTCCGCCGACCTGGAAGCCGCCGTTCTCGAGGGGGCCACCCTGGTCCGCCTGGGCACCGCGATCTTCGGGGAGCGAACCGCACGAGATTGACAACCACCAGACGCCGGAGAACCACGCCGGCCACATTCGTCGACCGACACAGGACAGATCCCATGGCCAGCAGAGTCACCTTCATCGGCGCCGGCAACATGGCCGGCGCCATCATCGGCGGGATGATCGAGAGCGGCTTCTCGCCCGACGACATCACGGCCACCTCCCCCAGCGACGATATCCTCGCCCCGCTGCGCCAACGGCTGGGCATCCAGACCGCGACCGACAATGCCGCGGCGGTCGCCGAGTCCGACGTGGTGGTGCTGGCGGTAAAGCCGCAGATCATGCGCGAGGTCTGCGAGAAGATGCGCGACGCCGTCCAGACGCGCCGGCCGCTGATCGTCTCGGTGGCGGCGGGCCTGCCCGCCGAGACCCTGGAACACTGGCTGGGCGGCGACCTGCCGGTGGTGCGCTGCATGCCCAACACCCCCGCGCTGGTCGGTGCCGGGGCCGCCGGGCTCTTCGCCAATGCCCACGTCGACGATGCCCAGCGCCGGCTCGCCACCGAGCTGATGGAGGCCGTGGGTCTGGTGGAGTGGGTCGACGACGAGGCCCTGCTCGATGCGGTCACCGCCGTCTCGGGCAGCGCCCCAGCCTATTTCTTCCTGATGTTCGAGGCCATGGAGGAAGCCGGCGTGACGCTGGGCCTGCCCGCCGACACCGCCCGGCGGCTGGCCATGCAGACCGCCCTGGGCGCGGCGAAGATGGCGCTCGCGAGCGACAAGCCCCCCGCCGAACTCAAGCGCAACGTGATGTCGCCCGGCGGCACCACCGAGCGGGCCATCGAGCACCTCGAGGATGCCGGCCTGCGCCGCATCATGGCCGAGGCGATGACCGCCTGTGCCGACCGCGCCCGCGAGATGGCCGACGAGCTCGGCAAGCGCTGACCCGGCAGCCCGGCAGGCACGCGGGCTGACACGACGACGTTTCAAGGACATGGAGGAGCCCCGATGGGCAGTCAACTGGGAAGCGCCGGCCTGCTGCTGGTGAACACCCTGATCAACATCTACATCTTCCTGCTGATGCTGCGCTTCCTGCTGCAGGCATCCCGGGCCGACTACTACAACCCCATCAGCCAGTCGGTGGTGAAGGTCACCCAGCCGGCGGTACGCCCCTTCCAGGGCTTCCTGGGGCCGGTGATGGGGCGTTTCGACCTGGCCACCCTGGCCACGGCCTTCGTCATCAAGGCGGTCGCCATCATCGTGATCCTGCAGATCGCCGGCTTCGGCATGGCACCCATCGCCGGCGTGGCGATCGGCTCCGTGGCCGCCATCGCCAACGCCATTCTCAAGATCTACTTCTTCGCCCTGATCGTGATGATCATCCTCAGCTGGGTGGCCCCCCAGGCCAGTCACCCTGGCGCCCTGCTGGTGATGCAGCTGGTGGAGCCGATCATGGCGCCGGTGCGCAAGGTGATCCCGCCGCTGGGCATGATCGACCTCTCGCCCATCGTGGTGTTCATCGCCATCAGCCTGATCGATGGTATCGTGGTGGGCTCGCTGACCCGTGCCGCCGGCATCGCCGGTGCCCTGGTCGGCCTGTGAGGCCGGCCGACACCCACGACTGGACACGACACGACTGATGCCCGAGTTCCCCCGCGATTCGGTCGGCCTGGTGACGCCCGAGACGGCGCACTTCGACGACCCCCTGGCCCTGGCCTGCGGCAGGACGCTGCCGGCCTATGACCTGGTGTACGAGACCTACGGCACCCTCAATGCCGAGCGCTCCAATGCCATCCTGATCTGCCATGCCCTCTCCGGCCACCACCATGCGGCCGGCTACCACGCGACGGACGAGCGCAAGCCGGGCTGGTGGGATGCGCATATCGGCCCCGGCAAGTCGATCGACACCGAGCGCTTCTTCGTGGTCTCGCTGAACAACCTCGGCGGCTGCCACGGCAGCACCGGCCCCACCAGCGAGAATCCGGCGACAGGGCAACAGTGGGGGCCCGACTTCCCGATCATGACCGTGGAAGACTGGGTAAACAGTCAGACGCGGCTGGCCGACCGGCTGGGCATCGAGCGCTTCGCCGCGGTGATCGGCGGCAGCCTGGGAGGCATGCAGGTACTGCAGTGGACCCTCGCCTACCCCGAGCGCATCGCCAATGCGGTGGTCATCGCGGCGACGCCGAAGCTGTCGGCACAGAACATCGCCTTCAACGAGGTGGCCCGCCAGGCGATCCGCTCCGACCGTGACTTCCACGACGGCCGGTACGCCAACCATGACACGGCGCCGCGACGCGGCCTCAAGCTCGCCCGCATGGTGGGCCACATCACCTACCTCTCCGAAGATGCCATGGGCAGCAAGTTCGGCCGCGACCTGCGAAGCAACGACCTGAACTTCGGCTACGACGTGGAGTTCCAGGTGGAGTCCTACCTGCGCTACCAGGGCGACACCTTCTCCACCTCCTTCGATGCCAACACCTACCTGCTGATGACCAAGGCGCTGGACTACTTCGACCCGGCCGCGGCCCACGGCGGCGACCTGGCCCGGGCCCTGGCACCCGCCGCCTGTCCCTTCCTGGTGGTCAGCTTCACCACCGACTGGCGCTTCCCGCCATCACGCTCCAAGGAGCTGGTCAACGCCCTGATCCGCGCCGACAAGTCCGTCAGCTACGCCAACATCGATTCGCCGCACGGCCACGACGCCTTCCTGATGCCCGAGCCGCGTTACCAGGCGGTGTTCGCCGCGTTCATGAACCGCGTCGCCCGCGACCAGGGCCTGGAGGACCGCCCATGATGCGCGCCGATCTCAAGCTGATTCACGACTGGGTCCCGCGGGGTGCGAGGGTGCTCGACCTGGGCTGCGGCGAGGGCACGCTGCTGGCGGCGCTGGCCCGCGACAAGCAGGTCACGGGCTATGGCCTGGAGATCGACCCCGACGGCATCACCGCCTGCCTGGCCAAGGGCGTCAACGTCATCGAGCAGAACCTCGACGAGGGGCTCGCCAACTTCGAGGATGACGCCTGCGACCTGGTCGTGATGACCCAGGCGCTTCAGGCCCTGCGCCGCCCGGACCTGATGCTCGACGAGATGCTGCGCGTCGCCGGAGAGTGCATCATCACCTTTCCCAACTTCGCCTACTGGCGCCACCGCGCCTACCTGGGCTTCAAGGGCTACATGCCGGTGTCCCGGTCGCTGCCCCATGCCTGGTACGACACCCCCAACATCCACCTCTCGACCTTCAACGACTTTGAACGCCTGTGCCGCGACAAGGGTCTGAGCATTGTTGACCGGGCGGTGGGCATCGGCGACCACGAGGGCCACTGGACCTCGCGGTGGTGGCCCAACCTGTTCGGCGAGATCGCCATCTTCCGGGTCGCCCGCCGCAGGGCGTGACGCCGGGTGGCGCAGGCAAGATACCGGAGGAGGGAGAACCGACGATGATCCGAAACAGCCTGGCGGCCCTGGCCATGGGCCTGGCGCTGCTGCTGGCCCTGCCGGCCCTGGCCCAGCAGTACGAACAGGTGGGGGACTACCAGATCCACTACAGCGCCGTGAACACCAGCTTCCTCCCCGAAGAGGTAGCGCGAGAGCATGGCATCCAGCGCAGCCAGGTGATGGCCCTGCTCAACGTCAGCGTGATGGAAGAGCTCGAGGATGGCTCGACCCGTCCGGTCATGGCCTCGGTCGACGGTCGCATCGGTGGGCTCGAGGGGAGCGACGCCACGCCGCTGGCGTTTCGCAGCCTGCGCATCGGCGACACGCCGTCCCAGGTGGCGGTCTTCCGCATCCACGCGGACGAGCCGATGCGCTTCGACCTGCGCGTGCGCTACGACCGCAATGCCGCGCCCGCCGAGGTCAGCTTCATCCAGCGCTTCTATATCGACCGCTGAACCCGACTGCCTCGCGGCTCAATCGACGACCATGGCCGGGTCGAGCTCGCGAGAGAGTGAGACCGGCAGCCGGCGCCCCAGGCGGATCGCCACCGGCACGCCTGCCTCACGGATCACCTCGCAGCGCCGCGCCATCACCTCCACGCCAAGGCCCGCCACCTCGCGCAGGCTCGCGGCATAGGCCGGGTCCAGGTGGGACGCGGGGGCCACGTCCTCGATGCTCTCGTGGGCCACGCAGAAGAGCAGCACGGCGCGGTGACCCTGTGCCGCGAGGGCGGCCAGCGCCGCGAGGTGCTTTCGGCCCCGCACGCTCACCGCGTCGGGGAAGTAGCCATGGCCATCGGCCTCCCTGAGGGTCACCTGCTTGACCTCGACGAAGGTGCTGCCGCGCTCGGGGTCGTCGAGGCGAAAATCGAGTCTCGACCCCGCCACCGTGGCCTCGCGCTGGATCGCCGCATGGCCGGCCAGCTCCTCTATCCGTCCCGAACGCAACGCCTCCTCGACGACGCGGTTGGCCCGCCCGGTATGCACCGAGGCCGCCGCCGAGGTGCCGTCGGGCTGCGGCAGCTCGATCAGCTCCCAGGTCCAGGCCAGCTTGCGGGCCGGTTTGTCGCTGGGCGATAGCCAGACCCGGCACCCCGGCACGTTCACCGCCCGCATCGAGCCGGTATTGGGGCAGTGGGCCACCACCTCGCGGCCGTCATCGAGTCGCACGTCGGCCAGGAAGCGCTTGTAGCGACGCAGCAGGGTCCCGGGGACCAGGGCCGGATACTCCATCAGCGACGCGCCAGGAAGCGCTCGAGGCGGCACACGGCCTCCTCCAGTCGCGCCTCGCCGGTGGTGAAGGCGATCCGCACATGGTGCTCACCGCCGCGCAGGGCGAAGTCGGTGCCCGGGGTAATGGCGACGTTCTCCTCCTCGAGCAGCGCCCGGCAGAAGGCCTCGCTGTCGCGGCTTACGCGCGAGATGTCGAGCCACAGGTAGAAGGCCCCCTGGGGCGGCAGCGACGGCGCCAGCCCCAGGCGGGCGAGCCCCGCCAGCAGGGCATCGCGGCGACGCCCGAGTTCGCTGCGCCGGGCCTCGAGAATGCCGCGGCACTCGGGCGTGAAAGCGGCCAGGGCCGCATGCTGGGCCGGGGTGGAGGCGGCCAGGAAGACGTTCTGGGCCAGCCGGGCGAGCGGCTCCACCGCCGCCTCGGGCGCCAGCAGCCAGCCCAGGCGCCAGCCGGTCATGCCGAAGTACTTGGAGAAGCTGTTGACCACGAAGGCGTCCGCGGTGATCGCGGCCACCGAGAGCGGTTCGAGATCAAAGCAGAGCCCCTGGTAGATCTCGTCCACCAGCAGGTGGCCGCCACGCGCCGCCACGGTCTCGGCCACGGCCGCGAGCTGTCCGGCAGCGAGCATATGGCCGGTGGGATTCGAGGGCGTGGCAAGCATCGCCAGGCGGGTATCGTCGCGCCAGTGGGTCTCGACGAGCCCGGCATCCAGCTGCCAGCCGCTGGCCGACCCCACCGGCACGGCGTCCACCTCGGCGCCCGCCAGGGCCATGAAGTGGCGATTGCAGGGGTAGTTGGGATCGGCCATCAGCACCCGGTCACCCGGGCCGGCCAGCAGCTGGCTGGCCAGCAGCAGCGCGCCGGAGGCGCCCGGCGTGACCAGGATGCGCCTCGGGTCGACGGCGGCGCCGAAGTGCTCGGCATAGTGGCCGGCGATCGCCTCGCGCAGTGCCGGCAGCCCCGCCGCCGGCGTGTAGCGGGTATGGCCCGCCGACAGCGCGGCACGGCCGGCCTCGACCACCGGCGCGGGGGTCGGGAAATCAGGCTCGCCGACCTCCAGGTGGATGACATCGTGCCCGGCGGCTTCGCGGGCCTGGGCCGTCTCCAGCAGGCTCATCACGCGGAAGGGGGCGATGCGCTCGACGCGCGGATTCCAGGACATGCACGGCTCCTCTCGACACGTCACGGCACGACGGGCATCTTTACCGCGGCCGGGGGTCAAAACCGGCATCTTACGACTTTTGGCGTGCCGGCGCAGTCCCGGCGGCGGAAGAGGTTGCACGGGCGCTCTTTTTACGCTAAACAAGCACCCCTTTGGCGTGAGATACCATGCATCACGGCGGGTATTGATCAGTAGTCACTCAAGTAACGAGGCAGTCCCATGCCAGTAGCAGAAAAGAAGATGGATGCTCCCAAGAAATTCACCCCGTACGAGCCGGCGCCGGGTGAAGAGTACATGAACGACAAGCAGCTGGAGCACTTCCGACAGATCCTGCTGGGCTGGAAACAGGAGCTCATGGAAGAGGTCGACCGCACCGTGCGCCATCTGCAGGAGGAGGCGAACAACTACGCCGACCCCGCCGATCGCGCCACCCAGGAAGAGGGCTTCAACCTGGAGCTGCGCACCCGCGACCGCGAGCGCAAGCTGCTCAAGAAGATCAACGAGACCCTCGAGAAGATCGACGAGGACGACTACGGCTTCTGCGAGGCCTGCGGCGTCGAGATCGGTATCCGCCGGCTCGAGGCGCGGCCCACCGCCACCCTGTGCGTGGACTGCAAGACCCTGGCCGAGCTCAAGGAAAAGCAGCTGGGCGGCTGAGCCAGCCATGCCGGTCTCCGCGATCCCACCCCACGACGGGCACCCCAGGGTGCCCGTTTGCATGTCGGCCCGGCGCAACAGGGGGCACCGGTGAGCGCCTACCGGGGACGCTTCGCGCCGACCCCCTCGGGGCCCCTGCACTTCGGCTCCCTGGTGGCGGCCCTGGCCAGCTTCCTGGATGCCCGCCGGACGGGGGGCGAGTGGCGGCTGCGCATCGAGGACATCGACCCACCGCGCTGCCCCGCGGGGGCCGCCGACACCATCCTGCGCCAGCTCGAGGCCTTCGGCCTGCACTGGGATGGCCCGGTCAGCTGGCAGCATGACCGCAACGACGCCTATGCCGCCGCGCTGGAGCGGCTCAAGGGCATGGGGCTCGCCTACCCCTGCAGTTGCTCGCGCCGGCAGTGGCGCGACCATCCCATCTACCCCGGCTGGTGCCGAGACGGGGTGCGCGAACCCGGCAAGCCGGTGGCCTGGCGACTGCGCAGCGACCTGGGCCTGCGCCCGGTGGTCTGGCAGGACCGGCTGTTCGGCGAGCAGCGCTTCGACCCGGCCGAGCTCGGCGACGTGGTGCTCCAGCGCAAGGACGGCCTCTGGGCCTACCAGCTCGCCGTGGTGGTCGACGACGCCGACCAGGGCATCAGCGACGTGGTGCGCGGCTTCGACCTGCTCGACAATACCCCCTGGCAGCGCCAGCTGCAGCACGCCCTGGGCGTCCCCGAACCGCGCTACCTGCACCTGCCGCTGATCATCGGCGAGGACGGCCAGAAGCTCTCCAAGCAGAACCTGGCGCCGGCCCTCCCGGAGCAGGACGATGCGGTGCGCCCGCTGCTGCATGCGGCCCTGGTCGCACTGGACCAGGCCCCGCCGCGTACGCTTGCCACGGCGCCGGCGGAGGAGCAGCTGCGCTGGGCCGTCGCTCACTGGGAGGTCGCCCGGCTGCGTGCCGAGGCCCTCCGACAGGCCGGCACCGTCACACCTTGAGAGGAGCCCGCCATGTACGTCTATCGCATCATGCTCTTCCTGGTCTTCGGCGGGTATCTGCTCTCGCCGCTGCTGATGAGCGGCTGGGCCAGCCCCGAGGTGGCCTGGTACCGCCCCTTCGTCATCTGGGGGGTGCTGATCGCCCTGACCCTGTGGCTGGAGCAGAAGAGGAAGCTCGATGAATGCTAGCCTCGGCGGCCTGCTGGCCCTCGGCAGCGGCTACCTGCTGCTGCTGTTCCTCGCTGCCCTGGCGGTGGAGCGGCACTGGATTCCCACGCGCATCGCCCGCCACCCGGCGGTCTACACCCTGGCGCTGGGCGTCTACGCCAGCGCCTGGGCGATCTACGGCAGCCTGGAGCTGGCCGGCAATGCCGGCTACGGCTACCTCGCCTACTACCTGGGGGTGGCGGGCGCCTTCCTGCTCGCCCCGGTCCTGCTGGTGCCGATCCAGCGCATGACCCGGACCTACCAGCTGGCCTCGCTGGCCGACCTCTTCGCCTTCCGCTTCCGTTCGCGCTGGGTCGGCACCCTGATCACCCTGGTCAGCCTGCTGGCCGTGCTGCCGCTGCTGGCCCTCCAGGTGCAGACCCTGGGCGACACCATCTACCTGATGACCGGTAGCGCCTCGCCGGCCCTGCTGGCCCTGCTGTTCTGCGCGCTGATCGCGCTGTTCGCCATCCTCTTCGGCGCCCGCCACACCCGGCTGCACGCCCGCCACGACACCCTGCTCGCGGTGATCGCCCTGGAGTCGCTGGTCAAGCTCACCGCCATGCTGGCACTGGGGGCCTTCGCCCTGTTCGTGGTCTTCGATGGTCCCGCGGACCTCCAGGCCTGGCTGGACGGCCCGGGGCGTGCGGCCCAGGCACGCGTCGCCCACCTCGACCCGGCCCAGTGGCGCACCCTGCTGCTGCTGTTCTTCGCCGCGGCCTTCCTCATGCCGCACATGTTCCACATCACCTTCGCCGAGACCCTCTCGCGGCGCACCCTCCTCCAGGCCGCCTGGACGCTGCCGCTGTTCCTGCTGCTGATGGCGCTGCCGGTGCCGCTGATCCTGTGGGCCGCCCAGCGCCTGGGAGTCGACGCAGGCGGGCTCGGCACCGCCTACCTGGCCTACGGGCTCTCCGAGTCGCTGTGGCTTCAGGGGCTGGTGTTCATCGCCGGGCTGGCGGCCACCAGCGGCACCATGATCATCATCTCCCTGGCGCTGTCGGGGATGATCCTCAACCACCTGGTGCTGGTCGCCCACCCCCCGGTGGATCAGCCCGACCTCTATCGCTGGCTGCGCTGGCTGCGTCGTGCCCTGATCGTGGCGGTGATCCTCGGCGGCTGGCTCTTCTACCGCCTGGTGGGGGTGAACCACGACCTCACCACCCTGGGGCTGGCCGCCTTCATCGGCATGGCCCAGTGCCTGCCGGGCATGCTCGCACTGCTCTACTGGCCGGGCGCCAACCGCAAGGGCATGGTCAGCGGGCTGACGTTGGGCGTGCTGGTGTGGCTCGCCGGTACCTGGGTGCCACTGCTGAGCGACGTTCCGGCCCTGGTGCTGCTGCCCCCGGGCCTCGAGGCGCTGGCCGGCGAGCCGGTCTGGTACGTGGTGACGCTGGTCTCGCTGGCGGTCAACATCCTGACCCTCATCCTGGTCTCGCTGATCACGCCGACCTCCGCCGGCGAGCGGGCCGCGGCCGAGGCCTGCTCGGTGGATGCGGTGATCCGTCCCAAGCGCCTGCCGCTGGTGGCCGGCAACGGCGAGGAGTTCAAGCACCACCTGGCCCGCGCCCTGGGCGAGGAGGTCGCCGGTCGCGAGGTCGACCGCGCCCTGACCGACCTGGGCCTGTCGCCGCTGGATGGCCGTCCCTATGCCCTGCGTCGTCTGCGCGACCGCATCCAGGCCAACCTCTCGGGGCTGATGGGTCCCTCGGTGGCCCAGGACATCGTCGACCGCCACCTGCCCTATCGCCGTGGCGGCCTGGAGCCCAATGACGACATCCACTTCGTCGAGAGCCGCCTGGAGGCCTATCGCACCCGGCTGACCGGCCTGGCCCGGGAGCTCGACGGCCTGCGCCGCTACCACCGCCGCATGCTCACCCGGCTGCCGGTGGGCCTGTGTGCCTTCGGCGTCGATGACGAGCTGCTGATGTGGAACGACGCCCTCGCCGAGCTTTCCGGAATCGATGGCAGCAGCGTGGTCGGCTCGCGCCGCGATGGCCTGCCGCCACCCTGGGGGGCCCTGCTGGGACGCGTGCTTCTCGAGCATCATGACCACCTCTACAAGCAACCGGTGACGCTCGACGGCACCACCCGCTACCTGAGCCTGCACAAGGCCGAGCTGGAGGCCGATGAGGAGATGCGTGGCGGCACCGTGGTCCTGGTGGAGGACCACAGCGAGATGAAGTGGCTGGAGGACGAGCTGGTGCATGCCGCCCGGCTGGCCTCCATCGGCCAGCTGGCGGCGGGCGTGGCCCACGAGATCGGCAACCCCGTCACCGGGATCTCCTCGCTGGCCCAGAACCTGCGCTACGACACCGACGACCCGGAGGTGCTGGAGACCGCCACCCAGATCCAGCAGCTCACCGACCGCATCTCGCGCATCGTCGAGTCGCTGGTGGGCTTCGCCCATGGCGGTCGCCACGTGACCGGCCGGCCCTTCGCCCCGGTGTCGCTCGACACGCTGACCGACGAAGCCCTGCACTTGATCCACCTTGCCCGCTCGGGGGAGGATATCCACTATCACAACCGTTGTCCGGCCGGGCTCGAGGTCACCGGAGATGCCCAGCGGCTGCTGCAGGTGATGGTCAACCTGCTCGGCAACGCCCGCGACGCCAGCACCCCGGGCGGCGAGGTGATCATCGATGCCGCCCCAGAGGGCAAGTGGCTTCACGTCACCGTCACCGACCAGGGCCACGGCATCGACGAGCGGGTGCGCGACCACCTGTTCGAGCCCTTCACCACCACCAAGCCCCCCGGCGAGGGCACGGGCCTCGGCCTGCCGCTGGTCTACAGCATCATTGCCGAGCACGGCGGCCAGATCGATATCGACTCCCCGCCCCCCGGGCAGGCCAACGGCACCCGCATCCACCTGTGGCTGCCCCTCAACCCAGAGCATGGTGACAGCACCGATGAGCCGGATCCTGATCGTTGAAGACGAAGCCATCATCCGCAGCGCCCTGAAGCGGCTGCTGGAGCGCCACGACCACCGGGTCAGCGAGGCCGGCTCGGTGGCCGAGGCCCTGGCGCTCGAGCCCCAGGGCTTCGACCTGGTGATCAGCGACCTGCGGCTGCCCGGCGAGCCCGGCACCGAGCTGATCGCCCGCGCCGCCCCCGTGCCGGTGCTGATCATGACCAGCTACGCCAGCATGCGCTCCGCGGTGGAGGCGCTGAAACTCGGGGCCGTGGACTATGTGGCCAAGCCCTTCGACCACGACGAACTGCTCGAGACCGTGGCCCGGGTGCTGCACCGGCAGGCCTCGCAGCAGGGCGAGCCGCCCGACATCACCGAACCCGGCGGCACCCGCCAGCCGATGATCGGCAACTGCCCCGCCATGCAGGTGGTCTACACGCGCATCCGCAAGGCGGCACCGGCCGATGTCACCGTACTGATCCAGGGCGAGTCGGGCACCGGCAAGGAGTTGGTCGCCCGCGCCCTGCACCAGCAGAGCCGCCGCGCCCATGCCCCGCTGGTCTGCGTCAACTGCGCCGCCATCCCGGAGACGCTGATCGAGTCCGAGCTGTTCGGGCACGAGAAGGGCGCCTTCACGGGGGCCAGTGCCGCGCGTACCGGCCTGGTCGAGGCCGCCGATGGCGGCACCCTCTTCCTCGACGAGATCGGCGAACTGCCGCTCGACGCCCAGGCTCGCCTGCTGCGGGTGCTGCAGGAGGGCGAGATCCGCAAGATCGGCTCGGTGGAAACCCGCCATGTCGACGTGCGCCTGATCGCCGCCACCCACCGCGACCTGCAGAGCCTGTCGAAGACCGGCGAGTTCCGCCTCGACCTCTACTACCGTCTCAACGTGATGCAGATCGACCTGCCCGCCCTGCGCGAGCGCGAGGACGACATCCTCGAGATCGCCGATGTCCTGCTGGAGAAGGCCTGCCGGCGCCACGAGCGCGACGGGCTGCGACTCTCGCGGGCCGCCCGGCGCACCATCCGCGACTATCCCTGGCCAGGCAACGTGCGCGAGCTGGAGAATGCGCTGGAGCGCGGCGTGATCCTCGCCGAGGGCCACCTCATCCATCCCGACGACCTGGGGCTCGCGCCGACGCCCCAGCCGCCGGGCAGGTCCCCGGCACCCGCGCCAGCCATCGCCGGCCAGGAGGAGCAGGAGGCCGGCGACGAGGAGGACCTCTCCCTGGAGGACTACTTCCAGCACTTCGTGCTGGAGCACCAGGACCAGATGAGCGAGACCGAACTCGCCCAGAAGCTCGGCATCAGCCGCAAATGCCTGTGGGAGCGCCGCCAGCGCCTGGGCATCCCCCGCAAGAAGAGCCCACGCCGCAACACGGGCTGAGGCGGCTGACCATGCGACCATGGTGCAAGACCCCGCGGCATCGTCCGCAAGCGCGTCTTGCCCCCTTCCCGCCATCCCGCTTGCACCATTTGTTACCTTCCCACACAGCCAGTGCCCCGTAACGGGGCCGAACGGGTAACACTCCACCCGCACGCCGGGACGTGAACTTTTCCACCTCATCACAACCATTTGTTTTTTCGGTTTTTATCCGTCGGTGGCACGCGGCCTGCTATACCTAGGGCAAGAAAAACAAATCCGGACGTCACCCGCTGCCAACAACAACAAGAGGGCAGCCAGGCTGTGACAGGGCCCGACCCGACAACAACAACAAGACACCCGGGCCCCTACGACTTCGGCGCTTGCCGACAACAAGAACAGCATCGGCACGGCGCGAGGCCTTCGGGCCCCAACAAGAACAAACTGCTCGAAGCACCGGAGCCATCAGGACGCGACGCACCCGGGTACGGCCGACCAACAATGATAACGGGCCGTCGAGGTGCACTCTCGGCAACAACATCAACAAGCCGGGAGGAGGCATGCTTCCATGCCGTCGTGGTTGGACTATTGTTTTGAATACGAGACGGTCGCCGTCAGGAGCACCAACAAACACAACAACACCGCTTGCCTGAACACTCCTTGGTGACTGTGGTGCGTATTCAGGGCGATGCGCCATCACGAAGAAGAATCAGCAGCAGGGATGCTGCATCCTGCTTACAGGGGAGGCCAATGGCCTCCCCTTTCTGCTTTCTGGACGACCTCGGCACCGTACCGCGCTTTGCAAGGTGTCAGTGGTCGGCTACACTCAACGCTTTCCGCGTCCCGCGAGTCGATATCGCCGCATGATCAAAGGTTTTACCCGCTTTCTGCAGAGTCCGGGCGAGCGCATCAAATCGCTGTTCGGCCCTCAGGATGCGCCGGCCGGCAGCACCGGGCCGCGCATCATTCCCCGCCAGGAACACCCTGTCTCGCGTCAGCACTTCAGCGACGCCGCCCTCAAGGTGCTCTACCGGCTTCACAACGCCGGCTTCCAGGCCTTCCTGGTGGGCGGGTGCATCCGCGATGCGCTGCTCGGCCACATGCCCAAGGACTTCGATGTCGCCACGGATGCCACCCCGGAGCAGGTCAAGGACCTGTTTCGCAACTCGCGCATCATCGGCCGGCGCTTTCGCATCGTGCATGTCCGCTTCGGGCGCGAGGTGATCGAGGTCACCACCTTCCGCGGCAAGCCCAACGATGATCACGCCGACCATATCTCCCAGCAGTCGGACGATGGGCTGCTGCTGCGCGACAATGTCTGGGGCAACATCGAGGAAGACGCCCTGCGCCGCGACTTCACCGTCAATGCCCTCTACTACAACATCGCCGACTTCTCGATCCACGACTTCGCCGACGGCGTGCACGACATCGAGGCCCGCACCCTGCGGCTGATCGGCGACCCGGCGACCCGCTATCGCGAGGACCCGGTGAGGATGCTCAGGGCGGTGCGCTTCGCCGCCAAGCTCGACTTCCACCTCGACCCGGCCACCGAGGCCCCCATCCACGACGCCGCACCGCTGCTGCTGCAGATCCCCCCGGCGCGGCTGTTCGATGAGATCCTCAAGCTGTTCATGGCCGGCCAGGGCGTCGCTACCTTCCACCTGCTGCGCGACTACGGGCTCTTCGCGATGCTCTTCCCGGAGGCCGACGAGGCCATGGAGGAGCTGCCCTGGGCCGAGCGCCTGGTCGAGCTGGCGCTGGAGAGCACCGACCGGCGCATCGCCGAGGACCGCCCGGTGACCCCGGCCTTCCTGTTTGCCGCCCTGCTCTGGGCCCCCGTCCAGCAGCGCCAGGCGATCCTCGAGGCCGATGGCATGCCGTCCATCCCCGCGCTCCAGACGGCGTCCCAGCAGGTGGTCTCGCGCCAGCTCCAGCACATCTCCATCCCCAAGCGCTTCAGCCTGCCGATGCGCGACATCTGGGACCTGCAGCAGCGGCTGCCGCTGCGCCGCGGCAAGCGCGTCTTCCAGACCCGCGAGCACCCGCGCTTCCGGGCCGCCTACGACTTCCTGCTGCTGCGCGAAGGCGCCGGTGAGATCACACCCGGCCTGGGTGACTGGTGGACCGCCTTCCAGCAGGCCGACGAGCACGAGCAGCGCCGCCTGCTGGGCAAGGTCGGTGCCGACCCGGCCGGCAGCGGCCAGCCGCGCAAGCGCCGCCGTCGCCGCCGCAAGCCGCGGGGCCCCGCGAGCGACACATGAGCCCTTGGTGGCACCATGCCTGGATCGGCCTGGGCAGCAACCTCGACGGCCCGCGAGCACATGTCGAGCGCGCCCTTGGCGAGCTCGACCGCCTTCCCCTGACCCGTCGCATTGCCGCCTCACGACTCTATGCCAGCGCGCCGGTGGGGCCCGCCGACCAGCCCGACTACATCAATGCCGTGGCGCACCTGGAGACGCGGCTCTCGCCGCTCGCCCTGCTCGACCAGTTGCAGGCCCTGGAACAGCGCCACGACCGCGTGCGCGGCCGGCGCTGGGGGCCCCGGACCCTGGACCTGGACCTGCTACTCTTCGATGACCAGCGGGTCACGTTGCCACGGCTGACACTGCCCCACCCGGAGATGGTAAAGCGCGCCTTCGTGCTGGTCCCGCTGGCCGAGCTGGCCCCGACCCTGGTGCTCGGCGGTCGCCCCCTGGCGCAACTGGCCGCCGGGCTCGACACCGGGGAGCTGCGGCCGGTGTTACCGCAAGGCTGAGGAACACCCCACATTGTTACCTATCGACACTTCGGCATGATTCGGGTAACAATCTCAGGTTACACCGAGGCAGGCCCGCCGGAGGCCTCCCACGACCAGACGATGAGAGCACGCCATGAAAACCGTCACCCTGAGCACGCTGCAGGCCTTCAAGCGCGCCGGTGAGCCGTTCAGCTGCCTGACCGCCTACGACGCCTCCTTCGCCCGGGCGGCCGGAGAGGCGGGCATCGAGGTGCTGCTGGTGGGCGATTCGCTGGGCATGGTCCTGCAGGGTCACGCCAGCACCCTGCCGGTGACCCTCGACGAGGTCTGCTACCACACCCACTGCGTGGCCCGCGGCAAGGGCGCCAGCCTGCTGATGGTCGACCTGCCCTTCATGAGCAACTCGAGCACCGAACGCCTGCTCCAGGATGCCGGCGAGCTGATGCGCGCCGGGGCCGAGCTGATCAAGGTCGAGGGCGAGGCCTGGATGGCCGACGGCATTCGCGAACTGACCCGGCGTGGCGTGCCGGTCTGCGCCCACCTGGGCCTGACGCCCCAGTCGGTCTACCAGTTGGGCGGCTACAAGGTACAGGGACGCGAGGCCGAGCAGGCGACCCGGATCCTCGAGGATGCCCGCACGCTGGTCGAGGCCGGCGCCTCGGTGATCCTGCTCGAGTGTGTGCCGGCAAGCCTGGGCCGGGCGGTGAGCGAGGCGCTGGAGGTGCCGGTGATCGGCATCGGCGCCGGCCCCGACACCGATGGCCAGATCCTGGTGATGCACGACGTGCTGGGCGTGACCCACGGCCGCACGCCGCGCTTCGTGAAGAACTTCATGGTTGAGGCCGACGATATCCAGGGCGCCTTCCGCCGCTACCACGAGGACGTCAAGGCCCGCCGCTTCCCCGCCCTAGAGCACTGTTTCTAAGCCGCGTTTCGAGGAGCTCGCCGCGATGCGTACCCTGCGAGAGATTCCGCCCCTGCGCGAGGCCCTGGACGAGTTCCGTCGCCGAGGCCAGCGCGTCGCCCTGGTGCCGACCATGGGCAACCTGCACGACGGCCACCTGGCGCTGGTGGCGGAGGCACGTCGCCGGGGCGACGTGGTCGTGGCGACCATCTTCGTCAACCCGCTGCAGTTCGGTGCCGGCGAGGACCTGGACGCCTACCCGCGGACCCTCGTCGAGGACCAGGCGATGCTCGAGGAGGCCGGCTGCGACCTGCTGTTCGCGCCCGAGACGACGACCCTCTACCCGCGCGGCCTCGCGGCCCAGACCCGGGTCTGCGTGCCCGAAGTCAGCGAGGGGCTCTGCGGTGGCGACCGGCCCGGGCACTTCGATGGCGTCGCCACCATCGTCACCATGCTCTTCCACCTGGTGCAGCCCGATGTGGCCTGCTTCGGCGAGAAGGACTACCAGCAGCTGGCGGTGATCCGCCGCCTGGTGGCCGACCTGCATGTCCCCGTGGAGGTCGTCGGCGTGCCCATCGTGCGCGCTGCGGACGGCCTGGCCCTCTCCTCGCGCAACGGCTACCTGGATGCCGACCAGCGCGCCACCGCCCCGGCGCTCTACCGCACCCTGTGCGCGCTGCGCGATGCCCTGGAGGCCGGCGCCGACAGCGACGAGACCCTGGCCGATGGCCTCGCCCGGCTGAAGGAGGCCGGCTTCACGCCGGACTACCTGGAGCTTCGCGACGCCGACCTGGGGCAGGTGACGACGACCACCCGCGAGGCCGTCCTGCTTGCCGCGGCGCGCCTGGGCCCGACCCGACTGATCGATAACCTGAGCCTGACCCTGCCACGCTGAAGGCGTGGCGACGTCAAACAGAGGAACCTAAGCTCCATGCAAACCATCATGCTCAAGGCCAAGCTGCACATGGCCCGTGTCACCCATGCCGTGCTCAACTACGAGGGCTCCTGCGCCATCGACGGCGAGCTGCTCGACATGGCCGGCATCCGCGAGAACGAGCAGATCCAGATCTACAACGTCGAGAATGGCCAGCGCTTCACTACCTACGCCATCCGCGCGGAAGAGGGCTCGAGGATCATCTCGGTGAATGGCGCCGCGGCTCACCTGGCGAGTGAAGGGCAGCGCGTGATCATCTGCAGCTATTCCCATTACAGCGACGCGGAACTCGAGGCCCACGCACCGGCCCTGGTCTACCTCCAGGAGGGCAATGTGATCAGCCACACCAGCAACGCCATCCCCGTCCAGATGGCCTGACACCGGCCTCCCACGGCACCCTGCGGGGTGCCGCACCTCCCGAGCTGCGCTCTCCCCCCGGTACCTCCCCGTGCATTCGGCCATGGAAGCATTGCCGCGACGCACAAGCGTCCCCTATGCTGGAAGACCCGGCTCTGTCTGAGACGTCTTCGATCTCAGGTTGTCCTCCAGACACGGCCGCAAGCCCGCTAGTCATTCTTCAGGAGTATCTCCCATGCAAGACGTGGTGATTGTTGCCGCTCGCCGCACTGCCGTCGGCACCTTCGGTGGCTCCCTGGCCGGCATTCCCGCCAGCGACCTGGGTGCCCATGTCATCAAGGACATCCTGGCCTCTACCGGTGTGGCCGGTGATCAGGTCGACGAGGTACTGCTCGGCCAGGTGCTCACCGCCGGGGTCGGCCAGAACCCCGCCCGCCAGGCCTCCATCAAGGCCGGCCTGCCGGATGCCGTGCCGGCCATGACCATCAACAAGGTCTGCGGGTCGGGCCTCAAGGCTCTGCATCTGGGCGCTCAGGCCATCATGCTCGGCGACGCCGAGCTGATCCTCGCCGGCGGCCAGGAGAACATGTCCGCCTCGCCCCACGTGCTGCCCAACTCCCGGACCGGCCAGCGCATGGGTGACTGGAAGGCCATCGACACCATGGTCCACGACGGCCTGTGGGATGCCTTCAACAACTACCACATGGGCATCACGGCCGAGAACCTGGCGGAGAAATACGGCATCACCCGCGAGGAGATGGACGAATTCGCCGCCGGCTCCCAGCAGAAGGCCGCGGCCGCCATCAGGGAAGGCAAGTTCAAGAGCCAGATCGTGCCGGTGGAGATCCCCCAGCGCAAGGGCGACCCGGTGGTCTTCGACACCGACGAGGGCCCGCGTGACGTGACCGCCGAGAAGCTTGGCGGCATGCGTCCGGCCTTCAAGAAGGACGGTACCGTCACCGCCGGCAATGCCTCCTCCATCAACGACGGGGCCGCCGTGGTGATGCTCTGCTCCGCCGACAAGGCCAAGGCCCTGGGTCTCGAGCCGCTGGCCCGCATCAAGGCCTACAGCAATGCCGGTGTCGACCCCTCCATCATGGGCATCGGTCCGGCCCCGGCCACCCGTCGCTGCCTCGAGAAGGCCGGCTGGAGCCTGGAGGACCTGGACCTGGTCGAGGCCAACGAGGCCTTCGCCGCCCAGGCCCTCTCCGTCAACAAGGAACTGGGCTGGGATGTCAGCAAGATCAACGTCAACGGTGGCGCCATCGCCATCGGCCACCCCATCGGTGCCTCCGGCTGTCGCATCCTGGTGACCCTGGTCCACGAGATGATCGCCCGTGATGCCAAGAAGGGCCTGGCGACGCTGTGCATCGGCGGTGGGCAGGGCGTGGCGTTGGCCATCGAGCGCTAAAGCGCCAAGCGCCAAGCGCCAAGCGCCAAGCGCCAAGCGCCAAGCGCCAAGCGCCAAGCGCCAAGCGCCAAGCGCCAAGCGCCAAGCAGGCAGCATGCCCCGGGATTCTTCCCGGGGCATGTTCTTTTCGGCCTACACAAGAAACCGCCGCCGGGGGTAGCCCCGGCGGCGGTTTTCCTTGCGTCTTGCTCCTTGGCGCTTGCGGCTCGCCGAAGGCAGCCTACAGCTGGGGCTCGGCGGCCTCCTCGGCCTCGAACGCCGCCTTCTCTTCCGGGGTGATCTCCTTGATGGTGAGCTTCACCCGGTTGCGATTGTCGATATCGAGCACCTTGACGATGGGCTCATCGCCCTCGTTGAGGAAGTCGCGGACGTCGTTGACCCGCTCCGGCACGATCTGGGAGATGTGCACCAGGCCGTCGGTGCCGGGCATGATGTTGACGAAGGCGCCGAAGTCGGCGATGCGCACCACCTTACCGCGGTAGAGCTTGCCGATCTCGGGCTCGGCAGTGATCGCCAGCACGGTGTCGATGGCCGCCTTGGCCGCCGACTTGTCCTCGGCATAGATGCGCACGGTGCCGTCGTCGTCGAGGTCGATGGAAGCGCCGGTGTCCTCGCAGATCTTGCGGATGGTGGCACCACCCTTGCCGATGACGTCGCGGATCTTCTCCGGGTCGATCTTGATGGTGGCCATGGAGGGGGCGTTCTCGGAGACCTCGGCACGGCTCTGGGCGATCACCGTGTTCATCTGCTCGAGGATCTGCTGGCGGGCGTCATAGGCCTGCTGCAGGGCCGCCTCCATGATCTCCTCGTTGATGCCCTCGATCTTGATGTCCATCTGCAGGGCGGTGACGCCCTCGGCGCTGCCGGCCACCTTGAAGTCCATGTCGCCGAGGTGGTCCTCGTCACCCAGGATGTCGGTGAGCACGGCGAAGCCGTCCTCATCCTTGACCAGGCCCATGGCGATGCCGGCCACCGGGGCCTTCATCGGCACGCCGGCATCCATCAGGGCCAGCGACGAGCCGCACACGGAGGCCATGGAGCTCGAGCCGTTGGACTCGGTGATCTCGGAGACCACGCGGATGGTGTAGGGGAACTCCGCCTCGTCGGGCAGCATCGCCTGCACGCCGCGACGCGCCAGGCGGCCATGGCCGATCTCGCGGCGCTTGGGACCGCCCATGAAGCCGGCCTCACCCACGCTGTAGGGGGGGAAGTTGTAGTGCAGCAGGAAGCGGTCCTTGCGCTCGCCCTCCAGCGACTCGATCAGCTGGGAGTCACGCAGGGTGCCCAGCGTCGCCACCACGATGGCCTGGGTCTCGCCGCGGGTGAAGATCGCCGAGCCATGGGTCTTGGGCAGGGTGCCGACCTCAATGGAGAGCGGACGCACGGTCTTGTGGTCGCGGCCGTCGATGCGCGGTTCGCCCTTGACCACGCGCGAACGCACCACGCGCTTCTCCAGGCCGGCGAAGGCGCCCTTGACCTCGTCGGCGTCGTACTTGCCCTCTTCCTCGCCGGCGAACTGCTCCACCGCCTGATCCTTGAGAGCGGAAAGAGCGTCCTGGCGGGCCATCTTGTCGGTGATGCGATAGGCCTCGCCGACCTTCTGCTCGAAGGCATCGGCCATGGCGCCCTTGAGGGCGGTGTTCTCGGCGGGCGGCTGCCAGTCCCACTTCGGCTTGCCCGCCTCGGCGACCAGCTCGTTGATGGCCTGGATGGCCACCTGCATCTCCTGATGGGCATAGAGCACGGCGCCGAGCATCTCGTCCTCGAGCAGCTCGTTGGCCTCGGACTCGACCATCAGCACCGCCTTCTCGGTCCCGGCGACCACCATGTTGAGCTCGGAGCCGGTCAGCTCCTCGACGGTGGGGTTGAGGAAGTAGCCGTTGTCCTCGGTGAAGCCCACCCGCGCGGCGCCGATCGGGCCGTTGAAGGGCACGCCGGAGATGGCCAGGGCGGCGGAGGTACCGAGCATCGCGGCGATGTCCGGGTCATGGTTGCGGTCGGTGGAGAGCACCGAGCAGACCACCTGCACCTCGTTCATGAAGCCCTTGGGGAAGAGCGGACGGATCGGGCGGTCGATCAGCCGCGAGGTGAGAGTCTCCTTCTCGGTGGGACGCCCTTCGCGCTTGAAGAAACCGCCGGGGATCTTGCCGACCGCATAGGTCTTCTCCTGATAGAACACCCCCAGCGGGAAGAAGGGCTGAGCAGGATTTGCCTCCTTCTTGGCCACCACGGTGCACAGCACCACGGTGTCGTCCATGGTGACCATCACGGCACCGGTAGCCTGGCGGGCGATGCGCCCGGTTTCCAGGGTGACGGTGCTGCGACCGTACTGAAACGTTTTCTTGACCGGGTTCACGGCGACTTCCTTCAACTTTTCTGTGTTTGGGTCGTTTTGACTCGGCGACCATTTTAGGGGTTGACGCCCGCGGCGGCCACCGGCTAGTGACATTTCCTGGGTATCGCCTCAGCATGCATCGCTCGGGCCTGATTTGGCGGCAAGCCCCGAAGTGTCGGACCATCGAGGATGGCGCTGTGAATACCTCCCTGTACGCTACCGACGCCATGCTTCGCTCTCGCATCCTGCTCCGCCTGCAGGACCGGTGCTGGCCATCCATGGCCAGCCCGTTCGGAGCAGTACTCCTCACCCCTGGCGTAGGACCTCCTCTTCGGCTTCCCCCCAGCGCCCCTCGCTCTTCCAGAGCCCGATAACTACTTGAAATCAAATAATTACCAATACAAAACGGGCAGCCCGTAGGCTGCCCGTTCCATTACCGCGTGGGATGCGTCGCTTAGCGGCGCAGGCCCAGACGCTGGATCAGCGACTGATAGCGCTCGAAATCCTTGCGCTTCAGGTAGTCCAGCAGCTTGCGGCGCTGGTTGACCATGCGGATCAGGCCACGACGGGAGTGGTGATCCTGCTTGTTGGTCTTGAAGTGGTCCTGCAGGCCATCGATGTTGGCGCTCAGCAGGGCCACCTGCACTTCGGGGGAACCGGTGTCGTTCTCGCCACGACCGTACTCGTTGACGATTGCGGACTTCTGCTCGGCTGTCAGTGCCATCTGTCTCTCCAGTAAGCAATATGCCTGAATGATGAGTGTGTGAGACCACGCATATTTGCAGTCTCGGGCGTCTCTCCCTTCAATCGGCTGCGGTGCTCAGCAGCCGTTTCGGCGCCACCTCCTGTGGCCCCGCCACCACGCCGAGGCCCAGGAAGGCCCCGTCGCAGTAGAGTCTTGCCGTCTCGTCCCCGGCCAGCTCGCCGGTCTCGACCCGGGCCGCCTGGCCATGGGTCAGCCGGCAGGCCGCCACGGCATCGACCTCGAGCCGCGGCAGGTGGTCGACCAGCACGTCGACGGGCCACAGCACCGCCTCGCGCTCGGCCTGGCCGGGCAGGGCCTCCAGCGCGTCGAGGGTCAGCATGCCCTCGCTCGTGAAGGGGCCCGTCTCCAGGCGGCGCAGCGCGCTGATGTGCGCCCCGCAGCCCAGAGCCTGGCCGATGTCCTCGGCCAGGGTACGGATATAGGTACCCTTGCTCACACGCACTTCGAGTTCGAAGGCGGTATCGGCAAGGGCAAGAAGGCGCGCATCATACACCGTCACGCGCCTGGCTGCACGCTCGATCGACTTGCCTTCGCGGGCCAGCTCGTAGAGCTTGCGCCCCTGATGCTTGAGCGCCGAGTACATCGGCGGCACCTGATCGATCTCCCCGCGGAAGCGCGCCAGCACGCCCTCGACGTCGGCCTCGGTCAGCCGAGGCACCGCGCGGCGCTCGACCACCTCGCCCTCGGCATCACCGGTGTCGGTGATCGCGCCGAGCTCCACCCGGGTGCGGTAGACCTTGTCAGCGTCCAGCAGGTGGGCGGAGAACTTGGTCGCCTCGCCGAAGCACACCGGCAGCAGGCCGGTGGCCATGGGGTCCAGCGTTCCCGTATGACCGGCCTTCTGGGCCTGGAACAGGCGCCGGGCCCGCTGCAGCGCATGGTTGCTGGACAGGCCCGGGGGCTTGTCCAGCAGCAGCACGCCGTTCACCGGCAATCCGCGACGCCGCCGTGCCATCAGTCGCGCTCGTCCCTGTCTGCCGAACCATTGCCTGTCGAACCCTCGTCTGCCGGCCCGCGGTCGTCATCCGCCGCCTCGTCCTGCTGGGCCTGGTCGCTGGCGACGGCCTCGTCGATCAGCGAGGAGAGTCGCTGGCCACGCACCACGCTCTCGTCATAGTGGAAGCGCAGTTCCGGCACATGGCGCAGCTTGATGCGACGGGCGATCTGGCTGCGCAGGAAACCGGCGGCCCGCTTGAGCACCGCCAGGTTCTCCTTGATGCGTTCGGGTGTCTGCTCGCCCAGCAGGGTCACGTGGACATCGGCATAGCCGAGATCGCGACTGACCTCGACGCCGCTGACGGTGACCATGCCCAGCCGCGGATCCTTGACCTCGCGCTGGATGAGCACCGCCAGCTCCTTCTGGAGCTGGTCGGCCACCCGGTCGGTACGCTTGAACTCGCGCATGTACGACTCCTCGAGCCCTTAGAGGGTCCGCTCGACCTTGACCTGATCGAAGACCTCGATCTTGTCGCCGACCTGGACATCGTTGTAGTTCTTCACGCCGATGCCGCACTCCATGCCGTTGCGCACTTCCTGGACGTCGTCCTTGAAGCGGCGCAGGGACTCGAGCTCGCCCTCGTAGATCACCACGTTGTCGCGCAGCACGCGGATCTTCTTGTTACGGAAGACGCTGCCCTCGACCACCATGCAGCCGGCCACCGCGCCGATCTTGGGTGCACGGAAGACATCACGAACCTCGGCCACGCCGACGATCTCTTCCTTCCACTCCGGTGCCAGCATGCCGCTCATGGCCTGCTTGACCTCGTCGATCAGCTGGTAGATGACGCTGTAGTAGCGCAGGTCCAGGCCTTCACGCTCGATGATCTCGCGGGCCGCGGCATCGGCACGCACATTGAAGCCGACCACGATGGCGTCACTGGCCAGTGCCAGGTTGGCATCGGTGCCGGTGATGCCACCCACGCCGGAGGAGACCACGGCCACTTCCACCTCGTCGGTGGAGAGCTCTTCCAGGGCGCCCTTGATCGCTTCCAGGGAACCCTGGACGTCGGCCTTGAGCACGATGTTGAGCTTGGCGGCCACGTCCTGGCCCATCTGGCTGAACATGTTCTCCAGCTTGGCCTTCTGCTGGCGCGCCAGGCGCACCTCGCGGTACTTGCCCTGACGGAAGTTGGCGACCTCGCGGGCCTTCTTCTCGTCGGCCAGCACCATGAAGTCGTCACCCGCCTCGGGCGTGCCGTCCAGGCCCTGAATCTCCACCGGGGTGGACGGGCCGGCCTCGTCGACCTGCTTGCCCAGCTCGTTGGTCAGCGCGCGGACACGGCCGTAGTGCAGGCCTGCCAGCACGATGTCGCCCTTCTTCAGGGTACCGTTCTGGACCAGCACCGTGGCCACCGGGCCGCGGCCCTTGTCCAGGCGAGACTCGACCACCACGCCCTTGCCGGGCGCCTCGGGGACGGCCTTGAGCTCGAGCACCTCGGAGACCAGCTGGATGGCTTCCAGCAGTTCCTCGATGCCCTCGCCGGTGTGCGCGGAGACATGAACGAACTGGGTATCACCGCCCCACTCCTCGGAGATCACGCCGTGCTGCGAGAGCTCGTTCTTGATCCGGTCCAGGTCGATGCCCGGCTTGTCGATCTTGTTGACCGCGACCACCATCGGCACCTCGGCGGCACGCGAGTGCTCGATCGCCTCGATGGTCTGGGGCATGACGCCGTCATCGGCGGCCACCACCAGCACGACCACGTCGGTGGCCTTGGCACCGCGGGCACGCATGGCGGTGAACGCCGCGTGGCCCGGGGTATCCAGGAAGGTCACGCCACCGTGGTCGTCCTCCACGTGGTAGGCACCGATGTGCTGGGTGATGCCGCCGGCTTCGCCGGTGGCCACCTTGGCCTTGCGGATGTAGTCGAGCAGCGAGGTCTTGCCGTGGTCGACGTGACCCATCACGGTGACCACCGGCGAGCGGGTGATCTCCTCGCCCTCGTAGGAGATGCCCTCGAGGACCTCGGTCTCCAGCGCATCGTCCTTGACCAGCTTGGGCTTGTGCCCCATCTCCTCGACCACGATGGCCGCGGTGTCCTGGTCGATGGTCTGGTTGATGGTCACCGCCGCCCCCATGGTGAACATGGCCTTGATGACCTCGTTCGCCTTGATCGACATCTTGTCGGCCAGGTCGGCGACGCTGATCGACTCGGGGATGGAGACCTCGCGGACGATCGGCTGGGTCGGCTTCTGGAAGCCATGCTTGCCGCCACCGCCCTGGCTGCCGCCACCGCGGCGGCCACCACGACGCTCGGCGCGCTTGGCCTTCTTGCCGCCACGGCGACGCTCCTCGCGGTCACCGCGATCGTCGTCGTCGCGCTCGCCACGGCCCTTCTTGCCGGCACCGGCCTTGGTGGTCGCCTTCTTGACGGCGGCGCGGCGCGGCTCGGGACGTCCCTCCTTGGGCGGGGCCGGGGGCTCCTCCGCGGGCGGGGCGGTGTCGAGCTCCGGCACCGGGATCTCAGGCTCGGCGGCGGCCTTCTCGGCCTCGAGCTTGGCCGCGGCCTCGCGGGCGGACTCCTCGGCGGCACGCGCCTTGGCTTCCTCGGCCTCGCGGGCATCCTTGGCGGCCTGGGCCTGCTGGGAATCGGCCATGTCGCCCACCAGCTGGCGCGGCCCGGCGTCTTCCGTCGGCTCCGGCTTGGTCTCTTCCTCGGCACGCTTGACGTAGGTGCGCTTCTTGCGCACCTGAACCTCGATGCTCTTGCCGCGCTCGCCGGTCTTGATGCGGCTGCGCGTCTTGCGCGTCAGGGTGATGCGGTTCTTCGCCCCCGCGCCGCTGCCGCCATGGCTCTTGGTGAGATAGTCGAGCAGCTGACGCTTGTCCTCCTCGGACACGGCATCGCTCTCGGACTTCTGACCGAGCCCGGCTTCCTTCATCTGCTCCAGCAGGCGGGGCACATCGCGCCCCACCTTCGCTGCAAAATCCTTAACGGTCATTTCTGACATTACGACCCTCCTCAGCCCGTGACCCGTTTACTGTTCGTTCTCGAACCATGGCGCACGGGCAGTCATGATCAGTGCCGCGGCGCGCTCCTCGTCGATTCCCTCGATGTCCAGCAGGTCATCGACGGACTGCTCGGCCAGGTCCTCCATGGTGACAATGCCCCGGCTGGCCAGGATGAAGGCCAGGTGGCGCTCCATACCGTCCATCTCCAGCAGGTCGTCGGCCGGCTGGGCGCCATCGAGTTCCTCCTCGGAGGCGATGGCCAGGTTCAGCAGTTCATCCTTGGCGCGAGCGCGCAGCTCCTCGATGAGCTCCTCGTCGAATTCCTCGATCTCCAGCATCTCCTCGACCGGCACGTAGGCAACCTCCTCCAGGGAGGTGAAGCCCTCTTCCACCAGCAGGCGCGCCACGTCCTCGTCGATGTCCAGGTGCTGGATAAAATGCTCGACCAGGCTGTCGATCTCCTGATCGCGCTTGTCCTCGGCCTCCTCCTCAGTCATGACGTTGAGACGCCATCCGGTGAGCTCGGAGGCCAGGCGCACGTTCTGGCCACTGCGGCCGATGGCCTGGGCCAGGTTGTCCTCGGCGACGGCCACATCCATAGCATGGGCCTCCTCGTCGACGAGGATCGAGGCGACATCCGCGGGCGCCATGGCGTTGATCACCAGCTGCGCCGGATTGTCGTCCCACAGCACGATGTCCACGCGCTCGTTCTGCAGCTCCGAGGAGACCGCCTGCACCCGCGAGCCGCGCATGCCCACGCAGGCCCCCACGGGATCGATGCGCCGGTCGTTGGTCTTGACCGCGATCTTGGCCCGCGAGCCCGGGTCGCGCGCCGCGCCCTTGATCTCGATGAGCTGCTCGGCGATCTCCGGCACCTCGATGCTGAACAGCTCGATGATCAGCTCCGGGCAGGTGCGCGACAGGATCAGCTGGGCACCGCGGGCCTCGGGATCGACCTTGACCAGCAGCGCACGGACCCGCTCGTTCATGCGGTAGCGCTCGCCGGGGATCATCTCGCTGCGCGGCAGGAAGGCCTCGGCATTCTCGCCCAGGTCGATGATCAGGCCGTCGCGTGTCGTCTTCTTGACGATGCCGGCGACCAGTTCGCCCTCGCGCTCGGCATACTGGCGCACCACCTCGGCCCGCTCGGCCTCGCGCACCTTCTGCACGATGACCTGCTTGGCGGTCTGGGCGGCGATCCGGCCGAAGGAGGCGTTCTCGATGCGCTCCTCGACCACGTCACCCAGCCCCAGGGGCGGGTCGCGGCGCTCGGCAAAGGAGAGCTTGATCTGGGCATCGGGCCCGTCGAAGTCATCGTCCTCGACCACCTCCCAGCGGCGGAACGTCTCGTAATCGCCGGTCTCGCGGTCGATGTGCACGCGCACGCTGGCTTCCACGTCCTCGAAGCGCTTGCGCGATGCACTGGCCAGGGCCGCCTCGACGGCCTCGAAGATCACCTCGCGGGGGACCCCCTTCTCGTTGGAGATCGTGTCGACGACCGCCAGAATTTCTTTACTCATGCCTTAGCCTCGCCAGTGAACCTGTCCTTATGCACCGAGCACATCACGTGAACTGCGGGACGACCCGCGCCTGATCGATGCCCTCGATGGGAAAGCAATATTCCTCGCCGTCGATCTGCAGCAGCACCTCATCACTCTCGACGCCGGCCAGCAGCCCCTGGAACTTGCGCCGCCCATCGAAGGGCAGGCGCAGCTTCACGGCCACCACATGACCGGCGTAGCGCTCGAACTGTTCGAGGGTGAACAGCGGCCGGTCCATGCCCGGCGAGGAGACTTCCAGCCGATACTCGCCGGGCACCGGATCCTCGACATCGAGCACCGCACTGACCTGGCGGCTGACATCGGCGCAATCGTCCACGCTGACCCCGTCCTCGTGATCGATATAGATCACCAGGCGGGAATGTTTGCCCTGGGACAGATGATCGATGCCCCATAGCTCGAACCCCATGGCGGAGACCACCGGTTCGATCAGCGCATGCAGCGCAGCATCCTTGATTGCCACGGAAGAAAGCTCCTACAGCCGTTGCATCAGGCACCTGGCCGGGAGTGAAGAGAAGAGTCAGGTGGCTGATTGGCGTTGCCCGGAACAGCGCCGCCGTCTCCGGCTGGCAAGCTGCTAACAAAAAGCCCCTTCACAGGAAGGGGCTTTCACAAGAAACCTGTATACCACTTCGGCTCTCTGGCATGCCCCTCAACATCTGCATGCCTGCCAGGAAGATGGTAGCGGGGACCGGATTTGAACCGATGACCTTCGGGTTATGAGCCCGACGAGCTACCAGACTGCTCCACCCCGCATCAATCTAGGCCGGTGATTGTAAGCCCACATGACGACTTCGTCAAGCGGCAACACCGCATACTGCCAATCCTGCTTCGAAGTCCCGACGTTCATGTCGACCACTTCGCATATGGTGCCGAAGGCGGGACTTGAACCCGCACGGCCATAAGGCCACTACCCCCTCAAGATAGCGTGTCTACCAATTCCACCACTTCGGCATCGGGGAGGCTGGATGACGACGTCAGTCGCCGCTTTCCTCCAGCGCTGGCGCAGCATTATCCACATCGCTGCCGGCATCGTCAAGGGTCGGCACGGCATTCTGCTGCTCGATCAGCTCCGCGTCGGGAATACCGGCCTCGGGCGCATCGCCGGCCTCGGAAGCGAACCAGGCCAGGGTCAGGGAGGTGGCGAAGAAGGCCACGGCCAGCAGCCCGGTGAACTTCGCCAGGAAGCTGCCGCTGCCCCGCGAGCCGAACACGGTCTGGGAGGCACCGCCACCGAAGGCGGCACCGGCTTCGGCGCCCTTGCCCTGCTGCAGCAGGATCAGGACGACCAGGGCGATGGCGATCGCCACATGGGTCATGAGAATGGCAACTTGCATGGATTCAACCTGCTGACTGACAAATGGCTAGGAAATCGTCGACCTTGAGCGAGGCACCGCCCACCAGGCCGCCGTCGATATCGGACTGGGCGAGCAGCTCGGCGGCATTATCCGCCTTCATGCTGCCGCCGTACAGCAGACGCATGCCGTCGGCCAGCGTCTGGTCATAGCGCGCCAGGCACCCGCGGATGGCCGCGTGCACCGCCTGGGCCTGCTCGGGGCTCGCCGTGCGCCCGGTCCCGATGGCCCACACGGGCTCGTAGGCGACCACCAGGCGGGCGCGCTCGGCCTCGTCGAGGGCATCGAACACCGCCTCGACCTGGCCCAGCACCACCGCCTCGGTGCGCTCGGCCTCGCGCTCCTCGAGGGTCTCGCCGACGCACAGCACCGGCGTGAGCTCCTCGGCCAGGGCCGCCCTGACGCGTGCCAGAACCGCGGCATCGTCTTCCCCGAACAGGGTACGGCGCTCGGAGTGGCCGACCAGCACCAGCCGTGCCCCGCACTCGCGCAACATCGCCGCGCTGACCTCGCCGGTGAAGGCCCCCGAGGGACGGTCGCTGAGCGTCTGGGCGCCGACCGTCACCGATGTCTCGCCGAGCGCCCGGCCTGCCGCCTCCAGGAAGGGGAAAGGCACCATCAGCGCCACCTCCACGTTCACGGGCAGGGAGATATCGGCGAAGGCCCGGCCGAACTCCTCGACCAGGGCCAGGGAGCCGTTCATCTTCCAGTTTCCGGCGATCAGCGGCATGCGCATGGGGGTTCCTCTTTCAAGGTGGTGCGAAATGGTATAGGAGGGGCCCATTCAAGACAACCGGCCCCGGGCCGCCTGTCCCGATCAACCGAGCAGCGCCTCGACGTCGCCGGCCAGGCGACGTGCCAGGGCGTCGACATCCAGGTGGGGGCGCCCCTCGACCATCACGCGGATCAGCGGCTCGGTGCCCGAGGCCCGCAGCAGCACGCGCCCCTGGTCGCCCAGCTCCGTCTCCAGGGTGCTCACCGCCTGCTTGAGGGAGGCCTGCTCCAGCAGTGCCTTGGCATCGCTGCCCGGCGTCAGGCGCACATTGACCAGCGCCTGGGGCGCCTTCTGCAGGCCGGCGAGCAGGCGCCCCAGCGACTGCTGCTCGCGAACCATGATCGCCAGCACCTGCAGCGCCGAGACGATGCCGTCGCCGGTGGTCTGCACATGGCCGCAGACGATATGGCCGGAGGACTCGCCGCCCAGTTGCCAGCCGTTGGCGGCCAGCCGCTCCATCACGTAACGGTCCCCGACCCGGGCGCGCTCGAAGGGGATGTCGAGCTCGCCCATGGCGGCCGCCAGGCCGAAGTTGGACATCAGGGTCCCCACCACGCCACCGCCCAGCTCGCCCCGGGCGTGGCGATCCCTGGCGATCAGGTAGAGGATGTCGTCACCGTCGATCTCGCGGCCGTCGGCATCCACCAGCAGCACCCGATCGCCGTCGCCGTCGAAGGCCACCCCGAGGTCGGCCGACTGCTGGATCACCGCCGCCCGCAGCGCGGCGGGGTGGGTCGAGCCCACCTCCTGGTTAATGTTCAGGCCGTCCGGAGTGGCGCCGATCAGGCTGACCTCCGCGCCCAGCTCGCGGAAGACGCTGGGGGCGATGTGGTAGGTGGCGCCATGGGCACAGTCGATGACCATCTTCAACCCGTGCAGGCTGACCCGGTCGGGGATGGTCGACTTGCAGAACTCGATGTAGCGCCCGGGGGCATCATCGACCCGCATCGCCTTGCCCAGACGATCCGGCGCCACGGTGGTCAGCGACTCCTCGAGCATGGCCTCGATGCGCGCCTCGACCTCGTCGTCCAGCTTGGTACCGGCGGCGGAGAAGAACTTGATGCCGTTGTCCTGGAAGGGGTTATGGGAGGCCGAGATGACGATGCCGGCATCGGCGCGGAAGGTGCGCGTCAGGTAGGCAATCGCCGGGGTCGGCATGGGCCCCAGTAGCATCACGTCGACGCCGGCGGCGGAGAGGCCCGCCTCCAGGGCCGACTCGAACATGTAGCCCGAGATCCGGGTGTCCTTGCCGATCATCACCCGGGCGCGTCCCTTGTCCCGGGTCAGCACCCGGCCGGTGGCCCAACCCAGCTTGAGCATGAAGTCGGCCGTGATGGGCGGCTCGCCCACGGTGCCGCGGATGCCATCGGTGCCGAAGTAGCGTCTAGTCATGCGTACTGCCTTCCTCGAGTACGGCCCAGGTCATGTTCACCGCGTCCACGTGGGGCCCCACGTCGTGGACGCGCAGGAGTCGGGCGCCGCGCTCCACCGCCAGGGCGGAGAGCGCCAGGCCACCGGAGAGGCGCTCTTCCACCGGCCGCTCCAGCACCTTGCCGATCATGCTCTTGCGCGACATGCCCACCAGCAGCGGCAGCCCGAGTTCCCCCAGGCGGTCCATGTGCTTGAGCAGCCGCAGGTTGTGCTCCACCGACTTGGCGAAGCCGAAGCCCGGGTCGAGCAGCATGCGCTCGCGACGCAGCCCGCCAGCCTCGCAGGCCGCCACCCGCTCCGCCAGGAAGGCGGCCACGGCCTCCTCTACCGGTCGGTCGTAACGCGGGTCGTCCTGCATGTCGCCGGGCTCGCCGAGCATGTGCATCAGGCAGACCGGCAGTCCGCTGGCGACCGCCGCCGAGAGGGCCCCCTCGCGGCGCAGGTTGCGCACGTCGTTGATCATGCCGGCACCGGCCTGCGCCGTCGCCTCGATCACCTCGGGCGTGCTGGTATCCACCGAGACCAGGGCATCGAACTCGCGCACCAGGGCCTCCACCA
Source organism: Halomonas rhizosphaerae (assembly GCF_030010555.1). Taxonomy (GTDB): domain Bacteria; phylum Pseudomonadota; class Gammaproteobacteria; order Pseudomonadales; family Halomonadaceae; genus Halomonas; species Halomonas rhizosphaerae. The sequence goes on from NZ_JASCQP010000043.1 coordinate 36,946, forward strand.
CCGGCACCACCCGGTCCAGCTCCTGCTGGACCGAGACCGGCTCGGCACCGGGTCGCGTGGACTCGCCGCCCACGTCGATGATCGCGGCCCCCTCGGCCAGCATCTGCTCGGCATGGCGCAGGGCGTCATCCGGCACCGCATGGCGGCCGCCGTCGGAGAAGGAGTCGGGGGTGACGTTGAGGATCCCCATTATGCGGGGAAAGGAGAGGTCGAGCCGGTGCCGGCCACACGGCAGGTGCGTCGGTGTACGGGTATCCATCATCTTCCTGTTGGTCGAACGGCAAAGGCGCCCCGCAGGGCGCCTGTGGTTGCTGGCGGACGGCCTCAGCTGCCGGCCGGGCCTCCGAGCGGGTCGGAGGGCCGACGCGAGGGCGTCTCGTCATCCTCGGCATCGTCGCTCGACTCCGGGGTGGCCTCGGCGCGCGGCTCGCCGCCCGAGGGCGCTCCGCTGCTGGGGTCGTCCCAGCCCTCGGGGGGCCGCGGATCACGCCCTTCCATGATGTCCTTGAGCTGATGGGAGTCGATGGTCTCGTACTTCATCAGCGCCTCGGCCATGGCGTCGAGCTTGTCGCGGTTCTCCTCGAGGATCTTCTTGGCCTGGGCATAGCAGCCGTCGATGATCTTGCGCACCTCCTTGTCCAGCTTGGAAGTGGTCTCGCCGGACTTGAGCTTACCGCCCTGACCAGGCCCGCCGAGGAACTGGTGGGACTCGTCCTCGTCGTACATGATCGGCCCCATCTCCTCGGAGAGGCCCCACTTGGCGACCATGTTGTGCGCCAGCTCGGTGGCCCGCTTGATGTCGTTGGACGCCCCGGTGGTGACACCGTTCGGTCCCAGGGTCATCTCCTCGGCGATGCGGCCGCCGAACAGCGAGCAGATCTGGCTGATGATCTGCTGGCGGGAGAGGCTGTAGCGATCCTCCTCCGGCAGGAACATGGTCACGCCCAGGGCCCGGCCGCGGGGGATGATGGTCACCTTGTAGACCGGGTCGTGCTCCGGCATCACCAGGCCGATGATGGCGTGGCCCGACTCGTGGTAGGCAGTATTGAGCTTCTCCTTGTCGGTCATGACCATGGACTTGCGCTCGGCGCCCATCATGATCTTGTCCTTGGCCATGTCGAGCTCTTCCATGCTCACCAGGCGCTTGTTGCGCCGTGCGGCGAACAGCGCGGCCTCGTTGACCAGGTTGGCCAGGTCGGCGCCGGAGAAGCCCGGTGTCCCGCGGGCGATCAGCGACGGCTTGACGTCGTCGGCCAGCGGCACCTTGCGCAGGTGCACGTTGAGGATGTGCTCGCGGCCACGGATGTCCGGCAGCGGCACCACCACCTGGCGGTCGAAGCGGCCCGGACGCAGCAGCGCCGGGTCGAGCACGTCGGGACGGTTGGTGGCGGCGATGACGATGATGCCCTCGTTGGCCTCGAAGCCGTCCATCTCCACCAGCAGCTGGTTCAGGGTCTGTTCACGCTCGTCGTTGCCACCGCCCATGCCGGCGCCGCGCGAGCGGCCCACGGCATCGATCTCGTCGATGAAGATGATGCAGGGCGCCTGCTTCTTGGCCTGCTCGAACATGTCACGCACGCGTGAGGCACCGACACCCACGAACATCTCGACGAAGTCGGAGCCGGAGATCGAGAAGAACGGCACCTTGGCTTCGCCGGCGATGGACTTGGCGAGCAGCGTCTTGCCGGTGCCCGGCGGGCCCACCATCAGCACGCCGCGGGGAATGGTGCCGCCCAGGCGCTGGAACTTGGTCGGGTCGCGCAGGAAGTCGACCAGCTCCTCGACCTCCTCCTTGGCCTCGTCGCAGCCGGCGACGTCGGCGAAGGTGGTCTTGATCTGGTCCTGGGAGAGCAGCTTGGCCTTGGACTTGCCGAAGCTCATCGGGCCGCCCTTGCCGGCTCCACCGCCCTGCATCTGGCGCATGAAGAACATGAAGATCGCGAGGATCAGCAGGATCGGGAAACTGGCGATCAGCAGGCGCATCCACAGGCTCTGCTGTTCGGGCTCCTTGCCCACCACGGTGACGTTGTTGGAGAGCAGGTCGTCCATCAGCTTGGGATCTTCCGCCGCCGGGCGGATGGTCCGGAACTGGGAACCGTCCGTGCGCTCACCGGAGATGGTGTAACCATCGATGGTCACGCTGCGGACCTGCTCGTTCTGCACCTGCTGGACGAACTGGGAATAGTTCATCGCCTGCGGTGAGCTGTCGACGCTGAAGTTGTTGAACACCGTCAGCAGCACTGCCGCGATGACCAACCACAGAATCAGGTTCTTCGCCATGTCGTTCAAGGGACTACCCTCATTGCAAGAATCTGTCGGCCGAAAATGCCTGGTCCTTCGACACTACATGAGCGGCACATGTTCAGCCAGCCTACGGCCGGAGCGGAAAACTACCGCCACTGTGACACAGTCGCGGCGCCGTGTCCGGCAATCGGCCCGTTAGGCGCGGCCTATCGTGGCAGCGCGTTCTGTGCGGTCGAGGACATGCCTCAGCCGCGAAACCCTTCCGCCAGCAGGTAGACCTCGCGGGAGCGTGCCCGGGAGGCTTCCGGCTTGCGGGTCACCACCCGCGTGAAGCTGCCGCGCAGCTCCTTGAGAAAGGCATCGAATCCCTCTCCCTGGAACACCTTGGCCAGGAAGGTACCGCCGGGCGAGAGCGTCTGGCGTGCCAGGTCCAGCGCCAGCTCGACAAGGACCATCGCCTGGGGCTGGTCGATGGCCGCCATCCCGCTCATATTGGGGGCCATGTCGGACATCACAAGGTCCACCCGCCGATCGCCGAGGGTGGCGAGGATCGCCTCGAGCACGCGCTCCTCGGTGAAGTCGCCCTGGATGAAGTCGACATCCGCCAGGGCATCCATCTCCAGGAGGTCGGAGGCGATCACCACCCCCTCGGAGCCGACTTTCTCGGCGGCCACCTGGCTCCAGCCGCCGGGGGCGGCGCCCAGGTCGATCACCGTCATCCCGCGGCGCAGCAGGCGGTCCTTCTCGTCCAGCGCCAGCAGCTTGTAGCTGGCGCGGCTGCGATAGCCGTCCTGCCAGCTCTGCTGCACGAAGCGGTCGTCGAAGTGCTCCTTCAGCCAGCCCTTGCTGGTCTTGCTGGCCGGCGCCTTGCCGGCAGCGGCCTTGGAGCGGGAAGCGTTGGAACGTGCCACGGCATCACCTGTGAATGGCCATGAATGACAGGCAGTCGAGCGGATTCCGGGAAGACCTGGTGGAGGTGCGACGGGGTGCTGACCTGCGGGCCCGGCCGTAGGAAACATGACGGGGACACGGCGGCGAGCTTTCGCCGCGCGGCGTTTCGCCGTACCATGTGCGCTGCGCGCCAACCGGGAAGAAGCAAGATACCATGAGCTTGTCACAGGCACAAAAGAAAGCATTCCGCAGCATCGGCCACCACCTCGACCCCGTGGTCACCGTCTCCGAGAACGGGGCGTCCGAGGGTGTCCTGGCCGAGCTCGACCGCGCCCTGGGCGACCATGAGCTGGTCAAGGTCAAGCTCGCCCTGCCCGACCGCGACGACCGCGCCGCCATGCTCGACGAGCTGGTCGCGGCGAGCCGTGCCGAGCTGGTACAGAAGATCGGCAAGATGGCCCTGCTCTACCGCCACAACCCCCGGGTCAACCCGAAGCTCTCCAACATCACGCGCTTCGAGAACCATCACGGGCGGCGCTGACCGCGCTTCGCGCGAGCTGGAAGCCGCTCAGAGCTGTAAGCGTTAAGCCGTAAGCTGTAAGTCAAACCGACACACCCCCGAGGTTCCGCCTCGGGGGTGTTTTCTTACAGCTTAAAGCTTATGGCTTACCGCTAGGGTCACAGGTGCTCCACGCTGGAGATCTCGTACTCGACCTCGCCGCCGGGAGTCCGCACCAACACCACGTCGCCCTCCTCCTTGCCGATCAGGGCACGGGCGATGGGCGAGGTCACCGAGATGCGACCGGCCTTGATGTCGGCCTCGTCCTCGCCGACGATGCGGTAGGTCACCTCGTCGTCGGTCTCCAGATTGATCAGACCCACGGTCACGCCGAAGATCACCTTGCCGGTCTGAGGCAGCTTGGTGACGTCGATCACCTGGGCGTTGGAGAGCTTGCCCTCGATCTCCTGGATACGCCCCTCGATGAAGCCCTGCTGCTCGCGGGCCGCATGGTACTCGGCGTTCTCCTTGAGGTCGCCGTGCTCGCGAGCCTCGGCGATGGCGGCAATCACCCTCGGCCGCGCCTCGCCCTTGAGCTCCTCGAGCTCCTTGCGAAGCCGTTTCTCACCGGCGACGGTCATCGGGACCTTGTTCATTGTGTAGCTCCTGCATGCAGTTCCTGTAGCCGCCGCACGGTAATGGCATTGCCGTACTCGAGCGCCATGCAAACGGCATTGGCCCCTGCCAGGGTGGTGGCATAGGGAACCTTGCGGGCGAGTGCAGTGCGGCGGATCACCGAGGAGTCATTGATGGCCTGGCGGCCCTCGGTGGTGTTGACGATATAGGCGACCTCGTCGTTCTTGAGCAGATCGACGATATGCGGACGGCCCTCATAGACCTTGTTGACGATCTCCACCGGCAGGTCGGCGGCCTCGAGGGCCTCCGCCGTGCCACGGGTCGCGCACAGAGTGAATCCCAAGGTTACCAGAGAACGCGCCACCTCGATAACTCCCGCCTTGTCCGGGTCACGCACCGAGAGGAAGGCCTTGCGGTCGCCCTCGAGCGGCGGGATCGCCTCGCCGGCGCCGAGCTGCGCCTTGTAGAAGGCCTCGGCGAAGGTATCGCCACTGCCCATCACCTCACCGGTGGACTTCATCTCCGGCGAGAGGATCGGATCGACGCCCGGGAACTTGTTGAACGGGAAGACCGCCTCCTTGACGCTGAAGAAGTGCGGCACGATCTCGCGGGTGAAGCCCTGCTCGGCCAGGGTCGTGCCGGCCATGCAGCGCGCGGCGATCTGGGCCAGCGAGGTGCCGATGCACTTGGAGACAAAGGGCACGGTGCGCGAGGCACGCGGGTTGACCTCGATGACGTAGATCTCGCCGTCCTGCCAGGCCAGCTGCACGTTCATCAGGCCCTTGACGCCGAGCTCCACCGCCATCTGCTTGACCTGCTCGCGCATCGCGTCCTGCACCTCGGCGGGCAGCGAATAGGGCGGCAGCGAGCAGGCGGAGTCGCCGGAGTGCACGCCGGCCTGCTCGATGTGCTGCATGATGCCGCCGATCACCACTTCCTTGCCGTCGCTCACCGCATCGATGTCGATCTCGATGGCCGCATTGAGGAAGTGGTCGAGCAGCACCGGGGAGTCGTTGGAGACCTTGACCGCGTGGGTCATGTAGTTCTCGAGTTCGGAAGCGTCGTAGACGATCTCCATGGCCCGCCCGCCGAGCACGTAGCTGGGGCGCACCACCAGCGGGTAGCCGATCGCCTCGGCCTTGGCGAAGGCCTCCTCGAAGCTGCGCGCGGTGGCGTTGGGCGGCTGCTTGAGGCCCAGCTTGTCGATCATCTGCTGGAAGCGCTCGCGGTCCTCGGCGCGGTCGATGGCGTCCGGGGTGGTGCCGATGATCGGCACGCCGGCGGCCTCGAGCTCGCGGGCCAGCTTCAGCGGGGTCTGGCCGCCGAACTGCACGATCACGCCGACCGGCTGCTCCTTGTCGGCGATCTCCAGCACATCCTCCAGGGTCACCGGCTCGAAGTAGAGGCGGTCACTGGTGTCGTAGTCGGTGGAGACGGTCTCCGGGTTGCAGTTGACCATGATGGTCTCGTAGCCGTCATCGTGCATGGCGAAGGCGGCGTGGACGCAGCAGTAGTCGAACTCGATGCCCTGACCGATGCGGTTGGGCCCGCCACCCAGCACCATGATCTTCTGGCGGTCCGAGACCTCGGCCTCACACTCCTCCTCGTAGGTGGAGTACATGTAGGCGGTATCCGAGGCGAACTCCGCGGCGCAGGTGTCGACCCGCTTGTAGACCGGACGGATACCGGCCTGCTGGCGGGTCCGGCGGAACTCCTTCTCGGCGACCCCCAGCAGGCTCGCCAGGCGGGCATCCGAGAAGCCCTTGCGCTTGAGGGCGAACAGCTCGCGGGGGGTGAACTCGGAGAGCGAACGCTTCGCCACCGCCTGCTCGGTCTTCACCAGGTCCTCGATCTGCACCAGGTACCAGCGGTCGATATTGGTCAGCGCGAAGACCTCGTCCACGCTCAATCCTGCGCGCATGGCATCGGCGACGAAGAAGATGCGCTCGGCCCCGGCGGCCTGCAGCTCGCCCTTGATATGCGCCATGGCCTCGTCGGTGAACGCGCCCGGCTTGAACTCGGGAAACTTGGGGTCGAGGCCATCGTTGCCGGTTTCCAGGCCGCGCAGCGCCTTCTGCAGCGACTCCTGAAAGGTGCGGCCGATGGCCATCACCTCGCCCACCGACTTCATCTGGGTGGTCAGGCGGTCGTTGGCCTGGGGGAACTTCTCGAAGGTGAAGCGCGGGATCTTGGTGACCACGTAGTCGATGGACGGCTCGAAGGAGGCCGGGGTACGCCCGCCGGTGATGTCGTTCTGCAGCTCGTCCAAGGTATAGCCCACCGCCAGCTTGGCGGCGATCTTGGCGATCGGGAAGCCGGTGGCCTTGGAGGCCAGCGCCGAGGAGCGCGACACCCGTGGGTTCATCTCGATGACCACCACGCGCCCGGTGTCGGGGTCGACGCCGAACTGCACGTTGGAACCACCGGTCTCGACGCCGATCTCGCGCAGCACCGCCAGCGAGGCGTCGCGCATGATCTGGTATTCCTTGTCGGTCAGCGTCTGGGCCGGGGCCACGGTGATGGAGTCGCCGGTGTGCACGCCCATGGGGTCGAAGTTCTCGATGGCGCAGACGATGATGCAGTTGTCGTTCCGATCACGGACGACCTCCATCTCGTACTCCTTCCAGCCCAGCAGCGACTCGTCGATCAGCAGCTCGTGGTTGTTGGAGAGCTCGAAGCCGCGGGTGCAGATCTCCTCGAACTCCTCCTTGTTGTAGGCCACGCCACCGCCGGAGCCGCCCATGGTGTAAGAGGGGCGGATGATCACCGGGAAGCCCAGCGACGCCTGGATGCGCCAGGCCTCCTCCATGCTGTGCGCCACCTCGGCCTTGGGGCACTCCAGGCCGATGCGCTTCATGGCCTGGTCGAAGAGGTCGCGGTCCTCGGCCTTGTTGATGGCGTCGGCGTTGGCGCCGATCATCTCCACGCCGTACTTCGCCAACACGCCGTGCTTGTCCAGGTCCAGGGCGCAGTTGAGGGCGGTCTGGCCGCCCATGGTCGGCAGCACGGCATCCGGGCGCTCGACCTCGATGATCTTCTCCACCGCCTGCCAGGTGATCGGCTCGATGTAGGTGGCATCGGCCATCACCGGGTCGGTCATGATGGTGGCCGGGTTGGAGTTGACCAGGATGACCCGGTAGCCCTCCTCGCGCAGCGCCTTGCAGGCCTGGGCGCCGGAGTAGTCGAATTCGCAGGCCTGGCCGATGACGATGGGGCCAGCACCAATGATCAGGATGCTCTGGATGTCGGTACGCTTGGGCATGACGGTTCCCGCGGCTAATCGATGAATGACGGTCTGATGGAGGGCGATGCAGCCTAGCGGCGCTCCTTCATCATGGTGACGAAGCGGTCGAACAGCGGCGACACGTCGCGCGGCCCCGGGCTGGCCTCGGGGTGGCCCTGGAAGCTGAAGGCCGGGCGGTCGGTGCGCTCGACGCCCTGCAGGGTGCCGTCGAACAGCGAGCGGTGGGTGGCCCGCAGGTTGGCCGGCAGGCTCGCCTCGTCGGCGGCGAAGCCGTGGTTCTGGCTGGTGATCATCACCTTGCCGGTATCGAGGTCCTGCACCGGGTGGTTGGCGCCGTGGTGGCCGTGATTCATCTTCACCGTCTTCGCCCCGCTGGCCAGCGCCAGCAGCTGGTGGCCCAGGCAGATGCCGAATACCGGGATCTCGGTCTCGAGGAGCTCCTGGATCGCCTTGATGGCGTAGTCGCAGGGCTCGGGGTCGCCGGGCCCGTTGGCCAGGAAGACGCCGTCGGGGGCCATGGCCAGCACCTCGGCGGCCGGGGTCTGGGCCGGCACCACGGTGAGGCGGCAGCCGCGGGAGGCGAGCATGCGCAGGATGTTGCGCTTGACGCCGTAGTCGTAGGCGACCACGTGGTAGGGACGTTCACCCTGGGTGGTATCGGCGTACCCCTTGCCCAGGGCCCACTCGCCCTCGCTCCACTCGTAGGGGGTCTGGCAGGAGACCACCTTTGCCAGGTCCATGCCCTTCAGGCCCGGGAAGGCGCGGGCCGCGGCCAGGGCCCGGTCGACGGCGTCGTCGCCCTCGGCCTCGGAACCGGCCAGGATCGCCCCATTCTGGGCGCCCTTGTCGCGCAGGATGCGGGTCAGGCGGCGGGTATCGATGTCGGCGATGCCCAGCACGTTCTGGCCCTTGAGGTAGTCGGAGAGCGTCTGTTCGCAGCGGAAGCTGCTGGCCAGCAGGGGGAGGTCACGGATCACCAGGCCGGCGGCGGCGATGGCGCCGGACTCGACGTCCTCGGCGTTGACGCCGGTGTTGCCGATGTGCGGATAGGTGAGGGTGACGATCTGACGGGTGTAGGAGGGGTCGGTCAGGATTTCCTGGTAACCGGTCATGGCCGTATTGAACACCACCTCACCGCTGGTTTGTCCATCGGCACCGATGGCCGTGCCGTGGAATACACTGCCGTCTTCCAGGGCCAGTATCGCGGGTCTGTTCAATGCAACGTCCTCCCAGGTTTTTTAGAGAGCTATCGAGACAGCTCGTCAGGAATACTGCGGGGCCATGGCCGGGCCCCGGGTGGCCGGCCCGCAAAAAAGCGGGACGAAACCCGATGTGAAGACCGGTTTCATCCCGCTTGTTGTCATTCGCTCGGAATGCCTGGGCCGAAGCAACAAGCGCTCGAGAGGGCTGTTTGCCCGCGCGCCCGGCCAAAATTTTGGGGATATTACAGGAAATGGCGCCCGGCGGCTACCCCCGAGCACTGAGCTGCCAGTCTTGCTCGGGGCTCATTCGGCGACAGGCCTACGGGGAGGCGCTGTGAACCCTTCCCTGGGCGCTACCGATGCCATCCCTGGCATAGGACCTCCCCTTCGGCCTGTCCCCGACGCCCCTCACAGCATGCAACTCTGCTCACCTCGGAATCAAAGCCCAAGCACATCCTGCATCGAGTAGCGGCCGTTGGCCTGGCCGGTCACCCAGCGCGCGGCGCGCACTGCACCCTTGGCGAAGGTCATGCGGCTCGAGGCCTTGTGGGTGATCTCGATGCGCTCGCCCTCGGTGGCGAACATCACGGTGTGCTCGCCCACGATGTCCCCGGCGCGCACGGTGGCAAAGCCGATCTCCTTGTCACTGCGCGGCCCACACTGACCCTCACGGGCGAAGACGCCATGCTCCTTCAGGGTACGGCCCAGGCTCTCGGCCACGACCTCGCCCATCTTCAATGCCGTGCCGGAGGGCGCATCCACCTTGTGGCGATGGTGGGCCTCGATCACCTCTATGTCGTAGCCCTCGTCGCCCAGCGCCTTCGCCGCCGTCTCGAGCAGCTTCAGCGTCAGGTTCACCCCCACGCTCATGTTCGGCGCGAAGACCATCGGCACCCGGTCGCGGAAGGCGTCCAGCTCAGCGAGCTCCTCATCGTTCAGGCCGGTGGTACCGATGACGATGCGCTTGCCGTGCTCGGCACAGACGGCCAGGTTGGCCAACGTCACCTGCGGCGCCGTGAAGTCGATCAGCACGTCGACGTCGTCGACGATGGCCTCGAGGGAGTCCACGGCGGCCACGCCCAGCTTGCCGACCCCCGCCAGCTCGCCGATGTCGGTGCCCACCAGCGAGCTGCCCGGTTCGACGATGCCGCCGGCAAGGGTGGCCCCGGCATCCTGCTGCACGGCGTTGACCAGGGTGCGGCCCATGCGGCCGGCGACACCGACGATGGCGATACGGGTCATGCGGACTCCTGCGAATTCGATGGCTGCGTAATGAGCGGCAGTATACCAGAGGCCACTCGCCCGGGGTGGTCGCCCCTCGGCAATCCCCCCACACTGGGCATATCGATGCCGAGGGCCGCCACCATGCCTGCACCGACCGAGCACCTCCCCGCGGACCACCCCCTGCTGACCCTGCTGCAGCGCCATGGGCGCGTGCTGGTGGCCGGCGCGCCGGGCAGCGGCAAGAGCACCCTGGTGCGCGCCGCCGCGGCGACCCTGGCCGCCCGGGGCCAGGCGTGCCACTGCCTGAGCGCCGACCCGGGGCTGCCCGGCATCGGGCCGCCCGGCATCGGGCCGCCCGGTGCGGCCTGCCTGGGCCGCTGGGAAGGGGGGGAGTGGCGGCTGGAAGCGATCGCCGCCCTGGCCACCCTGGATGCCGCCCGCTTCCGCTTGCCGCTGGTGCAGGCGGTGCGTCGCCTGGCCGAGCAGGCCCCCGCCGGGGCGCTGCTGCTGGACGCCCCGGGGGTGGTCCGCGGCGCCGCCGGGGCCGAGCTGCTGCCGGCACTGGTGCAGGCCGCGGGCATCGGTGCCCTGCTGGTGCTGGCGACAGACGCCGCCTCCTTCCCGCTGCACGAGGAGTGTCGCGCCCTGGGCCTGGAGACCGTCACCCTGGCGCCAGACCCGCATGCCCGCCATCCCGGAAAGCGTCGGCGCCGCGCGCGTCGCAGCGACGACTGGGACGCCTGGCTGGCACAAGCCCGGGAGACCGTGCTCGAGCTGCCCGCACTGGCCCTGACCGGCGCCGCCCCGCCGCGCAGCGCCCCCGAGGCCTGGGCGGGGCGCCAGGTCGGGCTGCTCGACGCACGGGGCGACACCCTGGGGCTGGGCGAGATCCTGGCGCTGGAGGGTGACCGGCTGCGGATTCGCGCCCCGGCGTCGACCGGCACGCCCCGCACCCTCGTGGTTCGCGATGCCCGTCGCGGCCGCGATGGCCAGCTGGGCACCGCACGTCCCCAAGCCCCCATCCTTGATACGCCGGAGCCGGACGATACCCCCGCGCCCCTGGAGAGTCGCGACGGCCCGCGCCCCCGGGCGGATCTCGGCACCTTCACCGCGACCCTGGTCAACGGCGTCTTCGGCGACCCGCTGCTGCACCTTCGCCTGCGTCACCAGTCGCGCAGCCTGCTGTTCGACCTGGGCGACCCCGGCCGCCTGCCGGCGCGCCTCGCCCATCAGGTCAGCGACGTCTTCATCAGCCACGCCCACTTCGACCACATCGGCGGCTTCCTGTGGCTGCTGCGCTCGCGCATCGGCGAGTACCCGCCCTGCCGGCTCTATGGCCCACCGGGGCTGGCGGAGCACCTGCAGGGGCTGGTGAGCGGCATTCTCTGGGACCGGGTCGCCGAGAAGGCGCCCCGCTTCGAGGTCGGCGAGCTGCATGGCGAACGCCTCGAGCGCTGGGGGATCGTCGCCGGCGACGCGCGACCATCCCCCCTGCCCTCGCGCCCGGCCCCCGGCGGCCTGCTGCACGAGGAGCTCGGCTTTCGCGTGCGGGCCACCACCCTCGACCATGGCACGCCGGTGCTGGCCTTTGCCCTGGAGCCCGAGCGGCAGGTCGCGGTGCGCAAGGAGCGGCTGGAGGCCCATGGCTGGCCGCCGGGTCCCTGGCTCGGCACGCTCAAGCATCATGTCCTGGCGGGCGAGGGAGAGGCCCGGGTACGGCTGCCGGACGGCACCACCCGGACCGCGGCCAGCCTGGCACAGGCCCTGCTGCTGACCCGGCCGGGGGAGCGGCTGGTCTATGCCACCGACCTCGGCGACACCGCGGAGAACCGCCGACGCCTGGTCTCCCTGGCGCGGGGCGCCCGGGTGCTCTTCTGCGAGGCCCCCTTCCTGGCGGTCGAGGCGGAACAGGCCCGGCGCACCGGCCACCTGACCGCCCGGGCCTGCGGCGAGATCGCCACGGCGGCCGGGGTGGCACGCCTGGTGCCCTTCCACTTCTCGCGCCGCCACATCACCGATACCCGCCGCCTGCACGACGAGATCCGCCTCGCCTTTCCCGGCGAGGCAGCCGGCGAGCCCGCGGGGAAGGGCGAGACCGACTAGCCGGCCGCCCGGCCGTTGCGCAGCAGCAGCGCGATCGCCACGATCACCAGCAGGCTGCCCGGCAGCCAGACCCAGCCGATCCGTTCGGGCTCACGGACGAACAGCAGCAGCATGGAGACGAAGGGCACCAGGTAGCTGTAGGCGGTAACCGCCCCCGGCGTGAGCGCCGAGGTGGCGCGCTGCAGGAGCCAGAAGGTCAGGGCACTGGAGAAGAGGCCCAGGTAGACCAGCAGCAGCAGGTCGCGGCCGGTCATGGTCGCCAGGCGCTCTACCGGCTCGACGGCGAGCCCCAGCAGCCCGATCAGCACGGCGCCCAGGCCCAGGCTCCAGAAGGTGCGCACCGCCGCCGACTCCGGCAGGCGTCCGGTCGACAGCCCCCACTTGCTGAGCACCGGATAGAGCGCCGTGGAGAGGCAGCCCAGGAAGAACACCGCCTCGCCGATGCCGAACTGCAGGCGCTCGCCCTTGGCCAGGGATTCCGCGAATGCCAGGCCCAGCGCCCCCGCCGCCCCCAGCGCCAGGATCGCCGGCAGGCGCCAGGCCAGGCGTTCCACGCCGAAGCCCAGCCCCAGCAGGAAGGCCAGCAGCGGCACCGTGACGAAGAGGGTGGCCATGGAGAGCGCCGTGGCATGGTGCGCCGCCCAGAACATGGCGCCGAAGAAGCCGGCCAGGCAGAGCCCCATCAGCGCATAGAGCGGCAGCCGCCGCCAGGCAGGCAGGAAGTCCGGCGAGCGCCGGGCCAGCCACCACAGGCCGCAGCAGGCGATGACGAAGCGCAGCGCGGTGAGCGAGAACGGCGGCAGCTCGCTCATTGCCCCCACCGCGGGAAACGACAGCCCCACCAGCGCCGCCCACAGCAGCATGCCGAGGTGGGCGGCGCGGGGCGAGACGCCGTCGCTCAATTTTCCCAGACGATCTCCAGGGTCACGCCCGTCAGCCCCTCGAGCGCGGCGTTCACCTTGCCCTCGAGCCGGTCCAGGGTCTCGTCATCCAGCGTCTCGACGGCCACCACCAGCCGATCCGGCTCGGCCTTGAGCAGGCAGCTGCCCTCGTCGAAGACGACCCGCGCCTGGGTCTCCTCGCGGTCGATCGGCCGTGCGTCCGCCCACTCCCGGCAGAGGCGCTCCACCAGCTCCTTGGCATCCTCGGCGGGAATCTCGGCTCGTGAAATCGGCATGGCGGCCTCCGCGTCTCGTTGAGTGAAATCCCAGACTAGGACGACGCCCCGATGAACGCCACCCCCTTTCCCGGTGCCCCTCGTCATGGCATCCCGTTCGCGCGGGGAGGGCGACAGGTGCCCGCCTCCAGGCACTATGCTGTGGCACAGGGCACCACCACCGATCGGGAGAGCTCGGCAATGATCATCAACTGCGTGGCCTACGAAAAGGGACATCGCCTGCAAGACATCCAGTCCGACGAGATCGGCGACTACCTGGGGCAACCTGACCGTTTCGTGTGGGTGGCACTGCACGAGCCCGACGCGCAGGAAATGGCCCGGTTCCAGGCGGTGTTCGGCCTGCACGAGCTGGCCGTGGAGGACGCCCTGAACGGGCACCAGCGCCCCAAGTTCGAGGAGTATGGGGAGTCGCTGTTCGTGATCATGCACATGGTCACGATGCGCGACGACCAGCTGGAGACCGGACAGGTGGCGGTGTTCGCCGGCCCGGGGTACGTGCTCTCGGTGCGCCTGCACCCGGGCCGGGGCTTCACCGAGGTCCGCCAGCGCTGCGAGCACGAGCCGAAGCTGCTCAGGCACGGCCCCGCCTTCGTGATCTATGCCCTGATGGATACCATCGTCGACCGCTACTTCCCGGTGGTCGAGGCCCTGCAGGCCGAGCTCGAGAGCATCGAGGACCAGATCTTCATCCGGGGGTCGGCCCGCCGGAGCCTGGAGCGCCTCTACCAGCTCAAGCGCCAGACCATGCGGCTCAAGCATGCCGCCATGCCCCTGGGCGAGGCGGCGAGCCACCTGTTCGGCGGCCGGGTCCCGGCGCTGTGCCGCAAGACCCGGGAATACTTCCGCGACGTGTACGACCACCTGAATCGCATCGAATCGGCGGTGGATACCATCCGCGAGATGACCATCACCGCGATCCAGGTGAACCTCTCGATGGTGGCGATCGACGAGGGCGAGGTGCACAAGCGGCTGGCGGCCTGGGCGGCCATCTTCGCGGTAGCCACCATCCTCGCCGGCATCTGGGGCATGAACTTCGCCCACATGCCCGAGCTCGACTGGCGCCTGGGCTATCCGCTGGCGCTGCTGATGATGGGCAGTGCCTGCGGGTGGCTCTACTGGCGCTTCCGGCGCGCCGGCTGGCTGTAGCCAGGACCTGCTAAAGCCAGCACAAAATGCTTCTCACTGCTGGGGCTAGGGCGCCGCATTTTTCAAACAGCCCACAAATCGCCATACACCCTTGCCGCCTGCACCACCGGCGCTTTCGCCGGATGGCAGGCGAGTCAGCAGGCTGCAAGCATGGCAACCGGTGGCGTCCAAAGGCAGTGAGCCACTACACTGTACAAAAGAACAGCACCTGCGCGGACTCGTTCCGGCCTCTAACGGAGGCGTTAATGCAACAACGCACTACTGCATTGAGGCGCCCCTTACGTTAAAATAAACGTACCCTTACGTCTAAGAACACGTACCAATGGCCCAAGCGACGCAACAGGCAGCCCACAGCACCCATGACTTCCCCGCGCTGCGAGGGATGCAGGGTGGACGCGCATGCTACACGATCATGTGCCCGCTGCGCCTGATCCCCAGGCTGTTTCACTACGACGACACAGAGCTCCCGCCTGAGGAGCGCGCCCAGCGCGCCATCAACCCTGGCCGCATCCCCGAGATCGCGGACTACCTGACACAGAACCCTGATAGCTACATCCTGCCGGCCATCACGGCGTCTCTCGACCAGGAGGCCGAGTTTGTCCCGACAGGTGAAGAGCTCGTCCCACTGGTGGGCATGCTGCGCATCCCCCGTGAGGCGCGATTGCTGATCAACGACGGGCAGCACCGGCGTGCCGCCATTGAGCGCGCTGTCACCAGAAAGCGCGAGCTGGGCCATGACAGCATTCCCGTCCTGCTGTTTATCGATGAAGGCCTGAAACGCAGCCAGCAGATGTTTGCCGACTTGAACCGGCATGCGATACGCCCCAGCACCTCGCTCAACACCTATTTCGATAAGCGCGATGCCGCCTCCACCCTGGCCCGCTGCATCATGGAGGAAGTCCCTTGCTTTCAGGAGCTTACCGAGGTCGAGAAGAGCTCGTTACCGCTGAAATCCAGGAAGTTGTTCACCCTCAGCGCGATCAAGAACGCCAGCTGGCGGTTCCTGGAGAAGCGCAAGCGCGACGACGCCAGCATCGATGACCATGTGGAATGCATCACCTTTTGGGCGGCCGCCTGCAAAGTCATGCCGGATTGGTTGGAATCGCTTCGCGACCCCAGCCTGCCCATGCAGCTTCGCCAAGGCTCTATTCATGCCCATGGTGTCTTTCTCCAGGCCCTGGCAGTGAGCTGCAGTTCGCTGCGCCGGGAAGCACACGAGCGTGACATCGACTGGTACATCGGCCGGCTGACCCCCCTCATGGAGATCGACTGGCAGCGCTCCAATCCCGAATGGGAGGGACGCTGCCTGCGCGATGGCCGAATTTCCAAATCACATACATCTGTCGAACTGCTGGCTTGCTACCTCAAACAACAGTTGGGGATACCACTAAGCGAGAAGCAGCTCGAGCTCGAGGGAGCCCTGACACCATGAGTGAAGCCATGCTTGATATCTCTCGTGATGAGATGTTTGCCGGGCAGAACTTTGCTGGTAGACCTCTTCCCGACTTGATCGGTGAATTACAACGCCTTTACCTGGAGGATGAGCGCCCTTGGGTGATTGGCTTCAGCGGCGGAAAGGACTCTACTGCTGTACTGTCTCTTATCTATACCGCCATTGAGAGAATTCAGCCTGAGGAGCGGCACAAACATGTGTATGTTGTGTGCTCAGATACACTGGTGGAGACGCCTGTCGTTGTCGATCTTATTACGACAACTTTGGAGCAGATCAACGCTAGAGCGAAGGATCAAGGCTTGCCTTTCTCTGCCCACCAAGTAGTGCCGAAGTCCAATGATACTTTCTGGGTGAACCTGCTGGGGAAAGGGTATCCGGCCCCAACCCAGAGCTTCCGCTGGTGCACTGAGAGGATGAAGATTGATCCTGTCAGCAGCTTTATTCTCGATAAGGTTACCCGCCATGGCGAGGTAATTGTTGTACTTGGTGCCCGCAGCCAAGAGAGCGCATCCCGCGCTCAAGTCATCGCTAAGCACAAGGTAGATGGTTCCCTTCTTTCTAAGCATTCGTCTCTCCCAGGTGCCTACACCTATATGCCTATCGAGGATTGGACCTCCGATGATGTGTGGCTATATCTCCTTAGCGCCCCAGCTCCTTGGGGAGGAAGTCACCGCAAACTATTTGATCTCTATAAAGACTCCAACGCCGGTGAGTGTCCTGTCGTTATCGACACCAAAACCCCGTCCTGTGGAAACTCTCGCTTCGGCTGCTGGACTTGCACTGTGGTGACAAAAGACCGCGCCATGGAAGGACTCATTGAATCCGGTGAGCACTGGATGCTGGAGCTAAAGTCTTTCCGAGATAAGCTATATGAAACGACCTTACCCCACAACAAGACTACTTACCGCAACCACAAGCGGCGCACTGGCAAAGTGCAGTACGCCCGTGGGCAAATTGACGATGACAGCACAATCGAAAAGAAGCATATCCCGGGTCCCTACTGGATGGCTTATCGGCAAGCCTGGCTGAAAAAGCTTCTGGAAATTCAGAAGAATCTCAACGACGGCGGAAACCCGATTGTTCTCATCCATGAAGACGAATTGAAGCACATTCGTCTAGAGTGGTTGAGTGACCCCAATGAGCCAGACGCCCTGGATGCGCTTCCTGCCATCTACACCAGTGTATATGGCCACAAGCTGGAGTGGATGCAGGACTCCGCGGGAGTCTTGAGCCAACAGGACGCAGCTGCCCTGAACAGCGCCTGCCTGGAGCACGGCACACCCATCGACCTGGCCGTCAAACTCCTCCAGCTTGAGCAGTCGCTTGATGGCTTGAGCAAGCGGCATGGCGTTTTCAAGCGGATCGACTCCCTCTTGAACCAGGACTGGGGGGATCTCGATACCCTTCACACCAAGAAACAGGATGCCAGCATGGCACTCGAGGGGATGCAGGCGGCCAAAGGAAAGATGCAGGATATCTTCCAGAAAAATATTGGTTACCAAGGAAAAACCCGCAACGCAAAAAGCGTCTATGACGAGCTGCTGGCAGGGCTAGAAATTCAGTACGAGGAGCTAAGCAAATGATCCTGAATACGCTGAAGATGGGCAATTTCAGGGTCTATAGAGGCGATCATGAGATCGACCTTAGGCCGGGATCAAGTGGGGCAAAACCCATTATCCTGTTTGGTGGCCTGAATGGCGCCGGCAAGACGTCGATCCTCACGGCCGTGCGTCTGACCCTCTATGGCCGCCGTATCCTGGGTGCTAAGGTGCCGAGTGAAGAGTATAACCGCTATCTGAGTGACTGTATTCACAAGCCCAGTGGTTCGGATCGCATCCCGAATAGCGCCTATGTACGGCTTAACTTTAGCGATAGTCGTGGTGGCCGACAGCACGAATACGATGTGGTGCGCAGCTGGTTCCGCGATACCAGTGGTGCTGTCACGGAAAATCTGCAGATCACGCGTGACGACGAGGTTCTCTCTCACCTCTCGCATGATCAGGCCCAAAGCTTTCTGAACGACCTGATTCCCCTGGGTATCGCTGACCTTTTCTTCTTCGATGGAGAGAAGATCGCTGAGCTGGCGGAGTCAAAAGGCAATGCAGCACTTGCCGATGCAATCCAGCGGCTGCTGGGCCTGGACCTAGTCAACAGGTTGCGGGCTGACCTGGGTGTCTATATTCGCAATCACTCGAAGGGCAGGTTACCGGAGGCGATTCGCCAAGAAGCCGAAACATTAGAAGCTGACTATGAGCGCTACTACTCGAGTTACCAGCATGAGCTCGAGGGAAAGGAGGCACTGGAGGACCAGCTGCACAACCTGAGAGCGGATATTGCCCAACTGGAACACAAGATAGAAGCGCATGGCGGTGCCTGGTACGAAAACCAAGCAGCTGAAAAGGAGAGAATGGAACACCTGCTGGCTGATCAGGAAGCTATCAGAGGGCGGATGCGTACATTAAAAGGCTCCCTCTACCCATTAGCGCTGGCTCCGACAGCGCTAGGTGCCTTGCTGTCTCAGCTCGATGCCGAGAGGCACTATCGCAAGCAACGGATAACCCACCAGGCCGCCAAACGCCAAGCGAAGGCACTGCGCAAGGAGTTGGAAGGTGCTCTACAGGGCCAGGAAGCACTGCTTATTAATGCTATCGAAAAAGCATTTGGCAAGAGCCTGAAGCCGCCCAAAAGGGTGGAATTGGTGCACGACCTGTCTGATAGCGAGATAGAGAAGTTACGCCATCAGATAAAAGTAGAAGCACCAAAACAAAAGCAGGAAGTTGATGAGCTAGAAAAGAAACTCGAAGGCCTGCGACACGAAATCAGCGAGTGTGCAGCAAACCTGGAGCGAGCACCGGACGAACAGCGCATCAAGCCGCTCTACGAACAGTTGCACGAAGCACAACTCAAACAAGGCCGTCTAAAGAGCAGAATTGAAGAAAAGCGTGAAAATGCTAAGCGCAAACTGCGCTCCGCCATGGACTGTGTCCGAAAGCTTAGAAAGCTTGAGAACGAGCATCAGCATCAATCGGACAGTGTCCATGCAATGGATATGGCCAAATCAGTCAGAAAAATGCTAACGAGCTACTCAGATAGCGCTAGGATTAGCAAAATCAAAGAGCTTCAGCATCACTTTGGCAAGTCTTTCCAGCGCCTAGCACGGAAAAAACATGACGGGCTTAGACCACGTATTGATCCTGACACCTTTAGTGTTGATCTTTCTTACCGCGACGGAAAGGTTATAGACCGTGAACAATTATCAGCGGGAGAGAAACAAATTTACGCAACAGCCATGCTGGAAGCATTAGGTAAAACCTCAGGCAAACGACTACCTATCATTATTGACACACCTCTTGGGCGATTGGACTCTAGCCACAGAGACAACATAATTGGTAGCTATTTCCCAAATGCTAGCCATCAAGTCATTTTATTATCTACCGATACTGAAATAAATTTTGGAAGCACACCAGCATTGTTTAACACTTCGGTATCAAAAACCTATACAATCGAATGTGATGGGTTTGAAGGTTCCACAAGCATAAAAAAGGGGTACTTTAATGCTGCCGAATAGAATAGCAATTACCGCCACATCCGAGGAAAAGCTAAAAAGAGAGCAAGCACGCACGGGGAAACAACCAAACATAGCAGCAAGAGAGGCTTTCTACAAAGCTTTAGAAAGCGGATTTGTGGTGAAAGACACAAATAAATTTACTCAAGGCACTATGTCAATGGACAAAAAGACCTGGCTTGGTGAAACTGAAAAAATCACAGAAGCAATTATCGACCAACTTTATTTTGGACTGAGCCTTGAAGAGAAAGCACGAGCTTGGGCTCTCACAGTTGAAAGGGGGCTATGAAATTGAAGGCCGGGCATCATAATAATAAATAACCGGCCACTAATAATATTTAAAAAAGCACATCCATATTATTTTAAACGATCTTATAAAAAGGCATATCTTGTATTTTCGATACCCGCTTAGCACCATCCACCAACAAGCTTACATGCTTCCCAAGAGACCTAACTTCTGCACTCAGTCGGTCTTCTGTTGCTTTATCCTCGGGATTGAACACTGCTTTTAAGTCTTGCGACTTAATCTGGGACACACGATGCACAACCCAAGTAAGAATATAAGATGAATAATCGACCTCCGCGGACTTGAAATGGGTCATTTCCTGAGTCGACAGGATCGTTCCAACACCAAATTCTCGTCCCTCTTTGAGGATCTTCTTAATCGAATCAAAGCCCTGCGACATAAAATTATCAGCCTCGTCGACGAGAACCATTTTTGTAATCTGCCGATAATCGCCTTCCTGAGCCGAACTGCCACTTTGGTGCATCTGCGAATAGAAAATATCGAGGGTAATGGCAACCACAAGGTTCTGTATCAGCGAATCATAGCCAGAAAGATTGATAACATTGACGCCGTCGATCAAGTCATATAGAGAGCGAGTTTTTTCTGTCTCAGGCTCGAATATCTGGAAGGTCACCAAATCATCGAGCACAGCATAGAGTGAGTCCTGCTCGACATTGTCCTGCTCTTGGTAGAGCTCCCATACATCCTGCAAAGTCGGTGCTGGACGATCCCAGGTACTCGCGTCGCTTGGGTGGATACCAGCACGACTGTAGGCCTCAAGAACCAGTGTGCGTATCTTATTCTGCTGGCGATTTCCAAGGTTATAGGCTTTGCCTATTGTACTGCGGAATAGGTTCGCGGTGTGCACTGGCAACATAGGCTTGTCGCCATGCAGCGCAAACGGGTTAAACGGCAGCCGATGTAGATCGAACACCCGCGCTCCCGTTGCCGCGACAAAGTCCTCTTTAATGTAGTCGGCCTTGTAATCGAAGACCAAAACGCCAATACTTTTCCCGCCGACGTTATGGGAAAAATTCTGCACTAACTGCGTGACGAGACTCTTAGTGAATTGGGTCTTTCCCGTACCCATCGTGCCGATGATCCCGGTATTGGTGTTGAATACCTTACTAGTGTTTGTCGGTTCCCAGTATATCGGCTGGTTGCGTAGGACATCATGACCAAAGAGTATCCTTAGAGAGCCTTCCACTAGGCCCGAGTACGTCGTCGCCGGCATCTTCTTGACAAGAGGCGTAAGTGCGTCAGCTCCAGATGGCTTTTCAGGGTCCTCTTCGAAAGGTTCAAGATTAGCCGGTGAAGAATCACTCTTCTCTACGGAGGCACCACTAGAAACCGGTGGGAAGCTATGTATAGTCCCTTCAAGAATGTACTTGCTCGGCACGTTACATAGGTTGTTCTCATTTATAAGGTTATTTAGCTCCTGCAAAGGCCTCGCCACAATATCGTTTAGAAGGCCGAAAGGCAGCTCAATGCGAAGGATGTCCCCGCTCTCGACATAGCTCGGCTCGAAGCAGGCATCATTTTCAACGAACGCCACAACAAAACCTGCGGGATAATCGCTAACTTCATCGACGGAGTAGTCCCCTGCTAGCCAAGCCTCACGCTGAGCGCGGATCTTGTCAAAATACTCGGCATTGAACACGTTGTATAACCGGTACTTCTCGATCTGAATGAAAAGCTGTCGGGCGAAGAGCGCCCGGTAAAGTCTGCCGGCTAGCGTCCGCGGTGTTAAAAGGTCCTCGGTGAGATACCGCTTAAGCTCCCGAGCCTGCTTTTCAGCTTTATCATAATCTGGCCTGACACCAGCCTTCACCTCGACAGGAAGCAAGTACAATCGTTGGTCCTTTAGCCCGACAAGCAGTACGTCATCAGAGATGACACCTGAACGGTAGCCTTGGACCACGCGAGAAAACTCACTTCCGGTCAGCTTTAATCCGCTGTTGGCAGCAACACGAACAAGCTCAGCGACGGAAAACGGCACCCATGTAATGTCAGCCTGCAAAACCAAGGTTGACGCAAACTTGTAAGCTCCGATGACTCCCTGTATGCCCTTCCGCTCCGTAGAGGAAGCAGTCAGCATGTGTAAGAGCCACTGCCCGTTGAAAGCATTGAACTCGTTAATCAGGCCAGTGCGGTGCTCACCCGTGGTTGACTCCAGCACATTCCTGTAGAGCTCAAGCTCGCGAGTAACGGTAACAGCGTCGTAACTGGCAGAACTCGTGTACTGATCTGAGTAATGAATTAGCACCACACCGTCTTGGGTGTCAAAAAAGTCGAGCGTTACCTTCGGATCGATAAGCGTGGTCCAAATGCTGCTGCTGTAGCAGCGCTGGAGAAGCGTACGAAATTCTTCATTAACCGCGATCGCCACGGCATTACTGCCTGTATATGTCGCACTCGGAAGGCGCGCGGGCATCCACAAACTACCATAGAGTTCGGCCAATTGTAGGTGCGGCCGAGCCTCAGTGTCGATTCCTCGCAGGCCGAAGGCAGTGTAGTACGCGCCCCCTTTATTCTCCGATGCTTCCCCCGTGATAAGGCCATTTGCAGCGACCCCGCTTAAGGAGGCATTTACACGCACGAATTGGCGGTCCACACGCTCCTCGTCTCTAACAAAAGTTATATGAGCATATAAATACCCATCAGGGCTATCGCTGTGTGAAAACTTACTATAGGACATGCGAGTGCGAAGAGCATCAATAACAGCATCCGCGACCGACTTGTCCACACCCTTGTCCATGCCGAGCTGTCGGCGCATATCTGCAGCATCGACAGCTTCAGAAAAACCATCAAATGCATTGAACCTCAGAGTCTCATCATAGAAGTTAATATGGATCGGTGTTGGCTTCGCATCACCTCTATTTAAGGCATGTTTAAAATACTCTACGATGCCGTACAGCACCTCACTCGCGTCAAGCCCGTTGACCACGTTAAGGATGAGCTCACTCTCTTCGTGGACAGTGAACAATGCACTGAAGGCGTTCTTGAACTCCAGCAGCTTTTCTTTAATAAGCTTTCTGACAAACTCGTAGCTACTGTCTTCACGCGGGACAAGCTTTAGCCAAAAAGCATTATGCGGCACAGATTGGACATGCGCAAACCCATGCAACTCGTCATAGACAAAGGGCAGCAGGCCACGTGGTGTCAGTCGGTCTAGGGTTACCTTGGGCAAGTGGGCAAAGCTCCGCACGGACTTTTCCCCAGCGGCAGCCTCTGCCAAGTACAGGTAGTAAGCCAGCACCAGCGGGTGATACGGAGAGAGGTACTCGGTGCCCTCGTCCGTATATAGCCCGACATGCATCACGAGCCGCTGATACTGCGTTAATACAGTGTCGTGTTTAACACTACCTAAGTAAGCGAGAGAAGACTCAACAACCCCCCGCACTACGTGGCGAAAACTCGGTCCCCAGGAAGCTAGAGAGGGTAGAGTGCCAGTAGCGTCTAGATAGGCAAAAAGATTCTCATAACTATCCGCGAGTTCTGAATCTGCTTCGCGTAGCGCCTTTAGACTGATGAGCTCGCCTGTATCGCTCGAACCGACCACGCGTTGCTCGACGAATAACGCTTCCCGGCGCAGGAACATATGGCGCTCTGCGACGACTTCGTACTCGCGGTTGTCGAGTGAAACACGACCGCGGGGGTTATATTGACCGTTGTACTCATCATCAAAAAGGTGGGCACCCCGATCGCCATCTAAAAGAAGTGGCACTCCGAGACGATCACTGGCAGGCTCGCTCTTCACGAAGAAATCAAGGTGGCGACCGTAGCAGTCCAGCCGAAACTCCACTTTATCTGACTCGTTTGCAAGCTGCGAGAAATCAACACTAGAATAGATCAAACCATTGACGGTCTCTCCTGGGGCGGTAACTACGAAACTCTCACCACCACCTTCGCCAATCTGTAATGCTTCAGCATCAGTCTCCAGACGAAGTTGCTGTTGCTTAGTGTCCACCAGATAATAGTTTCGAAAGCCTCCAACATAGAACCACCCTTTTCGCAGGAGAAGGCAATGAAACTCATACTTCTCAGCCGCCCGATCACGCGAGGTAGAAAGCTTAAAGAAAGCAGGCTGAGCCGATACTTTGATGCGCAGCTTGATGAATGAGCGCTTACCGCTACGACTTACGTCCAGGCTGGGCTCGAGCTCAGAGGGCACCTCCTGTCTGACCTCGCCGTTCTGCAAATCAGATCCCTCAAAGCTAATCCTGAGCTCGATTTCGTCAACTGTAGGGTCTGCAAGTAGCAGAAGATGACGTTTTCGTTGGCCAGCTGCTCGCTCGTTCTGCGCGCGGTCTATGAGCGAAGCGCTGCTTGGATCCAGTACCGACTTTTCATAGATCAATGCAGGTTTGCTGCTCTTTTTCTCGTCGTCACGGAATCTTTGAAAATCAACACTCTGCCAGTGCTCAAGATCCTCTTTCGGGAAGGTTTCTTTGATAAAGCCTTCGGTAAATCGGTCCTTTAACCGCAACTGTAGGGAATTTGGATACTCTTCAACCTCGCTGAGAATCTGTCGATACAGCTGCCGGTTCTCGTCAAGGCGCTTACGAATAAGCGTCTCATCAGTGACACTAGCCTCAGTGATAAACGGATCTGGCAGCAGCTCCAGCTCATTAAATCGCAGTTGACCGTCTTGCAACGCATGGTAAAGAGGTGCAAAGCCAAATACTGTCGCATCCTCTTCGCAGAGAACGTCAAACTGATAGTTAAGCAGGCATTCAGAGACTTTTCGCTGCGCCCCTAGCTTCTGGTTGATGAGCTGTTCCAGGCTCCTCTTAACATAACCGCGGCTCCATACAGAACCACCTGCACCAAGGTCATCAGCATTGTTTATTAACGTGTCCAGCAGGCTGTTATGGATAATGAGGAGCGCACAATCTTTGAGTGGTTCTCCCTGGCGTGAGATTTCATCACGGAGGAAGGAGATGTAATTTTCTGAATAACTCTGCGCCGCTCCAGGATTCTGGAGGACTGGAATAACCCGCGCGCCACCGCAGAAGAGGTAAGGCAATGCAACCTTCCCAAGCTGTACATGCCCACCCGCCTCATCAATAAGCGCTGCATGGAGCGACTCAGCGTTTGTGCTATCCGGTGAACGAAACTGATAACGCGAGCCAGGTGTGGCATGGCGCTGTGCCCACGCAGAGAACTGCTCTACGAGGAATGTGTCAAAAGGTCTTTTGCACATATACGGCATCCCCACTGTCACTCATGCGCTCGACGTTACCGATACGCTCAAAAAACTCAATTAGCGCCTGCTCAGACTGTTTGTCAAAGTACACACCGCGCGCAGCGAATTCCTGAAGCAGCTCGCGCATGCGCAAGCGGCTTCTCTCTCCAACAGCAAGGTTTGCTAGTAGCAACACAGCCTCTTGAGTAAGAACAAGGACGCGGCCTGCTCGCCCGCGTGCTTGAATGAAGCTCCCCCCAAGCCGTTCATGCACGTCCCCCTCGACTCTCTGATTCGCACTCTGACGCGAAGACCCTGGCCCGAACTGCTGCACCGACAGCTCAAGCAGCCCCTCAATCCAATCTAGCGCCGAGCCGTGGGACGAGGGATGCGGTAGCTTGCGATCTGCCGCAAAATCTGAGGCGAAAACAGCAAGTTGTTGTGTGATTGTGCTAGAAGGTCCTTCAGCGCCAATCAGTGCCGGTAGTTCCCAAAGGCGTACGGGGTCTTTATTGCTCGGCAACAAGGTTTCGAGCATCGCGAGAATAGGAAATAGCCGCCTGACTGGTTCCTTCAAAGAATAGTATCCGTGCCGCGCGATTTGGCTTCGCTCAGTGCTGGCTTTCTCATTTTCAAGGATGAAGTAGAGTGATCTACTTCGAGGTTCACCGTCCTTCCACTCATTTAGGTTTAAGGCAAGCTGAGAGATGTAGAGAAAACCGTACAGTTCGAGAAAGCTTTGGATTAGCGATAGCATGATCTGCGGCTTAGAGGTAAGAAAGCGTAGATCCTGCTGAAACAACTCTGATAAGAAAGGGAGATATGAGGGAGGAGTCACACGCGGCTGCGAATGTGTCAAATGCTTCTGCGCGATCGTTAGGATCTGTTTCTCGATGAAGTTTAGTGGGGTGCTTAGGCCGCTTGAGTATTCCCCTTTACCGCGGAGCGAAGCAAATAGATCCGCAACTCGGTGATCGGATGTTGACGACCGCTGCGACTGCATAGCAACCAGCGTAAGCTCGGGAGTGATGTCGCCCAGCACATTACTGTGGAAGTACATAGCCTCTAGCAGATCCCATTGTTTGGGATCATCTAGCTGGCCACGAAAGTGCTGTTCACAGTGCTCCTTGAGCTTCTCAGTATTGAGCCCTTCAGCTGAGCGTCCCAACAGGTCGGACAGAAATAGAGCAACCACCTGATTCCACTTAAAATCATTCTTGCTAGTGTTAATTGGCAGGAAGGGGCTTGTCGGGTTACTCTTGATCTCGGTATGTAAATTAATGACGCGCCCCATCAGACTTCCCCCTGCACCTCGATGGATTCATCTTCTAGCTGCTTAAATTCGACGCAACGCCCATTACCGTATACATAGATAGTTTTATCTTGGAGAGCCTGTTCAATGATGGATTCGACAATCTCTTCAAGAATCACAATGACACTCTTATCGTGCTTACTCGGACGGTAGCCGGCTTTGATCTTTAGCATCAGATCAAGAAGACTCGCACCGATCTTTACCGGTCCCACCTCCTTGCCGCTTGCCTTGAAAAATGCATTGAAATAGTTGATGTCCTGACTCGCCCCTTGTGCGATTCGGGCGAAGTCCGGATGAATCTCAATGTGCGCTGCCAAATCAAAAGCACCACGTCGGCCAATCAACAAGTGCCGCTTCTTAAGTGGGCGGGCGTTGCGGTTGACGTATCGCGTCAGCGCTAATACAAAAATATCTTTATAAAATTCACTTCTAAGCGTGCTAACTTCAGACCCAGTAGTAGCTGCGGTAGCTTCTATCTCTTTATGGAGACTCCAGAATCGCGCATACTGGTTGAGAATTGGGCACTTGAAGCAGGCCTCGAAGCGCTGATGGTAATTGTTACCAATATCACTATACTGCAAAAGAAAGAAGAGCCGGATAAAGGATGCGGGCTTATCTAGCCCAAATATACCTTCCGCCTCTAACTGTTGTAAAAAGACATGGAAATCAGCATCGCTTAGATCAAGGCTTAGGCGAAGCACAAAATCGTCAAGATCCCGATGCCGTAACCTTGCAGGATCATGAGCAATGATCCGCTGCGCAAGCTCATTATCACTCGACGAGAACAGATTATCGAAAATATAGCCTTTGGCGGTTAGCAGGTGGTGAAAGAAGTCTAACAGCGCCCGTGCGGTCAGGAACTGGTCGTTGAAGAGCCTTGCTTTGAGGAGCTCATTAATAACTACACGCTGGACACCTGAATCGCTAAGAAGACGAAAATTCGCGTAGAGTTGCTGGTCGCTGCCCTCTTGGCAACCTTCGTGTAGCAACCGGAAAAATGGATTATCCGCACTGGTGCTCGTCAATCGCCCCAAGAGCGCGCTGGCAAACGCAGATCTACCGCCCTCAACGGAGAGCTGAAACTTTGGGTACTGTGAGAAGCTGATGAAGTGATGACACGCATTGCCAGGCTTCGATTCTAGAAAAGCCCTAAAGGAGTCTTTGATGTCTCGATGTTCCTCCGCCCCTTCCTGAGCATAGTTTGCCAACATCCCGACGTTGATGCCGACTGCAAGTGGCTCTCCCGTCCTCTTCACATCACTGAATAGCTTGTTCAGGGCGTCCACCGCGCTCTCAGCTGGCGAAAAGCTATGGGTTGCATCGAGACGGAAGTGGACTTGCCCATTATAGGTGGTGTGATGGTGTGCCATAATGGCAGACTTGCCGTCACCACTACTGCCGCATAAAAATACTATTTCACCTGGCGCTAGCTTTTCCAAACGTTCCACGAAAGCGCTTTCGACAGGGCTTGGCACATAGAGGTATTGTTTATACGCATAGAGTTCCGAATCCTCTATAGACTCGACCTCCACAGCATAACGCGAGGATTTCTTTAAAACCTCGAGAGCTTCACGAAGCGTTACCTGTTTGCCCATACCAGCACCGAATCAACCTCCCATATTTTATCGACATGCCGTAACGAACTGGCATCACCTCAGCTATGCAAAGCTTTTTTATGTGTATACACTGGATAAAAAAACAGGGAAGCTGCCTTTAAACAGCGCAATGGATATGATGGTTGCAAAATAAAAGGCTCTTGCCAACCGCACAAGAGCCTTTTATTTCCGTTTATTGAAGGTTTACGGCTTCATGTCCTCGAAGAACTTCTTCACGCCATCGAAGAAGCTCGACTTCTTCGGCGAGTGGTGATGGCCGTTGCTGCCGCCCAGGCTGTCCTGGAAGGTTCGCAGCAGGTCCTTCTGCTCCTCGTTGAGCTTGACCGGGGTCTCGACGACGACCTTGCAGAGCAGGTCACCCGGCGGGCCGCCACGCACCGGCTTGACGCCCTTGCCGCGCAGGCGGAACAGCTTGCCGGTCTGGGTCTCAGGCGGGATCTTCAGCTTGACCCGGCCGTCCAGGGTCGGCACCTCCAGCTCACCGCCGAGGGCGGCGTCGACGAAGTTGATCGGCACCTCGCACTGCAGGTGGCGGCCGTCGCGCTCGAAGATGTGGTGCGGCTTGATCGCCACCTGGACGTAGAGGTCCCCGGGCGGGCCCCCGTTGATGCCGGCCTCGCCCTCGCCGTTGAGGCGGATGCGGTCGCCGGTATCCACGCCGGCCGGGATCTTCACCGAGAGGGTGCGGGTCTCGCGCACCCGGCCCTCGCCGTGGCACTTGTGGCACGGCACCTTGATGTGCTGGCCGCTGCCGTGGCAGGTCGGGCAGGTCTGCTGCACGGCGAAGAAGCCCTGCTGCATGCGCACCTGGCCCATGCCGTTACAGGTCGGGCAGGTCTCCTTGCTGGAGCCCGGCTCGGCACCGCCGCCGTCGCAGCGCTCGCACTCGATGTGGCGCGGCACGCGGATGTCCACGCTGGTGCCGGCCACGGCGTCCTCGAGGTCGAGCTCGAGGTTGTAGCGCAGGTCGCTGCCACGCTGCGGCGCATTGGGGTGGCGGCGACCGCCGCCCCCGCCGAAGATGTCGCCGAACACGTCGCCGAAGATGTCGCTGAAGCCGCCGGCCCCGGCACCGCCGAAGCCGCCCCCGCCGAAACCACCGGCCTGCTCGTCGACGCCGGCATGGCCGAACTGGTCATAGGCGGCGCGCTTCTCGCTGTCGCTCAGGACCTCGTAGGCCTCCGAGACCTCGCGAAACTTCTCCGCCGCAGTGTCATCCTCCGGATTGCGGTCCGGGTGGAATTTCTGGGCGAGGCGTCGGTAGGCCTTCTTGATGTCCTTCTGGTCGGCACCGCGCTCGACGCCCAGTACTTCGTAGTAGTCACGCTTGGACATGAGTCTGTCCGCCTCCGTAGGGACTCTGCGGAAACACCAACGCGGGAGTCAGGCCCCCGCGCTGGCGTCATCCGTGGTTAAGATGTCGTGGTTTACTGCTTTTTCTGGTCGTCGTTGACTTCTTCGTACTCGGCGTCGACCACGTCATCTTCCTGCTTGGCGCCAGCCTCGCTGCCGGCCTCGGCGCCCTGGGCAGCCTCGCCCTGCTCGGCGTACATCTTCTGCGCCAGGTTGCCGGAGGCCTCGGTCAGCTTGTCCAGCTTGGCCTGGATGTCGTCCTTGTCGTCGCCCTTGATCGCCTCTTCCAGCTCGGTCGCGGCGCTCTCGATGGCCTGCTTCTCCTCGTCGCTGGCCTTGTCGCCGGCCTCCTCGAGGGTCTTGCGGGCGGCGTGAACCATGCCGTCGGCCTGGTTGCGCAGCTGGACCAGCTCCTCGAACTTCTTGTCCTCGTCGGCATGGGCCTCGGCGTCCTGGACCATCTGCTCGATCTCGTCCTCGGAGAGGCCGCTGGAGGCCTTGATGACGATCGACTGCTCCTTGCCGGTGGCCTTGTCCTTGGCGGACACGTGCAGGATGCCGTTGGCGTCCAGGTCGAAGGCGACCTCGATCTGCGGCACGCCGCGCGGCGCCGGCGGGATGTCGGCCAGGTCGAAGCGGCCCAGCGACTTGTTGCCGCCCGCCTGCTTGCGCTCGCCCTGCAGCACGTGGATGGTCACGGCGGTCTGGTTGTCATCCGCGGTCGAGAAGGTCTGGGTCTTCTTGGTCGGGATGGTGGTGTTCTTCTCGATCAGCGGGGTCATCACGCCGCCCAGGGTCTCGATGCCCAGGGTCAGCGGGGTGACGTCGAGCAGCAGCACGTCCTTGACGTCGCCGCCCAGCACACCGCCCTGGATCGCCGCACCCACGGCCACGGCCTCGTCCGGGTTGACGTCCTTGCGGGCGTCCTTGCCGAAGAAGTCGGCCACGGACTTCTGCACCATGGGCATGCGGGTCTGGCCGCCGACCAGGATGACGTCGTCGATCTCGGAGGCGGACAGGCCGGCATCCTTGAGCGCGGTCTTGCACGGCTCCATGGAGCGCTTGACCAGGTCCTCGACCAGCGATTCCAGCTTGGCGCGGGTCACCTTGACGTTGAGGTGCTTGGGACCGGTGTTGTCGGCCGTGATGTACGGCAGGTTGACGTCGGTCTGCTGGGCGCTGGAGAGCTCGATCTTGGCCTTCTCGGCGGCTTCCTTGAGGCGCTGCATGGCCAGGTTGTCGCCGGAGAGGTCGATGCCGCTGTCGGCCTTGAACTGGTCGACCAGGTAGTTGATCAACTTGAGGTCGAAGTCCTCGCCGCCCAGGAAGGTGTCGCCGTTGGTGGCCAGCACCTCGAACTGGGTCTCGCCGTCGACATCCGCCACCTCGATGATGGAGATGTCGAAGGTGCCGCCGCCCAGGTCGTAGACGGCGATGGTCTTGTCGCCGCGCGCCTTGTCCATGCCGTAGGCCAGGGCCGCCGCGGTCGGCTCGTTGATGATGCGCTTGACCTCGAGGCCGGCGATGCGGCCGGCATCCTTGGTGGCCTGACGCTGGCTGTCGTTGAAGTAGGCCGGCACGGTGATGACCGCCTCGGTGACTTCCTCACCCAGGTAGTCTTCCGCGGTCTTCTTCATCTTCTTCAGCACTTCGGCGCTGACCTGCGGCGGGGCGAGCTTCTTGCCCTTCACTTCCACCCAGGCGTCACCGTTGTCGGCCTCGGAGATGGCGTAGGGCACCATCTTGATGTCCTTCTGGACGACGTCGTCCTTGAAGCGACGGCCGATCAGGCGCTTGATGGCGTACAGGGTGTTCTCGGGGTTGGTCACCGCCTGGCGCTTGGCCGCCTGGCCCACCAGGATCTCGCCGTCTTCGGTGTAGGCGATGATGGAGGGCGTGGTGCGTGCGCCTTCCGCGTTCTCGATCACCTTGGCCTGGTCACCGTCGAGCACGGCGACACAGGAGTTGGTGGTCCCCAGGTCAATACCGATGATGCGTCCCATAGGAAATCCTCGAAATTAGTGCAGTTGAATTCGTCGTCTGCGGCTTTCACCGCGGGGTTGCCGTCTATCTGGGGGCCCTCGAGACCTTTTCAAGACCCGAGGGCCGCTTTTGTATGGCCCGGCCTCAGCCGGCGGCCTGGCTGACCACCACCATGGCCGGGCGTATCAGACGCCCGTTGAGCAGGTAGCCCTTCTGCATCACTTCCATGACGGTGTTGGGCTCCATCTCGGGGTTGGGCACCATGGCCATGGCCTCGTGGTACTGCGGGTCGAAGGGCTCGCCGTGGGGCTCCACCACCTCGACGCCGAACTTGGCCAGCACGTCGTGCTGCATCTTGAGGGTCATGGAGACGCCCTCGCGGTGCGCCTCGCTGGCGCCGTCCTGCATGGCGTCCAGCGCCTTCTCCAGGCTGTCGACCACCGGCAGCAGTTCCTTGACGAACTTCTCGAGGGCGAACTTGCGCGACTTCTCGGCCTCCTGCTCCGCCCGGCGGCGCACGTTCTGCGCCTCGGCGGCGGCACGCATGGCCTGGTCCTTGGCCTCGGCGACGCTCTGCTCGAGCTCCTCGACCCGGGCGGCCAGCACCTCGGCCTCGGGATTGTCCGCAGCCTGGGCCTCGGTGGCGGCCTGCTCGGCGCCCTCGATGGCGTCCTCCAGCTCTCCCTCCACGGTCTCGGGCTCGGCCTGCGGCTCGGCTTCCTGCTCCTCGCGAGCGAGTTCGTCGTCCAGCGGGGTCTGGGGGTCTTTGGCCATGTGGGTCTCCTGAATGGCAATCAGCGGCCAGAAGCCGCTGGCAAGGCATGAATGATGGCTTGAGTGCGTGTCTGCGGGGTATATGGGGCTGGCCGTGGCGAACTCAAGGCGTCATCGGGCGACGACGCCGGACGTGCATTGTGGGCGACCCTTGACTACTGTATAAACACACAACACGTGTATGGATGAACAGTAGTTAAAGACTGCGCAGTTACAGACCCAGGCAGTTACAGACTGAGTATTCCTAGACAGGCCCCGGGAGGCACCATGCTGTCAGAGCTTGCCATTCGCGACTTCGCCATCGTCGACCACCTCGAGCTGGAGCTTTCCGGCGGCATGACCGCCATCACCGGCGAGACGGGGGCCGGCAAGTCCATCCTGCTGGGCGCCCTGGGGCTCTGCCTGGGCGAGCGCGCCGACAGCGCCAGCGTGCGCCATGGCCGCGAGCGCGCCGACCTCAGCGCCCGCTTCGACCTCCAGGCGCTGCCCGCGGCCCGCGCCTGGCTCGAGGCCCGCGAGCTGCCCACGGACGACTGCCTGCTGCGCCGGGTGGTCACCCGGGCCGGGCGCTCCAAGGCCTGGATCAACGGCCAACCGGCCACGGTGGCCGACCTGCGCGCCCTGGGCGAGCACCTCATCGAGATCCATGGCCAGCATGCCCACCAGGCGCTGCTGCACGAGGAGACCCACCTGCGCCTGCTCGACGACTTCGCCGGTCACCGTGAGCAGGTGGCCGGGATGCGCCAGGCCTTCCGCGACTGGCAGGCGACCCGCCGCCGCCTCGAGCGCCTGGCCGAGGACGGCGACGAGATCCGCGCCCGCCGCCAGCTGCTGCGCTACCAGGTCGAGGAACTCGACCAGCTGGCCCTGGCCGAGGACGAGCTCAAGGGGCTCGAGGAGGAGCAGGAAGAGCTGGCCCACGCCGAGGAGCGGCTGCGCGAGGCCCAGTTCGCCGCCGATTGCTGCGACGGCGACGAGGGTGGTGCCCTGTCACTGCTCAACCAGGCGATCCAGCACCTCTCGGCACTGCCGGGCAGCGAGCGGGGCAGCCTGGCCGATACCCTCGCCATGCTCGGCGATGCGCGCATCCAGGTCGAGGAGGCCAGCCGCGAGCTCGGCCATTTCGCCGGCAGCGTCGAACTGGACCCGGAGCGGCTGGCCTGGGTCGAGGCGCGCCTGGGGGAGGTGCATCGCATCGCCCGCAAGCACCATGTGCTGCCCGAGGAGCTCCTCGCCCTGCACCGGCGGCTGGCCGACGAGCTCGAGGGCCTGGAGGGCGGCGACGGCGACCTGGAGGCGCTGGCCGCCGAGGCCGAGACCCTGAAGCGCCGCTGGCAGGAACAGGCCACCGTGATCTCCCGGGCCCGCCAGCAGGCCGCCCGCCGCTTCGGCGAGGCCGTGCAGGAGCAGCTGGCCTTCCTGGCCATGGACAAGGCGACCTTCGAGGTCGAGCTGGCGGCCCGCGAGACCCCGGCCGCCGAGGGGCTAGAGATCGCTCGCATGCTGATCAGCGCCAACCCTGGCCAGCCGGCCCGGCCGCTGGCCAAGGTCGCCTCCGGCGGCGAGCTCTCGCGCATCAGCCTGGCGATCCAGGTGGTGGCGGCCCAGCACTCGACCATCGCCAGCCTGGTGTTCGACGAGGTGGACGTGGGCGTCTCCGGCGCCACCGCCGAGATCGTCGGCCAGCTGCTGCGCCGGCTCGGCCACAACGGCCAGGTGATGACCGTGACCCACCTGCCCCAGGTCGCCGCCCAAGCGCACCACCACCTGCACATCGAGAAGCAGGCCGGCGAGGCCTCCACCCTGACCCGCATGGCGCTGCTCGACGAGGCCGGCCGGGTCGGCGAGCTGGCCCGCATGCTGGGCGGGGTGAACCTCTCCGACCGCACCCTGGCCCATGCCCGAGAGATGCTCGACGCCAGCCAGCGCGCCCACCACTGAGCGCCCGGCCCTGACGCAACGCGGCCCCGATCCGAGGATCGGGGCCGCGTTCGTGTCCTGGCGGGTTCAGCGGGGCGAGGTCACTTCTTCTGGATGCCTTCCTGGCGGGTCGCCCGGGAGCCGCGGGGTCTCACGTAGAGCACCAGCGCATGGTCGACCAGCTCGAAGCCGTGTTCCTCGGCGATCTCCTGCTGGCGACGCTCGATGGTCTCGTCGAAGAACTCGATGATCTCGCCGCTCTCCAGGCACACCATGTGGTCGTGGTGTTCCTCCTGGGAGAGCTCGAAGACCGCATGACCGCCATCGAAGTTGTGGCGGATCACCAGGCCGGCGGACTCGAACTGGGTCAGCACGCGATAGACGGTGGCCAGGCCCACGTCCTCGCCCGCATCCAGCAGGGTCTTGTAGACGTCCTCGGCACTCAGGTGGTGCTGCTCGGAGGCATTCTCGAGGATCTGCAGGATCTTGACGCGCGGCAGGGTCACTTTGAGACCGGCCTTGCGCAATTCATGGTTCTGGTCGGCCATGGTCGCTCTTCGCAGTATCGGGTAGGGTCGGTTATGATCGACCGAATCCACGATAGTGAAGAACAGGCGCAAATGCAAAAGCTGACCAGAATCGTCACCCTTTCCGTCGCCCTGCTGATGATCAGCGGTTGCAGCTATTTCGGCGTGTACAAGCGCGACCTGCCCCAGGGCAACCTGGTGACCGAGGCCATGGTCGAGCAGCTGCAGCCGGGCATGAGCCGGCAGCAGGTGGTCGACCTGATGGGCAGCCCCCTGCTCGAGGCCCCCTTCGATGCCAGCCAGTGGGACTATGTCTATCGCCTCGACGAGGCCTATGGCGGCGTGGAGCAGCGCCGGGTCACCCTGACCTTCCAGGGCGAGCGCCTGGCCGGCATCGAGCGCGAGGGCAATATCTCCGGCGACATCCAGCTGCCCGATGACCAGGGGGCCGGCCCCAGCGTCGAGGGCAGCGGCCCCGCCACCCAGCCGACCACACCGGACGGCGGCGTCACCACGCCCCAGGGCGGCGAGACGTCGGCCGACAGCCTCTGAGCCCGTCCCCGCCCCGCCTGGCGCCCCGGTAACCGCCGGGGCGTCAGCGTTTCTCGTGGGCGGCCCGCGCGCTGCGCGCCGCCTTGGGATCGAGCTGCAGCGGGCGATAGACCTCGACCCGATCGCCGGCGCGCAGCCGCACCGCGTCCGGGTCGCGCAGCCGCTTGCCGAAGATGCCCAGGTCGGCCTCACGGAAGGTCGTCGGGGGCAGCTCGGGAAACGCCTCCGCCAACCCTGCCATCGCCACCGCCTGGCGCGCCGTGGTGCCCTCTGGCACCGCGAGCGAAATGATCCGCTGCCGCTCGGGCAGCGCGAAGGCCACCTCGACATCGAGCATGGCGGGCGTGCTAGCGACCATAGAGGTTGTCCGCCCGGCGGGTGAAGGAGTCCACCAGCTGGCCGGCCACCTGCTGGAAGAGCTTGCCGAAGGCCATGCCCAGCAGGCGGTTGGCGAACTCGAACTCCAGCTCGAGGCTCACCTTGCAGGCCCGCTCGCCCATGGGCAGGAACAGCCAGCGCCCCCGCAGGCGCTTGAAGGGGCCGCTGACCAGCGACATCTCGATGCGCTCGGGCTCGATCAGGTCGTTGCGGGTGGTGAAGCTCTGCTCGATCCCGGCCCGCCCCAGCGTCATCTCCCCGATCAGGTGCGAGTCATCGCGCTCGAGCAGGCGCGCACGCCGGCACCCGGGCAGGAACTCCGGATAGCGCTCGAAGTCGTTGACCAGGTCGAACATGTCCTTGGGGGTGTGCCGCACCATGGCGGACCGATTGACCGTTGGCATTGAGCTCTCCGCTGACTTCACAGTGCCCAGGGCGTATCATGAGCGGTTATTTCAGGCCTTGAATGGTACCACGCTTCCCCCCACATCGAAGGGGCAGCGCCACCGGCAGATACAGGACACGAGGTTTCATGGCCAACAAGAAAGGCAAGAGCAAGGGGCCCGGCAACAACGTCATCGCCCAGAACAAGAAGGCTCGCTTCGAGTACCACATCGACGAGACCTTCGAGGCCGGCCTGGTGCTGGCCGGCTGGGAAGTGAAGAGCCTGCGGGCCGGCAAGGCGCAGCTCACCGACACCTATATCCTGGTCAAGAACGGCGAGGCCTGGCTGCTGGGCAGCCATGTCATGCCGCTCAACACCGCCAGCACCCATGAGGTGGCGGATCCCACGCGCACCCGCAAGCTGCTGCTGCATCGCAAGGAGATTGCCAAGATCTTCTCGCGCACCCAGGAGAAGGGCCATACCTGTGTGCCGCTCAAGCTCTACTGGAAGAACAACCGGGTCAAGTGCGAGCTGGCCCTGGTAACCGGCAAGAAGCTGCACGACAAGCGGGCCACCGAGAAGGACCGCGACTGGCAGCGCCAGAAGGGTCGCATCATGCGGGAACAAACCAAGGCCTGAGGTGTCACAGAACTGCACATCCTGTTAGGATGCGCATTACGGGGGCGACACGGTTTCGACGCCGGTGACAATCCCTGAGGTGCATGCCGAGAGCGTGATGTATCTCGTAAATACAACATCACGATTGAATAGTCGCAAACGACGACAACTACGCTCAGGGCGCGCTGGCAGCTTAAACGCCGCTAGCTTCTAGCCCGGCCCCGAAGTGATGTGCCCATTCATCACGGAGGGGATACGAGCGACGACTGATGGGATCGCGATCGGTGGTGTCCTCTCGCCGGTCGTTAAAACTCAGAGGAATCGCGTGGCTGGATCCTGCTCGTCGGAGCCAGTCGCGTTAAATCAAAAGACGAAACTAAGCATGTAGAGCCAATGGGTGAGTGCCGGCGGACGCGGGTTCAATTCCCGCCGCCTCCACCAAACAGTCGACGAATCAAGCGCCTACGGGCGCTTTTTTCGTTTCCGCCCAACCGGTCCTGCCTCGCCCGCCCGTCGACCTGCACATGGCTCGTGAAACGGCCCATCTCGGCCCCGACTTTCGTATTAGCCTTGACGTGAAAACCTCTTGCGACCAGCCTCAGGGGGCGCCATTATCAGCGCCCACTCGCCGGCCCATGCGACCGGCCAGGCGAGAGTGAGACCGGGGTGGCATCGGGTCCGGACGCGCCAAGGCGCTCCAATTACCGATAAGACCCTACCATTGTTGATATTTTCCCGATCTGGATTCGAACCCCCATGAGCAAAGTCCTGATTATCGGCGCCGGCGGCGTCGGCGGTGTCGTCACCCACAAGTGCGCCCAGCATCCCGAAGTGTTCAGCGAGATCTGCCTGGCCAGCCGCAACCAGGCCAAGTGCCGCGCCATCGCGGCCCAGCTGGAGCGCCCCATCCAGACCGCCGAGGTCGATGCCGACGACGTCGAGGCACTGGTCGCGCTGATCGAGTCGTTCCAGCCCGACGTGCTGATCCACGTGGCCCTGCCCTATCAGGACCTGACCATCATGGAGGCCTGCCTGCGCACCGGCGTGCCCTACCTGGACACCGCCAACTACGAGCACCCGGACGAGGCCAAGTTCGAGTACAAGGAGCAGTGGGCCTTCCAGGAGCGCTACGCCAAGGCCGGCAACATGGCCACCCTGGGCTGCGGCTTCGACCCGGGCATGACCAACATCTACTGCGCCTGGGGCCAGAAGAACCTGTTCGACGAGATCCACCGCATCGACATCCTGGATGCCAACGGCGGCGACCACGGCTATCCGTTCGCCACCAACTTCAATCCCGAGATCAACATCCGCGAGATCACCGCCAACGGCCGCTACTGGGAAGAGGGCGAGTGGAAGGAAACCGCGCCGCTGGCCGAGAAGCGTACCTTCGACTTCGACGGCATCGGCGAGAAGGACCTCTACCTGCTCTACCACGAGGAGCTCGAGTCCCTCAGCCAGAACATCAAGGGCCTGAAGCGCATCCGCTTCTGGATGACCTTCTCCGAGAAGTACATCACCCACCTCAAGGTGCTCGAGAGCGTCGGCATGACCAGCATCGAGCCGATCGAGTTCGAGGGCCGCGAGATCACGCCGCTGCAGTTCCTCAAGGCGGTGCTGCCGGACCCGGCCTCGCTCGGCCCGCGCACCAAGGGCAAGACCAACATCGGCGTGATCCTCGACGGCATCAAGGACGGCAAGCGACGCAAGGTGCACATCTACAACATCTGCGACCACGAGAAGTGCTACGCCGAGGTGCAGTCCCAGGCGATCTCCTACACCACCGGCGTCCCGGCGGTCACCGGCGCCATGCTGATGCTTGAGGGCCTGTGGAAGGGCGACGGCGTGTTCAACGTCGAGCAGCTCGACCCGGACCCCTTCATGGAGCGTATCGGTGACATGGGCCTGCCCTGGCAGATGGTCGAGCTCGACCCCGATGCCGACCCGCTGGCCTGAGCACGACATGAGCCAGATCGCCTATCCGTTCGATGCTTACCCCTTCGACATTGGGGCCTGTCCGTCGCCCGCCTACGTGGTGGACGACGCCTTGCTGCGCCGTAACCTGGAGCTGCTGCGGCGGGTCCAGGAGCAGAGCGGCGCGCGCATCCTGCTGGCGCTGAAGGGCTTCGCCATGTGGGACACCTTTCCGCTGGTCCGCCAGTACCTGGTGGGCACCACGGCGAGCGGCCAGGACGAGGCGCAGTTGGGTGACGAGACCTTCGGCGGTGAGGTCCACTGCTACTCGCCGGCCTTCAGCGAGGCGGAGATGGCGGTGGTGCTGCAGTATGCGGACCACCTCAGCTTCAATTCCCCGGCCCAGTGGCAGCGCTTCCGCGAGCTGGTGGCCCAGGCGCCGCGGCGGGTCTCCTGTGGCCTGCGGGTCAACCCGGAGTACTCCGAGGGCAAGGTGGCGCTCTACGACCCCTGCGCCCCCGGCTCACGGCTGGGCACCCGGGCCGTGGACCTGGAGGGCGTGGACCTCGCCGGCCTGGAGGGCCTGCATTTCCACACCCTGTGCGAGCAGAACAGCGACGCCCTGGAGCACACCCTGGCCGCCTTCGAGGAGCGCTTCGGTCGGCATCTCGCCGGCAGGAAGTGGGTGAACTTCGGCGGCGGCCACCACATCACCCGCGAGGATTATGACGTGGAGCGGCTGGTGCGGCTGGTTCGCGACTTCAAGGCACGCCACCCGCACCTCGAGGTCTACCTGGAGCCCGGCGAGGCGATCGCGCTCAACACCGGGTACCTAGTGTGCAGCGTGCTGGACATCGTCGAGAACGACGGCGCCATCGCCATCCTCGACACCTCGGCCACGGCGCACATGCCCGACGTGCTGGAGATGCCCTACCGGCCCGAGATCATCGGCGCCGGCGAGCCCGGCGAGAAGGCCCATACCTATCGGCTGGGCGGGCTGACCTGTCTGGCCGGCGACGTGGTGGGCGAGTACAGCTTCGACACCCCGCTTGCGATCGGCGACCGCCTGGTGTTCACCGACATGGCCCACTACACCATGGTGAAGACCACCACCTTCAACGGCATGCGCCTGCCGTCGATCTGCCGGATCGACGAGGCCAGCCGCGAGGTGCGCACGGTGAAGCGCTTCGGCTATGAGGACTACCGGCAGCGGCTGAGCTGACGCCCACCAAGGACCCGACAGGCACTACACGACAGGCACCCGAGGGTGCCTGTTCTGGTCGTGTCGCCGGCCGACCACGCCCTTTCCCCGGGCGGCGATTTCACGCAAGGTAGCAGCAGTCACCACAGTGAACGGCGGGAGGATTCGGATGACCCAGGTCTTCAAGTTCGGCGGTGCCTCGATCCAGGACGCCGCGGCCATCCGTCGACTGGGCGAGCTGCTGGCCCGGTTCCGGTCACGTCCCCTGATCGTGGTGGTCTCGGCCATGGGCAAGACCACCAATGCCCTGGAGGCGCTGCTGGCCGCGGCACGGGAGGGCGAGGCGGATGACTATCGCGACCGCCTCGAGACCCTGCGCCGCGACCACCTGGCCGCGGTGGAGAGCCTGTTCGGCGCCAGGACCGGCCCCGTGGCCGAGCGGGTCGAGGCGCTGATCACCGAGCTCGACCGCCGCCATCGCCGCCATGCGGGCCGCGAGCGCCCCTTCCACTATGACCAGACCGTCTGCTTCGGCGAGTTGCTCTCCACCACCATCGTCAGCGCCTGGCTGGAGGAGGCCGGCATGGCGACCGAGTGGCTCGATGCCCGGGAGCTGGTGGTCACCGACGACTGCCACCAGGCGGCCAACGTCGACTGGCAGGCCACCGCCGAGAAGGTGCGCGGCCTGGCGGCAGACGACAGGATCCGGGTCACCCAGGGCTTCATCGGCGGCACCGCCGAGGGCATCTCGACCACCCTGGGCCGCGAGGGCTCCGACTACAGCGCGGCGATCCTCGCCCACTGCCTCGAGGCGGAGGAGGTCACCATCTGGAAGGACGTGCCGGGGCTCTTCAATGCCGACCCGCGACGCTTCGACAACGCGGTGCAGCTCGAGCGGATCTCCTACCGCGAGGCCATCGAGCTGGCCTGGCACGGTGCCAAGGTGATCCACCCCAAGACCCTGGGGCCGCTGCAGCAGAAGGCGATCCCGCTGACGGTACGCTCCTTCCAGGACCTCGAGGCGCCGCCCAGCACCATCGGCCGGGACACCCGGTTCGACACCCAGACGCCCTCCCTGGTCCTGCGCGAAGCGCAGACGCTGCTGGAGGTCCGCCCCCGGGACTTCGCCTTCATGGACGAGGCCCGCCAGCACGACATCCTCGGCCGACTGGTGGAGGCCGGGCTGCATGCCGGTCTGGTCGACACCGGGGCCATGCGCCTCTCGCTCTGCCTGGATGGCCATCCCGAGCGCCTCGAGCCGCTGGTCGCGTCGCTGTGTGCCGACTATGCGGTGGAGCGCCGGGACGACCTGACCCTGCTCACCGTGCGCCATGCCGACGACGCGTTACTGGCGGCCCTGGGTGCCGGACGCGACAGCCTCGCCGAACGGCGCAACGCCGATACCGCCCAGCGGCTCTTTCCCGGCAGCCAGTGCCGGGGGACCTGGCATATCCCGACCTGAGGCTTAGCCCAGCGCCCGGACCAGCAGCTGCAGGCCGACGATGGCCATGGCCAGGATCACCAGCCGGTAGAAGAGGCGTTCGCTGACCCGGTGCTGCAGCCACAGGCCACTGCGCACCCCGGCCCAGGCCACCGGCACCAGCACCAGCGAGGCCCCGGCGCTGGTCAGGTTGATCTCGCCGAGCCACAGGTAGGGCGGCAACTTCATCAGGTTGACCGCGGCGAAGAGGATCGCGCTGGTGGCGATGAAGGCCTCCTTGCTCAGCCGCCGGGGAACCAGGTAGAGGTTGAGCGGCGGTGCCCCGGCATGGGCCAGGAAGCTGGTGAAGCCGCAGCCGACCCCGGCCGGCAGCGCCCAGCGGGTCGAGAGGGGACGCCCCACGCTGGGCTTGAGCAGCATGTAGGCGGCGAACAGCAGGGAGATCACGCCGAGCAGCAGGCGCACGCCATCCTCGTCCAGGCGACCGATCAACAGGGTGCCGATGACCACCCCGATGGCCAGCCCAGGGAGCACGCGGCGCACCTCGGCGCGGTCGTGATGCCCCCACCAGGCCTTCACCGTGAAGGCATCCATCACCAGCAGCAGCGGCAACAGCAGCCCGGCCGCCTCGACGGGGCCGATGGCGAGCGCCATCAGCGGCACCGAGAGGGTGCCGAAGCCGCCGGCGAATCCCCCCTTGGAGACACCGGTCAGGTAGGTGGACACCACGATGAGGGTCCAGGCCAGCCAGGAGTAGTCGGGGAGCGACATGGGCCTTCCTTGGGTTTCATCCATCCGTGAACGAGACGACGCCGGGCCACGGTGGTGGCCCGGCGTCATGATACCGCACGGCGCGGGGGTGGCCGTCAGGGACGGCCGGGTATCAGGCGGCGTCGCGCTTGCGTCCGGCGGCCGCGTGCATGGCCAGGGCGGTATCCAGCATGCGGTTGGAGAAGCCCCACTCGTTGTCGTACCAGGCCATCACCTTGACCAGGCGACCGTTCACCCGGGTGTGGTTGGCATCGAAGGTCGAGGAGTGGGCATCGTGGTTGAAGTCGATGGAGACCAGCGGCTGGGCGTTGACCGCCAGCACCGGGGAGGCCTCGGCGGCGCTGGCCACGATCTCGTTGATCTCTTCCCTGGTGGTCTCGCGACCGGCGGTGAACACCAGGTCGACCAGCGAGACGTTGATCACCGGAACGCGCACGGCCAGGCCGTCGAACTTGCCCTTGAGCGCCGGCAGCACCAGGCCCACCGCGGCGGCGGCGCCGGTCTTGGTGGGGATCATCGAGTGGGTCGCGCTGCGCGCCCGGTAGGGATCCTTGTGATAGACGTCGGAGAGGTTCTGGTCATTGGTGTAGGCGTGCACCGTGGTCATCAGGCCGTTCTCGATGCCCACCGCCTCGTGGAGCGCCTGGGCCACCGGGGCCAGGCAGTTGGTGGTGCAGGAGGCGTTGGAGACCACCTTGTGTTCGGGCGTAAGCACGTCCTCGTTGACGCCGTACACCACGGTGGCGTCGGCATCGGGGCTCGGCGCCGAGATCAGCACACGCTCGGCGCCGGCCGCGAGGTGCTTGGCGGCGGCCTCGCGCTTGGTGAACAGGCCGGTGCACTCCATCACCAGGTCCACGCCCAGGGCCGCCCAGGGCAGCGCCGCCGGGTCCCGCTCGGAGAGGATGGCGATGCGCTGGCCATCCACGGTCATGCTCTCCTCGTCGTGCTCGACGGCGAAGGGGAAGTGACCGTGCACGGTGTCATGGCGCAGCAGATGCGCATTCAGCGACGGGTCGCCGAGGTCGTTGATGGCGACCACCTGCACGCGGTTGCGATAGCCGTTCTCGTACAGGGCACGCAGCACGTTGCGACCAATGCGGCCGAAACCGTTGATGGCGATCTTGAGCGTCATGGCGTTGTTCTCCTCGGTCCAGTAGCGTTCTATGGGTCGTGGCGGAGCCGCTGGGCAAGAGAGTCCTGGCGGGCGCCCGGCTCGCGTCGTGCCTGCGCGATCTTCATCCCTGCGCGGTGGGCCACGTGTCATCTGCCCCATAATGTGGACCAGTCCTGGCCAGGGCTCAAGCACTTTTTAGTAACTTTACAACATATAGAATTTCACTCTGACGCCGGAACACCACTAATATCCCGCACATCGGATAGCCAAACCTCGCAGAATGGCCCGTCATTGGGGCCTGCGGGAAGGCTCAAAATAGACCACAATGTAGTAAACTTACCTTGAAGGCGTTATCGTGAACGGATAACAACCCGCGTCCACCGGAGGAGCACGACATGTCGACCACCCCACTGCACACCCCCATCCGTCGCACCAAGATCGTCGCCACCCTGGGCCCGGCCAGCGACCGGGAGGGGGTCCTCGAGGCGATGCTCGAGGCCGGCGTCGACGTGGTGCGCCTCAACTTCTCCCACGGCAGCCCCGATGACCACCGCCGCCGCCTCGAACGGGTCCGCGCCATCGCCGACCGCCTGGGGCGCAGCGTCGCCGCCCTGGGCGACCTCCAGGGCCCCAAGATCCGCATCGCCCGCTTCAAGGCGGGCGCCGTGGAGCTCGAGGAGGGGCAGTCCTTCATCCTCGACATGGGCCTGGGCAGCGACCAGGGCGACGAGACCCGCGTCGGCTGCGACTACAAGACCCTGGCCGACGACGTCGGCCCCGGCGACCGCCTGCTGCTCGACGACGGCCGGGTGGTGCTCGACGTCAACCGGGTCGCCGACCACCTGATCCACACCAGCGTGGTGGTAGGCGGCACGCTCTCCAACAACAAGGGCATCAACAAGCAGGGCGGCGGCCTCTCGGCCCCGGCCCTCACCGAGAAGGACAAGGCCGACCTGGAGACCGCCGTGGCGATCGGCGTCGACTACCTGGCGATCTCCTTCCCGCGCAGCGCCGCCGACATGGTCGAGGCTCGCAAGCGGCTCGGCGAGGCCGGCCGCGAGATCGGCCTGGTGGCCAAGCTGGAGCGCGCCGAGGCGGTAGCTGACGACGCCACGCTGGACGCCATCATCCGCGCCAGCGAGGCGGTGATGGTGGCGCGCGGCGACCTGGGCGTGGAGATCGGCGACGCCGCGTTGATCGGCACCCAGAAGCG
This sequence comes from Halomonas rhizosphaerae, assembly GCF_030010555.1. GTDB lineage: Bacteria > Pseudomonadota > Gammaproteobacteria > Pseudomonadales > Halomonadaceae > Halomonas > Halomonas rhizosphaerae. The sequence continues at coordinate 80,879 of NZ_JASCQP010000043.1, forward strand.
CATCATCAAGCACGCCCGCACGCTGAACCGCGCGGTGATCACCGCCACCCAGATGATGGAGTCGATGATCGAGTCGCCGCTGCCCACCCGGGCCGAGGTGTTCGACGTGGCCAATGCGGTGCTCGACGGCACCGATGCGGTGATGCTCTCCGCCGAGACCGCCGCCGGCGACTTCCCGGTGGAGACCGTCGCGGCCATGGACCGGGTCTGCCTGGGCGCCGAGCGCGAGCGGCGCATCCAGGAGTCCGGCCACCGCATCCACGAGGGCTTCAGCCAGGTCGACGAGACCATCGCGCTCTCCGCCATGTACGCCGCCAACCACCTCGCCGGGGTGGCCGCCATCGCCTGCATGACCGCCTCCGGCTACACACCGCTGATCGCCTCGCGGATCAGCTCGGGGCTGCCCATTGTCGGCCTGGCCCACAACCCGGTGGCCCAGCGGCGCATGGCGCTCTATCGCGGGGTGGTCTCGCTGCCCTTCGACACCAGCGAGATGTCGGCCGCCGAGCTCAACGACCGGGCGCTGCAGCGGCTGGTGGAGCAGGGCATCGCCGAGCCCGG
>NZ_JASCQP010000044.1 GCF_030010555.1 Halomonas rhizosphaerae
CCATGAAGTCACGTGCCGCCGTCGCCATGGAAGCCGGCAAGCCCCTGGAGCTGGTCGAGATCGACGTCGAGGGCCCCAAGGCCGGCGAGGTGCTGGTGAAGATCGCCGCCACCAGCGTTTGCCACACCGATGCCTTTACCCTCTCCGGTGCCGACCCGGAGGGCAACTTCCCGGCGGTGCTGGGCCACGAGGGGGCCGGCGTCGTCCAGGAGGTGGGCGAGGGCGTCACCAGCGTCAAGCCCGGCGATCACGTCATCCCGCTCTATACCGCCGAGTGCGGCCAGTGCAAGTTCTGCCTCTCGGGCAAGACCAACCTGTGCAGCGCGGTGCGCGCCACCCAGGGCAAGGGCGTGATGCCGGATGGCACCTCGCGCTTCTCGCTGGACGGCCAGATGCTGCACCACTACATGGGCACCTCCACCTTCAGCGAGTACACGGTGCTGCCCGAGGTCTCGCTGGCCGTGGTCTCCAAGGCGGCGCCGATGGACAAGATCTGCCTGCTGGGCTGCGGCGTGACCACCGGCATCGGCGCGGTGATGAACACCGCCAAGGTGGAGCCGGGCAGTACCGTCGCCGTCTTCGGCCTGGGCGCCATCGGCCTGGCGGTGATCCAGGGCGCGGTGATGGCCAAGGCCGCGCGGATCATCGCCATCGACGTCAACCCGGAGAAGTTCAAACTGGCCGAGCAGTTCGGCGCCACCGACTTCGTCAATCCCAAGGAGTACAGCGACCCCATCCAGCAGGTGATCGTCGACCTGACCGATGGCGGCGTCGACTACTCCTTCGAGTGCATCGGCAACGTCAACGTCATGCGCTCGGCGCTGGAGTGCTGCCACAAGGGCTGGGGCGAGTCGGTGATCATCGGCGTGGCCGGCGCCGGCGAGGAGATCAGCACGCGGCCGTTCCAGCTGGTTACCGGGCGGGTCTGGAAGGGCTCCGCCTTCGGTGGCGTGAAGGGGCGGACCGAGCTGCCGGGCTACGTGGAGCGCTACATGAACGGCGAGATCAACATCGACGACTTCATCACCCACGACCTGCCCTTCGAGAAGATCAACGAAGCCTTCGAGCTGCTGCACCGCGGCGAGAGCATCCGCACCGTCCTACACTACTGAGGCTTCACTACTGAAGACGGCGTGACCGACAGGTACCGCCTGGCCCGCAACGACGCAGGTGATCGCCATGCTGACAAGACTACAAGAGGAGCGGAAGCCCATGAGCCTGATGGATACCTTGAAGCGCTGGTTCGGCGGCCAGGGGGCGACACCCTCGACGACGCCTCAGCAGGGCCGTGACCGACCCGAGACCCCCACAGCAACATCCTCCGCAGCAGCCACCACTACCCAGGGAGCCACTACCATGAGCGACATCAGGATCCATCCCGCCGTGGATAGCGGTGTGCGTGCCGGCAGCGACAGCTTCAACGGCGGCACCCTGCATTGCCACTGTAGCGAAAACCCCGTCGAGGTGACCGTCAAGGCACAGTGCGCCCACAACCATGTGTGCGGCTGCACCAAGTGCTGGAAACCCGGGGGAGCCCTGTTCTCGATGGTCGCCGTGGTACCCCGCGAGAGCCTCAGCGTTACCGCCAACGAGGACAAGCTGGAAGTCGTCGACACCTCCGCCGCCATCCAGCGACATGCCTGCAAGGAGTGCGGGGTTCACATGTTCGGCCGCATCGAGAATACCGACCACCCCTTCCACGGCCTGGACTTCATCCACACGGAACTCTCCGACGATAAGGGCTGGGCGGCGCCGGAGTTCGCCGCCTTCGTCTCCTCGATCATCGAATCGGGCGCCAACCCGGACAACATGGACAAGGTCCGCGGCCGGCTCAAGGAGCTGGGTCTCGAGCCTTACGACTGCCTGTCGCCTCCGCTGATGGATGCCATCGCCATCCATACGGCCAAAGCCAAGGGAGTACTGTGACGCTTGCCATCGCTGCGTGCCACGCACAGACGCCATCGGGCGCCCCTTGGGGCGCCCGATGGCGTTCTGGCCGCTTGGCCCTACTTGAAGTTCTTCTTCACCATCTTCTGGATCTCGCCGACGATGCCGCTGCGGAAGCTCAACACGCAGATCACGAAGATCAGGCCGAGGATCACGCCCACCCAGTTGCCCAGCGGCGACTGCGCCAGCTGGGTCTGCAGGCTGACCACGACCCCGGCGCCCACCACGGGGCCGAACAGGGTGCCCACCCCGCCCAGCAGGGTCATCAAGATCACCTCGCCGGACATGTGCCAGTGGGCGTCGGTGAGCGAGGCCAGTTGGAACACCACCGTCTTGGTGGACCCCGCCAGGCCCGCCAGGCCCGCGGAGAGCACGAAGGCTACCAGCTTGTAGGCGTCGACGTTGTAGCCCAGCGAGACGGCCCGCGGCTCGTTCTCGCGGATCGCCTTGAGCACCTGGCCGTAGGGCGAGTGCACGGCGCGCTGGATGATGGCGAAGCCGATCACGAAGACCGCCAGCACGAAGTAGTACATGTTGAGGTTGCTCTTCAGGCTGATCAGCCCGAACAGCTCGCCCCGTGGCACCCCGTGCAGGCCATCCTCGCCGCCGGTGAAGGGCGCCTGGACGAAGAAGAAGAACATCATCTGCGCCAGCGCCAGGGTCACCATGGCGAAGTAGATCCCCTGGCGGCGAATCGCCAGGGCGCCGAACAGGGTGCCCAGCACCACGGCGGCGAAGGTGCCGATCAGGATGCCCAGCTCCGGGGTCAGCCCCGGGTAGCTGGCCAGCATGATGCCGGTGAAGTAGCCGCCGGTGGCCAGGAAGGCGGCATGCCCGAAGGAGAGCAGGCCGGCGTAGCCAAGCAGCAGGTTGAAGGCGCAGGCGAACAGCGCGAAGCACAGCACCTTCATCAGAAACACCGGGTAGGCCACGAAGGGCGCGACAAGCGCGATGGCGATCAGGACCAGATAGAGGCCATTGCGACGCAGCCGGGCGTTGCGCTGCCGCTGCATGGCCGGCGTCAGGGTCTGGGTTGCGGACATGATGTCATGCCTCCTTGCCGAAGAGTCCCGCGGGGCGCAGCAGCAGTACCAGGATCATCACCAGGAAGATCACGGTGTTGGCGGCCTCGGGGTAGTAGACCTTGGTGAGGCCCTCGATCAGGCCCATGGACAGGCCGGTGATGACGGCGCCGATGATCGAGCCCATGCCACCGATCACCACCACCGCGAAGACCACGATCAGCAGGCTCGAGCCCATGGTCGGCGACACCGGGTAGAGCGGGGCGGCCAGCACCCCGGCGAGGGCGGCGAGCGCCACGCCAAAGCCGTAGGTCAGGGTGATCAGCTGGGGCACATTGACCCCGAAGGCCTGCATCAGCGCCGAGTTCTCGGTGCCGGCGCGCAGGTAGGCGCCGAGACGGGTGCGCTCGATGACGAACCAGGTACCCAGGCAGACCACCAGCGCCGCCACCAGCACCCAGCCACGGTAGGTGGGCAGGAACATGAAGCCCAGATTGAGCCCGCCCTGAAGGGCCTCGGGCGTGGGGTAGCTGGAGCCCGACACGCCGAAGAAGTTGATCAGGGTGCCCTCGAAGATCAGTGCCAGGCCGAAGGTGAGCAGCAGCCCGTAGAGGTGGTCGAGATGAGCGATACGCCGCAGCAGGTAGCGTTCGATCAGCATGCCCAGCCCACCCACCACGAGGGGGACGAGCAGCAGTGCCACCCAGTAGTTGAGCCCCAGATACTGCAGGCCCAGCAGGGCGGCGAAAGCCCCCAGCATGTACATGGCCCCGTGGGCGAAGTTGACGATCTTCAGCAGGCCGAAGATCACCGCCAGCCCCAGGCTGAGCAGGGCATAGAAGGCACCGTTGATCAGGCCCAGCATCAGCTGGCCCATGAACACCGCCAACGGCACCCCGAAAATCATTGTCATGTCATGGACCTCCCGTCAGAGAGGCGGCGGCCGAAGCCGCCGCCGGTTCCGGCCGTGCTCAGTTGTTGACCAGCTTGCACTGGCTCTCGGAGAGCGGCCGGTAGGCCTCTTCGGCGGGGATGGTGGCCTGGATCTCGTAGAGGTCCCACTCGCCGGTGGACTCCTCCGGCGACTTCACCTCGGCCAGATACATGTCGTGGACCATGCGGCCATCCTCGCGGATATGGCCGTTGCGCGAGAAGAAATCCTCCACCGGGCGCTCGGCCATGGCGGCGCGGATAGTCTCGGGGTCGTCGGTACCCGCCTCGGCCACCGTTTCCAGATAATGCATGGTGCTGGAGTAGATGCCCGCCTGCACCATGGTCGGCATGCGTTCGGTGCGCTCATAGTAGCGCTCGGCCCACTCGCGGGCCTGGTCGTCCATGTCCCAGTACCAGCCGGTGGTGAGCAGCAGACCCTGGGTATCCTCGAGCCCCATGGCGTGAACGTCGTTGAGGAAGATCAGCAGGCCGGCAAGCTGCTGGCCGCCCTGGACCACACCGAACTGGCTGGCGGTAGTGATGGCATTGACGGTGTCGGCACCGGCGTTCGCCAGGCCGATGATCTTGGCACCGGACCCCTGGGCCTGGAGGATATAGGAGGAGAAGTCGCTGGTCGGGAAGGGGTGACGGATGGTATCGACGATCTCGCCACCGTTCTCTTCCACCACCTTGGTCACGTCGCCCTCGAGGGCATGACCGAAGGCATAGTCGGCGGTGAGCATGAACCAGGTGTCGCCTCCCTGCTCCACCACCGCCTTGGCCGTGCCGTTGGCCAGCGGATAGGTATCATAGACCCAGTGGATGTGGTTCGGCGTGCAGTGCTCGTTGGTGATGCTGGAGGCGGCGGAGCCGGAGACGATGCCCAGGCCGTTGTTCTCCTCGATCACCTTGGTCGCGGCAATGGTCACCGAGGAGGCGACCAGGCCGGCGACCAGGTCGACGTTGCGGGTGTCGAACCACTCGCGCACGGTGTTGGCACCCACGTCCGCGCTGTTGCGATCGTCGGCGCTGAAGACCTCGATCGGGGCGCCGTTCACCTCGCCGCCGAAGTCCTCGATGGCCATCTCCAGGGCCTCGAGGCCGCCGGGGCCGGCCAGGTCGCGGTAGGTGCCGGACATGTCGGCCAGGTAGCCGATGCGTACCTCGTCGTCACTCATCTGTGCCTGGGCGCCGCTGGCCATCAGGGTGGCGGTGGCGAGTGCGATGCTGCTGGCAAGCGTCTTCCTGTTGAAGGTCATGGTGTCATCTCCGTGGCCCCGGGTGGGGCTACTTGTTGTTGTCGATGCGGGTTGCATTGCGGTGGATGAACTGCCGGGCGACGGCGAACCGTCATACCCCCAGCAGGGAGTTGAGGTGCTCGCGCCGCGAGGGCAGCTCGGCGGCACTGATCTCCTCGATGATGCGGCCGTGCTCCATCACGAAGTGGCGGTCGGCCAGCGGGGCGGCGAAGCGGAAGTTCTGCTCCACCAGCACGATGGTCATGCCGCGCTCCTTGAGCTTGACCAGTACCTCGCCCAGCGCCTGGACGATGACCGGGGCGAGCCCCTCGGTGATCTCGTCGAGCAGCAGCAGCCGGGCCCCGGTGCGCAGGATGCGCGCCATGGCCAGCATCTGCTGCTCGCCCCCGGAGAGCCGGGTGCCCTGGCTGCGGCGCCGCTCGAAGAGGTTGGGGAACATCGCGTAGATCTCATCGATCCCCATCCCGCCGCTGCGCACCGTGGGCGGCAGCAGCAGGTTTTCCTCGACGTCGAGGCTGGCGAAGATGCCGCGCTCCTCGGGGCAGTAGCCGATGCCCAGCCGCGGGATGCGGTGCGGCTTCATGGCCAGGGTCTCGGTGCCGTTGATGACGATCGACCCGGTGCGCCGGCCGACCATGTTCATGATCGCCTTGAGGGTGGTGCTGCGCCCGGCGCCGTTGCGCCCCAGCAGCGTCACCAGTTCGCCGCGCTTCACGTCGAAGTCGACGCCGTGGAGGATGTGCGACTCGCCGTAGAAGGCGTGCAGGTCGCTGACCCGCAGCATCTCGGCGCCGTCCAGGTCGTGGTAGTCGGTGAGCTTCTCGGCTGCCTGACTCATGCGCTGGCCTCCTCTTCCGCGGTGGCATCGCTGCCCATATAGGCCTCGCGCACCTGGGGATTCCGTGAGACTTCCTGGTAGTCGCCCTCGGCCAGCACACTACCGCGCGCCAGCACGGTGATGCGGTCGCACAGCCGGCTGACCACGCTGAGGTTGTGCTCCACCATCAGCACGGTGCGGCCCTTCGAGACCCGGCGGATCAGCTCGACGATGCGGTCGACGTCCTCGGCGCCCATGCCCTGGGTCGGCTCGTCGAGCAGCATCAGGGTAGGTTCCAGGGCCAGGGTGGTGGCCACCTCCAGCGCCCGCTTGCGCCCGTAGGGCATCTCCACGGTGAGCACGTCGGCGTACTCGCGCAGGCCCACCTCGTCGAGGAGTTCCAGGGCCCGCTCGTTGAGGTGCTCGAGGCTCTTCTCGGATTTCCAGAAGTGGAAGGAGGTGCCCAGCTTGCGCTGCAGCGCCACCCGCACGTTCTCCATGGCCGTCATGTGGGCGAACACCGCGGAGATCTGGAAGGAGCGCACCAGCCCCAGCCGGGCGATCTCGTTGGCCTTCATGCCGGTGATCGGCTTGTCGCGATAGAGGATCTCGCCGCGGGTGGGCGGCAGGAACTTGGTGAGCAGGTTGAAGACGGTGGTCTTGCCGGCCCCGTTGGGGCCGATCAGGGCATGGATATGCCCCTCCCGGACCTGCAGGTTGACGTCGTCCACGGCAGTGAAGCCGCGAAACTCCTTGGTCAACCCGCGAGTTTCCAGTATGAACTCCTGGGTCATGGTTCGTCCTCTCTGGATCGCTCGGGCGATCCGCCGTGGATGCTGTTGTCGTTGTTGTCGGCCGTTGTTGTGGTTGCGGCGGTTCCGGCATCGAGGGCCTGGATGACACTTTCAGGCTGCCCCGGAGAACACTCTGCACTTTACGTTAACGTAAGCTAGAGGACTGGCCGCGGCACGGCAACAGGAGAAGCGCCGAACTCGACCAATGGTGTAGACGCCCGCGCGATCAATAGCTTGCAAACTATGTCGGGCAAAAAAAGACGCGATGCCCCTTGCGGGACATCGCGCCTGCTCTGGCTCGAGGCCGCGGCTGCCATAGGCAGCCGTCAGCACTCGATGGCGTTGACGGCCAGGCCGCCGCGGGAGGTCTCCTTGTACTTCTCCTGCATGTCGGCACCGGTGTCGCGCATGGTGCGGATCACGTGGTCCAGGGAAACGAAGTGCTCGCCGTCGCCGCGCAGGGCCATGCGTGCGGCATTGATGGCCTTGACCGAGGCGATGGCGTTGCGCTCGATGCAGGGCACCTGCACCAGGCCGCCGATCGGGTCGCAGGTCAGGCCCAGGTTATGCTCGAGGCCGATCTCGGCGGCATTCTCCACCTGGCCCACGCTGCCGCCCATCACCTCAGCGAGGCCGGCGGCGGCCATGGCGCAGGCCGACCCGACCTCGCCCTGGCAGCCCACCTCGGCGCCGGAGATGGAGGCATTCTTCTTGCACAGGATCCCCACGGCACCGGCGGTAAGCAGGAAGTCCACCACCTCCCGCTCGCAAGCTTCCGGCTGGAACTTCATGTAATAGTGCAGCACCGCCGGGATGATCCCCGCCGCCCCGTTGGTGGGGGCCGTGACCATGCGCCCGCCGGCGGCATTCTCCTCGTTCACCGCCAGGGCGAAGACGTTGACCCAGTCCATCGCCGAGAAGGTCGAGGCGATCAGGCTGTCATCGCCGTCCATGGCCAGCAGCCGCCGGTGCAGCGAGGCCGCCCGGCGCCGGACCTCGAGCCCCCCGGGCAGCACGCCTTCGGCGGCGAGCCCGCTCTGCACGCAGGCCTGCATGGCCTGCCAGATCTCCCACAGGCCGGCGCGCACCTCGGCCTCGCTGCGCCAGGCCTTCTCGTTCTCCATCATCAGCTCACTGATGCGCAGGTCATGCATGCGGCACAGCGCCATCAGCTCGGCGGCGGAATGGAAGTCATAGGGCAGGGCCGTGGTGTCGCTGTCCAGCTCGCCGGAACGCGCCTGGGCCTCGTCGACCACGAAGCCGCCTCCCACGGAGTAGTAGACGTTGCGATGGAGCGTCTCCGCCTGCCCGTGGGCGACCAGGGTCAGGGCGTTGGGATGGTAGGGCAGGCTCTCGTCGTGCCACTGCAGGTCCCGGCTCCAGTGGAAGGGGATCGCCTGGTGGCCGTCGAGCTGCAGGGTCCGGGACTCGAGCAGCGCCTCGATGCGCGGGGCGACGATGGACGGGTCGATGTGCGACGGATGTTCGCCGATCAGCCCCATCACCACCGCCCGGTCGGTGCCGTGGCCCTTGCCGGTGGCGGAGAGCGAGCCATGCAGGTGAATCTCCAGGCGCGTCACGCGCTCCAGCAGGTCGCGACGTTTCAGCTCCTGGACGAAATCATGAGCCGCCGCCATCGGCCCCACGGTGTGGGAGCTCGAGGGCCCGATGCCGATCTTGAACAGGTCGAAGACGCTGATTGCCATGGAAGAACCTCGCGTGACTGACAGGGTGGCCGGGGCGGAGCCTTGTAGCCTCCGGGTTCAGCGCTACTGAACGTTTCTGGCCTTGGGTTGACGTTGCCTCTATGCTGGTGCGGCATCGCCCCAGCAACAAGCCAGAATATCTCGCCCACAGTATAGCCCAGCTAAACCATGAGCCGACTCCTGCACGCCCAGACCCACGCCTGGCTGAAGGTCTTCGCCATCAGCGCCCGCCACCTCTCCTTCACCCGGGCGGCGGAGGAGCTGCACGTCACCACCGGCGCGGTGAGCCAGCAGATCAAGCAGCTGGAGGAACGCCTGGGCTTCAAGCTGTTCCGTCGCCTGCCCCGGCGGCTGGAGCTGACCGAGGAGGGCCGCCGCCTGGCGGCGGTGGTGGACGAGGCCTACCAGGCCGTGGGCCTGGAGGTGCGGCGACTGCGCAGCGGGGTGATGAGCGGGGTGATCCGCCTGCGTTCGGTACCCTCCTTCCTGCACAAGTGGCTGATGCCGCGCCTGCCGCGGCTGCAGGCGCGCTTTCCCGACATCGAGCTGCATGTCAGGGCCGAGGACAGCAGCCTCTCGCTGCGCGACGGCGACTTCGACCTGGCCCTCGACCTCAACGATGGCCAGGCCCCGGGACTCTCCATCACGTCGCTGATGGAAGAGCACATCTTCCCGGTCTGCGCCCCCGCCCTGCTGCGCGGCCGCCCGCCCCTTCGCCACCCCGCCGACCTGGCCTGGTACCCGCTGCTGCACGACGTCACCGCCTGGCGCGGCAGCCACGAGCATGCCGAATGGGAGCGCTACCTGGAGGCCATCGAGGCCCCGCCCCTGAACTTGCGCCGGGGCTACACCTTCAACCGCAACCATCTGACCATGGAGGCGGCCATCGCCGGCATGGGGGTCGCCATCGCCCGCCAGACACTGATCCGCGGCGAACTGGAGAGCGGTGCGCTGATCGCCCCCTTCGCGCAGCGGGTGCCCACCGGCATGCGCTACGGCATCGTGCATGCCCCGGGCGCGCTCGACGACCGGCGGGTGTCCGCCGTACACGACTGGATCGTCGAGGAGGCGCGCCGCGCCACCCAGGCAGGCCTGCCGGTCGAGTAGGCACGCCGGGGGGCGGGACGGTACAATACTCGCTTCGCATGTCATGCTCGAACGGACTCACGATGCCTCCCCACCTTCCCCCCGAACGCCCCATGCCGATCGGCTTCGCCGCCACCTGTCTGAGGGCCATCCTCTACATCCTGCTGGTCGCCGGCATCGCCCAGGGCGTCTACGTCGAGGCCCTCTACCTGCCCGAGACCCGTTTCTCGGAACGGGGCTTCACCGAGCTGGCCCAGAGCGGCCTGCTGGCGCTCTCGACTTTGCTGCTGCTCTACGTGAGGGTCGGGCTGCGCGAACTGCCGCAGGTGAGCCTGCTGCTGCTCGCCTTCGTGGCGAGCTCCCTGGTCCGCGAGCAGGATGCCCTGCTGGATGCCCGCGTCTTCGACGGGGCCTGGCAGCTGCTGGTGGCGCTGATCATCCTGCCGAGCCTCTACGGCGTGATCCGCCACCGCCATGACTTCGCCGCCCAGTTCGCGGGCTATGCCAACAGCCTCTCCTTCGGCCTGTTCGCCGCCGGCTTCCTGACCACCTACGTCTTCTCGCGACTCTATGGCCGCAGCGAGATGTGGCAGGCGATTCTCCGTGACGACTATGTGCGCACCTTCAAGGATGCCGCCGAGGAGGTGGTGGAGCTGTTCGGCTATGCACTGATCCTGATCGCCATGATCGAGCTGGTCCTGCTGAGCCGCCGATGGGCCCTGGCGCGTCGCGCCGCCTGACGCACCCCCGAATGCAACAAGCCCCGCAGGCATCGCCTGCGGGGCTTGTCGTTGGGGCGGGCATGACGCCCTTCCCGTCCTTCCCGGCGACTACTCGTCGAGGAAGGAGCGCAGCGGCTCGGAGCGGCTGGGGTGGCGCAGCTTGCGCAGTGCCTTGGCCTCGATCTGGCGGATTCGCTCGCGGGTGACGTCGAACTGCTTGCCGACCTCCTCGAGGGTGTGATCGGTGTTCATGTCGATGCCGAAGCGCATGCGCAGCACCTTGGCCTCACGGGCGGTGAGGCCGCCGAGCACGTTGCGGGTCGCCTCGATCAGCCCCTCGCCGGTCGCCGAGTCGATGGGCAGCAGGATGGTGCCGTCCTCGATGAAATCGCCCAGATGCGAGTCGTCATCGTCGCCGATGGGCGTCTCCATGGAGATCGGCTCCTTGGCGATCTTGAGCACCTTGCGCACCTTGTCCTCGGGCATCTCGAGGCGCTCGCCAAGCTCTTCCGGGGTCGGCTCGCGGCCCATCTCCTGCAGCATCTGGCGGGAGACGCGATTGAGCTTGTTGATGGTCTCGATCATGTGCACCGGGATGCGGATGGTGCGCGCCTGGTCGGCGATCGAACGGGTGATCGCCTGGCGGATCCACCAGGTCGCGTAGGTGGAGAACTTGTAGCCGCGACGATACTCGAACTTGTCCACCGCCTTCATCAGGCCGATGTTGCCCTCCTGGATCAGGTCCAGGAACTGCAGGCCGCGGTTGGTGTACTTCTTGGCGATGGAGATCACCAGGCGCAGGTTGGCCTCGACCATCTCCTTCTTGGCCCGGCGCGCCTTGGCCTCGCCGATGGAGAGCCGGCGGTTGACCTCCTTGATCTCGGTCACCGGCAGCTGGATCATCTCCTCCTCGAAGGCGATCTTGCGCTGGGCACGCTGGATGTCGCCACGCAGGGGCGCCAGGCGAGCCGCGTACTTCGGATTGGCGGCGCTGAACTCGTCGAGCCACTCGGGGCTCGACTCGCTGCCCGGAAAGGCCTTGATGAAGGTCTTGCGCGGCACCTTCGACTTCTTCACGCACAGCTGCATGATCGCCTTTTCCTGGGCGCGCACCTGCTCGACACTGATGCGTACCTGCCCCACCAGGCGCTCGAAGTGCTTGGGCACCAGCTTGATCGGCGAGAACAGCTGGGCGAGACGCGCCAGCTCCTCCTGGGCCTCCTTCGAGCCGCGGCCGTGGGCCTCGATGGCGGCCTGGGCCGCGGCGTTCTGCTCGCGGATCTGCTCGAAGCGGGCCCGGGCCTCCTCGGGGTCGGGACCGCCGGTCGTCTCCTCCTCGGCCTCACCGTCCTCGTCATCGGCATCGCCCTCGGCCTCGTCGCGGGGCTCCTCCTCGGGAACCTCCGCCTCGGCCACGCCGGGAATCCCCTCGTCGGGATCGATGAAGCCGGAGAAGAGGTCGGAGAGGCGCCCGGGGGCCTCCTCGTCCTGGGTCGCATCATAGGCATCGAGAATGGAATCCACGGCACCGGGCAGGTAGGCCAGCGCCGACATCACCTCGCGGGTACCCTCCTCGATGCGCTTGGCGATCTCGATCTCGCCTTCGCGGGTCAGCAGCTCCACCGTCCCCATCTCGCGCATGTACATGCGCACGGGGTCGGTGGTGCGGCCGACGTCGCTCTCCACGGCGGCGAGTGCGGCGACGGCCTCTTCGGCGGCCGACTCGTCCGTGGAATGATCCGACATCATCAGGGTGTCTTCATCGGGGGCTTCCTCGACGACACTGATGCCCATGTCGTTGATCATGCCGATGATGTCTTCCACCTGATCCGGGTCGGCGATATCCTCGGGAAGGTGGTCGTTGACCTCGGCATAGGTCAGGAAGCCCTGTTCCTTGCCGCGCGCGATCAACTCCTTCAGACGTGACTGCTGCTGCGCATTTCCAGCCATAGAAACCCTATCTCGACGAAGAAGAATGAAGCACCTGAAGCACTGAGGCGGTGAAAACTCGATAAGCCGAACAGTATAGCGGGTGAAACCACCTTTCTGCCAGTTCGGTGTATTTGCGCGGTCATTCAGGTGTGTTAGGTTGTCAGGTTGCGCCGTTTGCGGGCACTCCCCTCGTATGTGGTGATAGTAGGAGAAAATTCAACCCCGCCGCCAATGTCCTACCGCGGGGCGGTGCATTGCCTCACCCCTTGAGCTCGGTGAGCAGCCCCATCAGGCGCTGGCGCTCCTCCTGCGAAAGCCGCTCTCCCCGCTGTTGCTTTGACAGCAGCGCATCGACTTCCTCCTGATGCGACGGCCTGAGACGGTGTCGCCGGAAGTGCTCGACCAGCCCGTCCAGTTCGGCGGCCCGCGCGCCCGGCGGGATGAGCAGCTCGCGGCGCGCCAGCTCGGCCAGCCGCTCGCCCTCCGGTGTGCCGTGGAAGTGAGCCAGCAGCACCTGAGCGCTGCGATAGCGCCCCGCCCGCAACAGCCGCTCCACCTCGTGGCACAGCCGGGCTTCCGGGTCCTCCCCGGGATACCAGTCGCTCTCCTCGGGCAGGCGCTCCACCAGCCGCGGCTCATGGACCAGCAGCTGCAGCACACGCCCCATCAGGCTCAGCGCCTCGCCTGCCGGGCCGCCCCCTCGTGGCGGACGGGGCCGGGACGCCTCGTCGCGCCCGGCATCCACCGCGGGGGGCGGCTCGGCCTCCGGCGTCTCCCGTGGCGTAACCAGCGCCTCGAAGCGCGACTGGTCGACGCCGGTGCGTCGCGAGAGCTCCGTCAGCAGCAGCGACTTGAGCACCCCTTCCGGCAGCTTGCCGATCGCCGACAGCACCTGGCTGGCGAAGCGTTCGCGCGCCTCGATCGTCGCCAGATCGCGCCCCTCGGCGGCGTGATCGAAGAGGAATTCCGACAGGGGACTGGCACAGGTGATGCGATCCTCGAAGGCCTCCGGGCCCTCCCGACGCACCAGCGTGTCGGGATCCTCCCCCTCGGGCAGGAACATGAAGCGCGCCTGGCGCCCGTCGATCATCTGCGGCAATACCGTCTGCAGCGCCCGGGCGGCGGCCTGGCGACCGGCCCGGTCGCCGTCGAAGCAGAACACCACCTCGCCGACCATCCGGAACAGCCGCCCCAGGTGCTCCTCGCTGGTGGAGGTGCCGAGGGTGGCCACGGCGTTGCGGATGCCGAACTGGGCCAGTGCCACCACGTCCATGTAGCCCTCGACGATCACCAGCCGCTCGAGCCGTGGATTGGCCTGCCGGGCCTCGAAGAGGCCGTAGAGCTCGCGCCCCTTGTGGAACACCGGGGTCTCGGGCGAGTTGAGGTACTTGGGCTTGGCATCGCCCAGCACCCGCCCGCCGAAGGCAATGGTGCGGCCGCGAATATCGCGGATCGGGAACATCACCCGGTCGCGGAAGCGGTCATAGGTCCGCCCGCTCTCCTCGCGATGCACCAGCAGGCCATACTCGACCTGCACCGCCTCGGCGACGCCGCGCTCCGAGAGGTGACGCTTGAGCGCCTCCCAGCCGGCCGGGGCATAGCCGATGGCGAAGGCCTGCTGCACCTCCGGCGACAGCCCGCGCTCGGCAAGGTAACGGCGGGCGCCCTCCCCTTCCGGCATCTTCAGCCGCTCACGGTAGTAGCTGGCCGAGAGCTCCAGCAGGTTGACCCCCTCCTTGCGCTTGCGCTCGCGGGCCTGGGCGTGCGGGTCGTCGGCCCCTTCACGCGGCACCTCCATGCCCAGGCGCGCGGCGAGCTGTTCCACCGCCTCGGGGAAGCGCAGGTTCTCGTGCTCCATCAGGAAACGCAGGGCATTGCCGTGGGCGCCGCAGCCGAAGCAGTGGTAGAACTGCTTGTCGGCGCTGACGGTGAACGACGGCGACTTCTCCTGATGGAAGGGGCAGAGACCCGAATGGTTACGCCCGGCCTTCTTCAGCTTCACGCGCTCGCCGACCACCTCGACCACGTCGACACGGGCCAGGAGGTCATCGATGAAGCGCTGGGGAATCTGGCCGGACATTCGGGCACCCTGCGTAGGACGGGAGAGGCGACGAAAAACAAGCGGCCACCGTTAGGCGGCCGCTTGGCGTCCCTCTTGAGACGACAGGGGCCGGATGCCCCTACCGACTCCAGTACGGATCAATAGAGCCGTTCGAAACGCTTGCGCTCACGCTGAAGCTTCTTGGCATGGCGCTTGACGGCCGCGGCCGCCTTGCGCTTGCGCTCTGCGGTCGGCTTCTCGTACTGCTCGCGACGACGCACTTCCGAGAGAACACCGGCTTTTTCACAGGAACGCTTGAAGCGACGCAGCGCGACGTCAAACGGCTCGTTATCACGTACTTTGACAGAAGGCATTAAGCACTCACCTACCTTGGGTAACTTGAGTTCGGTTTGTACGCACACCTTGCGAGGACCACTCGCCATCACGCAACGATCGCCGGAATCGCCTGGCGAACCGGAACGATGCGTGAAAGGCGGAAGGCCACTCCTGGGTGCACGACCCAGTCTTGCAGCGGACAGTATTCTAGTCGCCACACCGGACGCGTGCAAATCGTTTCCGCACTGCGCCTGCGGGGCAAAAGGCGTAGAATGCCGCCTTCCACGTACCACCGAGCCATCACCATGCGCGTACTGGGCATCGAGACCTCCTGCGACGAGACCGGCGTCGCCCTCTTCGACACCGAGCGCGGCCTCGTGGCCGACGCCCTCTACAGCCAGATCGCCATGCACGCCGAGTACGGCGGCGTGGTCCCGGAGCTCGCTTCCCGGGACCATACCCGCCGCCTGCTGCCGCTGATCCAGCAGGTGCTGGACGACGCCGGCCTGGCACGCACCGGGCTCGATGCCATCGCCTACACCGCCGGCCCCGGGCTGGTCGGTGCACTGATGGTGGGGGCCAGCACCGCCCATGGCATGGCCCGGGCGCTGGAGATCCCGGTGCTCGGCGTCCACCACATGGAGGGCCACCTGCTGGCCCCCATGCTGGAGGACGAGCCCCCCGACTTCCCCTTCGTCGCCCTGCTGGTCTCCGGCGGCCATACCCAACTGGTCGAGGTGCGCGGTCTGGGCCAGTATCGCCTGCTCGGCGAGTCGGTGGACGACGCCGCCGGCGAGGCCTTCGACAAGGCGGCCAAGATGCTGGGCCTCGACTACCCCGGCGGCCCCCATGTCGCGAAGCTGGCCGAGGCCGGTGACCCCGGCCGCTTCCGCTTCCCGCGACCGATGACCGACCGCCCGGGACTCGACTTCAGCTTCTCGGGGCTCAAGACCCACACCCTGACCGCCATCCGCCAACTCGAGCAGGCTAGCGGCCTCGACGACCAGGCACGCGCCGACGTCGCCCGCGCCTTCGAGGAAGCAGTGGTCGATACCCTGGTGATCAAGTGCCGCCGCGCGCTGGACGCGACCGGCCTCAAGCGCCTGGTAGTGGCCGGTGGCGTCAGCGCCAACGTGCGGTTGCGCGAACGCCTGGAGCGGGAGTGCGCCAAGCGAGACGCCCGGGCCTACTACCCACGCGGGCGCTTCTGCACCGACAACGGCGCGATGATTGCCTATGTCGGCGCCCAGCGCCTGCTGGCCGGCGAGCATGACGAGACCGGCATCATGCAGGCGGTGCCACGCTGGCCGATGGAGACTCTCGAGGCACCCGTCACCGCCTGACTTTCGCCATGATTGCCCTCTCCATGGTCACAGCGCCCAGCGCCTGCTGGCCGGCGAGCATGACGAGACCGGCATCATGCAGGCGGTGCCACGCTGGCCGATGGAGACTCTCGAGGCACCCGTCACCGCCTGACTTTCGCCATGATTGCCCTCTCCATGGTCACAGCGCCCAGCGCCTGCTGGCCGGCGAGCACGACGAGACCGGCATCATGCAGGCGGTACCACGCTGGCCGATGGATACTCTCGAGGCACCCTCACCGCCTGACTTTCGCCATGATTGCCCTCTCCATGGTCACAGCGCCCAGCGCCTGCTGGCCGGCGAGCATGACGAGACCGGCATCATGCAGGCGGTACCGCGCTGGCCGATGGATACGCTACGCAAGCCGTAAGCTGAAAGCTGCTGGAAGGCAGCTTGATGTGGCCCAGGTAAAAGACGCATTCTTCAAGCTTCCGGCTTCCAGGCGCGAAGCGCCGCTCTTCCAGCTTTCAAGCCCCTGGCGAAGCCGAGCAGCTCAGAGCCCCGGCTCGTCACCCCTGCCAAGACGGCGGATATTGAGCACGTGGCGCGCCAGCACCAGCAGGGTGAAGACGATCACCACGCCAGCGAACTCCGGGGCCAGCCAGAGGCTGGCCAGCGGTGCCATGGCGGCACTGGCCAGGGAGGCGACGGCTGCCGTCCGCACCCGCCAGGCCAGCAGCATCCAGAGGGCCGCACAGCAGAGCGCCACCCAGGGCGTGAGCACCAGCATCACGCCGAAGGCACTGGCCACGCCCTTGCCGCCCCGGAAGCGGTGCCAGGCCGGGTAGCTGTGGCCCAGCAACACGCCTAGCCCGACCAGCCCCAGCCCCCAGGGCGGCAGGCCGAGCCACATGGCCAACCACAGCACCGGCATGCCCTTGGCCACGTCCACCACCAGGGTGGCCAGGGCCAGGCGACGACCGTGCAGGCGCAGGACATTGGAGAACCCCGGATTGCAGGAGCCGGCCAGCCGCGGGTCCCCCACGCCGGCCAGGCGGCACACCGTCAGGGCGCCGAGCCAGGTACCGCTCAGATAGCCGATCGCCACCAGCGGCAGGATGAGGTCGAGTGGCGCCTCCACGGGCGGCCTCCTGTGGGGTGAAACCGTGATTGTGCCAGCCATGGGCGGCGCGGGACAGGCCGGCGCGCCCCCCGGTGTCGCCCGAGGCCTGGCTGGCGTACAATCGGGCGCCTGCAGGCGGACCCTGTGCATCGCCCGGTCCGCAACCTTCACTGGCCCGGGGACCCCCGATGGATCTTGTGCTGATCGAAGCGCTCGAGGTGGACACCGTGATCGGCGTCTACGACTGGGAGCGTGCCATCACCCAGACGCTGCGGCTCGACCTGGCACTGGGCACCGATATCCGCCCCGCGGCGGCCGGTGACGACATCGGCCTGACCCTGGACTACGCCGCCATCAGCGAGCGCATCGCCGCCTTCGCCGACGAGCATGACGTCGCCCTGGTGGAGACCTTCGCCGAGCGCCTGGCCGAGACCCTGCGTGACGAATTCGCCATCCCCTGGCTGCGCCTCACCGTGCGCAAGCCCGGCGCCGTGCCTGCCGCCGCGGCGGTGGGCGTCTGTATCGAGCGCGGCCAGCGGACAGGGAGCGACTGATGGCGCAAATCACCGTCAGCATCGGCAGCAACATCGAGCGCGAGCGCCATGTGCGGATCTGCCTGGATGCCCTGGCCGAGACTTTCGGCCCGCTTGTCATCTCGCGGGTCTTCGAGAGCGAGCCCGTGGGCTTCGAGGATGGTCGCAACTTCTACAACCTGGTGGTGGCCTTCGACAGCGACCGTCCCGTGGGCGAACTGCAGGCCTGGTGCAAGCGACTGGAGTTCGCCAACGGCCGCCGCGAGGGGGTCCCCAAGTTCAGCCCCCGGACCCTGGACATCGACCTGCTCACCGTGGGCGACCTGACCGGCCGCCACGACGACGTCGAGCTGCCCCGTGGCGAGATCCTACACCACGCCTTCGTGCTGAAGCCGCTGGCCGAGCTGCTGCCCGAGGCCCGTCATCCGCTTACCGCCAGGACCTACCGTGCCCACTGGGATGCCTTCGAGACCGGCCAGCAGCGTCTCTGGCCGGTGGAGTTCGTCTGGCAGGGCCGAGGCATCTCCGCGCCGGACTGAGCCTCAGGACCTCGTCCCGGCGCTGGCGAGGGCGCCGTCGATGGCCTCCCAGCGCCGCCGCGCCAGCTCCTCGCCCAGTTCGCGCCCCCGGTAGCCCTCGGCCACCAGGGCCTTCGGCAGGATCTGCTGGGCCAGGCGCCATGCCAGGGCCAGGTCCGCCGCCAGCCCCGGGTCCTCCA
The DNA here is from genome assembly GCF_030010555.1 of Halomonas rhizosphaerae. Lineage (GTDB taxonomy): Bacteria > Pseudomonadota > Gammaproteobacteria > Pseudomonadales > Halomonadaceae > Halomonas > Halomonas rhizosphaerae. The sequence goes on from NZ_JASCQP010000044.1 coordinate 18,272, forward strand.
GGCTCACCAGGCTGATCAACGGCGCCACCCGGTCGCCGCGGCGCCATGCGTCGATGCCGTCGAGCCAGGCCATCACCCGGGCCCCGTCCAGGCCGTGCCGCGCCACCCGAGCCAGCAGGGAACGGGTACGGGCCGCCTGGCCGGCCAGCTCTTGATGGGCGCGGGGCAGGCGCAACCGCTCGGCCAGGGCGTCGCGGTCCTCGTCATCCAGGTGCTCCACCAGCCGCGCCCAGCGCCAGCGGGCCTGTGACTCGGCCTCGATGTCCTCCGGCAAGCGGTGCAGGCGCCCCAGCGCCTCGTCGAGGGCCGACGGGTCGGCCGCCAGCTCCGGCATCAATACCGCCAGGGCGCCACAGTCGTCCAGCACCTGGAAGTAGACCTCCGGCCAGGGCTCGCCCAGCGCCTTCTCGGTCTCGGCCCAGACCCGCTCGGCCACCAGATGGGCCAGCTCGCCGCTCTCCACCAGCTCACGCATCAGCCGCCGCGTCGGCTCGGCGATGACGAAGCCCAGGCCGGCGTAGCGGGCGAGGAAGCGCGCCGTGCGCAGCACCCGCAGGGGGTCCTCGACGAAGGCCGAGGAGACATGGCGCAGCCGGCGCGCCTCCAGGTCGGCCAGGCCACCGTGAGGGTCGACCAGCTCTCCCTCCGGGGTCTCGGCCATGGCGTTGATGGTCAGGTCACGGCGCGCCAGGTCCTCCTCGAGGGTCACCTCGGGACTGGCATGCACCACGAAGCCGGTGTAGCCGTGACCGGACTTGCGCTCGGTGCGCGCCAGGGCGAACTCCTCGTGGCTCTCGGGGTGCAGGAAGACCGGGAAGTCGCGCCCCACCGGCTTGAAGCCGCGCCGGCGCATCTCCTCCGGCGTGGCCCCCACCACCACCCAGTCGGTGTCCTTGACCGGCCAGCCAAGCCGGGCGTCGCGCACCGCCCCGCCGACCCGGTAGACCTCGAGCCCCTGCAGGTGCGGATCCTCGACCGCGGCCATGGTTCAGCGCTCCACGCGGTCGGGGTGGCGAAGCTGCCAGTCGGTGAAGCCGCCGTCGAGGCTGTAGACCTCGGCGAAGCCCTGGCCGGCCAGCCAGGCCGCCGCCTGCTGGCTGGAGTGACCGTGGTAGCAGACCACCACCAGGGGCGTCTCGCGTGACGCCTCCTCGATGAAGGCGCCGACCGTGTCGTTGTCCAGGCGGCGGCTACCGGGGATATGGCCCTGGGCGAAGCTCTGCGGGTCGCGGATATCGACCAGCGCCAGCTCGCGTCGCTCGGCGAACCAGCCGGCCAGGGTCGGGATATCGAGATGCTGGAAGGTCGTCATGGCAGCCTCATGGTCGGAAAGGGGTGGGACTCAGCGCTGGCGGCTCGGGACACTGATGCGCCTGCCGCTCCCGAGGTCCAGGGCGGTCAAGCGGCTGCCCCAGACGCAGCCGGTGTCCAGCGCCTCGGCGCGTACCCGGCTCGCCGGCGTCTCGCCCTGCAGCGCCGCCCAGTGGCCGAACAGCAGCCAGGGGTCGTCGTCGCGAGGAAACTGGAACCAGGGGGCAAAGCCGGGCGGTGCACTGTCGAGGCCCTCCTTGGCGGCGAAGTCGAGACAGCCGGCGGCATCGATGAAGCGCATGCGGGTGAAGACGTTGATGATCATCCGCAGGCGGTCGATGCCGTCGAGGTCATCGCGCCAGCAGGCCGGGGCGTTGCCGTACATCCGCTCGAGAAAGGCGCCGGCCCGCTCGCCCGTGAGGCGCGACCCCGCCTCGCTGGCCAGCCCTGCGGCCTGCTCCACCGACCACTGCGGCAGCAGGCCGGCGTGGGTCATGACGGTATCGCCCTGCTCCCCGGCGCACCGGCGCACCAGCAACGGGCGCGACTGCAGCCAGTCGAGCAGGCGCTCGCGGTCCGGGGCGGCCAGGATGGTCGAGAGCGTGTCCTTGCGGTTCTCGCGGGCGCCTCCGCGGGCCACCGCCAGCAGGTGCAGGTCGTGGTTGCCGAGCACGGTGGTGGCGGACTCGCCCAGCGCCATCACCTCGCGCAGGCAGGCAAGCGACTCGGGGCCGCGGTTGACCAAGTCGCCGGCCAGCCACAGATGGTCGCGACGCGGGTCGAAATCGAGTTGTTCGAGCAGGGCGACGAACTCGTCGTGACAGCCCTGCAGATCGCCGATGGCATAGGTGGTCATCGCGGCCCCCCGGGGTCAGTGAGATAGGGTCGGATCGGTGGAGTCAGTGCACCTGGTTGGGCCCGGCCAGCCGGAAGGGGGCAACGGCCACCTCGAAGGGACGCTGGCTGGCGGTGTCGACGCAGGTATAGGTGCCCTCCATCACCCCCACCGGGCCGTCGAGAATCGCCCGGCTGGTGTAGCGAAAGGTCTGGCCGGGTCCGATCATCGGTTGCTGGCCCACCACCCCCTTGCCACGCACCTCCTGCACCTTGCCGCTGCCCTGGGTGATCTTCCAGTAGCGGGCGAGCAGCTGAACGCTGTGCCGGGAGGTGTTGTGCACCGTGACGGTATAGCTGAAGACGAAGCGCTGCTCGTCGGGCGCGGACTCCTCGATGCGGAAATCCGGCGCCACGTCGACGCGGATGGCATGGTCGAGCCCTTCCGGGATGGTCAGGGTCATGAGGCGTCTCCTTCGGCCGCGGCCAGATGGTTGGCGATACGCACGAACTCCTCGACGCTGAGCGTCTGGGGGCGCCGCCCCGGATCGATCTCCAGCGCCTCGAGGGTCGCGGCGTCGATGCGCCCCTTGAGATTGTTGCGCAGGGTCTTGCGCCGCTGGCCGAAGGCCTCGCGCACCAGGGTGAAGAGCAGTCCCTCGTCACGGGCCGGATGCGGGAGGGCGCGGTGGGGGGTGAGGCGCACGATGGCCGACTCCACCCTGGGGCGCGGCACGAAGGCCTCCGGCGGCACCGTGAACAGCGCGTCGACCCGGCAGTGGTACTGGGCCATCACCGAGAGGCGCCCCCAGTCGGGGCCGCCCGGGACAGCGGCCAGGCGCTCCACCACCTCCTTCTGCAGCATGAAGTGCATGTCGGCCACGGCATCGCCGGCTTCCAGCAGGTGTACGATCAGCGGCGTGGAGATATTGTAGGGCAGGTTGCCCACCACCCGCAGCGCCGCCCCGTCGCCCCTCAGGGCCCGGAAGTCCACCTTCAGGGCGTCGCCCTCGTGGATGACGAAGCCGGGCTTGTCGAAGAACTGCACGCGCAGGCCGGGAATCAGGTCCCGGTCGAGCTCGATCACCTCGAGATGGCCACCGGCCGCCTCGAGCAGCGGTTCGGTCAGCGCCCCCTGGCCGGGGCCAATCTCCACCAGCCGGTCGCCGGGGCGGGGCCCGATGGCCCGCACGATGCGCGAGATGACGCCGGGGTCGCGCAGGAAGTTCTGGCCGAAGCGCTTGCGGGCCCGGTGAACCGGGGAGCGGGATGCCATTCAGGGGTGTCCTTCTATCACTAGGGTCTTGAGCTATTTCCGTGCACGGAGCTTTTCCGGCGACAGGCTTACGAGCAGGCGCTGTGAATACATCCCTGTACGCTACCGACGCCCTGCGGCGCTCTCGCGTCCCGCTCCGCTTGCAGGTCCGGTGCTGGCCATCCATGGCCAGCCCGTTCGGAGCAATGCTCCTCACCCCTGGCGTAGGACCTGCTCTTCAGCCTGTCCCCGGCGCTCCTCCAGATCGGCTATACCCCGCGGCCGGCCATCTCGGCGGCCAGGGCCACCGCGACCCGCAGGCTGCCGAGATCGGCGCGCCCCGTGCCGGCCAGGTCGAGGGCCGTGCCGTGGTCCACCGAGGTGCGCACCAGCGGCAACCCCAGGGTGATATTGGCGGCGCGGCCGAAGCCGGCATACTTCAAGACCGGCAGCCCCTGGTCATGGTACATGGCCAGCACCGCATCGACGCCCTCGAGGTGACGCGGGGTGAACAAGGTATCGGCGGGCAGGGGCCCGTCAAGGGCCAGCCCCTCGGCCCGCAGGCCCTCCAGGGCCGGAATGATCACGTCGAGCTCCTCGCGGCCCAGGTGGCCGCCCTCCCCGGCATGGGGATTGAGCCCGCAGACGGCGATGCGCGGCGCCGTGATGCCGAACCAGCGCTGCAGGTCGGCGTGGAGGATGCGCAGCAGGCGTTCGAGCCGGGGCGCGGTGATGGTGTCGGCCACCTCGCGTAGCGGCAGGTGCGTGGTGGCCAGTGCCACCCTCAGGGCCGCCTCGCCCCGCCAGCCCGCCTCGCGGGCATGCAGGGCGCTGTCGGTGGCGAGCATCATCACCACCTCCGCCACCCCGCAGGCATCGCGCAGGTACTCGGTGTGGCCGGTGAAGCCGGCATGGCCTGCATCCAGGATCACGCCCTTGTGCAGCGGGGCCGTGACCATGCCGTCGGCCCGGCCGGACCGGCAGGCGTCGATCGCCACGTCCAGGGTCTCGAGGACATGGCCGGCATTGGCTGGGTCGAGACGGCCGGGGTGCGAGGGGGTTCGCAGCGCCACGGGCCACACCGGCAGCAGGCCGCGTCGCGCCACCGGCGGGGGCTCATCGGGCGCGAGCACCCGGATCTCCACCCGGCGGTCGAGCATTGCGGCACGCTCGGCCAGCAGGACCGGGTCGCCCACTGCCACCACCCGGGCGGCGGGCCCCCCGTCGGCGGCCAGCATCACCGCCAGTTCCGGCCCGATGCCCGCCGGCTCGCCGCAGGTCAGGGCCAGTACCGGTGCGTCGCGCGATACCATCAACGCTCCGCGAGGCGGTTGTCGACGAAGGCGCGGCTGCGGATCTCCTGGACCCACTCCTCCATCTCGGCGTTGACCTTGCGCTGGAACAGCGCCTGGCGGGCCTGCTCGCGGCTGGCACCCTGCTGCTCCATGAAGCGGTCCACCTCCCGCTCGGAGATGTTGACGCGACTGGCCACCTGGCGTTGCTGCAGCTGGCGCATCATCAATTCGCGGCGGACCTGGTCACGGACCACGGAGAGCGAGAGGCCATCGGCCTCGAGGGCATCGGCGAACTGGTCCAGCGTCATGCCATTGTTCTCGGCGATGGTCCGCACCTGGCCGTTGAGCTCGGTGTCGTCGACGCTAAGGTTGGCGTCACGGGCCATCTGCAGCTGGATCTCCTCGACGATCATGCGATCCAGGACCTGCTCGCGCAGGACCCCCTCGGGCGGCACCTCCTGCTGCTGGCCGGCGATCTGGCTGCGCGTCTGGGCGACGCGCTCCTCGAGTTCGCTCTGCATGATGGCGCCATCGTTGACCACCGCCACGATGCGATCCAGCGTCTGGCGACCCTGCGGCGGGGAATCCGGGGAACCGGCTTCCTGCGCCTGCCCTGCCAGGGGCAGGGAGGCAAGGCACAGGGCCAGCGCCAGGGTGGCGATACGTCGACTGCGCATGTCTCTCTTTCCTCTCGTCATTGTCAAATGTCTCAAGGCCGGCCGAGGGCGGTGGCCCGATAGCCCGGGATCGCCTCCTCGAAGTAGCTGTCGGCCTCGCCGCCGACGCCGCCCAGCCCCTTGAACACGAAGCGCAGGAAGACCCCCCGGTCGGTGAGGTCATCCTCGATGGTGTTCGCGGTGTCGTTGTCGTCGATCCACTCGCGCCAGACCAGCTGCAGACCATAGCAGCAGTCGTTCCACTGGACACCCGCCAGCTGCTCCAGGGCACGGTCGTTGGTGTTGTCGTAGAGCAACCGGCCGATCAGGTCCACGCGGCGGCTGGCCTTCCAGGCGAACGAGAGGTCGTACTCCTCGCGGTTGTAGTTGACCACGTCCTCGTCCTCCTGGGACGGGTCGAAGCCTTCGAGTTGCCAGCGATAGCCGAAGTTCACCACGTGGCCGGCATCGGCGCGATACTGCAGGGCCAGCGAGGTGCTCTCGGTCTGCTCGAGGTGGTCGTCATAGAGCCACTGCCAGCGCGAGCGCCAGTGGTCGGTGAGCTGCCAGTCGACCCGGGTGACCAGTGGCGAGCGGTCTCGCGTCGCCCGATAGTAGCGCTGGAAGTTCGACTCGGGCGGCAGGGTATCCGGATCCCCCGCCATGTCGATGGTGCGATCCTCCAGGTAGTAGGCCTGCCCCACCCCCACCGAGAGCCGCTCGCGCCCGGTAGCATCGGCCAGCAGCCGCGACTCGAGCCCCAGGGAGACGCGATTGAGGTCGCCCACCCGGTCGCTCCCGGTGAAGCGGTAGGGCGACCAGAGCTGGTTCCAGGAGAAGGCCTGTTCGGCGGTGTCGAAGTTCGGGAACTCGGTCTGGTCGCGCGCCGGCACATAGGCGTAGTTGATGCGCGGCTCCAGGGTCTGGCGATAGCCGCGCCCGCCCAGGTCCAGTTCCCGCTCGAACACCAGGCCCCCGTCGATTGTGCCGACCGGCACGCTGCGGGTGAGGCCCTCGTCGCGCTCGGTCTCGCGCTCGCCGTAGTCGAGCTGGTAGGCGGTGGCGAGCCACTCGATGCGCGGTTCCAGGTGACCCCAGCTCTCGTCGAGCCGCCAGCCGGTGGCCGGCGAGAGGTGCAGCCGGGTACCGTTGGCCGCCTCGGCGATGGGGATCCTCAGGCGCCGGTCCCCGACTTCATAGATGCCCTGCTCATCGGCATTCACATCACGCCAGAAGTACGTCAGGTTGGAGCGCCACTGCTGGTAGAAGCCGCCGTCCTGGGACCAGCGGGCGTTGGCGGTCAGGCTGGGCAGCCGGTAGAAGGGCTTGTCGCGTTGGAGCAGCGGGTCGTCGAGCTTCTGGTAGCCCTGGGCCCTGGCCTGCAGCTGCCAGACGTCGCCACGGTGGTCGAGCCGGGCGAGCCGCGGCATGCTGCCGGTATCGCCATCGCCGAAGCCACGCCCGAAGTCGTCGAAGTAGCGCCCGTCGCTGGCCGCCCCATAGCGCAGCCGGTAGCGGGTGCGGGCATCGAAGCGGCCCGCATGGCGATAGTCGAGGTACCAGCGGGCATCGCCGTTCTCCAGCGTGGAAGCATCGGAGGCATCGTCTCCCGCGGCGCGGTCATCGGCGATGTAGGCGCCCTCGACCTGCCCCGCATCCTGCTCGAACAGGTAGCGGTACTCGCCGCCCAGCAGAAGGCCGCGGTCGCTGATCCAGCGCGGCGTGATCGTGGCGTCATGGTTCGGGGCGATGTTCCAGTAGAAGGGCTGGGCATAGTCCAGCGAGTCGGTGGAGAGCCCGATCATCGGCCACAGGAAGCCGGTCTGGCGACGCTCGTCGAGGGGGAAGCGCACCCAGGGCCAGTAGAAGACCGGCACCTTGCCCATCTCCAGACGGGCATGGGTCGCGGTGCCGACGCCGCGCTCGCGGTCGAGCAGGATATCATTGCCCACCAGGCGCCAGAGGTCGCTGCCCGGCTCGCAGGTGGTGAAGCTTGCCTCGGTGAGGCGATAGCGGCCATCCTCGAGGCGCGCCAGGCGTACCGCATCGCCGCGCAGGCGCTGCTCATGCGCCACGTAGTGGGCCGTGTCGATGCTGGCGGCATCGCTGTTCAGCGACAGTTCGGCCGCGTCACCGCGCACCAGCAGGCCGCTGTCGCGCAGCGCCAGGGGCCCCTCGGCATAGGCGGTCTCGCGACTGCCGGGCACGCGCACCCTTGGCGCCTCGAGCTGGGCATTGCCGCGGCGCAGCAGCACCTCGCCACCGAGGCGCGTCTCGCCATCCTCCCCGTAGTCGGCGCTGTCGGACTCGCTGGCGACCTTCTCGCCGGGTGGCGGCGGCAGCCGGTAGTCCGGCATCACGTAGCGGCCGCGACACAGCGCGTCGGCGGGGCGCGCCTCGCCCCAGGGCTGCCAGTCCAGCTGGTCGGCCGGCAGCGGCTCGGGCGGCGCCGCCCCGAGGGGGCCGCTCGCCAGGCCGGTACAGACCAGGCCTGCCAGGGCCGTCCATGTCCACGAGAGTCGCTTGCCCATGCTCCACGATGTCCTTGGCGGGGTGAATCGGTATTATACAGGCCGCATCCGGCCTGTCCTGCCGGCATGGGCCCCTGCCATCGCCGACGAAGTCGGGAACTCAGCATGCGGGGCCTCCAGGGGGCCGTCAACCGCACCCGCCTCTCACACAAGGAGCCAGACGACGATGCCAGAGGCCACCGACACCACGCGACCGGAACGGCTGCGCCAGTGGGCTGCCCGCCGGCACGCGCTGCCGGCGTCCGCCATCGCGGTGCGACTCGCTGCCGGCGACGCCAGCTTCCGGCGCTACTTCCGCCTGCAACTGCCCGACGGCACCACCCGCATGCTGATGGATGCCCCGCCCGACCGGGAGGACAGCCGTCCCTTCGTGGCCATCGCCGAGCATTGGCGCTCGGCCGGCCTGCCCGTGCCCGCCGTGCATGGCGTCGACCTGGCACAGGGCTTCATCGAGCTCGACGACCTGGGCGACACCCCGCTGCAGGAGTGCTTCCAGGGCGATGATGCCCCCGCGACCCTGGCCTGGCACGAACGCGCCCTCGAGCTGATCCACGCGCTGCAGAATCGCGCCCCCGTCGAGGGGCTGCCCGCCTATGACGCCGCCCTGCTCGGCCGCGAGCTCGACCTCTTCCCCGACTGGTGCCTCGGGGAGTGGCTGGACATGGCCGCCCCGCCGGGCTGGGCGGCACTGCGCGAGGTCCTGATCGCCGAGGCCCTGGCCCAGCCGGTGGTTGCGGTGCATCGCGACTTCGACGCCATGAACCTGATGGTGCAGGACGAGGCCCTGCACCTGATCGACTTCCAGGATGCCGTGGCCGGACCGCTCAGCTACGACCTGATCTCGCTGCTGCGCGGTCGTTACTGCCGATTCCCCCCGGCCCGATTCGCCGCCTGGGTGGAGGCCTTCCGAGTGCGCGCCGTCGCCGACGGCAGGCTCCTCGGCGATGTCGACGCCGCGACCTTCCATCGCCAGGCACAGGCCATGGCCGCCCAGCGCGCGCTCAAGGTGCTCGGCATCTTCTGCCGGCTGACCCTCCGCGACGCCCGCGAGGGTTACCTCGAGCGGCTGCCGCACTTCCTCGGCCATCTGGAGGACAGCCTCGCCGACCTGCCCGGTCACGCGGGCCTGAAGACCTGGCTCGTCGACACCTTCCGCCCGGCACTGGCGGCGCGCCTGGAGGCCGGCGCATGAGGGCGATGATCCTGGCCGCAGGGCTCGGCACCCGCATGCGCCCGCTCACCGACCACTGCCCCAAGCCGCTGCTCGAGGTGGGCGGCAAGCCGCTGATCGTCCACCACCTCGAACGCCTGCGGGCGAGCGGCATCAGCGAGGTGGTCATCAACGTCAGCTACCGCGCCGAGCAGATCGTCGCGGCGCTGGGTGACGGCGCCGCCTTCGGGATGCACATCGCCTGGAGCCGGGAGGCGAGACCGCTGGAGACCGGTGGCGGCATCCGCCAGGCGCTGTCCCTGCTCGGCCAGTCCCCCTTCCTGCTGGTCAACGGCGACGTCTGGTGCGACCTGGAGCCGGCGGCACTGCCCGCGCTGGGCGACGACCTGGCCCGGCTGGTGCTGGTGGACAACCCCGACCACCATCCGCAGGGCGACTTCCACCTGGACGCCGGTGGCCGGGTGCACGCCGAGGGCGAGCCACGGCTGACCTTCGCCGGCATCAGCCTGCTCGACCCCGCGCTGGTGGCCCACGAGGCGCCCGGTGCCTTCGCCCTGGCGCCGCTGCTCAGGCGCGCCATGGCCGAGGGGCGCATCGGCGGCCATCACCACCGCGGCGCCTGGATCGATGTGGGCACGCCCGAGCGGCTGGCGGCACTAGAACAGTGGCTGCAGGCAAGGCACAAGCAGTGAACCGAAGCGAGAGGCGTCGGGGACAGGCCGAAGAGGGGGCCTATGCCAGGGGTGAGGAGCACTGCTCCGAACGGGCTGGCCACGGATGGCCAGCACCGGTCCTGCAAGCGGAGCGGGACGCGAGAGCGCAGCAGGGCATCGGTAGCGCCCAGGGAGGGGTTCACAGCGCCCCCTCGCAGGCCCGTCGCCGATAAAGCCTCAAGCGATATTCGAGTAATGCACCGAGGCTGAGCACAGGAGCCGCAGCTGCTATGCTGCCTGACCTGCGAATTCAACTGAAGGAAGCCGATCCCATGAAAGCCAGCGTGAAATGGACCGATGGACGCCAATTCGTCGCCGAGAGCGGCAGCGGCCACAGCGTGGTCATCGACGGCCCGCCCGACCACGGCGGCCGCAACACCGGCCCGCGGCCCATGGAGATGCTGCTGATGGGCATGGGCGCCTGCACCTCCTTCGACATTCTCAATATCCTGGACAAGGCCCGCGCCGACGTCACCGACTGCGTGGCCAGCCTCGAGGCCGAGCGCGCCGACGAGGTCCCCAGCGTCTTCACCAGGATCCACGTGCACTTCACCGTCAGCGGCAAGGGACTGAAGGAAAAGCAGGTGGCCCGTGCCGTGGAGCTCTCCGCCGAGAAGTACTGCAGCGCCTCCATCATGCTGGTCAAGGGCGGGGTCGAGATGACCCACTCCTTCACCATCGTCGAAGAGTAGGCGCCGAGCGCCGCAGGATGATGTCACTGCCGATGCCGATTTAAACGACGTAACCCCGCCGGACTCGACATCCTGCGGGGTTTCTCGTCGGCTTCCTCGACACCTGCCGCCCGTCACTGAGCAACTCGGCGCTTACAGTCGATAGACGCTCTTGGTCATCACCTTCGACATGAGCTTCATGCCCAGCTTGACCGGCGCGGGGAAGCGGGCGCCACCGGCCTCCAGGGCCAGCTGGGCATGGTGGGCCTCGTCGATGGCCATCTGGCGCAGCACCGCCCGTGAGCGCTGGTCACCCGGCGGCAGCTTGACCAGGTGCTCCTCCAGATGGTGGCCCACCTGCTCCTCGGTGGCGGCCACGAAACCCAGGCTGATCCGGTCGCCCACCGCGCCGGCCGTGGCACCGAGACTGAAGGAAGCCGCGTAGAACAGCGGGTTAAGCAGGCTGGGCCGGTCATGCAGTTCCTGCAGACGGGTATCGCACCAGGCCAGGTGGTCGATCTCCTCCTGGGCGGCCTGCTCCATCTGGTCGCGCACCTCCGGCAGCTTGGCGGTGCATCCCTGGCCCTGATAGAGGGCCTGGGCACACACCTCGCCGGTGTGGTTGATGCGCATCAGCCCGGCGGCGTGCCGGCGCTCCGCGTCGCTCAGCGGCTCGTCATGGATCTCCGGGGTCGCCGGCGACGGACGCGAGGGCGCGGCCGCATGGGGCACCAGGGTCCTCAGCACGGTATCGAACTGGTGGATGAGGTTGTCGGTGCGGGAAAGGGAACGGGGCATGGCGGGTCTCTCGAGAATGCACCAGATGCGTCGTACGCCTGTCGCGCGCGGCGCGAGCCGCAGAGCGCCAGCTAGCCAGCCGGCCAAGTGAAGCGACGACCGCCCATCAGGTGCATGTGAATATGATAGACGGTCTGACCACCCTGGTCATTGCAGTTCATTACCACCCGGTAGCCCTCCTCGGCAAAGCCCTTCTCCGCCGCCAGCTGCGCGGCGGTGTACTGCAGTCGGCCGACCAGCGCCAGGTCGTCCTCCTCGATGTCGTTGAGGGTGGCGATATGCTGCTTGGGCACGATCAGCATGTGGGTGGGTGCCTGGGGATTGATGTCGTTGAAGGCCAGCACCGCATCGTCCTCATAGACGATGTCGGCGGGAATCTCGCGATCGATGATCTTGCAGAACAGGCAATCCATGGGGGTCGTTCCTCCGGTCGGGTCTCGGGTCAACGGAAGCGCCGCTGGGCGAGCAGGTGGCGGACCAGCGGTCCCAGGATCAGCTCCATGGCCAGCGACAGCCGTGACCCCGGCACCACCAGGGTGTGCGGGCGGCTCATGAAGGCATCCTGGATCATCGCCAGCAGGTAGGGGAAGTCCACCGTGGCCGGGTCGCGAAAGCGGATCACCACGAAGGACTCGGCATCGGTGGGGATGTCCTGCACCTCGAAGGGGTTGGAGGTATCCACCGTAGGCACCCGCTGGAAATTGATATGGGTACGCGAGAACTGCGGCTGGATGTAGCGCACGTAGTCGTCCATGCGCCCCAGGATGGTATCGATCACAGCCTCCTGGGAGTAGCCACGGTGACGCATGTCGCGATCGATCTTCTGGATCCACTCCAGGTTCATGGTGGGCGCCACCCCTACCAGCAGGTCAACGTGGCGGGCGATGTCGAGCTCGGCAGTGACCAGCCCCCCGTGCAGGCCCTCGTAGAACAGCAGGTCGGTGCCGCAGGGCAGCGACTGCCATTCGGTGAAGGTGCCCACCTGGTAGCCGGCTTCGATCATCTGCTTGTCTTCGGCATGGATATAGTGGCGGTAGGTGCCATTGCCATGCTCACCGTACTCCTGGAACAGCGCCTCGAGCCGGTCGAGCAGATTGGCCTCCACGGCGAAGTGGGAAAGCTCGTCCTTGCGCTCGGGCTCGTCGAGGAGGAGCCGCGCCAGTTCCTGGCGGGTGTAGCGGTGGAAGGCATCGCCATCGACGAAGGCGGCATGCACCGCCTCCCGGGCGAACATCCGCTCGAAGGTACGCTTCACCGTGGTGGTGCCGGCACCGGAGGAGCCGGTCAGGGCGATGATCGGATACTCCCGGGACATCAGTTCGCTCCTGCCAGGGCATACCGCACGTCGGCCGGGATCGCCACCGGTCGGCCGCTTTGCGGATCGACCAGCATCAGGTTGATCCGCGCCGTGGCCACCGTCACGCCATCGGCCTCGCGCAGGATGCGATGGTAGACGCCGATCGCCTTGCGTCCCGGCTCGGGGATGGCCGTCTCGACCACCAGGGCATCGGGCCAGCGCGTCTCGGCCTGGTACTGCACGGCGAGATCCGCCGCCACGCAGGGATAGCCGCCGAGGTCCCACTCGCGAAGGTCCCGCGAGGCGAGGGCCGCCACGCGGGCCTCGTGCAGCAGTGACACCAGGGCATCGTGGCCCAGGTGGCGACCGTAGTTCATGTCGGTGATGCGCACCGTCAGCGGGTGACGGTGCACCACGTCATCCGTGGGAAAGCTCAGTCTGACACGCTCCATCCTCGCTCCTGATCTTGTTGTATCGGCACCGCACGCCATCAAGCGTCATCGCGCTCCCGGGCGATGGCCCGGTGGGCGATGTCGCGGCGGTAGAGCACGTCGGGCCAGGCGATCTCGGCCACCCCCTGATAGGCCAGGTCGCGGGCCGCCCCCACGCCGTCCCCCAGGGCAGTGACGCAGAGCACCCGCCCCCCGGCGGTGACCACCCGGCCCTGTGAATCCTCGGCGGTGCCGGCATGGAAGACCTTGCAGCCGGTGGCCTCGGCGGCCTCGAGCCCCTCGATGGCATCTCCCTTGCGGTAGCTGCCCGGGTAGCCCCCGGCGGCCAGCACCACGCCCACCGCGGCACGCGGGTCCCAGTCGCAGGCATGGCCGGCCAGCTCGCCGCGGGCCCCGGCCAGGCACAGCTCGGCGAGGTCGGCGCGCAGGCGCAGCATGATCGGCTGGGTCTCGGGGTCGCCGAAGCGGCAGTTGAACTCGATCACCTTGGGGTTGCCGTCGGCGTCGATCATCAGGCCGGCATAGAGGAAACCGGTGTAGGCATGCCCCTCCTCGGCCATGCCGCGCACCGTGGGCCGGATGACCCGTGCCATGATGCGCTCGAAGACCTCGTCGGCGACCACCGGCGCCGGGGAGTAGGCGCCCATGCCGCCGGTGTTGGGGCCGCTGTCGCCGTCGCCGACCCGTTTGTGGTCCTGGCTGGTGGCCATGGGCAGGATCGTCTCGCCGTCGACCATGACGATGAAGCTCGCCTCCTCACCCTCGAGGAACTCCTCGATCACCACCCGGGCCCCGGCATCGCCGAAGGCGTTGGCCTCGAGCATGTCGCGGATCGCGGCTTCCGCCTCGTCACGGGTCATGGCCACGATGACGCCCTTGCCGGCGGCCAGGCCGTCGGCCTTGATGACGATGGGCGCGCCCTTCTCTTCCAGATACTCGAGGGCCGGCGCTACCGCGGTGAAGGTGCGGTAGTCGGCGGTGGGAATGGCATGCCGGGCCAGGAAATCCTTGGAGAAGGCCTTGGAGCCCTCGAGCTGGGCCGCACCGGCCGTCGGCCCGAAGATCGCCAGGCCCGCCTCGCGAAAGCGGTCGACCACGCCCTCGACCAGGGGCGCCTCGGGACCGACGATGGTCAGCGCCACCTCCTGCTTCCGGGCGAAGGCCACCAGGCCCGCCAGGTCCGAGGCGCCGATATCGACATTCTCGAGGCCCGGCTCCCGGGCCGTGCCGGCATTGCCGGGCGCGACGAAGACGGTCTCTACCCGGGGGGACTGGGCGACCTTCCAGGCCAGGGCGTGTTCGCGGCCACCGCCGCCGATGATCAGGACCTTCATCCGCTGTGCTACCTCACAACCGTGCAAGAAACGTCGCGGCATTATGTCAGAAACTCGCCCGGGGCGCCGCTCACGGCTTGCCGCCGCCCTTGTCGTCCTCGTCGGGGGGGCCGGCCTGGTTGATGGTCTTCTGCCAGAACTTCATGTTCTCCTCGGCCAACTCGCGCATCAGCTCCATGGGCGAGTGCCGCATGGCCTGCTGCCACTGGTCCTGCATGCGCTTCTGCTGCTCGAGCATCAGCTTGGTGCCCTGCTCCAGATACCGGGATAGGGGCAGTGGCTGGGCCATGTCATAGACGCGGATGAACTGGGCGAGCAGGTCGTTGGAGAACACCTGCGCATCACCGTCGGCCTGCTCCTGCTCGATGATGATCGACAGCAGGATGGTGCGGGTCAGGTCCTCGCCGCTCTTGGCATCCTCCACGCGGAAGGGCACCTCGTCGAGGATCAGGCCGCGCAGGTCCTCGAGGGTCACATAGCGGCTCTGTTCGGTATCATAGAGCCTGCGGTTGGCATACTTGCGAATCACGCGCACGGCGCTGCTCCTTGTTATACGAAGGGGCGGCTGCCCCTTTACGGCTATTGTGCACCGCGACACCCACCATGCAAGGCATAGCCGCCAACGCGAGGCCCCATGAACCTGATCCTGCTCTCTGCCGATGACATCGAGAACGACCGCCTGGCCCGGGTCCGCGACCCGCGGCGCCTGGCCCACCTGCGCGAGGTGCACCGGGCGAGTCCCGGCGACATCCTGACGCTGGGCATCGAAGGGGGGCACCTGGGGCGCGGGGAACTGCTGGCCCTGGACGATGGCGAGGCCCTGTTCGACGTCGCCGCCCTGGACCAGGCACCGCCGCCGGCGCTGCCGGTGCATCTGGTGCTCGCCCTGCCCCGCCCACGGATGCTGGCCCGCACCCTGGAGCACGTCACCGCCCTCGGCGTAAAGCACATTACCCTGCTCAACACCCGCCGCGTGGAGAAGAGCTACTGGCAGTCGCCGGAACTCGGCGAGGAGAAGATCCACCGCCACCTGGTGCTCGGGCTGGAGCAGGCCCGCGATACCCAGCTGCCGGTGGTGGTCCTGGCCAAGGGCTTTCGCCCCTTCGTCGAGGAACGGTTGCCGGGCCTGCTGGAGGACCGTCGGGGCCTGGTGGCCCACCCCGGCCTGCCCGGAGACTGCCCCCGCGCCCTCGACGAGCCCGTGCTGCTGCTGGTGGGCCCGGAGGGGGGCTTCATCCCCTGGGAGGTGCAAAAGCTGCTCTCGGCGGGCTGCGAGGGCATCCACCTGGGCCCGCGCATCCTGCGGGTGGAGACCGCGGTGACGGCCCTTCTCGCCCGGCTCTTCTGAGCTCGCGGGCTACTCCTCCTCGTCCGGGTCGTGGGCGACGAACGGGGCATCGTCGTCGCAGTCGGGCTCGTTGAGGAAGGTCTCGCGCACGTCGAGCAGCCCCAGGTGGCCGATGGAACGGCGCCCGAGCAGCAGCGGGTAGTTCATCTCCTCGCGGTCGCGCAGCCCGAACTGCTCCTCGTAGACGGTATCGCCCAGGCAGACCTTCATCAGCACCACCGGCCGCTCGTCACGGCCGCCAGCCCCGCGCACCCGAAGGTCCCGATAGAGCGGCAGCTCCATGCGCTCGGTGAAGGTCTCGCCGCTGGCCTCGTCCTCGAGCCTGAGGCGAAAGCGGACCCACTCCTCGCCCTCCTTGTCGAAGGCCTCGATGTCGCGGGCGTCCAGTGACGAGGTCAGGGCACCGCTGTCGAGCTTGGCCTTCACCTCCACGCCCCAGGGCTCCAGGGTGGCCTTCTCCACCCAGCCGAAGACCTTGTCCTCGTCCTCGGCGATGGCCGGCGACGCGGCACTCAGCAGCAGGGCAGCCAGCAGGGGCAGGCGATAACGTGTCAGCGTCAGGGTCATGGTCTCCTCCGGGTCCGGGGCTCAGCGCTTCAGGCGCTCGAGCAGGTTGCGGGTGGCGAAGCCATCCGGCGTGGTGCCGATGGCGGCCTGGAACTCGCGCAGGCCACGGCGGGTGTTGGGGCCCATGATGCCGTCCGGCGTGCCCACCTCGAAGCCACGCTGATTGAGCAGGCGCTGCATCTCGCGCACCTGGCTCCGGCTCAACGGCTGTTCCTCACGGGGCCACCCCTGCACCACGCCCTCGCGGCCGGCCACCTCATCGGCCAGGGTGCCTACCGCCAGGGCGTAGCTGGTGGCGTTGTTGTAGCGCAGGATGGCACGGAAGTTGGGGCCCACCAGGAAGGCCGGGCCCTCCGCACCACCAGGCACGATCACCGAGGCCGCCGCGAAGTCGGGCAGCGGCTCCCCGTCCAGGGTGCGCACGCCACGTCCGGCCCAGTCGCGGCTGGGGCGACGGGTGGACATCTCGGTCTCGGCGTAGTCGAAGTCGTCGGGGAGGCGGACCTCCACGCCCCAGGGCTGCCCTGCCTGCCAGCCGGCACTGTCGAGGTAGTTGGCGGTGGAGGCCATCACGTCCGGGATGCTGCCCCAGATGTCTCGCCGCCCGTCGCCGTCGCCATCCACGGCATAGGCCTCGAAGCTCGAGGGAATGAACTGGGTGTGTCCCATGGCACCGGCCCAGGAGCCCTGCATGCGCTCGGGCGAGATGTCCCCGGCCTCCAGGATTCGCAGCGCCGCGAGCAGCTCGCCGCGGGCGAAGTCGCGACGGCGGCCGTCGTACGCCAGGGTAGCCAGGGCCTCCAGGGTCGAGAAGTCGCCGAAGTTGCCGCCGTAGTTGCTCTCGATGCCCCAGATGGCGACGATCACCTCGGCGGGCACCCCGTAGCGCCGCTCCATCTCCCGGGCCGTGGCGCGGTGCGCGTCCAGGCGCTCCCGCCCGGTGGTCACCCGGGTCGCCGATACGGCGCTGTCCAGGTACTGCCAGATCGGCCGCACGAACTCGGGCTGGGAGCGGTCGAGCTCGATCACCCGCGGACGATAGCGCAGGCCGTCCAGGGCTCGCGCCAGGGTCGCCTCGCCGATGCCCTCTGCCCGCGCCTCGCGCCGGAAGTCGGCCAGCCAGCTGGCGAAGTCTGCCGCGGCCGCCGGCTCACCGGCCACGGCGTCGGTCGTCTCGCCGCGTTCCGCCTCGCGGTCCACGCTGGCCTCGCTGGGAGGCGCGGCCTGGCAGCCGGCCAGCAGGGCCAGCAGCAGGGGGGTGGTCAGCATCCGTCTCATCGTCGCTCCTGCAGGACGTTTCCATGATGCGCCCGATCATCGCCCAGAACCGGCCTCCAGGCCAGCCCGTTCAGCTCCCCCAGAGCCGCCAGATCAGCAGCGCGTGGCAGGCCAGCACGACCAGGGTCAGGGGCATGCGCAGGGCCTGGTACCAGCCGGGCAGCCTCGCCCCACCCTCCCGGGAGAGTTCATGCAAGCGCACCAGCACGAAGCCGATGGCCAGCACCCAGGCACCGGTGAGCGGGTGGAGCAGCAGCGCCGGCCAAGCGACCAGGCTCGGCACCATGGCGAGCAACATGCGCCACCGGAAGGCGGCCTCGCCCGGGCGCTCCCGGCACATGGCCACGCCCCACTGCACCCCGCCGAGGAAGGAGAGGATCACCGCGCCATAGCCCAGGAAGGCCCGGACGGCGACGACCTGCCAGGCGACCGGCGCCAGCCATGCCGCCGCGACGCTCGCCAGGAAGGGCAGCAGGCCGGCCAGGCCGAGCCACAGCGGCAGTGCAGGGATCGAGGCGCGCATCAGGGCGCCTCCCCATGCGCAGCGACGGCAGACGCCCAGAGCGCCGCATAGGTGCCGTCGGGGTCGTAGCGCCCGGCCTGGTCCTGGACGTCCAGGGCACGCGGCCGCGCATCGCGCCCCACCCCGGCCAGATAGCGCCAGTTGCCCCAGTTGCTGGCCACGTCGTGGTCGACCAGGCAATGCTCGAACCAGGCCGCGCCCAGGCGCCAGTCCCCGCCGAGGTCGCGCACCAGGAAGCTCGCCGCGTTCTGGCGAGCCCGGTTGGAGAGCCAGCCGGTGGCGGCCAGCTCGCGCATGGCGGCATCGACGAGGGGCATCCCGGTCCTGCCCTGCCGCCAGGCAGCGAAGCTCGCCCCCGCGTCGGGCAGCGGCCGCGCGCCGAACAGGCTGCGCCCTTCCTGATGCGCCGCCCAGTGGAAGTAGTCGCGCCACAGCAGCTCGAAGACCAGCCAGTAGGTCGAGTCGTTGCCGCCATGCCGGTTCTCCCAGGCGCGCACCGCATCGTGCACCTGCCGAGCCGAGAGGCAGCCATGTGCCAGCCAGGGCGAGAGCCGGGTGGAGAAGTCGGCACCGACAAGGCCGTTGCGGGTCTGCTTGTAGCGCGCCACGGCCGCGGTGTCCCACAGGTAATGGTCGAGCCTGGCCCGCCCGGCCGCCTCGCCGCCCGCGAAGCGGAACCGGCCCCTCGGGTCGGGCTGCCAGCCGGCGGCCTCGGGACTCACCTCGTGCAGGGGCGGCAGCCCCCGGGCGGCCTCCCGCGGCCAGGGCGGCAGGGTCACCGGGGCCGGGCCGCTCTCCGGGACCTGCGAGGCCTTCTCGGCTCGCCGACGGAAGGCGGAAAAGCTCGTCGGCAGGTCGGCCACGCCGGTGGGCAGGCTCGATGCATCGAACAGCATGCCCCCGTCGGTCCTCACCACCTCGCAACGCCCCTCGAGCCGTGCGGCGAGGGTCGCCACCGCCTCGTCCTCGTCGCAACCGGCGTCGTGGCGAACGCGTACCCGGGTCGCTGCGTGCCGTTCGGCGAGGTCCGCGACCACCGTCACCGGATCATCGATGCGCACCAGCAGGTCACTGCCGCGCTTGAGCAGCTCGCCACGCAGTTCGATCAGGCTCTGCCAGAGGAACTGCAGGCGGGCCGGGCCGACCCGTCGCGCCGCCAGCCCGGGCAGGGCCGACTCCAGCCAGCTGGCGTCGAGCACGTAGACGCACAGCAGCTGCTCGGGCGGCGTCGGAAAGGCCAGCAGCGGGTTGTCGGCCAGGCGCAGGTCGTGGCGAAACCAGGCGATCTCGGTGCTCATGCCCACCTCCCGCCAGATGACTTCGGGCAATGGGAAGTGGCGTATCCGCCTCGGCGGGCGGCACCTCGGGCGGACAGAGCCGTAATGCGACGCATGGCGCCCCCCTCATGGCGTGATTCATGGACAAGAGAAATTCAATGTATAGATATTGTACATGATATTCCGCCGCCATGAAGGCGTCATGCAGAAGGCCGCCCGCGGGCGGCCTTCACGAGACATGCAACGCTTACTCGAGGGTCAGGGGGCGTCCTCGGGGTCACGCGGGGGCCGGGCGGCGTTGGCCTCGGTCTCCAGGTGGCTCTTCAGGCGGTGCGTGAGGGGGTCGTAGTTGGGCTTGAGCTCGTCCTTCACCGTACCGCTCCACAGCCGGGAACCGACGAAATAGCCCGCCCGGCCGATCACATGGGCCGCCACCGGGGCGGTCATCATGATGAAGAGGATCACGCCGAAGGCCCGCGCCACCACCGCCACCTGGCCGAAGTGCAGCGCCACCGCCAGCATGATCAGGGTGGCTCCCAGGGTCGCGGCCTTGGTGGTGGCGTGCATGCGGGTCAGCAGGTCGGGAAGGCGCACCACCCCGAGCGCCGCCAGGAACATGAAGATCGCCCCGGCCAGTATCAGGCTGCCCTTGATCAACTCAGTCATCCCGGGGCCCCCCGCGTTCCAGGAAGCGGGCGAAGCCGATGGCGGCCATGAACGCCATCAGTGCCATGACGATGGCCACGTCGAGCAGGCTCGGCACATCGGTGGCGATGGCGATCACCCCGATGATGCCGACGAGGATCGACGAGAAGAGCTCCAGGGCCACCACCCGGTCCGGCAGGCTGGGCCCGCGGAACAGGCGCACGAAGGCCAGGCACAGGGCCAGGGCCATCACCGCCAGGCTCAGCAGGATCACGGTCGACACGGGGTCACCTCCTTTCACTAATGGAACAGTTCCAGTGCCCGGCGCTCCAGCTCCGCCAGGCTGCGCCTGAGTTCCGGCTCGTCGTCCAGGAACATGGCATGGATGTAGAGCACGCGGCGATCGTCGGAGACATCCAGGCTCAGGGTACCCGGCGTCAGCGAGATCAGGTTGGCGACGAAGGCGATCTCGAACTCGGTGCTGGCCTTGAGGGGCATGGCGATCACCCCCGGCTTCATGTACCAGGGCGGGGTGACGATGTCGTAGGAGACCTTGAGGTTGGCCATCACCAGCTCCTTGAGGAAGAAGCCGACGAAACGGATCAACCGTGGCAGCCGCTGGGCATGCCCGGCCAGTGCCGGCACCTGGGGCTGGATCAGCGCCAGCACCAGGTAGCCGAAGAACAGCCCGGCGAGCAGGTTGCGGCCGCTGAAGTCGCCAGTGAGCACGACCCAGGCGAAGCCCAGCAGCAGGTTCCAGGCGGCCCCGATCATGGCGTCACCTCCCCGGCCTCGCCGAGCACGGCCTCGATGTAGCGCTCGGGCGCCAGCAGCTGGCCGGCCGAGGCCTCGGCCAGGGCGAAGATGGGCTCGGCATTGAGGCCGATGAACAGGGTGCACAGCGCCAGGCCGACCACCGGCGTGGCCATCAGCCACATCTCGCGCGGATTGACCGCCGGATAGGGGTCGACGTCCCCTTCCGGCGGCGCCGACTTCCAGAACACCTCGGCCCAGATCTTGATCATCGAATAGAGGGTGAGCAGCCCCACCAGCAGGGCGATGAAGGTCACCCCGTAGGCCTCGGCCTCGATGCCGGCGCGGATCACGATGAACTTGGCGAAGAAACCGGACAGGGGCGGCATGCCGGCCAGCGACAGCGCCGGGATCAGGAACAGCACGGCCAGCCAGGGGTGGCTGCGATAGAAGCCGCCCAGCGACTTGAGCTGGTAGGTTCCACGCAGCCGATGGATGATGCCGCTGACCAGGAAGAGATTCGTCTTCACGATGATGTGGTGCATGATGTAGAAGACCCCGCCGATGATCGCCAGGGGCGTGAACAGCGCCAGCCCCAGGATCATGTAGCCGATCTGGCTGACGATATGGAACGACAGGATGCGCCGGAACTCGAACTGTGCCGCCGCGCCCAGCACCCCGGAGAGCATGGTGAACCCCGCCCCCCACAGCAGGATCTCGTGGGTATAGCCCGGGCTCTGGTTGAAGATCAGCGTGAACACCCGGAACAGCGCATAGACCCCGACCTTGGTCAGCAGGCCGGCGAACAGCGCGGATACGGCCACCGGCGGGGTGTGGTAGGAGGCCGGCAGCCAGAAGAACAGCGGGAAGGCCGCCGCCTTGATGCCGAAGGCCACCATGAACATCATCGCCAGGACATCGACCATGCCGTCGTCCTCCAGGGTCGCCAGGCGACGGGCGATGTCGGCCATGTTGAGCGTGCCCACCATCCCATAGAGCAGCCCCACCGCGACCAGGAAGGTCACCGAGGAGACCAGGTTGAGGGTGACGTACTTGATCGCCCCCTCCATCTGCGCCTTCTCGCTGCCCAGGATCAGCAACGCGAATGACGCCACCAGCATCACCTCGAACCAGACGTAGAGGTTGAAGATGTCGCCGGTGAGGAAGGCCCCGGCGACCCCGGCCAGCAGCAGGTGCATCAGCGGGAAGTAGCCGTAGGCCTCGTGACCGCGCCCTACCGTGGCCAGCGAGAAGAGCGCCACGGCGAAGCCGATGATGCCGGTGAGCACCACCATGATCGCCCCCAGCAGGTCGGCCACCAGGCTGATGCCGAAGGGCGCGGGCCAGCCGCCCATATGCATCACCAGGATGCCGTCGCGATTGACCGTGGCCAGCAGCCACAGGCTGGTCAGCAAGAGGCCAGCGGTACCGGCCACGGCGACGAAGCGCTGCATGCTCCGGGAGCGCCAGAACACCAGCGACAGAGCTCCCGACAGCAGCGGGATGAGGATGGGCAGCGCGATCTGGGGATTCACGTGTCGGTATCCTTCATCTTGTCCAGGTCATCGGCACGCACGATCTCCCAGGCACGACGCACCAGCACCACGGCGAACGACAGCACCCCGAAGGCGATGACGATAGCGGTGAGCACCAGTGCCTGGGGCAGCGGGTCGGCCACCGGGCCCTCGGGCGCCGTCAGGCCCTGCGGGACCAGCGGCGGTGCGCCGCGCACCATGCCCGCCGTGGCGAAGATCAGCAGGTTGGCGGCATTGGAGAGCAGCATCAGCCCGATCACCAGCTTGACGATGGAGCGGCGCAGCATCATGTAGATGGCGGCGGCGAACAGGACGCCGATGGTGATGGCCATCAAGGGTTCCATGGAGCCTCCTCAGTGTTCGTCGTCTTCCTGATCGTCGGTCTTGACCAGGGCGGTGATCGCGGTGAGCACCGAGCCCACTACCACCAGATAGACGCCGATATCGAAGATCAGCGGCGTCGAGGCCTTGAAGTCGATGACCGGGATGGTCCACCACTGGGCCGTGAAGAAGGGCTCGCCGACCCACCAGGCCGGCAGCGTGGCGAGCACCCCGAGTAGCAGTCCCATGCCGACCAGGTCGCGGGGCGACACCTTGAGCATCTCGCTCAGGGCGCGACGCCCACGGGCGAAGAGGTAGAGCGCGAAGGCTCCCGCCGCCACCAGGCCGGCGATGAAGCCGCCCCCCGGCTCGTCGTGCCCGCGCAGCAGCAGGAACAGCGAGAAGAGCAGCTGTAGCGGCAGCAGCAGCCGCGCCGCGGCATTGAGGATCAGTGTGCCCGATCTAACCATCGTCTCTCTCCGGCGGCGGCGCCTGGCGCCGGGCATCGTACGCCTCGGCATGGAAGCGCAGCATGGCGTAGACGCCGATAGCCGCCAACGCCAGCACGAACATCTCGCCCAGGGTATCCAACGCCCGGAAGTCGACCAGGATGACGTTGACGATGTTGTGGCCATGGCCCAGCGGCTGGCTGTTGGCGGTCATGTAGTCCGAGATCCGCGGCAGCCGCTCGCCGGACAGCACCGAGAGCATCAGCAGGGTGATCAGGCCGCCGGTGAGGCTCGCCACCGCAAGGTCTCGCAGCCGTTCGATGGGCGTGGAGAGGGTGGCGAAGCGCGGCAGGCGGAACAGCACCAGCACCAGCAGGATCACCGTCAGGGTCTCCACCAGCAACTGGGTGATCGCCAGGTCCGGGGCGCTGAACAGCACGAAGGTCAGGGCGATGGAGAAGCCCATGATGCCCAGTGCGGCCACCGCTGCCAGCCGCGAGCGCATCACGCAGGCCGCCACGGCACCGGCGATCATCAGGCCGGCGACCACGGCCTCGTGGAAGTAGACCGCCAGGGCGAAGTCGAACTCGAGGGTGTGCCGGAAGACGAGCGCATGGCCGACCAGGCCCACCAGCACCAGCAGGGTCACCACCAGGTAGTTGCGAATATGCCCGTTCTGCAGCATGCGGGTCTGCCAGCCGGCCACGCTCACCATGCCGGCCATCAGCGCCTCGTAGCCGGCCTCGGGGCCGCGGGCCATGAGCGGCTCGAGGCGTGCCAGCCATGCCCGCAGGCGATCCCAGTGGCGGTAGGCCAGCAGGCCCAGCAGCAGGCTAGCGAGCGACAGCAGCAGGGGCAGGTTGACCCCGTGCCACAGCGCGAGGTGCACCTCGGCCCCGGGCGCGCCGATGCCCGCCACGGTGGCGCCCACCAGGGGATCGAGCAGACCGGGGGCCAGGCCGAACGACAGCGACAGCGCGGCCAGCAGGGCGGGCCCCGCGAGCATGGCATGCGGCGCCTCATGGGGCGCCCGGGGAGTCTCGCGCGGGACGCCGAAGAAGGGGCGCAGGGCGACGATGGCCGCCACGGCCAGGGTCAGGAAGGCCGCCGTGAAGGCCAGCAGCAGGATCAGGGGGCGCCAGGCATCGACGGACAGTACCGAC
This sequence comes from Halomonas rhizosphaerae, assembly GCF_030010555.1. Lineage (GTDB taxonomy): Bacteria > Pseudomonadota > Gammaproteobacteria > Pseudomonadales > Halomonadaceae > Halomonas > Halomonas rhizosphaerae. Next base: position 42,449 of record NZ_JASCQP010000044.1, read on the forward strand.
GCGAACATCAGCTCCTTGCCCACGAAGCCCAGCAAGGGCGGCAGCCCGGCCAGCGACAGGGCGGCGACCCCGGCCACGGCGGCGGTGATCGGCATCACCCGACGCAGCCCCCCCATGGCAGTGACGTCCTTGGTGCCGGTCTCGTGGTCGAGGATGCCGGCCACCATGAACAGCGCCCCCTTGTAGAGCGAGTGAGCCAGCAGGAAGATCACGAAGGCGACCAGCGCCCCCTCGGTGCCGATGCCGAGCAGCATGGTCAGGGTGCCCAGCGCCATCACCGTGGAGTAGGCCAGCAGCTTCTTGACGTTGGTGTGCTGGATCGCCAGGAAGGCGCCGGTGGCCATGGTCAGCGCCCCCACCAGCGAGAGGGTGATCACCCAGCCATCGGTGCCGCCGAGAGCGGGATGCAGCCGGGCGAGCAGATAGACCCCCGCCTTGACCATGGTCGCCGAGTGCAGGTAGGCCGAGACCGGCGTGGGGGCCGCCATGGCGTTGGGCAGCCAGAAGTGGAAGGGGAACTGCGCCGACTTGGTGAAGGCGCCCAGCAGCACGCAGACCAGCAGCGGCGTGTAGAGCGCATGCTCGCGCAGCAGCTCGCCGCGGCGGGTGAGCTCGGCCAGCGACCAGCTGTCACCGGCCACGGCGAGCATGGCGAACCCGGCGAGCAGCGCCAGGCCGCCGCCCACGGTGACGAAGAGCCCCTGGAGCGCCGCCTTGCGGGCGGCGAGGTCGGTGTGGTTGAAGCCGATCAGCAGGTAGGAGGTGATGCTGGTCAGCTCCCAGAACACGAAGAGCGTGACCAGGTTGTCGGCCAGCACCAGGCCGAGCATCGACATCATGAAGGCGGTGATCACCACCAGGAAGCGCGGCAGGTCGCGATGGCCACGCAGGTACTCCCCCGAGTAGACCAGCACCAGGGCGCCGATCACCGTGATCAGCATGGCGAACAGCCAGGCGAGGCCGTCGATCAGGAAGGTCAGGGTGATGTCGAGCCCCGGCACCCAGGCCCACTCCAGCAGCAGGACCTCGCCGGAGGCGACCGCTGGCCACTGGCCGAGCAGCCAGGCCGACAGGGAGGCGGGCAGCAGGGCCATCACCAGCGGCGTCCGGGCCCCGAACCAGTGATGCAGCAGCGGGGCCATTCCCGCCACCACGAAGCCTCCCAGCACGGCAAGTTGCATCAGGCGCCCTCCCCTGTCGTGACGGCGTTCGCGGCACCGTCGCCGCCCCCACCGATTCGAACGCTCAACTCTATAGAGACAAGGTGTTGAAAGGCAAGGAGGCGGCGAGCGAGTTCCCTTTGCGGTAGAGTGGAAAGGAGCCAAGCCATGGGGGGGCTACCTGACCCAGGGACGGGATGCGACGGCATGTCGCTTGCGTCATCCTGTCCCGCGGGCACGCTAGGCCCTCCCCGTTCCCGGACCCGCGCAGGATGACCGATCGATGACATTGCTGTGGATAGCCCTGTTGCCCCTGCTGGGGGTGCTGGTGCCCGCGTTCACCGAGCGACGCGGGCGACGATTCTGCTCCCTGGCCACCGCGCTGCTGCCCGCGCTGGCCCTGCTGCTGACCCTCGGGCAGCTGCCGGACCTGGCCGCCGGCGAGGCACTGCGCTTCGCCGTCGACTGGGTACCCACCCTGGGCCTCGACCTGGCCTTCCGGCTGGACGGCCTGTCGGTGCTGTTCAACCTGCTGATCATGGGGATCGGCCTGCTGATCCTGCTCTATGCGCACTACTACCTGTCGCCGGAGGAACCCTTCGGGCGCTTCTACGCCTATCTGATCCTGTTCATGGCCTCCATGGTCGGCATCGTGATGGCCGACAACCTGCTGCTGCTGTGGCTCTTCTGGGAGCTCACCAGCATCTCCTCCTTCCTGCTGATCGGCTTCTGGTCGCACCGCAGCGACGCCCGCAAGGGCGCGCGCATGGCCTTGACCGTGACCGGCGCCGGAGGCCTGGCGCTGCTCGCCGGCCTGCTGCTGCTGGGCGACATGGTGGGCAGCTACGCCATGGACGACGTCCTGGCCGGCGGCGAGGCGATTCTCGCCGACCCGCGCTACCCGCTGATGCTGGTGCTGGTGCTTCTCGGCGCCTTCACCAAGTCGGCGCAGTTCCCCTTCCAGTTCTGGTTGCCCCATGCCATGGCGGCCCCCACGCCGGTCTCCGCCTATCTGCACTCGGCGACCATGGTCAAGGCGGGCATCTTCCTGATGGCGCGCCTGCACCCGGCCATCGCCGGCAGCGAGCTGTGGTCGGTGATCGTTTCCCTGGTCGGCATGGCCACCATGCTCTATGGCGCCTGGTTCGCCCTGCTCAAGACCGACCTCAAGGGCATCCTGGCCTTCTCGACGGTCAGCCACCTGGGACTGATCACCGTGCTGCTGGGGATCGGCACGCCCATGGCGGTGCTCGCGGCACTCTTCCATATCCTCAACCACGCCACCTTCAAGGCGGCGCTGTTCATGAGCGCAGGCATCATCGACCATGAGACCGGCACGCGCGAGCTGGGCCGCCTGGGGGGCCTGCGCCGGGCCATGCCGGTCACCGCGGTGCTGACCAGCGTGGCGGGCGCCGCCATGGCCGGCGTGCCGCTGCTCAACGGCTTCCTCTCCAAGGAGATGTTCTTCACCGAGACCCTGGCGACCCCGGTGCTGGGCGGGTTGAGCTGGCTGCTGCCGGTACTCGCCACCCTGGGCGGCATCCTCTCGGTGGCCTACTCGCTGCGCCTGGTGCATGCGGTCTTCTTCAGGCCGGCCCGAGAGGCGCCGCCCAGGTCGCCCCATGAGCCGCCCTGGCTGATGCGCGCCCCGGTGGTACTGCTGGTGGTGCTGTGCGTGGTCGTGGGCCTGGCCCCCGTGCTGGCGGAGGGGCTGCTGGGCCTGGCGCTGGCGCCGGTGCTGGGCGAGGCGTTCGAGTTCCACCTGGCGATCTGGCACGGCGTCAACCTGCCGCTGATGATGAGCCTGGTGGCCCTGGTCGCCGGCGTCGCGACCTACTGGCGCCACCCCGACCTGCGCCGCTTCCTCAAGGGATTCCGCCCGGTGGATGCCCGCCTGGTGTTCGAGGCCGCCGTGCAATGGCTGGGACGCGGCTCGGAGGCGGGCCTGGCCCGGTTCGACGGGGGCTCGCTGCAACGCTACATGACCTGGCTGCTGTTGGCCGCCCTGCTGATGGGCGGCCTGGGCCTGGCGCGCCTGAGCGGGTTGACCGGCGAGCTGGGCAACCAGCCCCTCGACGGCATCCTGCTGCTGGGGGCCGGCCTGCTGATCTTCGGCGGCATCGCGACGGCCGCCACCCACCGCTACCGCCTGATCTCGCTGCTGATGCTCTCGGTAGTGGGCCTGGTGGTCGCCCTGACCTTCGCCCGCTTCTCCGCGCCCGACCTGGCGCTGACCCAGCTCTCGGTGGAGGTGGTGACCATGATCCTGCTGATGCTGGCGCTGTTCTTCCTGCCCCAGAAGACACCCCGGGAGTCCTCGAACCGCCGCAGCCTGCGCGACGTGGTGCTGGCCGGTGCCCTGGGCATGGTGGTCGCCAGCCTCAACTACGCGGTGCTGACGCGGGACAATGCCCCCATCTCGGGCTTCTTCCTGGAGAACAGCGTGCCCGGCGGCGGCGGCCACAACGTGGTCAACGTCATCCTGGTGGACTTCCGTGGCTTCGATACCCTGGGCGAGATCACCGTGCTGGCGCTGGCGGGCCTGGCGATCTTCAAGCTGCTCAACCGGCTGCGACTGTTCATGCCGCACAGCGACGGCAAGGGTCGACTCTGGTCACCGGACCACTATCCGGCAATTCTCACCTCCATCTCCATGGCGCTGCTGCCGCTGGCCCTGCTGGTGTCGGCCTTCATCTTCCTGCGCGGCCACAACCAGCCCGGCGGCGGCTTCATCGCCGGTCTGGTCACCGCCGTGGCGCTGATCCTGCTCTACATGGCCCGCGGCGTCGAATGGGTCCAGCAGCGCCTCGACTTCCCCTATCAGCCGGTAGCGATCGCCGGGGTAGCCATCGCCACCCTCACGGGGCTTGGCAGCTGGCTGTTCGGCCATCCCTTCCTGACCTCGGCCTTCGGTTACTTCCACCTGCCGCTGGTCGGCAAGTTCGAGCTGGCCACCGCCATGCTCTTCGACCTCGGCGTCTACCTGGCGGTGGTGGGGGCCACGCTGATGATCCTCGCCAACCTGGGCAAGGTCACCACGCCCCACCGCCCGGCCAAGGAAGCCGCCACGAGCTTCGACAACGCCCCCACTTCGCGACCCGGCAAGGAGAAACGCTGATGGAAAGCCTCTACGCCATCACCACCGGCGTGCTGACCGCCTGCGGGCTCTATCTGGTCCTGCGTGGCCGCACCTTCCCGGTGGTGGTCGGCCTCACCCTGCTCTCCTATGCGGTCAACCTCTTCCTGTTCTCCATGGGCGGGCTGACCACCGACGGGGCCGCCATCCTCGACGGACCGGCCGACTATGCCGACCCGCTGCCCCAGGCACTGGTGCTCACCGCCATCGTGATCGGCTTCGCCATGACCGCCTTCGTGGTGATCCTGGCCATGCGCGCGCGCAGCGAGGCGGGCAACGACCATGTCGACGGCCGCAAGCATGAAGACGGGGAGGGGCGCCCGTGATGCAGCATCTGATCGTCCTGCCCGTGGTGCTGCCGCTGGTCGCCGGCATCCTGCTGCTGTATCGCCGCCAGGGAGCCACCCGGGCCAAGCGCCTGGTCGGGGTCGTCGCCACGGCGGCACTGGTGGTGGTCGGCTTCGCCCTGGTGGCCCGTGCCGCCGGCGGCGAGGTCACCTACTATGCGCTGGGTGACTGGCAGCCGCCCTTCGGCATCGTGCTGGTGCTCGATCGCCTCTCGGCGCTGATGGTGCTGCTCACCGCGGTGCTCGCCCTCGGGGCGGTGGTGTTCGCCTGTGCCGGCGACGACGAGCGCGGCAGTAACTTCCACGGCCTCTTCCAGTGGCAGCTGATGGGCATCAACGGGGCCTTCCTCACCGGTGACCTGTTCAACCTCTTCGTGTTCTTCGAAGTGCTGCTGCTGGCCTCCTACGCCCTGCTGCTGCACGGCGGCGGCAAGGCACGTATCCAGGCCGGCGTGCACTACGTGGTGCTCAACCTGGCCGGTTCCTCGCTGTTCCTGATCGCCGTGGGCGTGCTCTACGGCGCCACCGGCACCCTCAACATGGCCGACATGGCGGTGCGCCTCGCCGAGTTGCCCGACGAGCGGGCCGGGCTGGTCACCGCCGGCGGCCTGATGCTGCTGGTGGTGTTCGGCCTCAAGGCGGCGATCCTGCCGCTCTACTTCTGGCTGCCGCGGGCCTACGCCGCCGCGCCGGCGCCGGTGGCGGCGCTGTTCGCCATCATGACCAAGGTCGGCATCTACGCCATCCTGCGGGTCTATTCGCTGGTCTTCGGCGACCACGCCGGACCGCTGGCGGACCTCGAGCAGGCCTGGGTGTGGTGGCTCTCGCTGGGCACCCTGGTGGTGGCCGGGGTCGGCGTGCTCGCGGCCCGTGACCTGCGCCTGCTGGTGGCCTACCTGGTGCTGGTCTCGGTGGGCACCCTGCTGGCCGGCATCGGCATGGGCTCGCCGGCCGCCGTCTCCGCCCTGCTCTACTACCTGATACACACCACCCTGATCACCGGCGGGCTCTTCCTGCTGGCCGAGCTGATCGGCCTGCAGCGGGGCAAGGCCGGTACCCGCCTGGTCAGGGGCCGCCCCCTGCATCAGGGCGGCTGGCTGGCCGGGCTGTTCTTCGTCGGTGCCGTGGCGGTGGCCGGCCTGCCACCGCTCTCGGGGGCCATCGGCAAGGCCCTGATGATGGCGGCCGCCGAGGGCGGCCAGCGCGCCTGGCTGTGGCCGATCCTGCTGGGCACCGGCCTGTGCGCGCTGATTGCCCTGTCCCGGGCCGGCTCCACCCTGTTCTGGCGGAGTCAGGGGGAGCCGATGGGCCTGCCCCTGCCGCGGCGCCAGTGGTTCGGGGTCGCCTGGCTGCTGGGTGCCTCGCCGCTGCTGGTGGCCCTGGCCGGCCCGGTCAGCGACTACACCCGGGCCACCGCCGAGCAGCTGGCCAACCCCCAGGTGGTGGTCAACGCCCTGTTGAACGATGCCGGAGGCACGCCATGATCAAGCCCCGTCCCTGGCTGCCGACCCCCCTGCTGTCGATCCTGCTGCTGGCGGTCTGGCTGCTGCTGGTGCGCAGCACCGCCTTCGGCCAGCTCCTGCTGGGTGGTTTCCTGGCGGTGGTGATCCCGCTGGCCACCCATCGCTTCTGGGATGCTCAGCCCCATGTGGCCCGGCCCTGGAAGCTGCTGCGCTTCGTGTTGCGCGTGCTCGGCGACATCCTCATCGCCAACATCGAGGTGGCCTGGCTGATCGTCAATCCCTGGCGCCGGCTGCGCCCCCACTTCGTGGAATACCCGCTGATGCTGGAGGACCGCTTCACCATCACCCTGCTGGCCAACACCATCAGCCTGACCCCGGGCACGGTATCGGCCAACCTGCGCCTGGACGGCCGTACGCTGCTGATCCATGCCCTGGACGTGGAGGATGAGGAGGCGCTGATCGCGCATATCCGCGAACGCTACGAGCGGCCGCTGAAGGAGATCTACGAATGCTAGACATTGCCCTGTGGACCAGCATGGCCCTGGTGGTGGCGGCCCTGCTGCTCAACGTCTATCGCCTGACGGTGGGGCCGGACATGCCGGACCGGATCCTGGCGCTGGACACCATGTACGTGAATTCCATCGCGCTGATCGTGCTGATGGGACTGTGGCTGAACACCAAGACCTACTTCGAGTCGGCGCTGCTGATCGCCATGCTCGGCTTCATCAGCACCGTGGCGGTCTGCAAGTACCTGCTGCGCGGCGACATCATCGAATAGGAGGCCCCATGACGCTGTACGTGTTCCTCGAGGGCGTGATCGCCTTCCTGCTGGTCGCCGGTGGCGCCTTCGCCTTCATCGGCTCGCTGGGCATGGCCCACCTGCGCGACTTCTACATGCGCCTGCACGGGCCCACCAAGGCCACCACCCTGGGGATCGGCTGCATGCTGGTCGCCTCGATGCTCTATTTCTGGGTGATCGACGGCAAGCCCGACATCCAGGAGATGCTGATCACGCTGTTCCTGTTCATCACCGCCCCGGTCAGCGCCCACCTGCTGGCCAAGACCGGCCTGCACCTGCAGCTGCGACACGAGGACAAGACCCGCGGCAACCCGCCCGAGCTGCGCGACGAGGAGATCGGCGAAAAGCCGGTACCACACCCGGATCGCGGCCACGGCTGACACGCCTCGGGCCCGCCANCCCGAGGCAGGGTGGACAGGAACCGACAAGGACCGGCAGGGCCTACACCCAGCCGCCCAGCTCGTTGTCGATGATCGAGAGCAGCGCGGCGATATGGTCGTCGCGATCATTCAGGCAGGGGATGTAGGTGAAGGTCTCGCCGCCGGCCTCGAGGAAGCTCTCGCGGATCTCCTCCTCGATCTCCTCCAGGGTCTCCACGCAGTCCGACGAGAAGGCCGGCGACACCACCGCGATGTGCTTCCTGCCCTGACGGGCCAGCTCGGCGACGTGCTCCACGGTGGCCGGCCCCACCCACTCCTCGGGGCCGAACTTGGACTGGAAGGCGGTCTGGATCGCCGCCTCCCCCCAGCCCAACCGCTCGCGCAGCAGGCGCGTGGTCTTCTGGCACTGGCAGTGGTAGGGGTCACCCTCCAGCAGATAGCGCTTGGGCACCCCATGGTAGGAGGCGACCAGCACCTCGGGGGGCGTCTCGGCGGCGTCGTAGGCCTCGCGCACCGAATTCGCCAGGGCATCCAGATAGGCGGGATGCTCGAAATAGGCGGGCACGGTGCGAATCGCCGGCTGCCACTTGAGCGTCATCAGGGTGCGGAAGGCCTGGTCGTTGGCCGTGGCGGTAGTCGGCGAGGCGTACTGCGGATAGAGCGGGAAGAACAGGATTCGCTCGCAACCCGCCGCCTGCATGCGCTTCAGCACACTGTCGGTAGCGGGGTTGCCGTAACGCATGCAGAAGTCCACCACCACGCTCTCGCCGAACTGCGCGTGGAGCCCCGCCGCGATCTTGCGGGTCTGCTCGCGGGTGATGGTCAGCAGCGGACTCTCGTCCTTCTCGGTGTTCCAGATGCCACGATAGGCCTCACCGGACTTGAAGGGCCGGCGCGAGAGAATGATCAGCTGCAGCAGCGGCTGCCACTTCCAGTCCGGGTAGTCGACCACCCGCTTGTCGGAGAGGAATTCGCTCAGGTAGCGGCGCATCGACCAGTAGTCGGTGGCATCCGGCGTGCCCAGGTTGGCGAGCACCACGCCGACCTTCGGCCTGGCCACCGCCGGGTGGTCGGCCGGGGCATGGGCCAGGCGGCCGCTGCCCGGTGAATCCAGGTCGGGGGAGGCCTTATCCGGGTTCGGGGGGGTCATGCGGGAGCTCCTTCGGGTCGATGAGTCATTGCGCCCTAGTCTAACAGCCCGCTCGCCCGGGGTGGGATGAAGTTGTACTATGAGCGGAATTTGTACAGCTTGAGAAGAGGATCATGTCCCGACCGCTTGTGCTGCTGCTCGGCGACCAGCTCAGCCATGACATGGCCAGCCTGCGTGACCTGCCGGACGACACGGTGGTCGCACTGTGCGAGGTGGCCGCCGAAGGCACCTATGTGCCCCACCATCCCCAGAAGATCGCCCTGATCCTCTCCGCCATGCGCCACTTCGCCGCCGAGCTTCGCGACAGGGGCCATCGCGTCCACTACAGCGCCCTGGACGACCCGGACAATGCCCAGGCGCTGGTCGACGAGGCAGAGCGCCTGGCCGGCCTCTACGCCTGCGACGAGGTCCGCGTGGTGCGCCCCGGCGAGTGGCGGCTGTGGCAGGCGATGCGCGAGCGCGAGGACGCCGCCCTGCCCTGGCGCCTGATCGAGGATGACCGCTTCTTCACGACGCCGGAGGCGTTCGCTGCCTGGGCCCGGAAGCGCAAGGCGCCGCGGATGGAGCACTTCTACCGCATGATGCGCCAGCGCACCGGCCTGTTGATGGAGGACGGCCAGCCGGCAGGCGGCCGGTGGAACTTCGACCATGACAATCGCGAGCCGCTGTCCACGGGGACACGCCCGCCCCCGCCGCCCCGTCACGGCCGGGACGAGACTACCAAGGCCGTGCTGGCGCTGGTGGCGGAGCATTTCCCCGCGCATTTCGGCACTCTGGAGAACTTTCATTGGCCGGTAACGCGCCGTCAGGCGCTGGGTGACCTGCGCCATTTTCTCGAGCGTCTTCTCCCCGACTTCGGCCGCTTTCAGGACGCGATCAGCGACGCCGATCCCTTCCTCTTCCATTCCCGGCTATCCGCGGCCCTCAACCTGGGCCTGCTCTCGCCCCGGGAGGTGTGCGAGGCGGTCGAGGCTCGTTACTACCGCGGCGAGGCACCGCTCAACGCGGTGGAGGGTTTCATCCGTCAGGTGCTGGGCTGGCGGGAGTATGTGCGCGGCCTCTATTGGACGCGGATGCCCGACTACAAGCGTCGCAACGCACTGGGGGCGAGCCGTGGCCTGCCGGCCGCCTTCTGGAGCGGCGACACCGAACTGCGCTGCCTGAGGCGCGCCATCGAGATGACCCGCGACCAGGCCTATGCCCACCATATTCAGCGGCTGATGGTCACCGGCAACTTCGCGCTGCTCTGCGACGTGGCGCCCGAGGCGCTGTGCGACTGGTACCTGGCCGTCTACGCCGATGCCTGCGAATGGGTGGAGTTGCCCAACACCCTGGGGATGGTGCTGCATGCCGATGGGGGACTGATGGGCTCCAAGCCCTACTGCGCCTCGGGGAAGTACATCGACCGCATGTCGGACCACTGCCGGCACTGCCGTTTCGACCCGAAGCAGGCCACGGGCCCCGACGCCTGCCCCTTCAACAGCCTCTACTGGGCCTTCCTCGAACGCCATGCCGACGCCCTGAGCGGCAACCCGCGCATGTCGCTGATCTACGCCAGCCTGCGGCGCATGAGCGATGACAAGCGCGCGGCCATGCGCGAGCAGGCCGAGGCCTTCCTGGCACGACTCGACACCGCCCCCGCCTATGGCCAGGGCGTGCACCGGGCGGGCTACGACGCCATTCAGGAGATGATCCCATGACACGACGCGAGAGCCTCCAGGCCCGCGCCCCGGCGACCCTCTACCACGATGGTCACTGCCCGCTCTGCCAGCGCGAGGTGGCCTGGCTGGCGCGTCACCCGCGCCGCGCGCGGGTCAGGCTGGTGGATATCCAGGCAGCGGACTTCGACGCCGCGGCGCTCGGCACCAGCGTCGAGGCGATGATGGGCCTTCTGCACGTCCGCGACACCGGGGGGCGCTGGTACATCGGCATGGATGCCAGCCGCGCGCTCTACGCGGTGCTGGGCTATCGCCGGCTGGTGTGGCTGAGCACCCTGCCGGGGATCGCGGTCACGATGGATGCGGGGTATCGCTGGTTCGCCCGCCGCCGCCTGCGCCTGGGGCGCTGGCTGCAACGGCGGCGGCAGGGCAAGGACAAGGGATAGGGTCAGAAGACCAGCGGCATGCGCGACGTCAGCGGGTCCTGATAGTGGGTCTCGCGCCCGATCATCTCGTCGTGGGGCACCTGCTGGACCAGATAGGCACGGTGGATGCCGGCGCGCTTGAGCTCCAGATAGACGTCATCCAGCGAGCGGAAGAGGATCGGCTTGGCGGCACGGGTCAGCATGTGACGCTGTCCCTCCACGTCCTCCAGCTCGACCTGATAGAACCGGCTGCCGGCATGGCCGATCACGCGGATCTCGAAGTTGTCGTGGCGAGCCACGAAGGCTTTCAATTCCTGGAATTCCATGGGTCCTTCCTCCTGATGTCCGGGGCGATGATGTCGAGATACAAGAACGGGCACAGCCTGACTGCACCCGGTGACGGTATCGTGTCGTCGACATTACCTTGATGTGACCCTGACCGCTTCGTCAGGTTCCGGACCTACTGATATTCGGAAGGATCGATCGCCTTGCCCAGGGAGTTGCGGTCCACCCAGTTGCCGGCCTTGGTCTCCTTGTAGCGGAACACCACTCGGTCGCCGACCTGGACCGGCAGCTCGGCATCCTCGGTCTGGTAGCTGTAGGCCTCGCCGTCCACCACCAGGTGATAGCGGTAGAGGTCAGGCATCCCCAGCCACTCCTTGAAGGGGCCTTCACGCTCCATCGACTGGAGCTCGCCGCGCCCCTCGAGCTTCGGGGTACGCCGGCGATTGCCGCGTCGGAATCCGCCTGCCATGGTGCCTCCTTCCTGTGTGATTCGAGGGCTGGGCATTATACGGGGCCGGTCACGGGACTCAAGGGCGCCGTCACTCGCCGAAGGCCTCGCGGTAGCTGTCCGGGGCCAGGTCCTCGAAGCGGGTGTACTTGCCGATGAACGCCATGTGCACGGTGCCGATGGGGCCGTTACGCTGCTTGCCGATGATCACTTCGGCCAACCCCTGATTGTCGGGGTTATCCGGATTGTAGACCTCGTCGCGATAGACGAAGCCGATGATGTCGGCATCCTGCTCGATGGCCCCGGACTCGCGGAGGTCCGACATCACCGGGCGCTTGTTGGGGCGCTGCTCCAGCGAGCGGTTGAGCTGGGAGAGGGCCACCACCGGGCAGCCGAACTCCTTGGCCAGCCCCTTGAGCGAGCGGGAGATCTCGGAGATCTCGCCGGTGCGGTTCTCGGAGAAGCCGGGGATCTGCATCAGCTGCAGGTAGTCGATCATGATCAGCGCGAGGTTACCGTGCTCGCGCACCACGCGACGGATCCGCGAGCGCATCTCGTTGGGCGAGAGCGCGGCGGTGTCGTCGATGAACAGCTGCTTGTCCTTGAGCAGATTGACCGCCGAGGTCAGGCGCGGCCAGTCCTCATCCTCCAGCTGGCCGGTACGCACCCGCGTCTGGTCGATGCGCCCCAGCGAGGAGAGCATGCGCAGCATCAGCGAGTCCGCGGGCATCTCCATGGAGAACACCATCACCGGCCTGTCGCTGGCGATCACCGCATGCTCGACCAGGTTCATGGCGAAGGTGGTCTTGCCCATGGAGGGGCGGCCGGCAATGATCACCAGGTCCGAGGGCTGCAGCCCCGAGGTCATCTCGTCCAGGTCGCGGAAGCCGGTGGAGAGCCCGGTCATCTCGCCCTGCAGGTTGAACAGCTCGTCGATGCGATCCACCGCCTTGGTCAGCAGCTCGCTCATGCCGATCGGCCCCCCCGACTTGGGGCGCTCCTCGCTGATCTGGAACACCAGCCGTTCGGCCTCGTCGACCAGCTCGTCGGCGGGGCGCCCCTGGGGGCTGAAGGCGCCATCGGCGATCTGGCTGGCCGCACGGATCAGCTTGCGCAGGGTGGCACGCTCGCGAACGATGTCGGCATAGGCGCGAATATTGCTGGCGGACGGCGTACTCCTGGCCAGCTCCGCCAGGTAGGCCAGGCCACCCACGGTATCGAGCTGGTCCCGCCCCTCCAGCGCCTCGGAGAGGGTCACCACATCCAGCGGGCGCCCCGCCTCGGCCAGGCCGGCCATGACGTTGAAGATCAGGCGGTGCTCGTAGCGATAGAAGTCATCCGCCACCAGACGGTCGGCCACGTTGTCCCAGGCCTGATTGTCGAGCATCAGGCCGCCGAGCACGGACTGTTCGGCCTCCAGCGAATGCGGCGGCACCTTGAGGGCAGCGGTTTCCCGGTCGAGGGTGAGGGGTTCGTTCATGGTGCGCGGACCTTCAGGGGAAAGGGGCAGGATCATTCTACGCGATGGCACGCCCCGACCCCATGCCCGAGGCAGGACGACAACACCTGTTCGTGACAGGACGCATCACACGAAAAGGGGGCGAGGATTCACTCCTCGCCCCCCTGTCGCGGCACGCCCCGGCGGGCGTGCCGTCGCGCAGGCCTTACTCGGCCACGACCACCACACGGACGGTGGCGTCGACTTCGGCATGCAGGTGCAGGTCGATGTCGTACTCGCCGGTCTGGCGGATCGGGCCCTGCGGCATGCGCACTTCGCTCTTGGCGACCTCGAGCCCGGCGCTGGAGATGGCCTCGGCCAGATCACGCGGACCGATCGAGCCGAACAGCTTGCCCTCGTCACCGGCCTTGGAGACCAGCGACAGTTCGATGTCGTTGAGCTGTTCGGCACGCGCCTCGGCCACGGCCTTGCGCTCGGCGGCCTGGGCCTCGAGCTCGGCACGCTGGGCCTGGAAGGCCTGGATGTTCTCCTTGGTGGCCGGCACGGCCAGGCCATAGGGCACCAGGTAGTTGCGGCCGTAGCCAGGCTTGACGGTGACCTGGTCACCCAGACCGCCCAGCTTGCCAATCTTGTCGAGCAGAATGACGTCCATTCTCGTAAACCTCTTGTCAGTGGCTGCGGGCCAGTCGTCCGCGGAAGTCCGCGAACGTGTCGATGAAGGCCGCGAGCAGCACGATGAGAATCATGGGCCAGGTGGTGATCAGCAGCACATAGAAGGCGACCAGCCACAGCCCGTTCATTCCCTTCAATCCGATAAAACCATGCACCAGCGCGATGCCGGCCACCAGCAGCGGCACCCAGGCCAGCATGCCCAGGGCCGGTAGCTGCAGCACGGCTCCCAGTACCCCGAGCACCACCAGCATGGCGAGCTCACGGGGCGCCAGGCGCAGGCCGTGGAACTCCTCGCGGAACCCGCCGGGGTTGTAGAGCCCGGCCTGCCAGCCGCGCGCCAGGGCCAGGCAGGCCACCGCGGCGAGCAGCACGATCAGCGCGGTCACGCCGCTGATCAACAGGCCGGCCAGCTGCTCGGTGTCCATGCCCTGGCGGGAGAGCTCGGCGAGCATCGCCGCGATGTCCGGCGAGCCCTGGCGCAGCTGCTCCAGTACCGGGCCCGCCCCGCCCGGCGGCAGGAAGATGTCCAGCTGGATCATCGCCGCCCCGGCCAGGGTGCCGGCGAGGAGCGCCTCGCTCCAGCGCAGCCGGGCGCGCAGCACCACCGCCATCAGCACGACCAGCAGGACACTGGCCAGGGGGATGACGTCCCCCTGGGTCCACCACCAGCCGGCCGGCAAGGCAGCAGCGATGATCACCGGCAGCGACGCGGCCAGGCCGTGTCGCAGGGTGACCAGGCCCGCCACGGCGGCCCCCAGCCAGAACAGCCAGGGAATCGCGGTGGCCACGGCCGCCCCGGCCGCGGCGTGGGGCGTGCCGCGCATCATCCAGCGGGCGACGGGCAACATCACGCGCAGTGCTTTACTGGTGGCTGTCGGTGTAGGGCAGCAGCGCCAGGTAGCGTGCCCGCTTGATCGCGGTGGACAGCTGGCGCTGGTAACGGGCCTTGGTCCCGGTGATGCGGCTGGGAACGATCTTGCCGGTCTCGGTGACGTAGGCCTTCAGCGTGTCCAGATCCTTGTAGTCGATCTGCTTCACGCCTTCGGCGGTGAAACGGCAGAACTTGCGGCGACGGAAAAAGCGTGCCATGGGGAAGACTCCTTCAGAGGTGCGATGGGGTGGCTCAGGCGGATTCGGTGCTGCGCGGCTTCTCGTCGCGACGGACACGCTTCTCTTCCACCGGCTTCATCATCGGCGAGGCCTCGGTGACAGCTTCCTTGGCGCGAACCACCAGGCTGCGGATGATGGCGTCGTTGAAGCGGAAGATGTTCTCGATCTCGTCGAGGGTCTCGCCGCTGCACTCGACGTTCATCAGCACGTAGTGAGCCTTGTGGATCTTGTTGATCGGGTAGGCCAGGTGGCGACGGCCCCAATCCTCGAGGCGATGCACGGTGCCGCCGTTCTCGGTGACGAGGCCGGTATAGCGCTCGACCATGGCCGGGACCTGCTCGCTCTGGTCCGGGTGGACCATGAAGACGATCTCGTAGTGACGCATGGGATCTCCTTGCGGTTTGGCAGCTTCCTCAATGGCGAACGCGTATCGCTCAGGGGAAGCAAGGAGTGATTGTCAAAAGACGGGTTGTCAGAAGACAGAAAGACCCGCTCGCAGGACGAGCGGGCGCAAGTATTCTAATGATCTGCGGCCCGACTGGCAAGGCGGGCGTCGCTCAGTCGCCCGGCGCGCGCCCCTGGCGCTGGCGCACCGCCTCGAACAGGCAGATGCCGGTGGCCACCGAGACGTTGAGGCTGGAGACACTGCCGGCCATGGGCAGCTTGACCAGGGTATCGCAGGCCTCGCGGGTGAGGCGGCGCATCCCCTTGCCCTCGGCCCCCATCACCAGCGCCGTGGGGCCGGTGAAGTCGGCCTCGAAGAGGCTCGCCTCGGCCTCGCCGGCGGTGCCGGTGATCCACACGCCGAGCGCCTTGAGCCTGGCCATGGCGCGGGCCAGGTTGGTGACCTGGTAGACCGGCATGCTCTCGGCGGCCCCGCAGGCCACCTTGCGCACCATGGCATTGAGCGGCGCCGCCTTGTCCTTGGGCACGATTACCCCGTGCACCCCCGCGGCATCGGCGCTGCGCAGGCAGGCACCGAAGTTGTGCACGTCGGTGATGCCGTCGAGCACGAGCAGCAGCGGGGGGGGCTCATGGGGCCAGCCCTCGAGCCTGAGCCACAGCGAGGTCTCGCCCTCGAAGGCGAGCGGCGTGGCGAAGGCGATGATGCCCTGGTGAGCGGCCCCCTGGGCGAGGCGGTCGAGCTCGTCCCGAGGACGGGAGTGGAGACGCGCACCGCCCTGGCGGGCCACCTCGACCAGCTCGGCCAGGCGCGTGCCGGCACTGCCCTCCTGGACCCAGAGCTCGCGGGGCACCTCGCCGCGGTCGAGCAGCGCCCGCACCGCATGCACGCCGAACACCGCCTCGAGCCCCCCGGGCGGGGCGGGCGCGCGAGGCGACTCCCTGCCGGCGTGACGCCGGGCCCTGCTCTCCTGCCCCGGCGTCCTGTCGTGCCGGGGCTTGCGACCTGCCGCCATCAGCCGCGCGCTCTCGAGCGACGCGGGCCACGCCGACGCCGGCCGCTCTTGCCCGACTTGTCACCCGGCTTGCCGTCGCCCGCCTCGGCCGGCTTGTCGCCGCCGCGACGCTTGCGCGGCTGGCGCTTGGGACGCGGCTTGTCGTCGGCCAGCTCGAAGTCGATCTTGCGCTCGTCCAGGTCGACGCGAGCCACCTGCACGGTGACGCCATCGCCCAGGCGGTAGCTCATGCCGCTGCGCTCGCCCTTGAGGCGGTGCTTCTCGGGCTCGTAGTGGTAGTAGTCGGAGGGCAGCGAGGTGACGTGCACCAGCCCTTCCACGAACACCTCGTCGAGGCGCACGAAGATGCCGAACTGGGTGACCGAGGCGATGCTGCCGTCATAGACCTCGCCGAGCTTGTCGGACATGAACTCGCACTTGAGCCAGTCCTCCACGTCGCGGGTGGCGTCGTCGGCACGCCGCTCGGTCATCGAGCAGTGCTCGCCGAGCTCGAGCATCTGCTCGAAGGTGTAGGGAGCCCACTTGCTGGGGGGTTCCACGCTGGCCCCTTCGGCACGCAGCACGGTATTGGTCTGGCGCGGGCCGCGGATCACCGAGCGGATGGCGCGGTGGACCAGCAGGTCCGGGTAGCGCCGGATCGGCGAGGTGAAGTGCGCATAGGCCGGATAGGCCAGGCCGAAGTGGCCATCGTTCTGCGGCGAATAGACCGCCCGGCTCATGGAGCGCAGCATCACCGTCTGGATGACGTCGGTATCGTCACGCCCCTTGATCGCCTCGGCCAGGTCACGGTAGTCCTGGGGGCTGGGGTCGTCGCCGCCGCCGAGCGACAGGCCCAGTTCGTTGAGGAACAGGCGCAGCTTGTCGAGGCGCTCCGGCGAAGGCTTCTCGTGGATGCGATAGAGGGCCGGCAGGTCGTGCTTGTCGAGGAAGCGCGCGGTGGCCACGTTGGCCGCCAGCATGCACTCCTCGATGATCTTGTGGGCGTCGTTGCGCGAGCGCGGGACGATCTTCTCGATCTTGCGCTCGTCGTTGAA
This sequence comes from Halomonas rhizosphaerae, assembly GCF_030010555.1. GTDB lineage: Bacteria > Pseudomonadota > Gammaproteobacteria > Pseudomonadales > Halomonadaceae > Halomonas > Halomonas rhizosphaerae. The sequence continues at coordinate 59,393 of NZ_JASCQP010000044.1, forward strand.
AACGATGGCCGTCTCGGTGGTCTCGAAGTCGATGGCGCCCCGTTCCACCCGGGCCTCGCGCAGCAGCCGGTAGAGGGCGTGCAGGTTCTTCAGCGACGGCACCAGCTCGCGGTACTCCTCGCGCAGGGCGTCGCCCTCCTCCCCCTCGTCGTCGAGGATGGCGGCCACCTTGTTGTAGGTGAGGCGCGCATGGGACTGGAACACCGCCTCGTAGAACCGGTAGCGGCTGATGGCCCCGCTCTGGGAGATGTTCATCTCGCAGACCAGCGCCAGGCGGTCGACGGCCGGGTTCAGCGAACAGAGCCCGTTGGAGAGCAGCTCCGGCAGCATCGGCACCACCTGACCCGGGAAGTACACCGAGTTGCCGCGGGTGATCGCCTCCTGGTCCAGGGCACTGCCGGGCCGCACGTAATGGGAGACGTCGGCGATGGCCACCAGCAGCTTCCAGCTGCCCGACTTGGTCTTCCAGGCACAGACGGCGTCGTCGAAGTCCTTGGCGCTCTCGTCGTCGATGGTCACCAGCGGCACGTGGCGCAGGTCGATGCGATGGTGCTTGTCCTGCTCGGCCACCTCGGCGGACATGCCGGCGATCTGGTCGTGGACGTCCGGCGGGAACTCGGCGGGGATCTCGTAGCTGCGGATGGCGATGTCGATCTCCATCCCGGGATCCATGCGCTCACCGAGCACCTCGACCACCTCGCCCACCGGCTGCACCCGGGTCTCGGGCTGCTGGACGATCTTCGCCGAGATCACCTGGCCATCCTGGGCCCCGCCACAGGCGCTGTGGGGAATGATGATCTCCTGGGTGATGCGGGAGTTCTCGGGGATCAGCACCCCGAATTCCGGCGTATTGGCGCGGTAGACGCCGACGATGGTCTGGGTGTTGCGCGCGAGCATCTCGACGATGGTGGCCTCGTCGCGGCCCCGACGATCGCGCCCACTCACCCGAACCAGCACATGGTCGCCGTGGAAGACCCGGCGCATCTGCCGCGGCGGCAGCACCAGGTCGGGCTTCTTGCCGTCGTCGCGCAGCAGGAAGCCGAAGCCGTCACGGTGCCCCAGCACCTTGCCCTTGATCAGGTCGAGCTTGTCGATCAGCGCATAGGCGCCGCGGCGGTTTCGCAGCACCTGGCCATCGCGTTCCATCGCCGCCAGGCGCCGGCGCACGGCCTCCTGGAGCTCCTCGTCGTCGAGGCCCAGCTGCTGGCTCATCGCCTCGTGGGTAAGCGGCTTGCCGGCCTCCTCCAGGCGGGCGAGCAGGTATTCGCGGCTGGGAGCGGGCTTGTCGTACTTGTGGGCTTCGCGTTTGGCGTGCGGATCGTCGCTGAGCGTCCAGTGGGTCATGCGGTGGGCATCCTTGGCGGCATCGGGAGCAGCGTGATCGAAAGGGCGCGGGGACGACGTCCGGCGCGTGGCATCTGGGATTTCGGGTCGATTGTCATGGGCGCAGTATAGCGCCGGTGCCCCCATCACCCAACCATGGCGGCGCCGCCGACGCGTGGCGCGCGACAAAAAATCCTGGAGGGCGGGGCCAGATCCGCTTGCATCGGCAAACGAATCGGGTACCATACGCCTCGCCTGCCCAGATGGCGGAATTGGTAGACGCGCTAGCTTCAGGTGCTAGTGTCCTTACGGACGTGGAGGTTCAAGTCCTCTTCTGGGCACCATCGGTATCCCGTCGCTCTCGAACGGATACCCGGGAGTTCGCTCCCACGCTCTTTGTCAGCTCGGATCGCTCGTGTTCGCCCAGGTGGCGGAATTGGTAGACGCGCTAGCTTCAGGTGCTAGTGTCCTTATGGACGTGGAGGTTCAAGTCCTCTCCTGGGCACCATCGCAGACGCGATGCTCGCGAACACGACGACAGCATGATGCGCCCAGGTGGCGGAATTGGTAGACGCGCTAGCTTCAGGTGCTAGTATCCTTACGGATGTGGAGGTTCAAGTCCTCTCCTGGGCACCACTTCTTCTCGCGTCATGCAGCCGAGTCAACATTGCAGCCCCACAGGAAACCGCGACGCCATGTTCGCGGTTTTTTTGTGTCCGCCATTCAGAAGCGGCCGGGCAGCCTGGCCACGGCCTCGAGCCCCCAGCCCGCAGTTTCCACCTCGGCCTCCAGTGCCACGGCGGCCGCCTCGGGCAGCTGCGGGAAGAAGTCCAGGCCGGTGCGCGCCTCCAGCTCATCGATGCTGACCAGGAAGTCATCCAGCGACTCGTCGCCCGCCACCCGCTGCGGCATGAGGAAGGCCAGGGCGCGCGGCTCCTCGCCCGGCACCACCAGGATCTTGTAGAAGGCCTCGGGCACCTCCACCAGGCCGACCCGATTGAGCACGTTGTCCCGGAACGACGCCGGGAAGACCGGACCGGTGATCACCTGGAGGGTACCGAAGCGTGGCACGAAGCGATCCATCACCACCTCCTCCAGGCGCTGCCAGAGGCGCCGGTTGAGGTCGGGCCGCTGGGGCGACATGTTGCTCATCAGGAAGGTGTCGCGCTGCGCCGCACTGCCATGGACCGCGGCGATGGCATAGTTGGGGGCGAGATGCCCACGATCATAGCCGCTGCCGAAGTAGCTGTCCGGCGAGATCGGCCACAGCGCGCGCCAGTCGCGCTGGAAGCCGGGTCGCGGCCCGGCGTTCGGGTCCTCGACATCGTGCAGCAGATAGCTGACCCACAGCGGATTGACCCGCACATCGGACCACCCCACCAGGAAGCCGTCGTTGCGCAACACGCGATGGAAGCTCAGCGGGGTGAGCTCCTGCCAGGTGGTGACGCCCTGCCAGCTGAGCCCGTCGCGCAGCTCGCGCTCCTGGAAGTGCCAGAGCCCGGCGGCCACTGCCACGAACAGCGCCGTGATGCCGAAGCGACGCGCCTGGCGGCGCCAGCGGTTGGCGACGCGCCTTCGTCTTGCTGCCATGCCTGACCCTTCCCTGTCCGATCATGCGGCGGGCACGCGGCCCACGCCTTCCCTCACCACCCCAGCGAGAACATGGTCTCCAGGTCGTGCCGGGAGTGGACCTGCATGGCATTGAGCGTCTCGGTGTCGCGAATGCCCTCGACGGCATTGAGGCGTCCGGTCACCAGCTCCGCCAGGCTCTCGAAGTCACGGGTCCGTGCGATGGCCACCAGGTCATAGCGGCCACAGGTGGAATAGACCTCGCTGATGCCCTCCACGTCGGCCAGCCGCTCGGCCACGGCCTTCACCTGGCCCTTCTCGGCATTGATCAGAATCACCGCGTTCTGCATCGGACTTCTCCCTGCTATGGGCGCTTGTGCGCGCGTCTCGTTCTGCGGGCGACCGGGTGGCCACCGCAGCTGGCGCGAGTATAGCAGCGCCGTCGAGGGCGCTGAACAGAGGGGTCATGCCTGGGCACCGGAGCTCTCCTCCAGGGCCAGCAGGCGGCGCTTGAGATCAGGCCCGCCGCTGTAGCCTCCCAGGCCGTCGGCGGCCACCACGCGGTGACAGGGAATCAGCAGCGGCAAGGGGTTGGCGCCACTGGCCGCACCGATGGCACGGGCGGCCCCCTCCCGACCCAGCTGCCGGGCCAGCTGGCCATAGGTGCGTGTCTCGCCATAGGGCACCCTCAGCAACGCCGACCACACCTGCCGCTGGAAGTCGCTGCCCCCGGGGGCCAGGTCCACGCTGAAGTGACGCCTGCGCCCGGCGAGGTAGCCGAGCAACTGGTCACGCGCCCCCTTGAGGGCCTCATCGTCCCGGACCTCCCCCGGCGGGTCGGGTGTCTGCTCGGCGGCCAGCACCACCCTCTGCAGCCCGGCTGCGCCAGCGCACAGCAGGATCTCGCCGATCGGCGAGGAAAATCGAGTGAACGCCATGGCCTCCCTTCTCCTGGGCCGGCGGCTGTGCGGCGGATTGCCGCACATACCCCGACCGGTTCGCGATACCCCCATCAGTTTACTACCATTGACCGAACGAACTCCGCAGGGACGCGCCTGTCGGATCAAGAGGTGGCTCGACCACCCGCCAAGAAGAAACGGGCACCACGCGTGCCCACCGTGACCCCAAGACCCACCGTGATGACAAGGAGAGACCATGGCCGACAATAGCCGTCGTGACTTCATGCGCAACAGCCTGCTGGGCCTTGCCGCCCTGCCCCTCGGCGCCGGCATCCTGTCGAAGAGCGCCTTCGCCCAGGACCTGCCGCGGCTCGACCCGAGCGCCGAGCAGGCCCAGGCCCTGAACTACGTCGAGAACGCCAGCGACGCCAGCGACCATCCGGCCTACGAGGAGGGTGAGCGGTGTGACAACTGCATGTTCTTCCAGGCCGACAACGAAGGCTGCCAGCTGTTCCCGGAGAACAGCGTCGAGCCGGCCGGCTGGTGCCAGTCCTGGTCCGCCCAGAGCTGATTACGCCGTCAGGCCCCAATGACGAGACCCGCGCCATGGCGCGGGTCTCGCCGTTCAGCCGCCTCAGTCGCGCCGCTCTTCCTCGGGCAGTGGCCAGTGGTAGCGTCGCACCACCTCGTCGTCCTGCACCGACTCCAGCCGCACCGGGAAGCCCCACAGCTGGTGGAGATGACGGATGACCGGGTAGACGCTGCGCGCCAGCGGACGCCGACTGTCCTGGACGTGGCGCAGGGTCAGCGAACGGTCGCCGCGGATGTCCGCCGAGTAGACCTGGATATTGGGTTCACGCACCGCCAGGGCATACTGAGTGGCGAGGGACTCGCGAATGCGCCGATAGCCACGCTCGTCATGGATCGCCGCCACCTCCAGCATCTCCTCCTGATCGTCGTCGACCACCGTGAACAGCTTGAGGTCGCGGATCACCTTGGGTGAGAGGAACTGCTGGATGAAGGATTCGTCCTTGAAGTTCTTCATGGCGAACTCCAGGGTCTCCCGCCAGTCGCCACCGGCGCTGTCGGGGAACCATTGCCGGTCCTCCTCCGTCGGCGCCTCGCAGATACGCCGGAGGTCGGTGAAGATGGCGAAGCCCAGCGCATAGGGGTTGATGCCGCTGAAGTAGGGGCTGTCGAAGGCCGGCTGGTTGACCACCGCGGTATGCGACTGCAGGAACTCCAGCATCAGCCCTTCATCCACCAGGCCCTCCTCGTAGAGCCGGTTCATCAGGGTGTAGTGCCAGAAGGTCGCCCAGCCCTCGTTCATCACCTGGGTCTGGCGCTGGGGATAGAAGTACTGGGCCAGCTTGCGCACGATGCGCACCACCTCGCGCTGCCAGGGGGCCAGCAGCGGGGCGTTCTTCTCGATGAAGTAGAGCAGGTTCTCCTGGGGCTCCGGGGGATAGCGACCGCCCTCGTGAAGGCCCAGCGGATCCTCCTCGTCGGCCATGCCGGGCAGGGCATCCCCGCGCGGGCGGCCCGGGATGGTGCGCCACAGGGTGTTGACCTGGGCCTGGAGGTGCGTCTCGCGCTCCTTCTGGCGCCGCGCCTCCTCGGCGGCGGAGACCGGCGAGGGGCGCTTGTAGCGGTCGACGCCATAGTTCTGAAGGGCGTGGCAGGCATCCAGCAGCTGCTCCACCGCGGCCACACCGTGGCGCTCCTCGCACTCACCGATGTACTTCCGGGCGAACACCAGGTAATCGACGATGGAAGAGGCATCCGTCCAGGTACGGAACAGGTAGTTGCCCTTGAAGAAGGAGTTGTGGCCATAGCAGGCGTGAGCCATGACCAGCACCTGCATCATCAGGGTGTTCTCCTCCATCAGGTAGGCGATGCAGGGGTCGGAGTTGATCACCAGCTCGTAGGCGAGCCCCATCTGGCCACGGCGATAGGCCTGCTCCACGGCCAGGAACTGCTTGCCGAAGGACCAGTGGTGATAGCCCACCGGCATGCCCACGCTGGCATAGGCATCCATCATCTGTTCGGTGGTGATGACCTCGATCTGGTTGGGATAGGTGTCCAGGCGATACTCGTCCGCCAGGCGTGCAATCTCCTCCTCGAAGGCGTCGAGGATCTCGAAGTTCCAGTCGGATCCGGTGGCGATGGGCTTGCGTCGGGTCATGCTGCCTCCTCAGGCCGCCTGCTCTGGTGGTCAAGCGCTGGCAATGCGGCGCTTGAACAGCTCGCGGAAGACCGGATAGATGTCCCCGGCCTCGACGATCTGACGCATGGCAAAGCGCTCGGCATACTCGGCCTCCACCCGCTCGTACTCCTCCCACAGCGCCTGGTGGGCATGGGGGGTGATCTCCACGTAGGTGAAGTATTGCAGCCGCGGCATCAGGCGCTCGACGAGCAGGTCGCGACAGGTGATGGAGTCGTCGTCCCAGTTGTCGCCGTCCGAGGCCTGCGCCACGTAGAGGTTCCACTGTCCGGGCGGGTAGCGCGCCTCGATGATCTCGTCGACCAGCGTCAGGGCGCTGGAGACGATGGTGCCGCCGGTCTCGCGGGAATAGAAGAATTCCTCCTCGTCGACCTCCTTGGCCGCCGTATGGTGACGGACGAAGACCAGTTCGACCTTCTCGTAGTTGCGCTCGAGGAAGAGATAGAGCAGCAGGAAGAAGCGCTTGGCGATGTCCTTGTGGGCCTGGGTCATGGACCCCGAGACATCCATCACGCAGAACATCACCGCCTTGCTCGAGGGCTGCGGCTGGTCGATCAGGTTGTTGTAGCGCAGGTCGTAGGTATCGATGAAGGGCACCGCCTCCAGGCGCTTCTCCAGCCGTTCGATCTCTCCCTTGAGCTCGGCGATGCGGGCGGGGTTGCGCAGCACCGGGTCCTTGCGTTCCTCCTCGGCCAGTGCCTCCATAGCCTCGCGCAGTGCCCGGCGGATCGGCGCCCGCATGGCGATGCGCCGGGCCTGGGCCTCGCGCATGGAGCGCACGATGTTGATGCGCGCCGGGACGCCCTCCTTCGACACCCCCGCACGCACCGGACGCACCTCGTCGAGGTCCACCAGGTTCTTGCGCTCAAGGTGGGGCAGCTCCAGGCCATCGAAGACGAAGTCGAGGAACTCCTCGCGACTCAGGGTGAAGGCGAACTCGTCCATGCCTTCGCCCTGGTTGGACGCACCGCCTTCCCCGGCACCGTCTCCACCGCCCCCGCCGCCGGGTCGGCGCAGCCGGTCCCCCTCGACGAACTCCTTGTTGCCCGGCGCGACGATGGTGCGCTTGCCCCCCGGGCCGTGCTGGAAGACCGGTTCGGAGATGTCCCGGGCGGGAATCGAGACCTTCTCGCCGCGCTCCATGTCGGTGATCGAGCGACGGTTCACCGCCTCCTCGACCGACCGCTTGATATGGGTGCGGTAGCGGTCGAGGAAGCGCTGGCGATTGACCGCGCTCTTGTGCTTGGCATTGGCTCGACGATCGATGAAATAGGTCATGACGACCTCCTCGGCCTACTGCGACTTGCGTACCCGCAGGTACCACTCGGAGAGCAGGCGCACCTGCTTCTCGGTGTAGCCGCGGTCGACCATGCGTGCCACGAAGTCCTCGTGCTTCTTCTGGTCTGCCGTCGAGGCCTTGGCGTTGAAGGAAATCACCGGCAGCAGCTCCTCGGTGTTGGCGAACATCTTGTGCTCGATCACCCCACGCAGCTTCTCGTAGGACTGCCAGCTGGGGTTCATGCCATTGTTCTGGGCACGGGCCCGCAGCACGAAGTTGACCACCTCGTGGCGGAAATCCTTGGGATTGGAGATGCCCGCCGGCTTCTCGATCTTCTCCAGCTCCTCGTTGAGGGCCTGGCGGTCGAGGAACTCGCCGGTCTCGGGGTCGCGGTACTCCTGATCCTGGATCCAGAAGTCGGCATAGGTGACGTAGCGGTCGAAGATGTTCTGGCCGTACTCGGAATAGGACTCGAGATAGGCGGTCTGGATCTCCTTGCCGATGAAGTCGACGTAGCGCGGGGCCAGGAACTCCTTGATGAAGCGCAGGTAGCGCTCGAAGGTCTCCCGGGGGAGCTGCTCCTGTTCCAGGCGCTGCTCGAGCACATAGAGCAGGTGAACCGGGTTCGCCGCCACCTCGTGGTTGTCGAAGTTGAACACCTTGGAGAGGATCTTGAAGGCGAAGCGCGTCGACAGCCCCTCCATGCCCTCGTCGACCCCGGCCGCATCGCGGTACTCCTGGATCGACTTGGCCTTGGGGTCGGTGTCCTTGAGGTTCTCGCCGTCGTAGACCCGCATCTTGGAATAGATGCTCGAGTTCTCCGGCTCCTTGAGCCGGGAGAGCACCGAGAACTGGGCCAGCATGCGCAGAGTATCCGGTGCACAGGGCGCCTCGGCCAGCGACGAGTGCTCGAGCAGCTTCTTGTAGATGTTGATTTCCTCGGTGACCCGCAGGCAATAGGGCACCTTGACGATGTACACCCGGTCGAGGAAGGCCTCGTTGTTGCGGTTGTTACGGAAGGTCTGCCACTCGCTCTCGTTGGAGTGGGCCAGCACCACACCGTCGAAGGGGATCGCCCCCATGCCCTCGGTAGGGTTGTAGTTGCCCTCCTGGGTCGCCGTCAGCAGCGGATGCAGCACCTTGATCGGCGCCTTGAACATCTCGACGAACTCCATCAACCCCTGGTTGGCGCGGCACAGCCCGCCGGAGAAGCTGTAGGCGTCCGGGTCATCCTGGGAGTAGAGCTCGAGCTGGCGGATGTCCACCTTGCCCACCAGCGAGGAGATGTCCTGGTTGTTCTCGTCGCCGGGCTCGGTCTTGGAGATGGCCACCTGGTTGAGCCGCGAGGGATAGAGACGCGCCACCCGGAACTGGGAGATGTCCCCCCCGTACTCCTTGAGGCGCTTGGCAGCCCAGGGCGACATCACGCTCTTGAGGTAGCGCTGGGGGATGCCGTACTCCTTCTCCAGCAGCTCGCCGTCCTCCTCCGGGGAGAACAGGCCCAGCGGCGACTCGTAGACCGGCGAGTCCTTGATGGCATAGAAGGGCACCTTCTCCATCAGCAGCTTGAGCCGCTCGGCCAGGGATGACTTGCCACCCCCTACCGGTCCCAGCAGATAGAGGATCTGCTTGCGCTCCTCGAGCCCCTGGGCGGCATGGCGAAAGTAGGCGACGATCTGCTCGATGGCCTCCTCCATGCCGTAGAACTCGGCAAAGGCCGGATAGCGGCGGATCACCTTGTTGGAGAAGATGCGGGACAGCCGCGGGTCCTTCGCGGTATCGATCACCTCTGGCTCGCCGATGGCCTCCAGCATACGCTCGGCCGCCGAGGCATAGGCCACGGGCTCCTGGCGACAGAGTTCCAGATACTCCTGCAGGCTCATCTCTTCCTGCTGGACGCGAGCGAAGCGGTTCTGCACATGATCGAAGATGCTCATCGATGCCTCCTGTATGCCCGGTTCCCCAGCCACTCGACATGGTGGTGACAGGCCGGGGGTGGGTCTCATCAGCGTAGACAGCATCAGCGGATAACGGTTTGCCTCACCAATCAACGCACCCGAGCCCTCCCCCCTGAGAGCCCGGCGAGCGCCACTCGGTTCATGAGGAATCACGAAAGATTAAACGCTGAAACGACGCAGCCCGCCGGAGGAGGCCGGCGGGCGGTCAACGGCTGGCGAGAACAGGCGGCCGCGATCGGCGTCAGAGTCGTGCGGCCAGCCGGGTTCCCTGCTCGATGGCCCGTCGGGCATCGAGCTCCGCCGCCTCGTCGGCACCGCCGATGACATGCACGCCCATCCCGGCCGCCTGCAGCGGCGCGAGCAGCTCACGCACCGGCTCCTGCCCGGCGCAGACCACGATGGTATCGACCTCGAGACACCGCGGTTCGCCATCGAGGCGGATATGCAGCCCCTCGTCATCGATGCCGAGATACTCGCAGCCGACCAGCGTCTCGACCCCGCGATGCTTGAGCGAGGCCCGATGCACCCAGCCGGTGGTCTTGCCGAGCCCCTTGCCCGGCTTGCTGGTCTTGCGCTGCAGCAGGGTGACCTGCCGGGGGCTCGCGCGAGGCTCGGCCGCCTTGAGGCCGCCACGCTGCGCCACGCCGAGATCCACCCCCCACTCGTCGCACCAGGTCGCGACCGCCGGTGCGGCGTCGCCGGCGTGGGTCAAGAGCTCCGCCACGTCGAAGCCGATGCCCCCGGCGCCGATGATCGCCACGCGCCGGCCGACCCGCTCGGGATGGGTGATCGCCGTCGGGTAGCCGATCACCTTCGGGTGGTCGCTGCCCGGCAGTTCGAGCCTGCGCGGTCGCACGCCGGTGGCCAGGACCACCGCATCGAAGTCGCGCAGGGCCTGGACATCCGCCTCGGTCCCCAGGCGTACCGTGACGCCCAGCCTGTCGAGTCTTACCCGGTAGTAGCGCAGGGTCTCGTCGAACTCCTCCTTGCCGGGAATCCGCCGCGCATGGTTGAACTGCCCGCCCAGTTCGGTGCCGCGCTCGAAGAGGGTCACGGCATGGCCGCGCTCGGCGGCGGTAACCGCGGTGGCAAGACCGGCGGGACCGCCGCCCACCACGGCGATGGCCTTCGGCTCAGCGGTCGGGGCGACCACCAGCTCCGTCTCGTGGCAGGCACGCGGATTGACCAGGCAGGAGCTCACCCGCCCCAGGAAGACCTGGTCCAGGCAGGCCTGGTTGCAGGCAATGCAGGTATTGATCTCCTCGCCGCGTCCCGCGTCGGCCTTGCTTACCCAGGCGGGGTCGGCCAGGAAGGGCCGCGCCATGGAGACCATGTCGGCGTGCCCCTCGGCGAGCACCCGCTCCGCGACCTCCGGCATGTTGATGCGGTTGGTGGTGATCAGCGGCACCGAGAGTTCGGCCTTCATGCGCCGGGTCACCTCGGTGAAGGCGGCCCGCGGCACGCTGGTGACGATGGTGGGGATGCGCGCCTCGTGCCAGCCGATGCCGGTGTTGATCAGGTTGGCGCCGGCGGCCTCGAGGGCGCGCCCCAGGGCGACGACCTCCTCGAAGGTGCTGCCCTCCTCCACCAGGTCGATCATCGACAGCCGAAAGATCAGCAGGAAGTCGTCCCCCGCCGCCTCACGGATGCGTTTCACGACCTCCACCGGGAAGCGGAGGCGATTCTCGAGGCTGCCTCCCCAGGCATCGTCGCGATGGTTCGTGCGGGGACAGATGAACTGGTTGATCAGATAGCCCTCCGACCCCATCACCTCGACGCCGTCGTAGCCGGCCTCCCGGGCCAGTTTCGCGCAGTGCACGTAGGCTTCGATGCGTGCCTCGACCTCGTCGCCGTCGAGCGCCCGGGGCGTGAAGGGATTGATGGGGGCCTGGAGCTCCGAGGGCGCCACCAGCTCCGGCGTGTAGGCATAGCGGCCGGCGTGCAGGATCTGCAGGCAGATGCGCCCGCCGGCCTCGTGCACGGCCTCGACCACCCCACGGTGGTCCGCCACCTGCTCGGAGCGCTCGAGGGTCGCCGCCCCCTCGAAGACGGCGCCCTCGGGATGGGGCGCGATGCCGCCGGTGACGATCAGCCCGACCCCTTCCCGGGCCCGCTCGGCATAGAAGGCCGCCAGCCGCGCGAAGCCGCCCGGCGCCTCCTCGAGGTTGGTGTGCATCGAGCCCATCAGCACCCGATTGGGTAGTGTCAGGTGGCCGACCCGCAGGGGTCGGAACAGTTGGGGATAAGCACTCACGGCAGGATCCTCACGGTCGGAACGGCGGTCGATTCAAACAACTGTATGATAGTCGAGCCGGATGACGCAAAGGGTCATCGACCAATGATAGCGAGGAGCGGGAGGGGAAGCCGGGCACCAACGAGACAGCCCCGAGGCCTGTAGGGCCTCGGGGCTGAAGAATTCGTGTGCAGATGGCGGACCGGACGGGACTCGAACCCGCGACCTCCGGCGTGACAGGCCGGCATTCTAACCAACTGAACTACCGGTCCGCGTGGTGGGTGATACCGGACTCGAACCAGTGACCCCCAGCATGTGAGGCTGGTGCTCTAACCAACTGAGCTAATCACCCACGCGTTACTGCAAGCTTGCTGCTGTCGTCATGCCATCATGGCGGACCGGACGGGACTCGAACCCGCGACCTCCGGCGTGACAGGCCGGCATTCTAACCAACTGAACTACCGGTCCGCAAGATGACCTGCGACAGGGAAGACGATGGCGGACCGGACGGGACTCGAACCCGCGACCTCCGGCGTGACAGGCCGGCATTCTAACCAACTGAACTACCGGTCCGCTGCTCTCTTCCTGCGACATGATCGGGCATCGCCGAGGCGATGGTGGGTGGTACAGGGTTCGAACCTGTGACCCCCAGCTTGTAAGGCTGGTGCTCTCCCAGCTGAGCTAACCACCCCCGGTCACGTGGCGCTGCATTCTACAGGGGCCCCGACCAATGTCAACGCTTTTCGCATCGCCGCCAGGGGGCGCCCCAGAGCGGAGAACCGCCGCCCTTTCATCGACTTGCCCGCACCGCCCGCGGCTCGGGAGTTTCAGGCGTGGGCGCTCATGAAGGCAGCGATCGCCGCCGCCCCCTCGTCGATCAGTGCCGCCTGGGTCCTGCCGGAGGCGCGACGCGGTTTCCAGTCATGGTCGCCGTCCTCGAGCCAGTGCAGTCGCACCGTGCCGGGGAGCGCATAGCCCGCCACCTCGTCACGGGTCCCGAAGGGATCTCGGCTGCCCTGCACCACCAGGGTCGGGCATGCCAGCAGCGGCCAGTGGGAAAGCCGCAGGCGCTCGGGCTTGCCGGGTGGATGGAAGGGGTAGCCGCACAGCACCAGGCCAGGGGCACCGTCGCGGGCCGCCAGCAGGCTGGCGACACGTCCGCCCATCGACTTGCCGCCCAGCCAGGGTGGCGGAAGGTCTCGGTGCGACACGCTGTCGCACCATTGAACCAGCTCCTCGACCAGGCGATCGACCCTCGGTGGCGGTCGCCGCCGCCCCTCACGGCGCATCTGCTGCAGGTAGGCGAACTCGATGGCCAGTGTCTGGACCCCCACCCCGGCCAGCGCATCACGCAACCGTTGCAGGAAGGTTGAATCCTGCCCCGCACCGGCGCCGTGGGCCATCAGCAGCCGGCCTGCCCGACACTCTCCACGCACTTCCAGGGGGCCGAGCCCCTGGATATTCCAGCCACCGGACTCGCCCTCGCGCAGCAATCGCTGCAGGGTCTGGCGGTCGATGGGCGGCAAATCCCGACAAAAACGGTCTGACAATTTCAGCCCCTTCTCGTTCATGAATCAACACATTGGCGTGTTCAGCTTGTCGCACGCCTGCGCTAGAATCAGCGTTGGTTAAAGACCTGCATCATCCTGCGGAGGTCGCCCCGAGGCAGAATGCCGCGGGACACCCCCAAACCGCGTTCGATGGGAACCTGACATGAGCACAGCACTTGAACACCCGACCTACAACTACAAGGTAGTTCGGCAGTTCGCGATCATGACGGTGGTGTGGGGCATCGTGGGCATGACCCTCGGTGTCATCCTTGCCGCACAGCTGGTATGGCCGGAACTGAACCTGGGACTGCCGTGGACGAGCTTCGGCCGCCTGCGCCCCCTGCACACCAACGCCGTGATCTTCGCCTTCGGCGGTTCGGCACTGTTCGCCACCTCCTACTACGTGGTGCAGCGAACCTGCCAGACCCGCCTGTTCGGCGACAAGCTCGCGGCCTTCACCTTCTGGGGCTGGCAGGCGGTGATCGTCTCCGCGGTGGTCTCGCTGCCGCTGGGCTACACCACCACCAAGGAGTACGCCGAGCTGGAATGGCCGATCAATATCCTGATCGCCGTGGTCTGGATCAGCTATGCCATCGTCTTCCTGGGCACCATCAAGCTGCGCAAGACCTCCCACATCTACGTGGCCAACTGGTTCTTCGCCGCCTTCATCCTGACCGTGGCGGTGCTGCACATCGTCAACAACGCCGCCATCCCGGTCACCGCCATGTACTCCACCTCCATCTACGCCGGCGCCATCGACGCCATGGTGCAGTGGTGGTATGGCCACAACGCGGTGGGCTTCTTCCTGACCGCTGGTTTCCTGGGGATGATGTACTACTTCGTACCCAAGCAGGCCGAGCGTCCGGTCTACTCCTACCGCCTGTCCATCGTCCACTTCTGGGCGCTGATCATGGTCTACATGTGGGCCGGCCCGCACCACCTGCACTACACCGCCCTGCCCAACTGGGCCCAGTCGCTGGGCATGATCATGTCGATCATCCTGCTGGCCCCCTCCTGGGGCGGCATGATCAACGGCATGATGACCCTCTCCGGCGCCTGGCATAAGCTGCGCACCGACCCGACCCTGCGCTTCCTGGTGGTGGCCCTCTCCTTCTACGGCATGTCCACCTTCGAGGGGCCGATGATGGCGGTGAAGACCGTCAATGCCCTCTCGCACTACACCGACTGGACCATCGGCCACGTGCACGCCGGCGCCCTGGGCTGGGTGGCGATGATCACCATCGGCTCCATGTACCACCTGATCCCGCGCCTCTTCGGCCGCACCGAGATGCACTCGGTGAACCTGATCGCCGTGCACTTCTGGCTGGCCACCATCGGCACCGTGCTCTACATCGCCGCCATGTGGGTCAACGGCATCCTGCAGGGCCTGATGTGGCGCGCCATCAACCCCGACGGCACCCTGATGTACACCTTCGTCGAATCCGTGGAGGCCAGCGGCCCGGGCTACATCGTGCGCCTGATCGGCGGCCTGTGCTGGGTGGCCGGCATGCTGATCATGGCCTTCAACGTCTTCATGACCGTCCGGCGCGGCGAAGGCGCCCGTCAGCCGATTCCGCAGACTGCCTGAGCTAACCGGGGAAACCGACACCAATGAGACACGAGATCGTCGAAAAGAACGTCGGCCTGCTTGCCGTACTGATCCTGGTGGTGATCAGCTTCGGCGGCCTGGCCGAGGTCGTGCCGCTGTTCTTCCAGAAGCAGACGACCGAACCCGTCGAGGGGCTCGAGCCGCTCTCCGCACTGGAGCTGGAAGGCCGCGACATCTATCGCCGCGAGGGCTGCGTCGGCTGCCACTCGCAGATGGTCCGCCCCTTCCGTGCCGAGACCGAGCGCTATGGCCACTACAGCGTGGCCGGCGAATCGGTCTACGACCACAACTTCCTGTGGGGGTCCAAGCGCACCGGGCCGGACCTGGCCCGCGTCGGTGGGCGCTACAGCGACGACTGGCACCGCGCCCACATGTACAACCCGCGTGACGTGGTGCCGGAATCGGTCATGCCGGCCTATCCGTGGCTGTTCGAGAACACCCTGGATGGCCAGGACACGCCGAAGAAGATGCGCGCCCTGCGAGCCCTCGGCGTGCCCTATACCGACGAGCAGATCGACAACGCCACCCGCGAGGTGCGCGGCGAGCAGGAGATCACCGCGCTGATCGCCTATCTGCAACAGCTTGGCACCGTGCTCGAGGGCACACGCTGACTATGGATACCGGAACCTTTCGCGGCATCATCACGGGCATCCTGATCATCGCCTTCATCGGGCTCACCCTGTGGGCCTACTCGAAGCGACGCAAGAAGGATTTCGACGAGGCAAAGAACCTGCCCTTCGCCGACGAGGATGATATGCCGGCGAACCGTGACACGAGCGCCTCGCGCGAGACCGATTCCCGCCATGACAGGGGAGACAGGAACACATGAATAATCTTTGGGGTGACTCCCTCTCCGGCTTCTGGAGTGCCTGGATCATCGTCATCACGCTGGGCTCCATCGGGATTGCCTTCTGGCTGCTCTATGCCAACCGCAAGACCGACAAGACCCCCGATGCCGAGGGCAACGTCGAGACCACCGGCCATGCCGCCGATGGCATCGAAGAGTACGACAACCCGCTGCCCCGCTGGTGGTTGCAGCTCTATATCGGCACCATCGTCTTTTCACTCGGCTACCTGGTGCTCTACCCGGGCCTCGGCAACTTCGCCGGCGTGCTGGGCTGGACCCAGGAAGGCCAGTGGGAAGAGGAAGTGGCCCGCGCCGAGGAGCGCTTCACGCCGATCTTCGCCCAGTACGAGGAGGTACCGATCCCCGAGCTGGCCGAAGACGACGAGGCCATGCAGGTCGCCGAGCGCATCTACCTCAACAACTGCGCGGTATGCCATGGCTCCAACGCCAAGGGTGGCTATGGCTTCCCCAACCTGACCGATGACGACTGGCTGTACGGCGGCGAGCCGGAGAACATCCTGACGACCCTGCACCAGGGGCGTAACGGCCTGATGCCCTCCTGGCAGCAGCTGGGCAGCGAGAACATCGAGAACGTCACCCAGCACGTGCTGGCCCTGTCGGACCTCGAGCACGACGCCGATCGCGCCGAGCGCGGTGCGGCGACCTTCGCCTCGGTGTGCGCGGCCTGCCATATGCCCGACGGCACCGGCAACCAGGCACTGGGGGCGCCCAACCTGACCAACGATATCTGGCTCTATCAGGCGCCGGGGCAGAGCGTTGCCGATTCGGTGCGCCAGACCCTGCGTAACGGCCGCAACGGCCATATGCCGGCCCAGGCCGCCTATATCGGCGAGGAGCGTGTCCACCTGGTCGCCGCCTACGTCTACAGCCTGCGCTTCGAGGACTGAGACAGGAGCCTCAGGCTTCAAAGGGTGCGGCCTCCGGTCGCACCCTTTCTCGTTGTGCGGCCACCCCGATACAATATGCCCCATCCCAGCGGCCCCGACAGGCCCTGCCCTCCTTGCCAGCCGTGAGCCTGCCATGAGCGAGAAGATCCCGACCCACGATGTCACCCCGGATCCCGTGGAGCATCACACGCCGCAGGAAGCGGTCACCCAGCAGATGTACGCCAGCCGACGTCACATCTACGTGCGCGAGATCAAGGGCGTCTTCCAGCGCCTGCGCCGCACGTCCAACTGGGCCCTGATGCTGGCCTTCTTCCTGCTGCCCTGGGTGCCATGGGGTGATCGGCCGGCGATCTGGTTCGACCTCCCTGGTCGCGAGTTCCACATCTTTTCCGCCACCTTCTACCCCCAGGAGTTCATGCTGCTCTCCTGGCTACTGATCATCTGTGCCTTCGGCCTGTTCTTCATCACGGTGTTCGCCGGCCGCGTCTGGTGCGGCTATACCTGTCCGCAGAGTGTCTGGACCTTCCTGTTCATCTGGGTCGAACACCGCCTGGAGGGCTCGCGCAACCGTCGCATCAAGCTCGACAAGCAGCCGATGACCACCGACAAGCTGTGGCGCAAGTCCGCCAAGCACGCCATCTGGCTGGTGATCGCCCTGGCCACCGGGGTCACCTTCGTCGGCTACTTCACGCCCATCCGCGACCTGGTGGTGGAGTTGCCCACCCTCGAGGCCCACGGCTGGTCCTACTTCTGGGTCGGCTTCTTCCTGGTGTTCACCTACCTCAATGCCGGCTGGCTGCGCGAGCAGGTGTGCATCTACATGTGCCCCTATGCCCGCTTCCAGTCGGTGATGTTCGACCGCGACACCCTGATCGTCTCCTACGACACCGCTCGCGGCGAACCCCGCGGCCCGCGCAAGAAGAGCCTCAGCCACGAACAGGCCCGTGCCGCCGGCCACGGCGACTGCATCGACTGCGACCTCTGCGTGCAGGTCTGCCCCACCGGCATCGACATCCGCGACGGCTTGCAGTACGAGTGCATCACCTGCGCGGCCTGTATCGACGCCTGCGACAGCGTGATGGACAAGATGGGCTATCCCCGCGGCCTGATACGCTACACCACCGAGAATGCCCTGGAGGGCAAGCCCACCCATATCCTGCGGCCGCGCCTGATGGGCTATCTGGCGGCCCTGCTGGTGATGATCGGCGTCTTCGCCTGGGCGGTGGCGGATCGCACGCCCCTGGGCTTCGACGTGGAGCGCGAGCGCAACCAGCTGTTCCAGATGACCCGCGATGGCCGCATCAGCAACGTATATACCCTGACGGTGCGCAACCTCGACAACCAGGCGCATGTCTACCGGCTCGAGGCCTCCGGCCTGCCCGGCCTGACCCTGGATACCGACCAGGTCAGCGTGCCCGCCGGCGAGTCGCGCCAGCTGGTGATCCAGGCCAGCGTTCCGCCCGAGGCCATCGACCGGCCCAGCGCCGAGATCATCCTGCGGCTGGAAGCGCTGGATGCCGACATCGCCATCGAACGCGACAGCCGTTTCATAGGAGAGACCCGCTGATGAGTGCGGAACACGAGAGCATCCCGCCGTGGTACAAGCAGTTCTGGCCCTGGTTCCTGATCGGCCTGCTGGCCTCCTCGATCACCTTCAGCCTGGTCTATCTGACGCTGTCGATCCGCTACTATGACGGCTCGGTGGGCGGCGACTACTATGAGCGCGGCCTGGCCATCAACGAGCAGCTGGCCAAGCAGGAGCATGCGCAGACACTGGGGCTCGAGGCAGTCATGCGCGCCGACGCCCGCACCGGCGACATCGTCGTCGACCTGCAGGGGGAGCGCCGTCCTGAGCGCCTCCACCTGGCCCTGATCTTTCCCACCGACAGCCACCGCGACCGTTCGCTGACCCTGGAGCATGTCCGCGACGGACGCTACGTGGGGATGATCGACGAGCCGCTGAACTACCGCTGGTACCTCCAGCTGCA
Organism: Halomonas rhizosphaerae; assembly: GCF_030010555.1. Taxonomy (GTDB): domain Bacteria; phylum Pseudomonadota; class Gammaproteobacteria; order Pseudomonadales; family Halomonadaceae; genus Halomonas; species Halomonas rhizosphaerae. Next base: position 77,780 of record NZ_JASCQP010000044.1, read on the forward strand.
GCCCGCCGAGGGCAGCGACGCCGAATGGCGCCTGACCGGCGAGGCCCGCTTCCCCAGCGACGACGAGATCGCCCTGGTCCCCGGCCTCTAGGGCGGGTCACGAGATACCATGACCCAGAGCCCCCCGACGCCTGACGCGAGCCCCGGCTGCTACCACTGCGGCAGCCGGGTGCCGGCGGGTGCGCCCTGGTCGATCACCCTCGACGAGGCGCGCCACCCGCTCTGCTGCCCCGGCTGCGAGGCCGTGGCCCACGCCATCGTCGATGGCGGCCTGGCGAGCTACTACCGCTTCCGCACCGAGCTGCCCGAGCGACCGGACGACCGCCAGGCCGCCAGGGCCGAGACCTGGGCGGTCTTCGACGACCCGGGGCTGCAGGCACGCTTCGTGCACCCCGAAGGGGAAGACGGGACGGTGCATGCCACTCTGGCCGTGGACGGCATCACCTGTGCGGCCTGTGCCTGGCTGATCGAGCACCGCCTCAATGCCCTGGACGGGATCACCGCCAGCGCCGTCAACCTCACCCATCATCGCCTGCGGGTCAGCTGGGCCCCCGGGCGGGTCGCCCTGTCACGGATCCTCGCCGAGATGGCCGCCATCGGCTACCCGGCCCAGCCCTGGGAGCCCGATGCGGCGCAGCAGAGCCTGCAGCACGAGGAGCGCATGAACGTGCGCCGCCTGATCGTCGCCGCCGTGGGCATGATGCAGGTGATGATGTTCTCGATCCCCATCTACGTGGCCGGCCCCGACGAGATCAGCGCCGACTTCCTCGCCCTCTTCCACTGGCTCTCCTTTGCCCTGGCCACCCCGGTGGTGCTCTTCTCGGCCCAGCCCTTCTTCCGTAACGCCCTGCGCGACCTGCAGACCCGGGTGCTGGGCATGGACGTGACGGTATCGCTGGCCATCGGCGGCGCCTACCTGGCCAGTGGCTATGCGGTGATCGCCGGCCATGGCGACGTCTATTTCGACTCGTTGGCCATGTTTACCTTCTTCCTGCTGTTCGGCCGCTACGTGGAGGGCCGTGCCCGACGCCGCAGCGGGCACAGCGGCAATGCCCTGTCCGGCGCCCTGCCCCTCTCGGCGATTCGCCTCACCGAGGCGGGCGAGGAGCGCATCCTGCCCGCCAGCGACCTTGCCGCCGGCGACCGGGTGCTGGTCAAGCCCGGCCATGGCGTGCCGGCCGACGGGGTCATCGAGTCCGGCGAGTCGAGCCTCGACGAGTCCATGCTTACCGGGGAGTACCTGCCGGTGACCCGCGGCGTCGGCGACCGCGTGACCGGCGGCAGCCAGAACATCGAGAGTCCGTTGACGGTGCGCGTTACCCATGCCGGCGCCGATGCCCGGGTCGCCAGCATCGTCGACCTCACTGACCGCGCCTTCGCCAGTCGGCCTCGTATCGCCCAGCTGGCGGCGCGCATGGCCCACCACTTCGTGCTGCAGGTGCTGATCATCTCGTTCGGGGTAGCCGTCGCCTGGTGGTTTATCGACCCCTCGAGAGCCCTCTGGGTGACGCTCTCCGTGCTGGTGGTCACCTGTCCCTGTGCCCTGGCACTGGCCACCCCCACGGCCCTCACCGCCGGCCATGGCCGCCTGCATCGACGCGGCGTGCTGATCACCCGCGCCGATGCCCTGGAGACGCTGTCGCAGCTCGACCGGGTGATCTTCGACAAGACCGGCACCCTGACCAGTGGCGAGATGAGCCTGGTCGAGACCCGCCTGACCGGCGATCCGGGCAGCGCGCTCGACGAGGCCCGGGCACGCCGCGTGGCGGCCGCCCTGGAGGCCCAGTCGGAACACCCTATCGCGCGCGCCTTCCGCCCCTTCCGCGAGGCCACCGTCACGGCCGGGGAGGTGCTCAGCCGACCCGGCCAGGGCCTGGAGGGCAGGATCGCCGATCGCCGCTGGCGGCTCGGCAGGCCCGAGTTCGCCGCCCCCGAGGCCCCCCCGGCACTGCCCGGCGAGGGGCAGTGGCTGCTGCTGGCCGAGGAGGGCCAGCCGCGGGCCTGGTTCGCCCTCCACGACCGCCTCCGGGAGGATGCCCGGGAGACGGTCGAGGCCCTGCAGGGACGGGGCCTGGCGGTGGAGCTGCTCTCCGGCGACACCCCCTCGGCGGTGGCGGACATGGCCCGGCGCCTGGGCATCGACACCTGGCAGGCGGCGGCCACCCCCGAGGACAAGCTGGCCCGCCTCCAGGCCCTGCAGGCCAGCGGCGAACGGGTGGCGATGGTCGGTGACGGCATCAACGATGTCCCGGTCCTGGCCGGCGCCGACATCGCCATCGCCATGAACGGTGCCACCGACCTGGCGCGCACCCGCGCCGACGCCGTCTTGCTCGGCCCGCGCCTGGGGCGTATCGTCGAGGCCATCGAGACCGGCCGGGCCACCCGGCGCATCATCCGCCAGAACCTGACCTGGTCGCTGGTCTACAACGTCTCGGCGCTGCCCCTGGCGGCCATGGGCTTCGTGCCGCCCTGGCTGGCCGCCATCGGCATGTCGGCCAGCTCCCTGGTGGTCGTCGGCAATGCCCTGCGCCTGACCCGGGACGCCCCCTCACGACCGGTCGGCAGCGACGCCCCCAGGCTGGTGAACGCATGAGCATCCTCTACCTGCTGATCCCCCTCTCGCTGATCCTGCTGGGGCTGGCCGTCTGGGCCTTCTTCTGGGCCGTCAAGCACGACCAGTTCGAGGACCTGGAAGGGCCCGCCTACCGCATCCTCTTCGACGAGGACGACAACGACCGCACGAAGGGCGAGCGGCGCCCCCCTGAGCGTGACGTGTCCCCCGACGACGAGGAACGCCACGACTGATGGACCCCACCGGCCTCGACCTGCCCCCGCTGGCCGCCGCCTTCGTCTTCGGCCTGCTCGGTGGCGCCCACTGCATCGGCATGTGCGGTGGCATCATGAGCGCCCTGACCTTCGCCGTCCCGCCCAGCATGCGCAGCCCGGCACGTCTTTCCGGGCTGCTGCTGGGCTATAACCTGGGCCGGATCGCCAGCTACATGGTGGCCGGTGCCCTGGTGGCGGGGCTCGGCACCCTGATAGCCCTCACGCCCCAGGCGCGCCTGGTCCTCCAGGCCCTGGCCGCGGCAATGCTGATCCTGATGGCCCTCTACATCGCCGACTGGTGGAAGGGACTGCTGCGGGTCGAGGCCTTGGGGCGCCGGCTCTGGAAGCACCTCGAGCCGCTGGGCAGACGCCTGATGCCGGTGGTGCGAGTACCCCAGGCGGTGGCCCTGGGGGCGGTCTGGGGCTGGCTGCCCTGCGGGCTGGTCTACTCCATGCTCGCCTGGAGCCTGGCCATCGCCGATCCCTGGCGCGGCGCTGCCCTGATGGGGGCCTTCGGCCTCGGCACCCTGCCGGCCCTGCTGGCCACCGGGTTCGCCGCCCGCCAGCTCGGCGCCCTGATCCGCCACCCGGCCACCCGGGCGCTGGCCGCGCTGTCGATCATCGCCTTTGCCCTCTGGCAGCTGTGGACGCTGCTGCCCGTCTCGGCGGGCCACTGAATCCCGGCGTGAATCCCACTTCGCTTGACGCAGCTCAACGCGCCCCCTGGCACGCGCCGCTAGCATGAAGGCACGTTCAACCTCCGGAGTGCCGTCCATGTCCGCTCGCGCCGTCGTCGACGACCGTCCCAGCGGCACTGCGCTGATCCGCGATGCGGGCCTGCTGCGTCGTCATGCTGCTGGCGGGCCGCGCTACACCAGCTACCCCACCGCCGACAGCTTCACGACGGATGTCTCCGACGAAGACCTCACGGCGGCCTTGGCGCGCAGCAACGCCGGCGGGCAGGGCCTGTCACTCTATGTGCACGTGCCCTTCTGTCGCCAAAGCTGTCACCACTGCGCCTGCACCCGGGTCACCGCCGAGAACACCCGGCGCGCCGAGCCCTACCTCTCGCGGCTCGATCGGGAGATGGTACTCACTTCGCGCCATCTGGACGGGGCACGGGAGATCATGCAGCTGCACTGGGGCGGCGGGACCCCGACCTTCCTGACCCTGGACCAGATGAGCGACCTGATCGACCGGCTCGATGCCCGCTTCGGCCTGTCGGGTTCGCGCCAGCGGGACTACAGCATCAAGGTCGATCCCCGCGAAGCCGATGTCTTCACCCTGCGCCATCTCCAGGCACTGGGCTTCAACCGCCTGAGTCTGTCGGTGCTGGACCTGGACCCACGGGTCCAGCGCGCCATCAACCGCCACCAGCCCCGGGTGCTCACCGAACAGCTGATCGACGAGGCCCACCGGCTGGGCTTCCGCTCCCTGGGCCTCGAGCTGATCCATGGCCTGCCCCGCCAGACTCGCGAGAGCTTTGCCGAGACCCTCGAGCAGGTGATCGCCATGGCGCCGGCCCGCCTGTCGCTGTTCCACTACGACCACCGCCCCGAGCGCTTCACGGCCCAGCGCCGGATCCAAGCCGAGGAACTGCCGCCGCGGGGGGAGCAGCTGGCCATTATCGACACCGCCCTCGCGAGGCTTGCCGATGCGGGCTATGTGCACATCGGCATGGAACTCTTCGCCCGCCCCGAGGACCCGCTGGCAGCGGCCCAGGCACGGGGCCTGCTGTCGCGCAACCTGAACGGCTACAGCGCGCTTGCGCCTTGCGACCATCTGGGCCTGGGCGTGGGCGCCCAAAGCCGGCTCGGCGGCATCGCCACCCGCAACCCCATGGCACTTGACGACTACGAGGCGCGTCTCGATGCCGGCCAGCTGCCGGTGGAGCGCGGCCGGCGACTGACCGACGACGACCGGCTGAGAGCCCGGGCGATCGAGCGCCTGATGTGCGACATGCGCCTGGACCTGGCCGCCCTCGGGCAGGAGTTCGGCCTGGATGCCGGAGCGCACCTGAGCGATGCCCTCGCCCGGCTGGCGAGCGCCGAGCGGGACGGCCTGGTGAAGCGACGTGGACAGCGCCTCGAGGTCACGCCGACGGGACGGCTGCTGGTGCACCGCCTGGCCGCGGCCTTCGATGCCCGTGCCGTCTGACCGGCGCGGCGCAGGGCATCGCGCGCTCGCGCCGGGGAGTACCTCCTAAGGGATGCTTTGCCGCTGGACGACAATCCTCCATACTGTGACCTGAGTCATCATTCATGGAGGAGAGCATGCCTGACACCGCGACCGGCAGGCGCCGTTCACTGCTGAACGAGACCCGCTGCCAGACGTGCAGCCTGAGTTCGCTCTGCCTGCCCCTGGCGCTCGAGGTTCAGGACATGGACCAGTTCGACGCCATCATCCGGCGTCGGGCGCCGCTCAAGAAGGGCGAGTCGCTGTTCCGCCAGGGCAGTCCCTTCACCAGCGTCTTCGCGGTGCGCTCCGGCAGCCTCAAGCAGGTGACCACCGAGGGCAGCGGCGAGGACCAGCTGACCAACTTCTACCTGCCCAGCGAACTGGTGGGACTCGACGGCATCGACGAGGAACGCTATCCCGGCACCGTCGTGGCCCTGGAAACCACCACGGTCTGCGAGATCCCCTTCGACCGTCTCGACACCCTCTCCGAGTCGCTGCCCGAGCTCCGGGGCCAGCTCTACCGCAGCATGAGCAAGGAGATGCGCGACGATCGGCGCATGATGCGGCTGCTCTCGCGCAAGACCGCCGACCAGCGCCTGGCCACCTTCTTCACCAGCCTCTCCGACCGCTTCCGCCGTCGCGGCTACTCCCCCTACAGCTTCCGGCTCTCCATGTCCCGGGCCGACATCGGCAACTACCTGGGCCTGGCCGTGGAGACCGTCAGCCGTATCCTGGGCCGTTTCCAGTCACAGGGGCTGGTGGCCGTGTCCGGCCGCGAGGTGAACATCCTCGACCTGGAGGCGCTGATCGAGGTGGCCGAGGAGGAAGGGGCCAAGTAGCCCCCACGCCCCCAAGCCCCAAGCCAGAGACTGCCCGCCTCCTCTGCCGTAATGCAGGAACCCCATCGTGCGAATGCCCGATGGGGTTCCCTGTTTCCTGGCGCTTGTTCCTTGTGGCTTGTCGCTGACCTACTGATTGAGGATATCGATGCGGTCGGCCTGCATCCGCGTCTGCTTCTCCTCGAGGCCGGCGAAGTCGAAGAGCTCGCGGTCGGCCAGCTGCGAGGGCGCCACCTTGGTGACCGCCTTGAACATGCTCTCGAGACGGCCGGGATGCGTCTTCTCCCAGTCGGCCAGCATCTCCTTGACCACCTGGCGCTGCAGGTTGGGCTGGGAACCGCAGAGGTTGCAGGGAATGATCGGGAAGTCCATCAGCCGGGCGAACTCGGCGATGTCCGCCTCCCGGCAGTAGGCCAGCGGCCGGATGACCATGTTCCGGCCATCGTCGGAGAGCAGCTTGGGCGGCATCGCCTTGAGGCTGCCGCCGAAGAACATGTTGAGGAACAACGTCTCGAGGATGTCCTCGCGGTGGTGCCCCAGCGCCACCTTGGTGGCGCCGATCTCTTCCGCGAAGCCGTAGAGCGAACCGCGCCGCAGACGTGAGCAGAGTGCGCAGGTGGTCTTGCCCTCGGGCGTCTTCTCCTTGACCACCGAGTAGGTGTCACGCTCGAGGATGTGGTACTCGACGCCAGTGCCCTCCAGGTACTCGGGCAGCACGTGCTCCGGGAAGCCGGGCTGCTTCTGGTCGAGGTTCACCGCCACCAGCGAGAAGGCCACCGGGGCGTTGCGCTGCAGGTTGCGCAGGATCTCCAGCAGGGTGTAGCTGTCCTTGCCCCCGGAGAGGCAGACCATCACCCGATCCCCCTCATGGATCATGCCGTAGTCGATGATCGCATTGCCCACCTGGCGACGCAGGCGCTTGTGCAGCTTGTTGAACTCGCGCTTGCCTCGGGCATCAAGGCCCTCGAGGGTCGACGCAGGCTGCCTGGGGGGCAGACTGTCGGGCGCGGCGGTCTCACGGGGGTCGAACATCAGGGCGTCTTGCATGGTCTCGGGCGCTGCCTGAGCGGCTGGAAATGACGGGCGCTATCCTACCACCCACACCGTGGCCAGGCGAAACGCCACCCAGCCGGGCTCAGCAGAGCCGCTCCGCCAGCATGGGACCGCGCGCCAGGCGCAGGTGGATCAGGGCCGTGGTGACGGCATCGCCCAGGGCGGTGTGGCGCCCCATGACCGGCACCCCCAGGCGCTCGGCCACCTGCTCGAAGCGCGGCCGGACATCCAGCTCGGGGTGGCTGCGGCGCAGCTGCCGCTGGTAGGTCTGTGCCACGTCGATGCCGGCATTGGGAAGGTCGAAGCCGAAGAGGGGGCGCAGGTAGCGGTTGAGCATCGCCAGGTCGAAGTCCAGGCACCAGCCGACCAGCGGGCGATTGCCGACGAAGTCCAGAAACTGCTCAAGGGCCTCCTTGACGCCCGCCCCGTCGACCAGATCGATACCGCGCAGGCCGTGGATGCGGATCGAGTCGCCGGAGAGACTCGCCGGCCTTGCCAGGCGCAGGTCCAGCGAATCGCTGGTCAGCACACGGTCGCCACGGATACGCACCGCCGCCAGCGACACCAGTTCGGCATGCCGGGTATCGAGTCCGGTGGTCTCGCAGTCGATGGCGACCATCTCGTCCCCGGTGTAGGGGGAGAAGAGCCAGCCATAGTCGCCGTGGGCCTGTCGTCGGCGATCGGCGGCGCGCCGCAGTGCCTTGAGCATGGATGAACCTCCTGTTGTCGTTATCGTTCCCTGAGCGCGCGCCTCGAGGCTCACGAGTACTCGAGGTGAAATCGGTGCGACAGCCGCTGCTTGAAGTCCTTGACGATATGCAGCGCCTCGCGCAGCAGGTCCCGCTCCAGCGACGAGAGCTCCTGGACCACCACCCGGTCGGGTTCCTCGCCCCGGCCTTCCGGGTCGTCGAGGCGTTCGAGCTGCTGGCGCAGCCGCAGTTCGGTGAACAGCGAGAGGGCCTCCCCCAGGTCCTCGGCGAAGCGCTCCTCGAGGCGACCGTCGGCCACCAGCGCCTCGAGCCGGTCCAGGGTGGAGGTCGCGGTGATGCGACGCTCAAGGGCCAGGGTGCGCACGCCATGGACGATGGGGAAGATGCCCCCCTTCTTGATGTCGACGCCATGTTGCGGCTTCTTCAGGGACCCGAAGAGCGTCAGCGGCGTGGAGAAGCGCAGCGCCGTACGCGCGAAGTAGGAGAGCAAGATCTCGTCGCGGCTGCAGCGCTCGAAGAGTTCCTCGCGTAGCCGCTCGAGCAGGGCCGGGTTGCCGGCCACGGCGTGGGAATCGAGCATGATCGCCAGGCGCATCAGGCTCTCGCCGTCACGGCTCGCCGCCCACTGCGCGATGCGTCCGCGCCACTGGCTCTCGGTGCCGACCCACTCCGGGTTGGAGACCATGATGTTGCCCGGACAGGGCGGATAGCCCAGTTCGATCAACGTCTCGGTGAGGCGCTGCATCTGCTCATGGCAGTCGGGCCACTCCAGGTCGTCGGCCAGTATCAGGCCATTGTCCTGATCGGTCTTGAGGATCTGCTCGCCGCGCCCCTCGCTGCCCATCACGATCAGGCAGCTGTCGGCGTGGTAGAGCTCGTCGATCAGAAAGCCCCAGGCCTTGTTCATGATGCGCCCGTTGAGGGCCGCCAGCAGCCCCATGGCGAAGCGCAACTTGACGCCCTGGGCCATGAGCGCACGCACCAGCTCCGGGGTGCGGCGGCTGGCGGCGGCCAGTGCCTCCAGGCTGTTGGCCTGCTCCACCTGCAGGCTGACCACGTAGCTGCGGCTGGAGAAGTAGCTGAGCACGTCGGTCAGCTCCACGACCCCCACCGGGGCGCCGTCCTCCATCACCACCACGCGCTCCACCTTGAAGCGGGTCATCTGGACCAGCACCTCGAACAGGTACTGCCCCGGCGTTGCCGTGACCAGCTTGAAGTGCGCAATCGCCTGCACCGGGCTGTTCTGGGCCAGCCCCTCGAGCACCAGGGCATTGAGCAGATCGGTCTTGGTGACCATGCCCGGCCCGTCGTCGCCCTGCACCAGCAGGCTGTCGGCATGGCTGTCGTTCAGGGTGTGAACCGCCTCGGCGATGCTGGTCGTGCCCGCGACGAGCAGCGGGTCGCGCATGCATTCGCCCACAAGGGCGAGCATGAAGCCGGCCATGGTCACCCCGCCCTCGGCGCGGCGCTCGGTGAGCAGCCGGGTCTTCTGCGCCAGGCGCTGGCGGAAGAACTCGGAGAAGGCCGGATAGGCCTCGCAAAGCTGCTTGAACAGCCCCTTGGGCAGCAGATAGCAGAGACACTCCTGCTCGGCCCGGAAGCGATAGCGACTCTTGCCATTGAGGATGCTGATGGCCCCGAACAGGTCGCCCGCGGTGTAGTGGCCGATGCGTGACTGGGCGCCGGGCAGGGTCGGGTCGAGCTCGGCGACCTCGCCCTTATGGATCAGGTACACGTACTCCCCGGGCTGGCCGGCATCGAGGATGATCTCGTCACGGTCGAAATAGGCCAGATCGATGCCGCTGCGTACGCGCTCCCGGCCCTCCTCGTCGAGGAAGGTAAAAGGCGGCTGTGAGAGTTCTACTTCGACCATGGGGCCGTCCTCGTTGCGCGGTGATCACCACCCCGCTGGCTAGGTTGTGCTTCGATTCCAGCGAGAATCCAAGATAGCAAAGTCGGGTTTCAGTAAATAACCTAGACAATCGTCCTATCCTGGCGGCCTTAGACCATCGTCAAAGGCCGCCCGGGGTGAGCATTAACCGCCCTGGATTTCGGGGCTATACCATCGTCCTATGCCCACGCTTCCCGCGCCGCCATCTTGCCCGCCATCCGTCGTTAAGATACTGATAGTAAAAAACTTATCAGGCACGTCTTCCATCGGTATCTTTTCATGATACGAAAGTCTGGGATTTATTTTAGGCGTTTGCTGCCCACTATTGGCCCTGAGCCATGCAGGACAATCCCGCGTCGACAATGTGCCTCGACAAGGAGCGGGCAACCTGATGACAGGCTGATCCAGACTGCGCAGGCCAGGCTGGCTCCGTCGACACGACTGTCCTGATGAGTGACCTCAACGCTCTGGGCAACTTCCCAACCTGAACAACAAGTGGAGAGCAACACTATGGCAGACGACAAAGCCAATGCCGCTGCTTACTGGAAGGCGAACGTACGCCTGATCACGGGGTGCCTGATCGTCTGGGCCCTGGTGTCCTACGGCTTCGCCATCCTTCTTCGCCCGCTGCTGGCCGGCATTCCCGTCGGCGGGACGGACCTGGGCTTCTGGTTCGCCCAGCAGGGTTCGATCCTGACCTTCATCGGCATCATCTTCTTCTACGCCTGGAAGATGAACCGTCTCGACAAACAGTTCGGACTCGGGGAGTAAGCCAGCATGAGTCAGTTTGCAATCAACCTGCTGTTCGTAGGGGCCTCCTTCGCCCTCTACATCGGCATCGCGATCTGGGCCCGAGCGGGCTCGACCAAGGACTTCTACGTGGCCGGCGGCGGCGTGCATCCGGTGACCAACGGCATGGCCACCGCCGCCGACTGGATGTCCGCCGCCTCCTTCATCTCCATGGCCGGCCTGCTGGCCTCCGGGGGCTACGCCAACTCCACCTTCCTGATGGGCTGGACCGGCGGCTACGTCATCCTGGCCATGCTGCTGGCACCCTACCTGCGCAAGTTCGGCAAGTTCACGGTGCCCGACTTCATCGGTGACCGCTTCTACAGCAACACCGCCCGGCTGGTCGCCGTGATCTGCCTGGTTGTCGCCTCGATCACCTACGTCATCGGCCAGATGACCGGTGCCGGCGTGGCCTTTTCCCGCTTCCTGGAGGTCTCCAACACCTGGGGCATCTGGATCGCGGCCTTCATCGTCTTCCTCTATGCGGTCTTCGGCGGCATGAAGGGTATCACCTACACCCAGGTGGCCCAGTACATCGTGCTGATCATCGCCTACACCATCCCGGCCGTGTTCATCTCGCTGGAGCTGACCGGCAACCCCATTCCCGGCCTGGGCCTGTTCAGCACCCATACCGAGTCCGGTGTGCCGCTGCTGGCGAAGCTGGATGACGTGATCAACGCGCTGGGCTTCCGTGACTACACGGCCGACGTCGACAACAAGCTGAACATGGTGCTGTTCACCCTGTCGCTGATGGTCGGTACCGCGGGCCTGCCCCACGTCATCATCCGCTTCTTCACCGTGCCGAAGGTGGCCGATGCCCGCTGGTCTGCCGGCTGGGCCCTGGTGTTCATCGCCCTGCTCTACCTGACCGCCCCCGCGGTGGGCTCCATGGCACGCCTGAACCTGATGACCACGGTCTATCCGGACATGGCCGGCCAGGTCGAGAACTACGAGGACGCCGCCACCAACCCCATCCTTTACGAGGAGCGTCCCGAGTGGGTCCGGACCTGGGAAGAGACCGGCCTGATCAACTTCGAGGACAAGAACGACGACGGCCGCATCCAGGTCTACAACGACGGCAACGAGGAATTCGCCGAAACCGCCGCAGAGCGCGGCTGGGAAGGCAGCGAACTTACCGTCAACAACGACATCCTGGTACTCGCCAACCCGGAGATCGCCAACCTGCCAAGCTGGGTCATCGGCCTGATCGCCGCCGGGGGTATCGCCGCGGCTCTGTCCACGGCCGCCGGCCTGCTGCTGGCCATCTCCTCGGCCATCAGCCATGACCTGATCAAGACCATGATCAACCCGAAGATCACCGAGAAGGGCGAGATGCTGGCGGCGCGGATCTCCATGGCCGGCGCCATCCTCCTGGCGACCTACCTGGGCCTGAATCCTCCGGGCTTCGCGGCACAGACGGTGGCGCTAGCCTTCGGTATCGCCGGTGCCTCGCTGTTCCCGGCGCTGATGATGGGCATCTTCTCCAAGCGGGTGAACAACAAGGGCGCCGTCGCCGGCATGCTGACCGGCCTGGGCGCTACCCTGCTCTACATCTTCACCTACCTGGGCTGGCTGTTCATTCCGGGCACCAACATGCTGCCCAACACGCCGGACAACTGGATCCTGGGCATCTCGCCGCTCTCCTTCGGTGCGGTCGGCGCGATCTTCAACTTCGCCGTGGCCTTCGCCGTCTCCAGTGCGACCGAGGAGCCTCCGCAGGAGATCCAGGACCTGGTGGAAAGCGTCCGCTATCCCAAGGGTGCTGGTGTCGCGACCGGGCACTGAGCCATAATGGCCTCCTGGCCCGGCTAGCCGGGCCAGTCCAACCACGACCGATCGGGCTTCCTCAGGGAAGCCCGATCGCTTTGAAGGACGCATGAATCATGATATGGCACCTGATAGCAGCGGTCTTCGCCGGCCTCGGCGCCGCAGGGATCGGCCTGATCCTGCGGCTGGCCAGCGGCAAGCGACTGCCGCGCTGGATCATCCCGGCCTGCGGTGGCCTGGGGATGCTCGGCTACCAGATCTACACCGAATACACCTGGTTCGAGCACAAGCAGCAGCAGTTGCCGCCATCGGCCGAGGTGGTCTCCGTGGAGGAGGGACAGATGTTCTGGCGTCCCTGGACCTTCGCCTTCCCCATGACCAGGGCCTTCACCATCGTGGACCGCGACAACCTGGCGGTGAGCCGGGGAGATGACGGTCGCCTGGTCGAGTTCATCCTCTACCGCTTCGAGAAGGAGTACGTGGACCAGGTCAGTCACCAGGCCTACCTGATGAACTGCGCGACCCGGGAAATGCTGCCCCTGGAAGGCGAGTCGCGCGCGCCCCGCACCGACGAGATGCGCCGCGTCGAGGCCTCCAGCCCGCTCTACCGCGCCATCTGCACGGAAGGCTGACCGGCACCCCTTTACCAACGGCTGTTCCGGGGCCGGCCATGCCCTAGAATGGGCGCATCCGTAAGGGAGAAGAGTGCATGTTCGCTGGCTGGCTGCTGATCGCCGTTTCGCTGCTCTACATCGCCGTGCTGTTCGCCATCGCCTGGCGGGGCGATCGCCGAGCCCGGGAACACGGGGCGAGCCAACGCCGCCCGGTGATCTACAGCCTGGCGCTGGCCATCTATTGCACCTCCTGGACCTTCCATGGCGCCGTGGGCCAGGCGGCCACGGCGGGCTGGTCCTTCGCCAGCATCTTCGTCGGGCCGATCCTCACCCTGCTGCTGTTCTGGCCGGTGCTGGCCAAGATGATCCGCGTCGCCAAGCACCAGAACGTCACCTCCATCGCCGACTTCATCGCCTCGCGCTACGGCAAGACCCAGTCGCTGGCCGCCTTCGCCAGCCTGGTGGCGCTGATCGGCACCCTGCCCTACATCGCCCTGCAGCTGAAGGCGGTCTCCACCTCCTTCAGCGTGATCACCGATGCCGGCGACATCACCCAGGCGCCGCTGTTCGGCGACACGGCCTTCTATGTGGCGATGGTGATGGCCGCCTTCGCCATCCTCTTCGGCACCCGCCACACCGATGCCACCGAGCATCATGAGGGCCTGATCCACGCCGTGGCCTTCGAGTCGCTGGTCAAGCTGCTCGCCTTCCTGGCGCTCGGGGCCTACGTCACCTGGGGGATGTTCGACGGCCTGGCCGACCTGCTGGGCCGCGCGGAGACCCAGCTCGAGCTCCAGCGTCAGCTGGCCGACCAGGACTTCGGCCAGAGCTTCTGGGCCCAGACCCTGCTGGCCATGTTGGCCATCCTCTGCCTGCCCCGCCAGTTCCACGTCGCGGTGGTGGAGAACATCCACCGCGACGACGCCACCAAGGCCCGCTGGCTATTCCCGCTCTACCTGCTGGCCTTCGCCTTCTTCGTCATCCCCATCGCGGCGGCCGGCCTGACCATCTTCGCCGACAGCGGCATCGAGCCGGACACCTACGTGCTGGCCCTGCCCATGGCCGCGGGCAACGAATGGCTGACGCTGCTGACCTTCATCGGCGGCTTCTCGGCCGCCACCGGCATGGTGATCGTCGCCGCGGTGGCGGTCTCGATCATGATCTCCAACGAGATCGTCATCCCCGCCCTGTTCCGCCTGCGCTGGTTCGATACCAAGCCGCGCGACTACGGCCGCCTGGTGCTGCGGGCGCGGCGCATCACCATCGCCGCGATCCTGGCCATGGCCTACGGCTTCTACCAGCTGATCGGCGAGTTCAGCTCGCTGGCCAGCACCGGCATGCTCTCCTTCGCCGCCGCGGCCCAGTTCGCCCCGGCACTGATCGGCGGCCTCTACTGGAAGCGCGGCAACCGCCTCGGGGTGATCGCCGGCATGAACGCCGGTTTCGCCATCTGGGCCTACAGCCTGCTGATGCCCACCCTGATCGGTGCCGGCGTTCTGCCGGGGAACTGGCTCGACGGCGGACCGCTGGGGATCGCCTGGCTGGCCCCAACCTCGCTGTTCGGCCTCAATGTCGGTGACAGCTTCACCCATGGCGTGATGCTCTCCCTGGGCGTGAACCTCTTCTGCTACATCTTCGTCTCCCAGATGACGCCCCAGCGGGTCGTCGAGCGGATCCAGGCCTCGCTGTTCGTCGACAGCGTCGAGACCCGTCAGACCTCGGTGAACCGCCCCTGGACCGGCGCCACCACCGTGGGCGACCTCAAGGTGCTCTGCGAACGCTTCCTGGGCGCCGGCCAGGTGAGCCGCGCATTCGAGGACTATGCCCGGCGCACCGGCAAGCCACTGGAGGACAACACCCGGGCCTCCATCGACGTCATCCAGTTCACCGAGCGCTTCCTGGCCTCGGTGCTCGGCGCCTCCTCGGCGCGGATCGTGGTCAACTCGGCCCTCCAGGGGCGCGGCATCGGCATCTCGGACGTGATCTCCATCGTCGACGAGGCCTCCCAGGTGCTGGAGTTCAATCGCGCCCTGCTGCAGGCCACCATCGAGAACATCAACCAGGGCATCAGCGTGGTCGACCAGAACCTGCGGCTGGTGGTGTGGAACCAGCGCTACCTGGAGCTGTTCCGCTTCCCCGACCACCTGATCCGCGTCGGCGCCCCGATGGACAAGATCTTCCGCTACAACGCCCACAACGGCGAATACGGGCCCGGCGATCCCGAGGAGCACGTGCGGCTGCTGATCGACAACATCCGCGAGGGCCATCCTCATCGCTATGTGCGCTACCGCCAGGACGGCAGCGTGCTGGAGGTGCAGGGCAATCCCATGCCAGGGGGCGGCTTCGTCTACACCTACCAGGACATCACCCAGCAGAAGCGCATCGAGGAAGCGCTGATCCGCTCCGAGAACAACATCCGCATCTACACCGACAACGTGCCGGCGCTGATCGCCTACTTCGACAAGGAGTGTCGCTACCTCTTCACCAACCGCGCCTACGAGCAGGCCTTCGGCATCGACCGCAACGCGGTGATCGGCAAGCGCGTGGAAGAGGTGATGGACCCCGGCATGGCGCGCGAGCGGGCCCCATGGATCGAGCGCGCCCTGGCCGGCGAGCGGGTCAATTTCGAGGTCTCGCTGCCCATCGGCGACGACCGCCGCTACATGCTGGTGACCTACACGCCCCACTTCGGCGACAGCGGGGCGATACTCGGCTTCTTCGCCCTCTACCAGGACATCACCGAGCGACGCCTGGCCGAGATCGCCCTCAAGGAGACCAACGAGACCCTGGAGGAGCGCGTGCGCGAACGCACCCAGGCGCTCTCCGAGGCCAACGCGGCCCTGCGCCAGGAGAACCGGGTACGCGCCGAGGCCGAGCTCGCCCTGCGCCAGGCCAAGCAGCTGGCCGAGGATGCCAATGCCTCCAAGACGCGCTTCCTGGCCGCCGCCAGCCACGACCTGCTGCAGCCGCTCAATGCCGCACGACTGTTCACCTCGGCCCTCGCCCAGGAGATGGCGGCCGACGACATGAAGCGCACCATCGGCCATATCGACAACTCGCTGCAGGCCGCCGAGGAGCTGCTCGGCACCCTGCTCGACATCTCCAAGCTGGATGCCGGCGCCCTCACCCCGCGGCGCAGCCACTTCGCCCTGGCCGATATCATCCAGCCGCTGCGCGCCGAGTTCGAGGTGATGGCCGAGGAGCGCGGCCTGGACCTGGTGGTGGTGCCGACCCGCCAGTGGGTCGACAGCGATCCGCAGATGCTGCGCCGGATCATCCAGAACTTCCTCTCCAATGCCATCCGCTATACCCAGGCCGGCCGGGTGCTGCTGGGCTGCCGCCACCATGGGGAGCGCATCACCATCGAGGTATGGGACTCAGGCCCGGGGATTCCCGAGGCCAAGCAACTCGAGATCTTCCAGGAGTTCCGGCGCCTCGACCAGGCGACGCGGCACAAGGAGAGCGAGAAGGGCCTGGGCCTGGGGCTCTCCATCGCCGACCGAATGGCCCGGGTGCTCGACCATCCCATCCGGGTGCGTTCGAAGGAGGGCTTCGGCACCATGTTCTCGGTCAGCGTGCCGGTGGTCGCCCCCCGCACCGCGACGGAGCAGGCCGAGGACGCCTCGCCGAAGCGCGCCGGCAACAAGCTCGCCGGCACCCGGATCCTCTGCATCGACAACGAGTCGCTGATCCTCGAGGGCATGAAGGCGATGCTCTCGGGCTGGGGCTGCGAGGTCTTCACGGCCACCACCATCGGCGGCGCCAAGTCGGTGCTGCGCCACCTGGATGGCGACCCGGACGCGATCCTGGCGGACTATCACCTGGACAACGAGGTCACCGGGCTGATGGCCCTGGAAGCGCTCGGCGAGCGGCTGGAAGGCGCGGTGCCCGGCATCGTGATCACCGCGGACCGCACCGAGGAAGTGGCCGAGGAGGTCAGGCGCGCTGGCTACCAGCTGCTGCTCAAGCCGGTGCGCCCCGCCGCCCTGCGCGCCCTGCTCACCCGCACCCTGCAGGCCAGCCGCGCGGCGCAGTAGCAGCCGCCAAGCGGCCAGACAAAGCGTAAGCGCATTACGCAGAAAACCCACCGTCAGGTGGGTTTTCTGCAATTCCTTGGCGCTTGTAGCTCGGCGCCTGGCGCTAGGATTCCACCCTCGGCGGCTCGACCTCGAGCTTCTGGGCAGCGATCACCGCCTGGGTGCGCGAGTGCACGCCGAGCTTGCGCAGGATGGCGGTGACATGGGCCTTGATGGTGGCCTCGGAGACGCTCAGCTCATAGGCGATCTGCTTGTTGAGCAGCCCCTCGGTGAGCATGTTGAGCACCCGGAACTGCTGGGGCGTCAGCGAGGCGATGGCCTCGGCGAACTTGGTCTCCTCCTCGTTGGCCTCGCCCAGGGCCGCGGCCATCTCGGTTGGCAGCCAGACCTCGCCATCGAGGATCTCGCCGACCGCCTCGGCGATCAGCGCCAGGGACGAGGACTTGGGAATGAAGCCCGAGGCGCCGTAGTCGATGGCGCGCCGCACCACGTGGATCTCGTCGCTGCCCGAGACCACCGCCACCGGGATGTCGGGCGTCTGGCCACGCAGCTGGATCAGGCCCGAGAAGCCATGGGCGCCCGGCATGTGCAGGTCCAGCAGGATGAGGTCGGCATCGGGATGGCGGGTGACCACCTCGGTGGTGGCCTCCATGGTGTCGGACTCGACAATCTCGGCCTGGGGCGCCAGCTGGCGCAGGGCCTGGGTCAGGGCCGCACGGAACAGCGGATGGTCATCGGCAACGATGAATTTCTGGGCAAAGGCCATGGATCTTCCTCCGGTTCCTCGAGCGGCGGACCGACGGCCGCCACGCTGGGCTCTACAGTTGTTGTCCGCATGTTACCCCATGGCCGCGGCGATTCCCAAGGGCTCTCGGGATATTGTCGACACTCCCATGACCGGGCACAAAGAAGCCGGCCCCGCGGGGCCGGCTTGGCGTGTCATTAGGCGGCAGACGTTGACCGCCTGCCGCCGGGCGGGCAGCGCCCTCAGCGGTTGGCGCGATGCTCGATCAACTCGTCGACCACCGACGGGTCCGCCAGGGTACTGGTATCGCCCAGGCCGTCACACTCGTTGGCGGCGATCTTGCGCAGGATGCGGCGCATGATCTTGCCCGAGCGGGTCTTGGGCAGGCCCGGGGCCCACTGGATGACATCCGGCGAGGCGATCGGGCCGATGTCCTTGCGCACCCACTTCGTCAGCTCCTTCTTGAGCTCGTCGCTCTCCTCGAAGCCGTCGGCCAGGGTCACGTAGATGTAGATGCCCTGCCCCTTGATGTCGTGGGGGAAGCCGACCACGGCGGCCTCGGCCACGGCCTCGTGGGCCACCAGGGAGGACTCGATCTCGGCGGTGCCCATGCGGTGGCCGGAGACGTTGAGCACGTCATCGACGCGGCCGGTGATCCAGTAGTAGCCGTCCTCGTCGCGACGACAGCCGTCACCGGTGAAGTACACCCCCTTGAACGCCGAGAAGTAGGTCTGCACGAAGCGCTCGTGATCGCCCCAGATGGAGCGCGCCTGGCCCGGCCAGGAGTCCTGGATCACCAGGTTGCCCTCGGCGGCCCCCTTGAGCTCGTTGCCCTCGTTGTCGACCAGTGCCGGCACCACGCCGAAGAACGGCAGGGTGGCGGAGCCCGGCTTGAGGTCGGTGGCACCGGGTAGCGGCGCGATCATGATCCCGCCGGTCTCGGTCTGCCACCAGGTGTCGACGATGGGGCACTTCCCGTTGCCGATCACTTGATGGAACCATTCCCATGCCTGGGGGTTGATGGGCTCACCCACCGAGCCGAGCACTCGCAGGCTGTCGCGCTTGCTGGAGTCCATGACGTTGTCGCCATGGGCCATCAGGGCGCGCACCGCCGTCGGTGCGGTATAGAGGATGTTGACGTTGTGCTTGTCGACGATCTCGCCCATGCGACCGTGGGACGGGTAGCTGGGCACGCCCTCGAACATCAGGGTGGTGCCGCCGTTGGCCAGCGGGCCATAGACGATGTAGCTGTGGCCGGTGACCCAGCCCACGTCGGCGGTACACCAGTAGACCTCGCCCTCCTGGTAGTCGAAGACGTACTGATGGGTCATGGCGGCATGCAGCAGATAGCCGCCGGTGGTGTGCTTCAGCCCCTTGGGCGCCCCGGTGGAGCCGGAGGTATAGAGGATGAACAGCGGATCCTCGGCCCCCATCTCCTCGGCCGGGCAGTCGGTGGACTGCTTGGTGACGATATCGTCGTACCAGACGTCGCGACCGTCCTTCCAGTCGATCTCGCCGCCGGTGCGCTTGACCACCAGCACGTTCTCGCACACCTCGGTGCCATCGCGGGTCAGGGCGGCATCGACGTTGTCCTTGAGCGGCACCTGCTTGCCGCCGCGCACGGACTCGTCGGCGGTGATGATCAGCTTGGACTTGGCGCCGATCACGCGCTGGGCGACGGCGTCCGGGGAGAAGCCACCGAACACCACCGAGTGCACGGCACCGATGCGGGCACAGGCCAGCATCGCCATGGCGGCCTCGGGAATCATCGGCATGTAGAGCGTGACGACGTCACCCTTGCCGACGCCCAGCTCCTTGAGACCGTTGGCCAGCTGACAGGTCTTCTCGTAGAGCTCACGGTAGGTGAGCGTCTTGTCGTCCTTGGGGTCGTCGCCTTCCCAGATGATCGCCGGCTGGTCGCCGCGGGTCTCGAGATGGCGGTCGAGGCAGTTGACGCTGGCGTTCAGGGTGCCGTCCTCGAACCAGCGGATATCCACGTTGTGCGAGTCGAAGGAGGTGTGCTTGATCTTGGTCGGCGCCTTGAACCAGTCGAGGCGCTTGGCCTGCTCACCCCAGAATCCCTTCGGGTCGTCAACCGACTGCTGGTACATGGCCTCGTAGGTGGCCTTGTCGGCGTGGGCCTTGGCGGCAAACTCGTCGCTTACCGGATAGACTTTCTGCTGCTCGGTCATGGATATGCCTCTGTCCAGGGGGATGGACCCTCCAGGTGGATGTTGCCGGCCGCATTGTGTGTTGGGCGGGCCGGCCCCATAAAACCTGACCACAGCATATACGTCAGGAGGCGGCCTTCCCTTTAGACATTGGTAGAAACATTTTTCTCATATGTCACAATAACTTACGATCAAATTCAGGAAGCGGAACGACCGAGATAGACCAAGGTCTCAGCGCAGTGCCGGCACCGATACCCTCGCCCCCGGCGGACCAGGGCATGCCGTCGGGCGGTGAAGCCGTGCTCTCGGCAGCCGCAACGGTAGCGGTAAGGCGCCGGGCTCGCCCGGCCGGTATCGAAGCGGTGGGTGGCGCGGGGCTCCAGGCCGAAGAGGCGCCACATCACGGTCTGCCACTCGCGGCCGTGGGGGCGCGACCGGTGGCCATCCTCCAGGTGGTGCACCAGCCAGTGGGCCATCTCGTGGGGCACCACCTCGACCAGGAAGGCGAGGCGATTCTCTTCCAGCAGCACCGGGTTGAAGCGCAGCCCGCGGCGACCGAAGTGCGCCTGGCCGGCGCACTTGCCACGCAGGTCCAGCCATACCGCCGGACGTGGCAGCGCGGGATGCAGCTCACGACACAGCTGGTAGGCCGCCTCGGCCCGCTCGATGAGGGTCCGGTGGAGGGCGGCCCGGTCGAGGGCGTCGAGCCGGGTGGGGTCGGGGGCGGGAAGCGCGGGTATCGTCATGGGATGCTAGAATGGCGCCTTCGTGTCGAGGCGTAAAGCCTTCCCCTGCCTCCGTCTTCCCTGCGAGAGCCGTCATGTCCGATGCCGAAACGCCCCTCCCCCAGCCGCTGCTCGAGGACGAGGAGCTCGACCTGCTCGACGACTTCCTCGACTCCGAGCGGGTCGACGCCGACGCCCTGGACCTGATCGGCGCCCACGGCTTCCTGGTGGCGCTGGCCGTCGCCCCGCGCGACACCCCCGCGTCGGCCTGGGTCGCCGAGCTGTTCCATGGTGAACCGGCCTTCGCCGATGACGCCGAGCGCGAGACGATCCTGGGGCTGCTCGAGCGGCTCAGGCACAACGCCATCGAGGTGCTGGAAACGGGCGGCCTCCCGGAACTGCCCTTCGAGCTCGAACTCGGCGACAACACCCCGGAGGAGACGCCGATCGGCGACTGGTGCGCCGGCTTCATGGAAGGCGTCTTCCTCGACGAGGCCGCCTGGTTCGCCGATGACGAGGAGGCCGCCGCCACCCTGCTGCTGCCCTTCATGCTGCTTTCCGGCCTGTTCGAGGACGAACCCGACATGGCGGAGCTGGCCGGTGATGCGACGCGGCTCGAGGGACTCGTCACCCAGCTGCCGGAACTGGTGCTGGACCTCTACCTTCACTATCGGGTCCCCCCCGAGACGCCCAAGCCCAAGCCACGCCGCAAGCAGCCCGCCGGGCGCGGCAAGGGCAAGCGGTAAGCGGGAAGCGGGAAGCGGGAAGCGGGAAGCGGGAAGCGGAAAGCGGGAAGCGGGAAGCGGGAAGCGGGAAGCGGGAAGCGGGAAACCAGCTTGTGGCTTCTGGTACAGGTACCAACGGTTGTCTCTTCAAGCTTACGGCTTAAGGCGTATAGCGCCCGGCGAAGCCGGGCTAGCGTAGCCGGGTCAGCCAGGCATCCAGGGTCCCGTAGAGCCACTCGCGAAAGCGCTGCATCCGTGGCCGCCGGGACCAGGTCTCGGGGTCGATCTCCCGGCTCGACGCGAAGTTGCGCTCGAACAGCCCGGCGACCTCGGCGGCGAAGCGGGGGTCATCCACCTCCTGATTGGCCTCCAGGTTCCATTGCAGGCTCCAGTGGTCGAAGTTGCACGAGCCAAGGCTGACCCAGTCATCGGCCAGCGAGAACTTGGCATGGATGAAGGTGGGCTGGAACTCGAAGATGCGCACCCCCGCCCGCAGCAGGCGGCCATAGAAGCGCTGCCCGGCGTAGCGCACGCCGGGATGGTCGTGAACCTCGCCCGGCAGCAGCAGGCGCACGTCGACGCCGCGTCGGGCGGCCCGGGCCAGGCGCCTGCGCAGGGTGAAGGTGGGTACGAAGTAGGGGGTACAGATCCACAGCCGCTCCGTGGCCGTCGAGACCCGATGATGCAGCGAGTGGCGGATCGCCTGGTAGCGATAGCCCTGCCCCCAGACCACGCGGCCGCGCATGCCGCGGTAACCCTCGCGCTGGCGCGCGGCAAGTTCCAGCCCCCGCACGAGCGAGGCCCTGCCCGGCCCGCGACTCATGGGGGAGTCCCAGAGCCGGCAGAACAGCCGCACCCAGTCGGCCACCACTGGCCCCTCGATGCGCACCGCCACCTCGTACCAGGCATCCAGGAACTCGTCCACCGCCCCGAAGCCGCCGGTGAAGGCCTCGGCACCATCGACCACCACCAGCTTGCGGTGGTCCCGGGTCAGGTTGCGCACCAGCGACTGCACCCCCAGGGGATTGAAGAAGCGCAGCGCCACTCCCCCCTCCTCGAGACGCTGGCGGTCGACGGTGGCGAGCCCCATGGCACCATAGCCGTCGAGCAGCAGCAGCACCGATACGCCGCGCTCGACGGCGCGAACCAGCGCCTCGATCAGCGCGGTGGCGAGCCGGCCGGACTCCATCAGGTAGAGCTCGATCAGCACGGAGTGACGCGCCTGGTCGACGGCCTCGAACATCGTGGGCAGGAAGAGGGCCGCCTCGGGAAGCAGTTCGAAGTGATTGCCGTCTCGCCACATGCCGTGCATGGCACCGTCCCTGTCACATACCGTTACAGCATTGACGCATGTTTGCCGGCCCGGGAAAAGCCCGGCCCCCTGACCGCCGGGAAACGGGCCGCTATACTGACGGCTCACTCCCGGGCACAGGCGACAGGATGAGCCTTGCACGCATGCTGGCCGGTGCCCTGCGCGCGCCGCTCGAGCGACTGATGGCGCGCTGGGCCCGGATCCGGCTGATCGAGCCCGACCCCGAGGCGCTCCCCCTCGAGCCGACGCTCCCGACCCTCTATGTGCTCCCGCACCCGGCGCTCTCCGACACCCTGCTGCTGGCATCGCTGACCCGCGCCCATGGCCTGCCGGCGGCCGGTGGCCGGCGCACCATCGGCGCGGTCACCCTGCCCGCCAGCGTGCCGCTGCCCGCCGCGAGCCGCCGCCTGTGGCGCCGCACGCGGCGACCGGAGGCCCCCTTCCTGTCGCTGATCGAGCAGTGCCGCCGGGACCCCGCCCGTGACGTCCAGCTGGTGCCGGTGAGCATCTTCTGGGGGCGTGCCCCGGGCAAGCGCTTCGGCTTCTGGCAGCTGCTTGCCGCGGACAGCTGGCAGCTCACCGGGCGACTTCGCCGCCTGCTGTCGGTGGTGGTCAACGGCAAGGATGTGGAGGTCCATCTCGGCACGCCGCTCAGGCTCTCCGAGCTGCTCGACGCGCGCGAGGCCCGCCTCACCAATCGCAAGGTCGCGCGGCTGCTGCGGGTGCACTTTCGACGCCTGCGCATCCGAGTGCTGGGCCCGGACCTCTCCCATCGGCGCACCCTGATCGAGGGGGTCGCGGCGAGTCCCGAGGTGCGCCGCGTCATCCGCGAGGTAGCGACCGCGGAGCAGCGTTCGGTGGCGCGTCTGGAGGGCCGGGCCCGCCGCTATGGCCGTGAGATCGCCTCGAACATGACCTATCCGGTGCTGCGCTTCATGGCCGGCCTGCTGCGGCGTCTCTGGAACCGCCTCTACGACGGCGTGGCGGTGCACGGCCTGGAGCGGGTCAAGGCCGTCGCCGGCGACCACACCCTGGTCTACGTGCCCTGCCATCGCAGCCATATCGACTACCTGCTGCTCTCCTACGTGCTCTACCGCGACGGCCTCATGCCCCCGCACATCGCTGCCGGGCGCAACCTCGACATGCCCCTGGTCGGCCCGCTGCTGCGTCGCGGCGGGGCCTTCTTCATGCGACGCAGCTTCCGAGACAACCGCCTCTATGCCACGGTGTTCAACGAGTACCTGCACCGCCTGATCGCTCGCGGCCACCCGCTGGAGTACTTCATCGAGGGCGGGCGTTCGCGCAGTGGCCGCATGCTGCCTGCCCGGCCGGGCATGCTCTCGATGACCCTGCGCTCCTACCTGCGCAGCGCACGCGGCGGGGGCCAGCCGCTGGTCTTCGTGCCGGTCTACATCGGCTACGAGCGGATCCTCGAGAGTGGCAGCTACCAGCGTGAGCTGCATGGCGGCAGGAAGCGCAAGGAGAGCCCGTGGGGACTGCTGCGGGTAGTCGGCCGGCTGCGCCAACCCTTCGGGCAGGTGACGGTGAACATCGGCGAGCCCCTGTCACTCTCGGCCTTTCTCGACGCGGAGGTGCCCGGCTGGCGACGACGGCTCGACGACCCGCGCCCGCCCTGGCTGGCCCGGGTCGTGCCCGGCCTGGGCGAGACCCTCTCGCGGCGCATCAATGCGGCCGCCGCCCTCAACCCGGTCAACCTGGTGGCCCTGGTCCTGCTGGCCACCCCTCACCATGCCATCGAGGCCAGCCTGCTCAAGCGCCAGCTGGCGTTGCTGGTCGCCCTGCAGCAGCGTCTCCCGGGCGGCCGTCATGCCAGCCTCCCGGATGGCACGCCCGACGCCTGGCTCGACCGGGTGCTCGCCCTGGGGATGGTCGAGCGCCGGCCGCACCCGCTGGGCGACATCATCGTCGCCGATGACCACCGGGCCGGCCTGCTGGGCTGGTACCGCAACAACGTGCTGCACCTCTTCGCGCTCGCCGGGCTCACCGCCTTCGCCTTCCGCCACCAGGCATGCCATGACCTTGATGACCTGGAGGCCCTGCTCGCGCCGGGCTGGCCGATCCTCACCCGGGAGCTGATGATCTCCGCGCCGGCCTCGCTGCGCGAGGACCTGGCCACCATGCTCGACGCCCTGGTCGAGGCGGGGCTGCTGGAACGTCACGCCGAAGGCTGGCGACGGCCTCGGGAGGCGCTGGAGGCCGGGGAGCAGCTGCGCATGCTCGGGGGCCTGATGCAGCCCTCCCTGGAGCGCGGCTACCTGCTGCTGTCGGTGCTGCTGAGCGAGCCCGCCGGGCACTTCACGGCCGACGAGCTGACCGCGCGCAGCCGCGAGCTCGCCGAACGGCTGGCCCTGCTCTCGGGGCTGGATGCGCCGGAGTTTTTCGATACCCGGCTTTTTTCCGGCCTGGTGGAGAGCCTGGAGGCACAGGGATGGCTGTACACCGAGAACGGCCGCCTGATGTTCGACGACCGCCTGCGCGAAGCGGCCCAGCAAATGAACTGCACCCCGAAAGTTGGACACCCAATTCAACCTTCGGGGTGTTTCTATGAGGAACCAGTACAGCGACCACTTTAAGTTGCAAGTGGTGCAGCAATACCTGGATGGGGATGTCGGCCTAGAAGTGGTCGCCCACCACTTTGGTCTGGACTATTCCATGGTCAGGCGATGGGTGGAGCAGTACCGGCAGCATGGGCCTTCAGGATTGTGCCAGACACGCCGTCACTACAGCCCAGCGTTCAAGCGCGAGGTGCTGGAAAGGATGTGGCGCGACGGCTTGTCGATCCGGCAGACCGAGGCCCTGTTTGATATCCGTGCCGCTGGCGCTATTGGCAGATGGGAGCGCCAGTACCATAGTGGTGGCCTAATCGCCTTGGAACCGAAACGTACGGGACGCCGCCCGATGCCCCAGAAGCCCCCATCTCCACCGCCCGAGCCTCCCTCCGATGGTGAGCGCTCCCATGAGGAGCTGCTCGAGGAGCTGGCATATCTGCGGGCGGAGAATGCCTATCT
>NZ_JASCQP010000045.1 GCF_030010555.1 Halomonas rhizosphaerae
TGATCTTACCCAGCATTGGTGGACACCGGTCTAAGCGATCATTTGGGCCTCAAAGGCCTCTGGACTGATCATCCCGATTGCACTGTGTCGGCGTTGCCGGTTGTAGTCCAACTCAATGTATTCGAATACCTGCCGACGCATCGCCTCACGGGTCACGAACCGCTCGCCGTGGATGGCTTCGACCTTGAGGCTGTGAAAGAAGCTCTCAGCGCAGGCATTGTCGTAACAGTTGCCCTTGGCGCTCATGCTGCACTTGAGACCGTGACGCATCAGCAGCGACTGGTACAGCGTCGAGCAGTACTGGCTCCCGCGGTCTGAATGGACAATTACGCCTTTGGGCATCTTCCGGCTCCACAGGGCCATTTTCAGGGCATCGCTGACCAGGTCAGCCGTCATGCGTTCGCTCATCGCCCAGCCGATCACCTTGCGTGAGTACAGATCAATCAGCACCGCCAGATAGAGCCAGCCTTCACCCGTTGCCAGGTAGGTGATGTCGCCGACCCATTTCTGATTCGGTGCCGTAGCGGTGAAGTCCTGCTCCATCAGGTTCGGTGCGACTGGCAGGCCATGCCGTGAATTCGTGGTGGCCTTGAACTTGCGAGCGGCTTTCGCCCGCAGGTTTTGCCGACGGAGGCTGGCGGCCACAGTATTACGGCAGATGGGTACGCCAGCATCGTTCAGGTCGCGGGTCAGCCTGGGGGCGCCTGAGCGCCCCTTGCCCTGTTCGAAGGCCTGAGCCACGCGCTGATCCGTGATCGTTTGTCGGCGGCGGCGGGAAGACGGTTCACCACCACGCTGTCGCCAGGCGTAGTAGCCGCTGCGGGCGACACCGAGAAACGCGCACATCCGATGAACGCTGAAGGCCTGACGGTGCTGCTCGATGAAGGCGTACTTCACTTCAGGCTCTTCGCGAAGTACACCGCGGCTTTTTTTGCGATTTCAAGCTCTTCCGACTTCTCAGCCAGCTGACGCTTGAGCCGCGCATTCTCGTCAGCCAAGGCCTGCTCGCGAGCCGAGACGGTTTGCTGCTGCTGGGCCTTGGCTCGCCATTGATAGAGCTGGCTGGACTGAAGCCCCAGCTCGCGAGCGGCGGCACTGGTGCCAACACGATCAGCGAGTGCCAGGGCCTCGTCCTTGTAGGCCTGGGAGTAACGGGTACGGGTCTTCTTCATCGCCGCTGCTTGCCTTGCCATGGGGTCACCTCGTTCAGTGTACTGCCTTAACGGGGTGTCCACTGTTGCTGGGCAAGATCAGTTTTAGATGAAAGTCGAGCAAAAGATATTGCTCATTACATCGATAATGAGCTGGGCACTATCCCAACTTCGATCATACTTTCCGCACAAGCAGCAGCAGAGCTTGAGATTGTGGGGAGAGGGAAAACGCTTTCTTTTAAGGAAAACCCAAAAGCATTTCTTGTGCTCGATGGTCAACATAGGGTTTTTGGCTTCTCGATGGCAAAAACTCATCTTCGTGTTCCTGTTGTTATTTATAACGGTCTTTCTCGCAGGGATGAGACAAGACTTTTTATTGATATAAACTCTAAGCAAAAGGGGGTTCCTAACGAACTTTTGCTTGATATTAAGAAGCTTGCAGAATATGAAAATAATGAAGAAGTTGTTCTTAGAGAAGTCTTCGATATGTTTGACGGGGATTTTTCTAGTGTCTTATATGGTTTGCTCTCTCCAGCAAAAAAATCAAAAAATAAGATATCCAGAGTCTCGTTTAGGCATGGCGTTTCTCCTGTGCTGGTCTATTTTAGGAATAGAGAGTCAGAGTATATTTTTAAAGTCCTTAATTCGTACCTGACAGCCTTCAAAGAAGGGCTGAGTAATCTGGGGTGCGAAAAGTCAATTACTAGTTCAGTCGTATTTCGTGGTGTTATGGGGGCCTTTCCTATAGTTGTGACAAAAGTAAAGGATAGGTATGGGTCAGATTATAGCGTAAATAATTTTTATGACGTGTTGGAACCTGTCTTTTCTAAAGCCGGAGCTTATAACAAGTTTGATTCTCCCGGTACGTCGCCTAAGGCGTTAGTGGAGTTTATTGATTCGGGTCTTAAAACTGCCCTGGTGGTGTAATGCGCGTAGATCATCTCCGAGTTTTTTATGCTCAAGGAATAAATTCAGTTCAGATTCCAAAAGATGATTTTGTCGATTTTAAAGCTTGGGTTTCATCAGGGAAGTACCAGTTAAAAGAAGTTAGAAATAAAGGTTTCGATGTGGTTGTGTCGGATTATCATAGTTTTTCAACAATGTTGGCCCATGATTCAAGTAGGTTTTGCTCTGCTGCTTTCGAAACAATGAAGTTGATCAGTTTTCCCGAGAATCTGCCTCGTTCTTTGGCATGGGTTGCTGTGCAGACATATTATGCAGCCTTTTTTGCCGCGCATTCGGTTCTTCGGGTTTTTGGGAATGTGTTCAGTTTTTTATACCCTGGGCACCTCAAAATCGTCGAAGAATTTGCTGAAGTTTTGTCAATTCCCTCTAGGCACAATATGTCAGGTGGCAGCTATTCTGGGTCTTATGATATTAGATCTGGGGAGCTAAGGGTTTCGTCGGCTGGTAAATCCCATGAAGATTTTTGGGAGCGTTTTTTCTATCTTGTAATGATGCTGCGCGACCAAGTAGATGAACTTGATGTTTTAGAATCTGAAAAAATAAATAACACTAAATACCTATCCGAGATGGTTGATCTTTTGTCAAATAGTGGAAGCTATAGAAATGGTGCCTGGTTGTCCAGTGTTAGGAACAAGATAAACTACCAGCATACTGATGGTATGTGGTTTCCTTATTCTGGAGGGAATCATGACATTCCTCGAATACGGAGGATTCTTGGCCAATGGGAGGAAAATAATTCTAGTTATATATTAAACTTAAGATGCGTAAGCGATATGGAGAGGTTTTTTAAATGTTGTACGTTGATTGTAAATTTTTCTTACCTGATTTTTCAAGATGTTGTCTCAATATCAAGAGTGAAAAAAAACTGCTTTGAAATGTACCCAGGGGCACTTATTAATCACGCGGGATAGTTTTTTATTTCTCATTAATGTGATGTGATTATGTGTGGACGTTTCTCTCTTTATAGCTCGTATTCCACGCTTTCCCAGGGTCTGAAATTGCCGCTGGAGGTGGCGGTGAAGCTGACGCCACGCTACAACGTGGCACCGGGCACCTGGATCACTGCGGTTCGTCATCCCACCGATAATGAGCCGCTGGTGATGGACGAGGTTTGGTGGGGCTACCGGCCGCACTGGGCGAAGGAGAAGGCGCCCGAGCCCATCAATGCCACCGTCGAGAAGGTGGCCACCTCCAACTACTTCCGCGGGGCGTTCGCCCATCATCGCTGCCTCGTGCCTGCCGACGGGTGGTATGAGTGGTTGCCGCTGAATGGCAAGAAGCAGCCGCACTTCCTGTGCCGTGAGGATCGCGAGCCGATCTGGCTGGCGGCGATCTGGACGGAGCGGCCGGACGGTAAGCCGGGCTGCGCGATCCTGACCGAGCCGGCGCGCGGTGTGGCCAAGGAAATCCACCCGCGTATGCCGCTGGCCCTGGATGCCGAGAGCCTGAAGCCCTGGCTCGATCCGCACCTGACCGACCGCGAGACGATCCGCCAGGTGGTGCATCACCTGGATGCAGAGCTGATCACGCACTGGCCGGTGAGCACGCGGGTGAACCGGCCGACAAACGATGAAGCGAGCTTGATTGAACCTTTGAAGCCGTAGGCCACGCATGCACTGTGCTCCGCTGCTGACCTACTTCAGAGGGAGCCACCGGAGATGGAACAGCACATACGGCATCTGGAGCAGGAAGTGGCAGTCGTCAAAGAGACCATGGCCACGAAGGAAGCGCTTGCCAAAACTGAGGCCAGCATTATCAAGTGGAATGTCGGCACCATAGTGGCTGTTGCCGCATTGGTATTCGCCATCATCCGCTTTGCTGGTGGCTGACCCGTATAATGCAATTGCTATCAGCGCCCTGGCCACTGGTCAGGACGCTTGAGTTTGTGGCCTTCGCCTACCTGTAGCACCTCTCCCCATCGCGTGGTAAATCGCGGCGTGCGGTGCGCACAGCGCAGGTGCCATGCGGCGCCGGCGGTGGGCCGGCCAAGGGTGACGGTACCACGCCCCATTTTCTGATTGAGCTCGTCCAGGGCCGCCATCAATTGGCGGCCTTTGTCGTGTTCGGCCTGCCGTTCGGGTGTATCAAGAAGCGAGAGCTGCTGGCGGTTGGCGTCCACCAGGTCGAGCAGCATCACCCCGGCCTTCATGAAGCGGTACCCGCGGCGATAGATCGCCTCGAGCCCCTGCTGGGCGGCGGCGAGGATCGGCCGGCTGTCGTCGGTGGGCTCGGGCAGCTCGACGACCACGCTGGGGGAGTATTGTGCGAGATCCGCTCGGTGCCGGTTGGTCTTAAGGAACACGTAAACCGCGCGGGCGTAGCTGTCCTGGGCGCGGAGTTTCTCAGCGCTGCGCTGGGCATGCTGGCGGATGGCGGCCTGTACCTCGCCTAGTTCGCTTGTCAGGCGGCCGAAGGAGCGCGAGGTCATGATGCGGTCACGTGGCCGGTCGGCGTCGTTGAGCTCGATGCAGGGCGTGCCCTGGAGTTCGCGCACGGTGCGCTCGAGGGTGACGGAATAGCGCCGGCGGATGGCCTTGGGATCGGCCTGGCGGAGATCCCAGGCGGACTCGATACCCTGGATGGCCAGCCGTTCGACCAGCCGCCGACCGACGCCCCAGACATCACCCAGCGCGGTGCGCTCGAGCAGCCCGCGTGTCTCGTTCCCCTCGGGAGTGAGCACACACACACCGTGGTAACCCGGCAGCTTCTTGGCGGCGCGGTTGGCGAGCTTGGCCAGCGTGCGGGTGGGGGCCACGCCCACACACACGGGGATGCCGGTGAACTGCCGCACCTTGTGGTGCAGGGTGCGGCTCAGGGCGAGCGTGGTGGGGTGGTCGAAGCCATCGAAGCGTACGAACATCTCATCGATGGAGTAGGGCTCGACGCCGGCGGAGAACTCCTCGAGGACTTCGCGCACTCTGGCAGACATGTCCCCGTAGAGCTCGTAGTTGGAGGAGAGCAGGTGGATGCGACCCTGACGGGCCCACTGCTGTAGCTCGAAGGCGGGGGCGCCCATCTCCACGCCCAGGGCCTTGAGCTCGTTGGAGCGGGCGATCACGCAGCCATCGTTGTTGGACATCACCCCCACCGGTACACCTTCGAGCCGCGGCTGGAACACCCGCTCGCAGCTCACGTAGAAGTTGTTGCAGTCCACCAAGCCAATCATGGGGCCGCTCACACCGGGTACTCGTGGATGACCGAGCGCACCACGCCCCACACCTGGCAATCCAGGTCAGTAAGGGGAATGGGGGCGTAGCGGGGGTTGCCGGAGCACAGCAACGGCCTGCCGTGGCGCTTCTCATAGCGCTTCACGATCACTTCGCCATCGACCAGGGCGACGAGGATGTGCCCGGGGCGTGGATCGATAGAGCGATCGACCACCAGGGTGTCGCCATCCTGGATGCCGAAGCCGTCCATGCTGTCGCCCTTCACGCTCATGAAAAACGTGGCCGAGGGTCGCTTCACCAGCCGCTCGTTGAGGTCCAGCGTGCGGCCGACGTAGTCCTCGGCTGGCGAGGGGAAGCCGGAGATACCGGCACGGATGGTGGTGAGTGGGAAGGGCAGCGGCCGTAGCGGCGGGGATGGCAGCGGGTAATGGATCTTGGGATCGCGCATCGGAAGGCCTCTTGTCAAAGACTGTATATTTGTACAGTATTCGGCAGGAGCGCTCTGTAAGGCAAACGCTAATGCAATGCGGGAGCTGAGCGACCGGCTGCCAGAGCCCGGCATGGCGAGGCTGAGCGATGAGAGAGCAACAAGGCAGGGACGATATGCGTGTGAACTACCTCGGCCCGCTGTGCGCGGGCATTTCGCACCCCGCGCTGGAGGGCTATGACCTGAAGCGCTTCAAACCCACTTGCTACCTGGTGGAGGTCAGCGAGGAGGCCGGTGTGGTTGGCCCGCTGATGGAAGGCGACCTGCTGGTGGTGGACGAGCAGAAACCCGCACAGCACGCCGACCTGGTGGTCGTGGAGGTGGAAGGGGAGCAGCGGCTCTTCAACAGCCACCGCATCGGTGGACGGGTGCGTCTGATCCCCACCGCCGGGCCGCGGGAGTCGCTCTGGGCCCGGCAGTCGGATCTGCGGGGCGTGGTGGTGAGCCAGGCGAGGCGGTATGCCTGGTGATGTAGGCAAAAACGTACATAGCGTGTTGGTGATGGCGTAGGGCGCGATAGACCGGCTCCGTCCATGCTGCAGATATGACGCCAAGTGGTCGCGGCCTGTGGCCAGGTTGCCAAGGATAGATGCGGATGCGTCATGCGATGATGAAGCGGCCCCTGCCAGGGATGGTGAGGGGCTTTTCCCTATCGGTACGTTTTAGGCGGTCATGCATCGGCTTAACGTTTCGCGATTCCGGTACAGGGCGATCAGTAGCTCTGCAATCAACAATGCCAAACCTATCACCGGAACTTTTCGCTTTACGAGCCAAGAAACCAATATTCGAAATTCATTTGATCTCAGAGTTATCATGATAGATCTAAGGATTTCATCGTCAGTTAATAGGTTTAGGAATATTTCAAGGTATGTTTTTGCGCGGTTTAAATCTCCTTCCAGCACTGATTCTGCGAGGCTCTCAAGAAGTGAAAGAAAATCATATTCGTTTTCAATAGTCTGAAAGGTAGCTGCCAACTGATTTATTTCTTCCGTTGTGAAACCGATTATATCAGCAAAGATCTGCAGCGCCGCCTCACTGCATGGGCCGATATTGATTGATCTGGGTAGCATGCTCTCGTTATCGATGGAGTCTCGGACCCACTCAATGGCAGTAGATGGCATGTTGGTTAGAATCCACGGCTCTACCTCTTCGAGCTCGATTAATTGTGTGTATTCTAGTGGTATGATTTCGTCCAAATTAGTTTGAGCACTGTCAAGCACGCCCTCGAGCTGATCAATATACTCCTCAGGAGATAGACAAAAATTGGAATATGTGAGTCTGAGCTGAATTTTTATCCGTTGGATTTCTACGTATTCCTCTGGGTTTAAGTTCAGGGTGCTCGACTGTGCAAAGCTTTTCATCGGCAAGAGGTAGCCCACGGAAGCCCCGGCCCCAAGAGTGACCAGAAAATGTCTTCGATGTAGCGATTTCATGAGTGTTTCCTTTTTGTTTTTTTCAGTGTAGCCATAGGTCAAAATTCCGCGACTATGAAGATGCTTTGTCCGCTGTATTACGAACTTCCATCTTGACGCCGCTGGTGTATGCAGTATCGGTGAGCTCGTGGGTGACCTCGGTGATCAGCCAAGGGGTGCCGTCGACCTTGGCCTTGAAGCCGGTAAGCGTGACCGGGGTTTCGGGGTAGAGGTCCGGCCGGCCCTCGGCCAGCGTCAACGAGCACTCGGCGCCGCCGCGCTGGATGCGCTGCCATTCGCTGCGCGCGGCATTGGCGGCGTCGTCGCGGCTGGCGTAGGTGTGGCGCAAACGTTTCACGTTCTCGTCACTGCCGGCGATGACTTCGCGGCGCTCGGCGGCGTCCGGGTCGTGCCAGTAGGCGAGCACGCCAGTGAAGGCGTGGCGGTCGGCCTCCACGTAGCGGTGGCCGTCGCCGTGGTGGCGGCGCAGGGTCATCGGGGCGATGGCGCGGCCGCTGGCGGTGTTGGCCTGGCCGGCGGCCATGAACAGCAGGCGACCGGCCTTGATGGTGGCGATGGCGTCATATTGCTCGGCCAGGCGGGTGAGGAAGTGCAGATCCGACTCGTCGGTCTGGTCGGCGTGCTCTACGTAGACGCCCTGCAGGGTGGTGCCGAGGGCGGGCTCGAGTTGATGGCGGCGGGCGATGGTGGTGACGATGTCGCCTAGGGTGAGCTCGTGCCAGCCCTGTGAGCGCTTGCCGGGCAGCTGGCGGCGCATGTCGGCGCTGCGCGCGCGGATGACGACGAAGTCGGGCGCGCCGGAGTGCTCGACCTCGTCGACGATGAAGGTGCCGCGCTCGACCAGGCCGGCATCCTGCCATCCCAGTGCCAGGGTAAGCTCGGCGCCGTGGCGCGGCAGCGCGAGGCGGCCGTCGTGGTCGCTCAGGGTGATGTCGAGCTGGTCGGCCTCGAGGCCGCGGCGATCGGTGAGGCGCAGGCGCATCAGGCGGGCGTCGAGCTCGGGGCTGATCACCTGGCCGGCGAGCGTGAGGCGGTAGCCTGGAGCGCGGGCCGGGCGGCCCTGTTGAAGGGAAGGGCTCATGCCAGCAGCCCCGTGGCGGCGCGGGCCAGGGCCCCGGTGAGGCTGCCCAGCAGGTCGGCGCGGTCGTCGTCGACGCGCTGCAGGGTGAGCGAGAAGCCGATGCGCTGGGCGCTGCCGTCGCGCATCTGGTGGCTCTTGTTCTCATTGAGCGACTCGATGACATAGAGCCCGTAGAAGGTGCCGTTGCCC
This sequence comes from Halomonas rhizosphaerae, assembly GCF_030010555.1. Lineage (GTDB taxonomy): Bacteria > Pseudomonadota > Gammaproteobacteria > Pseudomonadales > Halomonadaceae > Halomonas > Halomonas rhizosphaerae. The sequence goes on from NZ_JASCQP010000045.1 coordinate 8,475, forward strand.
TCGATCAGCGGCCAGGCCGCGCCCTCGGCGGCCATCTGGCGCAGCTGGTTGAGGTTCTGCTGGCCACCGGTGAAGTGGGGCAGCAGGGTGCCGGTGAGGGTGATGGTGTCATCACCCGGGCCGAGGTATTGTCGTGCGGGACGCTTGCCCACGCGGCCCTGGCCCTCGTGGCGCCAGGCTGTTTGGCGTTGGAGCTCCTGGTAGGGGGCAGTGCCTAGCGCAAAGACGAACATTCCGTAGGCCATCATCATCAAGAGTCACCTGCAATGTTGAGAGAAACTGCATACTTCGGGTTCTTGTTCATCGTCATTATCAGCATCGTGCTCACTGCCGATTTGGGGGGTGATAGAGGCTACGTCCTGCGTCTGGTGCAGAACGGTGGGGATGAAACGGTGTACCTGCTGATTGGTGCCACGCTGGGCTTGGTGTTGCGTGATGCCCCCGCCAAAGACGGAAGGCTAGCTTTGATGACAGCTGTCGCTGCTGCTTTTTCGGGTATGTTTCTGTCGGCTTTCAACAGTCTGGAAAGTACGGCCACGTGGCTGGCGGCCGTCATGCTGGTAACGTTCTTTTTCACCTGTCTCTTCTTGAGCGTTGTCCATACCTTCGAAGCCTTGAAAAAGGGGGCTCGGAGTGCCGAGCCTTCAGAGGCGCCGGCTCCACGCTTCGTGCGCACGCCACCGCCTCGGCGGCGTTGATCAATCGACGTCATAGAATGCGCTCCGATGTCGAGCAGCAGCATCGTGTTCGGCGCGGGCCAGGACGCGCTGTACCTCGGCGTTGACCAGGCGGGCGAGGGCCTGCTCGTCCATGCCCGGGGCGGCGTGAACGTGGATATCGCCGATGGTGACGCTGCTGTTGCCGCCGGATGGGGCGGATAGCGGGGCGCGGGCGTCGAAGCTGGGCGCGCGCAGGGGGCCGCTGTCGGCGGCCACCGTGCCGGCGCTAGCCAGGGCGGCGGTGCCGAGTACCAGACCGCCGCCGGCCTGGCGCAAGCGCTTGGCGAAAGCGTCCACCTCGCGCAGCGGGCCTCGCTCGCTTCTCGCTAGGCCCTGCTGGTAGCCTTCCATGGTGTGGCCGCCGAGCTCGGCGAACACCCGGGAAGGGGAGTTGATCCCGAGCTTGTCCTTGAACCAGCCGGTGACCGCGCCGGCGGCGCTGCCGATCTTGTCCTTGAGCACCTGCCACTTCTCGTCGATGCCGTTGATCAGGCCGTCGAGCAGGTTGGCGCCGAAGCCGGCGAAAACCCTGGAGGGTGAGGCGATGCCGAGCTTGGCCTTGAACCAGCCGATGACGCTGCCGCCGACCCCGGTGATCTTCTCCTTGAGCGCTTCCCACTTGGCATCGATGCCGCCGATCAGGCCGTCGATGAGGGCGCCGCCCACGGCGCTGAGGCTGGCGGGCAGCTCCACGCCCAGGGCTTTCAAGGCGGTGCTGATGCCGCGCCACAGCAGGCCCAGTGGTGACCAATCGAGCAGTAGGCGCGAGACACCGGCGATGCCCTCCTGGAAGGCGGCCTTGATGCCGGCCCAGGCGGCGCCGGGCATGGCTTTGAGGCTCTCCCAGAGGGCGGCGAACTTGGGCCCGATGGTCTCCCAGTTCTTCCACAGGTAGGCCGCGCCCAGGGCGACGGCGGAGATGCCGCCGATGACCCAGCCGATGGGCGTGGCGGCGAAGGCCGCCGAGACCACCTTCACGCCGCTGGCAACGATGGGCAGGGTCTTGGCGAAGGCGGCCATGGCGCCGATGGCCTTGCCCACGCCCAGGCCGAAGCTGAGCACGCTGGTGATGGCCTTGCCGGCAAACAGGGTGGCGGTGATCACCGCCAGGTTATCGAAGCCGCCCACGGCGGCGGCGGCCTTGGTGGTCAGCACGCCGAGCGTGGCGGCGAAGGTGGCCGCGCCCCGGCCCAGCTCGAGGATCAACGGCACGGCGGCCTTGAGACGCTCGCCGAACTCGCGGGCGAAGGCCTTCACCTCGTCACGGTTCTCGCGCATCCAGCCGGAGAGCTCGCCCATGAGGTCGGTGATGGCGGGCATCAGCTCGGCGCCGATGGTGTTCTTCATGCCGGCCATGCCGAGTTCGGCGTCGAGCATGGCATCCTTGAACACCTCGGCGTCGCGGGCTGCCTCGTCGCTGAGCACATAGCCGGTGGCGCGGGCGTCCTTGCGCAGCGCCTCGAGTCCGCTGGAGCCGTCCTTGAGCATGTTGACCATGGCCACGCCCTCGCGGCCGAAGAACTGGGCGGCGAGCGCCACCTTGTCGGTGTGGCTCTCGACCTGGGCGAGCCGATCGGCGACCACGCCGAGGGCGGCGTCGGGGGTGAGCTGGGCGAGCTGGTCGGCGTTGATGCCGAGCTGTTCGTAGGCCTTGGCGGCGGCGCCGCTGCCCTGGCGGGCCTCGCCGAGGCGCTTGACGAAGCGTTCCAGGCTGGAATCGAACTTCTGCGTGGATACGCCGGAGCGCTCGGCGGCGTAGCGCAGTTCCTGGAAGGGCCCCAGGGCGATGCCGATCTTGTCGCCGCTCTTCGCTACCTCATCGCCCAGGCTGGCGGTGGAGTTGGTGAGGCCGAAGATGCCGGCCGCCGCGCCGGCGGTGGCGAACAGGGTGCGCCGGCCGAAGCGCCCCACTTCGCCGGTCATGCGACTGAAGCGCCCCGAGACGTCGGCATCCGCCAGGCGCTGCATGGCGTTGCGCTGGCGGTTCAGGCGTTCATTCGTGGCGCGGATCTGGCGGTCGAGGGCCTGCTGCTGGGCGGTGAGGCCGCGGGTGCCGTCCTCGGCGCGGGGGAGGCCCTTGGCGAGCTCGCGCACCCGGTTGCGCTGGTCGCGATACTCGGTGTTGAGCTTGTCGACGGCGGCCTGTGCCTTGGCCTGCTGCTGGGTGAGCCGGCGGGTGGGGCCGGTGGTGGTCTTGAGCTCCTGGGTGACGCGGTCGAGCTCCTGGCGCTTCTCGCGCAGGGCGTCGCGGGTGGCGTGGCTCTGGCGCGTCATGTCGCGGAAGGCGCTGATGCGCTTCTGCTGCTCGTTGAAGCCCTTGAGCTCCTCGCGGCTCTCCTTCATGGCGCGGCCGACGCCGCGGCTGCCCTGCATGATCTTCTTGAGCGGGCCGGTGGCCTTGTTGATGGCCTTGAGGGTGACGGAAAGGTTCAGGTCCTTGGCCATGCCGGCTCCTGTCTATCGGTGGTGGCTCGCCTGCCTGGGCGGCTCGAGGCGTTGGCGGGCGCGCTCTCGCCAGTCGGCGAGCTCCTCGAGGGGCATGGGGTCCATCTCGCCGGGACCCCAGTGGAACACCATGGCGAGATCCGCCATGGCGTCCTCGACGAAGTTGGGCAGGCTCAGCTCTCGGCGTCGGCCTTCATGCGCTTGGGTAGCAAAAAATTGGCCACCACGTTGCCCAGCTGAACCATGTCGGCCGGGTCCAGGTCGCGCAGCTCGGGCTCGGTGAGCGCCGGCTCGGTGATGCGCGGCAGCACCTTGGTGAGCGCCTGGACGTCCATGTTGAGCACGTCGGCCAACGAGACGCCGCGCAGGGCGCCGGACTTGGGCTTGCGCACCTGGATCTCGGTGACGGTGGTCTTGCCGCGCTGGATGGGCGAATCGAGCTCGACGGATTCGGTGACGGCGCAGGGCAGCTCGGCGGGGGTCTGGTCGGTCATGGAGTGAGGCTCCTGAGGGTGTGTCATGGGGTGATCAGCATTTGCCACGGGATATTGCCGATGAGGTAGCCGACGGCAATGGTGAAAGCGACGGCCCAGATGGCCAGGAATCGCCAGAGGGAAAGCCCTTCGTTCATGGTTCGCTGCTCCCTGATGAACTTGCTAAGCTGTTCCACAGGTTCCCCCTAGCCTTGATAGGGTGAGAATCCAGAGCGTCTCGCCGGCCCCCACCGGCGGGGCGTTCGTCGTTTACAGGCCGAGGTTCTGGCGGCGCTCGGCGAGACGGTCGACGCCGCGCACGCGGAACACGTAGCCGGGCACGTCGATCTCGATCAGCTCCTCGCCGTCGACCACCAGCTTGTAGTAGGTGCAGGTGGTGGTGACCTCGATGGAGTTGCTGTCGCCGGCGGTGACCTCGCCCATGGCGATGGTCTTGTGGCGGCCGCGCACGGTGACCTCGACGGGGATGGTTTCGCCGGTCTCGTCGGATTCATACGAGCCGGCGAAGCGCAGCAGGTTGGCGTCGTGCTGGGCGGTGCCGTACTCGGTGAAGATCTCCTTGAGGATGCCGCCGACCTGCCAGGCGAACTCGATCACCTCCTGGCCCATGTCCAGCTCGACGGTGCCGTCCATCCCGGCGCCGCGGTACTCCTCCACGGCGCGGGCGAGCTCCGGCAGGGTCAGCGTGGGCACCTGGCCCTGCCAGTTGTTGCCGTCGCCGAACAGGTTGAAGTCTTTCAGCTTGCGGGGAAGTGCCATTGGTCAGTCTCCTGTTTCAGCTTCAGGCAGCGGCGACGCGGTCGGCGAAGTCGACCAGGTAGCGGTCGGTGATGCGCTGCTGGAACATCAGGTTCTCTAGCGGCGGCACCGGCGTGTAGTCGTAGTCGATGTAGAGCTTGCCGGCCTTGAGCACCTCGGGGGTGTTGAGCTCGGCGTCGAACCAGGCCTGGCCGCCCAGCAGGTAGCCCTGGCGGATCCACTCGCGGAACTTGGCGTTGATGCCCTCGATGATGTCCTTGACCAGGCTGGGGTGCATGGGCAGGTCGACGGCCCAGAGGTGCGCCTCGGCGATGGTGTCGGCGATCACCTGGGCGCTCCTGGTGTAGTTCTCGAAGGCGAACAGCGGGTCGATGGAGCAGGTGCGCGAGCCCCAGAAGCGATAGCCGCCGCGCTGGATGAGCGTGGTGACCTCGTGGCTGTTGAGGTAGCCCGCGTCGGTGGCCGGGTCCTGCAGGTCCCAGAAGACGTCCTTGCTGATGCCAGTGACGCCGTTGACGGGGCGGTTGGAGAGCGTCTTGTGCCAGCCGATCTCGTTGTCGAGCTTGGCGCGCATGCCCATGGCGCGGGCCACGGCGGAGAGGTTGCGGGTCGAGCTGGTGGCGGTGTCCCAGCCGGTGAACTCGGGCCAGATCACCATCACCTCGCGGGCGCCGAAGTTCTCGCGGTACATGGCAGCCTCTTCCTTGGTGGCGCTGTCGCCGGCGCTGGCGTAGACGAAGCCGCGCAGCTTCTGGGCGATGCCGATCAGCTCGGCGGTGACGTCGGCGTCGTCGAGCTCGGGCGCGCCGATGATGCGCGGCTTGACGCCGAAGGTCTGCTCGGCAGAGAGCAGGGCCTGCAGGCCGGTCTTCTTGCCGCTGGCGTCGACGCCGCCGATGACGTTGGACTTGGTCTCCTCGTCGGTCTCGCCTTCGGCCACGCGTACCACGACGACCAGGGTTTTGGCCTGATCGGCGATGGCGTCGAGCGAGCGGGCCAGAGTGCCCTCCTCACCGGCGTTGCCCTGGGCCGCCAGCAGGTCGGTGAGCAGCACCGGGGTATCCAGCGGGAAGAGCTCGTCCTCGCCGTTCTGCAAATTCTGGAAGCTGGTGGCTTTTACCACGCCGCTGCCGTCGCCTTCCTCGGTGGCGCTGACCAGGGCGCTGGCGTCCGCCTCGGCGTTGACGGCGGTGGCGATCTCGGCGGCGGTGCTGGTGATGGCGCTGTCGATGTCGGTGGCCAGGCTGACAGTGATGTCGCTGCCCGAGACCGTGACGCCCAGGGTGGCCGAGGCGCTACCCGGGTCGACGTAGCGCACGCGGATGGCGTTGCCGTCGGTGCCGGAGCTGGCGGCGGTGTAGGTGACGCCGGAATTCACTGCGGCGAAGTCGATCAGCCGGCTGGCGGCCACGCCGGCGGCGGCATTGGGGGCGGTGGCCACCAGGCCGATGACCGCAGTGGCCACGGTGCGAATGGGCCGGGTGCCCTCGTTGATCTCTACGACACGGATGCCGTGGTGGTAGTCCTGGGCCATGGGGAGCTCCTGCGCAGGGGGATCGAGAGTCGATGCATGACGTGCTGCCATGCTTGCGCGCGCAGGGCGGGGGCTCTAGCGGTGGGCGTTGTGGATGTTGTGGTTACAACGGCGGAGCGGCAAACGGCCGCTCGTCAGCGGCCAATAACTGCTCTACTAGAGCCACGCAGAACATCCAGAAATGCCATTAATATGTGGTCATATCCAGAATCAGAGGTCGTCAGGTAAGAGTTTCCAGGTCCATTTAGAATAAGTTGTGGTTCAAAATGTGGCAATCTACACAGTTTGCAGTGAATTTCATTTTGACAGTTGATGTTATTGGGAGGAAGAGCGCGTAGGTTCCTCATCAAAAAATATAGTATTGGAAGTTGATTGTTATAACTAGAGAGGCCTCTATGAATATAGTGTAATGTTGCAAATGGGTGACAATGCATATTTTTTATAGTATAATTCTCAAGATAAACTCTTGGTTGTTACAATGGGATATTCTACATGCAGTTAATCATTCTGTCGCTGCTGTCATTGTTAGTGGCCACATATTTTGGTTATAAATCACCGCTAAAGAATAAGGCAGCTTTTTTTGGTTCTTTTTTATTTATGGCCTCAATGCTGTTGTATGGTTTTTATTATGTGGCAAATTATTTTACAGGAAGCGGGATTGATGAATCCGTATCTTTTCACCTGAGTGCTGGGCTTGACGGTGCTGGAGCAGCTGAATATCAAAGTTTGATTTTTTCAACTATTGCGTATGTGTTGATTGTTATAATATTGAGTTATTATGTATTTAAAGCGCTAAAAAAGCAGGCCAAAAATCCTAATGGTCATTTCATGCGGTACACCACTACAGTGTTCCTTTTGGTAGCCTCCTTTATCACTAATCCAGCGGCACATGATATTTACTATGTGACATCATCTGTATTTTTAGAGGAAGCATATTCGAGCGAAGAAAGTTTTCCTGAAGATTTTATCTCCATATCTCCTTCAATTGAAGAGAAGAAGAATATAGTCTATATCTACTTAGAAAGTGTTGAAGCTACATACCTTGATGAAGATTTGTTTCCCAATTTGATGCCTAATATCAGGAAGCTCCAACAGTCTGCAACCACGTATACCAACATTCAGAATGTTACACATGCTGGCTGGACAATTGCCGGTATGACTGCCAGTCAATGCGGATTTCCTCTTTTTTCCCCTTCTCATGGGAACTCTCTCTCAGGGATGGATCAATTTTTACCTGAGGCTAACTGCATTGGAGATGTGCTTAAAAACAACGGGTATTATCTTAGTTATATGGGAGGCGCGGACCTAAGCTTTGCTGGAAAAGGGAAATTCTATAAGTCCCACAGCTTTGACAGCGTGCAAGGAAAGAATGAGTTATCTACGCACTTAAGTGACCGAAAATACATGTCTGGCTGGGGGCTGTATGATGACTCTCTGTTTGCTATGCTTAAAGAAGAGTATTCTCAACTATCAAAAGACGAAACACCCTTTGGCCTTTTTACGTTGACTCTTGACACCCACCACCCCAAAGGGCATATGCCTAAGTCTTGTAAAAACCTTGAATATAAAGATGGTAGTAATCCTATCCTGAATTCTGTGCATTGTGCAGATGCATTAGTTAAGGATTTTGTTGACTATATTGAAAAGAACCCAAGTCAAAACGGCACCGTCATAGTAATCGCATCTGATCATTACGCTATGAAAAATACTGCCTGGGATGATTTAAACAAAGGGGAAAGAAGGAATCTTTTCATGGTCATCGACTCAGCATCAAAAGAGGAAGGTGTAAATGTCAATAAACCAGGATCAATACTGGATGTTACGCCAACGCTACTCTCCTTTCTTGATACTCCGGTCGATGGGCTAGGGTTTGGTAGAAACTTAAACTCTGACTCCCTGTCACTGATCGAACAAAAGAGTGATATTAACTCTTACCTCACTGAGCATCAGGGTGTTGTCAAATACCTCTGGAGCTACCCGGAGCTAGATGAGGGGATAAAGTACAGCCTGGAGGAAGAGGGATTTCTTTTACTAGGCGACAGGAGTATTTCTATTCCGTCAATCATAAAGTTAGATGGTGATGCCAAAGTTGACGAAATTGTTTTTGCTAATTCAGGGAGAAAGAAGCTTAGCGATTATATAGAGGAGATGTCAATAGGACAAGATTTTGTCTGGGTTGACGATTGCAAAATAATTAATGCGTTTGCATATCCGGGTGAAGCTGGTAGCAAAACAACCGAATTGTGTATCGCTTCTGGGACAACCGGCGCAAGTGAGATTTCTGCATGGGGCCTCGTTGACGGAACAAGTGTTAATCACTCTGAAATAAAGGATTCGCTGACAAGTAAAAATTTATCTGAAAAATTACATGAAGAGCGAGTTGGCAATGTATCTAACATTATTAAATACGGTGCTGCGAACCTAGAAACCTTTTCCGTTTCTTCTAGAAGTGACATGGCAGGAAGTGTAGTGGTGCGGTCTGCTGGTTATGGTACTGGCGCTTCTTTTATCGAACAAAATGGAAGTCGAATACGCTTTGAACGTGGTCTTACTCTTGTTGGATTATCCAACACTCATGCGCCGATCAAGCTTAGCTACATAGATTCATATGGTGGCTCAGTGACTGACCAAGATGCTCTTGATTTTTCTGGCGACTTTCACTCCATGATGGAAGATCACTCGGAGTCATTCGATACGTTCCTTATCATTGGCCATGATAGTGTTGTTGGCAGTGATACTGAACATTTAAACTCTTCATTCTCGGGAACCAAGCTTGAGAAATGGAGCGATATCAAGCACCGCCAGCCTTATCTTGCTGTACTGTCAAGTCATGGTGAAACCATAGAACTGCTTGGGGATAGTGAAGATTCTTTGACCATAAGAATTAAAGATTTCGCCAAATCTTTTACGTCCGTAGACCAAAGGAACTTGGACAGCATAGAGAGGGTTGCTCACGCTGGCGGCGGGTATGAAGGGAAAACTTATACGAATTCATTAGAAGCGCTTGAATACAATAAAAATAATTACTCGTTCTTTGAAGTTGACTTTTCGTGGACATCAGACGCAGAGCTCGTTTGTATTCACGACTGGGACAATAGCTTTGAGCGCTCATTTGGATTTAGTACTGAGTCAGCTGTTACTTTAAATGAGTTTAAGACTTTGGTGGCCGATAAATCAGATGTTGAAAAATGTACCCTCTCTTCTCTTGCTTACTGGGTGGAAAAAAATCCAGGAAAAAAAATTGTTACTGATGTAAAAGCAAGAAACGCTAACGCGCTAAAATTAATTGCTGAACGCTACCCGGATCTCAAGGACAGTTTTGTGCCACAAGTCTATCAGCCGACAGAATATTATATAGCCAGATTGTTAGGTTTTGATAATGTCATATGGACGCTGTATCGTTTCCGTGGTGACAACGAAGCTGTTATAAGTCATTTGGAAAATATGGATTTGTATGGATTGACCATGCCGCGTGGCAAGGTTGACGCTGGCTTGGCTAAGATGGCGTTTGATGAAAGGGGCGTGCGCAGCTACGTCCATACAATAAATAGTGAGGATGAGTACCAGAAGTACTTGGATCAGGGTGCTTCTGAGATTTATACTGACTGGCTATATTGATGTAAAGACTTTGCGCAATTAGATGTTTTGGGGATATATGTAAAAATTTAATACTTCGGCTTTGCCGGGGGGGTTGGTTAAGGCTGAGTATGGTCTGTATTTTATCGATCTCATATTCGCTGTCGTGGCGATGAAGGCGTAATCGACCAGGCGTCAGTATGGTAGGTCGTTACTAGTTTTCTAGTAAGTTCAGTCTGACTGCAAGTTATAAAGGCCCCATAGCCTGGGGCCTGATTTATGTAATCTTTACCATACCACCGTCTCGATCCCCTCCCTCTCCTCAGCCTCGAGCGCGGACTTGATGGCGTCCTTGCGCTGCCAGGACTGGTCGTAGATGGCCTTCACGTGAGCTAGGGCGGCGTTGGTCATCTCGATAGCCTTGGTTGGGGTGATGGCGTAGGTGGTGTTCGAGGCAGCGCGGAACTCGATGACCGGGTCAGCGACGCCGGCGTCGCGCAGATCCCGCGCCTCGATAGCGATTCCCAGAAGGTTGGACTTGTCCTCTGGACGCGTCTGGACCACGTCCTCGCTGCCGTCGTGGAAGGTGAACGGCATACCGGCGGCGAAGGCCGCATCGCGGGCGGTGTCGATCTCGCGGCGCTGGCGGGCTGCGAGGGTTTCGAGATCTATCGGTGGGATCGTCATCCAAGCCGGGCGGCCGTTCTCGTTTGCGCCGCGTCGCATTCCGGCTGGCGGGCTACCTTTGCCATAGGTTTCGTATTCCTCAGCCGTAGCCTTGATGGCATCACTAGGCCACGTGCCGGCTCTCTGATACTCGGCTATTAGCTTGGAGGAATAAAAAGCGTTTTGTGTTGCGCTGTAATGCATATCAGTATCCTATTACGATCACGTTAAAATTAATGCCGGAACTGTTCGGCCCATAGGTATAGATGTCCACAGATGTCGCAGACTGCGTGCCATCATTGAAAAAAACGTGTTCCGTTTGAGCAGCGTTGTTATTTGAGCTATCCAGGATCGACAAATAGCCTGACAACATCCCCGTCGGAAACGCAATCGGGAAGTTGAAAGTGGTGTTTTGGGCATCTCCTAGTGCGCTAAGCCTGGCCCACTGAAAGATCAGGCCTCCCATCCAGCTGGGTAGCGCGATATAGCCTGTGGTGCCAAAAGAATAATCTACGCCCCACCTCAGCTTCTTCGGCGTGACCGCAGTGGTGTCGTCATCTCCCGCATCGACCTGCGCCTGAGTTGCAACTTTTAGAAGCCCCATGACACTTTCCGTGGCCTGCTTGACCCATGCCTTGAGCTTTTTCGCCGTGATGAACTTGCCGTCATCGATGCCGGCGTCGGTTTCTGCCTGGGTGGCGATACGGGCCATGCCCTGGGCGGCCTCGGTGGCGGCCGGGTGGTTGCGGCTGGCCTCGTGTTCGTCGCGCTCGGTGTCGACGTAGTCGCGGGTGGCGAGCACCACGTTGGGGTCGACCTTGAGGGTCACCGCGGCGGTGTCACTGACCTCAAGCACGAAGCGCACGGTCTGGGTGCGCGAGCTGCCCTCGGCGAGCACCGGCTTGTAGGTTTCGGGGTAGTTGCCGACGCCGATCAGGTCGCCGTCGACGTCGAAAATACCGATCTCGCGGATCGTCCAGCCGCCGACGTCGGGCGGCAGCACCTGCTCGACGACGATCCAGCTGGGGTTGTCGGGGTCGGTGGTGCTGGTGTTGATCGGCGCGCGGCGCACTTCATTGATCAGGGCCGTGGCGCCGCTGTCGGGCGTGGGCAGGCTGCCCCCGCCATCGCCGACGGCGAGCTCGGTGATCTCGATGGTCTGCCCCAGGGCGACGGCGTTGGCCAGCTTGGCCTGACCGACGTCGGTGAGCAGGGTGTAGAACTGGGCCATGTGGGTCTCCTGTTGTGTGACGATCCGGGTCGATCAGGGCTGCGGGTAGACGGTGGCGGTGTCGACGCTGTCGGTGGCTGCGCCCAGGTAGAACAGGCCGGTCACCTGGGTCTCGGCGGCGACGAAGGGAAAGACGGCGGTGACGTCGCCGTCGTACATGGCGCTGCCGAGGTAGACGACGCCCTTGCTCTCCCCGGCGAGATCCAGGGCGGTGATGTGCCGGGTAAGCGGCTTGGCATCTTCGATCAGGCGCTCGAGCTCGGTGTACATGGCATCGGTGATGCCGGTGTCGAGCACGCCGATCTTGAGCGCGAAGGTTCCTGGCGTCCCCAGGGGGTCGGTCTGCCACCACTCGATGACCTCGAGCAGGTAGCCGAGCGGCTCGACCACGCGGCGCAGTGCGCTGATCGTGCCCTTCTTGCGGTGGATGTAGAACGCGGTGGCGATGACGTCGCGCTTGGCTGCCTCGGACCAGTTCGGGTCCCAGCGATCGACGCTGAAGGCCCAGGCGAGATAGGGCAGCAGCCGCGGCGGGCAGGTGGCCGGGTTCCATAGTTGGCGCAGCGGTACCGGGATGCGCTGGATCTCGGCCAGGGCCTCCGCGGCGGCGCGCTCCAGGGGCGTGCCGTTGGGCGGCAACAGGCTTCGGCGTGACTTGGCGGCGTCAGGCATCGCTGCCTCCGATCACCACGGTGGTGCCGGTGCAGTGGGCGGCCTGGGTGTCATCGAGCACCACGTCGGCGGCCGGCGCAGCGAGTTCCACCCGCTGGACGCCCTCGACGTGCAGGGCGGCATGGATGGCCGAGATACGGATGTCGCGGCCCAGGCGGCGCTGCTCGGTGATGTAGGTGGCGAGCGCGGCCTCGGCGGCCTCGAGGATGGGCTCCTGCTCGGGCCCCGGGTAGACGTAGAGCGTGGCATCGACGGTGTAGTCGGTAATGTCGGCGGACTGCACGGTGAGGCGGTCGCCCACCGGGCGGATGTCCTCGGCAGAGAGGGCGGCGTCGACGGTATCGATGAGGTCCTGGCTGGCGGTGCCGTCGCCCTCGGTGCTGAGCAGGGTGACCAGGGCCTCGGCCGGGTTTGGGCTGATGGCGGTGGCGTCGGCCACGCGGCCGTCGGCGCTCATGGCGTGGAACACATAGGCACCGCGAGGGCCGGCAACGCTGAGCCCCTCCCAGGCCTGCTGGGCGCGCAAGCGAAGGTCCTCGTCACTCTCGTAGGTCGGCGGTACCGGCGGGGTGGCATCGGGGTCGCCCGCATCGATCAGCAGGCGCTCGACCTCGAAGCTGGCCACCAGCTGGTCGAGGTCATCGCCGCGCGAGTAGGCGAGCATCACGGCCTTCGCCGCCTCGTTGACGCGCTGCCGCCAGACGAGCTCGCGGTAGGCGTTCTCCTGAAGGAGCTTGGTGAGCGGCTCGCTCTCGTGCTCGAGGGTGGCCTCGACCCCGGTGCGCTGGCTGGCCGGGACGAGATCGAGCAGCGCCTGGCGGCGCTCGGCGAGGATCGTCTCGTAGTCGAGTTGTTCGACAACCGTTGGCGCGGGGAGCTGCGAAAGGTTGATGGTGCTGCTCATGTAACAGGCACCTCCAGGCGGATGGGCTGGCCAGCGGTGGTCTGGCCTTCCACCTCGATGACGGCGTGGCCGGGGCGGATACTGCTGACTGCGCGACGGATGGCGGTTACGCGCAGGCGTGGCTCCCAGCGGATCAGTGCCATGGCGGTGGCGGCGTAGACCTGCAGCAGGGTGGCGTCGTTGAGGGGCCGGTCGATCAGCTCGGGGAGCAGGCTGCCGTAGTCGCGACGCATGACGCGCGAACCGATGGGTGTGGCGAGGATGTCGCTCACGCTCTGGCGGATATGCTCGACACCCTCCAGGGCGCGGCCGGTGGTGGCGTTCATGCCGGTCATAGTGGCGTCCCGGTGTTTTGCTGGCTGTCGCCGTCGCTGTCGTTGCCCTGCGGGTGCTGGTGACTGTCGCCGATGTCGGTGCCGTTGTGGGTGACGCTGCCGCCATTGATGGCGAGCGTGCCGTTGATCACGGTGTCGGCGTTGAGCGTGGCGCCGCCGCCGGCGGTGGCGGTGAGAGCGGCCGGGGTGTCGACGGTGACGTCGCCCTGGGCGGTGAGCGTGGCCGAGCCGGGCAGGGTGGCCTGCAGGTGGCTGGCGGCGTGGTTGTACTCGATGACTGCGCCGTCGGGCATCACGGCGTGCCACTTGTCGGCGCTGTCGCTTGGCGCGGGGTGCTGGGTGCGGTAGAGGCCGGCGAGCACCACGGCGCTGGCCATATCCCCACCGGGGGCGAACACCACCACCTGCTCGCCCTCGGTGGGCGGGTTCCAGGTGCGGGTGGTGCCGGCGCGCTTCTCGAGCCAGGGCAGCCAGGCGGTGGTGATCTCGCCGGTGGCGACGCGCACCCGGGCGCGGGCGTGATCCACCTCGGCGACGGTGCCGAGGCGGACCAGGTTGTGAATCAAGCGCAGCAGCTCGGCGGCGCTATGCAGGGGGCGTTGGCTCATGGCGCCATCGTTGCCCCTGGACGGGGCTGGCTCTAGCCGGGGGCGTTGTGGATCGGGGCGCTACAACGTGCCGCGGCCTCGGGCGGCTAGAGGGCGCCGCCGATTCTCTCGAGGATCATGTCGCGCACCACGGCGCGGTCGGCGTCGCTGTAGCCGAGCAGGCGGCGCTCGGGGTAGTCGTGCCAGGGGCCGTTGCGGTCGACGTTGTCGCGCAGGCCGTACTGGTGCACCCGGGCAATGCGGGCCACGCGTCCGGCGAAGCCGACGGTGGCGGCGTCGGCCTGGCCGCGCCCCTTGAGGAACTTGGCCTGGCGGATCTTGGCGAACATCACGCCGTGGCGGATGGCGCCGGCCTGCTCGCGGGCCTGGGGCTTGCGCGGCTCGAACGGCGAGCCGTCGGGGTTCTCCTGGCGCTTGATGCGCGCGGCCTGGCGCTTGCGCAGCACGCGGGCGATGTCGCGGGCCAGCTTGCGGCGCTCGCCGGGCTCCAGGCGCTCGATCAGCGGGCCGATCCAGTCCTCGAGGGCGTCGAGATCGTCGGTCACGTTATTGCTCCCACTCGGCGACCAGGTCGTACTCCTCGCTGTCGTCGACGTCGCGGATATAGAGCTGCCAGTTGCCGGCGGCACAGGGGTCGATCTCGAACTCGGGCTGGCGGTGGTCGACGTGGATGGTGCCGGCGTCGCAGTCGACGAGGGCGACCACGCGCTCGGTGAGGGTGACGTCGATGGCCAGATCCCAGCGCTGATTGTCGAGCAGCTCGGCCTGGAAGCTGACGGCCTCCTCGGGCACCAGGTCGGGCTGGTAGCGGGACAGCCACTGCAGCAGCGGGATGATCACGGTGTCGAGCTCGCCGGCGTGGTCGGTGAGCACGACGCGCACCGGCACCCGGTACTGGTGCGAGAGGTGGGCACCGCAGTGGAACTCGATGCTGCCGTCCTCGATGAAGGTGAGCAGGCGGTCGGGGTTGCGCTTGAGGCCGGGAATGCGCTCGAGCAGGTAGGCGCGCAGCGAGTGGAGCTTCTTCATCGGGTGTCGACCTCCTTCAGGAAGCCGCCGCGCTTGCCCTTGAGGGTGCCGGCGATCTTCTCGCCGCTACGTCCGGCGATATAGCCGCCCACGCCCAGGGTCATCAGGTTCCACAGCGGCTCGGGTAGCTCGAGGTGCAGGCCGATTCCGAACATGGCGCCGAGGTAGGGGGCGAGCAGGTAGTTGTTGGCGACGATGGCGACGATGACCAGCATCAGGATCGGGCGCCAGTTGCGCTGCAGCCAGCTCTCGCCGGTGGCCTCGGCGAGCACCACCTTCATGCGCGCCTTTAGGCCGGCATCCTGCTGGTCGATCAGGCGGCGCTGCAGCTCGGCCTTGAGCTGGGCGGCCTGGTCCTTGTCGGTAACGGCCTGGTCGATGACCTCCATCACCGGACCGGCGACGGTGCCGAGCACCTGGCGGATAAGGTTCATGCGGTCTCTCCTTATGGTTCCCGATGCCGAACCGGCCTTTCAGGCAGCCAGGGCGCGGGCGTGGCGCCGGTAGGCGGCATCGAGCCTGGTGTCGTAGTCGTTGCGCTCGAAGTCGGGGCCGTTGTAGCGCCGGGCGAAGTCGCGCCAGTCGCGGCGGCGCAGGGCGGCATGCAGGGCATGGTCGGCCTCGATGAAGCGCACGAAGGCCTCGAGTTGGCGGCCCTCGCTGGCCCTCATTGCCTCCTCCCAGACGCGGGCGCTGCTGTAGCCGAGGTGCTGCCAGTGGAAGCCCATGATCTGGAAAAGCCCCCAGCTGGCCGACTCGATGGCGGCGCGTGCGTGGATCTCTCCGGCACGCGCCAGGCGGGTGTGCTCGTGGGGGCCGCCCTGGTAACCGCCGGGGCGGCGGTTGACCAGGTTGGGGCGCTTCTCCTCCCAGGGCGCGGGGCTGATGCCGTGGTGCTCGAGGCGGCGGCGCATGATGTGGCGCTCGAAGAGGAGCACCGGGGCGGCGTTGCGCGGCCCGCCGAGGTGGAAGCCGACGCCGCGGGACTCGACCTCGTTGACGGCCATCACCGCGGCGAGCTCGACCTCGAGGGTCTCGGCGGCGCCGACCAGATCGGCCTGGCGCAGCGCCTTGGGGTCGCGGCCCTGCTGCAGGGCGCGCTGGGTCTTGCGGCCGGCGATGCCGTCGATGACCAGCCCCTGCTCGCGCTGGAAGGCGCGCACGGCGGTCTCGGTGGCGGGACCAAAGACGCCGTCGGTGGTGAGGCCGAAGCCATGGCGTCTCAGGTCGTGCTGCAGGCGTTCAACGGCGGGGCCGGTGGTGCCATAGCGCAGGGTCATGGGCGGGACTCCTCCTCGAGCTGGCTGACGCGGCCGTCGAGCCGGGTGATGCGTTCCTGAAGGGCGCCGATCTCTCGGCTGGCGTCGCTCTTGCGGTAGTACAGGTCGCTCCAGTCGCGCAGGTCGCGGCGCAGGCTTTCGATCTGCTCGCCCTGGTAGACCAGGCGCTCGCGCAGCACGGCGGTATGCTCGCCTAGCGTGACCAGCTTGAGTCCCGCCCAGGCGAGCAGGGCGACCAGGGTGAGCTGGATGCCGGTCTGCAGATGACGTTCGAAGACGTTGGGTTTCACGGTGGTATCCGCCATGCGGTCCTCTTGTTGCGGGTCAGCTCCAGAGCTGGACGGTGTCGACCACGGCAGCCGTCGGCGGCTCTTCCGGCAGCTCGACCAGAGTGCCGTGGGGAAGGATCGGCCCGAGCTCGGCGAGCCCGGGGTTCATCTCGAGCGCCTGCTCGGTGACGCCGGCGGTGGTGCCGAGCACCCGGTAGCAGAGCGCGTCCAGGGTCTCGCCCTGGTGGGTGCGCACGCGGGGCACTAGATCAGCTCCACGGTGGTGTGGCGCTCGCCGAGGATCTCGCTGACCGCCCAGCGGGCGTCGCGGCGGAAGTCGTCGGCGGCCAGGTCCTTGGCCTCGCCGCGCTCGTCGCCCTCGCCGGTGGCGCTGTAGTCGCGGTAGCGCTCGAGCAGGCTGGCCATGGCGGTGGCGTAGAGGGCGCGCTGGTAGAGCAGCACGTAATGCCCCTCGGCGGCCCAGCCAGGTGCGGCGACCTCCTCGGCGGTGGTGGCGCCGTCGTCGATCCGCGCGGCCTGCCAGTCGGCGAGCTGGCGGTTGACGTCGGCCAGGGCCACGCGCAGGGCATGGGCTACGCGGGCCTCGGTGACGGTGGAGTCGAGGCGCTCGGCGTCGCGGAAGGCGACGGGGTCGACGGCGGGCCAGAAGCCGTTGTTGGTGATGGCGGCCGGCGCTTCGGTGGTCTCGCCGGTGCCGTAGGAGATGAGTGACGACATGGCCGGGCCTCAAGGTGAAGGAAGGGGGTGGGCCGGGATCGACGAGATGGGACCATGGTCCGCTCTCCCCCGGCGCCCCCTTGGCGTCGGCGTGCGACTCGGGGTCAGCCCTGGGCGTTGCCGCCCTGGGCAGCGTTCTTGAGCTCGCGCTCCAGCTTCTCGATGTCCTTCTTGACGCCGGCGCGCTCGTTGAGCTGCAGGGCGCGGCGCAGGTGCTCGAGGGCCTCCTCCAGGTTGCGCGAGTCGCGGTGGGCGTAGCCGAGGGCCTTGTGCAGCTTGGCGCGGATCTGGTCGTGCATGTCGGCGTCGGCGGTCAGGGCCTCGGCGCGGGCGAGATGCATGACCAGGTCGGCGGCGACCTCGGGCAGGGTATCGCCCTCAGTGGCCTCGAGCCGTGCCAGCGCTTCCTCGGCGACCTGCTCGGCGACGATCGAGGCGGTGTCGCGCTCGAAGCGGTCGGGGGTGTCGAGGCCGTGGCGCAGGGCGTACTCGGCGACTTCGATGCCGCCGGCGAGGTCGCCCACGTCGAGGCGCCACAGCATGACGGTCATTAGCACGTCGTCGGCGGCGCCCTGGCCGCCCTCGAGCACGCCGGCCACGTAGGCCTCGAACTCGGGGAGCAGCTCGCGCTTCTTGGCGACCTTGGCCTCCAAGGACTTGATGCCCTTGAGGGTGCGGCGGGCCTCCCAGAGGGCGGCGGCGTGCAGCTCGTACTGCTCGCCGCTCTGGGCGGCGCGGGGATCGGCGGCCCCCGCCGCTTGCGCGGCGGTGGCTCGCTGGTAGTGCTTACGGGCGGGGCTGCTGTTCTGGCTCACCATGGGGGCTATCTCCTTATGCGCCGGTCCAGTCGCCGAAGACGATGTTCTCGACCAGACAGCCGGCGCCGAAGTCCTCGATGACGTAGGCGTCGTTGGAGGACTCGTAGTTCTCCACGCGCTTACGCTCGGGCTTGTCCTTGATGTAACGGCGACGGCTGCCCTGCTGCCAGTAGAGCGAGAGGTTCTCGGGCATGGTGATGAACAGGCTGCCGTCGGGGTAGAAGGGCACCCGTGCGGCCTGTTGGCCGCCCATGCGCTTCTGGCTGATGACCATGTCCAGCGCCTGGGCCTCGGTGGGCGTGGTGGCGTGCTCCTGGATCAGCGGGAAGTACTTGTCGGCCATGATCTTCCGGCCGCAGATCACGCGCAGATCGGTGGACTCGCGGTGCCAGGGGTCAATCAGCTCGTTGACCACGTCATAGACCAGGGCGTCGAGGTTCTTGTAGTCGCCTCCCGGGCCGACACGCACCTCGCCGACGTTGTCGCCCTCGGCCAGCACCCGGGCCGTGGCCCGCTCGCGGTAGTGCTGCAGCCAGCCCTTGTTGACGTCCTGCAGCAGCGGGTTCGCCACGCGGTCGGTGGCGGCGGCGCCGCTGGTGCCGTTGAAGCCGATCATGATGCGGTCGAGCGCCTGCTGGCGGACGATGGCGTTGCGCACGCGGGTCTGGAAGTCGGGGAACTTGGCCCAGGCGTCGAGCTTGCTCCACGGCAGGAAGGTGTCGAACTCGGTGGAGAGACACTCGTAGCCGTTGTCGTCCAGGGTGGAGAGGTCGCGCGGGCTGCGATCGTTGGCGGAGACGTCGGTGCGCCCGGCGATCGGGCCGGAGAGGCCGAGGCCGAGCTTCTCGCCCTTGATCTCGTCGACGCCGACCATGTTGATCATGCCCAGGAACTGGCTGGACTCCTGGATCTTGGATTCCAGGGTCTGCTGGACGCTGGGCTCCATGGCGAAGCTCTCGGTGGCGCTGGGCACGCCGGAGAGCTGGGCCACGCGGGTCAGCAGGGCGTTGAAGTTCTTGCGGGTATCGTTACGCATGGGCGGCGGTCCTTAGCAGTCGGTCAGCAGTGCGTTCCCGCCGCCGGTGGCGGGGGCGCGGGGCGGGGTGGTCGGTTCGTTGTCGAGCGCGGTATAGAGCTCGTCGAGGCGGCGCTGAGTCTCGGCGTGGGCGGCCTCGAGTTCGCTGAAGGCCTCGGCGCTGGGGCGGCCCGCGAGATCTGCGGCGAGCGCCTGGTGCTTCTGCACGAAGACCTCGAGGGTCTGCTCGAGCTCGGTGCGGAAGGCGGCGAAGCCCTGGTCGGTCTTGGCGTCGTGCTTCTTGAACAGCGCCTTGACGCGCTCGGCGAGGCTCGGGCCCTTGTCCTGCTCGGCAGGCGGCTCGCTGAAGTCGAGCTCGGTCTCCATGGCGGCGGTGAAGACGTTGTGCGCCGACTGCTTGCGGGCGGCCAGGGGCGAGGCGCTGCCCTGCTGGGCGCTGAACTGCAGCATGTCTGTGCCCAGGCTCGCCGGGGAGTCGGTGACGGCCAAGCCGACCAGGTAGGCCTCGCCGGTGTCGGCGAACTCCGGATCCACCTCGATGGAGGTGTAGACCTTCTGACGCTCCTGGTTCATCTGCTTGAGGCGGTCGGTGGGGTCGATCTCGGCGAACAGCGCGAGCTTGCCGTCGATCTCGCGGGCCTCGAGCTTGGTGACGTCGCCCAGGGCGGGGAAGGGGCCGTCGGCGAACATGCCGCGCATGTGCTCCATCCAGACCCTGGCGCCATAGGTGGCGGGGTCGAAGTTCTTGGCCATCTGCTCGATCCACTCGCGTGAGATATTGCGGCCGTCGGTGGTGGCGCCTTCGGTGGCGATCCGGAACATGGCGGGGGCCTCTGCTGGTTGCTCGGCGATACGTTGCCGTCAGGTTCCGCGCGGCCGGTCATGGCCTCAACGTTGTGGCGTTGTAGCGGCACGATCCACAACGCGCCCGGCCGTGAGCGCCCCGCGCGCACGGTTAGGCTGGCGGCATGACGACGATGCCTGCCGACACCCTCGATTCACCGCGCGTGACCGCCCGCCACCTCTACTGGCAGGGGTGGCGCGTGGTGCGTATTGCCGAATTCCTGGGCGAGAAGCCGCCGACGGTGCACAGCTGGAAACAGCGCGACGGCTGGGACGAGGCCTCGCCCAGCCAGCGGGTGGAGGGCGCGCTCGAGGCGCGGCTGGTGCAGCTGATCAGCAAGGAGGGCAAGGAGGGCAAGGACTTCAAGGAGATCGACCTGCTGGGCCGGCAGATCGAGCGCCTGGCGCGGGTGCACAAGTATGAGGCGACCGGCCGCGAGGCGGACCTGAACCCCAACATCAACGCGCGCAACGAGGCGCCGCGGCGCAAGCAGCGGCGCAACTTCCTCGATGAGGAGCAGATCGAGCAGCTGCGCGCAGCCTTCCTGGAGACGTGCTTCCAGTACCAGCTGGACTGGTACGAGGCGGGCCAGAAGCACCGCATTCGCAACATCCTCAAGAGCCGCCAGATCGGCGCGACCTTCTTCTTCGCCCGCGAGGCGATCGTCGATGCCTTCGAGCAGGGCCGCAACAAGATCTTCCTCTCGGCCTCGAAGGCGCAGGCGCACATCTTCAAGAACTACATCGTCCAGTTCGTGAAGGAGGTGTGCGACGTCGAGCTCAAGGGCGACCCCCTGGTGCTGGACAACGGCGCCGAACTGCACTTCCTGGGCACCAACTCGAAGACCGCCCAGGGCTACCACGGCGACGTCTACCTCGACGAGTACTTCTGGATTGGCCGCTTCGCCGAGTTCCGCAAGGTCACCAGCGGCATGGCGATGCACAAGAAGTGGCGCCAGACCTACTTCTCGACGCCCTCGAGCATCGGCCACGAGGCCTATCCGTTCTGGACCGGGGAGATGTTCAACAAGCGGCGCAAGAAGGCCGACCGCCAGGCCTTCGACGTCAGCCGCGAGGCGCTGGCCGGCGGCCGGCTGTGCCCCGATGGCCAGTGGCGCCAGGTCGTCACCGTGGAGGACGCCATCGCCGGCGGCTGCGACCTCTTCGACCTCGAGCAGCTGCGCCTGGAGTACAGCGAGGACGAGTTCGCGAACCTGCTGATGTGCGAGTTCGTCGACGACAGCCAGAGCGCCTTCCCGCTGGCGATGGTGCACCCGTGCATGGTCGACAGCTGGGAAGTGTGGGACGACTACCGGCCCTTCGCGCCGCGCCCGGTGGGCGAGCGCGGGGTGTGGATCGGCTACGACCCGACCGGCACCGGCGAGGAGGGCGACGGCGCCGGCCTGGTGGTGGTGCTTCCCTCGCGCAGCGCCGAGGAACCGCACCGGATCCTTGAGCGCCACCGGCTCAAAGGCCAGGACTACGAGGCCCAGGCGGCATTCATCCGCAGCTTCGAGAGCCGCTACCAGATCGATCACATCGGCATCGACGTCAGCGGGCTGGGCGAGGCGGTGGCCGAGCACGTCGAGAAGTGGTTCCCCACCGTGGCGCGCTACCAGTACAGCCCCGACGTGAAGAGCCGCATGGTGATGCAGGCCCAGCAGATCATGCGCAAGGGCCGCCTCGAGTTCGACGCCGGCTGGTCGGATCTCGCCCAGTCGTTCATGGCCATCAAGCGCGAACTCACCGCCTCGGGCCGCCAGTTCACCTACACCAGCGGGCGCAGCCAGGCGACCGGCCACGCCGACCTAGCCTGGGCCACCATGCACGCCCTGCACCACGAGCCAATCGACGGCCCGGCGGAGGATGCCGGGCGATCCATGATGGAGATCTTCGAATGAGCGACACCGCCACCGACAAACCCCGCGTGCGCGTGCCGGCCTACCGGGTCGACGAGCCCGGTGCCATGTCAACCGAATCGGCCAGCCTGTCAACGGAATCGGTCGGGGCGTCAAGCGCTCGGCCCGAGGCGTTCAGCTTCGGCGACCCCGAGCCGGTTACCAGCATGCGCGACTTCTTCTACGAGGGGCTGTGGCTCTCGGCCGACGAGTGGTACGAGCCGCCGATCCCGCTGGACGTGCTGGCCAAGAGCTACCGGGCGACCGCGCACCATGGCAGCGCCATGCAGGTGAAGCGCAACATCCTGCTGCGCACCTTCGAGCCGCACCCGCTGCTGGGGCGCCAGGCGTTCAGCGGCCTGGCCCTCGACTACCTGGTGTTCGGCAACGCCTACCTCGAGGAGGTGTTCGGGCGGCTGGGCAAGCGGCTGCCGTTCCGCCACCTGCGCAGCCGCTACATGCGCCGGGGCGGGCTCAATGCCGACCGCTATTGGTGGGTGCCCAACTTCGTGGACCGGGTCGAGCTGCCGGCGGGGCGGGTGATCCACCTGCTCGAGCCCGACATCGACCAGGGCATCTACGGTGTGCCGGACTATATCGGCAGCCTGCAGTCGGCCTGGCTCAACGAGTCTGCCACCCTGTTCCGCCGGCGCTACTACCTGAACGGCAGCCACGCCGGGTTCATCATGTACGTCAACGATGCCGCCCATAACAAGCAGGACATCGACGCCATGCGTGAAGCGCTCAAGAACTCCAAGGGCCCCGGCAACTTCCGCAACCTGTTCCTCTACTCCCCCGGGGGTAAGAAGGACGGGGTGCAGGTGATCCCCGTGTCGGAGGTCGCGGCGAAGGACGAGTTCTGGAACATCAAGAACATCACCCGGGACGACCAGCTCGCGGGCCACCGGATCCCGCCGCAGCTGATGGGCATCATCCCCAGCAACACCGGCGGCTTCGGGGACGTCGAGAAGGCCGCGCGTGTGTTCGTGGCCAACGAGCTAGAGCCGCTGCAGGAGGCCATGATGGAGATCAACGAGCGCGTCGGTGAAGAGATCGTGCGCTTCCGGCCCTACTCGCTCGACGGCGACTCGGGCCCAGGCCTCGACCCGACACGCTGACCAGCACCCGCCAACCTCATCGCAGCCGCCCCGACCCGGGCGGCTTTTTCGTGTCCGCACGCCAGACCAGGGTGACCCCACCCCACCCGGGCCGCGCCCCAGCGCGCGCCGTCGACACCCCGCCCCGCCTGCGATCTAAATATTTTTGTTTTTATGCATATACGCACTATGGGCGAGGCCCGGCGTATGCGGGGCGCCCTGGTGGTCTAAGTGACTGTGACAGCATGCGTTTTTATGCGAATTGCCAGCTTTGGAGGTTGCCGCAGCGCTTGCGGGCCAATCTGAGAAGGTGAGGGGGGCTCGGAAAAAGGTAACATCGGTAACTTGGCCGATTTTCGCTTGTATCTATCTGATTATATTGATTTCTACCGTTACCTTTAAAAGGTAACAAGAGGTACTGAAAAAGGTAACGGGCTACCAAGTCATTGATTTTAAAGGATAGAGAAATCTCTCTCTGTGACCTTTCAAAAAGGTAACGCATCACCTTTTCATTACCTTTTTGTTACCTTTTGGACACCCGTTTGAACGCCTTTGAGATCAATTGCCTACGTCATTTTTCGGCATGCCATTACCTTTGTTACCTTTTTCCGAGACCCCCACGGATTCTAGAGCTGCCCCGCGCATGATGTGCACGCACGCGTCGTACACGCGCACGCATCACCTCACGACAACCAACGAGGTTCGCAAGGAGAAAAGGAAAAGTTGCTGGTAGAAATTTGGTACGTGATGGCAATGAATGCCGGAATGGCGGGGCTCAGTTCCTATCCATCATGGGCGCGACGGAGAAGGTACGGTCGAGCTGGAGCATCGGCATCACGGGGGTGTCGGTCGGGAGGGCGGATATTCTACCAGTACTGGTCAATTTCTGGCCAATGCTGGCAGGGTGATATCCCCGCAGCCTTGCGGTCCTTGGCGGGTGCACGAAAACCCGACACGCAGAAACACCAAGGCCCGCATCAGCGGGCCTTGGTGCTCGGCGTCTTGCGAAGCGATAGGTCTGTCTGATCGGCGATCAGATGACTTCGATGTTCGAAGCCTGCAGGCCTTTCTTGCCCTGAACCACATCGAAGGAGACCTGCTGACCGTCCTGGAGGGACTTGAAGCCGTCTGCCTTGATTTCGGAGAAGTGGGCAAAGAGGTCATCGCCACCGTCGGTCGGGGTGATGAAGCCGAAGCCTTTTGCGTCGTTGAACCACTTGACTGTGCCAGTAGACATAGTTGTCTCCTTTCGCGCTATGCGCTCTTTACGAATTACCGGGTAATGCCCCGAGTGCTAGTGGGTCAAACAAGGGGATATAACCAGACAACCGAAAGGATTCGACTACTACTGACAATATGCATCTTGCTAACCAACTGACGCTACGGTGTCACGTATGGCGGCCGCCGTCAATGCCTTGTGTGCTGTCGCCTCCATCCCGACCTGCAAGGGCAGTAGGCCGAGGCCGCATCTGGCGTTCCTCGTCCATACTGACCGACACCCATGATCATCAGGAGCAGCAGAACATGAGCGGCGATCTCACCGAGCATCAGATGGAGCTGCTGGCCCGCGTGCTGCAGCACGGCGGGGAACTGGCATCACCCTTCGGCCATCCGGGCGAGGACAGCCTGCTGGAGGAGGTGCTGGAGGACATCGACACCCTGGAGGCCAGGGGGCTGATCACCGTCGACCGGACCCGGGGCAGCGACGAGCCCGAGCGCATCTCCCTGACCCAGGAGGGCTATGACGCCCTGGGCATGGCCTGAGCGCTGGTCCAGCGGAACGGGAATGCCCTTGCGCGCTCCGAGGGCTCGCCCACGGGACGGGACGGGGAAAGCGGCGTCGTGACCCTCGTCACCGTGGGGCAGGGCGCGATGTGCTATCTAGAAGGAAGCGGGGCGGTGCCCCTTCGGCATTGCCGACAATGACAGGAGGCGACGTCATGGCGGATCGGAAGCAGGAACTGGAAGCGCTGCGCGACGAGCTGATCGACCGGTTCGACCGCTACAAGGCCCACAAGGAGCAGCGGGGCGGTCCGCTGGATAAGGACATGGAGGACCAGTCCATCGAACTGCAGAACGATGACGTGATCGAGGCCCTGCAGCAGGAGGCCGAGGATGAGCTTCGCCAGGTGATGCATGCGCTCGCGCGTATCGACGAAGGCGAGGGCGATCGCTGCGAGGAGTGCGGCGAGTCCATCGATGCCCGCCGGCTGGCGGCGGTGCCCTATACCACGGTATGCCGCGACTGTGCCGAGCTGCGCTGAGCGGACGCGCCGTGGACGGGAATGATGGTAGTCTGGCCTCTCATCGACCGGGCGGGAGGCGTGCATGACGGCGTGGTATCGAGCAATGGGGGCAGGCCTGCTGCTGGTGTGGCTGGCCGGTTGCAGCGGTGGCGAGGAGGAGGAGGCGGCGTCCGAGCCCGCTCAGACGGACACTGCCGAAGAGACCCGCGAGCCACCGCCGGAGGCGAAGCCCGAAGTGCCCGCGGTGCCGCCCTTCGACCAGCCGGCGATGATCGACCTCACCTCCCGCCTGGGCAGCGACCGGCGCCTGACGGTGGAAGGCGAGACCAACCTGCCCGAGGCGACCCGCCTGCAGGTCATCGTGGAGCGGGAACTCAGCGGGGTGCGCTGGCGTGAACGGGTGTCGGTGGAGGAGGGCGGCTTCGTGGCTGGCCCTTTCGGCCCCGGGAGCGGGCTACCGGACGGCGGTTATCGCGTCACGGTCGACGTGCAGGAAGGAAGCGTGCAGCCGCGGTCGGTGCGTGACCGCCTCGGCGAGGAGAACGAGCATCTGAGTGGTCCCCTGGTACAGGAGTCACGTCATGGCCTGGGGCAGGTGGCCAGCTACAGCCAGCGCTTCCTGGTGGGCAGCGAGACCCGCCGCACCCTCGACCACGTCGAGGTGCTGGAAGTGGAGTGAACCCTCACAGCGGCTGGACGCGCCAATGGGCCACCATCTTGCCGACCAGCCGGCAGGCCGGGGTCCAGGGCATGGCCTCGTCGCTGTTCTCGCGGTGGAACATCAGCTCCCCGGTGGGGCCCTGTTCGACCCGGCGGATGGCCAGGCTGCCGTCGTCGTCGATCAGGTAGAGCCCGGGCTGGCGGAAGATGTCGCTGGGGGCAATTGCGACCAGGTCCCCCTGGGTGAGGAAGTCGAAGTGCTCCCCCGGGGCGGGGGTGACCAGGTGGCAGTCGCCGTCCCAGCGCTGGCCGGGCACCATCTCGATCGGCAGGTCGATGCCCTTCTGCCGACCATCCTGCCAGGGTAGCGGCGGGCGGCTGCGCAGATAGAGCGGCGAGGCCTGGGCGCCCGTTTCCTCGAGCAGCCGCGACAGCGGGCAGTTGAGGGCCTGGGCCAGGGCCACCAGCCGCTCGTGGCCGATCTGCCGGATGGCACCGGATTCCCAGTAGGAGATGGTCACATCGGACACACCGACCCTGCGCGCCAGGGCCGCCTTGTTGAGCCTGGCCTCCAGCCGAAGTTCTTTGATCCGCGGGCCGAGTGTGTCCATTTCAGCATCCTGTGGGGAATTGAGTTGGCTGATCTTCTGTGATCGATTTATGCCGTGCAAGGGCACGCATCAACGTTAATTCTGCCCTAATCCGGGCCGGGTCGGCATGCGCCTTCGGGGCTCACCACGCCACGGGTTCGCCGGCCCAGTCGAGGAAGACCCCGCTCTGCTCGGGGCCGCAATCGTCCAGTACCGCCAGCAACCGCTGGGCCACGAACCGCGTCGTGAACAGCTTGTCCGCCGGGACCCGCGCCTGGAAGGGTTTCGACAGGGCGGTATCGGTGGTGCCGGGATGCAGGCAGGCGACGCTGACCTGGGGGTTGAGGCGGCGCAGCTCCACGGCGGCGGTCTTCATCAGCATGTTGTGGGCAGCCTTGCTGGCCCGGTAGGCGTACCAGCCACCCATCCGGTTGTCGCCGATGGAGCCGACCCGTGCCGAGAGGCTCGCGACCACAGCCGGATGGCGCCCCTTGAGGCCGGGCTGCAGGGCCTTGAGCAGCAGGGCCGGGGTGATCGCATTGACATGGTAGAGTCGGCTCATGGCCTCGGCGTCCAGGTCGTCGAGCTTCTTCTCGGGCCCGATGCCGAGCCGCTCGTCGTGCAGCATGCCGATGGCATTGAACACCAGGTGCAGCGGGGTGGTGTCCAGGGCCTGCTCCAGGGCCGCGACGCCGTCCGGCTCGCCGACGTCCAGGGCGAGGGACTCGAAGCGGGGGTCGGGGTGCGTGTGGCCGGCGCGGCTGATGCCGACCACCCGACCGGGACGGTCGCTTTCCAGCAGGGCATCGACCACGGCGCGGCCGATGCCGCCGGAGGCGCCGGTGACCAGGGCCGTGAAGCCGTCGGGGAGTCGCGAGAGCATGAGGTTCCTTGGTGGGGAATTCGGGCTCAAGCATGGACCACGAGGCGGGGGAATGATTCCCGGCCACGGCTGCCCGGCGCCGGCCAGGTGCGTATAATGCGGGGCATTCGCCCTCCCGGCAGGGCAAGCCCCACACCATCGACAGGACCAAGGACGACATGACCGTACGCACTCGTATCGCGCCGTCACCCACCGGCGACCCCCATGTGGGCACCGCCTATATCGCCCTGTTCAACCTCTGTTTCGCCCGCCAGCACGGCGGCCAGTTCATCCTGCGCATCGAGGACACCGACCGGGTGCGCTCGACCCCCGAGTCCGAGCAGATGATCCTCGATTCGCTGCGCTGGCTGGGGCTGGAGTGGGACGAGGGCCCCGACGTGGGTGGCCCCCATGGCCCGTACCGCCAGAGCGAGCGCGGCGACATCTACGGGGAATACGCACGCCAGCTGGTCGAAGCCGGCCATGCCTTCAAGTGCTACCGCACCAGCGAGGAGCTCGACGAGCTGCGCGAGGCGCGCAAGGCCGCCGGCATGCACCTGGCCCTCAAGCCTTCCGACCTCGCCCTGCCCGCCGAGGAGCAGGCGCGTCGCGAGAAGGAGGGCTGGCCCCATGTGGTGCGCATGAAGGTACCCGCCACCGGCAGCTGCGTGATCGATGACATGCTGCGTGGCGTGATCGAGGTCGACTGGGCCCAGGTGGATGCCCAGATCCTGCTCAAGTCCGACGGCATGCCCACCTACCACCTGGCCAACGTGGTGGACGACCACCTGATGGGCATCACCCACGTGCTGCGCGGCGAGGAGTGGATCAACTCGGCGCCCAAGCACCAGCTGCTCTACGAGTACCTCGGCTGGGAGATGCCGCAGCTCTGCCACATGCCGCTGTTGCGCAATCCCGACAAGTCCAAGCTCTCCAAGCGCAAGAACCCGACCTCCATCAACTACTACCGGCGCATGGGCTTTTTGCCCCAGGCGGTGATCAACTACCTGGGCCGCATGGGCTGGTCGATGCCCGACGAGCGCGAGAAGTTCAGCCTCGACGAGATGATGAGCCACTTCGATGTCCAGCGCGTGTCGCTGGGCGGGCCGGTGTTCGACCTGGAGAAGCTGACCTGGCTCAACGGCGTCTACATTCGCGAGGAGCTCGACGACAAGGCTTTCCTCAAGGCGCTGATGGAGTGGGCCTTCAACGAGGAGTACGTCAGCCAGATCCTGCCCCAGGTGCGCCCGCGGGTGGAGACGCTCTCCCAGGTGGTGCCCCTGGCCGGCCACTTCTTCTCGGGCCTGCCGGCCATCGAGGAGGAGAGCTTCGACGAGGTCAAGCTCTCCCGCGAGGAACTGCTCAAGCTGCTGCAGTTCCTGGTGTGGCGCTTCGAAGGCGTACCGGCCTGGCACAAGGCGGTGCTGCTGGAGGAGGTCAAGACGCTCGCCGGCCACTTCGAGCTGAAGATGAAGGCCTTCCTGGCACCGGTGTTCATCGCCATCACCGGCTCCAGCGCGAGTACCTCGGTGATGGACGCCATGGCGATCCTGGGCTCCGACGTGACCCGGGCGCGCCTGCGCCACGCCATCGAGGTGCTGGGCGGCGTCTCCAAGAAGCAGGCCAAGCGCTTCGAGAAGGAATTCCGTGAGCTCGCGTGATTTCCTGTTGACGAAGGCGGGGCTTATCAGTAACATACGCCCCGTCTTCGAGAGATACGGGGCCTTAGCTCAGCTGGGAGAG
This sequence comes from Halomonas rhizosphaerae, assembly GCF_030010555.1. Lineage (GTDB taxonomy): Bacteria > Pseudomonadota > Gammaproteobacteria > Pseudomonadales > Halomonadaceae > Halomonas > Halomonas rhizosphaerae. The sequence goes on from NZ_JASCQP010000045.1 coordinate 37,527, forward strand.
CGCGACACTGGCAGTGTCGAGGTCAGCGGTTCGATCCCGCTAGGCTCCACCACTTCTCGCATCGAGGATGTTGCGTCCCATTCGTCTAGTGGTCCAGGACACCGCCCTTTCACGGCGGTAACAGGGGTTCGAACCCCCTATGGGACGCCACCTTCTACCGCTCTACCTTCCTAATGCTTTTTCATTATCAGCCGGCCAGTTCGCTCGCCGGGTGCTTCGCCGTGTCCGGGCGGCCCGCCGCTGCGGCCCTGGCATCCGAGGCGATATCGGCTTGACATCCCCCTTGACTTGTCCACTTTCCCGCGCACCCCGGGTCGACCTGTGCACAGTCTCGCCCCGAACCCGCATGGTTGCTGGCTTCCTGTATTTACTCTTTTATTTCAATGAGTTACGATAGATCAAAAATTGATCAATCTAAGCCGGCCCCGCTTCTCATGGCGATTCTGCGACCTTTTCGAGAGGTTTTGAACAGGCTTATCCACAGAATGTGTGGAAAACGGGCGGTGCCGCGGAGGAGGGCGTTTCCGTAATAAAGTCAACCTGAATAAATGAAGATTCTAGTTCTCCGGTACTAAGTCGCTAAGGGGGTCGACGTGGCCCGCAAACGCGGAAGGCCGCCCGAGGGCGGCCTTCCTGGTGGTGTCGGCGTGCGCGCCGCCGTGCCGGCTTACTTGGCGGGGTAGTCGCGCTGGGCGTGGCCGGTGTAGAGCTGGCGCGGCCGACCGATCTTGTAGCTGTCGCTGAGCATCTCGTTCCAGTGGGAGATCCAGCCGATGGTGCGGGACACGGCGAAGATCACCGTGAACATGTTCTTGGGGATGCCCATGGCCTTGAGGATGATGCCGGAGTAGAAGTCGACGTTGGGGTAGAGCTTGCGCTCGATGAAGTACTCGTCCTCCAGGGCGATCTGCTCCAGGCGCTTGGCGATCTTCAGCTGCGGGTCGTCGGCCAGGCCCAGCTCGGCGAGTACCTCGTCGCAGGTCTCCTTCATCACCTTGGCGCGTGGGTCGAAGTTGCGGTAGACGCGGTGACCGAAGCCCATCAGCTTGAACGGGTCGTCCTTGTCCTTGGCCTTGTCGACGAAGCGCTGGATGTTCTCCTCGGAGTCGTCGCCGATCTCGTCGAGCATGTTCAGCACCGCCTCGTTGGCGCCGCCATGGGCCGGGCCCCAGAGGGCCGCGATGCCGGCGCTGATGCAGGCGAAGGGGTTGGCGCCGGTGGAGCCCGCCAGGCGCACCGTGGAGGTGGAGGCATTCTGCTCGTGGTCCGCATGCAGCATGAAGATGCGGTCCATGGCCTTGGCGTAGACCGGGTTGATCCGGTACTCCTCGCACGGGTTGCTGAACATCATGTAGAGGAAGTTCTCTGCATAGTTCAGGTCATTGCGCGGGTAGTTGAACGGCTGGCCGATGTTGTACTTGTAGGACATCGCGGCGATGGTCGGCATCTTGGCGATCAGGCGGATGGCGCTGATCTCGCGGTCCTCCTGGACATTGATGTCCAGGTGGTCATGGTAGAAGGCGGCCAGGCCACCGACCACGCCGCACAGGATCGACATCGGGTGGGCGTCGCGGCGGAAGCCCTTGAAGAAGTTGTTGATCTGGTCGTGGACCATGGTGTGGTTGCTGATCCGCGACTCGAAGTCGGCGTATTGGGCGTCGTCGGGCAGCTCGCCGAACATCAGCAGGTAGCACAGCTCGACGAAGTTGGACTCCTTCGCCAGCTGGTCGATCGGGTAGCCGCGGTGCAGCAGCACCCCCTTGCCGCCGTCGATATAGGTGATCGCCGACTGGCAGGAGGAGGTCGCCATGAAGCCGGGGTCATAGGTGAAGAGGCCTTCGGCGCCGAGGCCGCGGACGTCGATGACGTCGGGGCCCAGGGTGCCGGAGTAGATCGGCAGGTCGATCGGCTTTTCCAGACCGTCTACCGTCAATGTCGCTTTCCTGTCAGCCATGCTGGCCTCCTCTCGAGTTCATGGTGGGACGATTAAGTCGTTATTCCGCTGATGGTGCCGGCGAAAAGGTTCGCCCACTATAGAAGCGTGCCAGCGATTGTCAATTCCACCATTGTGCGGTCGGTATTGTACATTAGCTTGTTAAGTGGATGGCTTTTGTATAGGAAATGGTGCTCCGCACCATGGCGGTGCGCCACGGCCCCGGTCGACGCCTCCGGATGCCCGGGTAGACGCCGCCAGCGCCGAGAAATCGGCCTTCCACCATGGTCGAGTACGCTCTGTGTCCATTTGTCATGACAGGGCGATGTCCCTATAATCTCAGCGCGCGACTGGCAGGAACCGGTGGTCGTGTCCAACTCGGCCACGATCGTGTCCCTTCCCGAAACCACCGCCCGCTCGGGCCTTGTCCGACGACCGAACAGCGGGCCAAGAGAGTGTGTAGAGCCGTGAATAGCAAACGACCCGTAAATCTGGATCTGTCCACGATACAGTTTCCCCTTCCCGCCCTGACGTCGATCGCTCATCGCATCACCGGCGTCATCCTCTTCATCGGCCTGATCTTCGCCTTCTGGGCGCTCGACACGTCGCTCTCCTCGCCGGCAGGTTTCGCGGCCGTGAGTGACGCCTTGGCCCACAACTTGCTGGCCAAGCTGATCGCCTGGGGGCTGCTGTCCGCCCTGGCCTTCCACTTCGTGGCCGGCATCAAGCACCTGCTGATGGACATGGATATCGGCGTGACCCTCGAGGGCGGCGTCAAGAAGGCGCAGATCACCGTGGTGGTAAGCGTGGTCCTGATCATTCTGGCTGGAGTCTGGGTATGGTAACCAACATCACGAATCTCGGGCGCAGCGGTCTTTCCGACTGGCTGCTCCAGCGCGTCTCCGCCGTCATCCTGGCGCTCTACACTCTCTTCATCGTCGGCTTCCTGCTACTCAGCCCCGGCCTGGACTACGCGGCCTGGAGCGGCCTCTTCTCCGCTACCTGGATGCGCATCTTCTCGCTGCTGGCCTTCATCTCCCTGGCGGCCCACGCCTGGGTCGGCCTGTGGACCGTGACCACCGACTACCTCAAGTCGACCGGCGTACGCGTCGCCGTCCAGCTCATCATCATCCTGGCCATCTTCGTGTTCCTGGTCTGGGGCATCACCGTTCTGTGGGGAGCCTGATACATGTCCACCATGCGTAGCCTGTCTTTCGACGCCATCATCATCGGCGGGGGCGGTGCCGGCCTGCGGGCCGCCCTCGAGCTGGCCAAGTCCGGCAAGAAGACCGCCGTGCTGTCCAAGGTCTTCCCGACCCGCTCGCACACCGTCTCGGCCCAGGGCGGCATCACCTGTGCCATCGCCTCCGCGGATCCCGACGACGACTGGCGCTGGCACATGTACGACACCGTCAAGGGCGGCGACTACATCGCCGACCAGGACGCCTCCGAGTACATGTGTTCCGAGGGCCCCAAGGCGGTGTTCGAGCTCGAGCACATGGGCCTGCCGTTCTCCCGCTTCGACAACGGCCGCATCTATCAGCGCCCGTTCGGCGGCCAGTCCAAGGACTTCGGCAAGGGCGGCCAGGCGGCACGCACCTGTGCGGCCGCCGACCGCACCGGCCACGCCCTGCTGCACACGCTCTATCAGAACAACCTGAAGAACAACACCACCTTCCTCAACGAGTGGTACGCCGTCGACCTGGTCAAGAACGCCAACGGCGACGTGGTGGGCTGCATTGCCATGGACATCGAGACCGGCGAAGTGGTGCACGTCAAGTCCAAGGCTACCGTCATGGCCACCGGCGGGGCGGGGCGGATCTTCGCCTCCACCACCAATGCCCTGATCAACACCGGCGACGGCATCGGCATGGCGCTGCGTGCCGGCTTCCCGATGCAGGACATGGAGATGTGGCAGTTCCACCCGACCGGCATCTACGGCGCGGGCACCCTGGTGACCGAAGGCTGTCGCGGCGAGGGTGGTTACCTGATCAACAAGGACGGCGAGCGCTTCATGGAGCGTTATGCCCCCAACGCCAAGGACCTGGCCGGCCGCGACGTGGTCGCGCGCTCCATGGTCATGGAGATCCTCGAGGGCCGTGGCTGCGGCGAGAAGGGCGACCACGTCTTCCTCAAGCTGGATCACCTGGGCGAGGACGTCCTCGGCAAGCGCCTGCCCGGCATCGTCGAGCTCTCCAAGACCTTCGCCCACGTGGACCCGGCCAAGGAGCCGATCCCGGTCGTCCCCACCTGCCACTACATGATGGGCGGGATCCCGACCAACGTGCACGGCCAGGCGATCATGCAGGACGCCGACGGCAACGACCAGATCGTCAACGGCCTGTTCGCCTGCGGCGAGGCGGCCTGCGTGTCGGTCCACGGCGCCAACCGCCTGGGCGGCAACTCGCTGCTCGACCTGGTGGTGTTCGGCCGTGCGGCCGGCATGTTCATCGAGGGCGCGCTCAACGAGGGCATCGAGTACCTCGACGCCTCCGAGTCCGACGTCGCGTCCGCCATGAAGCGCATCACGCGCTGGAACGAGTCGGAGGGCGGCGAGACCGTTCCCGAGCTCAAGCGCGAGCTGCAGGACATCATGCAGACCTCCTTCGGCGTGTTCCGCGAGGAGAAGAACATGGTCGAGGGTGTCAAGCGCCTCGAGGAGCTGCGTGGCCGGATCGCCAACGCCTACCTGCCGGACAAGTCCAACACCTTCAACACCGCGCGCGTCGAGGCGCTGGAGCTGGACAACCTGATGGAAGTGGCCGAGGCCACCGCCATCGCGGCCCTGGAGCGCAAGGAGAGCCGTGGCGCCCACTCCCGCTACGACTACCCGGACCGCGACGACGTCAACTGGCTGAAGCACTCGCTCTACTTCCCGGCCGAGAAGCGACTGGGCAAGCGCGATGTGAACTTCGCACCCAAGACCGTCGACATGTTCGAGCCGAAAGTCCGCACCTACTAAGGGGGAGTCACGATGTCCAAGCTTCAGGTATCCCTGTACCGCTACAATCCGGAAACCGACTCCGCGCCCTACATGCAGGAGTTCCAGGTCGACACCCAGGGCCGCGACCTGATGGTGCTCGACGTCCTGCACCTGGCCAAGGAGCAGGACAATGGCCTGGCCTATCGCCGCAGCTGCCGCGAGGGCGTGTGCGGCTCCGACGGCATGAACATGAACGGCAAGAACGGCCTGGCCTGCATCACCCCGCTCTCCGAGGTGGTCAAGGGCAACAAGCTGACCCTGCGTCCGCTGCCGGGCCTGCCGGTCATTCGCGACCTGGTGGTCGACATGGGGCTGTTCTACAAGCAGTACGAGCGCATCCAGCCCTACCTGCAGAACGACGAGCCGGCGCCGGCCATCGAGCGCCTGCAGTCGCCGGAGGAGCGCGACAAGCTCGATGGCCTCTACGAGTGCATCCTGTGTGCCTGCTGCTCGACCTCCTGTCCGTCGTTCTGGTGGAACCCGGACAAGTTCGTCGGCCCGGCCGGGCTGCTGCAGTCCTACCGGTTCCTCGCCGACTCCCGTGACACCGCCACCCGCGACCGCCTGGCGGAGCTCCAGGACCCGTTCTCCGTGTTCCGCTGCCGCGGGATCATGAACTGCGTCGCGGTCTGCCCCAAGGGGCTCAACCCGACGCGGGCGATCGGCAAGATCCGCGAGATGCTGCTGGCCGATGCCACTTAAATCGTGGCGTCCAGCTTGTTATCATGTCCACCGCTCTCGGGCTGCGGCGAGAGGTCGCAGCCGAGTCCGGTGCGGAGCATGATGCATAGAGCCGGTGCCCTGGGCACCGGCTCTTGACCATGGAATTCAGGATGCCCTTCCTCCGGCAGGGCACCAGCGATGTCGATGCGGTCGAGTCGTGTCGGCGCCGATACCACCCCATCAGTGCAGGGTGACCAAGAGATGCAACAAGGCATAATGGAGTTGATGTGGCGCTCCTCCCACGTGAGTGGCGGCAATGCCCACTATGTGGAAGCGCTCTACGAACAGTACCTCGATGATCCCTCCGCCGTTCCCGACGAATGGCGCCAGTACTTCGACCAGTTGCCGCGACCCGAGGGCGGGGCCAGCCACGATGTCCCGCTAGCACCGGTCCGGGAGCAGTTCTACCAGTTGGGCCGCCATCGGCGTACTGCCCAGGCCGGTGTCGACAGTGGCGAGAACAAGAAGCAGGTCAAGGTTCTCCAGCTGATCAACGCCTACCGCTTCCGCGGGCACCAGAAGGCCGACATCGACCCCCTCGGCCTGCGCAGCCCCACTCCCGTTCCCGATCTCGACCTCTCCTTCCACCAGCTCTCGAAGGCCGACCTGGACACCGAGTTCCAGACCGGTTCCTTCTTCCTGGGCATGGACAAGGCGCCGCTCAAGGAGATCGTCAGCGCCCTGGAGCAGACCTACTGCCGCTCCATCGGCTGCGAGATCATGCATATCGTCGACACCGAGGAGAAGCGCTGGCTGCAGCAGCGCTTCGAGTCGGTGCGCTCGGCCCCCAGGTTCAGTCCCGAGGTGCGCAAGCACGTGCTGGAGCGGCTGACCGCCGCCGAGGGCCTGGAGAGCTACCTGGCCTCCAAGTACCCGGGGACCAAGCGCTTCGGCCTCGAGGGTGGCGAAGCCTTCATCCCGATGATGGACGAGCTGATCCAGCGTGCCGGCGGCTACGGCACCAAGGAAGTGGTCATCGGCATGGCCCACCGCGGTCGCCTCAACCTGCTGGTCAACATCCTCGGCAAGAACCCCTCGGACCTGATCGACGAGTTCGATGGCAAGAAGGTCATCGAGCGTGGCTCGGGTGACGTCAAGTACCACCAGGGCTTCAGCTCCAACGTCATGACGCCGGGCGGTGAGGTGCACCTGGCGCTGTCGTTCAACCCCTCCCACCTGGAGATCGTCGCCCCGGTGGTCGAGGGCTCGGTGCGGGCCCGCCAGGACCGTCGGGACGACCCGGTCGGCAACAAGGTGCTGCCGATCAACGTCCACGGCGATGCGGCCTTCGCCGGCCAGGGCGTGGTCATGGAGACCTTCCAGATGTCCCAGACCCGTGCCTACAAGACCGGCGGCACGGTGCACATCGTCATCAACAACCAGGTGGGCTTCACCACCTCGCATCCCCAGGACTCGCGCTCCACCGAGTACTGCACCGACATTGCCAAGATGGTCCAGTCGCCCATCTTCCACGTCAACGGCGACGACCCCGACGCCGTGCTGCATGCCACCCAGGTGGCGCTGGACTATCGCCAGCAGTTCAATCGCGACGTGGTCATCGACCTGGTGTGCTACCGCCGCCGCGGCCACAACGAGGCCGACGAGCCCTCCGGCACCCAGCCGATGATGTACAGCAAGATCAGGGAACATCCGTCATCGCGGGCCCGCTACATCGAGCGGCTGGTCGGCGAGGGGCTGCTCAGCGACGACGACGCCAAGGCGATGATGGAGAAGTACCGCGATGACCTGATGGCCGGCAACCACGTGGCCAACGCCCTGGTGCAGAAGCCCAACAAGTCGCTGTTCGTCGACTGGACCCCCTACCTGGGCCATGAGTGGACCGGCCATGCCGACACCACCGTGGACATGAAGCGTCTGCAGCGCCTCGCCGGCAGGATGTGCGAGATTCCCGACGGGATCGAGGTGCAGCGCCAGGTGGCCAAGATCTACGACGACCGGCGCAAGATGCAGGCCGGCGGCCTGGCGGTCAACTGGGGCTTCGCCGAGACCCTGGCCTACGCCACGCTGCTCGACCAGGGCCATCCGGTGCGCATCACCGGCCAGGACGTCGGTCGCGGCACCTTCTCCCACCGCCATGCGGTGGTGCACAACCAGAAGGACGGCAGTGCCTACGTGCCGCTGCAACACATGGCCGACGGCCAGCCGCGTTTCACCATCCACGACTCCTTCCTCTCGGAAGAGGCGGTGCTGGCCTTCGAGTACGGCTACGCCACGACCATGCCCAACGCCCTGATCGTCTGGGAAGCCCAGTTCGGCGACTTCTTCAACGGCGCCCAGGTGGTGGTCGACCAGTTCATCTCCTCCGGCGAGACCAAGTGGGAGCGCCTGTGTGGCCTGACCATGCTGCTGCCCCACGGCTACGAGGGGCAGGGGCCGGAGCACTCCTCGGCGCGTCTCGAGCGCTTCCTGCAGATGTGTGCCGAGCACAACATGCAGGTCTGCGTCCCGACTACCCCGGCGCAGATCTTCCACCTGCTGCGCCGCCAGGTGATCCGTCCGCTGAGAAAGCCGCTGGTGGTGATGTCGCCCAAGAGTCTGTTGCGCCACAAGTCGGCGACCTCGACCATCGAGGAGCTGGCCCATGGCGGCTTCCAGATGGTGCTGCCCGACCAGGGAAACCTCGAGGCCGGCAAGGTCGAGCGCATCATCCTCTGTGCCGGCAAGGTCTACTATGACCTGGCTAACTGGCGCGAGGAGAACGCCCGCGACGACGTGGCGATCCTGCGCATCGAGCAGCTCTACCCCTTCCCCAAGGAGGAACTGCTGGAGGCCATCAAGGACTACACCAACGTCACCGACGTGGTGTGGTGCCAGGAGGAGCCGCTCAACCAGGGCGCCTGGTATTCGAGCCAGCACCACATGCGGGCCGTGGCCGACATGCTGCGTGACGGCCTGGGCGGCAAGCTCAAGTTCGCCGGTCGCCCGGCATCCGCGGCACCCGCGGCGGGCTACATGTCCGTGCATACCGAACAGCAGCGCCAGCTGGTGGAAGACGCCTTCAACCTCTGAGGCGCCCACCGGGACGAGAGAGAACAGACAAGGGATACGACATGGCTACCGATATCAAGGCACCCACCTTTCCGGAATCCGTCGCCGAGGGCAGTGTGGCGGCCTGGCACAAGAAGCCCGGCGACAGCGTCGAGCGTGACGAGCTGATCGTCGAGATCGAGACCGACAAGGTGGTGCTAGAGGTCGTGGCCCCCGAGGCCGGCACCCTCAGCGAGGTGCTGGTGGAAGAGGGCGACACCGTGGAGTCCGAGCAGGTGCTGGGCAGGATCGGCGAGGGCAAGGCCGAAGGCGGCGACAAGCCGGCGGCCAAGAAGGATGCCAAGGCCGAGCAGAAGGCTGATGCCAAGGCCGAGAAGCAGGACGACGCCGAGGCCAAGCCGTCGGCCGGTGGCAAGACCCACGAAGTCAAGGCCCCGACCTTCCCCGAGTCGATTCAGGAAGGCACCGTGGCCAGCTGGAACAAGAAGGTCGGCGAGGCGGTCAAGCGCGACGAGGTGCTGGCCGAGATCGAGACCGACAAGGTGGTGCTCGAGGTCGTCGCCCCGGCCGACGGTGCCCTCGCCGAGATCAAGGCCGAGGAGGGCAGCCAGGTCACCTCCGAGCAGGTGCTGGCGACCTTCAGCGAAGGCGCCGGCGGCGCCGCTGCCGCGCCCAGCGAGGAGAAGGCGCCGGCCTCCGCCGACGACGGGGCGAGCGACGAGAAGGTGGGCGACAAGATCCTCGCCCCGGCCGCGCGCAAGCTGGTCGCCGAGCACGACCTCGACGTCAATGCCATCGAGGGCACCGGCAAGGGCGGCCGCATCCTCAAGGAGGACGTGCAGCGGGCAGTGAAGGAAGGCGCTGCGAAGAAGGCGGCCAAGCCGGCCGGTGGTGCCCAGGCCGCTGCTGCCGCCGCCCCGGCCGTGGAGGGCGAGCGCCCCGAGAAGCGCGTGCCGATGAGCCGCCTGCGCCAGACCATCGCCAAGCGCCTGGTCCAGGCCCAGCAGACCGCCGCCATGCTGACCACCTACAACGAAGTGGACATGGGTGCGGTGATGGATCTGCGGGCCCAGTACAAGGACACTTTCCTCAAGGCCCACGACGTCAAGCTCGGCTTCATGGGCTTCTTCGTCAAGGCCGCCAGCGAGGCCCTCAAGCGCTTCCCGGACGTCAACGCCTCCATCGATGGCACCGACATCGTCTATCACGGCTACCAGGATATCGGCGTCGCCGTCTCCACCGACCGTGGCCTGGTGGTCCCGGTGCTGCGTGACACCGACAGCATGAAGATCGCCGACGTCGAGAAGGGCATCGTCGACTTCGGCAAGCGGGCCCGTGACGGCAAGCTCGGCATCGACGAGATGCAGGGCGGTACCTTCACCATCACCAACGGCGGCATCTTCGGCTCGCTGATGTCCACGCCGATCATCAATCCGCCGCAGACCGCGATCCTGGGCATGCACAAGATCCAGGAACGTCCGATGGCGGTGAACGGCAAGGTCGAGATCCGGCCGATGATGTACCTGGCGGTCTCCTACGACCACCGCATGATCGACGGCAAGGATGCGGTACAGTTCCTGGTCACCATCAAGGAGCTGCTCGAGGATCCGGCACGCCTGCTGCTGGACATCTGAGCCACCGGACCCACTACGTTCTTCAGCGACAAGCAACGAAGGAGCCAACATGGCTGACAAGTTTGATGTGATCGTGATCGGTGCGGGCCCCGGCGGCTACGTCTCCGCCATCCGTGCCGCCCAGATGGGACTGAAGGTCGCCTGTGTCGAGAAGTGGATCGGCAAGGAAGGCAAGGTCGTCCACGGCGGTACCTGCCTGAATGTGGGTTGCATCCCGTCCAAGGCGCTGCTCGAGGCCTCCCACAAGTTCGTCGAGGCCAAGCACGACTTCGCCGACATGGGCATCGAGGCGGGCGACGTCAACATGGACGTCAAGAAGATGATGGCCCGCAAGGACAAGATCGTGAAGAACCTGACCGGCGGCATCTCCGGTCTGTTCAAGGCCAACGGCGTCACGGCCATCGAGGGCACCGGCAAGGTGGTCTCCTCCAAGCAGGTCGAGGTGACCGACCAGGACGGCAAGGCGTCCACCTATGACGCCGACAACATCGTCGTTGCGGCTGGCTCCGTGCCGGTGGAGATCCCGCCGACCCCGCTGAAGGAAGGCCTGGTGGTCGATTCCACCGGCGCCCTGGAGTTCCAGGAGACCCCCAAGCGCCTGGGCGTGATCGGTGCCGGCATCATCGGCCTGGAGCTCGGCAGCGTGTGGAGCCGCCTGGGCAGCGAGGTCACCGTGCTCGAGGCCGTGGATGACTTCCTGCCCATGGTCGACGGTGCCATCGCCAAGGAGACCCAGAAGCTGCTCAAGAAGCAGGGCCTGGACATCAAGCTGGGGGCGCGGGTCACCGGCTCCGAGGTCAAGGGCGAGGAGGTGGTCGTCAAGTACACCGACGCCAAAGGCGAGCAGGAGATGACTTTCGACAAGCTGATCGTCTGTGTCGGCCGCAAGCCCTACACCCAGGGCGTGATCGCCGATGGCGTGGGTATCGAGACCGACGAGCGCGGCTTCATCCACGTCGACGACCAGTGCCGCACCAGCGTGCCGAGCGTCTACGCCATCGGCGACTGCGTGCGCGGCCCGATGCTGGCCCACAAGGCCTCGGAAGAGGGCGTGATGGTCGCCGACATCATCGCCGGCCACAAGGCCGAGATGAACTACGACGCCATCCCCAACGTCATCTACACCTTCCCGGAAGTGGCCTGGGTGGGCCTGACCGAGCAGGAGGCCAAGGCCAAGGGGATCGAGGTCAAGACGGGGGCATTCCCGTTCGCCGCCAGCGGCCGCGCCATGGCCAACAATGCCACCGAGGGCCAGGCCAAGATCATCGCCGATGCCGAGACCGACCGCGTGCTGGGCATGCATATCGTCGGCCAGCATGCCGGCGAGATGATCGCACAGGGCGTGATCGCCCTGGAATTCGGCTCCAGCGCCGAGGACCTGGCGCTGACCTGCTACGCCCACCCGACCATGTCGGAGGCGGTGCACGAGGCCGCCCTGGCGGTTGAAGGTCATGCCATCCACATGGCCAACCGCAAGAAGAAGAAGTAAGGACAACAAGCGCCACCGGCAGGTGGCGCATCGCTTCCGGCCAAGTATCGGAGGCGAACGGTGGTGACACGGCGACCGCTGCCCAGAGGCTGCGAGCCGCGTCATCGTTCGAGTCACATGCAACCAATGGCATGAATCGATGAACCTTCACGAGTATCAGAGCAAGCAGCTGTTTGCCGACTATGGCCTGCCGGTCTCCAAGGGCTTCGCCGTCGACACCCCCGAGGAGGCTGCGGAAGCCTGCAAGAAGATCGGTGGCGACAAGTGGGTGGTCAAGGCTCAGGTCCACGCCGGTGGCCGCGGCAAGGCCGGTGGCGTCAAGCTGATCAAGAGCCCGGAGGAGGCCCAGGCCTTCGCCGAATCCTGGCTGGGCAAGAACCTGGTGACCTTCCAGACCGACGAGAACGGTCAGCCGGTCACCAAGATCCTGGTCGAGACCTGCACCGACATCGCCAACGAGCTCTACCTGGGCGCGGTGGTCGATCGTGGTACCCGTCGCGTGGTGTTCATGGCCTCCACCGAGGGTGGCGTGGAGATCGAGAAGGTCGCGGAAGAGACTCCCGAGAAGATCCTCAAGGCCGAGATCGACCCGCTGGTCGGCGCCCAGCCGTACCAGGCGCGTGAGCTGGCCTTCGCCCTGGGCCTCTCCGGCAACCAGGTCAAGCAGTTCACCAAGATCTTCCTGGGCCTGTCCAAGCTGTTCCACGACAAGGACCTGGCCCTGCTCGAGATCAACCCGCTAGTGGTGACCGACGAGGGCAACCTCCACTGCCTCGACGCCAAGATCAACCTGGACGGCAACGCCCTGTATCGCCACCCGGACCTGCAGGCGATGCGTGACCCGTCCCAGGAAGACGAGCGCGAGGCCGAGGCGGCCGCCTGGGAGCTGAACTACGTGGCCCTGGAAGGCAACATCGGCTGCATGGTCAACGGCGCCGGCCTGGCCATGGGCACCATGGACATCATCAAGCTCAACGGCGGCCAGCCGGCCAACTTCCTCGACGTGGGCGGCGGTGCCACCAAGGAGCGTGTGGCCGAGGCCTTCAAGCTCATCCTCTCCGACGATTCCGTGAAGGCCGTGCTGGTCAACATCTTCGGCGGCATCGTGCGCTGCGACATGATCGCCGAGGGCATCATCGGCGCCGTCGAGCAGGTCGGTGTCAACGTGCCGGTGGTGGTGCGTCTGGAAGGTAACAACGCCGAGCTGGGTGCCGAGAAGCTGGCGTCCAGCGGTCTGAACATCATCGCTGCTACCAGCCTGACCGATGCGGCTCAGCAGGTCGTCAAGGCAGCGGAGGGCAAGTAATGAGCATCCTGATCGACAAGAGCACCAAGGTCATCTGCCAGGGCTTCACCGGCGGACAGGGGACCTTCCACTCCGAGCAGGCGATCGCCTACGGCACCCAGATGGTCGGCGGCGTGACCCCGGGCAAGGGCGGCCAGGAGCACCTGGGCCTGCCGGTGTTCAACACCGTCAAGGAAGCCGTGGCCGAGACCGGCGCCGAGGCCAGCGTGATCTACGTGCCGGCCCCGTTCTGCAAGGACTCCATCCTCGAGGCGGCCAATGCCGGCATCAAGCTGATCGTCTGCATCACCGAGGGCATCCCGACCCTGGACATGCTCGACGTCAAGGTGAAGTGCGACGAACTGGGCGTGCGCCTGATCGGCCCGAACTGCCCCGGCGTGATCACCCCGGGCGAGTGCAAGATCGGCATCATGCCGGGGCACATCCACAAGCCGGGCAAGGTCGGTATCGTGTCGCGTTCCGGCACCCTGACCTATGAAGCGGTCAAGCAGACCACCGACCACGGCTTCGGCCAGTCCACCTGCGTGGGCATCGGCGGCGACCCGATCCCGGGCTCCAACTTCATCGACATCCTCGAGCAGTTCGAGAAGGATCCGGCGACCGAGGCGATCGTGATGATCGGCGAGATCGGCGGCACCGCCGAGGAAGAGGCAGCGGCCTACATCAAGGCCAACGTCTCCAAGCCGGTGGTCTCCTACATCGCCGGCGTCACCGCGCCTCCCGGCAAGCGCATGGGCCATGCCGGCGCCATCATCGCCGGTGGCAAGGGCACCGCGGACGAGAAGTTCGCCGCCCTGGAAGCCGCAGGCGTGAAGACCGTGCGTTCGCTGGCCGAGATCGGCGATGCGCTGAAGGCAGCGACCGGCTGGTAAGTCAGCTGCGCTGCCTTCGGGCAAAAAGAAGTACTCCAAGGGCACCCGCTGGGTGCCCTTGTTGTTATCGGCGTTTGATTTCCAACTGATCCACACCCGGCACACGCATGACGGCCCACCACAAGGTGGGCCGTTTTTGTCTTCCCCCCGTCTTGACTACTGTCTCGGTTGGCTTAATATACCATCCATATGGATGGTGTATAGAGTATATAAAAATGGTCATAGACAACCGGGAGGGGAGTCTCCCCTCCTGGGCCAACGAGGTACACCACATGAGCGTCCATGAGCTTCGCCGCAAGTCCGGCGATTCCAGCGAGAAGATCACCATCAACCTGGGGGTCGTCGACCTGGGGCAGATCGATCTGCTGGTCCAGGAAGGGTTCTATTCCAATCGCACCGACCTGATCCGCACGGCCATCCGCAACCAGCTGGCGACCCATGCCGAGGTGGTCAGGGAGACCGTGACACGCAAGGCCTTCGTGCTGGGGCTCGAGCATTACAGTCGCACGGACCTGGAGGCCCTCCAGTCGGCAGGAGAGACGTTGCAGATACAGGTCCTGGGCATGGCCAGCATCGCCGACGACGTACCACCGGAGCTTGCCCGCGCCACCATCGAGTCGGTGGTCGTGCTGGGCGCCCTGCATGCCAGCGCGGCGGTCAAGGCCGCCCTGGCGGATCGGATCCACTGAATCATTGAATTGGGGAGAGCGACGATGATCGACGCCACCATGACGCGACGAATGGAAGACGCAACACGGCTCACCCGCGCCGGGAAGCTGCACGAGGCCATGGCCATCCTGCAGGGCGCCGTGCCCGGGGGGAGGGGAGGGGCGAGGGACGAGGCAACGCCGGAAGAACCGAACCGCTCGGGGAATATTTTCGAGGGGACCTGCCAGGTCATCGACGGGGAGGCGCGGGCGTCGAGGTCAGCGTCCGCTGAGTCGGGGTCGCACCGAAGAGGGGAGCCGTCAGCGGGAGCGGCGCAATCCACGGCATTTGACCATGCCCGTCAGGCGACCAGGGGGATTTTCCCGGGCGGAGATGTCGGGCTGCCCTCTGCCTGGCGCGACAAGTGGCGCCACTTGCGTGAGACCGTGGTGCAGCAGCCGGAGCAGGCTCGGCGCACCAGCGCGCCAGCGGCGCCCGGCACGTTCACCGCCGGTAGCTTTGCCAATCAGGCCGGCACGCGCGAGTACAAGCTGTATCTCCCCAGTGGCTATCACGGGCAGGCACTGCCGCTGGTGGTCATGCTGCATGGCTGTACGCAGGATCCGGACGACTTCGCTGCAGGGACCTCCATGAATCGGCTGGCCGAAGAGCAGCCGTGTTGCGTGCTCTATCCGGCCCAGCCGATGACCGCCAACAGTTCGAAGTGCTGGAACTGGTTCAAGGCCGACGACCAGCAGCGCGAGGGCGGTGAGCCAGCCATCCTTGCCGGCATGACCCGTCAGGTCATCGACATGCACGGGCTCGATGCGAGCCGGGTCTACGTCGCGGGACTCTCGGCGGGTGCGGCCATGGCAACGACACTTGCGATGACTTATCCGGATCTCTTTGCGGCGGTGGGCGTGCACTCCGGGCTGCCCCATGGCGTTGCCCAGAGTCTTCCCGATGCCCTGGGGGCGATGCAGGGGGGCACGAGGCCCCTCGGGGGTGGCGGCACAGCGCGAGCCTCAGGGTGGGCGTCGGAGGTGCCTGCCATCATCTTTCATGGCGACCGGGACACGACCGTGCATCCCAGCAATGCGGATCGCGTTGCCGCCCAGTACGCCGCCACGCGCAGAGAGGACAAGACGGCAAGCCACCGTGAGGGCAACGCCAGGGTAACGGTGGAGCAGGGGCAGGTGGCCGAAGGCCATGCCTATACCCGTACGACGCATCACGATGCGAAGGGTGAGCCACGCCTGGAGCAGTGGCAGGTACACGGCGCGGGTCACGCCTGGTCGGGGGGGAGCGCGCATGGAAGTTATACCGATCCCAGCGGGCCCGATGCCGCGAAGGAGATGCTGCGCTTCTTCTTCTGCCATCGGCGGGACGAGCGCAGCATGAGCTGAGGCGTCATCTGGCAGTCGTGAGCCCCTTGACACAATTCACTAGCATGTCGGGTATCGCTCGACTAGCCAAGGAGACAGGGTAATGGCAAAGGTGCCCGCCGCCTATCGCGCCACGCAAGGTTCCATTCTCGACGTGGACCGCGACTTCTATGCCCGGCTGACGGCGCCAGAGGCGCGGACGCGTATTCAGCAGCTGGTCGTGCCGATCCGCGAGGGACTGGCCTGGGAGGTGCCGGCCGGTCATGTGCTGCGTCTCTCGACGCTGGAGGGGCCGCAGGTGGGAGATCTCAACCTATGGCATCGCCATAACCCGCGGGAGCGCTTCTGGGCCTCACGCACTCGCCAGCTGCAGCGGGCCCATGTGTCCACGTTCGATCGCCTGTGGTCGTCGCTACCCTATCTGCGGCCCATGGCGACCATCATCGACGATACCCTGGCGGGCTACGGCATGGACGCCGACGGTGGACGCGTCCATGACCTGCTGGGGACGCGCTGTGACCCCTACGTCAACAAGCTGCTGACCGGCGAGGACTTCGACCATCACTGTCATTCCAATCTGGTGCGTGCGGTGGCTCCCTTCGGGCTCACCGAGTTCGACGTGCATGACGTGCTGAATGTCTTCCAGTGCACCGGACTCAATGACGATGACCAGTACTTCATGAAGGCCTGTCCGGCACGCGATGGCGATTATATCGAGCTGTTCGCCGAGGTCGACCTGCTGTGCGCGCTGTCGTGCTGCCCGGGCGGGGACCTGTCGGCCGACCTGTGGGGCCCCGACGCCCGAGATCCTCTGGCAACCTGCCATCCCATCGGGGTCGAGGTCTTTCGGCTGGCGCCGTCACTGCTGGCGGGCTGGGAGCCGCCGGCGTATGCGCCTTACCGGGGCGGGCACGGCATGCGCACCCCGGCCATCGACTGGACGGCGGAGAAGCAGCGTCGTTACAACAGCTGAGGAGGCATAGGCGTTCAACATGGCTCAGGCCATGAGGTTACCCTTGGAGCGTGGAGCCTTCGGCACCAGGCAGGTGTCGAAGGCGTGACGGCAGAGGCTCAGTCGGCCGGACGACCCACCAGCGAGCGGGTCTCCTCGCGGGCCTCGGTCAGCACCACGCGGATGACGTCGCCGAGCTTGAAGCGCTCCTCGCCCTCGACCTGGACGCGTCCCTCTTTGTCGTCGATTGCCACCTTCGTGCGGTCGCTGTGCATCAGCGGGGCCGGGATGAAGGCGGTGGCGCCATTGGCGGTCAGGCGCACCCGCATGCCGCCGCGGTTGACGGCGATGACCTCGGCCTCGAAGCTCTCCTGGGCCTCGGCGGCCGGGGTCAGGTAGCGCACATAGAGCCAGTCCTTGACGTCGCGCTCGGCCATGCGGTTCAGCCGGCGGCGCTCGGTGAGCTGCTCGGTGAGCTGCTGGCTGGCCTCGGCCGGGGCCTGCTCGCCCTTGAGGACCCGCTTGATCAGGCGGTGGTTGACCATGTCGCCGTACTTGCGGATCGGCGAGGTCCAGGTGGCATAGGCGGCTAGCCCCAGGCCGAAGTGCGGGCCGGGCTGGGCGGACATGCTGGTGAAGCCCTGGAAGCGGCGCAGGCGGGCATCCAGCCAGGCGTCGTCGCGGCCCTCGAGCTCGCGCTTGAGCTCGGTGTAGCGGGGCAGTTCGGTGAGCTGCTCGCGCTCCACCTGGATGTCCTGGCTGGCCAGGAACTCCTGGGCGGCCTCGGCCTTCTCCGGTTCGAACGCGCGGTGGACGTTGAAGATGCCGTGACCGACGTGCTCGGCGAGCAGGTGCGCGCAGCAGGCGTTGGCGGCGATCATCGACTCCTCGATCATGCGGTTGGCGATGCGCCGATGCTCGGTGCGGATGTCCAGCACGTTGCCGGCCTCGTCCAGGTCGAAGACGAAGTCGGGCCGGTCCTTGAACACCAGGGCGTGGGCCGCCCGCCAGGCGCTGCGCGCCTCGGTCATGGCTTCGAGTGCCTTGAGCTGTTCGCCGATCGCATCAACCGGCGCCCAGTCGCCCTGACCCTCGAGCCAGTCGGAGACCCGGTCGTAGGCGAGCTTGGCATGGGAGCGCGCGGTGGCGGCGAAGAAGCGATAGTCGCCGAGGCTGCCGTCGGCGCCGACCTCCAGGGTGCAGGCCAGCACCGGGCGATCCTTGTCCTCCCACAGCGAGCAGAGGTCGTCGGCCAGCTGCTCGGGCAGCATGGTGACGTTCTGGCCCGGCAGGTAGACGGTGAAGGCGCGGGTGCGGGCCTCCAGGTCGGCGGCATGCCCCTCCTCCACGTAGGCGGTGGGGTCGGCGATGGCCACCGTCAGCGACCAGCCGCCCTCCTCGCGGGAGCGGATGCGCAGAGCGTCATCCATGTCGCGGGTCTTCTCGCCGTCGATGGTGAAGAAGGGCTCGGCGGTCAGGTCCTCGCGCGCGAGGCCTTCGTCGCGCAGCGGCCAGTCATGGCCGGCGTCCGGGCACTCCTGCTCGAGGGCATGGCGGGCCAGGGTCACGCGCCACGGCACGGCCGGGTCGTCGGTCTTGGCCACCAGCTCGTCGATCTGGGTGAAGAAGGCGCGATCGTCGGGCTTGAGGGGGTGGCGCACCAGGCGGGCCACCACCCAGTCGCCGTCGGCGATGCTCGCCTCGTCGAGGCTGCGCTTGATGCGGGCCTTGAGGGCGGTCTTGATCGAGGGGTGATCGGGAATCACCGCCAGGCGACCGTCGCGCTTCTGCACCCTGGCGATGAAGCGTTGCATGCCGGTCTCGATCAGGGTGTCGGGCTCGACCGAGGTCTTGTCACCCTCCTCGTGGAGGATGGCCTCGACGCGGTCACCATGCAGCACTGTCTTCATGGCGGGGGGCGGCACGAAGTAGGAGTTGCCGTCGTCGGTCTCGAGGAAACCGAAGCCCCTGTCGGTGGCCTTGATCACGCCCTCGACGCGAGGGGTGTTGGAGCGGATCTGTTGCTTGAGCTGGGCAAGCGCCGAGTTGTTCTGCAGCATGGTCACGATCGGTTGGCGGGTAGGGGGGTCACTATACGGATTCGCGACCGTGGCGCCAAACGGCGTGCCGGGGCACCAAACGGAATCAGTCACTTGCGATGGCGCCCCGGCCAAAGGCGAGGGAGTGGCGCCCGGTGAACGCTTCCCGGGGCCAGGAGCGGCCGGCGCGAGCCAAGGAAGACAGGGCGGGGCGCCTTCGGTAGCCTTGAAGGCTTCACGACATGCGGAAGGCCCCATGACCCCACGACTGATCGTCTCCGACCTCGACGGCACCCTGCTCGGAGCCGACCATGACCTGCACCCGACGACCGTCGACACCCTGCGGGCACTGGCGGGGCAGGGCCACCATCTGGCATTTGCCTCGGGCCGACACTTCCGGGACATGCAGCGCTTCCGCGAGCGTCTGGGTGTGCCGGTGCACGTGATCAGCACCAACGGCGCCTATCTCCACGACACCGAAGGCCGCCTGGTCACCGCCCGCCACCTGGAGGCCTCACTGGCCCGGGCGCTGATCGCCCTGCCGCGTCCTCCCGAGGTGCGCCTCAACCTCTACCACGAGCACGAGTGGCTGATCGATGCCGAGGCGCCTGGCCTGCTGGCGCTGCATGCCCACACCGGCTTCGGCTACCGGGTCGCCGACCCCGGTGAGCTCGACGGCGAGGGGGTCGGCAAGGTGCTCTATATCGGCGAGCCGGACGAGGTCAGGCGGCTGGAAGCGACGATCCGCGCTCGCCATGGCGCGCGGCTTCACCTGACCTGGTCGATGGCCACGTCCCTGGAGATCATGGCCGAGGGGGTGAACAAGGGTACCGCCCTCGCCGCACTGCTCGAGCGCCTGGGGCTCGGCCCCGAGGCGTGCCTGGCCTTCGGCGACAACCTCAACGATACCGAGATGCTCACCCTGGCCGGCGAGGCCCACCTCATGGCCAATGCCCATCCCGACCTGGCCAGCCGGCTTCCCGGGGCCGAGCGCATCGGCCATCACGATGACCAGGCCGTGGCCACTTGGCTGCGCGAGCGCTTCTACCTCTCATGAACGCATAACGGCGCCCGCGGGCGCCGTCGATGGCTTGTTCGTCGCCTGGGGTCAGTGGACCGTGATCACGGTGCAGTCGGCGGCGTGGCTGACCTTGTGGGAGACACTGCCGACCACCAGCCCCTTGAGGTCGCTCAGGCCCCGGCTGCCCATGACGATGGCATCCACGCCCCGGCGGCGGGCCTCGCTGATGATGGTGCGGGCCGGGTCGCCCTGGCCGATGACCGTCTCGATGTCGGTGGCGCCGAGCTCACGGGCCGCCTCGGCTGCCCGGTCCACGACCTGCTTGCCGGCCGCCTCGCGTTCCTGCCGCGAGGCCTCGACGGCGATGGCGCCGATGCCCCACACCAGTGTGGTCTCGTGGGCGAGTTCCTCGGGAATGTGCAGCAGGTGCAGGGCGGCGCCTTCCTGCCGGGCGAGTTGGCAGGCCACGGACAGCGCCTTCTTGGCGTGCTCGGAGCCGTCGATGGGAACCAGGATGGAGTGGAACATGGTGGCATCCTTCAGGGGTGATGGTAGGGGTACCTACCGAGGAGCCTAGCTCCCCGCTTGCGCGGTGTCATGATCCGCATCAAGGATGGCGCGCCTTCGCCTTTTCCTCGCCGGCCTCCAGGCGGCGCAGCTGCTGCCAGAGGTCGCGGCGCAGGTCGGCCATGCGGGGGGCCTCCTCCGCGGCGAAGTCCAGCGGCCGGGCCAGGCGCTGGGTGCGCAGCCCCAGCCGTGCCCCCAGCAGTCCGACGCCGAGGCCCTGGGCGGCACGCGTCGAGAGCTTGCCGGCCAGGTCCATGGACAGCATCTGCATGCTCGCCTCGCTGGCGATCTCGCTGACCCCGGCGAAGGCCATCTGGTAGAGCACGCTGCGCAGCAGCCGCAGGCGTGCCGCATAGCCCAGTTCCAGCCCGTAGAGGCGGCACAGGCGGTCGATCATCGCCAGGTGGCGCCAGGCGACCAGCGCCATGTCGACCAGGGTCAGGGGGCTCACCGCCACCATCACCGCCGTCTCGCCGGACATCCGCGAGATCAGTCGGCGGGCCTCCCGGTCGCGGGGGGCGAGCAGGTGATGGGTGAGCAGTGCCCGGGTGTCGCGCCCGTCATGGTGGGGCTCGCGGGCGGCCAGGAAGGCCTGCCAGTGGGGGTGGTCGTCGTCCAGGCCGAGGTCGCGGCGCAGCTGGTCCCCCAGCGACTGCGCCCGGGCCGGGGTGGCCTCGGGCAGGGCGGCGAGGCGCTCGCGCAGCCGGGCGTGGCGGGCCAGGCGGCGCAGGCGCCACAGCTCGCGCAGCAGGGCCGAGCCGCCGAGCCCCAGGGCCAGCAGCAGCAGCAGGCTCCAGCCGCCGGCCAGCCAGTCGCCGCCGAGGCTGGCGGCCTGCAGGGTCCGGCCGGCCTCCACCGCGCCCAGGCTCAGGCTGCCGCCGAGCAGCGCGAGCAGCCCCCACCGCCGCCTGCGCGGGCGCATCAGGGCATCCCCCAGCGCCTGTTCGCCGGGGGCCGCATCGGCCTGGGGGTCGGCCAGGGGCTGGCTCGGCAGCCCGGCCTCGAAGTGCCGCCCGGGCCGGGGATCTCGGGCGTCGGCCTCCGGGGGCGGCGCGTCATCGAAGGTGAAGCGCTCGCCCGGGCGTGGGTCCTGTTCGCGGGAAGGGGTCATGACAGCTTGTCTCCGATCAGCCAGTCCAGGGCGGCATCCATGCGGATGTGCGGCAGCGGCGCCCCCTTCTCGCGGGGCAGGGGGCGGAAGGCCGTGAAGTCGAAGCCCTGGCGAGCCCAGAAGTCCGCCCCCGGCAGCCGGTCGGGGACCTCGCCGGGAAACAGCAGCAGCGACTCGCCGGCCAGGGTGGTGCCGCGCAGGGCCGGGGTGCGTCGCCCCTGCTGGTTCACCTCGCGGCTCTGGGTGGCGCGGATCGCCGCCAGGGACAGGGCCCGGACCGGCACGTCGGCGAAACGCAGGTCCTTCAGCGGGTCGGCGAGCAGGGCCTCGAGCAGGGCGACCAGCCGGCCGTGCTGCTCGGGGGTGACATGGTCGGCCTTGGTGGCGGCAATGGCCAGGCGGTCGATGCGCGGGGCGAACAGCCGCGTCAGCAGGCTGCGCCGGCCGTAGTCGAAGCTCTGCATCAGGTTGGACAGGGCGCGGGAGAGGTCCTCGAAGCGCTCCGGCCCGGCGTTGAGGGCACCGAGCACGTCAACCAGCACGATCTGGCGGTCGAAGCGACGGAAGTGCTCGCGATAGAAGGGCTTGACGATGTGCTGCTGGTAGTGGCGAAAGCGCCGGGCGAGGGTGGCGTAGAGGCTCTCGGCCGGCAGGGCGGCGAGTTCGGCGGGGTCGGCCTCGGCGATGCCCGGCAGGGGGAAGAACTGCAGCACCGGCGCCCCCTCGAGCTCCCCGGGCAGCAGGAAGCGTCCCGGCTGCAGGTCGGCGAAGCCGGCCTCCCGCGCGGCCCGCAGTCCCTGCGCATACAGCTCGGCGATCTCGGCCAGGCGCGCCTCGTCGACCTCCTCGTCGGGGTTAAGGCCGGCCACGGCCCGATGCCAGTCGGCGAACAGGGCGGCGCGCTCGCTGCCGACGTCCTGTCGCTGGGCCTGGCTCCAGCTCGGGTAATCGTGCGCCAGCAGCGGCAGGTCGAGCAGCCACTCGCCGGGGTAGTCGAACAGATCCAGGGTCAGCTGGCGTGTCTCGCCGCCCAGCAGGCCGCGCCGGGCCGGCCGGTAGCGGATCGCCAGGCGTAGCTCGCTGATGCCGCGGGTCGGCTCGGGCCAGCGCGGTGGCTGGTCGTCCAGGGCCAGCATCGCCTGGTCATAGGGGAAGCGCGGCACGCCGAGGTCCTGCTGCTGCACTCGCCGGGCGCCGAGCAGGCGCCCCTCGCGGGCGACCGGGAGCAGGTCGAGTCGCGCCTCGAGGCCGGCATGGCGCAGCTGGTTGACCAGCGAGGTGAGAAAGGCCGTCTTGCCCGAGCGCGACAGGCCGGTCACCGCCAGGCGCAGCTGGCGGTCGCGGCCGCGCTCGAGCAGGTCATGGAGTTCACGGGTCAGCGGGGTGCGCATGGGGCATCCTTGCAGGGTCGTATGCTGACCTAATGTGCGGGTCGGGCGTCCGCCTGACAAGGCGTGAGGTCATGAAGCGACGCTGCCCCGCACGGGGCGGGGCAGCGTCGGGTAGCCCTGGCGCGTCAGCCGGCGAAGGCCACGTAGATGGCGATCACCAGGACCACCAGCACGATGCCGGCGGGGATGGCGCCCCGCCAGGGGGTCAGGTCGACGGCGCCGCTGTCCTCGTGGACCCAGGGGGTCTCGCGTGGCATCAGCCGGCCGATCAGCAGCATCACCGCCACCAGCAGCACGAAGACGCTGGCCACGAAGTGGAACTCGTGCATCACCACCGGCAGCCTGTCGAAGGGCGGGATGAAGTAGCCGGCGAAGATCAGCAGACAGCCGCCCACTAGGGCCACCTTGGCCGCCAGGGCCGGCACGCGACGGGTCAGCAGGCCCACCAGCACCACGGCCAGGATGGGGATGAAGTAGATGGCGTTCATCTTCTGCAGGTAGCCGAACAGGCTATCCTGTCCGGCCAGCAGCGGGGCGATGGTCATGGCGGCGACGGCCATGATCCAGCCGAAGACCTTGCTCGAGCGCACCACCTGCGCCTCGCTGGCGTCCTTGTTGAGGACCACCTTGTAGAAGCCGAGGCTGAACAGGGTGGTGGTGCTGTTGAGCGCCGAGTTGAACGACGACAGGATGGCGCCGACCATCACCGCGGCGAAGAAGCCGGTGAGCGGCGCGGGCAGCACGTTGAACACCAGGTGGCCGTAGGCCTCGTCGGCGACGATGCCCTGGTCGGCATAGAGGTGGTAGGCGATGATGCCGGGCAGCACTAGGTAGAGGGGGCCGAGCAGCTTGAAGAAGCCGGTCAGCAGCACGCCCTTCTGGCCCTCGGCGAGGGTCTTGGCGGCGAAGGTCCGCTGGATGATCTGCTGGTTGGTGGTCCAGTAGAAGAGGTTGATCAGGAAGACCCCGGTGAACAGGGTCGCGAAGGGCACCTGCTGCTCGCTGCTCCCGATGGAGTTGAGCTTTTCGGGATCACTCTCCTTGAGGATCGCCCAGCCCTCTAGGACGCCGCCGTCGCCGCTCACCGCCTGCAGGCCGAAGTAGACGATCACGAAGCCGCCGATCAGCAGGCCCACGCCGTTGAGGGTGTCGGAGACGGCGACGGTGCGCAGGCCGCCGAACAGGGCATAGACGGAACCGATCAGCCCCACCAGCCAGACCATCAGCCACAGCAGCACGGTGGGCGACTCGATGCCGGTGAGCCCCTGCAGGTCGAGCATGCCCTGCAGGCCCATGGCGCCGGAGTAGAGGATGATCGGCAGCAGGATCACCGCATAGGCGATCAGGAAGATGATGTTGGTGATCAGCTGGGTGGTCTTGTCGAAGCGCAGCTCCAGCAGCTGGGGCAGGGTGGCGATGCCGCTCCTCAGGAAGCGCGGCAGGAAGAACAGCGCCAGCGCCACCAGGGCGATGACCGCCACCACCTCCCAGGCCATCACGGAGAGACCGTCGCTGAAGGCCGCACCATTGAGGCCCACCATCTGCTCGGTGGAGAGGTTGGTCATCAGCAACGAGCCGGCGATCAGCGGAAAGGTCAGGCTGCGTCCGGCCAGGAAGAAGCCGCTCGAGGTCGTGTGGTCGTCGCGGCGCGTGATGCGCCAGGTGATGAAGGCGACCAGGCCCGTGAAGAACAGGAAGGACGCCAGGGTCAGGGCATGCATGTCGGAAACATCCTTGTGAGTCGTGAATTCGGCCGCATCCCCGATGGCAGCGGCAAGAATGTAGGTAAACTTACTAGATTGATGGGCGAGTCTAGTCCCGTGACTCGGCACCGCCATTCACCTTTCGTCTAATTGTCCGACATTGAAGGGGTGATGTCATTCCGCCTAGCGGGGCGGCACGGCACCCACCGGCACGGGTTCGACCAGGCCGAAGAGCTGCACCAGCACGGGGGCCGCGGCGATCACGAACCCCAGCACCGCCAGGCTGCGACCGAGCAGGCGGCGGTCCGGGCGGCGGGCCAGGGTCAGGCCGCCGATGCAGACCAGCAGGCCCAGGATGTTGAAGACGTAACCCAGCATCTGTAGCAGGTCGTAATTGGTCATGGGGCTCCCTTCGGTGGTGGGCAGGGGGTGGGACGGCTAACCTGTGATGGTATCAGCTCCACCCCGGGGCGATGAGGAGGCCAGCATGGAAGAGCGTCGCCCCGAGGCGGTGATCGATTTCTGGTTCAGGGAACTCGCGCCCGCCCAGTGGTTCCGCAAGGACCCGGCCCTGGATGCCGAGATCGCACGGCGCTTCGGTGACTGGCTCTCGGCCGCGGGGCGGGGCGAGTTCTGGCAGTGGCGGACATCCGCCCGCGGCCGCCTTGCCGAGGTGATCGTGCTCGACCAGTTTCCGCGCAATATCCATCGGGGATCGACGCATGCCTTCGCCTGGGATCCGGTGGCCCTGGTGCTGGCCCAGGAGGCGGTTGCCCAGCGGGCGGATCGGCTGCTGGACGTGCCCTGGCGGGCCTTCCTGTTCATGCCCTACATGCACAGCGAGTCGCTGGCGATCCATGACGAGGCGATGCGCCTGTTCGCCCAGCCGGGGCTGGAAGAGAACCTGCGCCACGAGCACCGCCACCGCGAGGTGATCGCGCGCTTCGGCCGCTATCCCCATCGCAATGCCGTACTCGGGCGGGACTCCACCCGCGAGGAGCAGGCCTTTCTCGCCCAGCCCGGTTCCGCGTTCTGAGGCTTTTCTCTCGGCGCCGGGCAAGGCACCATCGAAATCCCTTCATCAAGGAAAAGGAGCGTATGCCATGGGAATCATTGCCTGGTTGATCATCGGTGGCCTGGCCGGCTGGATCGCCGGCCATATCATGCGAGGCGGCGGCTTCGGCATCCTCGGCAATATCGGGGTCGGCGTGGTGGGGGCCGTCATCGGTGGTGGCCTGTTCAGCCTGCTGGGCCTGCAAGCCGGTGGCTTCATCGGCTCGCTGGTCACCGCTATCGTCGGGGCCGTGGTGCTGCTTTGGATAATCGCCAAGGTCAAGAAGGCCTGAGACAGCCGGCCTGACCCGACGCGCGAGATGGCCGCCCGGTTGGTGACAATCGGGCGGTTTCGCGTGGGCCGTCAGCCGGCGGGGGTGGGCAGGATGCGCCGATAGCGATCCAGGCAGCGGTCCAGCCAGACGCCGTTCGGCGTGCCCTCGGGGGGCGAGGCGGGCACCTTGAGGGTCAGCAGGAAGAGGCCATGGCGCTCGGCATCGCCGTCGGGCAGGTGCCGGCCGAGCTGCCGGGCGAGGTCGGGCGGCAGGGCACCCGGGCGCCGCCAGGCGAGCCGCAGGGCCTGATGGTCGATCAGGTACTGGAAGCGCGCTGCGTCCTTGAGCACCGCCATGCCGCCCTGCACCAGCCCCTGGGAGAGGCTCTCCAGCTTGCGATAGCCCGGGGCTCCGGCGGCCCGACAGGCGTGGGCTCCCTCCACGAAGCAGCGCTCCCGTTCATCGGGGTCCTCGGGCCAGCGTCCCCCGCGACGCCGCGCGGGGGTGGCCACGAAGGGCAGCACCACCGACACGGCGGGGGTGCCGTCGGCCAGGGAGGTCTGCCGGGCGCCGACCATCCCGTGGCCCAGCTGTCGCCGGAGCCAGCGGTAGTCACAAGCCTGCTGGATGCGGGCCTGGGCATCGGTGACCGTGTGATGAGCGCCCTGCAGTGAGCGCAACAGGGAGAGCGTGCGAAGGATCATGGTGCCATACCGATATGCGAGCGGGAGAGCGAGGGGCCGGGATAGAGACGCTGCGACCATAGCAGGGAATCGCCTCCATGGCGTCAACGGCCCGGGCCACCAACGCGAACCGCCCGGCTGTCTCCAGCCGGGCGGTAGCGGGTGCCGTCTTCTGGTCGAACCCTGTCAGGCGGTGGCGGCGCTCTTGCTGCCGACCAGCTCCTTCAGGGCCTCCTCGACGATGGCGAGCCCTTCCTCGAGGATCTCATCCTCGATGGTGACCGGCATCAGGAAGCGGATGGTGTTGCCGTACAGGCCGCAGGAGAGCAGGATCAGCCCCTTCTCGCGGGCCTTCTTGCACAGCGCGCCGGCCAGGTCGGCGTCCGGGGTGTGGTTGGCCTTGTCGGAGACGAGGTCGATGGCCGCCATGGCGCCCATGTTGCGACCGTTGTCGATGCAGTCGAACGCCTGCTGCCACTGGGTGAAGCGCTTGGCCAGCTTGTCGCCGAGCGCCTGGCTCTTCTCGAGGATGTTCTCCTGCTCGAAGACCTCGAGCACAGCCAGGGTGGCGGCGCAGGAGACCGGGCTGCCGGTGTAGGTGCCGCCCAGGGAGTTGGCGCCGGAGGCGTCCATGTGCTTGTCGGTGCCGACCACCGCGGAGATCGGCATGCCGTCAGCCATGCTCTTGGCCATGGTGATGATGTCGGGCTCGACGCCGCTGTGCTCGATGGCGAACATCTTGCCGGTGCGCCCGAAGCCGGACTGCACCTCGTCGACGATCATCAGCATGCCGTGCTCGTCACAGATCTCGCGGACCGCCTTGAGGAAGCTCGCCGGCGCCGGATAGAAGCCGCCCTCGCCGAGCACCGGCTCCAGCACGATGGCCGCGGTATCGCGCGGGTTGGCATCGGTCTTGAGCGCCATCTTCAGGCCGCGCAGGGCCTCGTCCTCGCTGACCCCGTGGTAGGGCACGGGGTAGGGGGCACGGAAGACGTTGCCCGGCATGGAGCCGAAGTCGGTGGCGTAGGGCGCGACCTTGCCGTTCATGGCCATGGTCATGAAGGTACGACCGTGGTAGCCGCCGTCGAAGCAGATCACGTTGTTCTTGCCGGTGGCGGCACGGGCGACCTTGACGGCGTTCTCCAGCGCCTCGGCCCCGGAGTTGGCCAGCATCACCTTGGCGTGGCCGCGGACCGGGGTGACCTGGCTGAGCTTTTCGGCCACCTTCACGTAGCCCTCGTAGGGCATCACGGTCTGGCAGGTGTGCATTACCTTGTCGAGCTGGTCCTTGACCGCCTGGACCACCTTGGGATGGCGGTGGCCGATGTTGAGCACGCCGATGCCGCCGGCGAAGTCGATGATGCGATTGCCGTCGGCGTCCCACACCAGGGCGTTCTCGGCGCGGTCGGCAAACTGGGTGGCCGGGCTCGCGGCGCCGTTGGCCACGTAGCGCTGCTTGAGTTCGTTGAGCTGTGCGTTGTTCATGGATCCTGCCTCCTTGGTAAGACGTTGCGGGCGATCACAGGCCGCCGACACAGACGTATTTTAGTTCAGTGTACTCATCCAGGCCGTGGCGCGACCCTTCGCGTCCCAGCCCTGACTCCTTGACCCCACCGAAGGGCGCCAGCTCGGTGGAGAGAATGCCTTCGTTGACTGCCACCATGCCATATTCCAGCCCTTCCATGACATGCCAGATACGACGATAGTCGCGGGCATAGAAGTAGGCGGCGAGGCCGAACTCGGTGGCATTGGCCATGGCGATGGCCTCTTCCTCGGTCTCGAAGCGAAACACCGGCGCCAGGGGCCCGAAGGTCTCCTCGGTGGCCACCTTCATCTCGGGGGTCACGTCGGCGATGATCGTGGGCTGGAAGAAGGTACCGCCCAGCGCGTGGGGCTCGCCGCCGCAGACCAGCCGCCCGCCCTTGTCCAGGGCGTCGCGCACGTGGCTCTGCACCTTCTCCACGGCGGCGGCGTTGATCAGCGGGCCCTGCACCACGCCCTCGTCGAGGCCGTTGCCGACCTCGAGCCGGGCCACTCGGGCGGCCAGCTTCTCCAGGAAGGCCTCGTAGACCCCCGCCTGGACCAGCAGGCGGTTGGTGCAGACGCAGGTCTGCCCGGAGTTGCGGTACTTGGAGGCCACCGCCCCCTCGACGGCGGCATCCAGGTCGGCGTCGTCGAAGACGATGAAGGGGGCGTTGCCCCCCAGCTCCATGGAGGCCTTCTTGACGGTGCCGGCGCACTGGGCCAGCAGCCGCTTGCCCACGGGGGTGGAGCCGGTGAAGGAGATCTTGCGCACCCGCGGATCGGTGGTCAGCACCTCGCCGATCTCGGCCGGCCGTGAGGCGGTGACGACGTTGATCACCCCGGCCGGGAAGCCGACCTCCTCGGCGAGCTTCACCAGGGCCAGGGCGGTGAGCGGGGTGGCCTCGGCGGGCTTGATCACCACCGGGCAGCCGGCGGCCAGGGCCGGGGCGCACTTGCGGGTGATCATCGCCAGCGGGAAGTTCCAGGGGGTGATCGCCGCCACCACGCCGATCGGTTCACGGAACACCAGGATGCGCTTGTCCACGCCGTGGCTCGGCAGGGTTTCGCCGGCGACGCGCTTGGCCTCCTCGGCGTAGTACTCCACGAAGGAGGCACCATAGGCCACCTCGCCGCGGGCCTCGGCCAGCGGCTTGCCCTGTTCCAGGGTCATCAGCCGCGCCAGGGCTTCCTGGTTGGCCATGATGGCGTCGAACCAGGCGCGCAATAGGGTGGCGCGCTCCTTGGCGGTGCGCCGCTTCCAGGCCGGCCAGGCGTCTGCCGCGGCGGTCACGGCCTCGCGGGCCACCTCGGCGTCGAGGTCCGGGACCTCGGCCAGGGTCTCGCCGGTGGCGGGGTTGGTCACGGCGAAGCGGCGTGCGCCTTCGCGCCACTGGCCGGCCACATAGGCCTTGTCGATCAGCAGCTGGGGTTCCGCGGACATGGGGACTCCTCGTCGGGGTTGATCATCTTGTTGGACGAGTGTGCATTATTTAAAACAAGTCGCCAAGCCCCGGCACCGCCCGTTTTTCACGGCCGGTGGCCACTCGGCCATCGGCGCCGGCAACGCTTTCCGCTACACTATGGCGCCGACTCGCCGCGGTTCGCGGCGCGGCACGTTTCTGTTCCGGATTTATCGCGAGGTGAGCCTTGGTCGATCCCTTGAATGCCTGGTGGGCCCAGCAGCTGGTGCTGTGTGACTGGGCCTTCACGCCCGATCCCCTGACGGCGGAGGCCGAGGCGGCCGTCGAGCGGCTGGCAGCCCTCGGGGTGGTCGACCGCGGTGAGCTGGGCTGGTGCCTGCTGGAGTCCCTGGGCACCGGCGGTGCCGGCGTCGACCCGGCCAGGCTCCTGGCCGGCCTGGAGGTCACTGCCCTGGGCGGCGCCGCGGGCTGGCTCGGCGAGGCGCGCGCGCGGGCCTGGGCCCAGCGGCTGGCCGAGGAGGTCAGCGCCCATCACTCGAGCCTCGATGCCTGGCTGCAGGGGCTGCTGCATGCCCGCAGCGCCGAGGGCTGGGTGCGAGGCGATGACGGCTTTTTCGAGGCCTGCGAGGCCCTCTCGGCCCTGGAGCACGACCGGGCTGGCGTGACCTGGGACATGCTGCAGGAGTGGCTGGCCACCCATGCCACCCATGCCACACCGCCCGCGCTCTGGCCGACGGCCCCCGAAGATCAGGTCTGGCGGCTGCGCGCCGCCTTCTCGCCGGTCGTCGAGCTGCCCGCCGGACCCCACGACTGGCAGGGGCTGTCGGTCTGGCTGGAGGAGGCCTGGCAGATCCGCAGCCGCGAGGACCTGGTGCGCAGCCTGCTGTGGCTGGCCTCCCAGGGCGACCGTCAGGCCTGGGACCTGGATGCTGGACGACTGCTCGAGGCTGACGCCGAGGTGCGCCGGCAGTGGCGGGAGACGCTGGCGGGGGGCGAGCGCGACTACGGTCGGGTGCTGCTGGGTTTCCTCGACCAGGGGGAACCGCTGGAGTGGGCCGCGTGGGACTGGCTGCGGCTGATCGACCTGGCCTGGGCCGGCGCCTGCCTGGGCTGGCTCGAAACGCGAGAGGCCCGCGACTTCGCCGTCCACGGCGCCGACCTGGCGCTGCGGCGCTATAGCGACTGGGCGGCCTTGGCACGGGCCTACCAGCGAGGGCGCAGCCTATTCGAGGGGCGCAACCTGCTGCCCGCCCTCCAGGCGGACTGGGCGCTGCTGCTGCACTCGCCGGTGAGTCCCTGGCGCCCGGCCCTGCAGGGGCTGGTGACGGAGGAGCTCATCGAGGCTTCGCGCGTCGCCCTGCGCGCCTGGCGTGGCGATGCCCGCCACTGGACGCTGGCGCTGGCCGCGGTGCGCGAGCCCGAGTTCGCCGCCCGCCAGGGGCCAGTGCCCGAGCTGCCGGTCGCGCGACGCGAGGAGGCGCGCCGCTACCTGGTCGAGACCCTCGACCTGCATGCCGACGAGGGCGTCGAGGCGCTCTCCCGCTACTGGCTGCCGGCCCAGGCCCACCATCTCAACCAGCTGGCGGCCGATGCCGCCCATGGCGCCCTGCCGCCGGCCGAGACGCCCTTCGGCCACCCGGTCCCGGACGAGCTGGCGAGCCGCGATGCCCTCAGGCAGGCGAGCCGTCACGCCGCCACCATCCACATGGCTGAGAAGTTCGCCTTTCATCTGCAGATGGCCATGGACAGCGGGGACTTCGACGCGACTCGCCTGGCCCGCCTGGCCGAGGCCCTGCAGGGCTCGCTGTGCCGCTTCTACCCCGACGCCCGTCGCCTCCTTCAGGCCTGGGCCCACTGGGAGAGCCTGTTGCCCGAGCCCGAACAGCCCCCGATGGTCGCCGAGATCCGCTGGCATCTGGAGGACCCCGGGAGCCTCTTCCACTGGCTCGACTGGCGCGCCGGGGCCTGGCTCGAGCCCGGGCCGCGACCGACGCTTGTCCACTTCACCGCCATGGCGCTGGTCGGGCCACTCAACAGCCCGGCCTGGAGCCTGCCGCAGCCGGAGAGCGAGCGCGAGTGCGCGGCCATCCGCGACTGGGTCGATGGGCATTATGCCCTTCACGGGGAGGCGGAGCTGGACGAGTTCCTCGAGTACCTGATCGAGGTCGGCGATCGCCAAGAGTACCAGATCAACTATGCCCCCTACACGCTCAACCACGGTCGGCTGGCCTCCGAGATCGCCACTCTCGAGAGCGGGGAGTGCAGCGAGGAGGAGGGGGCTCACCTGCTCCGCCTGCAGCGGGTCAGGGACAACGAGGACGGCTGCAACGAGGTCGACCTGGCGGCCTGGGACATCGCCCAGGCCGTGGACCTGGCCATTGCCGGCCGTCAGCTGGGGTGGCTCGGCGAGGGGGCGTTCCAGGGCCTGCTCGAGCGTGCCCATGGGCTGGCCGGCGAGCACTACGCGGGCTGGGAGGAGTATGCCCGCGGGCTGCACGCCGGCTTCTCGTTCTTCATGGGCGAGACCCCGGAGCGCGAGAGCTTCCTGGCAGGCTTCCGCCAGGCGCTGGTGGCCTGGCTCTCGGGGGCGCCGCCGCTGGCGGGGGCCTGGGCCAGCCTCGACTTTCCCGGGGCACGGCCGCGCCACTGGGCGCCGCTGCATATCGATACGCTGCCGGGCGACAGCCGTACCCTCCACTAACCGCTCGCCTTGATAATAAAGTATGGTTTATAGTCACCGAGATTGATGACATGGCTCCTCCTGTCGGGAGCCTTTGCCAGGCAGCGAGCCGCCGACAGGCCGCTCTGGCAGTGCACCGGGCCTGTTTCCGGCAGCACTGCCACAGCGACACCATCCGGAGCCGGGAGACGCAGGGCGTCGTCGGGCCGGGTGCGGCTCAGGGAACGAGGTCGTCGCAGGATGCTGGTCAAACGCGTGTGTCGCATCACCGCCATGGGGGTATCGCTGGCGCTGCTGGTCGGCTGTGCCGCGCCGAGTGGCATCGGGGAGGAGGCCGTTGGCGCCTACTTCGCCCGGGATCTGCCGGGAATGCCCGCCGACCCGCTGATGTCGCCCGTGGACAATCCCATCCTGGAAGCCCGCGGCCTGCACAACCCGCCCCCGACGCTGATCCGCCGGGCCCTGCTGGCCCAGCACGAGCGCTGGGCCGGCACGCCCTACCGACTGGGCGGCAGCTCCTTCCGCGGAATCGATTGCTCGGCCCTGGTGCAGAACGTCTTCAGCGACACCTTCCGCTTCGACCTGCCGCGCACCACCGAGGAGCAGGTGCGGGCCGGCCTCGAGGTCGAGCGTGATGCCCTGCGCCCCGGTGACCTGGTGTTCTTCCGTCCTCCCGGCGTCTACCGCCATGTGGGCATCTATGTCGGCGAGGGCCGCTTCCTGCACGCTTCCACCTCCCGGGGCGTGATGATCTCCGAGCTAGACAATCGTTTCTGGCGGCGTCACTTCTGGCAGGCGAGGCGCACCCTGGAGCCGACTCTGCTGGCCCGGCGCCTGGGCGAGACCGGCGAGGGCTGACTCGGCTAGAGCACCTCGCGGTGGGCCATCACGAAGTCCAGGAAGGCCTGCTCGGCCCGCGACAGGTAGGCGCCGCGTCCCCAGGCCAGCGACAGGTCCAGCCAGGCAGGCGGGTCGAAGGAGACCGCCTGAAGCTCCGGCTCCTCCACCACCCGGCGCAGGAAGGTGGTGATGCCGAAGCCCTGGCGGACGATCGCCTTGGTCAGCGGTATCAGGTTCGACTGGAAGGCGATATCGGCCGTGGTGCCGGTCGCGCGCGCCAGGGCATCGACGAACTCCCGATGGAAGTAGCCATCCTGGAACAGCACCAGGGTCTCGCCGAAGAAGGCCTCGGCGGAGACGCTCGAGCGCCGGGCGAAGGGGTGCTCCCGCGGCACGCAGACCTCCATCTCCTCGCGTACCAGGCGGCGCCGCTCCAGGTGACGGCTGCTGTCGTCGTCGATCACAACGCCCAGGTCCAGCTCGCCGTCGGCGATCATGCGTTGCAGGCGGCGTGCACCGGCCTCCACCACGGTCAGGCGGATGCCGGGGTGGCGGGCCTTGAAGCCCATCAGCAGCGGGGGGAAGTAGTAGGAGCCGAGCATCGAGGGGATGCCGATGCGCACCTCGCCCTTGACCAGGCCGTGCAGCTCGCGCATGGCCAGGTGCGCGGCCTCGGCGCGTTCGAGCAGCGCCCGGGCGTGGGGGAGGAGGGCCTCGCCCTCCGGGGTCAGGGCGATGCGTCGCTCGTGGCGGTGGAAGAGCGGCAGCTCCAGGCGCTTCTCCAGGCCGGCGATGGTTTGGCTGACCGCCGACTGCGCCACGTGGAGGGCCCGGGCGGCGGCCGTGAAGCCCCCCTGGTCGGCCACGGCCAGGAAGACCCTGAGGGTGCGCAGGTCGAAGGGCAGGCTCATCGGTGCTCCGGGATTCGAGTCATAAGCAAGCCAGATGATGATGATCTGGATATTCTGTTTGGCTTATCATTCTCGCCGGTGGATCATGGCCTGCCAAGTCGGAGGACGCCATGATCGCCGCACATACCCGCGCCTGGTGGCGCGCGACCCTGGCCCTGTGCCTGGGCTCCTTTCTGGTCTTCATCAACCTCTATGCCCCACAGCCGCTGTTGCCGGCGCTGCGCGGGACCTTCGAGGTCTCGACCCTGGGGGTCAGCCTGGTGATGTCGGTCGCCACGCTGGCGCTGGCCGCCTCGCTGCTGGTCTTCGGCCCGCTCTCGGATGCCATAGGCCGGGGCGCCATCATGCGCCTGACCCTGCTGGCGGCCGGGCTGCTCTCGCTGGGACTGGCCTTCGCGCCGAACTTCGAGACGCTGCTGGCGATGCGCGCCCTGCAGGGCTTCGTGCTGGGCGGGCTGCCGGCGGTGGCGATCGCCTGGATGGGCGACGAGTTCGAGCGCCCGGCCCTGCTCTCGGCGGTGGGGCTCTATATCGGCGCCAACTCGCTGGGCGGCATCAGTGGCCGGGTGGTGGGCGGCGCCGTGGCCGAGGTCGGCGGGGCACCGGCGAGCTTCCTGGTGGTGGGGGCGATGACGCTGGTCGGGCTGGTGCTGTTCTGGAAGCTGCTGCCCGCTGCCCCTGCCTTCACGCCGAGGCGCTTCGAGCTGCGCGGGGCCCTGGCCGACCTCGGCGGACACCTTCGCAACCCGCTGCTGTTCGGCGCCTACCTGCTCGGCGGGCTCAACTTCCTGATCTTCATCAATCAGTACAGCTACATCACCTTCCGGCTGGCCGATGCCCCCTTCGGGCTGGGGACTCGGGTGCTCGGGTTGATCTTCCTGACCTACCTGGGGGGTACCCTGGGCTCCTCGCTCTCCGGCCGGCTCGCCGCCCGCTGGTCTCAGCCGGTGTGCATGATGCTGGGGATCCTGATCCTGATCGGCGGCACGGCCGTGACCCTGGCCGGGTCGCTCGGCTGGATCATCGCCGGGCTGACCCTCAACGCCTTCGGCTTCTTCCTGGCCCACTCCATGGCCTCGAGCTGGGTAGGGCGTCGGGCTGGCTCGGCGCGGGGCAGCGCCTCCGCCCTCTACCTGGTGTTCTACTACAGCGGCGCCAGCCTGGGGGGCTTCTGGCTGGAGCCGTTCTGGCGGGCCGCCGGTTGGAACGGCGTGGCGCTGGCCTCCTGGCTGATGCTGGCGGTGACCCTGGGGCTGGCCGCCTGGCTGTGGCGGCGCGAACGCCGCGAGGATCAGGACGCCGCGCTGGCGCCGGCCTCGTCCCCCCAGACCTCCTCGAGCCGCTCGACCCGGCCGCAGGCCGACTTGTAGAAGCGATAGCGCACCGGGTTCTCGAGGTAGTAGTCCTGGTGATACGCCTCGGCCGGGTAGAAGGCCTCGAAGTCGTTGATCTCGGTGGCGATGGGCTCGTCGAAGCGCTCGGCGACGGCGTCCCGGCTGGCCTCGGCCAGCGCGCGCTGCTCCGCGTCCAGGGGGAAGATGGCACTGCGGTAGGAGGCGCCCTTGTCGCAGAACTGGCGGTCCTCGGCGAAGGGATCGATGTTGCGCCAGAACACGTGCAGCAGGGTCTCGTAGTCCACCCGGTCGGGGTCGTAGTCGACCTTGACCACTTCGGCGTGGCCGGTGCCGCCTGCCGTTACCTGCTCGTAGGTCGGGTCCTCGGTGCGACCGCCGCTGTAGCCGGACGTGGTCTCCAGCACCCCCTCGACCTGGTCATAGGCTTCCTCCATGCACCAGAAGCAGCCGCCGGCGAAGACGGCACTCGCGGTCTCTTCATCGGCCTGGGCGGTGCCGGCGATGGCAAGCACGGTCGGCAGGGCAAGCAGGGTCAGGCGGCGAAAGGCAGGGAAGGGCAGCAGGCTCATCGTATGGCTCCACGGGACAGGGATGATAGGTTGGAGAGAAGTGATGACATTGGGTTCCATATCGATCCATTTCCTTTCAGGACACCAGGGGCGCTTCCGCGTAAGTTTCTTCCCTCCACCACGACAGAGGGGCGTCTTCAACGTCCGCGGATGCGGTGACCTTCATCATTTACCTACGGGAGTCCCCCCTTGACACGACGACGCCTGATACTCGCGGCCGTGATCGCCCTGCTGGTCGCGGCCTACTTCCTCAGCGGCGCCAATCAGGCCCTGACCCTCGACAACCTGCAGGCCGAGCAGGATCGCTTCCAGGCCTGGCTGGCCGCGGAACCGCTGACCGTCGCCGGCGGCTTCTTCCTGATCTATGTGGCGATCACCGCCGTCTCGCTGCCCGGGGCGACCTTGCTGACCCTGCTCGGCGGGGCGTTGTTCGGTTTCGGCTGGGGGCTGCTGCTGATCTCCTTCGCCAGCACCCTCGGTGCCACGCTGGCCGCGCTGATCGCCCGCACCCTGGCGCGCGCACCGCTGGAGCGGCGCTTTGCCACGCAGCTCGCCCGCATCAACGCCGGCATCGAGCGCGAGGGGGCCTTCTATCTCTTCACCCTGCGACTTATCCCGCTCTTCCCCTTCTTCGTCATCAACCTGGTGATGGGGCTCACCCGCATGCGGTTGCGGACCTTCTACTGGGTCAGCCAGGTCGGCATGCTGCCGGGCACGGCGGTGTACGTGAACGCGGGGCGCGAACTCGGCAACCTGGAGTCGCTCTCCGGGGTCCTCTCCCCGGGGCTGATCGGTTCCTTCGTGCTGATTGGCCTCTTTCCCTGGCTGGCCCGTGCCCTGGTGGCCATCGGCAAGCGGCGCCAACTGGCCCGCCGCTTCGACCGCCCGCGACACTTCGACCAGGACATCGTGGTGATCGGCGGCGGATCGGCCGGGCTGGTCGCCAGCTACATCGCCGCGGCGGTGAAGGCCCGGGTGGCGCTGGTGGAGCGCGACCGCCTGGGCGGGGACTGCCTGAACACCGGCTGCGTCC
Source organism: Halomonas rhizosphaerae (assembly GCF_030010555.1). Lineage (GTDB taxonomy): Bacteria > Pseudomonadota > Gammaproteobacteria > Pseudomonadales > Halomonadaceae > Halomonas > Halomonas rhizosphaerae. The sequence continues at coordinate 74,637 of NZ_JASCQP010000045.1, forward strand.
CCTCCAAGGCGCTGATCCGGGCCGCGCGGGTCGCCAGCGAGATCCGCGAGGCCCCGCGGTACGGGGTCAGCGCCGGGGCGCCCGAGGTGGACTTTGCCGCCGTGATGGGCCATGTCCACCGCGCCATCCGCGAGGTGGAGCCCCACGACAGTCGCGAGCGCTACGAGGGGCTGGGCGTGGAGGTGATCGCCGGTGATGCCGTGCTTGAGGATCCCTGGCGAGTGCGTATCCGCGACGCCGACGGCGAGCGGGTACTGACCACGCGCCATGTGATCATCGCCAGCGGGGCACGGCCGCGCGTGCCGCCGCTGCCCGGCCTGGAGGAGATCGAGGTGCTCACCTCCGACAACCTCTGGCGACTCGAGACCCTCCCCGAGCGCCTGGTAGTGCTGGGCGGTGGTCCGATCGGCTGCGAGCTGGGCCAGAGCTTCGCCCGGCTGGGCAGCCGGGTGGCGATGGTGGAGATGGGCGGCCAGTTGCTGCCTCGTGAAGACCGGGAGGTGGCCAGCGAGGTCGAGGCCCGGCTGGGCGAGGAGGGCCTGGCCGTCCATCTCGCCACTCGGGCGCTGCGGTTGGTGGCCGAGGAGGGCGGTGGCCATGCCCTGGAGGTCGAGCGGCGCGACGCCCAGGGCGAACCGGTGATCGAGCGGCTGCCCTTCTCCCACCTGCTGGTCGCGGTAGGACGCCAGGCCAACGTCGAGGGAATGGGCCTCGAGGCCCTCGGTGTCGAGACCCGGCCCGACGGCACCCTGGCCGTGGACGAATCCCTGCAGAGCGTGCTGCCCAATGTCTGGGCCTGCGGCGACGTGGCGGGACCCTACCAGCTGACCCACGCCAGCGCCCATCAGGCCTGGCATGCCACGGTGAATGCGCTGTTCGGCGAGCTCAAACGGTTCCGGGTGAGCTATAGAGCCCTGCCGGCGGTCACCTTTACCGACCCCGAGGTGGCGCGGGTCGGGCTCAACGAGCGGGAGGCCCTCGATGCGGGCGTCGAGGTCGAGGTCACGCGCTACGCCTTGAGCGAGCTGGATCGCGCCATTGCCGAGGGCAGTACCCGCGGCTTCGTGAAAGTGTTGACCGTGCCCGGCCGTGACCGGATTCTCGGGGCCACCATCGTCGGCCAGGGGGCGGGGGAGATGCTGGCCGAGTTCACCCTGGCGATGACCCGCGGCATCGGGCTCAACAAGCTGCTGGGCACCATCCATCCCTATCCGACCCACAGCGAGGCGGTCAAGGCCACGGCCGGGGTCTGGAAGAATGCCCACAAGCCGGAGCGCCTGCTGGGCTGGCTGGCGCGCTATTTCGCCTGGCGTCGGGGTGGCGACGGGACCGACGAGGCAGGAAACTAGCATGCTCGACCGCTGGACCATGCCGCTGACCCAGGGCCCGCTGTCGACCCTGGCCCGCGGTCTCGCGACGCTCAGGGTGCGCCCCGATCAGGTGACGGTCGCCGCCTTCCTGGTGGGGATGCTGGCCCTGCCGCTGCTGGCTCTCGGCTGGTACCTGCCGGCGCTGGTGGTCATCCTGCTCAATCGCCTCGGCGACGGGCTGGACGGCGCGCTCGCCAGGCTGACGGGGGAGGCGAGCGACGCCGGGGGCTTCCTCGACATCGGCCTTGACTTCGTCTTCTACGCGGCGGTGGTGCTGGGCTTCGCCTTGGCCGACCCGGCGGCCAATGCCCTGGCGGCGTCCTTCCTGCTGTTCGCCTTCATCGGCACCGGGACCTCCTTCCTGGCCTTCGCCATCATGGCCACCCGCCACGGCCTCGAGCGGCCGCGCTTCCAGCAGAAGGCCTTCTACTACCTGCATGGCCTGACCGAGGGCACGGAGACCGTACTGGCCTTCGTGCTCTTCTGCCTGTTCCCCGCCCACTTCGCGCTGCTGGCGATGGTCTTCGGCGGGGCCTGCCTGGTGACTACCGCCACCCGACTGTGGGGCGGTCATCGCACCTTGCGGGCCTTCGAGCAGGAGCGCCCGAAACGATCGCCTCCCTGAACGACGAAGGGGCAGCCCATGGCTGCCCCTTCGTGATCCCGGTCTCGCCTCTCGGCAGCCGGTGCGGTCACCGCGTACGTTCAGTGCTCGTGGCCGCCCTCGCCGTGCACGTGGCCGTGCTCGACCTCTTCCTCGCTGGCCTCGCGGACCTCGGCGATTTCCACGTCGAAGTTCAGGGACTGGCCGGCGAGCGGATGGTTGCCGTCGACGGTGACCGTGTCGCCCTCGACCTTGGTCACGGTGACCATCAGCGGGCCGCCCTGGGTCTGGGCCTGGAACTGCATGCCCGGCTCGACGCTGTCGACGCCCTGGAAGGCGTCACGCGGCACTTCCTGCACGAGCTGAGGCTGGACCTCGCCGTAGCCTTCTTCCGGGGCAACCTTGGCATGGAGCTTGTCGCCGGAGGCGCGCCCTTCCAGCTGCTTCTCGAGGCCCGGAATGATGTTGCCGGCGCCGTGGAGATAGGTCAGCGGCTCGCGGCCTTCCGAGCTGTCCAGCACTTCACCTGCATCGTTGGTCAGGGTGTAGTGGAACGCGACAACGGAATTCTGCGCAATCTGCATTGATGAACCTTTCGGTGAGTGCATGTAGCACGACATGGTAACGCGGCAGTCAAGCGACTGTCAGGGGCATGGAGGAAATTCAGGATGTGAGGGCCGAGCCTGAGCCGCATTCACGCCTTTGCGGTCCCGGGTCGGGGGACTTTCGGACGGTTGCGTGGCCTACCCGGCAGGGATACCCTTGCCTGAGTCCGTTTTCCCGATTCCCTTCTATCGACCCTTCCATGGAGAGTGCCATGACCTTGACCCTGATCTGGCTGATCGCCTTCGCCGTGTTCCTGTATCTCTTCCTCAAACGCTGGGAGGCTTCCGTCAGCGGTATCCTCGACAAGCTGCTGCCTGCCGTACTGCGCAGCGAGGATGATCGCTGGGTATGGTGTCCGGCCCTGGCAGTTCTGGGTGCCACTTTCATCGTGCGGCCCGTGGACATGCTCTTCACCGTGATCGTGATTGGCCTGGTGGCGCTGGTCGCCACCAAGCTGGCCGGCTGGGCCATGAACAAGGTCGACCTGCACTGAGGATGTCCCGGCGACGCCGGATGTCACCAACGCAACAAGAACGCAACGAGGAAGGCCCGCGGATCGCTCCGCGGGCCTTGTTCATTGACGGCCGCCCATGCTCCCGAGGCGACCAGCATCACTCTCAGTAGGGGGCCACGCTGACGCTGCTGCCGCTGCCGATCAGGCGGACGCGCTGGCCGACCTGGAAGTTCTGGTCCGCCTTCTGGACCACGACCACGTTCCGGCCGTTGTCCTGGCGGATCTCCATTTCCCAGGCGGTGATGCGGTTGGTCGACTCCTCGACCTTGGTGCCGGCCACGGCGCCGCCGATGGCGCCGGCCACGGTGGCCAGCTGGCGTCCGCTGCCGCCGCCCACCTGGTTGCCGAGCAGGCCGCCGATCACGGCACCGCCGCCGGAGCCGAGCAGGCCGCCGGCGCGGCTGTCGGCCTGGATCTGCACCTGGCGCAGGGCGGTGATGGTCCCGAAGGTCACGGTCTGGGCCGACTTGGCCTGATTGCCGCTGTAGACGTTGCCCGAATAGGGGGCGGTGTTGGCACAGCCGGCCAGGGTGAGGATGCCGATGGCCAGAACGGGAAGAAGGCGTTTCATGCAGGATCTCCTTGATGTCCGTGACGAACACTCGGTCCCGGATGGTGACCAAAGGTTAATGGACAGTGTTCTTTAACGAGTCTACCCACTGCGAACCGGCTTGGCCAGCGCGTCGGGCTTCCTGCCACGAGTGTAGCGTCGCCTTGCGGTCAACAATATGAAAAAAGGGAGGCCAATCGGCCTCCCAAGGGTTCCAGTCGTTACCGCCAGTGGCCTCAGCCGAACTGGTTCATGGTGTTGTCCTTGCCGCCGGCCTTGAGTGCCGCCTCGCCGTGGAAGAACTCCTTGTGGTCGTCACCGATGTTGGAGCCCGCCATGTCCTGGTGCTTGACGGTGGCGATGCCCTCGCGGATCTCCTTGCGCTGCACCCCGGCCACATAGGCCAGCATGCCCTCGTCGCCGAAGTAGCCCTTGGCCAGGTTGTCGGTGGAGAGGGCCGCGGTGTGGTAGGTCGGCAGGGTGATCAGGTGGTGGAAGATGCCGGCCTCGCGGGCGGCGTCGCGCTGGAAGTTGCGGGTCCACTCGTCGGCCAGCCGGCCGAGTTCGGTGTCGTCGTAGTCGGCACTCATCAGGTTGTTGCGGTCGTAGGCGGAGACGTCCTTGCCTTCCTGCTCCCAGGCATCGAACACCTGCTGGCGGAAGTTCAGGGTCCAGTTGAAGGACGGGCTGTTGTTGTAGACCAGCTTGGCGTCCGGGCAGACCTCGCGGATGCGGTTGACCATCCCGGCGATCTGGCCGACGTGGGGCTTCTCGGTCTCGATCCACAGCAGGTCGGCACCGTTCTGCAGGCTGGTGATGCAGTCCAGCACCACCCGATCCTCGCCGGTGCCCGGCTTGAACTCGTAGAGGCCGGAGGCCAGGCGCTTGGGCTTGACCAGCTTGCCGTCCTGCTTGATCACCACGTCGCCGTTGTTGATATCGGAGGCCGAGGCGATCTCGTCGCCGTCGAGGAAGCTGTTGTACTGGTCGCCGAGGTCGCCCGGTTCGTTGGTCACGGCGATCTTCTGGGTCAGGCCGGCGCCCAGGGAGTCGGTGCGGGCCACGATCACGCCGTCATCCACGCCCAGTTCCAGGAAGGCATAGCGCACGGCGTTGATCTTGGCGATGAAGTCCTCGTGGGGCACCGTGACCTTGCCGGCCTGGTGGCCGCACTGCTTCTCGTCGGAGACCTGGTTCTCGATCTGGATGCAGCAGGCGCCGGCCTCGATCATCTTCTTGGCCAGCAGGTAGGTGGCCTCGGCGTTGCCGAACCCGGCATCGATGTCGGCGATGATCGGCACCACGTGCGTCTCGAAGCCGTCGATCTTCGCCATGGCCTCGTCGGCCTTTGCCTGGTCACCGGCCTTCCTGGCTTCGTCCAGGTCGCGGAAGAGATGGTTGAGCTCCCAGGCATCGGCCTGGCGCAGGAAGGTGTAGAGCTCCTCGATCAGGCCCGGCACGGTGGTCTTCTCGTGCATGGACTGGTCGGGCAGGGGGCCGAACTCGGAGCGCAGGGCGGCGACCATCCAGCCGGAGAGGTAGAGATAGGAGCGCTTGGTGGTGCCGAAGTGCTTCTTGATGGATATCATCTTCTGCTGGCCGATGAAGCCGTGCCAGCAGCCCAGCGACTGGGTGTACTGCGAGGTGTCGGCGTCATAGGCCGCCATGTCCTCGCGCATGATCCTGGCGGTGTAGCGGGCGATGTCCAGGCCGGTCTGGAAGCGGTTCTGCACGCGCATGCGGGCGGCATGCTCGGGGTTGATGTTGTCCCACTTGCCCTGCTGGGCTTCACGCAGTTGAGCCAGAGCCTTGAGTTCGTCTTTGAATGTCGTCATGGGGCCATCCTTCGGGTCAGGAGTGGAATCTCGTGATCGCGATGTCGGAAAAGAACCGGTGTCGCGGCCGCTGGAGTCGCCTGCTGCATCATTCGGCAATGCCTTATGCTGCACCTGCGAAGTACTGTCAGGGTCGACCAGATGCCGGGGCTTGTCTCTACGGCCTTGGTCGAACCCTGGGGAGGGTATGCCAGCCGATCTGCCTGATCCTGTCGGTCGCCAGGCAAACAGCCGTTTTACCCTCGCCATGTGAGCCACTATGGCCCCTGGTGACGGGCTTCAGCAATTGACCCTTGGGGGGAGAGGGCGTTGTAGCTCGACTACAGGATGGGGCGGCGAGCGGCCTTTCCTGTAGTCGAATTTCCTCGGGGAGGGAGGGGAGGCGCGACTCAAGCGTCCAGGTCGAGGCACATATTGCGATGCGGAATGCCCGCGTCGAGGAACTCGTCACCGAAGGCCACGAACCCCAGGTGCTCGTAGAACGCCAGGGCGTGGGTCTGGGCGGCGAGTTCCACCCTGGCATGGCCATCGCGGCGGGCGGCCTCGATGGCGGCCCGCATCAGGGCCGCACCGATGCCCAGGCCGCGGGCCTGGGCGAGCACGGCCACCCGTCCGATATGGGCATCGGGCAGCAGCCGGGCGGTGCCCAGCGGGAGGTTGTCGTGCAGGGCCAGGAAGTGGCGGCACTCGGGATCGCGGCCGTCCCACTCCTCCTCCTGCGGCACTCGCTGCTCCTCGATGAACACGAGCCGGCGAATCGCCGAGGCGGCCTCGCCGAGTGCCGACCAGTCCCCTTCGCATATCTCGATGGAGGTATCCATGGGCTCACTCCTCCGCGAAGTCCCCGGCCCAGCCGAGGCTGCCGATCTCGAGCAGGCGGGCGAGCAGCGCGGCGGCCCCGGGCAGGGCGAGCGCCTCGGCGTCCAGCGGGGCGTCGGAGGCCACATGCCGGGCCAGGGGCAGGGCACAGTTCAGCCCGTCGCCATCGGCGAAGAGGGTCGCGCGGTCGCCGTCCAGGGCCCGCCAGGCGAAGCGCGAACCGGGGCTTCGTACCAGTTCCTCGCCCTCCTGTAGGGCGGCGACAAGGGCCTCGACCTCGGTCGGGCTCTCGGTGGGGACCAGCTGGTCGACGTACTTGGGCTGGGTCATCACACGGCCGAACCACTGGGCCAGCTGGGCCGGGTCGTCCAGGGTCTCCAGGATCAGGCGGCGCATGCGCGCCACGGCAGCGTCATCGAGCTCGGCGGGGTCCTCGGGCGGCGCCATGCCGGCATCGGCGTAGCGCCTCGATGCCGGCAGCTGCTCGCCGAGATAGTCGGCGAAGGACGTGATCGCCTCGTCCGCGGAGGGGGCGCGAAAGCCCACCGAGAGCGTCAGGCAGTCGTCTGACTGGCTGACGCCATGATGGGCCCAGGCGGGCGGCAGGTAGAGCATGTCGCCCGGCTCGAGCACCCAGTCATCACTTGGGGCCACCTCGAAGCGCTCGAGGATGCGCAGGTCGATGCCGTCGAGGATGGGGGCCTCGTCGTCGACCTTTCCGCCCAGCTGCCAGCGGCGCTGGCCGCTGCCCTGCAGCAGGAAGACGTCGTACTGGTCGACATGGGGGCCGACGCTGCCGCCCGGGGGAGCGTAGCTGATCATGATGTCGTCGAGCCGCCAGCGTGGCAGGAAGTCGAAGGCCTCGAGCAACTCGGCCACCTCGGGCACGTAATGGTCCACGGCCTGCACCAGCAGGGTCCAATCCCGCTCGGGCAGTGTGGCGAAGGTGGCCTCATCGAAGGGGCCGTGGCGAACCTGCCAGGGGCCGTCGGCACCCTGTTCCTCGACCAGGCGGGCCTCGACGCCTTCCTCGCAGGCCAGCCCGGCCAGTTCGTCCGGGTCCAGCGGGCACTGGAAGTCGGGGAAGGCGCCGCGGATCAGCAGCGGCTTCTGCTGCCAGACGTCGCGCAGGAACTCGGCGGCGGTCAGGCCGCCCAGCATGGGCAGCGGCGCATCGGAGTTCATAGCTTCCTCGCCTGCTCTTTCGCGTTGCCGATATAGGTCGCCGGGCTCAGGGCCTTGAGCTCGGCCTTCACCTCGGCAGGCAGTTCCAGGGTGTCGATAAAGGCGGCGAAGCCGGTCTGGTCGATGCGCTTGCCGCGGGTCAGCTCCTTGAGCTTCTCGTAGGGCTTCTCGATGCCGTAGCGGCGCATCACCGTCTGGATCGGCTCGGCGAGCACCTCCCAGCTGGCATCGAGGTCCTCGGCGATGCGCGCCGGATTGGCCTCGAGCTTGCCGATGCCCTTGAGCGAGGCCTCATAGGCGATCAGGCCGTAGGCCAGGCCGACGCCCAGGTTGCGCAGCACCGTGGAGTCGGTGAGGTCGCGCTGCCAGCGGGAGATCGGCAGCTTCTGGGCCAGGTGGCCGAGGATGGCGTTGGCAAGCCCGAGGTTGCCCTCGGAGTTCTCGAAGTCGATGGGGTTGACCTTGTGGGGCATGGTCGAGGAGCCGATCTCGCCCTCGACGGTCTTCTGCTTGAAGTAGCCCAGCGAGATGTAGCCCCAGACGTCACGATCGAAGTCGATGAGGATGGTGTTGAAGCGGCACACCGCATCGAACAGCTCGGCGATGTAGTCGTGGGGCTCGATCTGGGTGGTGTAGGGGTTGAAGGTCAGCCCCAGGCCCTCGACGAAGGTGCGGGCGTTGGCCTCCCAGTCCACCTCCGGGTAGGTGGCGAGGTGGGCGTTGTAGTTGCCCACCGCGCCGTTGATCTTGCCCAGCATCTCGACGCCCTCGATCTGCGCGAGCTGGCGGCGCAGCCGATAGGCGACGTTGGCCATCTCCTTGCCCAGGGTGGTGGGGCTCGCCGTCTGGCCGTGGGTGCGCGAGAGCATCGGCTGGGCGGCGTGCTCATGGGCCAGCCGGGCGATCTCGTCGGCCACCCGGTGCATCACCGGCAGCAGGCTCTTCAGGCCGTCGGTCAGCATCACGCCGTGGGAGAGGTTGTTGATGTCCTCGCTGGTGCAGGCGAAGTGCACGAACTCGGTGACGGCGTGCAGTTCGGGCTGGCCGGCGATCTTCTCCTTGATGAAGTACTCCACCGCCTTGACGTCGTGGTTGGTGGTGCGCTCGATCTCCTTGATGCGCTCGGCGTCCTCCAGCGAGAAGTCGCGCAGCAGCGTCTCGAGGAAGGCGGTGGCCTCGGCGGAGAGCCTGGGGACCTCGGTGATCTGCGGGTGCTCGGCGAGACGCTGCAGCCAGCGAATCTCGACGATGACCCGGGCGCGGATCAGGCCGAACTCGCTGAAGTGCTCGCGCAGGGCCTCGGCCTTGCCGGCGTAGCGGCCGTCGACGGGGGAGAGGGCGGTCAGGGCGGAGAGAGGCAGGGAAGCGGCTTGCATGGTCGGGTTCCGGTCAAGGGAAGTGGAAGGGTCAGCCCAGCTGGTCGAGGGTCTTCTTCAGGGCGCCTCGCTGGAAGACCAGCTTCCAGCGCCGCCCCCCCTGCTGGTGCCAGAGCAGGGCGAAACGGATGCCGGCGAGCAGGATGGCGCGCACCCGCTCGGGCATCATGCGACTCTGCAGCAGCGAGGGGTCGCCCTGGACGACGATCCGGGTCTTGAGGGTCGAGAGGGTTTCCTGATAGGCCTCGCCGAGGCTGGCGATGACGTTCTCGTGGGTCTCGCCGAAGTGCTCGGCCTGGCCCTGGATCCGGGTCAGGCGCGTGCCGAGGTCATCCATCATGGCATCGTTGCCGCGCAGCTTGTTCATCAGCATCAGCAGCGAGAAGCCATAGCGCAGCACCACCGGGTTGACCTGCTGGCGGCCGACCACACCCTCGAGCACCTCGAGGCCGCGGCGCAGGTTGTTGGGGTGGCCGCCGTAGATCGCCTCGAAGCTCTCGGGATTGGTGTCCAGGGTGGCGCGAATCAGCGTCTCCCAGGCGCGCTGGTCGACCTGGCCGGTGCGGGCGAGCTCGTCGACCAGGCTGGCGGCCTGGAAGACCCCGGCGAGTGCCAGGGCCTGGCGGGCCGTCGGGGTGTCCGGGGCGCGGTGGATCGGGGTCGAGGCGGTCATCAGGCAGGCTCCGTGGCGTTCCAGGTCTCGCGGATCACCCCGCCGCCGAGGCAGATCTCACCATCGTAAAGGACCAGCGACTGACCGGGGGTGACGGCGCGCTGGGGCTCATCGAAGCGTACCGCCACCCCGCCATCCTCCCGCGTGTGGAAAGTACAGGGCACGTCGGCCTGCCGGTAGCGGGTCTTGGCGGTGTAGCGGCCCTCGGCGGCCGGAGGCGTGCCGGCCACCCAGTCCATGGCCTCGGTGGCCAGCGCATCGGTATAGAGCAGCGGGTGATGCTTGCCCTGCACGGCGACGAGCACGTTGCGCTCGAGGTCCTTGGCGGCGACGTACCAGGGCGCGTCCGGATGGTTGGCGAGCCCGCCGATGCCGAGCCCCTGACGCTGGCCGAGGGTGTAATACATCAGCCCCATGTGCTCGCCGATCACCTCGCCCTCGGGGGTCTCGATCACGCCGGGCTGGGCGGGCAGGTACTGCTTGAGGAAGTCGCGGAAGCGGCGCTCGCCGATGAAGCAGATGCCCGTCGAGTCCTTCTTGCGCGCGGTGACCAGGTCATGGCGCTCCGCGATGGCGCGCACCTCGGGCTTCTCCAGCTCGCCCACCGGGAAGAGCGTGCGGGCGATGGCGGTCTCGGGGACGGCATGCAGGAAATAGCTCTGGTCCTTGTTGGGATCGAGCCCCTTGAGCAGGCGTGCGTGGCCGTCGCGAACGGCGCCACGGACGTAGTGGCCGGTGGCGATCTTCTCGGCACCCAGCATCTCGGCGTACTCCAGGAACACCTTGAACTTGATCTCGCGGTTGCAGAGGATGTCCGGGTTCGGTGTGCGCCCGGCCTGGTACTCGGCCAGGAAGTGTTCGAAGACGTTGTCCCAGTACTCGGCGGCGAAGTTGGCGGTGTGCAGCCGGATGCCGAGCTTCTCGCACACGGCCTCGGCATCGGCCAGGTCGGCCTTGGCGGTGCAGTACTCGGTGCCGTCGTCCTCGTCCCAGTTCTTCATGAACAGGCCTTCGACGTCGAAGCCCTGCTCCAGCAGCAGCAGGGCAGACACGGAGGAGTCGACGCCGCCGGACATGCCGACGATCACCTTGCCTGTGGTGGCGGTCATGGGCGCTCTCGAATCGGGTATGGCTCAAATGGGCGGGGATTATACATGATACGAGCGCCGAGCCGCCAAGTTCCAAGGAGCAAGGGGGCTCGTTACTTTCTACTTGAGCCTTGGCTTGGCAGCTTGGCAGCTTGGCAGCTCAGCCGCTCAGCCGCTCAGCGCTCGTGGATCACGTCCATGGGATAGAAGCGGCTCGCCAGGGCATCGCGGACGCGCCGCATCACCAGCGGGCTGCGCAGGCGGCCTTCCCGGTCCAGCGCCTCGAGCTCGTCGAGGGTCAGCCAGTGCACGGCGAGGATGGCCGGGTCCAGCTCGTTGCCCAGGTGGGCCAGCGCCATGCCGAAGAAGCCGTGGCTGTGGAAGGTCAGGCCATCCGGTGTGCGGTAGACGTACATGCCCAGGTAGTCGGTGATGCCTACCTGCCAGGCGGTCTCTTCGCGCAGCTCGCGAAGGGCCGCCTCCTGGATGCGCTCGCCGGGCTCCAGGTGGCCAGCGGGCTGGTTGAAGAGGGTCTCGGGCCCGCCACGGTCCTCCTCCACCATCAGGAAGCGCCCGGCCCGCTCCACCACGGTGGCCACGCTGATATAGGGCTGCCAGCGGCTCATCGTCGGCCTCCTGTTGCTCGGCCCCGACGAGCGCCTGCCGGCGGCCTGCGCGGGGCGTGAAGGGTCTCCCGTCGCCACTGCCCGGGGGCCAGGCCGTCGAGGCGCCAGGGGCCGATGGCCACCCGGACCAGCCTCAGGGTGGGATGGCCGACATGGGCGGTCATGCGGCGGACCTGGCGATTGCGGCCCTCGGTGATCGTCAGCTCCAGCCAGGTGGTGCGCGGGTGGCGTCGCGTGTCCAGGGGCGGGTCGCGTTCGGGCAGCCCGCTCTCGGCCAGGCGCCGCACCTTCGCGGGCCGGGTCCTGCCGTCCTTGAGCATGACGCCGTCGCGCAGTGCCTGCAGGGCGGCCTCGTCGGGCTCACCCTCTACCTGCACGCGGTAGGACTTGGGCTGCTTGTGGCGGGGGTCGCTGATGCGATGGATCAGCTCGCCGTCGTCGCTGAGCAGCAGCAGCCCCTCGGACTCATGGTCGAGTCGACCCGCCGGGTAGATGCCGGGCACATCGATGACCTCGGCCAGGGTCGCGCGGCGCTCCGATTCGTCGACACGACGGTCGGTGAACTGGGAGAGCATGCGGTAGGGCTTGTGCAGCAGGTAAAGGTTCATCGTGTCCTTCCACTATACCGAGTACCTGACGTCAATCAACGCCCGATGCCATAACGCAACGGCTCCCTCCGCCAAGGGCGGACGGGAGCCGGAAGGGCCGCCCGAAGAGGGCGGCAGGTCGCCTCGGGCGATACGTCAGTCCTGGGCGACCAGGGCCAGGGCGTCGTTCAGGGTCTTGCTGGGACGCATGACGGCACGGGCCAGCTCAGGGTCTGCATGGTAGTACCCCCCGATGTCCACCGGGTGCCCCTGCACACCGTTCAGCTCCTCGAGAATGATCGCCTCGTTGGCCGTCAGCGTCTCGGCCAGGCGGGTGAAGAGTCGCTTGAGTTCGGTATCCTCGTCCTGGGCGGCCAGCGCCTGGGCCCAATAGAGGGCGAGGTAGAAGTGGCTGCCGCGGTTGTCCAGCTCTCCCGCCTTGCGGGAGGGCGATCTGTTGTGCTCGAGGAACTCACCGGTGGCCTTGTCCAGCGCCTCGGCCAGCAGGGTCGCGCGGGCGTTGCCGAACCGCTTGGCGAGATGCTCCAGGGAGGCTCCCATGGCGAGGAACTCGCCGAGGCTGTCCCAGCGCAGGTGGTTCTCCTCGAGGAGCTGCTGGACGTGCTTGGGGGCTGAGCCGCCGGCCCCGGTCTCGAACATGCCGCCACCGGCCATCAGGGGCACGATGGAGAGCATCTTGGCGCTGGTGCCCAGCTCCAGGATCGGAAACAGGTCGGTGAGGTAGTCGCGCAGGATGTTGCCGGTCACCGAGATGGTGTCGAGGCCGCGGACCACGCGCTCGAGGGTGTAGCGCATCGCCCGGACCTGGGACATGATCTGGATGTCGAGCCCGTCGGTGTCGTGCTCCTCGAGGTAGGCCCTGACCTTCTTGATCAGTTCGTTCTCGTGCGGGCGGTAGGGGTCGAGCCAGAACACGGCCGGCATGCCGGAGTCGCGGCAGCGCTCCACCGCCAGCTTCACCCAGTCGCGGATCGGCGCATCCTTGACCTGGCACATCCGCCAGATATCGCCCTCCTCGACGGTCTGGGAGAGCAGCACCTCGCCGGTCTCCAGGTCGGTGATGTTGGCGACACCGTCCTCCGGGGCCTCGAAGGTCTTGTCGTGGGAGCCATACTCCTCGGCCTTCTGGGCCATCAGGCCGACGTTGGGCACGGTGCCCATGGTGGCCGGGTCGAAGGCACCATTCCATTTGCAGAAGTTGATCATCTCCTGGTAAATGCGCGCGAAGGTCGACTCCGGCATCACCGCCTTGACGTCCTTGAGGCGGCCGTCGGCGCCGTACATCTTGCCGCCGGCACGAATCATGGCGGGCATCGAGGCGTCCACGATCACATCGCTGGGCGAGTGAAAGTTGGTGATGCCGCGCGCCGAGTCCACCATGGCCAGTTCCGGCCGCTGGTCGTGGCAGGCGTGCAGGTCGCGGATGACCTCCTCGCGCTGGGTCTCGGGCAGCGTGTCGATCTTCTCGTACAGGTTCGCCATGCCGTTGTTGACGTCGACGCCCAACTCATCGAACAGCGCGCCGTGCTTCTCGAAGGCGTCCTTGTAGAAGATCTTCACGCAGTGGCCGAACACGATGGGGTGCGAGACCTTCATCATGGTCGCCTTGACGTGCAGGGAGAACATCACGCCGGTCTTGCGCGCATCCTCGATTTCCCGCTCGTAGAACTCGAGCAGTGCCTTCTTGCTCATGAACATGCTGTCGATGACCTCGCCTTCCTGCAGCGAGATATCGGGCTTGAGCACGTGTGCCTGGCCGCTCTTGGTGATCAGTTCCATCTTCACCTTGCGGGCGCGATCCAGGGTCATCGACTTCTCGCCGTGGTAGAAGTCGCCGCCGTGCATGTGAGAGACGTGGCTGCGCGAGGCCTGGCTCCACTCGCCCATGTGATGCGGGTACTTTCGGGCATAGGCCTTGACGGCCTTGGGCGCACGGCGGTCGGAGTTCCCTTCACGCAGCACCGGGTTGACGGCACTCCCCCTGACCTTGTCGTAGCGGGCCCGGATGTCCGTCTCTTCGTCGCTCTTTGGCTCGTACGGGTAGTCCGGCAGGGGATAGCCCTGTCCCTGCAGTTCCTTTATGGCCTCATGAAGCTGCGGCATGGAAGCGCTGATGTTGGGCAGCTTGATGATGTTGGCTTCCGGCGTCTTGGCCAAGGCGCCCAGTTCGGCCAGGTGATCCTCGACACGCTGGTCCTTTGCCAGGTAGTCGGGAAACTGCGAGAGAATCCGTGCCGCCAGGGAGATGTCGCGAGTTTCCACGTCGATACCGGCAGCATCGGTGAAGGCGTCGATGATCGGTAACAGCGAGTGGGTCGCCAGCGCAGGCGCCTCGTCGGTAAAGGTGTAGATAATCTTCGGCGTGTGGGGCATGGGGCGTGGATCTCTCTGGTCACTGCGGTGGCATGGAAGGGGGTGCCATGCGCGGGCGCCCCGGCGGATGTGATAAGCCTATCAAGATTGTCGACAAGTGTCCCGCGCAGCTTACCCCCGCTGGGGGGGAGTGGTACACTCCGGGCTCCACTCAATAGACCAAAAGGGGAGTTCGCCATGGGGTTCAACAAGATCGTCGTTCCTGAGAGTGGCCAGAAGATCACCGCCAACGCCGACAACACCCTGAACGTGCCGAACAATCCGATCATCCCGTACATCGAGGGTGACGGCATCGGTGTCGACGTGACGCCGGCGATGATGATCGCCATCGATGCCGCCGTGCAGAAGGCCTACAACGGCGAGCGCAAGATCCACTGGATGGAAGTCTACGCCGGCGAGAAGGCCACGCACGTCTATGATGCCGACACCTGGATGCCGGAAGAGACCCTCGAAGCGGTCAAGGACTACGTGGTGTCCATCAAGGGCCCGCTGACCACGCCGGTGGGCGGTGGCATTCGTTCCCTGAACGTCGCCTTGCGCCAGAAGCTCGACCTCTACGTCTGCCAGCGCCCGGTGCGCTGGTTCGAGGGCGTGCCGAGCCCGGTCAAGAAGCCGGGTGACGTCGACATGGTGATCTTCCGCGAGAACTCCGAGGACATCTATGCCGGCATCGAGTGGAAGGCCGGCAGCCAGGAGGCCGACAAGGTCATCAAGTTCCTGCGCGAGGAGATGGGCGTCCAGAACATCCGCTTCCCCGAGAACTGCGGCATCGGCGTCAAGCCGGTCTCCGTCGAGGGCACCAAGCGGCTGGTGCGTCAGGCCCTGCAGTACACCATCGACAACGACCGCGAGTCACTGACCCTGGTGCACAAGGGCAACATCATGAAGTTCACCGAGGGGGCCTTCAAGGACTGGGGCTACGAGCTCGCCAAGGAGGAGTTCGGTGCCGAGCTGCTCGACGGCGGCCCGTGGATGACCATGAAGAACCCCAGGACCGGCAAGGAGATCGTCATCAAGGACGTCATCGCCGACGCGATGCTGCAGCAGATCCTGCTGCGTCCGGCCGAGTATGACGTCATCGCCACCCTGAACCTCAACGGCGACTACCTCTCCGACGCCCTGGCGGCCGAGGTGGGCGGCATCGGCATCGCGCCGGGCGCCAACATTTCCGACACGACCGCCATGTTCGAGGCCACCCACGGTACCGCGCCGAAGTACGCCGGCCAGGACAAGGTCAACCCGGGCTCGCTGATCCTCTCCGCGGAGATGATGCTGCGCCACATGGGCTGGGTCGAGGCGGCCGACCTGGTGCTCAAGGGCATGGAGAAGGCCATCTCCAAGGGCGAGGTCACCTATGACTTCCATCGCCTGATGGACGATGCCAAGCTTCTCAAGTGCTCCGAGTTCGGCCAGGCCGTCGCCGACAACATGTAAGTCGCGACGCCGGACCCGGGGCCCCCGTCCGCCACCCGGCGGATGGGGGCCCTTTGCGTTAAGGCGTCCTGGTATCGAACCCAGGCGGTGAACCCTGCCGGCGCGGTGGCGTCCAATCACGGTTGAGATGATGGACGGCCTCCGGCTTGTCGAGATGGATAGTGGCTCTTATGTTCAGTAGAGACGATGAGGTGGCGCGGCGAGTGACCACGGTGACCCCGGTGGGGGGCATGACACGGCCCCCGGGCCACGAGGAGGACGACGGCGATCTGGCGGTGCAGAATGCCGACCCGAAGGTGGCGCGTCCCCCCCTGTACAAGGTGGTGCTGCACAACGATGACTTCACTCCCATGGAGTTCGTGGTCGAGGTGCTGCAGACCTTCTTCCACATGGACAGCGAGACCGCGGTGCAGGTGATGCTGACCGTGCACACCCGGGGAAAGGCCACCTGTGGCGTCTTCACCCGCGACATCGCGGAAACCAAAAGCCATCAGGTCAATCAATATGCAAGAGAGTGTCAGCATCCGCTGCTGTGCGACATCGAGGCGGCTGACTGAGCGGCATGGTCGAAGAGGGACAGTGACGGTCCTGCGTTGAAGGGAGACTTGCAACGGCACCGTTTGTACCCGATGTTGATGATGCCGGACCATGAATGATCCGACACGAAGCCCTGGGCGGCGAGAAGGGGACTGCCATGCTGAGTAAAGAACTTGAACTGACCCTGAACACGGCCTTCACCGTGGCCCGCTCCAAGCGCCACGAGTTCATGACCGTGGAGCACCTGCTGCTGGCGCTGCTCGACAACGCCTCGGCGGCGGACGTGCTGCGTGCCTGCGGGGCCAACCTCGACAAGCTGCGGTCCGACCTGCAGGATTTCATCAATTCCACCACGCCGCTGATCCCCGAGGACCAGTCGGACCGGGAGACGCAGCCGACCCTGGGCTTCCAGCGCGTGCTCCAGCGTGCCGTCTTCCATGTCCAGTCCTCCGGCAAGAGCGAGGTCACCGGCGCCAACGTGCTGGTGGCGATCTTCTCCGAGCAGGAGAGCCAGGCGGTCTACTTCCTCAAGCAGCAGAACGTCGCGCGGGTCGATGCCGTCAACTACATCGCCCATGGTATCTCCAAGGTGGCCGGTCATGGCCAGAGCCAGTCGTCTCCCTCGCCGGAGGCCGAGGAGGCCGAGGAGGGCGGCGCCGAGACCGGCTCCAACCCGCTTACCAGCTATGCCACCAACCTCAACGAGCAGGCGCGGCTGGGCAAGATCGATCCGCTGATCGGCCGCGACCACGAGCTCGAGCGGGTGGTGCAGATCCTGGCCCGCCGGCGCAAGAACAACCCGCTGCTGGTCGGCGAGGCCGGCGTGGGCAAGACCGCCATCGCCGAGGGACTGGCCAAGCGCGTCGTCGAGGAGGACGTGCCCGACGTCATCAGCGATGCGGTGGTCTACTCCCTGGACATGGGTGCCCTGCTGGCCGGCACCAAGTATCGCGGCGACTTCGAGAAGCGGCTCAAGAACCTACTGGCCGAACTGCGCAAGCAGCCCAATGCGGTCCTCTTTATCGATGAGATTCACACCGTGATCGGCGCCGGCGCTGCCTCCGGGGGAGTGATGGACGCCTCCAACCTGCTCAAGCCGCTGCTCTCCTCGGGAGAGCTGCGCTGCATCGGCTCCACCACCTTCCAGGAGTACCGCGGCATCTTCGAGAAGGATCGCGCCCTGGCGCGCCGTTTCCAGAAGGTCGATGTCATGGCGCCCTCGGTGGAGGACACCACCCGCATCCTCAAGGGACTGCGCTCGCGCTTCGAGGAGCACCACCAGCTGAAGTACACCGATGCGGCCCTGGAGAGTGCCGCCCGGCTGTCGGACCGCTACATCAACGATCGCCACCTGCCCGACAAGGCCATCGACGTGATCGACGAGGCCGGCGCCCACCAGCGGTTACTGCCGCCGGAGGTGCGCGTGGACACCATCGACGTTGACCAGGTCGAGGCGGTGGTGGCCTCCATCGCGCGGATCCCGCCGAAGAGCGTCTCCAGCTCCGACCGAAAGCTGCTGGCCAACATCGATCGCGACCTGAAGATGCTGGTGTTCGGCCAGGACGAGGCGATCGACAGCCTTGCCGCGGCGATCAAGCTGTCGCGGGCCGGCCTCAAGTCGCCGGACAAGCCAGTGGGCAGCTTCCTGTTCGCCGGCCCGACCGGGGTGGGCAAGACCGAGGTGGCTCGGCAGCTGTCCCATATCATGGGCATCGAGCTGGTGCGTTTCGACATGTCGGAGTACATGGAGCGCCACACCGTGTCGCGGCTGATCGGCGCGCCTCCCGGCTACGTCGGCTATGACCAGGGAGGCCTGCTGACCGAGGCGATCACCAAGCAGCCCCATTGCGTGCTGCTGCTCGACGAGATCGAGAAGGCGCATCCCGAGGTCTTCAACCTGCTGCTGCAGGTCATGGACCACGGCCGCCTGACCGACAACAACGGCCGCGAGGCGGACTTCCGTCACGTGATCCTGATCATGACCTCCAACGCCGGGGTCGAGCAGGCCACGCGGCGCTCCATCGGCTTCCAGACCCAGGACCACTCCACGGACGCCATGGAGGTGATTCGCAAGACCTTCTCGCCGGAGTTCCGCAACCGCCTGGACGGCATCATCCAGTTCCATTCCCTGCCCACCTCGGTGGTGCGTAACGTGGTGGATAAGTTCCTGGTCGAGCTCCAGGCGCAGCTCGACGAGAAGCGGGTCCAGCTCGACGTGGACGAGGCCGCCCGGGACTGGCTTGCCGAGAAGGGCTACGACCCCGACATGGGGGCACGCCCGATGGCTCGCCTGATCCAGGAGAAGCTCAAGAAGCCGCTGGCCGAGCTGATCCTGTTTGGCGAGCTGGCCGAGCACGGCGGGGTGGTGCACGTCAGCGTGGAAGATGGCGAGCTCCACCTATCCACGGAGTCGGAACTGGCCGACGCCCCTTGACGGGGCTCGGGCACCCAGCGTCACACAGCGCCCTGTCTGCGGACGGGGCGTTGTTCGTTCAGGCCTTGCAGCGGGGGAGGCGGCGGACGCGGGGTGCGGCCGGCGCTCGAGTCTGGGGGCGGGGCGTTGTGGCGTGCCCGGCCGAGGCTCAGCGGGCGCGGTAGACGATGCGGCCCTTGGACAGGTCGTAGGGGGTCAGCTCGACCTTCACCTTGTCGCCGGTGAGGATGCGGATGTAGTGCTTGCGCATCTTGCCCGAGATATGGGCGGTAACCACGTGGCCGTTCTCCAGCTCGACGCGGAACATGGTGTTGGGAAGGGTATCGACCACGACGCCTTCCATTTCGATATGGTCTTCACGTGCCATATAGGCGGTTCCTCGCTGATGATGACGAAAGAAGGCGGCACGGTCTCACGGCCTCGCCGCCCGTGCCGACAGGATAGCGCGATATTGTGCCGCATGCCGCTCGTCAAGGCAAAGGAACCTGCCCACCGGTCACTCTTACATGGCAATCATGCGTCGCCAGTGGCGGCCGTCGAGCATCTCCAGCGGTCGGAAGGACTGCTTGTAGTTCATCTTGCGGCACTCACGTATCCAGTAGCCCAGATAGATGTGTGGCAAGCCCTGGTCCCGGGCCCGCTGGATCAGCGAGAGCACGGCGAAGGTGCCCAGCGAGCGACGCTCCAGTTCCGGCGCGGGATCGAAGAAGGTGTAGATGGCCGAGAGGCCGTGCTCGAGCTGATCGAAGGCCGAGACGGCCACCAGCCGGCCGTCGAGGCGGAACTCCAGCAGCCGGGCATAGGTCTGGTCGAGGGTCAGGAAGGTACGGTACTGCTCGTGACTCGGTGGATACATGTCGCCGTCGGCGTGACGGGTCCGGACGTAGTGGGCATAAAGCGCATAGTGTTCGGCATCGAAGAGGGCGGGGCGCACGTGCAGCGTCAGGTCGGCATTGCGGTGGGCCAGCTTGCGCTGGGTGCGATTCGGCGCGAACTCGGCCACCGGGATACGTACCGAGATGCAGGCGTTGCAGGCATCGCAGTGTGGGCGATAGAGGTGACGGCCGCTGCGGCGGAAGCCGAGCAGGGCCAGGGCATCGTAGACGCCCTGGCCCGGCGACTCCTGAGGGTCGAGGAACAGGGTGGTCGCCTCGCGGCCTTCCAGGTAGCTGCAGGCATGGGGCACGGTCAGGAAGAAACGCAGGTCCCTGACCGGCTGCCGGGGGGCATTGCTGCTCAAGGCTGCCATCTCCTCTGAATCGGTGGCCCGGTCATGCAAGGGTGTCGATCGCATCGAAGGACCAGGTCGGTGCCAAGGCGCCGTCGACCGTCTCCCGGCAGTCACTGCCGGCATCGCCCAGCCACTGTTCAAGATAGCCGATGAACTCGCTCCGGGCGATGTCCCTGGCCCCCAGGCTGGCCAGGTGGCCGGTGTGCATCTGGCAGTCGATCAGCCGGCCACCCCCGGCGGCCATGGCGCGAGCGAGATGCACCAGTGCCACCTTCGAGGCATCCGCCTGACGGGAGAACATTGATTCGCCGAAGAACACCGGCCCCATGGCCACCCCGTAGAGGCCGCCCACCAGCTCGCCTGCGCGCCAGACCTCCACCGAACGGGCGGCGCCCAGCCGGTGCAGGCGCCCATAGGCCGCCCGCATCTCGGCGGTGATCCAGGTGCCGGGCTGGCCGTCGCGGGGGGCCGCGCATGCCGCCACCACCCGTTCGAAGACGGTGTCGGCGGTGACCCGGAACCCGCCGTTGCGCAGCCGCTTGGTGAGGCTGCGCCGCACCCGAATCTCGTCCGGAAACAACACCATGCGCGGGTCCGGGCTCCACCACAGGACCGGCTGGTCATTGCTGAACCACGGGAAGATGCCGCGGCGATAGGCGGCCAGCAGCCATTCCGGGGTCAGGGCCCCGCCGGCGGCCAGCAGGCCGTCGGGGTCGCGCAGGGCAGACGCGACGGGCGGGAAGCCCACGGGGCGGTCAGGGAGCCAGGGGAGCATGGGCAGCGTCTTCCTCGTTGACGACCCGCCCAGTCTGCCGTGCGGCGGGGTGGGGCTCAAGGCATGCAGGCCCCTGTGATGGTGAGCACTTGCTCGGTATGATTGAGCTCAGTGAAATCCAGAAGACGCCATGTTGGCGCAAGGGGGATGGCCGCTTGAGTGTCAAGAAGAGGACCTCGTCACGTCGGGTGACGGCGGCGAATGCCAGGGAGACGGCGAAGCGCTTCGGCCTGCGGCTGCAGGGGTCGGCGCGCGAGGGCGTGGTGATCCTGCTGCTGGCCGCCTGTGTGTTCCTGCTGCTGGCGCTCTACAGCTTCCGCGCCCAGGATCCCGGCTGGTCGCGCAGCGGCCCCGAGACCGAGGTCGCCAACTGGATGGGGCCCATCGGGGCCTGGCTCGCCGATGTGCTCTACTCGCTGTTCGGTGTCAGTGCCCTGTGGTGGCCCGGCATGCTGGGGTTCGCCGCCTGGTGGCTGATCCGCTCGCGGCAGGTGCGCTTCGAGTGGGATGCCACTGCCCTGGCGGTGCGCTGCGGGGGGCTCGTGCTGCTGCTGCTGGGCTCCACCACCCTGGGGGCGCTGCACTTCTACCGCCCCGATGGCCCCTTGCCCTATTCCACGGGGGGCATCCTCGGCGAGGGGCTGGTCGGCGCCCTTATCCCCCTGGTGGGGACGGGCGGGACCGGTTTGCTCGCCGTAGCCGCCCTGCTCTGTGGCTTCCCCCTGTTCACCGGACTCTCCTGGCTGACGGTGATGGACGAACTGGGGCACCGCAGCCTGGTGTTGTGGCGCTGGGTGGCTGACCGTTTCGGCCTGGTGCGTGAACGACGCGCCGAACGGCGCGACCAGGCCCGGGAGGAAAGCGAGCCCTCGGTCGCCGAGGCCGATGAGCGAGGCGCCGACGAGGCCTCGCCCGGGGACGATCAACGGCCCCGCTGGTGGCAGCGTCTGGGGGGCGGTCGTCGTCGCGAGGCCGAACCGGTGCTGGCCGCTGACGGGGTCTCGCGCCGCGAACCCGGTTTCGGCAACGACGGCGAGACCGACATTCCCTGGGAAGTGCCCGAGCGCACGCCCTCGGCCAAGAAGCCCGAGGCGGCCTACACCGCCCGGGCCTCCCGTGAGGCCGTGGAGCCGCGGGTGGCAATCACCCCGCCGGGGGAGCAGCGGATGCCTGCCGCCTCGCCCCCCATCGAGGGGATGTCCGCTGACGCCAGGGTCCCCCAGGCCGCACCCGAGCCGACGCCGCAGGCTCGCCAAACCGTTCCTCCCGTGCCTGGCGAGACGTCGCGCGTCGGGCAGGAGGGTCGCGACAAGGACAGCGCACGCCGGGTCCCGGAGACGGTGCCCGAACCGGTGCTGCCCGATGACGACGAGGTGATGCCGGCCTGGCATGGCCCCGCCCTGCGCGCGGATCGTGACGAGGCCCGCCTCGGCGGGGCCGTCGAGGCCTCCTCCGGCGGCGCCAAGGGCGACGAGGAAGACGCTGCACCGCCCCCCGCCCGGGCCTCCTCGGGTGCCTCGCCGCACTCGCCTGCCCGTGAGGGGCGGCGCCGTGAGCCGGGTCTGGTCGACTGGCAGGACACCGACTGGGAGGAACCCGACGATGCGGGCGAGCCCCATCTGGCCTGGGAACCGGCGAGCGAAGACGCCATGGATGTCCGGGAGGCGGCGACCAGCCAGCGTGAGCCGGGGATTGCCCCGCCGGAGCCGGTGCCTGAGGCAGCGCCGCGGGTGGCAACCGCCGAGCAGGGGCGCGAGGCCGCCGACGAGCCCGAGGGGCCGGCACTGTGGACCGTGGAGCACCTGCAGAACCAACGCCCGGTGCTCGACCAGCTGCCCGAGCCCGATGGCGACCTGCCCAGCCTGCGGCTGCTGACGCCGCCACAGCCCCAGCAGCGTAACTACTCCGAGCAGCAGCTGGCCGAGATGGCCGAACTGCTCGAGACGCGGTTGCGCGAATACGGCGTCAAGGCCGAGGTGGTCGATACCTGGCCGGGCCCGGTGATCACCCGCTTCGAGATCAAGCCGGCGGCCGGCGTGAAGGTCTCCAAGATCAGTAACCTGGCCAAGGATCTGGCGCGCTCGCTGATGGTCAAGAGCGTGCGGGTGGTCGAGGTGATCCCCGGCCGACCGACCGTGGGCATCGAGATTCCCAATCCGCATCGCGCCATGATCCGTCTGCGCGAGGTGATCGACTCCGACCGCTACCAGCAGGAGGCCTCGGCGCTGACCCTGGCACTGGGCCAGGACATCGGCGGCGGCCCGGTGGTGGCCAACCTCGGCAAGATGCCCCACCTGCTGGTGGCCGGCACCACCGGCTCGGGCAAGTCGGTGGGGGTCAATGCCATGCTGATCTCCATGCTGCTCAAGGCGACACCCGACGAGCTGCGCATGATCATGGTCGACCCCAAGATGCTGGAGCTGTCCGTCTACGACGGCATCCCGCACCTGCTGGCGCCGGTGGTCACCGACATGAAGGAGGCCGCCAATGCGCTGCGCTGGTGCGTGGCCGAGATGGAGCGTCGCTACAAGCTGATGGCCTCCATGGGCGTGCGCAACATCGCCGGCTTCAACGGCAAGCTCGACGAGGCCGAGCGGGCCGGCGCCCAGGTGGCTGACCCGCTCTGGGAGCCCCAGCCCTGGGAGATGCACCAGTCGCCGCCGGTGCTCGAGAAGCTGCCCTATATCGTGGTGGTGATCGACGAGTTCGCCGACATGTTCATGATCGTCGGCAAGAAGGTCGAGGAGCTGATCGCGCGGCTGGCCCAGAAGGCCCGGGCCGCCGGCATCCACCTGATTCTCGCCACCCAGCGCCCCTCGGTGGACGTGGTCACCGGCCTGATCAAGGCCAACATCCCCACCCGCATGGCCTTCCAGGTCTCGTCCCGGGTCGACTCGCGCACTATCCTTGACCAGGGGGGCGCCGAGAACCTGCTCGGCCATGGCGACATGCTCTACCTGCCGGCCGGGTCGGGCATGCCGACCCGGGTACACGGTGCCTTCGTCGACGACGACGAGGTGCATCGGGTGGTCGAGGACTGGAAGCGGCGCGGCGAGCCGGAGTACATCGACGAGATCCTCTCCGGCGGCGTCTCCGCCGAGGCCCTCACCGGCCTGGAGGCCGAGGGCGGCGGTGATGACGACGCCGAGCAGGATGCCCTCTACGACGAGGCGGTGGCCTTCGTCACCGAGAGTCGTCGAGCCTCCATCTCGGCGGTGCAGCGCCGCTTCAAGATCGGCTACAACCGGGCCGCGCGGCTGGTCGAGTCCATGGAGATGGCCGGGGTGGTCTCCACCATGGGCACCAATGGTGCGCGTGAGGTGCTGGCCCCGCCGCCGGTGGGCGACTGACGCGTTGCAACCTTGCAGCAATGATGGAAGCCCCGGCCGGGATGCAACCCGCCGGGGTGTCCCGGGTCCGAGTGACAGGATGCCATGATGGACCCGTTCAGGGAGACAGAGACGATGACAGTGAAGAAGACTCTCGCCGCGTTGACCATGACGCTCGCCATGCCGATGTCGGCCCTCGCCAGCGAAGGCGCCGAGCGCCTGGCGGACATTCTCGAGCCGCTCGAGACCTACGTGGCGGACTTCGAGCAGCAGATCCTCGATGGCAGCGGCCAGCGCCTGCAGGAGGCCCGTGGCCGCATGTGGTTGTCGCGTCCCGGCAAGTTCCGCTGGGAAGTGGATGCCCCCTACGAACAGCTGGTGATCTCCGCCGGCGAGGAGGTCACCCTCTACGACCCGGACCTGGAGCAGGCGACCGTGCAGGCGCTGGACCAGCGGGTGACCCATACCCCGGCCCTGCTGCTCTCCGGCAGTGCCGACGAGCTGACCGGCAGCTATGACGTCACCCGTCGCCAGCAGGGTGGCAGCGAGACCTTCACCCTGGTGCCCAAGGATGGCGATACCCTGTTCGAGGAACTGCAGATGACCTTCCGCGGCGAGGCGCTGGACCTGCTGCAGATGACCGACAGCACCGGGCAGCGCACCGCCATCGAGTTCGACAACGTGCGCATGAACGAACCGCTGGACGACAGTCGCTTTACCTTCGAGATCCCCGAAGGCACCGACGTGATCCGGGATACGCAGTAAAGCGCCGAGCTGAAAGCGCCGAGCCGCCAAGCTGTTCGGTGGCGGGGGGGCAGGCGTTGAGGCAAGGAATGCGTGCCCCCGTCGGATGTCAGGTCCGGCGGGGGTTCTTTTTGGGGCTAGGTTATCCTGCTTGGCTGCTTGGCTGCTTGGCTGCTTGGCTGCTTGGCTGCTTGGCTGCTACGCGCCAGCGTCGTCCGCCTCGGCGTCGAGCTGCTCCCGCCAGGCCATGAGCTGGCCGTAGCGCTTCTCCTGGCCATATTCCGTGGGCGCATAGAAGTGCTGGCGAGGGACGGCGGATGGCCAGCAGTCATGGCTGCTGCCGGCCGGATAGCCGTGGGGCTCGTGGTGCGCATAGCGGTAGCCCTGGCCGTGACCCAGGGACGCCATCAGCTTGGTCGGGGCGTTGCGCAGGTAGCTCGGCACTTCCAGCTGTGGCTGGTCCGCCACGAAGGCCTTGGCGGCCTTCCAGGCCCGGTCGATGGCGTTGCTCTTGGGGGCCACCGCCAGGTGGATGGCGGCGTGGGCGATGGCGCGCTGGCCCTCGTAGTCCCCCAGGCGCAGGTAGGCGTCCCAGGCGGCCATCACCAGGGGCAGGGCACGCGGGTCGGCGTTGCCCACGTCTTCCGAGGCGATGGCCGCGAGGCGGCGGATCACGTCCAGCGGGTCGCCGCCGCCTTGCAGGAACCGGGCGA
This sequence comes from Halomonas rhizosphaerae, assembly GCF_030010555.1. Lineage (GTDB taxonomy): Bacteria > Pseudomonadota > Gammaproteobacteria > Pseudomonadales > Halomonadaceae > Halomonas > Halomonas rhizosphaerae. The sequence continues at coordinate 100,061 of NZ_JASCQP010000045.1, forward strand.
TATAGAGCAGGGCGGCGTCCGGTCGCGAGGAGCGTACCGACTTGTGGATCGCCGAGAGCAGGTCGTAGAAGTGGTCGCCCTGCTTGTCGAAGGCGCTGGCCTGGTGGCCGATGACGTCTTCCAGTGCCTGGTGAGGCAGGCGCTCGCCGTCGCCCTCGGCCACCGTGAAGTCACAGGCGGTCTCCAGCAGGCCCAGGGCGCGGCGGGCATCGCCGGCGGCGGCTCGGGCCAGCAGCGCCAGCACCCCGTCGTCCACCTGGATCCGCCGGGCGCCCAGGCCACGCGCCTCGTCGTCCAGCGCTCGCTGCATCACCTCCACGAGCTCCTCCTCGGCGAGCGACTTCAGGACGTGCACCCGTGCCCGGGATAGAAGCGCCGAGTTGACCTCGAAGGAGGGATTCTCCGTGGTGGCGCCGATCAGCGTCAGCAGACCCGACTCCACGTGGGGCAGCAGGGCGTCCTGCTGGCTCTTGTTGAGGCGGTGGATCTCGTCGAGGAACAGCAGGGTGGGGCGATGGCGGGCCTGCATGTCCCGGGCCCGATCGACGGCGGCACGGATCTCCTTCACCCCGGCCATCACCGCCGAGAGGTGCTCCAGGTGGGCGCCGGACACCTCGGCGAGGATCTCGGCCAGGGTGGTCTTGCCGGTCCCCGGGGGGCCCCAGAGGATCATCGAGCGCACCACGCCGCTCTCGGCCATGCGCGCCAGCGGCTTGCCAGGGCCGACCAGCGCCTGCTGCCCCACATAGTCCTCGAGCCTGCGCGGGCGCATGCGGTAGGCGAGCGGCGCGGCATCGTCGGGGGTGTTGCCCTGGAATAGATCCATTTCTGACTCCTTGGCTCGCGACTGCTAGAGTGGATGTGTCGTCGCAGGCAATACGACCTTGGGCGACAGGCGGAATTCCCCCCGAGGGGCTAGCTTGAGACAGGTCGGCCTTGCCGGGGGCCATGGCTCGGTGAACCCGACCTGCCGCGGCGAATCCAAGATAGACAGCCTTCTGTACCACATCGCCACAGAGGAGACTCCCGTCATGCCCATGCTGAAGCAGTTGCGTCAGGATCATGCCAACATGGCGCGCATGTTGCACGTCCTGCAGCTCAAGCAGAAGTCCCTGGCGTGCGGCGAGCGTCCCAACTTCCAGCTGGTCCGGGAGGTCGTCGATTACATCCTCGACTATCAGGAAGGCTTCACCCAGCCTCTCGAGAAGGTCTGTACCGAGCGCCTCAAGGAACTGGATCCCTCCAGCGCCGAGGTCACCGAGCGCCTGTCCCGGGACTATCGGGCGCTGCAGTCCCGGCTAAAGCGGCTGTCCAACGACCTCGATATGATCCTGATGGATGCCGTGGTGCCCATGGATCGCTTCGCCGAGGACCTCAAGGCCTATCTGGAGAGTCACCGTGCCTACCTGCGTGACGAGCGTGAGCTGCTGTTCCCGCTGATCCGTGAGAACTTCAACGACCAGGATCTCGAGGCCCTCGCGGCGGCGCTCCCCGAGGGCGCCCAGGCGCAGCTCGAGCGGCTGCAGGAGGCCTACCCCGAGCTCTACGCCGAGCTGAGAGATGCCCCCGAGCCGATGACCTGACCGCATAGGGCCGGCGTTTCGGCTCGACCCCGGGTCTGGGGTAGAATGGCCGGCATTCTCAGCGGCCAATTGTTCGTCATGCCCAACCTGTCCCTCTTCGCCCTGCCATCGTCCTGCTCGCGTCACCCGGCCCTGCGGCGTCGGGGGTCAGGGTGATGGCCGGTCCGATCCTGGTCTTCGATTCCGGCGTCGGCGGGCTGTCGGTGGTCCAGGCGCTGCGCCGGCGCCTGCCCGAGGCCGCCCTGGCCTATGCCTGCGACAATGCCATGCTGCCCTATGGCCAGCGCGAGGACGCCTGGCTGGTGCCGCGCATCCGGGCCGTCTGCGAGGCCGCCGTGGCGGCCAGCGGCTGCAGCGCCCTGGTGGTGGCCTGCAATACCGCCAGCACCCTGGCGCTTGACGCCCTGCGCACGTGCCTGGCGATTCCCGTGGTCGGCACCGTGCCCGCCATCAAGCCGGCGGCTCAGATGAGCCGGACGCGCCATCTCGGGCTGCTGGCGACCAGTGCCACGGTATCACGGCCCTACACCCGGCAGCTGATCCAGGATTTCGCCGCCGACTGCAGGGTGACCCGGGTCGCCGCGGACGCCCTGGTCACCGAGGCGGAGCGCCTGGTGGCCGGGGAGCTTCCCGACCGGGCGACCCTGCGCCAGGCCCTGTCCCCGCTGTGGAAGGATCCGGAACTGGATACCGTGGTGCTCGGCTGCACCCACTTCCCGCTGCTGGCCTCGTGGCTGGTCGAGGAGGCGCCGCGGCAGGTGACCTGGATCGACTCCGGCGAGGCCATCGCCCGGCGGGTGGCCCAGGTGGTGACGGCTCTCGCCCCTCGCCAGGGCAGCGAGCCGAGTTTCATCACCGCCCCCGACGAACGCCTGGGCAGGGGACTGGCCACCTTCGGCTTCGCCCCGCCGAGGCTGCTGCATCCCGCCTGAGCCGAGCGAGTGTCGGCATCACCGTAACCCCCTCAATCTTGCCATCTTCATCCCAGGAGCCGCCGTGGCCATTCCCGTCGTCGACCCCGCCCGCTATGACCAGCAGCTCGAGGCCAAGCGCGAGCGCATCACCCGTGACTTCGCCCGCTTCGCGCCGCCGATGCTCGAGGTGTTTCCCTCGCCGCCGAGTCACTATCGCCAGCGCTGCGAATTCCGCCTCTGGCACGAGGGGGATGACCTCTTCTATGCCATGTTCGAGGTGGACCCCGAGGATCCGAAACGCAAGACGGTGATCCGCCTGGACGACTACCCGGTGGCCAGCCGGCAGATCAACGACCTCATGCCGCGGCTGCTCGATGCCATCCGCGACAACGACCTGCTGCGCCGCCGGCTGTTCCAGATCGAGTTCCTCACCACCCTCTCCGGCGAGGCGCTGGTCACCCTGATCTACCATCGCCGGCTCGACGAGGCCTGGGAGGCCGAGGCCCGGGCCCTCCAGCAGGCACTGGGCATCATGGTCATCGGCCGCGCCCGCAAGCAGCGGCTGGTGCTGGCACGTGACCATGTGTGGGAGCACCTGGCGGTGGACGGCGACGACCTGGTCTACCAGCAGGTGGAGAACAGCTTCACCCAGCCCAATGCCGAGATCTGCCGCGCGATGCTGGCCTGGGCCCGGGATGTCACCCGCGGCAGCCAGGACGGTGACCTGGTGGAGCTCTACTGCGGCAACGGCAACTTCACCGTGGCGCTGGCCGGCAACTTCCGGCGGGTACTGGCCACCGAGATCTCGCGCACCTCGGTGGCCAGTGCCCGGGTCAATCTGGAGGCCAACGGCATCGGCAACGCCGAGGTCGGCCGCATGTCCGCCGAGGAGTTCTCCCAGGCCCTGCAGGGCGAGAAGGGTGGGCGTCGGGTGACCGAGATGGCCCTCGACGACTACGCGTTCTCCACGGTGCTGGTCGACCCGCCCCGGGCGGGGCTTGATGAGGAAAGCTGCCGGCAGCTCAGCGACTATGCGCGTATCGTCTATATTTCATGCAACCCCGAGACCCTGGCCGACAACCTAGAGACGCTGACCCGCACCCACGACGTCCGGCGTTTCGCGCTCTTCGACCAGTTTCCCTGGACGCACCACTGTGAATGCGGGGTCCTGCTGGAGCGACGTGACTGAGGGGTACGGACCGACGTGGCCGGCTCGATGTCAAGCGGCGATGCGCAACCGACATGCTCCATGAGCGAAGGGGCATGTGGCTGGGGTGGGCTCGGGAAGTGACGTAAGCTGGAAGGCGATGCGGCCAGGAGGCCGCCACGTCAAGTTCTCCCGGCCGCCTTCGGCGGCCGCAGGCAGCCGAGGTGATGGATGCAACACGTCGCACACGAGGAGACCCGCCAGGATCTGCTCAAGCAACTCGAGGAGCGGCTGCAAGGCCGTCTGGACGAGGACAAGGCCGCCCAGGTCGGGGCCTTCGCCCGCCACTTCTATGCCACGGTACCGCTCGATGACCTGGCCGACCGCCGTCTCGACGACATCTATGGCGCCACCCTCTCCGTGTGGCACTTCCTGCAGCAGTTCGATCCTGCCGACCCCAAGGTGCGGGTGTTCAATCCCGACTTCGAGCAGCATGGCTGGCAGTCCACCCACACCTTCATCGCCGTGCTCCATGAGGACATGCCCTTCCTGGTCGACTCGGTACGCATCGAGCTCAACCGACGCGGCATGACCGTCCATGCCATCCACAATGCGGTGCTGGCGACGGAGCGCGATGGCCAGCACCGGCTCATGCGGGTCACCCCGACGCGGCAGGCCGACGCCCCGCAGGGCCGGGAATCGCTGATCGCCATCGAGGTCGACCGCCATTCGGACCCGACGCTGCTCGAGGACATCGAGGCGAGCCTGCAGGAGGTGCTGCGCGACGTGCGCACCGCGGTGGCCGACTTCGAGCCGATGCGCGAGCAGGCCCGGGCGGCCGTCGCCGAGCTCAAGGCCTCGCGCCCGGAGCAGATCGATGCCGCCGACCATGAGGAGGCCATCACCTTCCTCGAGTGGCTGCTGCATGACAACTTCACCTTCCTGGGTTACGACGAGTATGTCGTCCACGAAGCCGAGGGGCGGCAGCGCCTCGATCGGGTCGACGAGAGCAAGCTGGGCGTGTTCCGCCTCGACCAGCCCCGTTACCAGGAGCGTATCCGCACCGACCAGGGTGTCGAGGGGGACCACTACGTGCTGGTCCCCCAACTGCTCTCGTTCGCCAAGAGCGCCCACCATGCGCGCATCCATCGCCCGACCTATCCCGACTACATCTCGATCGACCGCTATGATGACCAGGGGCGGGTCATCGGCGAGCGGCGCTTCCTCGGTCTTTACACCGCCACCGTCTACAACGAGTCGCCGCGCAACGTGCCGATCCTGCGCCGCAAGATCAAGACGGTGATGGACAAGTCCGGCTTCAATCCCAAGGGCCACAACGGCAAGCACCTGCTGCATATCCTCGAGGTCTATCCCCGCGATGATCTCTTCCAGATCGATACCGACGAGCTGACCCAGACGGCCCTGGGCATCCTCGACATGCGCGAGCGGCGTCGGGTGCGGCTGTTCATCCGCGAGGACCGCTCCGGCAAGTTCTACTCCTGCCTGGCCTTCGTGCCGCGCGACGTCTTCTCCACCGAGCTGCGTCTGCGCATCCAGGACATGCTCTGCGAGGAGCTCGACGCCACCTTCGGCGACTTCAACACCTACCTCTCTGAGTCGGTGCTGGCCCGCATCCAGTTCATCCTGCGCTTCACGGGGGATCAGCCGGCGGACTACGACCTGCGGCGGCTGGAAGCCAAGCTGGCGACGCTGGCCCGCAACTGGCGCGACGACCTCCAGGGCGCCGCCATCGAGGGGTTCGGCGAGGAGCAGGCCAACCTGCTGATGGACCGCTTCCGCGATGCCTTCCCCGCCAGCTATCGCGACGACTTCTCTGCACGCACCGCGGTCTACGATCTGCAGCACATCAGCGAACTGGATGATGGCTGTCCGCTGGCGCTCTCCCTCTACCGACTGGTCGAGGAGGAGGGCAGCGGGGTCAACCTCAAGCTGTTCCACCGTGACCAGCCCATCCCGCTCTCCGACGTGTTGCCAATGATGGAGAACCTGGGTCTCAGGGTGATCGGCGAGCGCCCCTACGAGCTGGAGGCGCGGGATGCCAGCTACTGGATCCACGACTTCGACCTGGAGCACCACACCAGTACCGAGGTAAACCTGCAGGAGATGCGCGGGCCTTTCGTCGAGGCCTTCCAGCGTATCTGGAACGGGGACGCCGACAACGACCCCTTCAACCGGCTGATCATCGGCGCCAACCTGGACTGGCGCGAGGTGGCCATGCTGCGGGGCTATGCCCGCTACCTCAAGCAGATCCGCTTTGGTGTCTCCCAGGGCTACATGGCCACCACCCTGGTCAACCATCCGGAGATCACTCGCGAGTTGGTGACGCTCTTCGAGCTGCGCTTCGATCCGGCCGAACGTCCGCCGGAAGGCGAGATCGAGGCCTGCACGACACGCATCATCCGTCTGCTCGACGATGTCGCCAGCCTCAACGATGACCAGCTGCTGCGCCGCTTCATGGAGCTGATCCAGGCAACCCAGCGCACCAACTACTACCAGAAGAGTGACGATGGCCGTCACAAGGACTACATGTCCTTCAAGATGGAGCCTTCCCGGGTCACCGGCATGCCCAAGCCGCGGCCGGCCTACGAGATCTTCGTCTGCTCGCCGCGCCTGGAAGGGGTGCACCTGCGCGGTGGCAAGGTCGCGCGGGGCGGGTTGCGCTGGTCCGACCGCTTCGAGGACTTCCGTACCGAGGTGCTCGGCCTGGTCAAGGCGCAGCAGGTCAAGAACGCGGTGATCGTGCCGGTGGGTGCCAAGGGCGGCTTCATCTGCAAGCGCCTTCCCGAGGGCGGGGACCGCGACGCCATCCAGCAGGAGGGCATTGCCTGCTACAAGACCTTCATCCGCGCCCTGCTCGACGTCACTGACAACCGCGTGGGGGGCGAGATCGTGCCGCCTCGGGATGTGGTGCGCCACGACGACGACGACGCCTACCTGGTGGTGGCCGCCGACAAGGGCACCGCGACCTTCTCCGACATCGCCAACGAGATCTCGGCCGAGTACGGCCACTGGCTGGGCGATGCCTTCGCCTCGGGCGGGGCCAACGGCTACGACCACAAGAAGATGGGCATCACCGCCAAGGGCGCCTGGGAATCGGTCAAGCGCCACTTCCGCGGCCTGGGGCTGAACACCCAGCAGGACGAGTTCACGGTGCTCGGCATCGGTGACATGGCGGGCGACGTTTTCGGCAACGGCATGCTGCTCTCCGACAGGATCCGCCTGGTGGGAGCCTTCAACCACCTGCATATCTTCGTCGACCCGACCCCGGACGTGGCGGCGAGCTTCGCCGAGCGCCAGCGTCTGTTCGCCCTGCCGCGCTCCAGCTGGGAGGACTACAACGCCGAGCTGATCTCCGAGGGCGGCGGGGTGTTCAAGCGCTCGGCCAAGACCGTCCCCATCTCCAAGCAGATGAAGGCGCTGTTCGGCATAAAGGAGGACAAGCTCGCCCCTAACGAGCTGATCCGCGCCATGCTCAAGTCACGGGTCGACCTGCTGTGGAACGGCGGCATCGGCACCTACGTCAAGAGCAGTGAGGAGACCGACGCCCAGGTGGGGGACAAGGCCAACGACGGCCTGCGCATCGATGGCCGCGAGCTGCAGTGTCGCGTCATCGGCGAGGGCGGCAACCTCGGCCTCACCCAGCGCGGGCGCATGGAAGCGGCCGCCCAGGGCGTACGGGTCACCACCGACTTCATTGACAATGCCGGCGGGGTCAACTGCTCCGACCATGAGGTCAACATCAAGATCCTCATCGACGAGGTAGTCAAGCGTGGCGACATGACCGAGAAGCAGCGCAACCAGCTGCTCGCCGACATGACCGGCGAGGTCTCGGACCTGGTGCTGCTGGACAACTATCGCCAGACCCAGGCGCTGGATCTCGCCGAGCTCCTCTCCCGGCAGGGCATCGGGCCCTTCCGGCGCTTCATCAGTGAGCTGGAGGCCGCCGGCCAGATCGACCGCGAGCTGGAGTTCCTGCCCGACGACGAGGTGCTCAAGGAGCGCGCCGCCAACGAGCAGGGGATGTTGCTGCCGGAGCTTTCGGTGCTGATTTCCTACGCCAAGAGCGTGCTCAAGGGCGACCTGATCGTCTCGGACGTGCCCGACGACCCGACCATCGTCAAGTTCGTCGAGCGGATCTTTCCCGGGGTGCTGGTCGAGCGCTACAAGGAGGAGATGTACGACCACCGCCTGAAGCGCGAGATCGTCGCCACCCAGGTGGCCAACGACCTAGTCGACCACATGGGCATCGTCTTCGTGCGCCGGCTGATCGACTCCACCGGCGCCGACCGTGCCACCATCGCCCGCTCCTATGTGGTGGCGCGCGACAGCTTCCAGTTGCCGCGCCTGTGGGAGCAGATCGAGGCGCTGGACAACCGGGTGCCGAGCGCGGTGCAGTACGCCATGATGCTCGACCTAATGCGCATGCTGCGTCGTGCCACCCGCTGGTTCCTGCGCAACCGTACCGGCATGAGCACGCGGGATGCCATCGACTTCTTCGCCCCGCGGCTGGCTCAGCTGCAGGAGAACATCGGCAAGCGCCTGCGCGGCGAGGAGCACGAGGCCTGGGAGTCCCGCCGCAACGAGCTCACGGAGGCCGGCGTGCCGGAGGCCCTGGCCTCTACCGTGGCAGCCGCCGGTAGCCTCTACGCGGCACTCGGCATCATCCAGGCGGCCCGCCAGACCAACGAGAAGCCCCAGCGTGTCGCCGAAGTGTACTACGAGATCGGCGATCGCCTGGAACTGCCGTGGATGATCCAGCAGATCACCGATCTCAAGGTGCGCGACAGCTGGCAGGCCCAGGCCCGCGAGACCTTCCGCGATGACATCGATCGCCAGCAGCTGGCGCTGACCACCAGCGTGCTGGGCATGGAAGGCGGCCCGCGCGACGCCGTGGAGCGGGTGGAGCAATGGCTCTCGCTCCACCAGGGCATGCACCGGCGCTGGTGCCGCCTGCTCGAGGAGGTGAGCAGCGGCAGCCATGGCGGTTTCCCGCTCTTCGCGGTGGCCGTGCGTGAGCTGGTCGACCTGGCCGAGAGCAATCGCGAGACCTGACCGATCCGCCGTGCACATGGCCGTAAACACGATCCCCCGCCATCGGCGGGGGATCGTGTTTATGGTGGCTTGGGTGAGACAGCGGTCATAGCAGGAACAGCGTGGCCAGTCCCAGGAAGGCCATGAAGCCCACCACGTCGGTCACCGTGGTCAGGATCACCGACCCCGAGAGGGCGGGATCGATGCCCGCGCGCTTGAGCATCAGCGGGATCACGATGCCGGCTATGCCGGCGGCCAGCATGTTGATCACCAGGGCGGCGGCGATGATGACGCCGATGGCGATGCTGCCGAACCAGAGCACCGCGAGCACGGCCACCACCAGCGACCAGAGCACGCCGTTAAGGGCGGCGATGCCGATCTCCTTGCGCAGCAGCCAGCTGCTGTTGGTGCGGCTGATCTGGCCCAGGGCCAGGCCGCGGATCGCCAGGGTCAGGGTCTGGCTGCCGGCGATGCCGCCCATGCTGGCGACGATGGGCATCAGCACCGCCAGCGCCACGATCTTGTCCAGGGCATCCTCGAAGCGGCCGATCACCCAGGCGGCCAGGAAGGCGGTGACCAGATTGATGCCGAGCCACACGGCGCGTCGCTTGGCGCTGGGCATCACCGGCGCGAAGAGGTCCTCCTCCTCGTCCAGGCCGGCCATGTTCATCAGCGCCTGCTCGGAGTTCTCGCGGATCACGTCGACGATGTCGTCGATGACGATGCGCCCGAGCAGCAGGCCGTCCTCGTCGACCACCGGCGCGGAGGCCAGGTCGTGGGTCTGGAAGAGGGTGGCCACCTCACGGGAATGCATGGTCACCTGGATGCTGTCCACCTCCTGGTCCATCAGGTCGGCGACGGCCATCTCGGGGTCGTTGGCGACCAGGCGGGCCAGCGGCAGCACCCCCACGAAGAAGCCATTGCGGTCGACCACCATCAGCGCATGGGTGTTGTCGGGCACCGTCTCCTTCCAGCGAAGGAAGCGCTTGACCGTCTCCAGGCTGACGTCGGCGCGCACGGCGATGGTGTCGGTGCGCATCAGGCGACCGGCGCTGTCCTCCTCGAAGGAGAGGGTCTCCTGCAGCCGGCTGCGCTGCAGCTCGTCCATCGAGCGCAGCATGTCCTCGGCCACCTGCTGGGGCAGGTCTTCGAAGATCTCGGCGAGGTCCGTGGTGTCGAGGCCGGAAGTGGCGGCCACGATCTCGGCATGGTCCATGTCATCGAGCAGGGTGCTGCGCACCTCGTCGTGCACGTGAAGCAGGACCTCACCGTCGACCTCGCCCGGTACCCGTTCCCACAGCTTGATGCGCGCCGCCGGCGGCAGCGACTCCAGCAGCAGGGCGACCTCCGCGGGCTCCAGGTCGGCCAGGACGTCGTCGACGGCATCGAGCCGCTCGTCGCCCAGCGCCCGGTGAATGCGCGAGAGGCGGTCCTCGAGGGTTTCGGTGGTATCGGCCATATGGGTCTCCCTGGCTTCGGCTGCACGGCCCATCCGGCCGTGATCGCAACGACGTTGCCCACAGTAGACCACAGAACGGCCCTTGACGGTGCCGGCGCGGGACCCCGCGGCGGCGGCCGCATGGCAACGTGACGGCGTCGTTTCCCGTCCGCGGCACTGCTATACTCTGCCGCCCCGTCTACCACCCTTGTCCGGAGTCGCCATGTATTCACTCGCCCGCTCGCTGCTGTTTCGCCTGGACGCCGAGACCGCCCACGGGGTCGCCTTGAAGGGGCTCGACCTGGCCGGTCGCCTGGGCCTGGCGGGGCGACTCGGCGGCGGGCGGGTCGAGGACCCGGTGGAGCTGATGGGGCTGCGCTTTCCCAACCGGGTGGGCCTGGCCGCCGGGCTGGACAAGAACGCCGAGCATCTCGATGCCCTGGGCGCACTTGGCTTCGGCTTCGTCGAGGTGGGCACCGTGACGCCCCTGGCCCAGGACGGTAATCCCCGGCCGCGGCTGTTCCGCCTGCCAGAGGCCGGCGCCATCATCAACCGCATGGGCTTCAACAACGCCGGGGTGGATCACCTGGTAGCCCGTGTGCAGGCGAGCCGCTACGACGGGGTGATCGGCATCAACATCGGCAAGAACCTCACCACGCCGGTGGAGCAGGCGGTGGACGATTACCTGACCTGCCTGCGCAAGGTGCACGGCCATGCGCACTACATCACGGTGAACATCTCCTCCCCCAATACCCCGGGGCTGCGCAACCTGCAGTTCGGCGAGCATCTGAATGCGCTGCTCGGTGCGCTGCGCGAGGAGGGGACCCGGCTTGATCGTGATGCCGGTCGCCGCGTCCCCCTGGCGGTGAAGATCGCCCCGGACATGAACCCCGAGGAGGTCGGCCTGGTGGCTCGCACCCTCGAGGACAACGCCATCGACGCGGTGATCGCCACCAACACCACGGTCTTCCGCGAGGCGGTAGCGGGGCTCGAGCATGCCGACGAGCAGGGGGGGCTCTCCGGGCGGCCGGTGTTCGAGCCGTCGAACACGGTGATCCGCGAGCTGCGCCGTCGCCTCCCCGGCATGCCGATCATCGGCGTGGGCGGCATCGACAGCGGCGAGGCGGCGCTGGCCAAGGTGGCGGCCGGCGCCGACCTGGTGCAACTCTATTCCGGCTTCATCTATCGTGGGCCGGCGCTGGTGGGGGAGTGTGCCCGGGCGCTGCAGGCCCGTTTCGCCGGGCAGTGAGGGCCCGGCGGGCGGCCACTAAAAAGCCCATGGCACGGCCATGGGCTTGATATGTTCGTCAACACCTCTGACGATGGGCTGATGACCCGGTGAATGCGGGGGTCACATCACCATGGGGTTCTTGTGAATGCCGGAGACTCCCGTCATGCCGGACCATTGATCCCCACGACCTTCACGCCAACCGCTCATCCAGTACTCGCGTAGATTGATATCCTGACTTGGACAGTCATCGCGGGAACGACCTGAGAGTCCCGCCTTGTACCCATGAACATAGGCACGCTGGAAGCGATCACGTTTCTGTCGTTTCATTGGACTACCTCTTGATGAAGGTACCGACGAGAACCCGGCCTCGAGACCGGATTCATGTTGCCCGGGCGACATCGGTCTCTGCGGCAACTCCGTGCTGCACGACGACTCGAGGCCCGCTGACAGAACGCATGCGTCATTCAGTAGCTACTCAGTCATTGATAGCCCAGGATGACGACGATTGTCGACCGATGATTTGTAACAAGGCGTTCACCTGCCCGTCACGCCTTCACTCCGGCCAGGCGCCACGCCGATGGATATGTCATGACTGAACTGCACTCCCCTGATTCACTGGATCTTCTGGCCACCTGCCCGCGGGGCATCGAGCTGCTGCTGGCCGACGAGCTGGCCGCCCTGGGTGCCGTGCCCGGCAAGACCACGGTGGCCGGGGTCCACCTGCGCGCGAGCCTCGAGAGCGCCTACCGCATCTGCCTCTGGTCGCGGCTGGCCAACCGGCTGGTGCTCTGCCTGGCACAGGAGGAGGGCGTCGAGGCCCCCGAGGCGCTGCGTGCCGCCACCGCGGCCATCGACTGGCGGGACCACCTCGCACCGGGCGCGACCCTGGCGGTGGACTTCCACGGCCGCGCCGAGGCGATCCGCCACACCCGCTTCGGTGCCCAGACCGTCAAGGACGGGGTGGTGGACCGCCTCCACGCCGAGGGCCGGCCGCGGCCCGACGTCGATACCCGGCAGCCGGACCTGCGCCTCTATGCCCACCTGCACCGTGGGCGGCTGACCCTGGGCGTGGACCTCTCGGGCGACAGCCTCCACCGCCGTGGCTATCGCCGCGACGTGGGCCATGCGCCGCTCAAGGAGAACCTGGCCGCCGCCCTGCTGGTGCGCGCCGGCTGGCCGGCGATGGCCCGGGAGGGGGCACCGCTGGTCGACCCGCTGTGCGGTGCCGGCACCCTGCTGATCGAGGCCGCCCTGATGGCCGCCGATATCGCCCCGGGCCTGGCCCGGGAGCGCTTCGGCTTCCACGGCTGGGCCGGCCACGACGAGCGCTGCTGGCGGGAGCTCAAGCGCGAGGCCGAGGCACGGGCCAGCATCGGGCGAAAGCGCTGCCGCTCGCGGCTTTATGGCTTCGACGAGAGTCCCCCGGCGCTGGCCGCGGCAAAGGCCAACGCCATGCGCGCCGGCGTGCCGGCGCTGATCGAGCTCGAGGGGGGCTCGCTGACCGGGCTCGCGCGCCCCGAGGGGCTGCCCGACTCGCCCCGCGGACTGGTTATGACCAATCCCCCCTACGGCGAGCGCCTCGGCGAGCTTCCCGAACTGGTGCGCCTCTACGGCCAGCTCGGCGAGCGGGTCAGGGTGGCCTTCCCCGGCTGGCAGCTGGCGGTCTTCACCGCCAACCCGGACCTCGGGCATCGCATCGGGCTGCGCGCCCGCAAGCAGTACTCGCTGCGCAACGGCCCCCTGGAGGCCAAGCTGCTGCTGATGGCGATTCCCGAGGCGGAGGAGTCGCCGTCCGGGGAGGCCGCCCCCGTGCGCTCCGAGGGGGCGCAGATGTTCGCCAACCGCCTGGAGAAGAACCGCCGGCGGCTGAAGAAGTGGCTCAAGAAGAGCGGCGAGAGCTGCTACCGGCTCTATGATGCCGACATGCCCGAGTACGCCCTGGCCATCGACCTCTACGGCGACCGGGTGCACGTCCAGGAGTATGCGCCGCCCAGGTCCGTCGATGTCGCCCAGGCCCAGAAGCGGCTGCACGAGGCGCTGGGGGTGATCCCCGACGTGCTCGGCGTCGATGCCGGGAAGGTCGTGGTCAAGCGCCGCGAGCGGCAGAGCGGTAAGGCGCAGTACCGCAAGCAGGCGGCCAGCGGTGAGCGCTTCGAGGTGCGCGAGGGCCGGGCGAGGCTGTGGGTCAACCTGCGCGACTACCTGGACACCGGCCTCTTCCTCGACAATCGCCCGGTGCGACGCCTGCTCGGCGAGATGGCCTCCGGCAAGCGTTTCCTCAACCTCTTCTGCTATACCGGGGCCGCCACGGTCCAGGCCGCCCTCGGGTCGCAGAAAGAGGGCACGGAGACGGCCGGCGGGGCCAGCGAGAGCGTCAGCGTCGACCTCTCCAACACCTACCTGGAGTGGGCCCGGGACAACTTCGCCCTCAACCGGCTCGACCCGGGGCGCCATCGGGTGGTGCGCGACGACTGCCTGCGCTGGCTGGAGACCGCCGGCGGCGAGTTCGACCTGATCTTCCTGGACCCGCCGACCTTCTCCAACTCCAAGAAGATGGCCGATACCCTAGACGTCCAACGCGACCACGGCCGGCTGGTGCGCCTGGCCATGGCCCGTCTGGCCCCGGGGGGTACCCTGGTGTTCTCCAACAACCAGCGGCGCTTCACGCTGGATGCGGACCTCGCCGAGCAGTTCCGGGTGGAGGAAATCTCGGCGAAGACGTTCGATCCTGACTTTCAACGCCGCCCGGACCTGCATCATGTGTTCCTGATTCGCCATCGGGAGGGCGCATGATCCGACTGAGGCTCTATACCACCCTGGGCTGTCATCTCTGCGAACAGCTGGAGGCGGTGCTGGCGAGCCTGTGTGCCGAGCGGTACCGGCTGGAGCGGGTCGAGATCAGCGAGGACGAGGGGCTGGTCGCGCGCTATGGGGTGCGCATCCCGGTCCTGGTGGACGAGGCGGGGAAGGAGCTGGACCGCGGCATGGAACCCCACCGTCTGGCCGGCTGGCTGGCGTCGCGGGGCTGGCTGGACGAGACCGCCTGGCAGCAGCTGCAGCAACAGCTCAGTGGCGAGACGTCGCCCGGGGTGACGAAGAGGGCGGCGAAGGGGGCAACCCTGCGCGGCGGGCGGCGCTATCTGGGCTGATGGCCCTCGGCCGGCATCCGGCGCCTACAGCGAGTCCAGCAGCGAGAGCTGGCTGACGGCATCGCGTCCCTCGGCGCTCTCGGCCTCCACCTCCAGCACCTTGCGAAAGCCCCGCGAGGACAGGATGGTGGTCTCGTCGGCCAGCCACATCATCGCCTGGTCGTGGTCATCGGCCAGGCGATGCTTCAGGCCGCCGAACTGGGTGCCGATCTGCCCCCAGGCACGGCTGAAGATCCAGTCGCCGAACATGTCCTGATGGACATGCACCAGCACATAGTCATGGTCGGTTTCCCAGCGGACGATCACGGCAGCTCCCGAGGTGGCGGGCGCCGCAGGTCTGCGGCGCGCGGGTGGTAATGGCGGTATTGTAAGGGCTTGGGCACACTGAACAAGTCGTATCACCAGCAGGACGGGAGCCAGCCATGAGAATCGTCGTCGACGCCAACGTGCCCGCCGCGGATACCTGCTTCGGGGCACTGGGCGAGGTGGTCCGCCTGCCGGGGCGCGAGATCGATGCCGCCGCGCTTCAGGAAGCCGACGCCCTGGTGGTGCGCTCCATCACCCGCGTCGACGAGGCCCTGCTGGCCCGTGCCGCCCGGCTGCGCTTCGTCGGGACCTGCACCATCGGCACCGACCACGTGGACGAGGGGGCCCTGGCCGAGCGCGGCGTCGCCTTTGCCAGTGCCCCGGGCTGCAATGCCGAGGCGGTGGTGGACTACGTGCTGGGCAGCCTGGCGACCCTGGCCGAGCGCCAGGGGTGGCGGCTGGCCGAGCGCCGCGTCGGCATCGTTGGCGTGGGCAACGTGGGCGGGCGGCTGCTCGAGCGTCTCACGGCCATGGGCATCGACTGCCTGGCCTGCGATCCGCCCCGCGTGGCGGCGGAAGTCACCGAGGGGGAGGGGCTGGCCGGCTTCGTGGACCTGGGTACCCTGATCGACGAATGCGACGTGATCTGCCTGCATACCCCGCTGGTGACCGAGGGATCCCATCCGACATGGCACCTGCTCGATGCCCAGCGCATCGCGGCCCTGGCCCCGGGCTGCGTGCTGCTCAACGCCGGACGCGGCGACTGCGTGGATGGCCAGGCACTGCGGCAGCGGCTGGCGGGGCAGGGCGATGTCACCGCGGTGCTCGATGTCTGGGAGCACGAACCCGCCATCGACAGCGGCCTGGCGGATCTCGCCGCCATCGCCACGCCGCATGTCGCCGGCTATAGCCTGGACGGCAAGCTGCGCGGCACCCAACGGATCTATCGCGCCCTGGCCCGGCATGTCGGCCTGCCGGCGCGACTGACGCTGGCGGACCTCGCGCCCCCGCCCCCGGTCAGACGTCTGGTCCTGGACGCCGGCTTCTGCCCCGAGGAGGCGCTGCGCCTATGCCTGCGCGCCGTCTACGACGTGCGACGTGACCACGACAGCCTGCACCGCGAGGCCCGCCGCCAAGGCATGGCCAAGGGCTTCGATGCCTGCCGGGCGGCCTATCCGCTGCGCCGGGAGCTCGCGACCCTCGACATCGAGCTTCGCGAGGGGGCCCAAGATCTCGCGCCGCTGCTGAGCGGCGCGGGCTTCCGGGTTGCCACCACCTGACGACGATGGGGCGATAAACGACAGCGGGCCCGCCGAATTGGCGGGCCCGCTGAGTATCAGCAAAGGGTCGGCTTACTGCCGGTAGGCGGCCTCCTTCAACGCACGGATGCGATCATCCAGCGGCGGATGGCTGGCGAACAGCTTCTCCATCAGCGAGCGCGTCTGGCCCTTGGTGATGGCCATGGCCCGCATGGTATCCGGCATCTGGTCGGGCATCTCTGTCTCGGCCTTGAGGCGAGCCAGGGCGTTGATCATGGCGCCGCTGCCGGCGAGCTGCGCGCCGGCGCTGTCCGCGCGGTACTCCCGGAAGCGCGAGAACCAGGCGACGATGGCCGAGGCGATCAGCCCGAAGACGATCTCGGCGACGATCACCACCGCGAAGTAGCCCATGAAGCCCAAGCCGCCGCCATCGTCGCGACGCAGAAAACTGTCGACCAGCTGGGCCACCACGCGGGCGAAAAACATCACGAAGGTGTTGAGAACGCCCTGGATCAGGGCCAGGGTGACCATGTCGCCGTTGGCCACGTGGCCGATCTCGTGGGCCAGTACCGCGCGCACCTCTTCCGGGCGCATGCGGTTGAGCAGGCCGGCGGAGACCGCCACCAGGGCGTCATCCTTGTTCCAGCCGGTGGCGAAGGCGTTGGACTGCTGGGCCGGAAAGATGCCCACCTCGGGGGTCTTGATGCCGGCATCACGGGCCAGTTCCGCCACGGTATCCACCAGCCACTTCTCGGTGGCGTTGGAGGGCGACTCGATGATCACGGTGCCGGTGGTGCGCTTGGCCATCCACTTGGAGATGAACAGCGAGACCATCGAGCCGGCCATGCCGAAGATGAAGCAGAAGATCAGCAGGGCATTGAAGTTCATGCCCTGTTCGGTCAGGTAGCCCTCCACCCCCAGCAGGCGCAGGGTGATGCTCGCCACCACGATCACGGCCAGGTTGGTGCCCAGGAAGAGCAGGATTCTCATCATTGCCGGAAATCTCCAGTCGTCGGAAAGGGGTTGCCGCTCTCAGCGGCCTGCACAAGCTGTTGCTTAGATACGCGCTTGCCCGCCGGGTTTCAAGCGGCGGGCAGAAGGGGCATGCTCCGGCCTACTGGCGGTAGCGCGACAGGAACCGGGCGAAGCGGTCCAGGGCGTCCTCGAGCTGGTCGGCCCAGGGCAGGGTGACGATGCGCACATGGTCGGGGTCGGGCCAGTTGAAGGCCGTGCCCTGCACCAGCAGAATCTTCTCCTGCAGCAGCAGGTCGAGCACCAGCTGCTGGTCGTCGCGGATGTTGAACACCTTGGGGTCGAGCCGTGGGAAGGCGTAGAGGGC
The DNA here is from genome assembly GCF_030010555.1 of Halomonas rhizosphaerae. Lineage (GTDB taxonomy): Bacteria > Pseudomonadota > Gammaproteobacteria > Pseudomonadales > Halomonadaceae > Halomonas > Halomonas rhizosphaerae. The sequence continues at coordinate 117,479 of NZ_JASCQP010000045.1, forward strand.
TCCCTTGGGCCGGGTACAGCTGACCCCGGGGATGGCATTAAGCTTCTCGACGGTGATGTCGCGCTGGGCAAGCAGGCGGCCGCCGGGCAGGATCAGGTCGTTGATCGACTGGTAGCCCCCCAGGGCGGTCTGGATCGCGTGCTGGGCCGGCACGTTGGCACACAGGCGCATCGAGGCCAGCATGGTCAGCCCCTGGATGAAGTCGGCCGCGCGCTGCTTGGCGATGTTCCCCGAGAGGATCATCCAGCCGCTGCGGAATCCGGCGCAGCGATAGCTCTTGGAGAGCCCGTTCATGGTCACCACCAGCTGGTCCTCGCCGGCCAGCGCCCCGGTGGAGACGTGCTCGACCCCGTCGTAGAGGATCTTGTCGTAGATCTCGTCGGAGAACACCACCAGGTCGTGTTCCCGGGCGATTTCCAATAGCTCGCGCACCACCGCCGGCGGATAGACGGCCCCGGTGGGGTTGTTGGGGTTGATGATCACGATCGCGCGGGTGTGGGCGGTGACCTTGGCGCGGATGTCGGCCATGTCCGGCGCCCAGTCGGCCTGCTCGTCGCACAGGTAGTGCACGGCATGGCCGCCCGAGAGGTTGGCCGCCGCGGTCCACAGCGGGTAGTCCGGGGCCGGGATCAGCACCTCGTCACCGTCGTTGAGCAGCGCCTGCATGGCCATCACGATCAGCTCGGAGACGCCGTTGCCGATGTAGATGTCCTCAATGCCGACGCCGGGTATCTCCTTGCGTTGGCACTCCTGCATGATCGCCTTGCGCGCCGAGTAGAGCCCCTTGGAGTCGCAGTAGCCCTGGGCGGTGGGCAGGTTGCGCATCACGTCTTGGAGGATCTCTTCCGGCGCCTCGAAGCCGAAGGGGGCGGGGTTGCCGATATTCAGCTTGAGGACGCGCTGGCCTTCCTCTTCCAGCCGCTTGGCGTGCTCGAGCACCGGGCCGCGGATGTCGTAGCAGACGTTCTCGAGCTTGTGTGATTTCCTGATGGGGGGAGTGTCCATGGGCGCTGAGATCCAGTGATGTCGGTGTGCCGCCTCTGCCGGGGCGGGCGTGGTCTCGGGGCATGATTGCCGGTGATTATGCGGGCTCGGCACCGTCGCTACCAGCCGTGTCGGCGGCGTCCGGTTCGGGTTCGGCCGGGATGTCCGCCGGCGTCTCCAGGGTCAACCGGCCCAGCTTGCCGTCCCGCAGCTCGTGAAGCAGCACCTCGGCACCGCGGTGCAGGTCGACCTCGCCACCGGGGCGCAGCCCGCCGCGCTTGGCGGCGATCTCGGCGAGTATCGCATGGCCGTCGAAGCCGGCCAGGGCGAGCAGGTCGACCCGCACCGGGCCATCGGCCTCGACCTGCCCGGCCTCGGGGTGGGGGGCGTACGCGGGCAGGGTCTTGAGTTTGTAGCGTGCCTTGAGGGCCTCGGGATAGCGCCTGGCCAGTTCTGCGGCGGCGACCACCGCGACCTCCACGTAGTCGATGGCGGTATCGCGGATGGCGCCGCTGGCGGCCAGGCGGTGGGCGCTGGCCTGGTCCTCGATCTTGGGCCACAGCACCCCGGGGGTATCGATCAGTGCCACGCGGCCGCCGATGCGCACCTTCTGCTGGCGCTTGGTCACCGCCGGCTCGTTGCCCGTCTTGGCGATGGTGCGCCCGGCCAGGCCGTTGATCAGGGTCGACTTGCCCACGTTGGGAATGCCCATGACCATCACCCGCACGTCGCGGTCGGCGCGCACCTCGCCGGCCAGTTCGTGGCACAGTTTGGGGATGCGCTTGAGCTCCCGGGCCTGGGTGGTGGTCACCGCCAGGGCCCGCGTGTCGTCCTGGGCATCGAAGAAGCCGACCCACTCGCGGGTCCGCTCGGGGTCGGCGAGGTCGGCCCGCGAGAGGACCTTCAACACCGGCTTGTGGCGGGTCAGCTCGGCCAGCATGGGGTTGGCGCTGGAGTAGGGCAGGCGGGCGTCGAGGACCTCGATCACCACGTCGATCTCCGGTAGCGCCTCGAGGATCTGCCGGCGCGCCTTGTTCATGTGTCCCGGGTACCAGCCGAGCATCGAGCCTCTCCTGCATGCGCATGAATGAAAACGGCCGCCCATCATAGCAGATGGGCGGCCGTGTCAGGGGAGGGCGGTAACGGGCAGGGACTACTCCCCGGCGTGGAACTGAATCGCCACCGAATTGATGCAGTAGCGCAGCCCGGTGGTCTCCTGGGGGCCATCGGGGAAGACATGGCCGAGGTGGGCGTCGCAGCGCGCGCAGGTCACCTCGGTGCGCTGCATGCCGTGGCTGGTGTCGGTCTGCTCCGCCACGCAGCTCGGCGTGAAGGGACGGTCGAAGCTGGGCCAGCCGCAGCCGGCGTCGAACTTGTGCTCGTTCTCGAACAGCGGGGCGTTGCAGCAGACACAGTGGTAGATGCCGTGCTCGTCACTCACGTGGTAATGGCCGCTGAAGGGCGGCTCGGTGCCTTTCTCGCGGGTGACGCGGTACTGCTCGGGCGTCAGCTGCTGCTGCCATTCGGCATCGCTCTTCTGGATCTTGCTGCGCATGGCCTCTACTCCTTGTCATGGCGCCGGGTGCGGGCCCAGCGCGTATCACTTCCATTCTGACATCAACATGGGTGGGTGTTTCCAGTCACCGGGCAGTATCGGTCACGGGATATCAACGCCTGGCGAGACCCGCTTGACAGCTTCCCGGGTGCTGGGTAATATTCGCCGCACCTCGACGAGGCGAGACATTGCGTCCCATTCGTCTAGTGGTCCAGGACACCGCCCTTTCACGGCGGTAACAGGGGTTCGAACCCCCTATGGGACGCCACTCGACTCATCAGGTGCCGGAGTGCGGGAATAGCTCAGTGGTAGAGCATCGCCTTGCCAAGGCGAGGGTCGCGAGTTCGAATCTCGTTTCCCGCTCCATCTTCCTACGGGAAGCTGGGTTCGGAGGTCAGGTAAGCGAGGGTCGCGAGCTGGTGCGCCAGTCCGACTGATGGCAGCCCCATCGAATCTCGTTTCCCGCTCCAAGCTGTAATAGCTTATGCGTCCCATTCGTCTAGTGGTCCAGGACACCGCCCTTTCACGGCGGTAACAGGGGTTCGAACCCCCTATGGGACGCCACTTCCGGTATTGGCAGTGCGAGACCTGCGGGAATAGCTCAGTGGTAGAGCATCGCCTTGCCAAGGCGAGGGTCGCGAGTTCGAATCTCGTTTCCCGCTCCATCTTCCTACGGGAAGCTGGGTACAGAGGTCAGGTGAGCGAGGGTCACGAGCTGGAATGCCAGCCCAGTCGAATCTCGTTTCCCGCTCCAAGCTTGAACAGCTTATGCGTCCCATTCGTCTAGTGGCCTAGGACACCGCCCTTTCACGGCGGTAACAGGGGTTCGAACCCCCTATGGGACGCCACTTCGCTCGCATGTCGCTCCTTCCAGGCGGGAATAGCTCAGTGGTAGAGCATCGCCTTGCCAAGGCGAGGGTCGCGAGTTCGAATCTCGTTTCCCGCTCCATTCGATGTGTCAGGCGCGTTCCCTCCAGCCCTTGCCTGGACCTTTCGTACTTCGCTCCGTCCCGGATCTACCGCTACATCTCCTCCGGGTAGGCGGATCAGTATGCCCAGACCACGGCCATCAGCACGCCCCACGCCAGCACGCCGGACGCCATGATGGTATAGGTCGCCGACTGGGCCACCATGTCGTCATCCCCTCGCCGACACAGTCCCTGCAGGCCGTGGTAGATCAGGCTGCACGAGATGGCCAGTGCCACCAGCACGGCCAGGGCGTTGAGCAGCAGGCTGGGGACGAACAGCACCAGCGAGGCGCTCCATAGCGGCAGCGGGGCCATGGCGGCCAGCAGGTAGGCATCGTGGTAGTCGATCGACAGTTCCTCCTGGGCGTTGACCACGGCGTGGATCAGCCAGCCCATGATGAAGAAGGTCAGCAGTTCGGCCAGGAAGAGGATGGTGGTGATGAAGCGCCAGGGGCGTTCGGCGAAGCCGGTGACGAAATCGTCACCGTAGTGGGTGCCGGCGTAGTAGAGCATCAGCGGGGGGAGCAGCGACATCGGCAGGACCACCAGCCAGGCCAGGGCCGGGATCGGGATCCGTCGCTGCTGGAGCTCCTTCCAGCCCTCAGTGCGCGAGAAGGGCAGGCGGAAGAGGGTCATGGCGTTCATGGGGCACCTCGTGGTCAGGCTCGCTGTTTTGTATCATGTTATGATATTAATTAGTCGTCGTGTTCCCTTCTGTCAAGGAAACCCTCATGTCCCGGCCCACCGAGCCATGCCCCGACTCCCTGACCAAGCAGGATTTCGAGCGCCTGTCACACTTCCGTTACCGGCTGCGCTGCTTCCTGCGCCAGAGCGAGGACATCTGTCGTGACCACGGGCTCACCCCCCTCCAGTACCAGCTGCTGCTGCACCTGAAGGGCTTCACGGGGCGCGAGTGGGCAAGCGTAGGAGAGCTGGCCGAGCGGCTGCAGGCCAAGCACCATGGCACCGTGGCGCTGGTCGGGCGCTGCGAGGAGGCTGGCCTGGTAGAGCGTCGTCCCGGACGGGCGGATCGTCGCCGTATGGAGGTGCACCTGCTTGCCAGGGGCGCCGACCTGGCCGAGCGCATCGCGGCCCTGCATCAGCCCGAGCTTCGCCACCTGCAGGAGGAGTTCTCCCTGCCGGGCTGGGAGGGCGAACCTTGAAGTTTCCCGGGTCATCCCCATTTCACGGGGTTCTCGCGACGACTTCCATTTTTCTCTGACGGGATCGCACATGGCCGAACCGGCACTGTCCATCCGTGGCTTGACCAAGGTCTACGGCAATGGCTTCCAGGCCCTGAAGGGCATCGACCTCGACGTCGCCGAGGGCGACTTCTATGCCCTGCTGGGGCCCAACGGCGCAGGCAAGTCGACCACCCTGGGCGTGGTCTGCTCACTGGTGCAGAAGACGGCGGGCCACGTCTCGATCTTCGGCATCGATATCGACCGGGACTTCGCCCGTGCCAAGTACCATCTCGGCGTGGTACCCCAGGAATTCAACTTCAACCAGTTCGAGAAGGTCATCGACATCGTGCTGGCCCAGGCCGGCTACTACGGCATGTCGCGTCGCGAGGCACTGCCCCGGGCCAAGGAGCTGCTGCGCGATCTGGGCCTGTGGGACAAGCGCAACGGCAGCGCGCGGATGCTCTCCGGTGGCATGAAGCGTCGGCTGATGATCGCCCGAGCCTTGATGCACCGTCCCCGGCTGCTGATCCTCGACGAGCCCACCGCCGGTGTGGACATCGAGCTGCGCCGCAGCATGTGGGCGTACATGCGCCGCATCAATCGCGACGAGGGCACCACCATCATCCTCACCACCCACTACCTGGAGGAGGCCGAGAGCCTGTGCCGCAACGTGGGGATCATCAACCACGGCGAGATCATCCGGAACACGAGTGTGCGTGAGCTGCTCGCCGAGCTCGATACCGAAACCTTCCTGCTGGATCTGGCGCACCCGATCGAGGCCGCGCCCGAGGTGGCGGGCTTCGAGGTGAGCCGGGTCGATACTGCCCAGCTGGCCGTGGTGGTGCACCGCGGCCAGCGCCTCAACGATGTCTTCGAGGCGCTCAGCGCCCAGGGGCTGCAGGTGATGTCGATGCGCAATCGCGCCAACCGGCTCGAGGAGATGTTCGTCTCCATGGTGGAGCAGGGCAACAGCGACAAGGCGGCGGCCGAAGCGGCGGGGGCACGCGCATGAACCCGACCCAGATCGCCATCGCCCTCTGGACCCTGGTGCACAAGGAGGTCAAGCGCTTCACGCGGATCTGGCCGCAGACCCTGCTGCCGCCGTCGATCACCATGACGATGTACTTCATCATCTTCGGCAACCTGATCGGCTCGCGGATCGGCGAGATGGATGGCTACAGCTACATGGACTTCATCGTCCCGGGGCTGATCATGATGGCGGTGATCACCAACAGCTACTCCAACGTGGCATCATCCTTCTTCTCCAACAAGTTCCAGCGTTCCATCGAGGAGATGATGGTCTCGCCGATGCCCAACTGGGTGATCCTCACCGGCTTCGTGCTGGGCGGCATGGCCCGCGGCCTCGGCGTGGGACTGATCGTCACCGTGGTGTCGCTGTTCTTCACCCGGATCGAGGTGGCGCACCCGCTGCTGACGGTGTTCGTGGTGGTGCTCACCGCGGCGCTGTTCGCCATCGGCGGCTTCATCAACGCCCTGCTGGGCAAGAAGTTCGACGACATCTCCATCGTGCCGACCTTCGTGCTCACGCCGCTGACCTATCTCGGCGGGGTCTTCTACTCCATCTCGCTGCTGCCGGCCTTCTGGCAGGGCGTGTCGATGCTCAACCCCATCCTCTACATGGTCAACGTCTTCCGCTACGGCTTCCTCGGCGTCTCCGATATACCTGTGGGCTGGGCGCTGGCCGCCATCCTGGCCTTCATCAGCGTGCTCTTCGGAGTGGCCCTGTGGATGCTGAATCGCGGCAAGGGCATCAGGAGCTGACATGGCGCATTACCGACCCGATACCCTCGAGCACGCCCCGCTGGGGCGCGAGGCCGCCTACCCGGAGCACTACGATGCCGGGCTGCTCTATTCCATCACCCGGACGGCCAACCGGACGCCGCTAGGCATCGAAGAGGGCGCCTTGCCCTTCGTCGGCGAGGACGAGTGGCACGCCTTCGAGGTCTCCTGGCTCAACGCCCGCGGCAAGCCGCGGGTCGCCGTGGCGCGCTTTCGCCTGCCGGCGGATTCGCCGAACCTGATCGAGTCGAAGTCCTGGAAGCTCTATCTCAACGGCTTCAACCAGACCCGCTTCGAGAGTCGCCAGTCGGTGATCGATACCCTGGTGAGTGACCTCTCACGCGCCGCCGGGGCCGCGGTGTCCGTCGAGCTGTTCGACGTCGATGATGAGGTGCTCTCGCCGCGCCGCCTGCCCGGCGAGTGCCTGGACGACCTGGACATCGAGGTCACGGACTACACGCCCAGTGTCGAGCACCTGCGAGTGAGCGATGAGGAAGTCGTCGAGGAAGCGCTTCACTCTCACCTGCTCAAGTCCAACTGCCCGGTCACCGGCCAGCCCGACTGGGGCAGCGTGCTGATCCGCTATCGGGGCCCGCGGATCGACCGAGAGGGTCTGCTTCGCTATCTGATCGGCTACCGCCAGCACCAGGACTTCCACGAGCACTGTGTGGAGCACATCTTCATGGACCTGATGGCCCGGGCCCGCCCGGAACGCCTGCTGGTGCTGGCGCGCTACGTGCGTCGCGGCGGGCTGGACATCAGCCCCTGGCGTGCCACCCCCGGTGAACGCCCGCCCGAGCCGCTGCGGCTGGCGCGCCAGTAGCCGCTTGGGTAGGCTTGGTCTGAAAAGTCGGCGAGCGAAGGTCAGACAAGGCAAAAATTGGCGAAAAGACGGAGTTTACGCGGTGTAAATGAGTACTTTGAGCCGATTTTTAACGCTGTATGGCCGAGCGCAGGCAGTTTTCGGACTGAGCCTCGAGTGCCGATAGAACCTGAACAGGAGAACAACATGGATGCGATGACGCTGCTGCACGAACGCAGCTCCATGGGCAAGCTGATGGGGCCGCCGCCGAGCCCCGAGCAGCTGGAGGCGATCTACCGGGCGGCCCTGCGGGCCCCGGATCACAAGGAGCTGCGCCCCTGGCGCTTCATCGAGTTCTCCGGCGAGGGCCTCTCGCGGCTCGGCGAGCTGTTCGCCGAGGCGGAGTTCCGCGAGGATCCCCACGTGGGTGACGCGGCCCTCGATGCCGCGCGCAAGAAGCCGCGGCGTGCGCCGATGATCATCGCGGTGATCGCCAAGGTTACGCCCGACATCCCCAAGGTACCGAGGATCGAGCAGGTGATCTCGGCCGGCTGCGCGGCCCACGGCATCCTGCTCGCCGCCCATGCCCAGGGACTCGGCGCCATGTGGCGCAGCGGCAAATACGCCTTCGATCCTACGGTGCGCAAGGGCCTGGGGCTTGGCGAGGAGGACGAGGTGGTGGCCTTCATCTATCTCGGGACGCCGGGCGGGCGCCACAGGCCGATCCCCGAGCACGACATCGAGGCCTTCGTGGAGCGCTGGGACTGAGCATGCGACAGATCGGCGTTCCCCACCCCCGCCTGCCGTTGCCCGTTGCCGGCGGCGAGGACGACATGGCCGACTTCCTCGCCTGGCTGGGCGAGGCGATCCCCATGGTCCCCGCGCTGGGCATCCGCCAGATGACGCGTGACGGCGACTGCCTGGCCTGGTCGCTATCGCTCACGCCCAGCCTGAACGACAAGGGTACCGGTTTCGGCGGGTCGCTCGCCGCCCAGACGACCCTGCTGGGCTGGTGCTGGACCACCCTCTGGCTGCGCCGTCACGGGCTTGCACGTGACGTGGTGGTGGCCGAGGCCAGCCAGCGCTTCCTGGCCCCGGTAACCGGCGACTATCGCCTCACCTGCGAGCCCGAAGCCGTCGATGGGCCCTCGGCCCTTGCCGAACGGCTGGAGCTGCGCGGCAAGGGTCGCATTGCCCTGGTCCAGCGTCTCTGGTGCGGCGAGACACTGTGCCTGGAAGCCCGCGGCGACTATGCCGTGCTGCCCGCCGCATGAGCCGGTGATGGAAGGAAAACGGCTTGCAATCGCGCACTTAAGTCGATAACATGTGCGCCGTTCTGGAGGAGAAGGCACGGCGCAGCTGAGGTCGCTCGATTCGAGAACCACAATGCGGAGGGGTGTCCGAGTGGTCGAAGGAGCACGCCTGGAAAGTGTGTAGGTCGAAAGGCCTCGAGGGTTCGAATCCCTCCCCCTCCGCCACGAATATCGGAAGAGCCGCTGAGACATCAGCGGCTCTTTCTTTTTCAGGGTGCGCCAAGGTCATGCGCATGACCTTCTGCCTGATTCTGGTCCGCCTCGCGGTCGCCTGGCCGGAACCGGGTCGTACCGGGGGGCCGTCGCATCCAGGACATGTTGGTAGCCTGGAATGAAAGGCGGCTTCTGTCCCCATCGAGCGCAGGCCCTCGCGAAGCATCACGTCGGTCAGGGCCGGTCAGAAGGGTGCGTCGCATGATCAATCGGCCGTCTCGAGACATGGGGGATTCTGTGCCGTGACGCTATGCCGCAACCCTCGGAATACATTGCCCCACCCAGGTCAGGAACCGTCGGTTGCAAGTCCTGGACAGGTCATGCCGCTCTGGGGCTGCGCGCGGGAATGACCTCAAGCAGGCCCGCGAAGAGCACGATGACACCTCCCGCGATCTCGAAGCCTGTCAGTGACTCATCGGCGAGGAGGGCTGCGGAGAGCGCCCCCACCAGCACCTCCGTCATCAGCAGGATGCTGACGCGTGCCGGCTCAAGCCGGACCGTCGCCCACATCAATGCCACAAGGGTCAAGCCCCACCAGAGGCCACCCGTCAGCAGTGCCAGCCCCGTGATCGTGAAAGCCTGACTCGAGACAAGGCTGGGCACCGGCTCAAGTGTCGGGGCGAGAACCAGCGCCGTCACTGCCGCGCCGAGGGCGAAGATGAAGGCGGCGGGCAGGGCCGTAATGGTGGATCGGGCGCGGATGCCGGTGGTGGAGAAAGACCAGAGGATACCGCCCATCAATGACATCCACTCACCTGCTCCCTGAGGCAGCGGTAGATTGCCGTCGGCCCCCAGCATGATGGCCAGTCCTGCCAGGCCCAGGACAATGGCGACAATGCGCAGGCGGGGCGTCGGCCAACCCATCAGGAAGCGGCCGATCAGCGTGCTCCACACCGGGCTGAGAAACCACAGCAGGATGATGATCGCGACTCGTCCATAGAGGAAGCCGATCGAGTAGAGCGCGAAAGCGGCACCGCCCAAGGCGACCGAGAGCAGGGCGATCGGTCGGGTTCGGGCCATTTGGCGGCGATGTCGAACGGCAAAGGGCAGAAGAAGTACCACCGTGCCCGCGGTGATGGCGGCTGTCCCCCAGGCGCCCGCCAGGCCCATCTCTCCCAGGGCGCGAACCGGTAGCCAGTAGAACCCCCATAGCACCCCCGTGGCGAGAACGATGGCGGAGGCGAGAAGCGTGTGCTGATCGGGTTGCATGAGACATGGCCTTGCTATTGCGTGAGGGCGGGGGCGAGTTGCTCCGCGCTAGCCGAACCATGGCGAGTCAGTGTGTTCCTGCGCGGAAGCCGTTATCGCCGAAACGGCCATAACGTAACTTTTCTTACCTTTGATGCGAGCGATGTCAGCTATTTTCCTTAATAAAGGGCATCATGCAATGTATTTGATCTATACATAGAGGTTAGATAAAGTTTCTTTTATGAAACGCCCTCTGCCTTCTCTCAATGCGCTTCGCGCCTTCGAGACTACTGCTCGCCATTCGAGCTTCGTGCCTGCTGCCGACGAGCTCCATGTCACGCCGGCGGCGGTGAAGCAACTGGTGCGCAAGCTGGAAGAGCACCTGGGCATAGCACTCGTCGAACGCAGTGGGCGCGGCCTGAAGGTGACGCCGGCCGGCCGTGTTGGCCTGGAATCACTGACGGCAGGCTTCCTGCAGATCGAACGGGCGGTTGGCCAGATGAGGGACTACCGTAACCCTCAACGCCTGGTCGTCTCCGCCGAACCTTCCTTCGCCACTGCCTGGCTGGTACCCCGGCTCGAGCGGTTCCGCGCCATGCATCCCGACATCGATGTGCTGATCGATTCCTCACTTCGCCTTGCGGATCTTGAAAGGGGCGCGGCGGACGTGGCGATTCGTTTCGGCGTCGCTCCGGAGAAGGGGGATGTGGCCTACCGGCTGTTCGACGAGAAGCTCTGTGCCTTCTGCAGTCCATCGCTGACCTCGCGCCATGAGGGATTGCGCCAGTTGGACGACCTCTCTCGCGCCACCCTGATTCACTGGGATACCTCAGCCCTGACCTGGGCCACGGCAACTCGGGCGTGGGTGGGGTGGGAGCCCTGGCTCGAGACGCTGGGAGCCGGACACATAGATGCTCGACGAGGGGTCAGCTTCAGCGACTACAACCTGGCCGTCCAGGCGGCGATTGCGGGACAAGGGGTCGTCCTTGGTAGCCTGCCGATACTGAGCGATCTGGTCGCGGCAGGGCTTCTGGTGCGTGCATTTCCGGACATCGTGGAGACGAGCATCGGTTACGATATCGTTGCGACCCGTGACGCCATCGGTAACCAGCAGGTTCAGAGTTTCATCGCCTGGACCAAGGCGGAAGCGGCAGCGGCAGGGCACGTGCAGCAGCCTCCCGCTGAATCGTCCCAGAGGGGCAGGACACGCCGGGTCCTGTAGGCCTGTAGGGAAGGTGAGGGAAGGCACCTCCTGAACCTGACGTGGCGTTCGCCACCGGGGATCTGCCGATCCGAAACATCATCCGGGCGGCGATCCGGCGCAACGTGATCGGCCTGCCGGCGATCATCGTCGCGCTCTGCCCTATTGTGCCGCTGGTGTTCGACGTCGCCTTCTGAACGCACTATCCGCCCCTGGGAGTGAGCGGTCCTATTCGTCGTCCTCCACGAATCGGTCCGGCAGGTTCTCGTCGCTGCCCGCCAGCCCGAAGGTGGCGCGTGGCGGATCGAAGCCCTCCTGTTCGCCGATCACCTCACCCGCCGTGGAAATGACGATGCTGCGCTTCTCCGCGTAGCAGTAATGATAGCGCTTGATCTCACCCCAGGTGACCAACTTGCCGCCGCTCTCCTGCATGTGGTCGCGGACCTTCTGGCAGGCGGCCGCCAGCCGTGCCTCCCATGGCAGTCGCCAGAAGCCGAGCGGGAACCTCAGCCGGCGGAAGTGCTCGGTGAAGGCCATGGCGAAGATCGGCGTGCCGGGGCCACGCACATAGTCGGTTTCGGCGAACAACCAGTGGCGAAAGGCCGCGCGGTCCTCAGCGAGTCGCTTCTCCAGGGTCTCGATGGCGGGCCGGGCGTTGGCCTCGTCGAGCCCGGCACAGCGGCACAGTGCCTCGAGAAAGCCGCGCTCGCCGTAGCGGGCATCGCGGTGCGTCTTCTCGAGGCCGAGATAGGGACTCTTCCGGATGGCGTGCAGATGCCCCAGGGCCGTCTCGTCGGCCGTCGTGTAGCCCATGCCACGCAGCACATCGGCGTCCGACAGGTGCTGGGTCCTGAGCAGCAGTTCCTGTTGCAGGTTCATGGTCATGGCCTCCCCGAGAGCGTGTGGGACGCGCAGTCGGCAGGGCGAGGGCCCCGGGATGCGCGCTGCGCCCCGAGAATGGCGGCATTGGTCAGCTCCGGTCGCACGACCTCGTCCTGGGCGAGGAGGGCGGCCAGGGTATCGCGACGCGACACCGATAAGGCGGCGACGTCGTCAACGGCGGTTGGGTTGTGCGAGGCGGTGGTGCGGTGCGTCATGATCGTCTCCATTTCCCCTGGTGTGCCTTGGAAAGCGTGGTTCGGCAAGCGCCGACCCAGGGGAGTGGAGTCGCACGCCGCTTTAGCTGCATTTCTATCCCGCCCGCAAGTTGGTGCTTAAATCGGCGGTGGCCCGAAGGCCCATCAACAAAAAACCCGCTTTTCATAAGCTAAAGCGGGCCTCTGGCGTCGCTTTAGCGGCATTTGTAGAGCGCCCGCAAGCTGAGACTCAAATCGGCGCTTTGGTAACGATAGCTAGCCTGGTCGTGAGATGTCAATGGTGGCTCGCGGTGATAGTGCGAGGGCTAGGCGATCTGTGGCAGACCAAAGCCCAGGTCACGAAGCAGGGTGGTGAAGGTCATCCAGCGCATGTCGTCGATCTCCGCATAGAGGCTGATCCTGGGGTGGGCTTGCTTGGCCTGCTCGATGGCATCGATGGCCTGCTGCAGGTCACGGGCATCGACCTGGCCGCTGGCAGGGCCGCGCCGTGGTGGCCAGACTGTAGTGGGAGAGGGCCGATGGAGAAGGGCGCCGGGGCCGGAGTTCTCGTTTCCACTCCAGGGGGAGAAGCCGATGCGTGACGATGTCGAGAAGGTTGCCGTGCCGCTGGACCGGGTGCGCCGTTACCTGGAGCCTGGCCCCATCGTGCTGGTCTCCTCGGCCTGGCGGGGGGAGCGTAACATCATGACGATGGGCTGGCATACCGTGATGGCCTTCTCGCCCTCCCTGGTGGGCTGCGTCATCTCCTCCGGCAATCACAGCTTCGACCTCATTCGCCGCAGCGGGACGTGCGTGATCAACCTGCCGACCACGGCCTTGACCGACCAGGTGATCGGGATCGGCAACAGCAGCGGCGCCGAGATCGACAAGTTCGACCATTTCGACCTGACTGCATCGCCGGCGACGGCCGTGGAGGCCCCGCTGATCGAGGAGTGCCATGCCCACTTCGAGTGCCGACTCGCCGATGACAGCCTGGTCGACCGACATGACTTCTTCATCTGGGAGGTGGTGGCGGCCCAGGCCCGAGCGACGCCAGCCTATCCCGAAACGCTGCACTATACGGGCGACGGTGTCTTCATGATGGCCGGCGAGATCATCGACCGGCGCAGCCAGTTCCTGCCGCAGATGCTGTGAGGGGACCATCGCCATCGGCAGCATCCGCTCCGGCATGGGGTAAGGGGCTCGCCCCGTCGCTTCTCCCGAGCGGGGCCGGATTGGGGATGGACGTCGATTGGGCTATGCTGGGCCTCATGCCGAGGGCGTGGCATGCCACCCATCACCAGGGAGAGATTCTCCATGTCGTTCCGTCCCCTTCTTGCCGGCCTGCTGTTCGCGCTGCCGCTGGCGGCCGTTGCCGAGTCTCCGAACATCGAGCCGGGCCAGTGGGAGTTCACCAGCAACACCTTCGTGCAGGGTGACCTGCCGATCCCCGACCAGACCGAGACCCATCAGGAGTGCATCGCCCAGGGCGACATCGACGACGAGGAGTTCAGTTTCATCCATGAAGAAGAAGGCTGCGAGCTGCTCGAGCACGAGGTCACGGTCGACGGGCTGGACTACCGCATGGTCTGCCGTGCCGAGGGCGGCGAGGCCGATATTATCGGCCGCATGGACTTCCTCGGTGAGCGCGTCGAGGGCAACGTCGACATCCTGGTCGACTCGCCCGTAGGTGAGATGAAGATGACCACGACCATGGAGGGACGACGCATCGGGGATTGCTGAATCCTCGTCCCGACTCCAACGACGAAGGCCACCCCGCGGGGTGGCCTTCGTCGTTGGTATGCCCGCCCGGTCAATAGCCGGCGGGCGTCTCGCCCAACTCCCGTTCCAGGCGGCGTGCCACGTCGCCCGGAGAACCGGTGCGCCGCGCCAGCAGGTCGTAGGCGACCGGAACCACGAAGAGGGTGAAGAGGGTGGCAGCGGCCAGGCCACAGAGGATCACGGTGCCGATCACCAGTCGGGTCTCGGCGCCGGCGCCACTGGAGACGATCAGCGGCACAGCGCCGGCCATGGTGGTCACCGCGGTCATCACGATGGGGCGCAGCCGGGTCACGGCAGCTTCCACCAGGGCCTCGTGGAAGGCCACGCCCTGGTCGCGCAGCTGGTTGGCGAATTCCACGATCAGGATGCCGTTCTTGGCGGCGAGCCCCACCAGCATCACCAGCCCCACCTGGCTGTAGATGTTCAGCGACTGCCCGGTGAGGTAGAGCCCCAGCAGGGCACCACAGATCGCCAGGGGCACGGTGAGCATGATCACGAAGGGATGCACGAAGCTCTCGAACTGCCCGGCCAGCACCAGGAAGACCACCAGGATGCCCAGCCCCAGCAGGAAGCTGGTAGCACCGCTGGCCTCCTGGTAGTCCCGGGAGGCCCCCTTGAGGTCGGTCTGGGCCTCGGGGGGAAGGATCTCGTCCACCGTGGCTTCCAGGTAGGCCAGAGCCTCGCCGAGCGGATAGCCGCTTTCCAGGTCGGCCTGCAAGGTGATGGCGCGGATGCGGTTGAAGCGATTGAGGGTGCTCGGCCCGGCGAAGTCAGTGAGAGAGACCAGGTTACCCAGGGGAATCAGCTCGCCGGTGCGCTCCGAGCGCACCCGGATATTCTCCAGGGCCGAGGGACTGGGCCGGGCACCGGGTTCCCCCTCGAGGATCACGTCGTACTCCTCGCCGTCGTCCACGTAGCGGGTCACGCTGCGTCCGCCCAGCAGCGTCTCCAAGGTCCGGCCGATCTCCGTGATGGTGACCCCCAGGTCGGCGGCGCGAGTGTAGTCGATGTCCACGCGCAGCTGGGGCTGGTTCTCCTCGTAGTCGCTGTCCAGGCCGGTCAGCCGCGGATTGTCCTCACGGACGTGCGCCATCAGGGTGTCGCGCCACTCGGCCAGCTGCTCATAGGTGCCGCCCCCCAGCACGAACTGCACGGGCTTCTCGACGCTTGACCCGAAGCCCTGCCGCATCACCGGGAAGGCACGCACCCCGGGCAGGTCGCCGACCGTCTGGCGCACCTCGTCCATGATCGCCCAGGCCGAACGCCGGCTGCCCCAGTCGGCCAGGTTGACGATCACGAAGCCGCTGTTGAAGTTCTCGATGTTCCCCCACCCGCGCGGCGCGCGGACCACCACGCGCTCGATCTCCCCGGCTTCCACCATGGGCAGCAGCCGGGCCTCGATCTCGTCCATGTAGTCGAGCATGTAGTCGTAGGTGGCGCCTGGCGGGCCGTTGACCAGCACCCAGAAGTTGCCGCGGTCCTCCCTGGGAGTGTACTCGTTGGGCAGCTCGCCGTTCAGCCATACCATGCCGCCGATGATGCCGAGGAACAGCGCCAGGACCAGCAGGCGCAGCTTGAGGACCCGCTCGAGCAGCCGGCGATAGACGCAGCGCGAGTGTTCCAGCACCCACTGCACGCCATGGGCCAGTCGCCCCTCGTGCATGTCCGCCTTGAGGATCTTGGAGGCCATCATCGGCGTCAGGGTCAGCGCCAGCAGGCTGGAGATGGCCACGGCCGCGGCCAGGGTCAGGGCGAACTCCGAGAAGAGCCGGCCGATGTCGCCCTGCAGGAAGCTCAGCGGCACGAACACCGCGATCAGCACCAGGGTGGTGGCGATCACCGCGAAGGCGATCTGGCGAGTGCCGCGGAAGGCGGCCACCAGCGGGGTCTCGCCGTGGTCGTGCATGCGGCGGTGGATGTTCTCCAGCACCACGATGGCGTCGTCGACGATCAGCCCGATGGCCAGCACCAGCGCCAGCAGGGTCAGCAGGTTGATGGTGAAGCCCATCACCGCCAGGGCGGCGAAGGTGCCGATCAGGGCGATGGGTACCGTGACCGCCGGGATCAGGGTGGTGCGCAGGTTGCCGAGGAACAGGAAGATCGCCACCACCACCAGGCCCATGGCGATGAACAGAGTCTGCACCACCTGGGAAATGGCGCCGGAGACGAACACCGAAGAATCGAAGTTGAGGCGCAGCTTCATGCCCTCTGGAAGGGTATCCTGCAGGCGCCCCATCTCCGCCTGTACCCCCTTGGAGATCTCCAGCACGTTGGCAGTGGACTGCTTCATCATGCCCAGCCCCACCATGGGGGTGCCGTTGCCACGGAAGATGGTGCGTGCCTCCACGGCCCCGATCTCGACTCGGGCCACATCCCCCAGGCGCACCAGGTAGCCGTCGCGTCCCTGGTCGAGCACCAGGTGTCGGAAGTCCTCGGGGGTGGCGAAGTTGCGTGGCAGGCGCACGATGAACTGGCGCTCCCGCGACTCGATGGCCCCGCCGGGCAGTTCCACGTTCTCGGCGCGCAGGGCATCCTCCACGTCACCGGTGGTCAGGTCGCGGGCCGCCAGGGCATCGGCATTCAGCCAGACCCGCATGGCATACTCTTGCCCTCCGCCGATCCTGACCTGGGAAACCCCGGGCAGCACCGAAAAGCGGTCCACCAGGTAGCGGTTGGCGTAGTCGGTGAGCTCGGCCATGGAGAAGCCCTCACCGGACAGCGACAGCCAGATCACCACGTCGGAGCTGGAATCGGCCTTCTGCACCTCCGGCGGGTCCGCTTCCTCGGGCAGGTTGTCCAGCGAGCCCGAGATGCGGTCGCGGATGTCGTTGGCGGCCGCATCGATGTCCATGTCCAGGCCGAACTCCACGCTGATGCTGGAGCGGCCGTCCTCGCTGGAGGAGGAGATCACCTCGATGCCAGAGACGCCGGAGATGCGATCCTCCAGCACCTGGGTGATGCGCGTCTCGACCACGCTGGCCGAGGCGCCGGGGTAGCGGGTGTCGATGCCGACCACCGGCGGATCGATGGAGGGGTATTCCTGCAGCGGCAGGCGCTGCAGGGCCAGCAGCCCGAAGGCCACGATCAGGGCCGCCAGCACCACCGCCAGCACCGGCCGCTGGACGGAAACGTCGGAGAGGCGCATCAGCCGTTCGCCTCCGCGGCGTCACGCCCACGGCGCAGCAGCTCGGGGATACTGGTCTCGTCATCGAGGACCCCCAGCAGGCGAGTCGGTTGGCCGTCGCGGACCCGTTCGGTGCCATGGGCCACCACCAGTTCGCCGGCCTCGAGTCCCTCGAGCACCTCCACCTCGCCCTCACGGCGGGCACCGATGACCACCCGACGCCGTTCGACCCGGTACTGGTCCGCCTCGTCCAGCACCAGCACGAATTGACGTTCTCCCTGGGGAATCAGCGCCGATTCGGGCATCACCAGGGTCTCCCGCGGGGCACGCTCGACCACGACCCGCATCAACATGCCGGGTCTCAGGCGGTGATCGGGATTTTCGAGCGCGGCACGCACCGTGACGCTGCGGCTGACCGGGTCGACGCGGGCGCCGATGGTGGCGACCTCGCCCGCGAAGGTGGTGTCAGGAAAGGCGCCGCTGACCGCGGTCAGCGGCAGGCCTGGCGCCACCTGCCCCAGGGCGAGCTCGGGCAGGGTGAAGTCGAGCTTCATGATGTCCAGCTTGTCCAGGGTGACCAGTTCCGTGCCCGGGGAGACGAGGGCACCGACGCTGACATCGCGAAATCCCACCACGCCGTCGAAGGGGGCCATGATGCGGTAGTCGGCCAGCCGGGCCTCCAGGGCCTGGATCTCTGCCTCGGCCTGGCGAAGCCGCGCCCGGGCATCCTCCACGTCGGCCCTCGGCGCCAGGTTGCGATTCTGCAGTTGCGCCAGACGGTTCACGGCATTGCGACGCTCGTCACGCCGCGCCTGGGCGGCCCGCAGGTCGGCCTGGGCCTCGTCATCGGCCAGCCGCACCAGCAGCTGGCCGGCCTCGACGGTGTCGCCATCGCGGAAGTTCAGTTCGCGGATGGTGTCGGTGACGGTGGCCGAGAGCGTCACGCTCTCGTCGGCGTGCAGGGTGCCCAGGGCCTCGAGGGGGTCGGACCAGGCCGCCATGCTGGCGCGGGCGGCGATCACCGCGGTGGGCTGCTGGGCGGCCAGCATCGGGGAAAGCATCACTGCTGCCAGGCCGAGCAGCAGGAGCAGGCGAGTACGCGATGGGATCATGGAGTGGTCGTTCTTGTCGGTGAGCGGTGAGCGGGCGCCCGGTCCGTCGGGTCGCTTCCCTGAAGCCTAAACGCCTGGCAGCGAGAGAGTGTGACAACAATGCACAAGCGTTCTAGTGTCTCTTAACTGTACAAGACATGTACAGCAATGGGAAATGTAACAGGCGGCCTGGCGCCGGCTCGATGCCGGTCGGCGACACGGCGACGGGCTGCTAGAATGCGCGGCCTGGATCGAGACCCCGCGGGAGAGCAAGGTCGTGACATACGATGTGGTAGTGATCGGTGCCGGTGCCGCCGGGCTGATGTGTGCACTCACCGCCGGCTACGCCGGACGGCGGGTGCTGGTGGTCGACCATGCCAACAAGGCGGGCAAGAAGATCCTGATGTCCGGCGGAGGGCGCTGCAACTTCACCCACCTGGCCTCGGGGTCTGCGAACTTTTCCTCGGAGAATCCCGCCTTCTGCATCTCGGCGCTCAAGCGCTACCGCCCCGAGCACTTCGTCGAGCTGGTGGAGCGCCACGGCGTGGAGTACGTGGAAAAGACCCCGGGGCAGCTGTTCTGCGCCGACTCCTCGAAGGAGATCCTGCGCGTGTTGCTCACCGAGTGCGACTGGGCGGGGGTGGAGCTGCGCCTGAAGACCGCCGTCGAAGGCGTCGAACGGCGCGGGGAGGGCATGCGGCTGGCGACCTCGCTGGGGCCCATCGACTGTGGGGCCCTGGTGGTGGCGACGGGGGGACTGTCGATCCCCACTATGGGGGCCAGTGGCTTCGGCCATGACATCGCCCGCCAGTTCGGGCTGGCGGTCACTGAGACCCGGGCCGCCCTGGTGCCCTTCACCCTGACCTCGCAATGGAAGGCGCGGGCCGAGGCACTGGCCGGGGTCAGCTGCGAGGTGGCCGCGACCTGCCGCGGGAAGACCTACCGCGAGCCGATGCTCTTCACCCATCGCGGGCTCTCGGGGCCTGCCATGCTGCAGATCTCCAGTGTCTGGCACCCCGGGGACACCCTCTCCATCGACCTGCTGCCGGGCGTCGATGCCTTCGAGGCGCTCTGCCGCGCCCGGCGCGAGACGCCGAAGCGGCGGCTTTCCACCTGGCTGGGGGAGCGTCTGCCGAAGCGTCTGGCCCAGGCGCTGGTCGAATGGCATGACGACGATGGGGTGCTCGCCGAGTACGGCAATGACCGCTTTCAGGCCTGGGCCGAGGCCCTGCAGGCCTGGCAGATCAAGCCTGCCGGCACGGAGGGCTGGCGAACCGCTGAGGTGACGATGGGGGGGGTGGATACTCGGGCCGTCTCGTCGAAGACCTTTGCCGTCCCGGCACTGCCCCAACTGCGCTTCATCGGCGAGGTGCTGGACGTCACCGGCGAGCTTGGCGGCCACAACTTCCAGTGGGCCTGGGCCTCCGGCGTGGCCTGCGGCAACGCACTCTAGCGCCACACCTTCCCTGTTCCGGGACTATGCTGCTCTCAGGCAGGAGAGAGTGGGGAGGGCCGACATGAGCATGACGTCTGTTCACCGCGACGCGCGGGGCGACGAGACATCCTGTGGTGAGCGCATCATGATGGAGGCGATTCGCCAGGGCGAGGTCGATGGCTGGGGGGCCGTACGCCTGACCGAGGTGGCCGCCCGCCTCGAGCTGTCCACGAGTCGGCTGTTGGCCGAGTACCGGGATCTCGATGCGGTGGCCAATGCCTGGTTTCGCAGGGGCTGGCTGGCGATGCTGGACGAGCCCCCCGAGGGGTTCGCCGCGTGGCCCGAGCGCTCGCGCCTCGAACACTGCCTGCGGGCCTGGTTCGAGGCCTTTGCGGCCCATCGCCGAGTCACCGTCGAGATGCTGTGCCACAAGGCACACCCGCCGCATCTGCATACCTGGGTGCCGATGGTCTTCGATCTGTCACGGACCATCCAGTGGCTGCGCGAGGCGGCCAGACTGGAGGCCCGCTACGGCAGTCGCCGCGCCCAGGTCGAGGAAGTGGCCCTGACGGCCCTGTTCGTGGCCACCCTGGCGGTCTGGGCTCGCGACGACAGCGACAACCAGGCCCGTACCCGACGCTTCCTGGCGAAGCAGCTGAGCAGGGGCGAGGGCTGGATGAAGTGGGTGCCGGGTGGTCACGTCAAGGCGCCGGTCGAGGCGATGTTCTAGGGCCTGCCGTGATCAGAGGAAGCGCCCACCGGAGGCGATGGCCACGGTGGCAAGGCCCAGGATCAGGTTGATGCCGATCAGCCGGCGGATCTGCCCCAGCTGCCGACCGCCCGCGGGCCAGTCCTCGCCGGCCACGGCCCGGCCCAGGCGAGGGTAGGGGGCGAACCAGATGTGCAGGAAGATCGCCATCATCGCCAGCCCCGACACCAGCATCAGGTGGACATGGACGCCCGCGCTGCCCATGCCGCCGAACACCCCGAACAGCATCCACAGCCCCGTCGCCAGCAGCACCACCACGGCGGCCCAGACCCAAGGGAAGAAGCGCTGGAAGGCGCGGTACCAGAGGGTCAGGCGCTGGGGAGGCTCCAGCAGTTCCACGGCCACTGGCCGCAGGATCATCCAGGCGAAGAACATGCCGCCGACCCAGATCGTGGCGGCCAGGAGATGCAGGGTGATGGCAAGGGACATGGCTGGGTTCCTTCGGGCGGTTAGGGCGTGGCAGGGGATGCGGCGGGGCCGTGCCGCCGGTCAGCCTACAAAGGGTCAGCGCAGCAGCCGGCGCGCCTTCTTGACGAGCAGTGCCCCGGTGGTCAGGCGGCCGACCAGGCGCACGACACCGCCGGGGCGTCGCACGCCGCGGTAGAGCAGCAGCCCCCCCACCGCCAGCAGCGGGGTCCTGAAGCGCATCAGGGTGTGCCATCCCCGGTCAATGGACCGGCTCGCCGACTGCCAGCGGCTGGCAGCCACCAGCAGGTCCACGCGCTGCTGCTCGATGGCGTGTTCGAGTTCGGCCTTGCGGGCCCGGCGTTCAGCGCGATTCACGCGACGTCTCCACCAGCTCGCGGTCGCTGGCCAGATGGCGCAGGGTGCCGGCCAGCAGGGTACGGCGCCGTGCCAGCTGCATCACCCTCAGGGCGAGCAGACTCCCGCTGCCCAGCAGCACCAGGGCGCTCACCCCGATGGCGGCCAGCCGATGGGTCTCCCAGAAGGCAACAATCACCAGGGTGGTGAGGACGCCGATGCCCAGCAGCAGCAGGATCAGGCTCAGCCCAGCCAGCATCATCAGGCCCATCAGCCGGGCGCGTTCCTCCTCAAGCTCGAGCACGGCGAGGCGCAGGCGCGTCTCGCCGATGTCGAGCAGGCTGCCGAGCAGCCGCTTACCGGCAGCGAACAGGCGTTGAGCCGGTCCCTGGCTCGCCGACATCAGCGCCGCCCGATGAGCATGCCGACGACCACCCCCACGCCAGCGCCGATGCCGATGCTGGTCCAGGGGTTTTCGTGGACGTAGCGGTCACAGGCCTCGGCCTGCTGGGTGACATTATCCCGGGCCTCGCCGTAGAGGCGCTCTCCGCGGCTCTCGAGACGTTCGCGGGTCTCTTTAAGGCGCTTCTCGGCGCGGTCGCGCAGTTCCTTGATGTTGCTGCGGGAGTCATCGGCGGTGGCGTTGACCAGCTCCTCGATGGTCTGGGTGAGGTGGTGCAGGTCTTCCTTGAGCTGCTGGGTGGATTCGCTGGCACGGGGCGCTTTATTGGCCATCGGGGTCTTCCTCTGACGGTGAATGACAGGCTCAGCATAGCAGTCGGCGGGGCGACTTCAATGCATCCGACCTTGGCCCGGGTCAGCGTTGGGGTTCCAGGCTGCCGGCGGAGAACAGCGGATTGAGGCTGAACCCCAGGCTCAGGCGGTGATTGCGCCGGTCGTAGTCGATCAGGCTCTCCCCATAGCCGTAATAATACTGCACATGGCCGCGGATGCTGCCGAACAGGGGCCAGGAGTAGTCCACCTGGGTGCCCATGCGACTGTCGCTGGGGTTGCCGCGCAGCATCAGGCTCAGCTCGTTGTCGCCGTTGAGCCGATGCGCCAGGGTGATGTCACCATAGCCGAGGTACTTGTGGATGTCGGGATTGTCGTCCTCCTCCTCGGACTCCGGGATGCGCCAGTGAGGCGCCAGGGTCAGGGCCCAGTCGTCGTTGACAATGGTGGACTCGAGGATCAGCCGGTTCCAGCTGCGTGACAGCGGGTCGGAGCGTCCGTTGGACTGGTGGTTGAACGCCAGACGGTTGTTGATGTTGGTCCAGCCCAGCAGTGACCAGCGGTTCTCGAAATCGATGAAGACTTCCGGCTCGTAGTTGGTCTCGCGAAAGGGCGAGGAGGCATCCGCATTGAAGGCCTGCCACCAGCTGCGCTGGGTATAGGCGAAGTGCAGGTCGCCGCCGTAGTCGCCGAACAGGTCCTCCACCAGGTTGAACTTGGCACTGAACTGGAACTTCATCTCCGCCCGGTCAGGCGAGCTGCGGTCGGTGATATTGCGGAAGATCTCGTCGTTGGTACTGGCGTTGTAGCTCAACGGGAACCAGTAGTTGCGCCGGTGGGTGGTGATGGCGAAGGGGTTCTGCGCGGACTCGCGTTCGAGCTGGCGTCGCTCGTCCACTGCCTCCTCGAGTTCC
Source organism: Halomonas rhizosphaerae (assembly GCF_030010555.1). Taxonomy (GTDB): domain Bacteria; phylum Pseudomonadota; class Gammaproteobacteria; order Pseudomonadales; family Halomonadaceae; genus Halomonas; species Halomonas rhizosphaerae. Next base: position 140,372 of record NZ_JASCQP010000045.1, read on the forward strand.
TGGTCGGCGGCCTCTTCGACGAGGGCGGCGGCCTGGGTGCCCTGGCCATCGGCGGCGGTCAGCTGTCGACGCAGTTCCCCCATCTCCTCCTGCAGGGCGGCGATGCGGGCCTCGATGGCCTCGCGCTCGGCCTCGCTCAACGGCTCGGCGGCCATGGCGGTCGCGTTCAGGCCTGCCAGCGTCAGGGCAGCGGCGAGGAGCGGAAATCGGGCAGACATCATGGTCAGGCACCTGGTAAGGGTCAAAAGGCCGTTTCTATCACGCCAGTGTGGCAAGTCAACTGTACCGCCATGGCGACAGGGCAGCATTGCCATGCAGGCCCCGCGGGCCGAGAATCGTGCACGGGTCCATCATAACCGAGGCCGCCCATTGAATGCCTTTGAACATCACTGCCGCTTGAGCGTTGCCTTCCGGCGCGTCCTGATGCTCGTGCTCCTGAGCGGGCTGGGGTGGCTGGGGATTGCCACCTCCTCCCCCACGTTGGCCCAGGACGTCGCCCCGCTGGAGGAGCCCCCTCCGGAACTGCCCTCGCGCGAGGAGATCGAGTCGCGCCTGGAGGAGCGCCAGCCGGCAGAGGGCGAGACCGCCGGAGAGGGCGCGCAGCAGGAGATCGAGGCATTGAATGCCGCCCTCGAGGCCCTGCAGCGGCTCGAGGCGGTGAGGGAGGAGCTGTCCCGCCTCGAGACGCGCGTCCAGGAGGCGCCCCAGGAACTCGAGCGCCTGCAGCGCGAGCTGCGCGAGATGGAGCGGGCGGACCAGGAAGAGACCTTCGATGAGCTGGAAGCCCTCTCCCTCGAAGCGCTGGAGGAGCGCCGCAAGGAGGCCGAGGAGGCCCTGTCGGGCTTCCGGGATCGTCTAGCCGAGGTCTCCACGAGGCTGCTGAGTGCCCAGACCCTGCCGGATCGGGCCCAGCAGGCCATCGGCGAGGCGATGCAGCAGGCCGACGAGAGTCGGCGACGGCTGGAGGAGTTGGACGACAGCCAGGTCGCCGAAGATGATCCGAGTCGCTGGCAGCTGCGCATCCAACGCGAACTTGCCGAGCAGACCCTGCAGCTTCATCAGCGTGAACTGGCCACCAACACTCGCCTGCGGGAGCTGGACCAGGAGCATCGCGACCTTCTCGAGCGCCAGGTCGCCAGCCAGGAGGCCCGGCTGGCCATGCTGCAGGGCATCATCGACCGACGCCGTCGCGAGGAGTCCGAGCAGGCCATCGCCGAGGCGGTCAGCGACGACGAGGGGGAGGGCGTCATCGGCCATCCCGTGGTACGCCAGGCCCGGGAGATCAACCGTACCATGAGTCTGGAGCTGCTGCGCGCCACCGACCGTGCCAATCGCCTGGTCCGGGAGGGCCTGGAGGTGCGTCGCCAGTTCGACCGGGTACGCCAGCTGCAGCGCAGCCTCAACGAACAGATCGACGCCATCCGCGGCAGCATGCTGCTGTCGCGGATCCTGCGCGAGCAACGCCAGACGCTGCCCCGGGTGGAGGAACGGCGCGGCCTGCAGGACGAGATCGCCGACCTTCGACTCAAGCAGTTCGAGCTAGGCCGACAGCGTGAACAGCTGCGCGAGGGCGAGAAGCTGGCGCGCCAGCGGATCGAGGAGGGCGACGCCGAAGCCTCGCCGGCCCTGGTCGATTCGCTGCTCGAGCTCTACCAGGCCCGTCGCGAGCTGGTCGACCAGCTGGAACAGGCCTATGGCGAGATGCTCAGCGCGGCTATCGACCTGCAGCTCAACCAGCAGCAGCTGCTGGCCACCAGCCAGGAGTTGCGTGCCACTATCAACGAGCAGCTGTTCTGGATCGCCAACAGCCGGCCCCTGGGCCTTGCCTGGCTGGGCAACCTGCCGGAGAACCTCGCCATGGAGTGGCGCGAGGGAGAGTGGCGCGCGGCACTGCCGGTGAACTGGCGGCTACCGGATGCCCAGGCTCTGCTCGGCCTGCCGGTGCTGCTGGCGGCGCTGGGGCTGGTCGCCGGTCGACGGCGGATCCGTGCCCGCCTGACACGCCTGCATCAGGAGGTCGGTCATCTCAAGAGTGACTCCCAAGCGCATACCCCCCAGGCGGTGGCCCTCAATGCCCTGCTGGCCCTGTTCGGGCCGTTGTGTGTGCTGGCCGTAGGCCTGGCCCTGCTGGTGGGCACCGAGGGGGTGGCTCAAGGCACAGGGCACGCGTTGCTCCACCTGGCACTGGCCTGGGCCGTGATTGCCTGGGCGCGTAACCTGCTGTTCCAGGGCGGGGTGGCCACCCGCCACTTCTTCTGGCCTCCCGGCTATGCCGCGGCCCTGCGCCGCTGGCTTCGGTGGCTGGGGGTGGCCCTCGTGCCGGTGTTGCTGATCGGTCCCCTGGCCCGGGATGCCGGGGTCGACCTGAACCAGCGGCCGCTGGCCCTGGGTCTGCTGCTGAGCGGTCTGCTGGCCATGAGCCTGGTGCTGACCAAGCTGATCCTGGCCCACGTGCCCTTCTTCGGGGTCAAGCTGTTCCGGCTGGTCCTCGGCCTGGCCATCGCGCTGGTCCCGCTGGTGCTGGCCGGGCTGATCGTCTATGGCTTCGAATACACGGCGCTCAGCCTGCTGGGGCGCTTCGTGATCACTCTCTACCTGCTGGGACTCTGGATCCTGGTTGAAGCCACGGTGATCCGTGGCCTGGCCGTGGCGGCCCGCCGTCTGGCCTATCGCCGGGCCCTGGCGCGGCGGCGGGCCCAGGCCCAGGAGAGCGCAGAGGGTGGCCTGGAGGTGGTCGAGGAGCCTCCCCTGGACATGGAGCAGGTCAACCAGCAGTCGCTGCGCCTCTCCAAGCTGATCCTGCTGATCGGCTTCATCCTGGTGCTCTACCTGGTGTGGTCCGACCTGCTCTCCGTCTTCAGTTACCTGGAACAGGTCACCCTCATCGAGCCGGGAGAGGGCGAGACGGTGGCGGGCATGGTCTCGGTGGCCGACATCATCACCGCACTGCTGGTAGTGGTGCTGACGCTGATGATGGCGCGCAACCTTCCTGGGCTGCTCGAGGTGAGTGTACTCTCCCGCCTGGAGCTCAAGCAGGGCAGCGCCTATGCCATCAGCTCGCTGCTCGCCTACACCATCGTCGGCGGGGGGGTGGTGACTGCCCTGGGGACCCTGGGCGTCTCCTGGAGCAAGCTGCAGTGGCTGGTGGCGGCGCTGGGTGTGGGCCTGGGCTTCGGCCTGCAGGAGATCTTCGCCAATTTCGTCTCGGGGCTGATCATCCTCTTCGAGCGGCCGGTGCGCATCGGCGACACCATCACCCTGGGCAACCTCACCGGCACGGTGAGCAAGATCCGCATCCGTGCCACCACGGTGACCGATTTCGACCGCAAGGAGATCATCATCCCCAACAAGACCTTCATCACCGACCAGTTGATCAACTGGTCGCTCTCCGACACGGTCACCCGGGTCGTGCTCAGCTACGGGGTCGCCTACGGTTCGGATCATCGCCTGGTGCATCGCCTGCTGAGGCAGGCCGCCGACGAGAATCCGAGGGTGCTGATCGACCCCGAGCCTCAGGTGTTCTTCATGAGCTACGGCGATAGCACCCTGGATTTCGAACTGCGCATCTTCGTCAACAGCCTCGGCGACCGGCTCTTTGCCACCGACGAGATCAACTGCCGGGTAGGCGAGCTGTTCGCCGAGCACGGCCTCGACATCGCCTTCAACCAGCTCGATGTCTGGCTGCACCGTGCCGGCGGCGAGACGAACCGGGTCCAGAGCGTCTCTGCCGGTCCGGTGATTCCCCCCGAGCATCCTCCGCCCGGGGCCGGTGGTGATCCGGGGAATTTCGATGGCGGTGATGGCGGTGGGGGCGACGCCGGACGTTAAGCGGCAGGCCCTGGTACCAAGGGGTTGTATGAAGGAGAGCGCCGCTGTCAGCGCCTTACGGCGTGGAGGAGGAACTCCCGGTTGCCGTCCCCGCCGAGCAGGGGGCTCGGTTGCCAGTGCAGGACCTCGAAGCCGAGCCCGGCGCAGCAGTCGCGCAAACGCGCCTCCACCTCGGCATAACGGCCGGAGTCTATCACCAGGCCGCGTGGGTTGACGCCGCCTGGCCCCAGCTCGAACTGTGGCTTGACCAGGCTCAGCAGCTCGCCGCCTGGCGGCAGCAGGGCGGCGAGATCGGGCAGGATCAGCGTCTGTGAGATGAAGGAGACATCCATCACGGCGAGGTCAGGGCCCGCGGCGGCCAGGCCATCGAAGGCCGCCTTAAGTCGGGGCTCGCCGGCCATGGCGCGCGCATTGAGCCCTTCCAGGTAGGTCACGCGGGGATCGTCACGCAGTGACGGGTCGAGCTGGTCATGGCCGACCTCCACCCCGATCACGTGGCAGGCACCAAAGCGCAGGGCGCAGTCGGTGAAGCCGCCGGTGGACTGGCCGACGTCGAGCACCAGGCGGTCATCGAGCGTCAGCTCGAGCGCCTCGATCAGCGCCTCCAGCTTGAGGCCCGCCCGGGAGACATAGCGCTCCTCGGGGTCCTCGTCCACGTCAAGTCGAGTCTCGTCGGCAAGCTTCTCCCCCGGCTTGGTGAGCACCTTGCCGGAGTCGGCCAGGTGCACCCGGCCATGGCGGATCAAGCGCTGGGCGCGGGTACGGGAACGTGCCAGGCCCTGGGTGACGAGCAACTGGTCGAGGCGCGGCATGGCCGGGTCAGGGGGCCTTATGGCCCCTCGTCGGCCTGCAGCTCGGTCGGGGAAATCCGGTCGGCACCCCAGCTGCGGTGGATGTAGCCGGTCACTCGGTCGAGTTCCTCCTGGGTGATCCTGGCCAGCTCGCCCCGCTCCAGCGGGTCGTAGTGGAAGATGTAGAGGCGCGAGGCGAACTGCTCGAAGGGCAGCGAGGACTCGCCGAAGCGTTCGCCGCTGCCGGCGGTGCTGACCTTGATGCCATCGCCCCAGTCCTGGCCGCTGTCGTTGTTGGGGTTGTAGAAGTAGACGCGCATGGTATCGCTGGGGTCGAGCGTGACGCGCAGCAGCGTGATGGCATGCCAGCCGATGAAGCGGGCCGCGCTGTCGGTCACGGCGATGCCGGCCGGCTGGGGATGTATCAGCGGCTGGTTGCCGTTGTAGTAGGGGTGATAGCTGGCATAGAAGTGGCGCAGGAAGTCGTCCAGGTCGTGCAACTGGCCGGTGGCCACGTCGACGTTGATGCGAAAGCCGCGTCCCGACCACCAGCCGTGGAACTCCGGGTTGACCCAGCGGTGCGGGTCGCCCTCGCGGTCGAGGCAGCGCCGCCCCATCTCGGCGTAGATGCGGTCCAGGTGCGGCACGACCAGCAGCGAGACCGGGTCCAGGTCCATCGGCAGCTCCTTGGCCACCCCGGAGAGGCTGGCCATGGAGGAGAGGGGCATGCCCTCGAAGTGCATGATGATCTCGTCGTCACGCGCCGCCCAGGTGACCATCTGCAGCAGGTAGTCCGGGTCATTGTAGGCCCACATGGAGAGGGCACGGGCGGACTGGCAGGTCGGGTTGTTACCCTGTCCCACGCCCAGTGGCAGGCCGAGCATGCACAGCACACCTTCCAGCAGGCGGGCACGCGGCGAGGCGCTGTCGCCGAAGGCCAGGTTGAGCCTCGCCTCGGACCAGTCCGACAGCCTCAGCCCCAGCTGGCGCCACATGGCCGGAGCCACCGGTGGCTGGTAGAGGATGCCGCGCTCGAGCATCAGGGCCAGCCCGTAGACTGCCTGGGGCGTGGTTGGATACACCGCCCCGCGGATCAACGCATGGACCAGTTCGCGATAGCAGAGCAGGCAGTCACGCCCGGTGGACGACAGCCCCAGGGCCTCGGCGAGCAGGTGGTCGCTGTGGTCGAGCAGGTAGCGCAGCAACACGGCGTGGTAGGGCGAGACCAGGCTGGTATCGTGCATGGCCCGGGCAAACCCGGTGGCCTCGTACTGCAGGGCGCCGCTGTCCATGCTCGACAGGCGCTCGCGGTAGGTCTCGATGCCGGGATCCTCGCGGCACGCGAGCGTAGGGCCGTACAGGGAGCTGACCAGGCGGTCGGCCCCCTGGCCGCTGGACCCCAGGTCGATCTCGGGATTGGCCTGGCAGATGGCGATCTGGGTGATCATCTGCTTGATCGTGTCCACCTGGATCGGCCGCTGTTGCAGGATCCGCCAGATCTCGGCGATCAGCCGGTCGATCACGTGTTCATAGCCGATGCGCTCGGCCAGGTGGTGGAACAGGTGGCGGGGAATCTGTGCCAGACGCCCCTGGGTCTCCCGTTCGGCCTCGGTGGGCGCGCCGAACAGCAGCCAGAGATTGAGCGCCATCACCTGGGTCAGGTAATGGTGGGCCTGCTCCTCGGAGAGCAGAGGGTGGAGGTAGTCACCCTTGGCCACGGCGAGGATGCGTAGCTCGCTGATCGCCTCGATCACCACGACATTGGCGTCGGGACTCTTCAGCGCATGGGTGGTGAGGGACGGTACCAGGTATTGAGGGGTCTCCCAGTCGGAACCGAGAAAGACCCCCGCCTCCTCGAGAATCCGCGCCCGCTGCTCGATGGCTTCGCAGCCGCCCTCCTGCAGCATGACCCGTCGAGCCGTATCCAGGACCCTGGGCAGCTTGCCCGGCTTGGCGAACTCGCGTGACTCGGCCAGCAGGGTGATGGCTTCATCGAGTTTCTTGAGCAGGCCAGCGAGCTTGTCGCTGGCCGGTTGCGGCGTACTGGCGTCTTGCATATCTCGAGGCGTAGTCACGCCGACTCCTTGTCGTCAGGCTGTCACACTTTCCATGACGCCTGTGTCAGACATAGAAATCAAGCTCTTCCATGTGCTTGAGCAGTTCCTTCATGCGCGCTGCCTCGTCGCCCTTGAAGTAGACCAGGCCCCAGTGGGTACCGAAGGCGGTCCGCTTGGTGACGGTTTCCTCCATGGGGGGCGTCAGCTCGTGGGACTCGAAGTAGGGGTCGTCCTCGACCTCCTCGGGAATCTCCAGCTTGCTGACCACGCGGCGGCGCGGATAGACCCCGAAGCAGCCGGCGTAGCCGTCGGCATCTACCACCTCCTTCGGGAAGAAGGCCTTTACCTCCTCGTCGGTGGACTTGGGGTCGAACACCAGCATGGAGGCCTGATAGGCATTGAAGCCATAGACCCGCTCGAGCAGTTCGAAGACCTTGAAGCCCGGCGGACGGTAGGCCACTTCGCCGAAGTACATCTCGCCGTCATTGGTGACGAAGTACTCGGGGTGGATCAGGCCGAACTCGATGTCGAAGGTCTTGATCAGCTTCTCGATCTGGGCGGTGATCTGGGGGCGGTACTTCTCGAGTTCCGGCGAGGCCGGCACGAATACCGAGTAGCCCAGCGTCACGTATTCGGAGATGTTGAGGAAGACGATCTTGCCGTCGTGGATCCAGGCCTCCACGGCGAATTCCCAGCCATCGAGGTGCGATTCCATCAGCACCGGGAATTCCTCGTCGGGGATGGTATCGACCTCGTCCGGGGTGCGGATTACCCGGTGCCCCAGGCAGCCGGCCTTGTCGAACGCCTTGAGGTGGATGGGGTCGTTGGGATCGCCGTCGAGCTTGAGCAGGGTCTGGTTGACCCGCTTGAGGAAACGCACGACATCCTCCTTGTCGTGGGCTTCCTCGAAGATGCCCACGCGGATGCCCCCGAGCTGGGCACGACGCTTCATCAGCGCCTTGTCGCGCAGCAGCAGTGACTGGCCATAGAGGCGCGGGTTGTCGAGCAGCACCGAGTTGATGGCACCGGCCCACTCCACGGTCTCCTCGAACATCGGGATGGCCACGTCGACGCCCATCTCGTTGAGGGTCTCGGCGATCTCCATCGAGCGATCATTGAGGCGCTCGAAGTTCCAGGGCACATAGGGAATATCGTGTTTCTGACAGTACTCCTCTGCCCAGTCAGGGGCGACCACGACATAGCGTCGATCGAAGTTCTCGGCGGCCTCGATGGCATTCAGGCTCCAGCCCAGCAGGGCAATATAGCCCTTGTTCGGATCCTTCTTCATGGTGCGCCTCCGTGATAAGCATTGGCGTAAATTGTTCATTCACCATACACGAGCAAAGCGATTTCCTCATCCTTGCGGCGCCGGCCAGCCAGGCTGAATGCCCTCGGCCCTTGTGGCCGGGGCCGGGCGTTGATATAGTGCGCACCGCTCGATGCCGGCTCGAACCGACCTCGAACGAGCGATGCCATCGGCATCCTGCTGTGGTGGCCCCGTCGGTCCTCCCGCAACGCTAGACCGCAAACCCCGCCAGGCCCGGAAGGGAGCAACGGTAGTGGTGGACGCGTGTGCCGGGATGTGGCTGTCGGGGCCGCCTCCATTTCTAGGCATCCAATTGATTCAAAGGCTTTTTTCGCCACCGGCTTCGTCAAGAAGACAATCGCAGACACTTGACGCCTGCCAGACTCCCTCCCTGCATCATTCGCACCCGTCAGCGCCTATTCCATTTCGGTATCATCAGTCCCTCCTGTCAGCCGGGGTCACGACGTGTCGACCGATTCGTTCCCTGCGGTGTCAGTAATGAGGTGCCTTGCTCATCGCGCTGCCCACCGTGACGTGACCTGCTTCCTGCCTCGCGACGCGGGGTGCTAATCTCGTGTCCCCGAGAGCATAGAGCCGCCCTCTGGGTCTTATCCTGCCTGTCACCGGGAGTGAACCACCATGAACGCGAGCCGTATTCTCGACCAGATCATGAAACAGGCCGGCGGTAGCCGGCAGGGCAGCGGCCAGTCGGGCGGCGGCCTGGATGTCCAGGGGATGATCGATAGCCTCTCCTCGCAGCTCGGCGGTAGTGGCGGCCGGAAGTCGGGGCAGGGCAGCGGGGTCGACGTGAAGAGCCTGCTCGGCGGCGGTGCCCTGGGCCTGCTGGTCGGCTCGAAGCGTGGCCGCAAGCTGGGCGGCAAGGCCATCAAGTACGGCGCCATTGCCGGCGTCGGCATGCTGGCCTGGAAGGCCTGGCAGAACTCCCGGGGCGATGCGCAGGCCGACACCGCCCGGGAAGGCCATGCCATGGAGCAACTGGAGGGCGATGCGCGGGAGCAGCGCAGCCTGGAGCTGCTGCAGGCGGTGATCATGGCGGCGCGGGCCGATGGCCACATCGATGACCGCGAGCGCGCCCTGATCACCGAGCAGATCGACGGCCTGGGCGCGGATGCCGAGCTGCACGACTGGGTACAGCGTCAGCTCGAGGCGCCACTGGATGCCGTGGCGCTGGCCCGGCAGGCGGACTCGCCCCAGGCCGCCCGCGAGATCTACCTGGTCAGCGTGGCGGTGGCCGACGCCCAGAACCCCATGGAGCGGGCCTGGCTCGACCAGCTGGGTGGCGCGCTGGGGCTCGACGACGGCATGAGGCAGGAACTCGAGCGCCAGGCGCTGGGGGCGGCGTAGGCCGATACTGTCTGGGTCGTCGTCGGGGCATCGTGTCTTGAGTTCGCCCTGATCAGAAAAGTACAAGAAGGGGGCGCCGTGCT
>NZ_JASCQP010000001.1 GCF_030010555.1 Halomonas rhizosphaerae
CGAGATACGTCTCAAGCGTATCCGGCAATTGTCGATCGTCATCGCGGACCAGACCTCTTGGGGTTATATGGTCAAGCGATGAAGCGCATACGGTGGATGCCTAGGCAGCCAGAGGCGATGAAAGACGTGGAAGCCTGCGATAAGGCTCGGCGAGGTGGCAAACGACCTGTGACCCGGGCATTTCTGAATGGGGAAACCCACCCACGGTAACGTGGGTATCCCACACTGAATCCATAGGTGTTGGGAGGCGAACCGGGGGAACTGAAACATCTCAGTACCCCGAGGAAAAGAAATCAACCGAGATTCCCCCAGTAGCGGCGAGCGAACGGGGACCAGCCCTTAAGCGGCACGACTGATAGGCGAACGAGCTGGGAAGCTCGACCATAGCGGGTGATAGTCCCGTAGCCGAAATCTGAGTGTCGTGAAATCGAGTAGGTCGGGGCACGAGAAACCTTGACTGAAGACGGGGGGACCATCCTCCAAGGCTAAATACTCCTGGCTGACCGATAGTGAACCAGTACCGTGAGGGAAAGGCGAAAAGAACCCCGGAGAGGGGAGTGAAATAGATCCTGAAACCGTATGCGTACAAGCAGTGGGAGCAGATTCGTTCTGTGACCGCGTACCTTTTGTATAATGGGTCAGCGACTTATTTTCAGTGGCGAGCTTAACCGATTAGGGGAGGCGTAGGGAAACCGAGTCTTAACTGGGCGACCAGTCGCTGGGAATAGACCCGAAACCGGGCGATCTATCCATGAGCAGGTTGAAGGTTGAGTAACATCAACTGGAGGACCGAACCAGGATCTGTTGAAAAAGATTTGGATGACTTGTGGATCGGAGTGAAAGGCTAATCAAGCCCGGAGATAGCTGGTTCTCCTCGAAAGCTATTTAGGTAGCGCCTCACGTAGCACCGCCGGGGGTAGAGCACTGTTTCGGCTAGGGGGTCATCCCGACTTACCAACCCGAGGCAAACTCCGAATACCGGTGAGTGACGCGTGGGAGACACACAGCGGGTGCTAACGTCCGTTGTGAAAAGGGAAACAACCCAGACCGTCAGCTAAGGTCCCGAAATCCTGGTTAAGTGGGAAACGATGTGGGAAGGCTCAGACAGCTAGGAGGTTGGCTTAGAAGCAGCCATCCTTTAAAGAAAGCGTAATAGCTCACTAGTCGAGTCGGCCTGCGCGGAAGATGTAACGGGGCTCAAACCAGGTACCGAAGCTACGGGT
>NZ_JASCQP010000006.1 GCF_030010555.1 Halomonas rhizosphaerae
GGCCTGCCGTTTCGCGTTCCGGGAGGGCGTTCAGTCCAGGTAGTCGAACACCTTGACGATGCGCTGCATGCCGCCGACGTTGGAGACGGCCTGGACGATGCGCTCCGCCTCGTTGCGGGTGACGATGCCCATCAGGTAGACGCTGTTGTTCTCGGTGACCACGCGGATGCGACCCGAATCGATCTCCTCGTTGGCGGCCAGGCTGGTGCGGATACGGGTGCGCAGCCAGGTGTCGGCGAGACGCTGGCCGGCCGGCAGGTTGGCGGCGACGGAGAGCTCGTTGTGCACCTCGCGCACGTTGCGCACCTTGCCGGCGACCTCCTCGGCCTTCGCCTGGAGCTCCTCGCTGGGTACCTGGCCGGTGAGCAGGACCACGCCACTGAAGCTGTCGACATTGATGCGCGCATCGCCCAGCCGGGCATCGGTGCGGCCCAGGTTGTGGCCGATTTTGGTCTCGATGCTCTCGTCCTCGACCTGGGTGCCGAAGGTGCGCTCCCCGTAGTTCTCGTCGATGGTGCCGGGGGTAGTGACGCCGGTCACGGTGGTGCAGCCGGCGAGGCCGAGGCCGAGAATGAGCAGCAGGGGCGTGAGAAGGGACTTCCTGGTCATGGGGGTCACTCGCTTGTACCGAAGAGTTGTTCGTCGATCAGGTCGCACAGGCAGTGTATCGCCAGCAGGTGGACCTCCTGGATGCGTGCCGTGGACGTCGCCGGCACGCGGATCTCGCAGTCGTCCTGGCCCAGCAGCGAGGCCATGTCGCCGCCGTCCCGGCCGGTCAGGGCCACCACCGTCATGTCACGGTCGTGGGCGGCCTGGATGGCCTGGATGACGTTGGCGGAATTGCCGCTGGTGGAGATCGCCAGCAGGATGTCACCGGGCTGACCCAGGGCGCGGATCTGCTTGGAGAAGACCTCGTTGTAGCTGTAGTCGTTGGCGATCGAGGTCAGGGTCGAGGTGTCGGTGGTCAGCGCCAGGGCCGGCAGGCTGGGGCGCTCCCGCTCGAACCGGTTGAGCAGCTCCGAGGAGAAATGCTGGCTGTCGCCGGCGCTGCCGCCGTTGCCACAGGCCAGGATCTTGCCCTCGTTGACCAGGCACTGGACCATCATCTGGCTGGCCACCTCGATGAAGGGCGGCAGCACCTCACTGGCATAGGTCTTGGTGTCGATGCTGGCATTGAAGTGGCCGAGAATGCGCTGCTGGAAATCCATGCGGGGTTCCTGGTCCTTTTCGCAGATGGGCTTGAGCGGTCAGGACGCTTCGAAGGCATCCGCCACCCACTCGATCTCGAGGTCGGGGGGCGTGCCGGTCACGGCCAGCACATCGAAGCGGCAGGGACATGATAGCCCGTTGCGCTGGAGATAAAAACGCGCCGCCCGGATCAGGCGGCGCTGCTTGGTGGTGGTGACGGTCTCCAGCGGGTGCCCGTGGCGGTGGTCGGCGCGGTGGCGGACCTCGACGAACACCAGCACCTCGCCATCACGCATCACCAGGTCGATCTCGCCGCCCTTGGCATGCTGGTTGCTGGCCTCCAGCGAAAGGCCGCGTGCCGTCAGCCAGCGTGCGGCGAGCTGCTCGATGGCGCCGCCGCGGGCGCGGGCGTCACGGGGCCCGTTCATCGCCGAACACGCCGGGGATCAGCACGGGCTGGGGCACGCCATTGAGAAAGCGTGCCCAGGGCAGGCGGCGCTGGATCCGGCCGTCGTCGCCGGGGCTCAGGGTGCCGGTGGCCCCGAACAGCTCGCTGCCGCTGATGGCCTGCAGCTGAGGCAGGCGCCGGGCCAGCTCGTAGGCATCCACGCCCATGGCCATCAGCCGGAACATGGCGGGGTCGGACTCCTCGCGCAGCCGGCGATAGCTGTCGAGGAAGGGCAGGGCCTCGACGCCGCCCACGGCCGCATCGGGGATCTGCCAGGGGATATCGGCGAACAGCACGTCGTCCAGGTCGTGATCCAGGCGGGGCTGCAGGCGGCCCTCGAAGAGGTGGGAGGTGGCATAGATCGGCAGATCGCCGCTGTCGTAGTAGTCCAGGGTCGGCGGTACCTGGCGGGCATAGTCCGGCAGGGCCAGCAGGAACAGCATGTCCGGCTGGGGGTTGGTCACGGCCCGGCGTGCGCTCTCGGTGGCCGAGGACTCGGGGTTGTAGCGCACCGCATTGGCGACCTCGCCTCCCTGGTCGCGCCAGGCATTCCAGAAGGCCTCGCCGACGCGGCGTCCCCAGTCGTTGTCCGGGACCAGCAGTGAGGCCAGGCGGTGGCCGTCGACCCAGGCGCGATGGGCCGCCTGGCGGGCCTCGTCCTCGGCGGACAGGCCGTACTGGAAGAGCCCGAGGGCCCGGTTGCGGTCCCCGCGGCCGTAGTTGAGCGCCAGGGTCGGCAGCGGCACCCGCTCGCGCTGCTCGAGCTCGCTGACGGCATCCTTGTCCAGCGGGCCGATCACCACCTGGGCGCCGCTCTCGCTGGCCTCCCGGTAGAGCGCCTCCAGATCGCCATGGCTGCTGTCGAGGAAGCTCAGGCGGGCGCCGCTGTCGACGCCCTCGAGGTGGTGGGTGCGAATCCCCTCGCGGATCGCCCCGGCAATGCCGGCGAGCGGTCCGGACTCGGGGAGGAAGACCGCGATGTGGTTGACCTCCTGGCCGCGCAGCTCACCCAGGGCGGTGATCTCGCCGGGCAGGCGTCGGGCCGCCGGGTGGCCACGATGGCGCTCGCGCCAGTCATCCAGTCGCGCAAAGAGCCGCTGGATGTCGCCGCCGCTGGAGCGCACCAGCTCGGCCAGGGCGACCCATCCCTGCACCAGGTCGCCGCCCTCGTCGCTCAGGGTGGCCAGTGACCCGCCGTCTAGCCGCGAGAGCTGGTCCCAGATCGGGTCGTTGAGGTCCTCGCGCTCGGTCTCCGCCTGGACCTGGATCAGGGCCCGGGCGGCGGCGCGGGGCTCGTCGACCTCGGCCAGGGCCATGCCCAGGCGTTCACGCAGGGTCAGGGAGGCCTCGCGAGGCAGGTCGACCTCGTCGAGCAGCTGCCCGGCCTGGATCACCGCCCAGGGGTCCCCCTCGGCCTCGCCCAGCTCCGAGAGCAGCAGGGCCCAGCGTGTCCGTGCCTGGCGCTCCAGCCGGCTGTCGTCGATCTCCTTGGCGACCTCCAGTGCCTGGGTGCGGTTGCCCTGGCGTGCTAGGATGTCGGCCGCTTCCAGGCGGGACTGCGCCGCCTGGCCGGGCTCCTGCTGCTCGGCCTGCTGCAGCAGGCGCTGTGGATCTCCGTCGGGCTGTCGCTCGATGATGCCCGGCTGGAAGCTGCAGCCCGCAAGCAGCAGCGCGGTGAGCGCGGCGGCCAGCGGGCCGCGAAACGAGATCTTCATGAATCCTTCCTTGTCCCCATGTGCGAGAGCATCCCAGGGAGCCGAGATGTCCGATACGCTTACCGGTTCATTGTACGTGGTCGCCACGCCGATTGGGAATCTGGACGACCTGAGCCCCCGGGCCGCCCGGGTGCTGGGGGAGGTGGCCGTGATCGCCGCCGAGGATACCCGCCACAGTGGCCGCCTGCTGCGCCACCTGGGCCTGTCGCGGCCGATGCTCTCGCTGCACGAGCACAACGAGGCCGCGCGGGTTGACGCCCTGGATGCCCGACTCGTTGCCGGGGAGGACATCGCCCTGGTCTCCGATGCCGGCACGCCGCTGATCAGCGATCCCGGCTTCGTGCTGGTGCGCGAGCTGCGTGCCCGCGGGCGTCGCATCGTGCCGGTCCCGGGGCCCTGTGCCCTGGTGGCGGCCCTGTCGGCGGCAGGGCTGCCCACCGACCGCTTCCTCTTCCAGGGCTTCCTGCCGGCGAAGGGCGGTGCCCGGCGGGGGCGGCTGGAAGCGCTGGCCTCCCGCGAGGAGACCCTGGTGTTCTACGAGTCTCCCCACCGCATCCGTGACACCCTGGCGGATCTGGCCACCACCCTCGGGGCGCGACGGGTGGTGCTGGCGCGTGAGCTGACCAAGGCCTTCGAGACCTTCCTCGACGGCAGTGCCGCCGAGCTGCTCACGCGCATGGAGGAGGACCCGGACCAGGCCCGCGGCGAGTTCGTGGTGATGGTGGCCGGGGCCGGCCCGCGCGGCGATGCCGAGGCCTCTTCGGTTGAGGCCGATGCGCTGCTGTCGGCCCTGCTCGCCGAGGGGGTCGGGGTCAAGCAGGCGGCCGCCGTGGCGGCGCGGGTGCTGGGCGGGGCCAAGAAGACCTGGTATGGCCGACTCCAGGCGCTCAAGGACGGGCATTGAGGCGGGGGAGGGGCACTGGTATCCTTGCCGCGGGAGTTGGCCAGACAGTCGCCGCCGCCCCGGCCTTCGGGACGGGGCGGGGGAGGAAAGTCCGGGCTCCACAGGGCAGAGTGCCAGGTAATGCCTGGGCGGCGTGAGCCGACGGAAAGTGCAGCAGAGAGTAGACCGCCTACGTCTCCCTAGGGAGGCCGGCAAGGGTGAAAGGGTGCGGTAAGAGCGCACCGCGCGCCTGGCAACAGTGCGTGGCAAGGTAAACCCCACTCGGAGCAAGACCAAATAGGAACCCCATGACGTGGCCCGCGTCGGGTTCGGGTAGGTTGCTTGAGGGCCCTGGTGACATGGCCCCTAGAGGAATGACTGTCCACGACAGAACCCGGCTTATCGGCCGACTCCCTTTTCCGAACATCGCCGTGCCTGCGGCCCCCAGCCCCTCGAACGAGAGCCCCATGCCGTCATCCGCCCCTGAACAGCCCGCCCGCGGCTTTCGCCATGCCAGCGTGCTGCTCGACGGCGCCGTGGAGGCGCTGGTCCACGACCCCGAGGGCACCTACCTGGACGGCACCTTCGGCCGCGGTGGCCACTCGCGTGCCATCCTCGCGCGGCTGGCCCCCGAGGGCCGTTTGCTGGCCATCGACCGCGACCCCCAGGCCGTCGCCGAGGCCGCCGCCATCGATGACCCGCGCTTCACCATCGAGCAGGGCGAGTTCGCCCGACTCGACGAGATCGCCGCGCGCCACGGCCTGCATGGGCGGCTGGCGGGCGTCCTGCTCGACGTGGGGGTCTCGTCGCCCCAGCTCGACGACCCCGAGCGGGGGTTCAGCTTCCTGCGCGACGGTCCCCTGGACATGCGCATGGACCCCTCCCGCGGCGAGAGCGCCGCGGGCTTTCTGGCCCGGGCCGGCGAGAGCGAGATTGCCGCGGTCTTCAAGGCCTATGGCGAGGAGCGCTTCGCCCGGCGGCTGGCACGGGCCATCGTGGCGCGTCGTCTCGAGCGACCCTTCGAGCGGACCGCGGACCTCGCCGAGGTGGTCAAGGCCGCTCATCCCGCCTGGGAAAAGGGCAAGCACCCGGCGACCCGCGTCTTCCAGGCCCTGCGCATCCAGGTCAACGGCGAGCTCGAGCAGCTCGATGCCGCCCTCGAGGCGGCATTGGAGGCCCTCGCCCCGGGCGGCCACCTGGTCGTGATCAGCTTCCACTCGCTGGAGGACCGCCGGGTCAAGCGCTTCATTCGCGATCACGTGCGCGGCGATACCGACCTGCCGCGCGGCATGCCGATCCGCGACAACCAGCTCAAGCGGCGCCTGGCATCGCTGGGCAAGGCGCGTCGTCCCTCCGCCGAGGAGGTCCAGGAGAACCCCCGTGCACGCAGTGCAGTGATGCGTGTGGCGCGCAAGCGATACTGAGGACGGTCATGGCACAGGGACGATCCGCGGCAACCTCCCCGTTCGGCTGGCCCCTTCGCCTGGGGGCATCGCCGCGGCTGCTGCTCGTCGCCCTGCTGCTGGCGGCCAGTCTGGGCTCGGCGCTGGCGGTGATCACCACCAGTCACCTGACCCGTGACCAGTATGCCCGCCTGCAGCAGCTCGAGCGTGAGCAACAGCAGTTGCAGACCGAATGGGGGCAACTGCTGCTCGAGGAGAGTGCCTGGTCCTCGCCCGCCCGCATCGAGCGCCTGGCCCAGGAGCGCCTGGAGATGCGCCTGCCCGACATCGACGAGGTCGAGGTCATCCGGCCATGAGTGCCGACGCCCGCAGCGGCGTGACGCCGCGTCGCCCGCCGCCCATGGCACCCATGGGGGGGCTGCGCTACGGGGTGATGATGACGCTGGTGCTGGTGGGGCTCGCGCTGCTGGCCGGCCGCATCGTCGACCTGCATGTCTTCGACCGTCCCTTCCTGCAGGGGCAGGGCGATGCCCGTACCCTGCGCACCGACACCATTCCCGCCCATCGCGGCATGATCACCGACCGCCACGGCGAGCCGCTGGCCATTTCCACGCCGGTGGTCACCCTCTGGGCCAACCCCCAGGACCTGCCGGCCGACGACATTCAGCGTCTCATGCTGGCCAGGGCCCTGGGCCAGGAGCTGGATGCCCTCAACGAGCGCATCGCACGCTACGCCGAGCGCGAGTTCATGTACCTGCGCCGCCGCATGACGCCGGAGGAGGCCCAGCGGGTGCTGGACCTGCGCATTCCCGGTGTCCACGCCCGCGAAGAGTACAAGCGCTACTATCCGGCGGGGGAAGTGACCGCCCAGCTGCTGGGCGTGACCAATATCGATGATATCGGCCAGGAGGGTCTGGAACTGGCCTACCAGTCGCACCTCGCGGGGGTGCCCGGCAAGCGTCGGGTGCTCAAGGACCGCCGCGGTCGCCTGGTGCGCGACCTGGCGCTGCTGCAGGAGGCTCAGCCGGGGGGGGATCTCACGCTGGCGCTGGACCAGCGCCTCCAGTACATGGCCTATCGCGAGCTCAAGGCGGCGGTGGCCGAGCACGATGCCGACGGTGGCACCGTGGTGATGCTGGATGCTCACAATGGCGAAGTGCTGGCCATGGCCAACCAGCCCTCCTACAACCCCAACAACCGGGCCGGGCTCGACCCTCAGGGACTGCGCAACCGGGCCATCGTCGATGTCTTCGAACCGGGGTCGGTGGTCAAGCCGCTGGCCATGGCGGCGATCATGGAGAGTGGCCAGTTCGACAAGGACATCGTGGTCGATACCTCGCCCGGCTGGATGGTCATTGATCGCTTCACCATCAAGGATATCCGCAACTACGGCGAACTCACCCTGGCCGGCATCCTCGAGAAGTCCTCGAACATCGGCATGTCCAAGCTGGTCCTGAAGCTCGACGAGCCGCTGGTCCCCGAGATCTATCGTCGCCTGGGCCTGGATCAGGCGCCGGGCACCGGCTTTCCCGGCGAGTCCGCGGGCAGCCTGCCGTCCCCGGCGCGCTGGTCGAGCAGCCAGTGGGCGGCCCTCTCCTACGGCTATGGCCTCTCGGTCTCGGCACTGCAGCTGGCCAGCGCCTACACGGCACTCGCCAACGATGGCGTGCGGATGGCCCCCTCGCTGCTCAGGTTGCCGGAACTCCCGGTCGGCAACCCCGCCATCGATCCCGAGTTGGCCCATGACCTGCTGCGCATCATGGAGGAGTCGGTGCAGCCCGGGACCGGGGGGCGCCGCGCTGGGGTGCCGGGGTACCGGGTGGCCGGCAAGACCGGCACGGTACGCAAGACCTCGGCCACCGGCTACGAGAAGGATGCCTACCGCAGCCTCTTTGTCGGCATCGCGCCGGTCTCGGAGCCGCGGATCGTCACCGTGGTGATGATCGATCACCCGCGGGGCGACAGCTACTATGGCGGGGCGGTGGCGGCGCCGGTCTTCTCGCGGGTGGCCGGCAATGCTCTGCGCCTGCTGGACGTGCCACCGGATGCCCGGGAGCCGGAATCATGAGTGCAAGCCCTGGGGAGGAAACGCGATGCGGCTGACCGCCGAACGACTCGAGACGGGCCTGGCCGGGCTCTGGCCCGACTGTCGCCGTGGCCTGGCGGACATCACCCTGCCGGACGCCGTCCGGCTGGCGCTCGACAGCCGTCGGCTGGCCGAGGGCGACGTCTTCGTGGCGGTGCCGGGGGTGGCCGCGGACGGCCGCGACTTCATCCCGGCGGCTCTCGAGGCCGGGGCCTCGCTGGTGCTGGCCCATGACGACGGTGCGCCCGGGCCCGACGACCCCCGGGTGCTGTGGTTGCCGGGACTGCGCGAGGCCCAGGGCGAACTGGGCCAGGTCCTGTTCGCCGTGCCCCATGACCTGGAGCTGGTCGGGGTCACCGGCACCAACGGCAAGAGTTCGGTGACCCACTACCTGGCCGAGCTGAGCATCGCCCTCGGGGTGGATGCCGGCCTGATCGGCACCCTGGGGCACGGCCGGCCGGGGCGCCTGGCGGCCGGCCAGCTGACCACGCCGGGTCCCCTGGCCCTGCAGGCGGCGCTGGGTGAGCTGGCGGCGGACGGCGTGCGTCGGGTGGCCATGGAGGTCTCCTCCCATGCCCTGGAGCAGGGTCGCCTCGATGGTTGTCGCGTGTCTGCCGCGGTGTTCACCAACCTCAGCCGTGACCACCTGGACTACCACGGCAGCATGGCGGCCTATGCCGCCGCCAAGGCGCGGCTGTTCCGTCGCCATGAGCTCGCGCTCGCCGTGGTCAACGGCGACGACCCGCTGGCGCGCCTGATGCTCGCTGGCGTGCACCGTGGCGTGCGTGTCCTGGCCGTCGGCGAGGACGAGGCGGTGACCCTGCGCGTCATCGACTGGGTGCCCCATGCCGAGGGGCAGCGGGCGCTCATCGCCACGCCGGAGGGGGAGCGGGTGCTCGAGCTCGGCTTGATGGGCCGTTTCAACCTGGACAACGTGCTGCTGGCCATGGCCACCCTCCATGGCCTCGGGCACTCCCTCGATACGCTGTTCGCGGCGGCGGCCGGCCTCGCCCCGGTGCCCGGTCGCATGCAACGCCTGACCCGTCCAGGCGCTCCCACGGTGGTCATCGACTATGCCCATACCCCGGATGCCCTCGACAATGCCCTCTCGGCGCTGCGGGCCCACCTGCCGGGCGACGGCCGGCTGTGGTGCCTGTTCGGCTGCGGCGGCGACCGCGACGCCGGCAAGCGCCCGCTGATGGCCACCGTCGCGCGCCGAGGGGCCGACCGGCTGGTGGTCACCGACGACAACCCGCGCAGCGAGGACCCGGCCGCGATCCGTGCCCAGATCCTCGCGGGGCTGGGCGACCCCGAGCGCAACGCGGTCCTCGAGGTGGCCGGACGGGGCGGAGCGATCGCCCGGGTGCTTGCCGAGGCCGGCCCCGACGACGTGGTGCTGATCGCCGGCAAGGGTCACGAGGCGTATCAGGAGGTGGCGGGCGTCCGCCACCCCTTCTCGGACTTGGCCGAGGCGGAGCGTGGCCTGGCCGCCCGCGCCCGGCAAGGCCACGGGGAGGACCCTCGATGAGCGCCGCCGGCCTGCAGCGCCTGGGCGAGGTCGCCGCGGCCCTGGGGCTTCCCGCCCCGGCCGAGGATCTGCCGGTCGGGGCGATCGTCACCGATACCCGGCGGCTTGCCCCCGGGGGGCTGTTCGTGGCGCTCAGGGGTGAGCGCTTCGATGCCCATGACTTCGTCGGCCAGGCGCGCGAGGCCGGGGCCGTGGCGGCGCTGGTGGAACGACCGGTAGACGACCCGCTCCCCCAACTGGCGGTGGCCGACACCCGACTGGCCCTGGGGCTGCTGGCGCGTGCCCGGCGGCGAGCCTGGGGCGGTCCGCTGGTCGCCGTGACCGGCAACAGCGGCAAGACCACGGTCAAGCAGATGCTGGCGACCCTGCTGGCGCGGTGCGGGTCGACGCTGTCCACCCAGGGCAACCTGAACAACGACATCGGTGCGCCCCTGACCCTGCTGGCCCTGGAGACCGGGCACCGCCAGGCGGTGGTGGAACTGGGCGCCAACCATCTCGGCGAGATCGCCTGGACCACGATCCTGGCCGAGCCCCGGGTGGCGGTGATCACCAATGTCACCGGTGCCCACGTGGGCGAATTCGGCGGCATGGGCCGTATCGCCCAGGCCAAGGCCGAGATCCTGGCCGGCCTGCCGGCCGACGGCGTGGCAGTGCTCAACCGCGACGACGCCTTCTTCGCCACCTGGGCGCGCCTGGCGGCGCCCCGCGAGGTGCTCGACTTCGGCCTGGAGCCGCGGGCGCGCCTGCGTGCCGAGGCGCTGGCCTGTGACGCCCTCGGACGCTATGCTTTCACGCTTGTCCGGGACGGCCGCGAGGTCGGGCGCGTCCAGCTGGCCATGCTGGGCCGGCACAACGTGGCCAATGCCCTGGCGGCCTCGGCCGCGGCCCTGGCCATGGGGCTCGCGGAGCGCGAGGTGCTGGCCGGGCTCGAGACGGTGGCACCGATGCCGGGCCGGATGAGCGTGGTGGAGGGCTTCAACGCCTCGCGGCTGCTGGACGATACCTATAATGCCAACCCCGGCGCGGTGAAGGCGGCGCTCGATGCCCTGGTGACGCTGCCCGGCCCGCACTGGTGCCTGCTGGGTGCCATGGGCGAACTGGGGGGTGAGTCCGACCGGCTGCATGCCGAGCTCGGGCACTACGCGCGGGAACGGGGAATCGATTTCCTGGGTACCCTCGGCGAGCCGGCGAGACCGGCCAGCCAGGCCTTCGGTGAAGGCGGGGTCCATTTCGACGATCGGGAGGCGCTGATGCGCCACGTCCTCCACCATCTACCGTCCGGGGCCAGCGTACTGGTCAAGGGCTCGCGCAGTGCCGGCATGGAACGAGTCGTGGCGGCCCTGCGCGCGGATGCTTCAAGGTGAACGCGATACATGCTGCTCTTTCTGGCTGACTTTCTGGCGCAATTCCAGAGTGCCTTCAATGTCTTCAACTATCTGACCCTGCGCATGATCCTGGGGACCCTGACCGCCCTGGTGCTCTGCCTGTGGCTCGGGCCGGTGATGATCCGCCGCCTGGTGGAACGCCAGATCGGCCAGGCGGTGCGCGACGACGGCCCCCAGTCCCACCTCTCCAAGGCCGGCACCCCCACCATGGGCGGCGCCATGATCCTGATGGCCATCGCCGTGAGCACCCTGCTATGGGGGGATCTCACCAACCACTATGTCTGGCTGGTGCTGGCGGTGACCCTGGGCTTCGGCGCCATCGGCTGGGTGGACGACTACCGCAAGGTGGTGGAGAAGAACCCCCGGGGCCTGCCGGCGCGCTGGAAGTACTTCTGGCAGTCGCTGATCGGCGTCGCGGCCGCCGTGCTGCTCTACGTCACCGCTGCCTCGCCGGTGGAGACCAGCCTGATCGTGCCGCTGTTCAAGGAGTTCGTGCTGCCGCTGGGGGTGTTCTACATGGTCCTCACCTACCTGGTGATCGTCGGCAGCTCCAATGCCGTCAACCTCACCGACGGCCTCGATGGCCTGGCGATCATGCCCACGGTGCTGGTGGCCATGGGCCTGGCGGTGTTCGCCTATGCCACCGGCAACACGGTGTTCGCCGACTACCTGCAGATTCCCTTCATTCCCGGGGCGGGTGAATTGGCCGTGTTCTGTGCCACCATCGCCGGGGCCGGCCTGGGTTTCCTGTGGTTCAACACCTACCCGGCCCAGGTGTTCATGGGCGACGTGGGGGCCCTGGCGCTGGGCGCGGCCCTCGGCGTGGTGGCGGTGATCGTGCGCCAGGAGATCGTGCTGTTCATCATGGGCGGCATCTTCGTCATGGAGACCGTCTCGGTGATCCTGCAGGTGGGCTCCTACAAGCTCACCGGGCGGCGCATCTTCCGCATGGCGCCGCTGCACCACCACTATGAGCTCAAGGGCTGGCCGGAGCCGCGGGTCATCGTGCGCTTCTGGATCATTACCGTGGTGCTGGTGCTGATCGGCCTGGCCACCCTCAAGGTCCGCTGATTCCCCCAAGGCCGATTCGCCATCCGCAAGGAGCTCAACATGGTCAAGGTGCCGAAGGGAACGACGCTGGTGGTCGGGCTCGGACTCTCCGGGCGGGCCATCTGCCGCCACCTCGGCCGGCACGGTGTGCCCTTCATGGTCGCCGATACCCGTGAGGTGCCGCCCGGGCTGGACGACTTCCGCGTTGCCCATCCCGGCGTCGGGATTCACCTGGGGCCCCTCACTGACCTCGACCTCGACGAGGCCGAGGAGGTGGTGGTCAGCCCCGGCGTCGACCCGCACACGCCAGGCCTGGAGGGGCTGGCGGGGCGCACCCGAGAGGCCACCGCCGAGCCGCTGCTGGTGGGGGAGATCGCGCTCTTCGTGCGTGCGGCCCGAGCGCCCATCGTCGCCGTCACCGGCTCCAACGCCAAGTCCACCGTGACCACCCTGGTGGGCGAGATGGCCCGCGAAGCCGGACTGCGGGTCGCCGTGGGTGGCAACCTGGGGACCCCGGCGCTCGACCTGCTCGAGGCGGCGCCCGACGCCGAGCTCTTCGTGCTGGAACTCTCCAGCTTCCAGCTCGAGACTACCCCCCGCCTGGGGGCCGAGACGGCCGCCTTCCTCAACCTCTCCGAGGATCACCTGGACCGCCATGGCGATATGGCAGGCTACCGGGCCGCGAAGCTGGGCATCTTCCGCGGCGCCCGGCACGGCGTGGTCAATGCCGATGATCCCGACACCTGGCCGGACGGGCCGCTGCCGGCTCTCGATCGCTTCACCACCCGCGCCCCCGAGGGCAACGACTGGGGCATCGCACGGCGCGCCGACCGCGACTGGCTGATGCACGGGAGCGACCCGCTGCTGCCGGCCGCCGAGATGCGCCTGCCGGGGCGCCACAACCAGGCCAACGCCCTGGCGGCGCTGGCCATGGGCCATCGCCTGGGCCTTCCGCTCACGGCCATGCTCGAGGTGCTGCGGCGCTTTCCCGGGCTGCCCCATCGTGGCGAGCTGGTGGCGGAGATCGCGGGAGTGCGCTGGATCAATGACTCCAAGGGCACCAATGTCGGCGCGACTCTGGCCGCCATCGAGGGACTCGGACCGACCCTCGAGGGGCGCCTGATCCTGCTGGCCGGCGGGGTGGGCAAGGGGGCCGACTTCCACCCCCTGGCGGAGCCCCTGGCGCGCCATGGACGCGAGGCGATCCTCTTCGGCCGGGATGCCGGGCACCTGGAGCATGTCCTGCGTGGCCGGCTGCCGGTGACGCGGGTCGAGAACCTGCAGGGCGCCCTGGCGCGGGCGGTGGAGATCGCCGCGCCCGGGGACTGCGTGCTGCTGTCGCCGGCCTGTGCCAGCCTCGACCAATTCACCGACTACCAGGCGCGTGGCGAGGCCTTTCGCCGGGCGGTCAAGCGCCTGGCAGGGGAGGCGGCATGAACCGGCTATCCCGCCTGCGCCGGCGGCTGAGCACCGCCGAGCACGCCTTCGACGGCTGGCTGGTGCTGGCCTCCTTCGCGCTGCTGCTGATCGGCTGGGTGATGGTGACCTCGGCGTCCAGCGAGGTGGCCTCGAGCCTTACCGGCAATGCCTGGTATTTCAGCCTGCGGCACGGCATCTTCCTGCTGGTGGCACTGGCCGTCGGGGCGCTTGCCCTGCGGGTGCCGCTGGCCTGGTGGAAGGCCAACGGACCGCTGCTGCTGCTGGTGGGGCTGGTCCTGCTGCTGCTGGTGCTGCTGGTGGGGCGCGAGGTCAACGGCAGCCGTCGCTGGCTCTCCGTGCCGGGCCTGCCCTTCAACCTGCAGGCGTCCGAGGTCGCCAAGTTCTGCCTGATCGTCTACCTGGCCGGTTACCTGGAGCGCTTCCTGCCCCAGGTGCGTCGCCAGTGGGGGGCCTTCCTGCGCCCCCTGGCGGTGATGGCGGTGATCGCGGGGCTGCTGATCCTCGAGCCCGACTACGGTGCCGTGGTGGTGATGACCGGCGCGGTGATGGGCATGCTGCTGATGGCCGGTGCCCCCTGGGGGCGCTTCCTGGTGCTGCTGCTGCTGGTGGGGGCCCTCGGGGCCCTGGCCGCGGTGGCGGAGCCCTATCGGATGGCGCGCCTGACCAGCTTCGCCGACCCCTGGGCCGACCAGTTCGCCAGCGGCTACCAGCTGACCCAGGCACTGATCGCCTTCGGGCGCGGGCACTGGCTGGGCATGGGGCTGGGCAACAGCGTGCAGAAGCTGTTCTACCTGCCGGAGGCCCACACGGACTTCGTCTTCGCGGTGCTGGCCGAGGAGCTCGGCCTGCTGGGCGCCATCGCCGTCGTCGGGCTCTTCGCCCTGCTGGTCTGGCGCGCCATGGCGGTGGGGCGGCGGGCCGAACTGGCCGGCCTGGCCTTCGCCGCCTACCTCGGCTATGGCTTCGCCCTGGTCATCGGGGCCCAGGCCTTCATCAACATCGCCGTGAGCACCGGGATGCTGCCCACCAAGGGGCTGACCCTGCCACTGCTCAGCTATGGTGGCTCGAGCCTGGTGGTGAGTTGCCTGATGATGGCGCTGCTGCTGCGCGCCGACATCGAGACCCGCCTGGCCCTGCGCCGGGCCGGGCCCACGGCTTCCCGGGCGCCATCGCCCGGCAGGACACAAGGACGCGCAACATGAGTCGACGCGAGGGACGCCGCGTATTGATCATGGCCGGCGGAACCGGTGGCCACGTCATTCCGGCCCTGTCGCTGGCCCGCGGGCTCCAGGCGCAGGGCGTGCAGGTCGCCTGGCTGGGCAGCCCACGCGGCATCGAGAACCGCCTGGTCCCCGAGGCCGACATCCCGCTGCACCGCATCGCGGTGAGCGGGCTGCGTGGCAACGGCCTGGCCGGGTGGCTGCTGGCCCCCTTCAACCTGGCCCGCGCGGTATGGCAGGCGGGACGGGTCATCCGCGATTTCGATCCCCAACTGGTGGTCGGGCTGGGCGGCTTCGCCAGCGGACCTGGCGGCCTGGCGGCCTGGCTGGCCCGCCGGCCCCTGGTCATCCACGAGCAGAACGCCGTGGCGGGGCTCACCAACCGGGTGCTGTCGCGCCTGGCGCGCCGCGTCTATGCCGCCTTTCCCCAGGCCTTCTCCGGCCGGGCCGAGGTGATCGGCAACCCGGTGCGCGACGAGATCGCCCGGCTCGGTGAGGTCCCGAGGCGCGCCGACGAGATGGCCGGGCGGCGCCTGCGGCTGCTGGTGGTGGGCGGTTCCCTGGGGGCGCAGGCCCTCAACGAGCGGCTGCCCGAGGCGCTCGTCCGGCTGCCCGAGGCCCGTCGCCCCGAGGTGCGCCACCAGGCCGGCCGCGACAAGGATACGGCCACCAGTGAGGCCTACCGCGAGCAGGGCGTCGAGGCCGACGTCACGGCCTTTATCGACGACATGGCCGGCGCCTACGCCTGGGCCGACCTGGTGGTGTGTCGCGCCGGTGCCCTGACCGTGGCCGAGCTGGCCGCCGCGGCCAAGCCGGCGCTCTTCGTTCCCTTTCCCCACGCGGTGGACGACCACCAGACGGCCAACGCCCGGGCCCTGGTCGATGAGCAGGGGGCGCGACTGATGCCCCAGCAGGAGATGAGCGCGGCGACGCTGGCCGAGTGCCTGGCGTCGCTGCTGGACCCCGACACTCTCGCCACCATGGCGGCACGGGCCCGTGGAAGTGCCCGTCTCGATGCCGTCGAGCGCCTGGTGGCCGGTTGCATGGAGACAGGCTTTGAGCGATGAGACCCTTGGACCGGTTCCCGGTCAGGCCACGCCCCCGCACCCCGGACGGGGACTCGGCATGCGTCGTATCCGGCGCATCCATTTCGTCGGCATCGGGGGGGCCGGGATGTGCGGCATCGCCGAGGTGCTGGCCAACCAGGGCTATGCCGTCAGCGGCAGCGACCTGAAGGCCTCCCCGGTGGTGGCCCGCCTGCGCCAATGCGGCGTCCGCGTGGCCATCGGCCATGCCGCCGAGCATGCCGTGGACGCCGACGTGGTGGTGGTCTCCACTGCGGTGGACGAGACCAACCCCGAGATCCGCTGGGCCCACGAGCATCGCGTGCCGGTGGTGCGCCGCGCCGAGATGCTCGCCGAGCTGATGCGCTTTCGCCACGGCATCGCCGTGGCCGGCACCCACGGCAAGACCACCACCACCAGCCTCACCGCGACCCTGCTGGGCGAGGGCGGACTGGATCCCACCTTCGTGATCGGCGGACGGCTGACCAGTGCCGGCACCAATGCGCGGCTGGGGGAGGGCGACTACCTGGTGGCGGAGGCCGACGAGTCGGATGCCTCCTTCCTGCACCTGCAGCCCATGGTCGCCATCGTCACCAACATCGATGCCGATCACATGGCGACCTACGGCGGCGACTTCGAACGGCTCAAGGGCACCTTCATCGAGTTCCTGCACAACCTGCCGTTCTATGGCCTGGCGATCCTGTGCATCGATGATACCCACGTGCGTGGCCTGCTCGACCGCGTCAGCCGCCAGTTCGTCACCTATGGCTTCAGCGAGGATGCCGACTATCGCATCGAGGGGTTCGTCCAGCAGGCCGGCGAGGTGCACTTCACCGCGGTGCGTCCCGAGGGGCTGGCGCCGCTCGAGGTGCGCCTGGCCATGCCGGGACGCCACAATGCCCTCAATGCCCTGGCGGCGATCGCCGTGGCCAGCGACGCAGGGGTCGGCGATGACGCCATCCTGCGGGGCCTGGCGAGCTTCGCCGGGGTGGGGCGACGCTTCCAGGTACATGGTGACTTCCCGGCCCCGCGGGGCGAGGGCGAGGTGATGCTGGTGGACGACTATGGTCACCATCCCCGCGAGGTGGCGATGGTGATCGACGCCGTGCGGGCCGGCTGGCCCGAACGGCGCCTGGTGATGGTCTACCAGCCGCACCGCTACTCGCGCACCCGGGACCTCTACGAGGACTTCGTGCGGGTGCTGGCCGGTGTCGACACCCTGCTGCTGCTCGACGTCTACGGCGCCGGAGAGACACCGGTTCCCGGGGCCGACGGGCGCACCCTGGCGGGCTCCATACGCCAGCGCGGGTCGGTCGACCCGATATTCGTCCAGGACAAGGGCGAGCTGCCGGACCTGCTCGCCCGGGTGCTGCGCCCCGGCGATATCCTGATCACCCAGGGGGCCGGCGACGTGGGCGGCATCGCCCAGCACCTGGCCGATGCCGCCCTGGCACTCGACGAGGTGACACTATGACGCATGATGTCGGCCGGGTGGTGGTGCTGTACGGCGGACGATCCGCCGAGCGCGAGGTATCCTTGAAGAGCGGTGCCGCCGTTCTCTCGGCCCTGACCCGCTCGGGGCTGGAGGCCATCGGTTACGATCCCGCCGAGGACGGGCTGGTGGGGCTGGAAGCATTGAATCCCGACCGGGTCTTCATTGCCCTGCACGGCCGGGGTGGCGAGGACGGCACCCTGCAGGGTGCGCTGGAACTGCTGGGCATTCCCTACACCGGCAGCGGGGTGCTGGCCTCGGCACTGGGCATGGACAAGCAGCGTACCAAGCTGATCTGGCAGGCACTGGACCTGCCGACCCCGGAGAGCGTGATGCTCGGCCCCGAAGCCGACTGGGCGGCGGTGGTCGAGCGCCTCGGCCTGCCGCTGATCGTCAAGCCGGTCCACGAGGGCTCGACCCTGGGCATCAGCATCGTTGACAGCCGCGATGCGCTGGAGGCGGCCTACCGCGATGCCGCCCGCTTCGATGCGCGGGTGATGGCCGAGCGCTTCGTCAAGGGGGAGGAGTATACGGTGTCGCTTCTCGCGGGTGACGTCCTGCCGGCGATCCGCGTCGAGGTGCCCAGCGGCTTCTACGATTACGAGGCCAAGTATCTCTCCAACGAGACGCGCTACCACCTGCCGTGCGGCCTGTCCGGCGACGAGGAGGCCGAGCTCGCCGCGCTCTGCCGGTCGGCCTTCGAGGCCATCGGCGCCGAAGGCTGGGGACGGGTCGACGTGATGCGCGACGCCGAGGGGCGCTTCTGGCTGATCGAGGTCAACACCGTGCCGGGGATGACCGACCACAGCCTGGTCCCCCAGTCGGCGGCACATGCCGGCATCGACTTCGATGCCCTGGTGCTGCGCATCCTCGCCACGGCCGAGGAACGACGCTAACCCATGGCAACGCGCGGAAGCTTCGTCGGCGTACTCCTGCTGGCCCTGCTGCTGGGTGCCGGAGGGCGGGCGCTGTGGATCTGGCTCGACCGGCCCATCGAGCGTGTCTCGGTGGGGGGCGAGCTTCACCATGTCAATGCCGACTATCTGCGTAGCCAGCTGGCACCAATGATCCAGGGGCAGACCTGGCTCTCCGTCGATCTGCCCGCACTGCGTCAGAAGGCCCGGGAGATCGGCTGGCTGGCCGAAGTGCGTGTCAGCCGCGAGTGGCCCGATGCGCTGACGTTCGACCTGGTCGAGCAGGTGCCGGTGGCCCGCTGGAACGACGCGCGCCTGCTCAACCCCGAGGGCGAGCCCTTCGCCGTCGGGCCGGTGTCGCCTCCCGCCGATCTGCCGGACCTGGCCGGCCCGCCCGGCAGCGGGGCCGAGGTGCTGGGCTATCATGCCCGGCTCGCCGCGAAGTTCGCCACTCAGGGGATCGAGGTGCGCCAGCTGCGTCTGGAGCCTCGCGGGGCCTGGCGCTTCCAGCTCGACAGCGGTGTCTGGGTGATGCTCGGTCGCAATGATCGCCCCGCCCGCCTGGGGCGCCTGGCCGCCGCCTGGCAGCGCGAGCTGGGTCCTCTGGCATCGCATATCCGCTACATCGACCTGCGATATCCCAACGGGGTTGCCGTGGCCTGGCACGGACAGACCGAGCCGGTGGAGGAAGAGTCACCGACGGACGGCTGAAGGCGTCAGGAGACAATTCGGTTGACCAGGCAGCATTTCGGGTGTTTCTTTCGTGACAAATTCGCCGTATCGTGACGGGTGTTTCGGCAATCGGGCTGGTGGAACAACTGAAGTTGTTCCTATAATTGGCCCAGGCCTACTTTTCAGGATTAATCTTCCCCTTCGGGGTCAGGTTCGAGGAGACTTCCCGACTCATGGCAGGTCCATCCAATGTGTCCAATATGGTAGTCGGGCTGGATATCGGAACATCCAAGGTCGTGGCGATCGTGGGGCAGCCCACCGACGATGGCGGGATCGAAATCGCCGGTATCGGCTCACATCCGTCACGCGGCATGAAGAAGGGCGTGGTGATCAACATCGAGTCCACGGTGCAGTCCATCCAGCGTGCCGTGGAGGAAGCCGAACTGATGGCCGGCTGCGACATCCATTCGGTCTATGTGGGCATCGCCGGCAGCCATATCAGTTCGATGAATTCGGATGGCGTGGTAGCCATCAAGGAGCGCGAGGTCGCCTCCTCCGACATCGACCGCGTCATCGATTCCGCCCGGGCGCGGGCGATCTCGGAAGGCCAGCGCGTGCTGCATGTCCTTCCCCAGGAATTCGCCATCGATACCCAGGGCGGTATCCGCGAACCACTGGGCATGTCCGGAGTGCGACTCGAGGCTCGGGTTCACTTGGTCACTGCCGCCCTCAATGCCGTCCAGAACATCGAGAAGTGCGTGCGCCGCTGTGGGCTCGAGGTGGACTCGATCATCCTTGAGCAGCTGGCCTCGAGCCATGCGGTCCTCACCGAGGACGAGCGCGAACTCGGCGTCTGCATGGTGGACATCGGTGGCGGTACCACCGATATCGCCGTGTTCACCGAGGGGGCCATCCGCCATACCTCGGTGATTCCCATCGCCGGCGACCAGGTCACCAACGACATCGCCATGGCGCTGCGCACGCCCACGCAGCATGCCGAGGAGATCAAGGTCAAGTACGCCTGCGCCCTGACCCAGCTGGCCTCCAGCGACGAGATGATCAAGGTGCCCAGCGTGGGTGATCGGCCGGCCCGGGATCTCTCCCGCCAGTCGCTGGCCGAGGTGGTGGAGCCACGCTACGAGGAGCTCTTCACCCTGGTGCGTGACGAGCTGCGTCGCAGCGGCTACGAGGATCTCGTGGCCGCTGGGGTGGTGCTCACCGGTGGCACCGCGCGCATGGAGGGGGTGGTCGAGCTGGCCGAGGAGATCTTCCACATGCCGGTGCGCATCGCCTGCCCGCAGAACGTGCGCGGGCTGGCAGACGTGGTACGCAATCCGATTTATTCGACGGGTGTCGGTCTGCTGCATTACGCTCTACTGGAAACCCGTCAAGGGCATGGCCGTCAGGGGCCTGGAGGCATCATCCCGGCGCAACCGAGGCGTGACGACATCACCCGGCGTGACGCAGGGGAAGGGATTCCGGCGCTGGCAAGGATCAAGGGCTGGTTCAAAGGAAATTTCTGACAGGGCCGCGGTCGCGGTCCAGGAGACGGGACTTATGTTCGAACTGGTAGATAGCGCACCTTCAAGCAGTGCGGTCATCAAGGTCATCGGTGTCGGGGGCGGTGGCGGCAATGCCGTCAACCACATGGTCGAGAGCAACATCGAGGGCGTCGAGTTCATCTGCGCCAATACCGATGCCCAGGCCCTCAAGCGGGTCGCCGCCAAGACCGTGCTCCAGCTCGGCAGCGAGATCACCAAGGGCCTCGGGGCCGGCGCCAACCCCGATGTGGGCCGCCAGGCCGCCATGGAGGACCGTGAGCGGATCGCGGAACTGCTCGGCGGCGCCGACATGGTCTTCATCACCGCCGGCATGGGGGGCGGCACCGGGACCGGTGGCGCGCCCGTCGTCGCCCAGGTGGCCAAGGAACTGGGCATCCTCACCGTGGCGGTGGTGACCCGTCCTTTCCCCTTCGAGGGCCCGAAGCGCATGCGCGCCGCCGAGGAGGGCATGAAGGAGCTCTCCGAACACGTCGACTCGTTGATCACCATCCCCAACGAGAAGCTGCTCTCGGTGCTGGGCAAGAGCGCGACCCTGCTCACCGCCTTCAGTGCAGCCAACGACGTGCTGCTGGGGGCCGTGCAGGGTATCGCCGAGCTGATCACCAGCCCCGGCATCATCAACGTCGACTTCGCCGACGTGCGCACCGTGATGTCCGAGATGGGCATGGCGATGATGGGCACCGGCGGGGCCACCGGCGAGAACCGCGCCCGCGAGGCGGCCGAGAAGGCCATCCGCAGCCCGCTGCTCGAGGACATCGACCTGCACGGGGCCCGCGGCATCCTGGTCAATATCACCGCCGGCCCGGACCTCTCCATCGGCGAGTTCAATGATGTGGGTGCCACCGTCCAGGAGTTCGCTTCCCAGGACGCCACCATCGTGGTCGGCACCTCCATCGACATGGACATGACCGACGAGCTGCGCGTCACCGTGGTGGCGGCCGGGCTCGAGGGCAACAAGGCCCAGAAGCCGGCATCCCGCGAGACCGCGCGTCGTGCCGAGGCCAGCAGCTATCGCCAGCGTCCGCAGACGGCGGTCAGTCGCGGTCAGGCCACGGCGCCGAAGCCGGAGGCTCAGGAGGCGCCGCGGCCGCAGCCGGAGAAGCGCAAGTCACAGGAGCTCGACGATTATCTGGACATTCCGGCCTTCCTGCGGCGGCAGGCCGATTGATCCACGCTATCACGGGGATAGGGGGCGCCGGGTGAGCTTTCTTTGTTGAAACGTCCGTTCGGTGTTATAGTGAACGGTGTTTGATAACCAATGACTGCCTGGCGACCGACCATGATCAGACAACGTACCCTGAAGAACGTCATCCGCGCTACCGGCGTCGGCCTGCACTCCGGCAAGAAGGTCTATCTGACCCTTCGGCCGGCGCCGGTGGACACCGGCATCGTCTTCGTGCGCACCGACCTGGAGCCCGAGGTGCAGATCCCGGCGCGCGCCGAGCATGTCACCGACACCACCCTGTGCACCGCGCTCTCCGCGGGCGGGGCCAAGGTCGCCACCGTCGAGCACCTGATGTCGGCCTTCGCGGGGCTGGGCATCGACAACGCCTACGTCGACGTGAGCGCGCCCGAGGTGCCGATCATGGATGGCAGCGCGGGCCCCTTCGTGTTCCTGATCCAGTCGGCGGGCATCGCCGAGCAGGGTGCTCCCAAGAAGTTCATCCGCATCAAGCGCGAGATCGTGGTGCGCGAGGACGACAAGGAGGCGATCTTCCTGCCCCATCAGGGCTTCAAGGTCTCCTTTGCCATCGATTTCGACCATCCGGTCTTCGAGGACCAGTCCCAGACGGCCATGGTGGACTTCTCCACCACCTCCTTCGTCAAGGAGGTGTCGCGGGCCCGTACCTTCGGCTTCATGCGTGATCTGGAGTACCTGCGCGCCAACAACCTGGCGCTGGGCGGCAGTCTCGACAACGCCATCGTGGTCGACGACTATCGCATCGTGAACGAGGGCGGGTTGCGCTATGACGACGAGTTCGTCAAGCACAAGGTGCTCGATGCGATCGGCGACCTCTACCAGCTCGGCCACAGCCTGATCGGCGAATTCCGCGGCGTGAAGTCGGGCCATGCCCTGAACAACCAGCTCTGCCGTGCCCTGCTGGCTCAGCCGCACGCCTGGGAACTCGTCACCTTCGAGGGTGAGTCCGAGACGGCGCCGATCTCCTACTCCGCGCCGGCCATGGCCTGACGGCGCGATCCCTTAGGGCAGTCTCAAGGACGCCGTCACCCTCGGGTGGCGGCGTCTTCGTGTCGGCAACCATTGCATAGCGTAAAGGGCGTCAGGATCTCTCGGCGTGGGCCGCCAGCCGCTTCAGGGCGCGCTTGAGCCCGGGGTCGTCGACATCCTCGGCACAGCTCGAGATCTCGTCGGCGGCCCGTTCCGGCAGGTGGCGGACCTGGCGCAGGGGAGGGCGGACCGGTCGCACCGGGCGGACCTTGAGGGTAAAGCCGGTCACCGACTCGAAGCCGGGCAGCTGGTGCAGCAGTTGGAGCAGGCGAGGCTGTTCGTAGCGCAGTCGGGTGAGCCAGACGGCGCGGTCGGTGATCAGGGCCAGGCGACCCTGGTGATAGCCGCCGACGAACAGGTGCTCGCGCATTTCCTCGGGCAGCTGGTCGCGCAGGTGATGCTGGGCGCGCTCGATCAGGGTGGCCATGCGCATCAGCGACCCCAGTTCGCCACGACCTTCCAGCAGCCGGGACATGGGCTGTGCTCTGAACCGCTTAACCTTTATACTCATCAGCTTGGTTCTCGGGGGCCGCGCCCCTGACGTTACGCGTCGGCCGCCACTGCTGGGGCGGCCGTTGAACACCCAGAGCCTAGCACGCACGGGAGGCCTTCGACAGCATGCCAGCCGCCATCACCGACAACGGCGCCGGGTCTCACGGGAGCCGGAACAGGTGCCGCACGACCCGCTGGTGGCTGGCCGGATTGCTGGTGGGATGCCTGCTGCCGGCCAGCCTGGCCCAGGTCGAGTCCCTGCGACCCGTCGAGCGTGCCGCCCAGGTCAGCATCCTGGTGCCGGTACTGCTGTGCGTGCGCTCTCGCCTGCAGGCCCGTCGTCGTGCCCTGGTGCGCTGGGTGCGGCGAGCCGCCCGCTGGCCGAGGGTGGCCGCGAGGGTCGTTGCCCGCTCCGCCCTCGCGCCCTGTCACACCGTTGCCGCGCATGATGTCCTGACACGTCGTGGCCCTCCCGACCTGCGGTGACGAGACCGCCCGGAGAGGTCGCGGGCCTGCTGTTCGCGACACGATGCCACACGCTGCAACTGGACCCTTCATGATCAACAACCTGTTACGCAAGGTCGTCGGCTCCAAGAACGACCGCGAAGTCAAGCGCATGAGCCGCCAGGTGACGGATGTCACCGGCCTGGAGAACGAGCTGGAAGGCCTCGATGAGACGGCCCTGAAGGCCCGCACCGACACGCTGCGAGAGCGCCTGGAGGCCGGCGAGTCCCTCGATGCGCTGCTGCCGGAGGCCTTTGCCACGGTGCGCGAGGCCAGCAAGCGCGTCATGGGCATGCGCCATTTCGATGTGCAGATGGTCGGCGGCATGACCCTGCATCGCGGGCGCATTGCCGAGATGAAGACCGGCGAGGGCAAGACGCTGGTGGCGACCCTGGCGGTCTATCTGAACGCCCTGCCGGGCAAGGGCGTGCACGTGGTCACGGTCAACGACTACCTGGCGCGCCGCGATGCCGAGTGGATGCGTCCACTTTATGAATTCCTCGGCCTCTCGGTGGGCGTGATCTTCGCCGGGCAGACGCCGGAGGAGAAGCGTCACGCCTACGCCTGCGACATCACCTACGGCACCAACAACGAGTTCGGCTTCGACTACCTGCGCGACAACATGGCCTTCTCGCTGGAGGAGAAGGTGCAGCGCGGGCTTCACTTCGCCATCGTCGACGAGGTCGACTCCATCCTGATCGACGAGGCACGAACCCCGCTGATCATCTCCGGCGCGGTGGACGAGAACACCGAGCTCTACCGGGTCGTCGACCGCCTGGCGGTGAACCTCGTGGCCTGCAGCGACGAGGAGGACCCCGAGAGCGGCGACTTCATCCTCGACGAGAAGCAGAAGCAGGTGGAGGTCACCGAGGCCGGCCATCGCAAGGTCGAGGAGCTGATGCGTGGCGAGGGGCTGCTGGGCGAAGAGGACTCCCTGTATGCCGCCCAGAACCTCAATCTGCTGCAGCACATGCACTCGGCGTTGCGCGCTCGCCACCTCTACCACCGCGATGTGGACTACATCATCAGCGACGGTCAGGTGGTGATCGTCGACGAACATACCGGTCGCAGCATGCCCGGGCGTCGCTGGTCGGAGGGCCTGCACCAGGCGGTGGAGGCGAAGGAGGGCGTGCCGGTGCAGCGCGAGAGCCAGACGCTCGCCTCGACTACCTTCCAGAACTATTTCCGCCTCTACGACAAGCTCTCCGGCATGACCGGCACCGCCGACACCGAGGCCTTCGAGTTCCGCCAGATCTACGGCCTCGACGTGGTGGTGATTCCCACCAACCGGCCGCTGATCCGCCAGGACCTCAATGACCTGGTCTACCTCACCGCCGAGGAGAAGTTCGAGGCGATCATCGAGGACGTCAAGGCCCAGACCGAGGCGGGGCGTCCGGTGCTGGTGGGGACCGCGTCCATCGAGACCAGCGAGTATCTGGCCGATCTGATGAAGCGGGCCGACATGCGGTTCAACGTGCTCAACGCCAAGCAGCACCAGAGCGAGGCGGAGATCATCGCCCAGGCCGGTCGCCCGGGGGCCGTCACCATCGCCACCAACATGGCCGGCCGCGGCACCGATATCGTGCTGGGCGGCAACTGGGAGGCCGAGGCCGCCAAGCTGGAGAACCCGTCCGAGGCCCAGGTCGAGCAGCTCAAGGCCGAATGGCAGGCCCGCCACGAGGCGGTGCTCGAGGCCGGCGGCCTGCACGTGATCGGCTCCGAACGCCACGAGTCGCGGCGCATCGACAACCAGCTGCGCGGTCGCGCCGGGCGCCAGGGGGACCCCGGTTCGACGCGCTTCTTCCTGTCGCTGGAAGACAACCTGATGCGCCTGTTCGGCTCCGACCGGGTGCAGCGCATGATGAAGGCCCTGGGGCTGGAGCACGGCGAGGCGATCGAGCACAAGATGGTCTCCAATGCCGTGGAGCGCGCCCAGAAGAAGGTCGAGGGACGCAACTTCGATATCCGCAAGCAGCTGCTCGAGTATGACGACGTGGCCAACGACCAGCGTCGGGTCATCTACGAGCAGCGCAACGAGATCCTGGCCGCCGAGGACGTGTCCGACAGCGTCATGGGCATCCGCGAGGAGGTGCTGGACCTCGCCATCAGCGAATTCGTGCCGCCCCAGAGCCTGCCCGAGCAGTGGGACCTGGCCGGACTCCAGGATTACCTGAAGAGCGAGTTCAACCTCGACGCGCCGGTGGTCGAATGGGCCGAGCAGGACGAGCGCTTTCACGAGGAGCAGCTGCGCGAGCGGCTGCAGGCGATGCATCGCGAGGCCTACGAGGCCAAGGTGGCAGAGGCCGGCGAGGAGTTGATGCGCCGTTTCGAGAAGCAGGTGATGTTGCAGGTGCTCGACACCCGCTGGAAGGAGCACCTGCAGTCCATGGACCACCTGCGCCGGGGGATCCACCTGCGCGGCTATGCCCAGAAGAACCCCAAGCAGGAGTACAAGCGCGAGGCCTTCGAGCTGTTCCAGAACCTGCTGGCCAACATCAAGGCCGACGTG
Source organism: Halomonas rhizosphaerae (assembly GCF_030010555.1). Lineage (GTDB taxonomy): Bacteria > Pseudomonadota > Gammaproteobacteria > Pseudomonadales > Halomonadaceae > Halomonas > Halomonas rhizosphaerae. The sequence goes on from NZ_JASCQP010000006.1 coordinate 25,786, forward strand.
ACCCGCATCCTCAGCCATGTCCAGGTGCGCCGCCCCGAGGAGGTCGAGGCCCTGGAACGTCAGCGCCGCGAGGCGCTGGAGCGCGAGAAGGCCAGTGCGGCGAGCCGTCACGACGCGCCGTCGATGGCGGCCGGCGAACAGGACGATGCCCCGGCCGCTCCGGCCCCGGGGGCCGACGGTCGGCCGTTGCGCCGCGAGGGCCCCAAGGTCGGCCGCAATGATCCCTGCCCCTGCGGATCGGGAAAGAAGTACAAGCAGTGCTGCGGCAAGCTGAGCTGAGGCGACGGGCCGGGGGGGTGCCCCCGGCCAGGACAGGAGACGAGACGATGGCAGTGGGCGAGACACGTTTTCCGGCGATGCCGGTGATCGAGGGGCTGCGGCTGGGCACCGCCATGGCCGGGATCAAGAAGCCCGACCGCCGTGACCTGGTGGTGATCGAGATCCCCGAGGGGGCCAGGGTGGCCGGGGCCTTTACCCGCAATGCCTTCTGTGCGGCGCCGGTGACGGTGGCCCGGGAGCACCTGGCCGCCTGCACGGCGCGCGGGGAAGGGGTGCGGTACCTGGTGATCAACACCGGCAATGCCAATGCCGGTACCGGCGAGACGGGCCTGCGAGATGCCCGTGCCACCTGTGCCGAGCTGGCACGGCTGGCCGGGGTGGGCGAGCAGAGCGTGCTGCCGTTCTCCACCGGGGTGATCGGGGAACCGCTGCCCATGGAGCGCCTGCTGGCGGGCCTTCCCGCGGCGATGCGGGCTCTCGACGACGGCGCCGCCGCCTGGCGAGAGGCCGGCGAGGGGATCCTGACCACCGACACCCGCGCCAAGGGCGCCAGCGTGACCCTGGCGCTGGGCAACGAGACGGTGACCATCAACGGCATCGCCAAGGGATCGGGGATGATCCGTCCCGACATGGCCACCATGCTGGCCTTCGTGGCCACCGATGCGGCGCTGGAGCCGGTGCTGCTCGACCAGCTGCTGCGCGAGGCGGTGGAGCGCTCCTTCAACTGCATCACCGTCGACAGCGATACCTCGACCAACGATGCCTGCATGCTGATCAGCACCGGGCGAGGCGCCGCAGTGGTCGATGAAGCGGCCCTGACCATCTTCCGCAATGGCCTGCAGCGGGTGATGACCGAACTGGCCCAGGCGGTGATCCGCGATGGCGAGGGGGCGACCAAGTTCGTCACCCTGCAGGTCGACGAGGCGCGCAGCCGTCGCGAGGCCCTGGACGTGGCCTTCACCGTGGCCCACTCGCCGCTGGTCAAGACGGCCCTCTATGCCTCCGATGCCAACTGGGGCCGGATCCTGGCCGCGGTGGGGCGTGCGCCCGTCGAGGAGTTCGACGTGGACCGGGTCACCATCTACCTGGGCGAGGTGCGCCTGGTCGAGCGTGGTGGACGTGCCCGGGGGTATACCGAGGAGGCCGGCAGCGCGGTGATGGCCCGCGAGGAGATCGTCATCCGAATCGCCCTGGGACGCGGTGAGCAGAGCGCCACGGTGTGGACCTCGGACCTGTCCCATGACTACGTGACCATCAATGCCGACTATCGCAGCTGACCGTCGGGGACGGTCAGCAGCCTGACAGCAACCCCGCGCGGCGGCAAGGCCGCGTGGACCAGCGGGTAGGAGTCAATGAACGCAATGGTGAAGAGAAGGGTGCATGTGGCGGCGGCCGCCATCATCAGTGCCGACGGCAGTGAGGTGCTCCTCGCCCGTCGCCCCTCCAACGTCGATCATGGAGGGCTATGGGAGTTTCCCGGCGGCAAGCTGGCACCCTACGAGACCGGCCTCGAGGCGCTGAAACGCGAGCTCCACGAGGAGCTCGGCGTCGAGATCCGGCGGGCACAGCCGCTGATCCGCATCCACCACGAATATTCCGACAAGCACATCCTGCTGGACGTGTGGCAGGTCCATGACTTCGCCGGCGAGCCGTTCGGTCGCGAGGGGCAGGCGGTGCGCTGGGTGCCCATGACCGAACTGGTGCACTACCCCTTCCCGGCGGCCAATCTGCCGATCCTGCGGGCGGTCATGCTGCCCACCGAGTACCTGATCACCGGGGAGGAGGCCGACGAGGAGCGCTTCACGGAGCGCTTGTCCCGTGCCCTCGATGAGGACGGCGTGCGCCTGGTTCAGCTGCGCGCCAAGTCGCTGAGTGAGCCGGACTACCTGAAGCGTGCCGAGCAGGCCCTGGCGTTGTGCCGTGAGCGGGGGGCCCGCCTGGTGCTCAATGGCGAGCCATCGCTGCTGGAGGCCGTGGCCGCCGACGGCATCCACCTGACCAGCGACCGTCTGATGAGCCTGGAGCGGCGCCCGCTGCCCGAAGGCACATGGCTCTCCGCCTCGACCCATGATCGTCGGCAGCTGGACCAGGCGCGCCGCATCGGCTGTGACTTCGTGACCCTCTCGCCGCTGCGTACCACGCCCTCCCATCCGGATGTGGCACCGATCGGATGGCATGATTTCCAGCAGCTGGTCGAGCACGCCGGCATGCCGGTCTTCGCCCTGGGCGGCATGACGCGATTCGATGCGCACCATGCCCGCGCCGTGGGGGCCCAGGGCATCGCCTCGATCCGCGATTTCTGGAAGTAGCCAAACGCGCCGAGCTACAAGCGCCGAGCTACAAGCGCCGAGCTACAAGCGCCGAGCTACAAGCGCCGAGCTACAAGCAAACCCCGAGGCCGTTGCCTCGGGGTTTGCTTTGACGTGTCAGCGTCCCACACTTTGGCGGCTTGGCGGCTTGGCGGCTTGGCGGCTTGGCGGCTTGGCGGCTTGGCGGCTTGGCGGCCTCAGTCCCGGTAGCGCCGTGTCAGGTCGCCATAGGCGTCGATGCGGCGGTCACGGAGGTAGGGCCAGATGCGCCGCACTTCCTCGCTGCGCGTCATGTCCAGTGTCACCAGCATCCGTTCCGCCTCCTGGCCGGCATGGGCGAGCAGCTCGCCCTGTGGGCCGCAGATGAAGCTGCCCCCCCAGAAGTCGATGCCCGGCGTTGCCCCCGAAGGGTCCGGCTCGTGGCCGACCCGGTTGGCGACGATCACCGGCAGGCCATTGGCCACGCCATGGCTGCGCTGGATCAGGGTCCAGGCCTCCTTCTGTCGCCGCTTCTCCGGAGTGTCGTCCGGCGGATGCCAGCCGATGGCGGTGGGGTAGAGCAGCAGTTCCGCGCCGGCCAGGGCCATCAGCCGCGCCGCTTCCGGGTACCACTGGTCCCAGCACACCAGCACGCCCAGGCGTCCCAGGGAGGTGTCGATCGGCTGGAAGCCCTGGCAGCGACCGTCGTCCTGGTCGCCGGGGGTGAAGTAGAACTTCTCATAGAAGCCCGGGTCGTCGGGGATGTGCATCTTGCGGTAGTGGCCCACGCGGCCGCGGTCACGGTCGTAGACCACCGCGGTATTGTGGTAGAGGCCAGGCGCGCGGCGTTCGAACAGCGAGCCCACCAGCACGATGTCGAGTTCCTTCGCCAGGGTCGCCAGCCGCGTGCCGGTCGGCCCGTCGAGGGCCTCGGCCAGGTCGAAGACCTCGGTCTCCTCGGTCTGGCAGAAGTAGTGGGTGGCATGCAGTTCCTGGAGCATCACCAGCTGGGCGCCGGCAGTGGCCAGTTCGCGGATGCCGGCCTCGCTCTCGGCGAGACTCCTGGCCTTGTCGGGCCAGGCGGGCTGCTGGACCAGGCCCACCTTCAGCGTGCGGGACATGGGGCTCTCCTTGTGGGTCAGGGCCGGGGCGTGTCGGCCAGGCTGCCCTGGGGCAGCTGCATGGTCAGGCAGTGCAGGCTGCCATGCTGGCGGATCACGCTCAGGCAGTCGATGGGGATGATGTCGCTGCCGGGAAAGGCCTCGCCCAGGGCGGCCAGGGCCCGGCTGTCGGCACCGTCGCCATAGGCCGGGACCAGCACGGCGCCGTTGATGATCAGGAAGTTGGCATAGGTTGCCGGCAGTCGGTGGCCATCCACCGGGTCATGACAGGCCCGCGGCCAGGGCAGGGGAATCAGCCGGTAGGGCTCGCCGTCTGCGCGCCGTAGGGCGCGCAGCTCGGCCTCCATGGCGGCCAGTGCCGGGTAGTGGGGGTCGGCCGGGTCGTCGCACCTGACGTAGGCCAGCGTGGCCGGGTCGCAGAAGCGCACCAGGGTGTCCACATGGCTGTCGGTATCGTCACCGTCCAGGTGGCCATTGGCCAGCCACAGCACTCGCGTGACCCCGAGCTCCGCCTTCAGGCGCGCCTCGATGGCCGTCCTGTCGAGACAGGGATTGCGGTTGGGGTTGAGCAGGCAGGCCTCGGTGGTCAGCAGGGTGCCCTCGCCATCGGTCTCGATGGCGCCGCCCTCGAGCACCAGGTCGCGGGATTCCACCGGGCAGGAGAAGGTACCGACGTCCGCCAGGCGGCGCGTCAGGGTGTTGTCGCGGGTGGCGTCGAACTTGCCGCCCCAGCCCGTGAAGACGTAGTCGAGCAGGAGCGGCTCGCCGTCACGTGCCATACCGAGGGGGCCGTGATCGCGGGCCCAGGTGTCGTCGGCGGCAGCGACCACCAGCCTCAGGCGGGCGGCCTCGACGCCGAGGCAGGCGAAGCGGTGGGCCAGATGGCTGCGGGTCGCGGCATCCGGCACGGCGACCAGCACGGCCTGGTAGCGCGTGATGGCGACCACCATGGCCTCCATCGTCGCCTCGATGCGTTCGAGCAGCGGGGCCCAGTCACTGTCGGGACTGGGCCAGGTGAGTTGCACGGCATCCTGAGGATGCCATTCGGGGAGCAGGCGATGGGCCATGGGCGGGTCTCGTGCAGATCGTCTCGGGTCTTGCCGGCGCAATGTAGGCCGCCGCCGGCAATGATGCAATGATCGCGCAAACGGGGCGTGTCGGCGATGCAGCAAAGGCCAAAAAACCGTACCATGGGCGCCCGCCGACAAGGAATGTTCCCATGTTCGACCGACTCCCCTTCCTGATCGGGCTGCGCTACGTGCGCGCCAAGCGACGCAACCACTTCATCTCCTTCATCTCGCTGACCTCCATGCTGGGCCTCATGCTGGGGGTCGCGGTGCTCATCCTGGTATTGTCGGTGATGAACGGCTTTGACCACGAACTGCGCACCCGGGTGCTGGGCATGGTGCCCCACGCCAAGATCGAGGCGCCGGGCGGGCTCACCGACTGGCAGCCGCTGGCCGAGCGCCTCATGGAGCGCGAGCGGGTGATCGGCGCGGCGCCCTATGTCGAGCAGCAGGGCATGTTCTCGGTGGGCGGGCGCAACGAGGGCGCCATGGTCAACGGCATCGAACCCGAGTGGGAGAGTCGGGTGTCGATCATCGACGAGAACATGCGCCACGGTAGCCTGGACGACCTCACGCCCGGCGAGTGGAACATCGTGCTCGGCTCGATCCTGGCGCGCCGCCTGGGCGTTGGGGTGGGCGACCGAGTGACGCTGCTGGTGCCCGAGGCCTCGATCACCCCGGCCGGCGTCTTCCCGCGGCTCAAGCGCTTCACCGTGAGCGGTATCTTCAGCGTCGGGGCGGACCTGGATGCCTCCCTGGCCTATGCCCACATCGACGACATGCAGACCCTGGCACGGCTGGGCGATGCGGTGGGCGGCCTGCGGCTCGAACTGGACGACCTCTTCGCCGCGGGCAGCGAGACCCGGGCGATCATCGATGAGCTGGGATCCGGCTACCGGGGACTGGACTGGACCTACTCGCATGGCAACCTCTTCCAGGCGATCCAGATGGAGAAGCGCATGATCGCGCTGCTGCTGACGGTGATCATCGCCGTGGCGGCCTTCAATATCGTCTCTACCCTGGTGATGGTGGTGACCGACAAGCGAGCCGATATCGCCATCCTGCGCACCATCGGTGCCACGCCACGCTCGATCATGGGAATCTTCATCGTCCAGGGGCTGGCGATCGGCGTGATCGGCATCCTGGTGGGGGTCATCCTGGGCGTGCTGATGGCCTGGACGGTGTCGGATCTCATCGCCTGGGTGGAGGGTGCCTTCGGCATCCACTTCCTCGATGCCGGGGTCTATTTCATCAGCAACCTGCCGTCGCGCCTGATCTGGAGCGATGTGGCCAATATCGTGTCCGCGGCCTTCGTGCTGACCTTCCTCTCCACCCTGTACCCGGCCTGGCGCGCCGCCCGGGTGCAGCCTGCCGAGGTGCTTCGCTATGAGTGAGATGGCCATGCCCCCAGACGCCGGCACGCCCACCCGTGCGGGACAGGTGATGCTCGAATGCCGTGACCTGACCCGGGTCTATCGCGAGGGACCGCGGGACCTCACCGTGCTGGATGGCCTGGCGATGCAGGTACTGGCCGGCGAGCGGGTCGCCGTGGTCGGCAGTTCCGGCTCCGGCAAGACGACGCTGCTCAATCTGTTGGGCGGACTGGATCGCCCGAGTCGTGGCGAGGTACGCATCGCCGGGGAGTCGCTGCTGACACTCAATGACGCCGACCTGGGGCGCTTCCGCAACCGCCACATCGGCTTCGTCTACCAGTTCCACCACCTGCTGGCGGAGTTCACCGCCCTGGAGAATGCCGCCCTGCCGCTGATCGTGCGCGGCCAGCGAAAGCGGGTGGCCGAGGAGCGGGCCCGCCAGCTGCTGGCAAGGGTCGGGATGGCCGAGCGGGCCGATCACAAGCCGGGCGAGCTCTCGGGGGGGGAGCGCCAGCGGGTGGCCATTGCCCGGGCGCTGGTCACCGACCCCAGCCTGGTGCTGATGGACGAGCCCACCGGCAACCTCGACCAGACCACGGCGGCGAGTATCCTGGCGCTGATGGACGAGCTGGCGAGCAGCGCGGCCTGCGCCTTCGTGATCGTCACCCACGACCTGGCGCTCGCCGCCCATCAGGACCGCGTCCTTCGACTCGACGGTGGACGCCTCGTCGAGCAGGCGGAGAGCGACTGAGACGGCGCGGCTCATGAGGGGCAACCGGCCCCATGTATAGCGGCCGCCGCCATGGGGGCCTCACTTCTCCCGGCCGGCGCTCCGTTGTCGCCGGCGTCGACGTGCGCGTGCCTTCCAGCTGCGCGAGACCTGCCAGCGCCATACCAGGCGGATCGCCAGGTTGGCCAGTGCGGCGATTGCCACGGCCGCGACCAGCGACCCCAGGGCCAGCGTCGGCAGGATCTCCACCAGCTGGTCGGCGATCCAGCGGGTGGAGAGTCGGTCCGGCGCCTTGCGCACCGGCATGTCCAGCAGCCAGGCGCCGAGGCGGTAGTTGCCGTAGAAGATCAGCGGCATCGTCAGGGGGTTGGTGATCCACACCAGGCCGATGGAGAGCGGCAGGTTGCAGCGAACCAGCCAGGAGCCGAAGGCGGCCACCAGCATCTGGAAGGGAATCGGCAGCAGGGCGCTGAAAAGCCCCACGGAAAAGGCATTGGCCACGCTGCGTCGCGTCAGCACCCACAGCGAAGGATTGCCGATCAGGTGGCTGACGACGCGCAGGGAGCGCCGGCGCCTGAGGGCATCGGGGTGGGGCAGGTAGCGCTGCAGCAGTCGGCGCGGCATTGACGAGGGGCTCGCGGCTTCCAAACCCGGGCTATTATGCATACGAGTCGCGTGCCTCGCCATGATGCCCCTCAACGTGACGCCGCTGCGGGGCGGGCGGGTCGCCTTGCTTGCCGTTCAGGGACGATGCCATGCAGCTGGGCCTGGCCATTCCCCTGGCACTCGCCGTGCTGGCCGGCGTGCTGGGGAGCCATCTCGCCGTGCCGGGGGCCATCGAGGTCCTGGCGTTGGGCCTGCTGGTCGTCCTGGCCGGGCGTCATGTGCGTCTCGCGATGGCCCTGGTGGTCGCGGCCCTGGTCGCAGTCCAGTTGCTCATGGTGCGTGGCGGCGAGCTCGCCCCCGGGCTGACCCGTCAGGACCTGCGGCTCGAGGGGCGCCTGGTCTCGGTGGCCAGGGACGAGCGGCTGGCGCGGCTGACGCTGGAGGTCACCGAGTGTCGCCCCCTGGCAGAGACATTGCCCGATTGCCGCGGCCTCGCGCGGGTCCGGCTCTCCTTCTTCGATGCCCCGGCCATGGTGCCCGGCGAGCATTGGCGGCTGACGGTTCGCCTGCGTCCGCCGGCAGGCTTCGCCAACCCCGGGACCTTCGACTACCGCGGCTGGCTGTGGCGGGAAGGCATCCAGGCCAACGGCTATGTACGCCGCGACCCACCCCCTCGCCGCCTGGCCACCGCGCCCTTCTCGCTGCGCCGGCTGGCACTGGGCCACCTCGATGAGCAGCAGCTGGCGGCCCGTCATCGACGCTGGCTGGCGGCCCTGACCCTGGGGGTGAGCGAGCGGCTGGGGCCGGAGGACTGGGACCTGCTGAACGCCACCGGCACCACCCACCTGATGGTGATCTCCGGGCTGCACGTGGGGCTGGTGGCGGCCTTCGCCCTGTGGCTGGCAAGGGGGGTGGCCCGCCTGGTCACCCCCGGGGCATGGCGCCTGACGGTCTGGCCCTGGTGGATGGCGGGTACCGCGGCGGTGGGATATGCCGGCCTGGCCGGCCTGGAGCCCCCCGCACTGCGCGCCATGCTCATGACCCTGGTGGGGCTGTGGGTGGCCAGCGGACGTCATTCGCCCGGCCCCTGGCAGGCCTGGTGGCTGGCCCTGGCGCTGGTGTTGCTGGCCGACCCCCTGTCGGCCTGGCGTCCCGGCCTCTGGCTGTCATTCGTCGCCGTGGCGCTGCTGATCCTGGTCTGGCAGGGGAGGGCGCGCCCGCGCGGGGTGAGCGGCTGGCTCCGGGCGCTGGTCCGCTCCCAGCTGCTGCTGGCCCCGCTGATGGCGGCGGCGGTGCTGCTGGCCTTCGATCGCCTGGCCCCGGCGGCCCCGCTGGTCAACCTGGTCGCCGTGCCCCTGGTCAGCAGCCTGCTGGTGCCCCTGGGGCTGCTCGGCTGGCTGACGGCCTGGCTGCCGCCGCTCTCGGCCCTGTGCTGGGCCCTGTTCGGCCTGCTGGTCGATGGGCTGGTATTCCTGCTGGACCAGGCCGCCCGCTGGCTGCCCCTCTGGCTACCGGAGCCGTCGCGGGTCGTCCCGCTGGGGCTGGCCCTGGGTCTCGCCGCCCTGCTGTGGGCACTGCCCGGCCTGATCCCGCGCCTGCGACTGGTCGGCACGGCCCTGCTGCTGCTGGTGCCGCTCGGCCTCTCCTCCTCGTCCCCGGTCACCGCCGAGGGACTGCTGCGGGTCCGGGTCCATGACGTGGGGCAGGGCCAGCTGGTCGAGCTGCGCACCGCCGGCTATCGCGCGCTCTATGACACCGGGCCGCGCTTCGGTTCCGGTTTCATGCCGCTCGCCACCCTGTGGCCGCCGGGGCAGCGCTTTGATGACGTCCTCATCAGCCATGCCGACCAGGACCATGTCGGCGGCCTGCCGGCCCTGCGCGAGCAGCACCGGGTGGCGCGCTTCCTGGCACCCCCCGGCGAGGCCCTCGAGGTACCGGCCGAGTCCTGCACGGCCGGACGGGAGTGGCGGCGCGATGGCGTGACCTTCCGTATTCTCTGGCCACCGGCCGAGAGTGGCGAACTCTCGTCCAACGACCGCTCCTGCGTGCTGCTGGCGAGTGCCGGCGAGCACCACCTGCTGATTACCGGGGATGTGGGGCGAGATGCCGAGCGGCGTTTCCTCGCCGAGCTTCCCCCGGGGGTGACCCTGCAGGTGGCAGGGCACCACGGGAGTGCCACCAGTTCCGGCATGCTGCTGGTGCGGCGTCTGGCGCCGCGCCATGTGGTTTTCAGTGCGGCGCGAGACAACCCCTTCGGCCACCCGACAGGCCGCGTCGTGCGTCGCTTTCGGGAGGCCGGTAGCTGCCTGTGGAGCACCGCCCGGGATGGTGCCGTGACCTTCTGGCTCGGCGAGGCCGCCCGCCGCGGAGTCCGTTCCGAGCGGCCGGCCGCCTGGCGGCACGGCGGTGTCGGAGCTGGCTGCCTTGCGTTAGAATCGCCTCACTGACTCCCGGCCTCGCGGCCGGCCATCTCGAAGGGGAACGGCATGGACATGATGGATGCCCTGATCGCCGGCGGCTGGTTGATGGTACCGCTGCTGGGCTGCTCGCTTGTGGCCACGGTGATCATCATCGAGCGCCTGTGGACCCTGAGGGCGCGTCGCATCGCGCCCTACGGCCTGGGACAGGAGGTCTGTCAGTTGGTGGCACGGGGACAGGTCAACCTCTACTGGCTGGAGGGACACTCCCCGCTGGGCGGCGTGCTGGCCGCCGGGCTCCGCAATGCCCGGCTCGGCCACGAGCAGGTGCGTGCGCGGCTCCAGGAGGCGGCCACCGCCGTGATCCACGACATGGAGCGCTTCCTGAGCCCCCTGGGCACCATCGCCGCCATCACGCCACTGATCGGGCTGTTGGGCACCGTGGTCGGCATGATCGAGGTCTTCGCGGTGATCGTCACCGGCGACGGGGCCAGTCGCACCGCCGATCTGGCCGGCGGCATCTCCCGCGCCCTGGTCACCACGGCGGCAGGCCTCACCGTGGCGATCCCGTCACTGATGTTCCATCGCTACTTCCAGCGCCGGGTCGAGGACATCACGGTGCGCATGGAGGAGCAGGCCGGCCAGGTGGTCGAGTACCTCGCCCACTATCCGGGCGAGCTGGTACTGGCCGAGCGGCACGCCGACGAGTCCCGCCTGGGCCAGCGCGGCGACGACGAACTGGAGGCCGATGGTCGCATCGCCCCGAGGGTGAAGCAGCCGTGAGGTTCCCCCGGCGGCGACGCGACCCGGTGGAGGTCAACCTGACCCCGCTGATCGACGTGGTCTTCCTGCTGCTGATCTTCTTCATGGTCTCGACCACCTTCGAGACCCGCCAGGCACTGGAACTCGAACTTCCCGAGAGCGAGAGTGGCCAGGACATGGAGGCATCGCCGGTGACCCTGGTGGTCACCGCCGCGGGCGAATACCGGCTGGGCGAGCGGGTCCATACCGCCGCGACGCTGGGCGAGGCCCTGGCCGCCGAGGCCGAGCAGGCCCGCGAGTTTGGCCTTGTGGTGGAGGCCGACGGGCGTGCCGCCCACGCCGACGTGGTGCGTGCCCTGGACCGTGCCGCCGGCCTGGAGATCCGCCGCGTACGCATCGCGACCGCCGCGGCATCACCCCCTGAACCGGAGACACCGTGATCGAACATTCCGGCTGGACCCTCTACAAGCGCCTGCTGGGCTACGTGAAGCCCTACTGGCGGGCCTTCGCCCTGGCGATCCTCGGCTATGTCATCTATGCCGCCTCGAGCACCGCCCTGGCGGAGATGATGAAGCGGCTCATCGACGGCATCCAGAACCCCGATGCCGCCTTTCGGCTCTTCCTGCCGCTGTTCGTGGTGGGCATGTTCGCGGCTCGCGGTCTCGGCACCTTCCTCGGCACTTACTTCATGAGCAGCGTGGCGCGCAACCTGGTGCACGCCCTGCGCTGTGACGTCTTCAACCACATGCTGCACCTGCCGGGACGCTTCTTCGATGGCCACTCCACGGGTCACCTGATCTCGCGGGTCACCTACCATGTCGAGCAGGTCACCGGGGCCGCCACCAAGGCGGTCACCATCCTGCTGCGCGAGGGGCTCTTCGTGATCGGCCTGGTGATCTACCTGCTGTGGACCAACTGGATGCTGACCCTGCTGTTCCTGGCCGTGACGCCGCTGATCGGCGGCGTGGTCAGCTACGCCAGCAAGCGCTTCCGGCGCATCTCGCGGCGTATACAGCGCTCCATGGGCGACGTCACCCATGTGGCCTCCGAGGCGCTCTCCGGCTACCGGGTGGTGCGTACCCACGGGGCCGAGGCCTACGAGAAGGCGCGCTTCGCCGAGGCCAGCGAGGTCAACCGACGCCAGAGCATGAAGGAGGCGTTGACCAAGGCCACGAGTACCCCGGTGATCCAGCTGCTGGTGGCGCTCTCGCTGGCGGTACTGGTGTGGCTGGCCATGTCGCCGACCCTGATGGACGCCATGACCCCCGGCGAGTTCGTGGGCTTCGTCACCGCCGCCGCGCTGATGGCCAAGCCGGTACGCCAGCTCACCGAGATCAACAGCGAGATCCAGAAGGGCATCGCCGCCGCCGGCGAGCTCTTCGGCCTGCTCGAGGAGCCCCCGGAGCGTGACGAGGGCACCCGTGATCCCGGTCGCCTCGCCGGCCGGGTCCGCCTCGAGGGGGTGCGCTTCGCCTACGGCGAGGACCAGCCCGAGGTGCTCAAGGGCATCGACCTGGAGGTGGCGCCCGGCGAGATGGTCGCCATCGTCGGCCGCTCCGGCAGCGGCAAGTCGACCCTGGTGGGCCTCTTGCCGCGCTTCTATCGCCCGACGGCGGGGCGCATCCTGATCGATGAGGTGCCCCTGGAGGAGTTCCGCCTTCAACCGCTGCGTCGCCAGATCGCCCTGGTCTCCCAGCAGGTCACCCTGTTCAATGCCAGCATCGCCGACAACATCGCCTACGGGATCGACGATCCCGACCCGGCGGCGATCGAGGCCGCCGCACGGGCCGCCCATGCCCACGAGTTCATCGAGCGCATGCCGGGGGGCTATGACGCCGTGGTCGGCGAGAACGGCGTGATGCTCTCCGGCGGCCAGCGACAGCGCCTCGCCATCGCCCGGGCGATCTTCAAGGATGCGCCCCTGCTGGTGCTCGACGAGGCGACCTCGGCGCTGGATACCGAGTCGGAACGCCATATCCAGGCCGCTCTGGAGGAGGTCTGCCGGGGTCGCACCACCTTCGTCATCGCCCACCGCCTCTCGACCATCGAGCGCGCCGACCGCATCCTGGTGCTCGAGCAGGGCGAGGTCGTCGAGCAGGGCAGCCATGCCGAGCTGCTCGACCGGGATGGGGCCTATGCGGCCCTGCATCGCCTGCAGTTCCAGGAGCCGGCCTGACCCATGGCGGGCCGTCTCGGCGAGCGCTGGCTGGCGGCAGCCTATCGGGGCGATGCCTGGCTGGTCGCCCTGCGGCCATTGGAGGCCCTCTATCGCCTGGCCGTGCGGCGTCGCGCCGCGGCCTTTGCGGCGGGCAGGCGGGCCATCTGGCAGGCGCCGGTACCGGTGATCGTGGTCGGCAACATCACCCTGGGCGGCACCGGCAAGTCGCCGCTGGTGGCCTGGCTGGCGCGCTTTCTCGCCGAGCGGGGCTGGTCGCCCGGCATCCTCTCACGGGGTTATGGCGGTCGCAGCGAGCGCTATCCGCTGCTGCTGGACGCCGACACGCCGGTCACGGCCTGCGGCGACGAGCCTCGCATGCTGGCGGACCAGACGGGGGTGCCGGTGGTGGTCGACCCCGATCGTGCCCGGGGCGCGAGGCGACTGTTGGCGGCGGGGTGCGATATCCTGATCGGCGATGATGGCCTGCAGCACCTCGCGCTGGGACGTGACCTGGAGCTCGTGGTCGTGGATGGCCAGCGTGGCTTCGGCAACGGGTGCTGCCTGCCGGCGGGGCCGCTGCGCGAGCCGCTGGCGCGGCTTGAGGGGGTGGATGCCGTGGTGATCAATGGCGAGCCTGCCTTCGACCCGCCGCCCGGGGCCCATGGCATGACCCTGGTGCCCTCGGCCTGGCGTCGCCTCGGCGACGGCGCGCGAGTGGCGCCCTTGCCGCCACCCTTCGCCGGACCGGTGCATGCCCTGGCCGGGATCGGTCACCCGGCGCGCTTCTTCGCCACCCTGGAGGCGCTGGGCGTGGAGCCGATTCCCCACGCCTTCGCCGACCACCATCGCTTCACGGCGGCCGACCTGGCCTTCGCCGACCGTCGGCCGGTGGTGATGACGGCCAAGGACGCGGTCAAGTGTCGCGAGCTGGCGCCCGTCGACAGCTGGGTTCTCGAGGTGGAGGCCCGGCCCGACGCCGCCTTCATCGACTGGCTGCAGGCGCGGCTGGTATCACTCTCAACCCAGGCGGCGCGGCGTGCATCCCGGGTCGCCACCTGAAACCCATCCGAGGGGGAGTCATGGACAAGGAACTGCTGGCGATGTTGGTCTGCCCGCTGTGCAAGGGCAAGCTGAAGTACAACCGCGAGGCCGCCGAGCTGGCGTGTCGCTACGATGGCCTCGCCTACCCGATTCGCGACGGCATCCCGGTGATGCTGCCCGAGGAGGCCCGGGCGATGGACGTCGACGAGAAGCTGCACGACTCTCCCGGGCGCACCGGCGAATCCTGAGGAGGCCCCATGCAGGAGTTCATCGCCGTCATCCCGGCGCGCTTCGCCTCCTCGCGGCTGCCCGGCAAACCGCTGGCCGAGATCGCCGGCGAGCCCATGGTGGCCCATGTCTGGCGACGGGCGCGGGAGAGCGCTGCCGCCCGGGTGGTGGTCGCCACCGATGATCGGCGCGTCGTTGATGCGCTGGCACCCTGCGGCGCCGAGGTGCTGCTGACCGTCGCCGACCATCCCTCGGGAACCGACCGTCTGGCCGAGGTGGCCGAGCGGCTGGGGCTGGCCGATGATGCCGTGCTGGTCAATGTCCAGGGCGACGAGCCGCTGATCCCGCCGCTGCTCATCGACCAGGTGGCGACGCGGCTCTTCGACGACCCCGACGCCTCCATCGCCACCCTGGCCGAGCCGATCAGCGACGTCGAGACGCTCTTCAACCCCAATGCGGTCAAGGTGGTGCGTGCGCTCTCCGGTCGCGCCCTCTACTTCTCGCGGGCGCCCATCCCCTGGGACAGGGACGCCTTCGCGCGTCGCCCCGAGCTGCTGGAGACCGATGCCTGGCTGCGGCACATTGGCCTCTATGCCTACCGGGCGGGCTTTCTCGCCGAGTACCGCGACTGGGCCCCCTCGCCGCTGGAGCGCCTGGAGCAGCTCGAGCAGCTGCGTGCCCTGCACCATGGCCATGCCATCCAGGTGGCCCTGGCCCGGGTGCCGCACCCTGCGGGCGTGGACACCGAGGAGGACCTGGCGCGGGTCCGCGAGCTGATGCAGCGGCCGGGAGGTCATTGATGCGCGTGCTCTTCGTCTGTCTCGGCAATATCTGCCGCTCGCCCACCGCCGAGGGCGTGTTCCGTCGCCTGCTCGAGGCACGCGGCCTGTCCCACCGGGTGGAGGTGGACTCCTGCGGCATCGGTCCCTGGCACGTGGGCAAGGCGCCGGACCCCCGCGCCCAGGAGGCCGCCGCCCGCCGGGGGGTCGACCTCTCCGGGCTGCGCGCCCGGCAGCTCGCCGCCGACGACTTTGACCGCTTCGACGTGCTGCTGGCCATGGACCATGACAACCTCGAGGCCATCGAGGCGCGACGGCCGCCCCACAGCCGGGTGCCGGCACGGCTGTTCCTCGAGTATGCCGGAGACCCTGACCGCGCCGTGCCCGACCCCTACTTCGGCGGTGACCGGGGCTTCGACGAGGTGCTGGACCTGATCGAGGTGGCCTCCCGGGGCCTGCTCGAGGAGGTCGAGGCGCACCTGGAGCCGGGGCCTTGAGCCTGGCGCTCCGGGCCCCCCACGACCTCTCCCGGGACAATACCCTGGGCCTGCCCTGCCAGGCGGAGCGCTTCGTGGCGCCGGCCGGCCTCGGCGAGCTGCGCGAGGCGCTGGACCTGGTTCATCGCGCGGGCTGGCCGCTGACCCTGCTGGGGGGCGGCAGCAACCTGATCCTGCCGGCATGGCTCCCGGGCCTGGTGGTCCATCCCGCCATGCAGTCGTGGTGGCTGGAGGAGCAGGGGAGGGAGGTCCTCGTCCACGCCGAGGCGGCGGTAGTGTGGCACGAGCTGGTCATGGCGCTGGCCGGCAGGGGGCTCTGGGGAATCGAGAACCTGGCATTGATTCCCGGGGACTGCGGGGCCGCGCCGATCCAGAACATCGGCGCCTACGGCGTGGAACTGAGCGATGTCATCGAGGCGGTGCACCTGATCCATCTCGACGACGGTCATGAAGCGGTGCTCTCGCCGGCGGAGTGCGCCTTCGGCTATCGCGACAGCATCTTCAAGGGTGCGCTGGACGGGCGGGTCGTGATCACCCGGCTGGTGCTGCGCCTGTCGCGGACGCCGAGCCCCCGGCTCGGCTACGGGGACCTGTCCGGCCGGGTCGGTGCCGCCCCCTCGGCGCGGGACGTGGCCGAGGCGGTCTGCGCGATACGTCGCGAGAAGCTGCCCGACCCGGCCGTGCTGGGCAATGCCGGCAGTTTCTTCAAGAATCCCGTGGTGGCGGCCGACCTGGCCCGGCGGCTGGTGGACGACCATCCGACGATGCCGCATTTCCCCCAGCCCGATGGGCGGGTCAAGCTGGCGGCCGGCTGGCTGATCGACCAGTGCGGCCTCAAGGGCTGGCGTCAGGGGCATTTCGGCGTACATGAGCGCCAGGCGCTGGTGCTGGTGCACTTCGGTGGCGGCAGTGCGGTGGAGTTGCTCGACTTCGCCGGGCGGGTGGCCGAGGCCGTGTGCGAGCGCTTCGGCGTGATGCTGGAGCGCGAGCCGCGTCTGGCCGCGCCGGCGTGACACAGCCCGCGTCTTCCCGCCCCTGAAACGACAGCGCCCGCAGCCATGGCTGCGGGCGTTGTCGGTTGTGCAGGGGGAAAGCGGAGCCTCAGCCCTGCTTGCCCTCCTGGGCCTTGGCCTCCTGCTCACGACGGCGGATCTCCCGCGGGTCATTGTGAGCGCGGCGACGACGACGGCGGCTGGCGCGGCTCTCCGCCGGCGCCTCTTCGGCCTTGGCCTCGGCGGGCTTCTGCTCGGCCTTCGGCGCCTCGGACTTGGGCTCGGCCTTTGCCTCGGCAGCTTTCTGCTCGGCCTTCGGCGCATCCGGCTTGGCTTCGGCGGGCTTCTGCTCGGCCTTCGGCGCATCCGGCTTGGCTTCGGCCTTTGCCTCTGCCGGCTTCTGCTCAGCCCTTGACACATCCGACTTGGCCTCGGCCTTCGCTTCGGCCGGTTTATCCACCGGCTTGGCCACCTGGCCGCTTGGCTGCTTGGCTGCCTCGCTGTCGGTCTTCGCTTCGGCAGCTTTCTCGGCGGGCTTCTGCTCCGCCTTCGGCGTCTCTGCTTTGGGCTCGG
>NZ_JASCQP010000010.1 GCF_030010555.1 Halomonas rhizosphaerae
GGGGAGATTCGCCCGGATGTCAGGGCTCCTCGACGTCGTCCCCCGAGGGATTGCGGTGGTCGGGGTCGGCGATCTCCTGGATGCCCCGCTCGGGATCCTCCTGGTGGGGCGCGACCCCCTTGCGTTGCCGAGCCGTGGATTCCAGCACCCGAACGTTGGCGGCCGGTGAACGGCCCGCCTTGTCCTCGCCGAAGTAGAGCGTGGTGTGCGGGAAGGGAATCTCGATGCCGGCCTCGTCGAAGCGCAGCTTGACCAGGCGGTTGTAGGCGCGACCCACGGCCCACTGGTCGCCGGGCGTGGTCTTGATGACCACCCGGATGTTCACCGAGCTGTCGGCCAGCGCCACGACGCCGGCCACGGTGAGCGGCTCCAGCAGCTTGTGGCCGTGCTCCTCGCTGGCCCTGAGGTCCTCGAAGGCCAGCTTCAGCTGGTCGATGGCCTCGTCGATGCTCTCGCGGTAGGCGATGCCGTACTCGCCGACATGGTTACCGAACTCGCGCATGTAGTTGGAGACGGTGTCCACGCTGGAGAAGGGCACGATGTGGTAGGTGCCGGAGAGGTCACGGATGCCCACCGATCGGATGCTGAGCTTCTCGGCGGTGCCGGTGACGCCGCCCACCGTGACCACGTCGCCGGTGTTCATGGCGTTCTCCACCTGGATGAAGATGCCGGTGATGATGTCCTGCACCAGCTTCTGGGAGCCAAAGCCGATGGCCAAGCCCAGCACGCCGGCACCGGCGATCAGCGGGCCGATGTTGATGCCGATCTCGGCCAGCACGATCATCGCGGTCATGGTGATCAGGGCGATGGCCAGGGCATTGCGGAACAGGGCCAGCAGGGTCTGGGCCCGGGCCGAGGGCACGCCGCCGCCGGTCTCCGGGTTGAGCTTGTGCTCGATCAGGCTGGCCAGGCCCAGCCAGGCGGCCACGGCGATCACCAGGATCACTGACACGCTGACCACCTTGCCGACCAGGCCGTGGCCGGCCTCGGAGGCGTACCAGGCCGCCAGGTCGAAGGCGCCCCAGGCGTTCAGCACCACCAGGAACACCGTGATCAGGATCAGGGTGCGGATCACCCGCAGGGCATTGGGCACGTAGCTGTTGAGTCGTGGCTCGAGCAGGGGCAGCTTGCGGCGCAGGTCGTCCCCCAGGCGGATGCGCCGGCCGATGGTCTGGGTCAGCAGGCTCGAGACCAGCAGGCCCGCCACCACCGCGGCGATGGTCTTGAGGGTGGCGAAGAGCACGAAGGGCAGGGCGTCCGCCGGCCGGGTCAGCACCAGCACAAGCACCATCACGAAGTAGGCCAGGGCGAACAGATGCCAGGTGCGGGCGAACAGCTGCAGCGAGACCCGACTGGCCGCCATGGTGGCGTTGTCGGCCTTGTGGTTGAGGGCGTCGCGCAGGCGAACCCGATTGCGCAGCACCACGGCGACCGCATAGATGAAGGCACCGACCATGATCAGGGTGCCGATGCTCTGGCCCAGGGTCGGTGACAGGTAGGCGTTGACCAGCGGCACCACCACCATCAGGCCATAGCCCACCAGCCCGATCAGGCGGGCGATCCAGCTATTCCAGTAGGAGGCGTCCTCGGCACCCACCGGCAGCAGGCGCAACCCCTCGTAGCGCGACGAGAAGAGCATGCGCACGGCCGCCTTGAGCAGCTCGATCACCAGGAAGGCGTTGAGGAACAGCGAGGCACGGGTGGAGAGCTCGCCGGTCTCGCCCACCGCGAAGGTGGCGACCAGGTTGCCCCCCACATAGGCCAGGGCCACCACCGCCACGTCGATCACCGCCGCCAGGGCCACGCAGAGTACCAGTCGCAGAACCGGGGTCAGCCCCTGGCCGTTGAGCGACCACTGGCTGATGCGCGTGAACAGCGGCCGGGCCAGGCGACGGATGGCCACGAACAGCACGAAGGTCGCCAGTATCACCAGGCCCAGGTTGATGGCGGCGCTGTTGAAGGCGGCCGTGTCGAAGCTGCTGGTCGCATCGGCACTGCCGGTGAACAGACCGCCGAGCACCTCCGCCAGGCTGGTGAACTGGCTACCGACATCTCCGACGATGCGGCTGGTGGCCTCGGCCAGCTGCCTGGGCAGCGAGGGCTCGGCGCCAGCGGCGCTCTCCTCGGCACCCGCCGATTCGGAGGCGGCGACGTCACCGGCCATGCCGCGCAGCTGGTCGATCAGCTGCTGGCGTGACTGCTCGTTCTCGAGCAGGTCGGCCAAAGTGGAGTAGGCCGGCGGCTCGCTGCCGGTGTCGGCCTGCTGTGCCTGGGCCGGGGCGGCGAGTGCCACCAGGGCAATCAGCAGCCAGCCAAGGATGGCAGGAAGGGCTCGCATTGGGTTCACGCTGTGACCTCCGTCTCTATGCGTGTTGGCGATGTGGTGTCAGGGTTGCGCTCAGTTATCAGCATGATACGGACTTTGTCCCGGGGTCACGACCCGGACGCTGTCATCACATGTTCATGTACATAAATTGTACATCATGGCGATCTTGTGCCAAGATTGTCTTCAGCAGCGACCCGAGGGTCACTGCCCCCTGCAAGGCAAGCATGCGATACTCTTGGCCACCCTCACCGGGTGGCTTTTTTTTTGGCGCCTTGTCGTCACCGTCCCGGGACCTTTCTCGCAACGCTTGGGGAGTGGATGAGCATCGACCCGTTGGTGCTGCTGGCCGTGGCCGGTGGCGGGGGACTGGGCGGCATGGCGCGCCTGGCGGTAGGCAACCTCGTGGCCCGTTACCTGGGGGTCGGCTTTCCCTGGGGGACCCTGGTGGTCAACCTGAGCGGCGCCCTGCTGATGGGCCTCGCGGCCGGGGGGCTGGGCCTGCCCGGCCCCGGGGCGGGTCCGGCCTGGTCGCTGCTGGCCATCGGCCTGCTGGGGGGCTATACCACCGTCTCCTCCTTCAGCCTGCAGACCCTGACGCTCTGCCAGCAGCGGCGCCAGGCCGCGGCCCTGGGCTACGTCGCCCTCACCCTGGGGACCGGATTCGCGGCCCTGCTGGCCGGGGCCTGGCTGGCGGGGGGCCTGCCATGATCGCCTGGCGTGCCTATGGTGCCGTGGGGCTGGGCAGCGCCATGGGTTCCACGCTGCGCTACCTGGTCTCGCTGGCGCTGGCGGGACCGGCCTTCCCCTGGGCCACCCTGGCGGTGAACGGCCTCGGTTCCTGGCTGATCGTCGGCTTCGCCGCCTATGCCGCCCGCCGCACCCACGGCCGGGTCGCGCGCTGGAAGCCCTTCCTGGTGGGCGGCTTCTGCGGCGGCTTCACCACCTTCTCGCTATTTGGCCTGGAGACCCTGAACCTGATGCATCAGGGCCGCCATATGGCGGCCCTGAGCTATGTGGCGGTCAGTCTCTTGGTGTGGCTGGGCGCCGCCTGGGCGGGGTATCGCGCCGGGCAGCGGCTGGCGCTCGCCCGGGGGTGAGGGCCCTCAGCCCTTGGTCTTGCCCTTCCTGCCGCCCTTGGCAGCCGGTTCGCCGCTGCCGCGGGGGAAGTGTCCGCGCACCAGCGCCAGCAGGCCCTGGGTGGAGGCATCGAAGTCCTGGCTGTGGGCGTCGATGCGCTCGCTGATCTCGCCGGCGATGCGCTTGCCCAGCTGCACCCCCCACTGGTCGAAGGAGTTGATGTTCCAGATCACTCCCTGGACGAACACCTTGTGCTCGTAGAGCGCGATCAGCGCGCCGAGGTTCTTCGGTGTCAGCTCGTCGAGCAGCAGCACGCTGGAGGGGCGGTTGCCCGGGCAGCTGTAGGGGTCGAGCCGGCTGCCGGTCTGGCTGCCCTCCATGAAGGCGTTGGCCTGGGCCAGCATGTTGGTGAGCAGCGCGAAGTGGTGCTCCTCCATGCCCGGCTCGGGCCTGAGCGAGGCGATGAAGTCGATGGGCACGTAGCGGGTGCCCTGGTGGAGCAGCTGGAAGAAGGCGTGCTGGCCGTTGGAGCCGGTCTGGCCCCAGACGATGGGCCCGGTCTTGTAGTCCACCGGGTGGCCGAAGATGTCCACCGACTTGCCGTTGGACTCCATGTCGAGCTGCTGCAGGAAGGCCGGCAGCTGATGCAGCGCCTGGTCGTAGGGCACGATGGCCTGGGTCTCGGCGCCCTGGAAGTTGATGTGCCAGATGCCGATCAGCGCCATCAGCACCGGCATGTTCTCGGCGAAGGGCGCGGCGAGGAAGTGCTGGTCCATCTCATAGGCGCCCTCGAGCAGCTCCATGAACCCCTCGAAGCCGATGGAGAGTGCGATGGGCAGGCCGATGGAGGACCACATCGAGTAGCGCCCGCCGACCCAGGCCCAGAACTCGAAGACGTTCTCCTCGCGGATGCCGAAGGCCATGGCCGCCGCCTTGTTGGTCGAGGCGGCGATGAAGTGGGCCCCCACGTCGGCGTCCGGGCCGGCGTTGTCCAGGAACCAGCGGCGCGCGGTATGGGCGTTGAGCAGCGTCTCCTGGGTGGAGAAGGTCTTGGTGGAGACGATGAACAGGGTGGTGGCCGGGTCGAGGCGGCTGAGCACCTTCTGGATATGGGCGCCGTCGACGTTGGA
>NZ_JASCQP010000019.1 GCF_030010555.1 Halomonas rhizosphaerae
CCGGTCGACGGGGCGGATCAGGGTCGACCATCAGCGGCCATAGACGGCCACGTCCGATTCGCTCACCTCCTCACCGACCCGGACCACCTCCGCGAGGAAGGCATCGACCTTGTCGCCCTCGATGCCGAAGTCGTTGACGATCCAGTCCCTCCATGCCGGCGTGGCGATCTCCGACATGCGCGCCCGCTCCTCGGGGGGCATGATGTAGCACTCCTCGAAGCGCTCGCAGGACTCCTCCCAGCTGGCCGTGGCCAGGGCCCCGGACATGCCGTGGCCGATGGCGACGGCCTCGCGGGCGGAGGTGACGATGGCCTCCTGCTGCGTCTCGGTCAGGCTCTGGAACCACTCCTCGCTGACCAGCCAGGCGGCGCTGTTGTAGACATGGCCGGTCAGGGTGGTGTAGTCCGTCACCTCGTCGAAGTTGTAGGTGGTGTTGAGCACCGGGGCATTGAACTGGCCGTCGGCGAGGCCCGTCTCCAGGGCGGTGATCACCTCACCCCAGGGCAGCGGCGTGGCCGAGGCGCCCAGCGACTTCATGATGGCCACGTGCCCCGGGTTCTCCTCGGTGCGGATATTGAGCCCCTCGAGGTCCTCCACGGTCTTGATCAGGCGCTCGTTGTTGGTGAAGGCCACGAAGCCGCCACCGTCATCGAAGGTGCCCAGGTAGCGCATGTCGGCCTCCTCGATGGTCCCCGACATGAAGTCGGCGAACCACTCGCTGTCGAAGAAGGTCCAGGCCTGGCGCCAGTTATCGAAGATGAAGGGGGCGGTCATCAGCTGATAGTCGTCATAGAAGGACGACATGGCCCCGGTGGTGATGATGGTGGACTGCAGGGTCCGCCCGCCCTGGACCTCGGACCCGGTCTCCACCTCGGAACCCAGCTGGCTGTTGCCGAAGATCGACACGGTGATCTCGCCATCGGTCCGGGTCTCGACCAGGTTCTTGAAATGCACCAGCGCCGGATAGACCTCGTTGTTGCTCATGTCCTCCGGAAGGATGGTGGCGATGGCCATTTCCGTGGACTGGGCCTGCACCTGGGTGCTGGCGATGGCCAGCGGTAGCGCGGCCAGCGCCAGGGCACCGGGGAGAGTCTTCGCTTTCATGGTCAACCTCGCGTCGTCTTGTCATTATCGTGACCCTGTCTCGCCCTCCCAGCAGAGGACACAACGAGACAGCTGACCTTCAGACTAGGTCGACTCTGGCCCGCCTGCTTGCCCGCAACTGCGATGCTCTTGCCCGAGACTCGGGAATGCCTGGCCCTCACGGCGCGCCCGGGAGGGCGAGACGGCGAAGCGTCGGCGGTAGGCGCGGGAGAAACTGCCCTGGTCGCGAAAGCCCACCAGGGAGGCGATGTGGCCGAGACTCAGGCCGCTGTGGGTGACCAGGGCTCGGGCGTGATCCAGGCGCCGGCGCTGGACATAGGCGAGCGGGGTCACGCCGGTCAGCTCCCGGAAGCAGGCGTGGAAGTGGCCCGCGCTCAGGGCGCAGAGCGCGGCCAGCTGCTCGACGCGGATCTCGTCCGCCAGGTGTCGGTCGATCCAGGCGTCCAGGCGCGCCAGGTCGAGGCGCTCGCTAGACCCCGGGCTGGCAGCCATGCCGGCACCCGCGGACAGGGGGTCGGACTCGAGGTGGAGATAGAGGGCCCGCAGCAGCAGCGCGGCGATCTCGCTGTGCAGGGCCGGACAGCACTCGAGTTGCTGCATCAGGCTTGCCGCCAGGCGGTTGAGGCGTGGCGGCACGGCGAAGAAGCGCGATCGCTCGAAGAGGCGCCCGATGGCCTCGCCATCGCGCAGGGCCGGCAGGCTCGAGGCAGGAATGTCGAGCACGAAGGTGCGGTTGCGACCATCACCCCGATAGTCATGGTGGCGGCCGCAGGGAATCAGGCAACCCCGGCTGCCGGTGATCCGATCCCCCCGCCCCTCGATGGAGAGCTCGGTGGCCCCGCGGGTGGCGAGGATCAGCTGGTGGTGGTCATGGGCATGAGCCACGTGCTCCTGGCCCAGGGTGGCGGCGCGAAGATCGAGCAGGGTCATCGGGGTATCGCCTTCCAGTCGCCATCGACAGCGTCAACATGGCGTGACGCAAGGTGGAAAGCAAGTCGGGTGGGAGGGCCTAGTGATCACTCCCGAGCCCCTTCGATGCCCTGGACCACATAGTCCCGCGCCACGCCGATGTGGTAATCGATGGCCTCGCGACAGCGCGGAGCATCGCCGCTGGCCAACGCATCGAGCAGCAGGTGATGGCTCTCGGCAATGGAGTCCGGCGCCTCGTGGGTCTTGGTGATCAGGGTGATGCACAGCCGCAGCTCGTGGGCCAGGTCATCGAAGGTCCTGAGCAGGCGGCGGTTTCCTGCCGAGGCGATCAGCAGGCGATGGAAGGCCAGGTCCGCTTCGATGCGCCGGCTCTCGTCGCCGCTGCCCGACGCCTCGCACAGCACCTCGACCTGTCGCCGCAGTGCCGGCAGGGCCCCGGACGGACAGGACCCGGCGAGCCGCTCCATGGCATGGCGTTCCAGGCAGAGCCGGAGGTCGAAGATGTCGGCGAGCTCTCCGGCATCCAACGCCCGCACGAAGAAGCCACGCCGGGGCTGGGAGACCAGCAGGCCGCGACTCTCCAGGAGCCGCGCTGCCTCACGGACCGGCGCGCGGCTGACCCCGAGGTCGCGGGCCAGTTGCACCTCGGACAACCGTTCGCCGGGGGCGAAGCGCTGGCCGATGATGGCCTGGGTCAGGTAGTCGGCCACCTGGTCCACCAGGTTTCGCTGCTGGATGAAGGCGGCGGGCGTGACGACTGGGGATGCGGGCATGCGGCTCGGACTCGCGTCGGGAAGGCTTCCCTCCCAGTATGGCCAAGGGGCGCCGCTTGTCGACCGTCGATTGACGACTGTCGACAGCTCGAGAGGTGCCTGCTAGCTTCATCCGAGTGACTGCCCATTGCCAACAACAATCGCCACAACGGGGACAGCATCATGAAGACACCACTGGCCATCGCCCTTGCCGCCGCGGCCATCACCGCCCCCTCCGCCTTCGCCGACGAGCCCAAGGCCGGCGGGGTCATCGACACCATCATCCAGCCCGAGCCGCCGGGCCTGGTGCTGGGCATGATCCAGAACGCCCCGACCCGCACGGTCGCCGGCAACATCTACGAAGGCCTACTGCGCTATACCACCGACCTGGAGCCCCAACCCCAGCTCGCAGAATCCTGGGAGGTCAGCGACGACGGACGCACCTGGACCTTCCACCTGCGCGAGGATGTCACCTGGCACGATGGCGAGCCCTTCACCGCCGAGGACGTGGTGTTCTCCGCCGATGTCTTCCACCGCGAGCTCAACCCCAGCGCCCGTGCCGTGCTGCAGCATGTGGAATCCATCGAAGCCACCGACGACCACACCGTGGTCTTCACTCTAGAGAAGCCCTTCGGCCCCTTCCTGATCTCCTTCGAGGCGGGGACCTTCACCATGGTGCCCAAGCACATCTACGAGGGCACCGAGTTCCGCGACAACGAGGCCAACAACCATCCCATCGGCACCGGCCCCTTCAAGTTCGACAACTGGGACCGCGGCACCGTCATCCAGCTGGTGAAGAACGAGGACTACTACGAGGAGGACCTGCCCTACCTCGACGGCATCAACTGGCACATCATCCCCGATGGCGCCTCCCGCGCGGTCGCCTACGAGAACGGCACCGTCGACGTGCTGCCCTACGGCACCGTTGAGAACTTCGACATCCCGCGCCTCACCGAACTGGACAACACCTGCGTGACCGAGCAGGGCCACGAGTACTTCAGCCCCTTCGCCATGCTGTGGATGAACAACCGCGAGGGCCCCACGGCCGACAAGCGCTTCCGGCAGGCGGTCATGTACGCCATGGATCGCCAGTTTGCCCGCGACGTGCTGTGGAATGGCCTGGGCCAGGTACCGCTGGGGGCGTTCGGCTCCAACGCCAGGTTCCAGAACGATGACCTGGAGCCCTACGACCACGACCCGGACCGCGCCCGCGAGCTACTCGACGAGATGGGGTATGACGGCGAGGAGGTCCGCCTGCTGCCGCTGCCCTATGGGGAGACCTGGACGCGCTGGGCCGAGGCCGTGCAGCAGAATCTCAAGGAGGTCGGCATCAACGTGCGAACCGAGGCCACCGACGTGGGCGGCTGGAACCAGCGCCTCGGCGACTGGGACTACGACCTCGCCTTCACCTACCTCTACCAGTATGGCGACCCAGCACTCGGCATCTCGCGCACCTACCTCTCCAGCAACATCGAGAAGGGCTCGCCCTGGAACAACGTCGAGGGCTACGAGAACGAGCGGGTCGACGAGCTGTTCAACCAGGCCGCAACGGCCTTTCCGGACGAGGAGCGCGAGGCGCTCTATCACGAGGTCCAGGAGATCCTCCAGGAGGACGTGCCGGTGGGCTGGCTGCTGGAACTCGGCTTCCCGACCATCTACCGCTGTGACGTCAAGGACCTGGTGACCTCGGGCGTGGGCGTCAATGACGGCTTCAAGGACGCCTGGCTCGACAGGTAAGCCATGCGGGGCGGCCCTCACGGCCGCCCCTGCGCCGTTCCACCGCGTCCCACGTCGCCAGGGGGTAATGGCATGCTCTATGTCAGGCTGATCGCGTCACGGCTGCTCAAGGCCGTGATCGTGCTGTTCATGATCATCATCTTAAACTTCTTCCTCATCCAGATGGCGCCGGGCGACCCGGCCGCCATCCTGGCCGGCGAGGCCGGGGCCACCGATGCGGAGTTCCTGCGCCAGCTGACCGAGCGCTTCGGCCTGGACCAGCCGCTCCACGTGCAGCTGTGGCGCTATGTCTCCGGCGTGGCCATGCTCGATTTCGGCTTTTCCTACCGCCAGCAGGTGCCGGTGCTCGACCTGATCCTGGCTCGCTTGCCGGCCACCCTGCTGCTCACCGGCACCGCCTTCGTGCTGTCGCTGGTGCTGGGCATCGTCGCCGGCTCGCTGGCCGCGGCCCGGGTCAAGAAGCCCTCGGGCTCGATCATCATGGCCCTGGCGCTGATCTTCTACGCTACCCCGCTGTTCTGGGTCGCATTGATGGCCGTGGTGCTGTTCTCGGTCTATCTCGACTGGCTGCCGGCCTACGGCATGTACACCGTGGGCGCGGGCCTGGAGGGGTTCGCCCTCGCCCTGGACGTCGGCAAGCACCTCATCCTGCCGGCCACCACGCTCGCGCTGTTCTTCATGGCCATCTACACCCGCATGACGCGGGCGTCGATGCTCGAGGCCGCCCAGCAGGACTTCGTCAAGACGGCACGCGCCAAGGGCCTGAAGAACAGCGTCATCCAGCGACGCCACATCCTGCGCAACGCCCTGCTGCCGATCATCACCCTGGCCGGCCTGCAGGCGGGGCAGATGGTCGGCGGGGCCATCCTCACCGAGACGGTCTTCGCCTGGCCCGGCATCGGCCGGTTGATGTTCGAGGCCCTGCAGCAACGCGACTACAACCTGCTGCTGGGCATCTTCTTCTTCTCGGCGGCCCTGGTGATCGTCTTCAACATCATCACCGACCTCGTCTACCGCCTGGCCGACCCGCGCATCAAGGAGGCGTCATGAGCTTCTTCGCCCGCTTCGCCCAGAACCGCGGCGCCCTGGTGGGCCTGATCATCCTGATGGCGATCATCCTGATGGCCATCCTGGCCCCGCTGCTGTTCCCCGAATCGCCCTGGCGCATGGTCCAGCGCCCCTTCCTGCCGCCGCTCGAGACGGAAGGCTTCCCGCTGGGTACCGACACCATGGGACGCAACGTCGCGGCCGGCCTGATGCACGGCGCCTGGGTCTCGCTGCTGATCGGGCTGGTCTCGACCACGGTGGCCCTGGCGATCGGCGTGCCGCTGGGGGCCATTGCCGGCTACTACGGGGGCCTCGTCGACGACGCCCTGATGCGCTTCACCGAGTTCTTCCAGACCATCCCCAACTTCGCCCTGGCCATCGTGCTGGTCGCGATCATGCAGCCCAGCATCACCTCCATCGTGCTGGCCATCGCCATCGTCAGCTGGCCGCCGGTGGCGCGCCTGGTGCGCGCCGAGTTCCTGTCACTGCGACACCGCGAGTACGTGGAAGCCGCCCGGCTGGTGGGCCAGACCAACGCCACCATCATCCTGCGTCAAATCCTGCCCAATACCCTGTCACCGATCATCGTGCTGGCCTCGCTGATGGTGGCGACGGCCATCCTGCTGGAGTCCGCCCTTTCCTTCCTCGGCCTGGGCGACCCCAACGTGATGTCCTGGGGCTACATGATCGGGGCGGCACGCACGGTGATCCGTCAGGCCTGGTGGCTGAGCTTCTTCCCCGGTGTGGCAATCCTGCTCACCGTGCTGGCACTCAACCTGGTGGGCGAAGGCCTCGACGACGCTCTCAACCCCAAGCTCGCCCGGGAACGTTCATGAGCGGTGGCGAAGGAGAATCCCATGACTGACACCCTGCTGAGCATTCGCCACCTGAGCATTGCCCTGCCGCACGGTGCCGATCGCGACTTCGCCGTGGAGGACGTCAGCTATGACGTGGCACGCGGCGAGATCATGTGCGTGGTCGGCGAGTCCGGCTCCGGCAAGTCGATGGCCGCCAATGCCCTCATGGGCCTGCTGCCCAAGGGGGTGCGGGCCACCGCTGGCGAGGTGGTGTTCGATGGCCAGGATCTGCTCCAGCTCACCGAGACGCAGCATCGTGCCCTGCGCGGGCTGCGTATCGGCATGATCTTCCAGGAGCCGATGACCGCCCTCAATCCGCTGATGCGGGTCGGCGCCCAGATCGGCGAGGTGTTCGAGGCCCACAACAGGCTGACCCCGCGCGAGCGACAGGCCCGTGCCCTGGAGCTGCTGACGGAAGTGGGCATCCCCCAGCCCGAGAAGGCCATCCGCGCCTATCCCTTCGAGCTCTCCGGCGGCCAACGCCAGCGGGTGATGATCGCCATGGCCCTGGCGCTCGAGCCGGAGCTGCTGATCGCCGACGAACCCACCACGGCGCTGGACGTCACCACCCAGGCACAGATCCTCGACCTGATCGGCGACCTCCAGCGTCGCCACGGCATGGCCGTGATGTTCATCACCCACGATTTCGGCGTGGTGGCCGAGATCGCGACCCGGGTCTGCGTGATGCGCGAGGGGCGCATCGTCGAACTCGGTGAGGCCCGGGAGGTGCTGGAACATCCCCGGCACGACTATACCCGGGCGCTGATCGAGGCGATTCCCAGCAACGCCATGCCCGCCGCCCGCGAGGCCGACCAGAGTGCCCCGCTGCTCGAGGTGCGTCACCTGCAGAAGGTCTTCCGCTCCCGCGGAGGCCTCTTCAAGCCCTCGCGTGAGGTCCATGCCCTGGACGACGTCAGCTTCACCATGGCACGCGGCGAGACGGTGGGCATCGTCGGCGAGTCGGGCTCCGGCAAGTCGACCCTGGGACGCTGCGTGGTGCGCCTGGAGCGGCCCGACAGCGGTGAATTGCTGCTCGACGGCGTCGACCTCACCAGCCTCAAGGGCGAGTTCCTGCGCCGCGAGCGCCGGCGGGTGCAGATGATCTTCCAGGACCCCTATGCCTCGCTCAACCCGCGCACCCGGGTCGGCATGGCCATCGCCCAGGGGCCCATCGCCAACGGCGTGAACCGGCAGCAGGCGCTCAAGGAGGCCGGTGACCTGCTCGACCTGGTCGGCCTGGGCGTCGCCTCGGCCGAACGCTTCCCCCATGAGTTCTCCGGAGGCCAGCGCCAGCGCATCGGCATCGCCCGGGCGCTGGCCCTCAATCCCGAACTGATCGTCGCCGACGAGGCCGTCTCTGCCCTGGACGTCTCCATTCAGGCGCAGATCCTGGAATTGCTCGAGGACCTGAAGCAGAAGCTCTCGCTATCGCTGTTGTTCATCACCCATGACCTGCGCGTCGCCGCCCAGATCTGCGACCACATCATCGTCATGCAGCACGGTCGCATCGTCGAGCACGGCACCGCGGAAGCGGTCTTCCTCTCGCCGCAGGAGGCCTATACCCGCGAACTGCTCGAGGCCATCCCCGGCAGGGCGCAGGTCCTGGCCACCGCCTGACCCACCCGGAGCCTGAACCTGTCATGGACGCCCTCTTGAAGGAGATCACCGCCATCGTCGGCGCCGCCAACGTCCTCACCGGCGAGGATGTCAGTGCTCGACGCGTCGACTGGCTGACCGGTGCCCCCTGCCGCGCCGGGGCCATCGTGCGACCGGGATCGACCAGGGAGCTCGCCGAGGTGATGCGTGCCTGCCACGCCGCCCGCCAGCCGGTGGTCACCCACGGCGGCCTCACCGGACTCGTGCATGGCACCGAGGCGGGCCCCGATGAGCTGGCCGTGTCGCTTGAGCGCATGACCGCCATCGAAGCCGTCGACCCGGTCAGTGCCACACTCACCGTACAGGCGGGGGCGCCTCTGCAGAGCGTCCAGCAGGCCGCCGAGGCGGTGGGCCTGCAGTTCGCCCTGGACCTGGGTGCCCGCGGCAGCTGCACCATCGGCGGCAATATCGCCACCAATGCCGGCGGCATCCGGGTCATCCGCTACGGCATGATGCGCCAGCAGGTGCTGGGGCTCGAAGCGGTGCTGGCCGACGGCACCGTGGTCAGCTCGATGAACCGCATGCTCAAGAACAATGCGGGCTTCGACCTCAAGCAACTGTTCATCGGCAGCGAGGGGACACTGGGTATCGTCACCCGGGCAGTGCTGCACCTCCAGCCGCCTACCCCGGACGTGCAGACGGCGCTGGTCGCCTGCCCCTCCTTCGAGAACCTGACCGGCCTGCTGGGCCATCTGGGCCGGCATCTCGGCGGCAGTCTGGCGGCCTTCGAGGCGATGTGGCAGAGCCACTATCGGCTGCTCACCGAGGAGAGCGGCCGGCACACGCCACCGCTCTCCCCCGACGCCCCCTTCTACGTGATCCTCGAATCGCTGGGCAGCGAGCCCCAGAGCCATGGCGCCCAGTTCTCCCTTGCCCTGGAGCGCGCCCTGGAAGACGAGTTGATCAGTGATGCGGTCATCGCCCAGTCCGACGCTCAACGCCAGGCCCTCTGGGCGATACGCGAGGACATCGAGGGGCTGATCCAGGCCCTCTCGCCGCTGCTCACCTTCGACGTCAGCCTGCCGATCGGCGAGATGAATCGCTATGTCACCAGCCTGGAAGCGGCCCTGGCGCGCGACTGGCCTCGGGGACGCATGGTCACCTTCGGCCACCTGGGCGATGGCAACCTGCATATTTCCATCACCGTCGGCAGTGCCGATCCGGCGGCCCGCCGCGCCGTCGAACACCTGGTCTACACGCCACTGGCCGAACTTGGCGGCTCGGTGTCGGCCGAGCACGGCATCGGCCTGGAAAAGCGCGACTACCTTGCCCTCTCGCGTACCCCGGAGGAGATCACGCTGATGCATACCCTCAAGCGAGCCCTCGACCCCCACGGGCTGCTCAATCGCCACAAGGTGCTCGCACCGCAGGACGGCTGACCCCTCGATGGCACGCTTCCTCCCTGACCGATTGCCACTCGCGCTCACCCCCCGCCCGATGCTCGGCACGCTGGCCTTGATCCTCGCCATCGGGCTCTTCTGGGGCGGCAACTGGCCGGCGGTGCGCTTCATCCTTCGGGACCTGCCGCCCTTCACCCTGCGCGCCATCGGCTTCTCCGCCGGTGCGCTGGTGCTGCTGGGCTGGGCCCGCTGGCGCGGCCTTCCGCTTCGCGTGGGGGGCAGGGAGTGGCCGTGGCTCGCGGTCACGGGACTGTTCACCATCCTCGGCTTCAACCTGGCGACCGCCTTTGGCCAGCTGCGCATGCCGACCTCCCAGGCGGCGATCATCGCCTTCACCATGCCGTGCTGGGCATTGCTGATGGCCTGGGGGTTGCTCGGCGACAGGATCAGCACACGCCAGTGGCTGGGGCTGGCCACCGGCCAGCTGGGGCTGATCGTGCTGCTCGGTCCCGCAGCGCTGGCGGCGCGGACCGAGGACCTCATTGGCCCCGTCATCATGCTCGGCGCGGCCCTCTCCTGGGCGCTGGGCACCGTGCTGATCAAGCGGCGTGGGCATTGGGAGAGCCACCCGGTGGTGATCACCGGCTGGCAGTTCGCGCTCTGTGCGGCACCGATGATCGGACTGGCGGCTTGGCGGGAGTCGCCGCCACCGCCCGGGGACTGGCTCGACACGACGTGGCTGGCACTCGGCTACCACCTGGTATTCTCGATCTGCCTGGCGCAGATGCTATGGTTTCGCAACGTCAACCGCCTCACCGTGGGGGAGTCCACCACCAGCACCCTGCTCATTCCGGTGGTCGGCGTCGGCAGCGCCAGTCTGCTGCTGGGTGAGCCCCTGACGCCGCAGGTGGTGGTGGCGCTGCTGCTGATCCTCGGCGCCATTGCCGTCGTCCTGCTCGGCAGGCGACGCCTTGACCCCGCCCCGCGACTGACCGACCGTGATTGAATCCCCTCGACCACAGCTGACTGGGAGTTCCCGATGCCCCGCTTTCCCGACCACCTGACCGGCGACGGCCCCACCAACCCCTTCCCCGGGATCCGCGTGCTGGAGCGCCGCCTGGGCCGCGAGATTCCCCACCGCCTCGGCTCCAACGAGGGGCTCGACATGCCCCACCGCGCCCTGCGCGCACACTTCGGCGATGCCATGGTCGAGCATGCCTATTGCTACGGGGATTCGGAGGCGCTGGGCGTGCGCCAGCGGCTCGCCGGGCAGCAGGGCATTGTGCTCGAGGCCCTACTGGTCGACGCCGGGGCCGACAGCCTGATCGCCCTCGCCCTGCGCACCGTGGCCGAGGCCGGCACCGCCGTGGTGGCCACCGCCGGCACCTACCCCACCTTCGGCTACTTCGCCCGGGGCCAGGGCTGTCGGCTGGTCGAGGTGCCCTACGAGGAGGCGCCGGGCCGCCTCGCCCCGGACCTCGAGGCCCTCTCCGCCGCTGCCCGGCGGGAACAGGCCCGACTGGTCTACCTCGCCAATCCCGACAACCCCAGCGGCCACCTGCATGACGACGCGGCCGTTCGCCGCCTGCGCGAGACGCTGCCCGACGACTGCTGGCTGCTGCTCGACGAGGCCTACCACGACTTCCGCGAGGATGCCGATTCTCCCTTCGCCCGCGAGGTGCTGCCCGGCGTGATCCGCCTGCGCACCCTCTCCAAGGCCCACGGGATGGCGGGGCTGCGCATCGGCTACGCCATCGCCGAGCCCGAGACCCTGGCGATGATGATGAAGGTGCGCATCCACTATGCGGTCTCGACGCTGACCCTGGCCGCCGCCGAGGTGGTGCTGGACCATCCCGACGAGACCCGCGAGCACATCGCCGCGGTGCTGAATCGCCGCGAGCGCCTGACCGAGCACTTCCGCGGGCTCGGCGCCGAGGTACTGCCCAGCGCCACCAATTTCATCGGCATCCGGTTGCCCAGCGCCGAGCTCGCTGAACGGGTCAACCGCGAACTGCTCGAGGCCGGGCGGCTGATTGCCCGTCCGGCCCACCCCGACCTCGGCCACGTGCTGCGCATCACCGCCGTGGAGGATGCCCTGGTCCCCGGGCGACTGCAGATCCTGGAAGACGCCCTGCGGTAGACGCGTCCAGCGCCGGGCAAGGCGTCGTCAGCAACGCCCCTTCTTGGCCTGTCCCGGCGGACAGAAGCCGCCGCGACGGTCGTAGTGGTCGTGGCCCCGGTCGTCATCGATGACCACCAGCGGTTCGGACTGGATGCGCGCGGGCGTGTAGCTGCAGCCGGCCAGCAACAGGCTGGCGCCGATCAGGCAGATCAGGAGCGTCGAGTGTCGGGTCATGGGGAAACCTCCGTGTCAGGGTGCTGTGCAGCGGCATTCTAGCGAACCCTGGCCACCCTACCCATGTGGCGCAACGGCGACGCAGCCGTCTCCAACAAGAGACAGTGGCCAAGGGAAAACGGACGCGCGATAGTGGCTTGTCATTAGTCTGCAAACAGGTCGTTCCCGAATGGATGCGCTGCGCCGCCACACTCTGCTGATCATCGTCCTGGGCAGCCTGGTCATCTCGCTGGCCATGGGCCTGCGCCATGGCTTCGGCCTCTTCCTGGAGCCGATGAGCAGTGACCTGGGCTGGGGACGGGAGGTCTTCGCCTTCGCCCTGGCCCTGCAGAACCTGATCTGGGGACTCTCCCAGCCCTTCAGCGGGGCCCTGGCCGATCGCTTCGGGGCCGCACGGATCGTGGTGGCGGGGGGCCTGCTCTATGCCCTGGGGCTGTCCATGATGGGGCTGTCGGACTCGGCCCTGGGGATGTCGATGAGTGCCGGGCTGCTGATCGGCCTGGGGCTCTCGGGCACCACCTTCTCGGTGATCCTCGGGGCCGTGGGCCGCGCCGTGCCGCCCGAGAAGCGCAGCCTGGCCATGGGCATCGTCAGCGCCGCGGGCTCCTTCGGCCAGTTCGCGATGCTGCCCGGCACCCTGGGACTGCTGGAGTGGCTCGGCTGGTCCGCCGCCCTGCTGGTGATGGGCGCACTGGCGGCCTTGATGGTGCCGCTCGGAGGGATGTTGCGCGACCGCCCTTCCCCCCGTCTGGCCAGCGACCTCTCGCTGGGTGCGGCGCTCGACGAGGCGGCCGGCCATCGTGGCTTCTGGCTGCTCTGCATGGGCTTCTTCGTCTGCGGCTTCCAGGTGGTGTTCATTGGCGTCCACCTGCCCGGCTACCTGGTCGACAGCGGCATCGCCGTGCAGGTGGGCAGCACCGTGCTGGCGCTGGTGGGGCTGTTCAACATCGTCGGCACCTACACCGCCGGCTGGCTCGGCGGCTTTCTCTCCAAGCCGCGCCTGCTGACCTGGCTCTACCTGATCCGCGGCATGGTGATCACCGCCTTCCTGGTCGTTCCCCTGAGCGCGGTGAGCGCCTACCTGTTCGGCATCGCCATGGGCCTGCTGTGGCTCTCCACGGTGCCGCTGACCAACGGCATCGTCGCCTCGGTGTTCGGCGTGCGCCACCTCTCCATGCTCGGCGGCATCGTCTTCCTCTTCCACCAGCTGGGCTCCTTCATGGGCGTCTGGCTGGGCGGCTACTTCTACGACCTCAACGGCGACTACGACCTGGTATGGCGGCTCGCCATCCTGCTCTCCGTGGCGGCGGCCGCCCTGCACTGGTTCATCGACGAGGTGCCGGTGAAGCGCCAGGCCAGCGCCGAGGCCGAGGCATGAGTCGCGCCCGACGGGGGCTGTTCGCCCTGCTGGCCACCGCCGCCCTGGCGCTGGCCTGGTGGGGCTGGCAGACCCTGGATGCCAGCCTGCTGCTGCTCGGCAGCCGGTTGTGTTGAGCGGCACCGCGTCGAGTGACAACGGCCATCGAGGCGCTCAGCGCCTCCAGCAAGACGCTCCCACAGGACATGGCACAGGAAAGGATCGATGATCGGTATCTCGGCGATCGCCATTGCGCTGCTGCTATTGATGGTTCTGGCCTACCGCGGCCTCAGCCTGTTGATCCTGGCCCCGCTGCTGGCCGCACTGGTGGCACTGGTCTCGGTCGGCACGCCCCTGCTGGCCAGCTACACCCAGGTCTTCATGGGGGCCGCCGGCGACTTCATCGTTCGCTACTTCCCGCTGTTCCTGCTGGGGGCGGTGTTCGGCAAGCTCATGGAAGACTCGGGCAGCGCCGAGGTGCTGGCCAGCGCCATCGTCGAGCGCCTGGGCGACACCCGCGCCATCCTGGCGGTGTTGCTCTCCTGCGCGGTGATGACCTACGGCGGCGTCTCGCTGTTCGTGGTGGCCTTCGCGGTCTACCCGATCGCCGCGGCGCTGTTCCGTCAGGCCGGCCTGCCCAAGCGGCTCATCCCCGGCACCATCGCCCTGGGCGCCTTCACCTTCACCATGACGGCGCTGCCGGGCACGCCGGCCATCCAGAATGCCATTCCCATGCCCTATTTCGGCACCTCGCCGTTTGCCGCGCCTGGGCTCGGCATCCTCACCGGCCTGGTCATGCTGGGGCTGGGGCAGGCCTGGCTGAACCATCGGGCTCGCCAGGCACGAGCGACCGGCGAAGGCTACGGCAACCACCAGGAGAAGGCACCACCGGCCGGTCACCTGCGCGAACACGCGGCAGGCGAAGGCTTCGACCTGGCCGAGGTCACTGCACAGCCGATTCGCGATCTTCCTCCCTTGACCCTGGCGCTGCTGCCCATCGTGCTGGTCATTGTCCTGAACCTGCTGTTCACGACGGTGGTGATACCGGCCATGGACACCGGCTATCTCGCCGAGCCGACCTATGGCGCCACCAGCATCGAGTCCGTTCGTGGCGTCTGGTCGGTCATCGCTGCCCTGGTCATCGCCATCGGGGTCATCATCGCCACCAATCTGCGTCGTCTCGAGGCCCTCACGAGCACTCTCGACAGCGGTGCCAATGCCTCGCTGCTGCCGATCTTCAATACCGCCAGCCTGGTCGGCTTCGGCTCGGTGATTGCCTCCCTGACGGCGTTCGACACGATCAGCCTCTGGGTGACCTCGGTAGGCGGCGACAACCCCCTGATCTCGCTGGCCATTGCGGTCAACCTGCTGGCCGGCATGACCGGCTCGGCCTCCGGCGGCATGAGCATCGCCCTGGCGACACTCGGCGACACCTACCTGGCCATGGGCCAGGCCACCGGCATCGCCCCCGAACTGATGCACCGGGTCACGGCCGTCGCCACCGGCGGGCTGGATGCGCTGCCGCATAACGGCGCGGTGATCACGCTGCTCTCCATCTGTGGCCTGACGCACCGCCAAGCCTACCTCGATATTGCGGTGGTGGCCGTAGTGGTCCCCATCATCTCGCTGGTGCTGCTGATCACCCTGGGCAGCCTGGCGGGGTCGTTCTGAGGCGGGAGGTTCATTCAGTCGCCGAACGGGTTGGTGAGGCCGCCGGCTCTGCCGAGCCCGGCCTTGTCGCGGGGTCCCGCATGGCAATCGGCCAGCCCAAGGTGAGCGCCTCACAGCGTGCGGCGCCCAGGTTCCGCTGATGGACGTCGTGGCCAGCGTCCACCTGGATGGGTCAAGGTTGTCGTCCGAAGGCCTTCACCCCGCACGGCGGCGCGGGTAATCTCGAGAGGCACCCTCGGGCCGTTTCCCACGACATCGGCCTCGGTTGACGTCAATCAAGAGGGTCGACGCGGCCTTGGTGTGAAGTGAGTGGAGTGAAGGGAACGTGTCGCACTCGATGCTGGACAGGGAGACTGGCCCATGCCGCTCGCGCTGATCATCCTGCTGCCGCTGACCGGCGCCTGCCTGCCCGCCCTGATGCGGGGGCGCTCGTCTCGGCTTCTCGCCTCGGTGTCCGCCCTTCCCGCCGTCTTCACCCTGCTGCTGCTGCTGAGCTGGCTGCCCCATGTCATGGGCGGCGGCGAGGCCGAAGTCCAGCGGCTCTCCTGGCTGCCGGCACTGGGCCTCGACGTGGCCTTCCGCCTCGACGGCCTGGGGCTGCTGTTCGCCCTGCTGATCACCGGGATCGGCTGCCTGATCCTGCTCTACGCGCGCTACTACTTCGAGGGCAGCGACACCTCGGCGCGCTTCTTCACCCTGGTGCTGCTGTTCATGGCGGCGATGCTGGGCATCGTGCTCTCCGAGAACCTGCTGTTCCTGCTGGTGTTCTGGGAGCTGACCAGCCTCGTCTCCTTCCTGCTGATCGGCTACCACACCCACGACCATGCGGCCCGGCTCGGGGCCCGCATGTCGCTGGTGATCACCGGCGGCGGCGGGCTGGCGCTACTCGGCGGCGTGGTGCTGCTGGGCCAGGCCGCCGGCAGCTATGAGCTCTCCACGGTACTGGCGGCCGGCGACCAAATCCGTGCCCACGAGCACTACGGCCTGATGCTCAACCTGATCCTGCTGGGCGCCTTCACCAAGTCGGCCCAGTTCCCCTTCCACCTCTGGCTGCCCCACGCCATGACGGCGCCCACGCCGGTCTCCGCCTACCTGCACAGCGCCACCATGGTCAAGGCGGGGCTCTTCCTGCTCGCCCGGCTGCACCCGGCGCTGGGCGATACCTCCGAGTGGTTCCACCTGGTGACCCTGACCGGCATGGTGACGCTGATGGTGGGCGCCTTCGTGGCGATGTTCATGCACGACATGAAGGGCCTGCTGGCCTACTCCACGGTCTCCCACCTGGGCCTGATCATGCTGCTGCTGGGGCTGGGCACCCCCATGGCCGTGGCGGCGGCGCTCTTCCACCTGCTCTGCCACGCGCTGTTCAAGGCGCCGCTGTTCATGATGGCGGGCTACGTGGATCGTGCCACCGGCACCCGCGACATGCGACGGATCAACGGCATGTGGCGCTTCATGCCCGCGCTGATGGGACTCTCGGCCGTCTCCGCCGCCTCCATGGCCGGCCTGCCGCTGATGAGCGGCTACCTGAGCAAGAAGATGCTGTTCGGCGAGAGCCTGCAGGTCACGGCACCCCACTGGGCGGTGGTGGTGATTCCCCTCTGGGTGACCCTGGCCGGACTCTTCTCGGTGGCCTACTCGATCCGCATCTTCCATAACGTCTTCTTCAACGGCCGGCCGGTCGACCTGCCGGCCTGGCCGCCGCGCGCGCCGCGAGCGGCGGCGCTGTCGCCCATCGTGCTGCTGGCCTTCGCCACCCTGCTGGTGGGGCTGGCCCCGGAGGCCTTCTACGCTGCCCTGGTCCATCCCGCTTTCGCCGCGGCGCGTCAGGCCACGGTGACGCCCTTCGACTTCGCCTCTCTGGGGGGCCGCCTGCCGATGCTGATGAGCCTGTTCGCCCTGGCCGGCGGCGCGCTCTTCTACCACTGGCGCGACCCCCTGTTCCGCCTCCATGCCCGGCTGCCCGAGGTCGACGCCAAGGAGATCTTCGACTGGATCATGCGCAGCGCCATCGCCCTCTCCCAGCGCCGCGTCTTCCAGCTCGAGAACGGCTCGCTGCAGCGCTACCTGACCTTCATCATGGCCACCGTGGTGGTCCTGGTGGGCCTGGCACTCGGCGGCGTGACCCGCTGGCACGGCGGCGAGGCGCTCTCCCCGCTCGATCCGCTCACCCTGCTGGCGGCCATCCTGCTGTGCCTGGCCGCCATCGGCGTGGTGGCCTTCCACCACTACCGCCTGCCGGCCCTGTTGCTGCTGGGCGTCACCGGGCTCTTCGTCACCGTCACCTTTGCCCGCTTCTCGGCCCCCGACCTCGCCCTGACGCAGCTGATGGTGGAGGTGATGGCGGTGGTGATCATGATGCTGGCGCTCTCCTTCCTGCCGCAGACCTCGCCCAGGGCCTCGAGCGGCTTCCGGATGGGGCGCGACCTGGCCATCGCCGTGCTGATGGGCGTCGGCGTGGCGGCCTTCAGCTTCGCCATCCTGACCCGCCCCCACCAGACGATCTCCGATTTCTTCCTCGCCAACAGCGTGCCCGGCGGCGGTGGCACCAACGTGGTCAACGTGATCCTGGTCGACTTCCGCGGCTTCGACACCCTGGGCGAGATCACCGTGCTGGGCATCGCCGCGCTGGCGGTGTTCGCCTTCACCCGCGACCTGCACCTCAAGGAGCGGGTGGTCGAGACCAATCCCATGCACTGGGTCGCCGAGCCACACCCGATCATGCTCAGCACCGTGGCCCGGCTGGTGCTGCCCATCGCCCTGCTGGTCTCGGCCTACATCTTCCTGCGCGGCCACAACCTGCCCGGCGGCGGCTTCATCGCCGGGCTGATCACCGCGGTGGCGCTGACCCTGCAGTACATGGCGGGCGGCCTGGAGTGGGCCCAGTCGCGCATGCTGGCCCCCTTCCGGCCGCTGATCGGCGCCGGCGTGCTGATCGCCACCTTTACTGGCCTGGGCAGCTGGCTCTTCGGCTTCCCCTTCCTCACCTCGGCCCACGGCCATGTCAGCCTGCCACTCATTGGCGAGTTCGAGCTGGCCACCGCCATGCTCTTCGACCTCGGCGTCTATGCCACCGTGGTCGGGTCGACGCTGCTGATACTGGCCAACCTCGGCAAGCTGATGACGGTGGCCGGCCCCGGCAAGGAGATCGGCTGATGGAACTGCTCTACGCCATCACCCTCGGCGTGCTGACCAGCTGCGGCGTCTACCTTCTGCTGCGCGCGCGCACCTTCACGGTGATCCTCGGGCTGACCCTGCTCTCCCACGCCGTCAACCTCTACCTGTTCGCCTCGGGGCGCCTGGTCGCCGGCGCGCCGGCCATCGTCGGTCTCTCGGAGCGCTCCGCGGACCCCTTGCCCCAGGCCCTGGTGCTCACCGCCATCGTCATCGGCTTCGCCATGACCGCCTTCGTCGTGGTGCTGGCCCTCAAGGCGGCGGTGGAGCTGCGCAACGACCACGTGGACGGCGAGAACCCCGACGAGGATCGCGCATGAACCATGCCCTGATCCTGCCGATCCTGCTGCCGCTGATCACCGGCGCCGGCCAGCTGCTGTTCTACCAGGCGCCCTTCCCCCTGCAGCGCCTGCTGGGCTTCGCCAGCACCGCCTGGCTGGTGCTGCTGGGGATCTGGTGCCTGCTGGTCGCCGGCGGCGGCGAGCACCTCATCTATCATGCCGGCGACTGGCCCGCGCCCTTCGGCATCGTGCTGGTGCTCGACCGCCTCTCCGCCGTGATGCTGGCGCTGACCGCCGTGCTGGGCCTGTGCTGCCTGATCTACGCCAGCGGCGGCACGGACCAGCGCGGCGCCCACTTCCACGCCCTCTTCCAGTTCCAGCTGGCCGGCCTCAACGGCGCCTTCCTGACCGGCGACCTGTTCAACCTCTTCGTGTTCTTCGAGATCCTGCTGATCGCCTCCTACGCCCTGCTGCTGCATGGCGGCGGCCGCGCCCGCAGCCGCGCCGGGCTGCACTACGTGATCATCAACCTGGCGGGCTCGGCGCTGTTCCTGATCGCCCTGGGCACCCTCTACGGCCTCACCGGTACCCTCAACATGGCCGACCTGGCGCTGCGCGTGGCCGAGGCGCCGCCGGAGGATGCCCCGCTGCTCGCCGCCGCCAGCCTGATCCTGCTGGTGGTGTTCGGCATCAAGGCGGCAATCCTGCCGCTGCTGTTCTGGCTGCCGCGGGCCTACTCGGCCGCCAGCGCCCCGGTAGCCGCGCTCTTCGCCATCATGACCAAGGTCGGGATCTACGCCATCCTGCGGGTCTTCCTGCTGGTCTTCGCGCTGGGGGAGTCCGCCGTCGCCGCGACGGCCTGGGGCTGGCTGTGGCCGCTGGCGCTGCTGACCCTGGCGCTGGGTGGCGTCGGCGTGCTGGGCTCTGACAGCCTGCGCACCCTGACCGCCTACCTGGTGATCCTCTCGGTGGGCACCCTGCTCGCGACCATCAGCCTCGTGACCCCGGCCGCCCTGGGCGCCGCGCTCTTCTATCTGATCCACAGCACCGTCATGGCCGCGGTATTCTTCCTGCTCGCCGACCTGCTGGGCCAGCAGCGCGAGGAGGGCTACGACCGCTTCTCCGCGACCGGCCCCATCGGGCATCGCTGGGAGCTGGGCACACTGTTCTTCATCGCCGGCATCGCCATGGCGGGCCTGCCCCCTTTCGGCGGCTTCGTCAGCAAGGCCTGGATCCTCCAGGCCAGTGCCGCCGACCCCCGGGGGCTGTGGCTGTGGGGCGTGCTGCTGGCCTCGGCCCTGCTGGTGATCATCGCCATCAGCCGCACCGGCAGCACCTGGTTCTGGCGCCCGGGCGAGATGGCCAGGCCCTATCCGCTGCGCCCCGGGCTGCTCACCCTGGTGGCCATCATGGTCGGCCTCAACGGCGCCCTGGCGGCGTTCGGCGAGCCGGTGATGGGCTACCTCGAACTGACCGCCGAGCAGCTGCTCGACCCGCACGCCTATATCGACGCCGTGCTGCCGGACGCCCGCGCCGCCGGCCAGGAGGTCTCGCCGTGACACCCGCGTTCCGTTCCCGACAGTTCTGGCTGCCGCGACCGCTGTTCTCGCTGTTCCTGGCGCTGCTGTGGCTGCTGATGGTCAACGAGGTCAGCGTGGCGCATGCCCTGCTGGGGCTGGCCCTGGGCGTGGGCATCCCCTTCGTGACGCACGGCTTCTGGCCCGAGGAGGCGAAGATCCGACGCCCCCTGCCGCTGCTGCGCTACCTGCTGGTGCTGCTGGTGGACATCCTGCGCTCCAACCTGGTGGTGGCCCTGCGCATCCTGCGCCCCGCCCGCCACCTTCAGCCGGGCTTCTTCACCTATCCGCTCGTCCTGGAGGACGACTTCGCCATCACCATCCTGGCCAGCACCATCTCGCTGACGCCGGGCACCGTGTCGATCCACTACGACGCCGAGGCCAATACCCTGCTGGTGCACGCCCTGCACCTGGAGGACGAGGCCGAGGCCATCGCCGCCATTCGCGAACGCTACGAGCAGCCGCTCGAGGAGATCTTCCGATGATCGCTTTCGTGATACCGGTCGCCATGACGCTCTTCGCCATCGCCGCCCTGCTCAACCTCTACCGGCTGGCCGTGGGCCCCGATATCGTCGACCGCATCCTCGCGCTGGACACCCTGATGATCAACAGCATCGCACTGATCGTGCTGGCCGACATGCGGATGGGGCTCGGCGTGCTGTTCGAGCTGGCCCTGCTGATCGCCCTGATGGGCTTTGTCGGCACCGTGGCCATGAGCAAGTACCTGCTTCGGGGGGACGTCATCGAATGACCAGCATCGACATGCCGTGGACCCTGCAGCTCGTCGTCGCCACCTTCCTGCTGTTCGGCGCCCTGGTGGCGCTGATCGGCTCCTGGGGGCTGGCCAAGCTGCCCGACTTCTACACGCGCCTGCATGGCCCCACCAAGGCCAGCACCCTGGGCGTCGGCTGCACGCTGATCGGCTCGCTGCTCTACTTCAGCCACCAGCAGGACGGCGTCTCGGTGCAGGAGGCGCTGGTGACGATCTTCCTGTTCGCCACCGCCCCGGTCAGCGCCCACATGATGGGCAAGGCCGCCCTGCGCCGGCGCCTGCCGGGCGTGCCGGGCACCCGCAACCTGCCCGACCGCTAGCGGTGGCCCGCTACGCCTCGGCCGAGGGCATCTCCCGCCGCTCGTCCCCGGCGGCGATGGGGCGTCCCACGGTGAGCGCCTCGCGCAGCTCGGGCGCCATCTCCCGGTAGGCGACATCGGCCTGGGCACCGAGGCCGTCCAGCACCTTGGTGAAGAAGGCCCGCGCGGCGGCCACGGCCACGATGTCGAAGATCTCGTCATCGGCGAGCCCGTGTGCCCGAAGGCGGTCGATGTCGGCCTGGGTCACCCCGGCAGCGTCATCGGCCACCTTCGTGGCCAGGGCCATCATCTCCCGCTCCGCCGCGTCGAGCGTGTCCCGGCCCTCGAGGATCGCCTGCAGCTGCGGCGTGCCCACCAGCCCCGCCAGCGCCTGGCCGTGGGCCAGGGCGCAGTAGGAGTTGCCCAGCGCCCGCGCCGCGGCCAGGGTCACGAGCTCGAAGCGCCGCGGGTCGACGTGACGCCGGATGGTGCCCAGCAGGGCCGCCCAGCTCGCCATCACCTCGGGACGATGGCAGAACACCCGGGCATAGTTGGGCAGGTAGCCGAAGTGGGCCTGCTGTCGCCGGTACATGGCCTGCACCTCGCCTGAGGCCTGCTCGGGCGCCATCGTGTCGATGAAGCTCATCTCGTCGTGCCTCCCGCTCACGCCGCGCTGGTGCGCGGATGCAGCCACCCCGGCAGCAGGTCATAGGGGTCGACCTCCACATCGCGGCGATAGGCGATGCCGCGGGCCTCCAGACGCCGGCGCAACGAGCCATCCCGCCAGGCATCGAAGAGCTCGGTGCAGCCCCCGATCGACTCGCCGCCGACGAAGATCCGCGGGATGGTGGTGGCCCCGGTGCGCGCGGCCAGTACCGCGCGGATCCTGCCGCCCAGGTCGCCCTCCTGGTAGGCCACCGCGTCGAGGTC
The DNA here is from genome assembly GCF_030010555.1 of Halomonas rhizosphaerae. Lineage (GTDB taxonomy): Bacteria > Pseudomonadota > Gammaproteobacteria > Pseudomonadales > Halomonadaceae > Halomonas > Halomonas rhizosphaerae. The sequence goes on from NZ_JASCQP010000019.1 coordinate 21,841, forward strand.
GACGCTGCGGTAGTCGATCCCCAGGCGCGCGAAGAGCTTGCGCACCGACCAGCAGAACTCGCACCACTCCAGGGCGAACATCACCACCGGCTCTCCCGCCACGGTCACGTCGACGAAGCGTTCGGCCTCGGGATCCAGCGCCACCGGCGCCGCCGGGGTCGCCTCCGCGGAGCGGGGTGGCGCCGCAGGGGCATCGAAGCGGTAGCCCGGCGTGGAGCGCGACAGGGCAAGCTCCTCGTCGTTCATCGCCTCGCCGATGCCATCGAACAGCGGCGTGGAGAGGTAGCGCTCGCCGGTGTCCGGCAGCATGCAGACGATGTTGCTGCCGGGCGGTGAACGGCGCGCCACGTCCAGCGCGGCGGCCAGGGTAGCCCCGCTGGAGATGCCGACGAAGATGCCCTCGCGACGGGCCAGCTCGCGGGACAGCCGCAGCGCCTCGTCGCCCGCCACCGGCACCACCTCGTCGACATGCTGCGCCGCCAGGGCGTCCTGGGTGAGCCGCGAGATGAAGTCCGGGCTCCAGCCCTGCATCAGGTGGGGGCGGAAGCGCGGATGGCTGGCCGTGGGGGCGCCGCGGGCATCCCGCGGCTGCGCGATGCCGCTGCCCAGCAGGGCGGCGTTGTCGGGCTCGGCGACGATCACGCGAGTCGTCGGGTCCGCCTGCTTCAGCACCCTGGCCACCCCCTTGAGGGTGCCGCCCGTGCCGAAGCCGGTGACCCAGGCGTGCAGGGCGTCCCCGCGGAAATCGTCGAGGATCTCCCGCGCCGTGGTCCGCGAGTGCACCTCGGCGTTGGCCTCGTTCTCGAACTGCCGGCAGAGGAAGTAGCCGTGGCGTTGGGCCAGCTCCACCGCCTTGGCGAGCATGCCGGTGCCCTTCTCGGCCGCGGGGGTCAGCACCACCCTGGCCCCCAGGAAGCGCAGCAGCTTGCGCCGCTCCACGCTGAAGCTCTCCGCCATGGTCACCACCAGCGGATAGCCCTTGCGCGCGCAGACCATGGCGAGTCCGATGCCGGTATTGCCGCTGGTCGCCTCGATCACCGTCTGGCCGGGGCGCAGTGCGCCGTCGCGTTCCGCCTGCTCGATGACCGCCAGGGCCATGCGGTCCTTGACCGAGCCCATGGGATTGAAGGCCTCGAGCTTCACGTAGAGGTCCACCCCGGGGGGGGCGAGCCGGTCGAGCCGCACCAGCGGCGTGCGGCCGATGGTGTCCAGGATACTGTCGTAGCGTGCCATGTCGCTGCTCCTCGGTAGCGGGATCGGTGCCTTGCAGGGTCAGCCTGCGCCGGCGCCGAGGGAGCGGGCGTGGTAGCCAGCGTGGTATTTTTCCGATCTCGCCCCGCGGGCGCGGGTACCAGGCGCGCTATACTCAAGAGTGGTCTCTCTCCTGGGAGGGAGCAGGCGATGAACGCACTGACCCTCAACGTGCTCGGCGATCTCGAGGTGGTTCGGGATGGCCGGGTGCTGACCCTCCCGCCGTCGAAGAAGACCCGCGCCCTGCTGGCCTACCTGGCGGTGAACGGCCGCCCCCTCTGTCGCGAGCACCTCTGCGACCTGCTGTGGGAGATTCCCGACGACCCTCGCGGTTCGCTGCGCTGGAGCCTGTCGAAACTGCGCCGGCTGGTGGATGAGCCGGGCAGGCCGCGCATCATCGCCGACCGCCTCGGCGCGTCGCTCGATACCGACGACCTGGATGTCGACCTCCTGGCCCTGCACGGCGTCCAGGGGGAGGGACTCGAACAGGACGACATCGCGCGGCTGGAGCGCATCGCCGCCCGCTATCGCGGCCCCTTCCTGCAAGGGCTCGAGCTGCCGAACTTCCACGACTTCCACAGCTGGTGCCTGGCCGAGCGGGAGCGGGCCCTGCGTGCCCAGATCGCGCTGCTCTCGACGCTGGTCAGTCGCCTGGCCGAGGCCCCCGAGCGGGCCCTGATCCATGCCCATGCGCTGGTCCGGCTGGCGCCCTTCGACGAGGACGCCCGCGCCCGGCTGATCCGGCTGCTGATGAGCCTCAATCGCCCCCGGGAAGCGGAGCAGCACTACCGGCTGGGCCTGCGCCTGCTCGGCGAGGCCGGCCTCCCCTCGAGCGGCGCCCTGCTGCGCGCCCGGCGGGCGCCGGCCGTCCACCCCGCGACCGGCCCCCCGCTGCCTCGCCAGGCCAACGAGGCGCTGCCGCAGGCGGCGGCCCCCTCGCCGGCAACGCCCCCGGACGCCGCGCCGCCCGTCTCCCTCGAGGCAGCGCCTCTCGAGGGCGAGCCCCTGGAAGTCCTGCGCTGGGCCGCGCTGCTGGGCGCCTGCCCGAATGTCACCGTATTGGCCCGGCTGAGCGGGCGCGAGGCCCAGCGCATCGGCGCGGCCCTCGAGGTCGCCGAGCGACGCGGCCTGCTGCAGGCCACCGAACACGGGCTGTGCTTCGCGGACGGCGACCTGCCGCGCCGCCTCTATGAGGCGATCTCTCCGGCGCGGCGCCAGCTGATGCACCGCCATGTCGCCGAACAGCGGCTCGGCGATGCCCACCTTGACCTGGACAGTGCCGCCGAGCTGGCGCACCACGCCCGACGGGGGGGTGACCCGGAACTGGCCGCCGAGGCCCTGGTCGCGGCCGGACGGGTCTGCCTGCGCTTCTTCGCCAACGACGAGGCCCTGCGCCTCGCCCGCCAGGGCGTCGAGATGGCCGAGCGACTCACCGGCGCTCGCCGGGTCTGCCTGCTGCTCGAGCTGCGCGACGTGATGCTTCATGCCGCCCCCCTGGTGGACTGGCAGGACACGGCCAGGGAACTGGTGACCCTGGCCGAACAGGCCCTGGAGCATGGTGCCCTCGCCCATGCGCGGCTCGGCTACCAGCTCGCCAGCCAGGTTCGCTGGTCGCATGGCCAGTGGCGGGATGCCCACGAGGAGGCCCTGCAGGCCGAGCGGGTCACTCACAGCGCCGACGACCGGGACCAGATCATCGCCATGGCAGAGACGGCGAAGTGCCTGGCGATGCTGGAGCGCGACCTCGACCGCGCCGCCAGGATGCTCGACGACGCCCGCGCGCTGGCCGACCGGCAGCGGCTGAGTCACCCCGCCATCCCCATGGCCCTTGCGCTGATGCGCTTTCACGACAACCGGCTGGACGAGGCGGAGGGACACTTCAAGGAGGCGCGGACCCTGTGCAAGGCCAGCGGGGATCGGCTCGGCGAGTTCCAGGCCAACGAGGGCCTGCTGATGCTGGAGCTGGAGCGGGGCCGCTTCCCAGAGGCCCTGAAGCGCGGCATCACCCTCGCGGAGATCGGCGAGAAACTGCGCGAGGGCAGCGAGGCACCCTTCGCCTGCGCCGCCCTCGCGCTCTGCCGCTATGCCCTGGAGGACCAGGCCCTGGAGGACCAGGCGTCCCCCCTGGAGACCGCCCTGGCAACGCTGCGTGACGCCGACGCCAAGCACCGGCTCTGCTGCCTGCTGATCCACGCGGCCCAGCTCGACCTCAAGCGGGGGCGAGCGCTCGACGCCATCGCGCGGGCCGGGGAGGCCCTGACGCACGCCCGGCTCCTGGAACGTGCCACCGAGCAGCTGCTCGCCCACGGCGTGCTGGCCGAGGCCCATCGGGCGACCGGCGACATCGACGCGCAACGCGACCATGCCCAGGCGGCGGCCGAGATCGCCCGGCGGCCGGTCGCCCGCTGGGCTCGCCTCCGGGTGGCCTACCGCCTGGCCGACAGCAAGCCGGAGGGCGCCGCATGATGGATATCGTCCTGGAACGCTGCTTCTCGAGGCCACTCACGGCGGAATTCGTGCGCTCGGTGTCGCTGGAAGCGGAAGGCTGCCTGGCCCTGCATCGCGTTGCCTGGCAAGGCAGCCTGCTCTCGCGGGACGGCCGACGCATGGTCTGCCGCTTCCGGGCGCCGGATGTCGAGTCCGCGCGCAACGCCCTGCGCCAGGCAGGCGCCGAGGTCACCACCCTCTGGCCCGGCACGCTGCACGACGCACCGGGACTCGACGCCGGGGCGCTCGCCGAGGCCAACGTGCTGGTGGAGCGCGCCTTCGCCTCGCCGGTCAGCCTCGCGGCGATCCAGGCCCGCGAGGAGGCCGGCGCGGCCTGCCTGCAGAACCACCGGGTGCGCTTCGTGCGCACCTTCCTCTCGCAGGACGCCCGACGCATGCTCTGCCTCTACCGGGCCCCCGATGCCGAGTCGGTGCGTCTCGCCCAGCACCAGGCCGGCATGCCGCTGGCGCGTGTCTGGGCCTTCCGCGCGATCCTCCCCGGCCTCCCGGTCGATACCACGCACGACGCCTGAAAAACCACGTGCTCTCCCACGCTGGGTCCCACGTGACGGCCCCAGAGTCGTACCTGACGGGTGAGCCCACCCGCCATACCACGACAATCCCCGAGGAGAGATCACCATGCAGACCGCCATCCGCGAGATCGACAACGGCGTCAACGTCACCGCCCTGCTGGGCGCCCGCGAGGCCCTGTCCCAGGCCCCCGAGGCCGCACGCTTCACCTGGCGCACCAGCTGCGACTGGGTGATGGGCACCCATAGCCGCGCCACCGTCGAGGGCTTCCACGGCCTCGGCGAGGAGCAGCGCCACAAGACCCGCTTCGCCTTCGATACCGACCACCCCGAGGTCTTCGCCTCCGAGGACCATGGCCCGACCCCCGTGGAGTACGTGCTCGTGGGCCTCGCCGGCTGCCTGACCGCCGGCATCGCCGCCGTCGCCCAGCACCGTGGCATCCAGCTCAATTCGGTGCGGGCCCGCCTGGAGGGCGACATGGACATCCAGGGCATCCTCGGCATGGACCGCGACGTGCGCAACGGCTTCGATGACGTCCGCGTCACCTTCGAGATCGATGCCGACGCCACCCGCGAGGAGATCGAGGCCCTGGTCGCCCAGTCGCAGAAGCGCTCGGCCGTCTTCGACATCCTCACCAACCCCACCCACGTCTCGGTGCAGGTGAAATGAGCGAGGAGCGTCCAGGCCGGCAGCACCGCCCGGCCCGCGCGGTGACCGTGGTGGTCATCGGCGCGGGCCAGGCCGGGCTCGCCATGAGCCACTACCTCGGCCGGGCCGGCATCGAGCATGTGCTGCTGGAGCGTGGCGAGGTAGGCAACGCGTGGCGCCACGAGCGATGGGACTCGCTCAGGCTGCTGACCCCCAACTGGCAATGCCGGCTGCCCGGGCTCCGCTACGCGGGGCCCGACCCGGACGGCTTCATGTCCATGCCCCAGGTGGTCGACTTCCTTGGCGACTATGCCCGACGACTCTCGGCCCCGGTACAGGCCGGTACCAGGGTGCGCTCGGTCCGGCCGGCAGACGATGGCTACCGGGTGATCACCGATCGGGGCGAGTGGCGCTGCCGGGCGGTGGTGATCGCCAGTGGCGCCTTCAACCTGCCCCGGGTGCCGGCCCTGGACCGGGCGCTCCCGGCATCGGTCGACCGCCTGACGCCCAGGGAGTATCGCCACCCGGGCCAGCTGGCGCCGGGCGGCGTGCTGGTGGTGGGGGCCTCGGCCACCGGGCTGCAGCTGGCCGACGAGCTCCAGCGCGCCGGTCATGCGGTGACCCTGTCGGTGGGCGAGCATGTGCGACTGCCGCGCCGCTATCGGGGCCGGGATATCCAGTGGTGGCTGGAGGCGGCCGGCATCCACGACCAGCGCTTCGACGAGGTGGACGACATCGAGCGGGCCCGCCGCCTGCCCTCGCCGCAGCTGGCCGGCGGCGACGTCCCCGCCACCCTGGACCTGAATGCCCTGAGCGCGCGGGGCGTCAGACTGGTCGGCCGGCTGGTGGGGCTGCAGGACACCCGGCTGCAGTTCTCCGGTTCGCTGTCGGCCCACTGCGCCGCGGCGGACCTCAAGCTGGGACGACTGCTCGACACCCTCGATGCCTGGGTGCGGACCCGCGGGCTGGAGGGCTGCCTCGAGGCGCCGGAGCGCTTCCCGCCGACCCGCCTGCCGAACGTCCCCTGCCTGGGGCTGGATCTCGCCCGCGGCGGGATCCGCACCGTGCTGTGGGCCACCGGCTATCGCCCCGACTACAGCTGGCTGCAGGTGCCGGTGCTCGACCGCAAGGGGCAGCTGCGCCATCACGGCGGCGTGGTCGATGCCCCGGGGCTCTACGTGCTGGGCCTGCCGTTCCTGCGCCGTCGCAAGTCGAGCTTCATCCACGGGGCCGATGACGATGCCCGGGAGCTCAGCGCCCATCTCGTCGCCTGGCTGGCCCGGGGTCACCGCCATGGCACCATGCCCCGGGGACTGACTACCGCGCTCGGTGCCTGACTTCGCGCCGGCCCGTTCGGCCGGCGCCCTTCTCCCTCCGCCTGCCCCGTGGCCACCGGAACGCCGCCGGGGCCGGACAGTCTCAAGGCATCGAGGAGGCCTTTCCCATGACCAGCGAGTTCGACGGCCCCCCGGCCAATGGGGCCGGCGCCGCCAGTCCCGAGATCCTGGCCGAGGTGGTGACTGAGCCGGTGAGCGGACCAAGGCCTGCGGCACGCTGAGCACCCGGGGGAAACGCTCACCGCCCTTTGCCCCGCCTCGCTGACCGGAAGGGACCGTTTCTGACCCGTTTGGCACTGGCAAGAGCGGCCAGCCAAGGGGAGTGTGGGACCCAGGAGACTGGCGGACGACAAGCGTCTGCCGCAATCCTGGAAACCACGACCGATGGGAGGTCACCATGAAAGCCATTATGAGTACGCCCGCCTGCGCACTGGCCATGGCCAGCGTGGCTTGGATCGCCCCCGCCCACGGCGCCGAGATACCGCGCTTCGATAACCTGGGGGAGTATGGCCGCACCATTACCACGGACTCCGAGCAGGCCCAGGCCTACTTCAATCAGGGGCTGCGTCTCGCCTACGGTTTCGCTCAACCGGAAGCGATCCGCTCCTTCCGGGCCGCACAGCAGCACGACCCCGGCTGCGCCCTCTGTGCCTGGGGGGAAGCCTGGGCGCTGGGCCCCTATCAGAACAACCCGGGAGGCGTCGGTGATCCGCAGGACGCCAACGCGGCGGCCCAGCGAGCCCTGGAGCTGGCCGATGAGGCCGCACCCTGGGAGCAGGCGCTGATCGAGGCCATGGCCTTGCGCTACCCGCCCTCCGACGACGATAGCGACCCGCAGCAGGCGACCCGCCGCTACGCCGAGGCCATGGAAGAGGCCGTGGCGGCACATCCCGACGACCTTGACATACGCACCCTCTATGCCGAATCGCTGATGCTGTACCGCCCCTGGGATCTCTACCAGGCAGATGGCGAACCCTACCCGGAGACACAGACGGTGATCGAGGAACTGGAAACCGTGTTGGACGCCGAACTGGGCCATGGCGGCGCCTGCCACCTCTATGTCCACACCGTGGAAGCCTATGAGCCGACCCGCGCCGAGGCCTGCGCCGACCGGCTGGCCGACGCCATCCCGGGAGTGAGCCATATTCAGCACATGCCCTCACACATCTACATGAACATCGGCCGCTACGGCGACAGCGTCCGCGCCAACCAGCGGGCGCGCCAGAGGGACCAGGCGGCCCGCCACGACGCGGCCGTGAGCACCTATGCGCCCCACAACACCCTGATGCTGGTCTATTCCGCCTGGATGGACGGGCAGAGCGGCGTCGCCCTTTCAGCCGCTCGGGACATCGGTCGCGAACGCGCGGAAGATATCTTCCACCACAGCCTGCAGCTCGCCCGCTTCGGCCGCTGGGACGAACTACTGAACCAGGACGGTGCGCCAGACGCCGCCTTCCAGGCCGCCATGTGGCACTTCGCGCAAGGGCTGGCGCAGTTGCGTACCGGTGATGCCGAAGCGGCCCGGGACACCCTGGCGCAGATCCGTGCCACTCGGGAGGCGACCCCGGACGATGCCACCTATCACTTCTTCCGGCATGCGCAGCGCGATCTGCTGGGCATCGCGGCCGGTATCCTGGCCGGCGAAATCGCCGCCGAGGCGGGGCGCCTCGATGAGGCGCGCGAACAGCTGCAGGCAGCCATCGCCCTGGAGGACGGCCTCGGCTACTCCGAGCCAGAGCCCTGGCCGATACCCGCCCGCCATGTGCTCGGAGCGGTGCTGCTGGAGGCTGGGCACGCCCAGGAGGCAGAATCGATCTATCGCGACGCCCTGGCGGTACACCCCGACAACGGTTGGTCGCTCAAGGGGCTCGAGCAGAGCCTCACCGCCCAGGGAAGGGACACCGAGGCAGCCGAGGCCGGCCAGGCGTTCGAACGGGCCTGGGCGAGAGCCGACGTCTGGTTGCCGGCCTCCCGCTTCTAAGACTTATGACGGGTACCTGTCAGGACGCGGACCCGCCTGACGGGCCCGCGTCCTGGCGTCGCGCCAGTGCAAGCATTCACCGCTGCAGCGAGTGGCTGATCGAGCGCGACGGGGTCACCCTCTGGAGCCGGAACCTGACCGACGACGGCCACTGCCGATTCTGCGGCACCGGCCTGCGACAGGGTCAGCCGGTGAGCCCCTCCAGCCACGCCACCACCAGCTCCGCCATGACCGCATCGTCGAGCCCCTGGGCCTCGAGCGAGGCCCAGGTGGTGAACGCCAGGCCGTGCTGGAGCGTGATCGCCAGGCGCGGGTCCTCGGTCGCCCCGAGGTGCTCGTGCAAGTCCTCGCTCACCTGGCGCAGATGGTCGCGAAATGCCGCCATGGGCGCCTGAAGCGCCGGGACCTCGGACGCGTCGCGGTGGGCGGCACGCCACATGCGCTGGGTAGCGCGGTAGTAGCGGTAGAAGGCCCGCAGGGTGGCGCGCACGTGCGCCACGCCCGCCTCGGAGGCAGCCCACTCGGCGGGGTCCGGCGGTGGGTGCAGTTCCAGCCAGCGCGAAGTGCAGGCCGCGAAGACCGCCGTCTCGTCGGGGAAGTGGCGGTAGACGGTCAGGCGCTGTACGCCGGCGCGCTGGGCGATGGCACTGATGGTGGTGGCGCGCGGTCCGACCTCCTCGTGGAGTTGCATCGTCGCCTCGACGATGCGTTCGCGGGTCTCCTCCCGGCCGGCGGCACGCTTGCGCTGGGTGTAACGACGTTTCTCGGCCATTTATTGAACATACCTGTTCACTCAAATATTGACAAGCGCCGCCTGCGGGCCTATCAATATTTCAGTGAACATACGTGTTCACTAACTCCAACAATGACCACGGAGTCCCGCGATGACCGACACTCTCCCCCTGATGCTGCCGACCCGGGATGCCGGGTGCGACTGGTGTGTGCTGCCCGCCTTCCTGCCCCTGCAGGGCATGGGTGGCTTGACGGTGAATGCCTTCCTGCACAAGGGACGCGAGCCGGTACTGGTCGACACCGGCCTGGCCGCTCTCGGCGATGCCTTCCTCGACGCCCTGCAGGCAGAGATCGACCTCGCCGACCTGCGCTGGATCTGGTTGAGCCACACCGATGCCGACCATATCGGCAACCTCACCCGAATACTGCAACGTGCCCCCCGGGCCCGGGTCGTCACCAACTTCCTCGGCATGGGCAAGATGGGCCTGCTCGGCCTCGACACCGGCCGTGTGCAGTTACTGGAACCCGGTGCCCGCTTGACGCTCGGCGACCGCGAGCTGGTGCCGCTGCGGCCGCCCTACTACGACGCGCCGGAGACGCTGGGCTTTCTCGACACCCGCTCGCGTACCCTGTTCGCCGCCGACAGCTTCGGCGCCCTGCTCCCCGCCCCGGCCGACAGCGTAACGGCGATCGAGGCGAGCGCGCTGCGCGACGGCCTGGTGACCTGGTCGGCGATCGACGCCCCCTGGCTGGCTACGAGCGACCGGGATGCCCTGGGACGCTCGCTGCATGCCCTCGAGCGCCTGGCACCGACTACCCTGCTCTCCGGCCACCTGCCGGTCGCCGAGGACGGTATCGCGGCCCTGACATCCGTGATATTCGAGGCCTGGTGCGCGGCTCCCAGCGACCCGGCCGACCCGCAGGCCATCGAGGCCGTGGCGAAGGCGCTGGAAGGAAGCCCGGAAGCGCGCCTGGAGGTGTGACACCGGCCTGGAGCGCAGCCGTAAGGGCCCGGCGCGTGATGGCGCCGGGCCCCGTCACGCCGACGCCACGCATCAGGTTTTGCTGGACAGCGACTCCACCCGGCCCGACGCTTACTTGAGCCGAGCGACCGGATGACAGGAGTCGAAGCCATGACCATTGCCGCCTTCGTGGCCGGACTGGTGCTGTTGATCGTGGGGGCCGAGGGACTGGTGCGGGGTGCATCGCGCCTGGCCGAACGGCTGGGCATCACGCCGCTGATCATCGGCCTGACGGTGGTAGCCTTCGGCACGAGTTCCCCCGAGCTGGCGGTGAGCCTCAAGGCCGCCAGCGATGGCCAAGCGGGCATTGCCCTTGGCAACGTGGTGGGCAGCAATATCTTCAACGTGCTCTTCATTCTCGGCGTCTCGGCGCTGATCGTTCCCCTGACGGTGGCCCAGCAGCTGGTACGCATCGACATTCCGCTGATGATCGGGCTCTCGGTGGCGATGCTGCTGCTGGCACTGGATGGCGTCATGGGACGTTTCGATGGGGGGCTGCTGTTGGCGGGACTGGCCGCGTACCTGGCCTTCCTGTTCTATCAGAATGCGCGAGCCCAGCCTGAGGACAGCGGCGAGTCGCCGGCCTCGGGAGAGACCCACTGGGCCTTCAGCCTGGCACTGGTGGTGGGGGGACTGGCCCTGCTCGTGCTGGGCTCACGCTGGTTCGTGGAGGGGGCAGTGGCGTTCGCGGCCTTCCTGGGGGTCAGCGAGCAGGTCATCGGTCTGACGATCATCGCGGCGGGCACCTCGCTGCCCGAGGTGGTCACCTCGATCATCGCCGCCCTGCGCGGCGAACGCGACATCGCCGTGGGCAACGTGATCGGCAGCAACGTCTTCAATATCCTCGGCGTGCTGGGGCTGACCGGGTTGCTCTCCGCCTCGGCGATTGCCGTGCCACCGGCCCTGGTGGGCTTCGATATCCCGGTGATGATTGCCGTGGCGCTGGCCTGCCTGCCGATCGGTTTCACGGGGGGCGTGATCAGTCGCTGGGAGGGCGGGGCGTTGCTCGCCTACTACCTGGCCTACACCCTCTACCTGATCCTGGCGGCGGCCCAGCACGATGCACTGCCGGGCTTCGGCGCCACCATGCTCTACTTCGTGCTCCCGATCACGGCATTGACCCTGGCGGTTCTCACCCTGCAGGAACGGCGTCGCCTGCGCTAGCAACGCGCCGGACGCGACGCCGATTCGGTTGCGGCCCCCGCATCGAGCGAGCGGCCCCCGCCGCGGGCATCGACGACGGCTGCAAGGCCTGGGTTGCCCACGCCGCCTCGGGGGCCGCCGCAGTAGCGTTGGCCGGCTCGGCTGGTGCGAGCTCAACCTTCCGGCTTGCGCGCGGTGATGGTCCAGGAGCTTGAGCCCATGACGATCTTGCCATCCTGCTCGAAGGGGGCCAGGGCCTGGCGCAGCGCCTCCTCGATCTGCGGGCGTTGCCGCTCGGCCTCCTCGCCGGCCTCGCGGAACACCTCCCCGGCCGGCCCCAGGGCGAGCTGGAAGCGCATGGCGTTCTCCACCGAGTCGCCCACCTCGACCGGCCCGTCGTTGCGCTCGAAGGCGATGTTCTCGAAGCCGGCGATCTCCAGCTGCTGGGTAACCACCTCGGGATTGGCCATGGAGAAGGGCCCCGGGCCACAGGTGCGGGCGTCCTCGCCGGGCGGAGGCAGGAAGTCCAGCACTACCCGTTTGGGCAGCCCCAGCCAGGGGTTGTCCTCGATATCGCGCCAGACGATGAACATCAGCTCACCGCCCGGCTTGAGCGCCTTGTGGACGTTGCGCATGGCCACTACCGGATGTTCGAAGAACATCATGCCGAAGCGCGAGAAGCACAGGTCGCATTCAGGCTCGAAGGGGTAGCGCTCGACATCGGCGGCGATGAAGCGCACGTTGTCGACGTCCGCCTCCGCGGCGCGGCGCTGGGCGTCCTCCAGGAACTGTGCGACGCAGTCCAGGCCCAGGACCTCGCCCCGAGGACCGGTGCGGCGTGCCAGCTCGATGGCGGTATCGCCCCAGCCGCAGCCGACATCGAGGATCCGGCTACCGGGTTCGATATCGAGTCGCGTGAGCGGAACCCGGCTGTGGTAGCTCAGGCCGTTCATCAGGATGTCCTGGAAGCGATCGAACTTGTCGGCCAGGGTGTCGTTCCAGAACTCGACGTATTCGCTGGTGGTTTGCGTGGTCTGTTGCATGGCGTACCTCCGGGATGGAAGCCATGGGGGTCGCAGTGCTGCGGCACCGCATCACGGCGACGGGGCATCACGCTGCCACGACCCGCCGCCTACCTACCAGTTCTAGCAGTTGGTCTCCCTTCCTGCGGCCCCTGTCATGATTCAGGCCCTTGAATGGTCCAGGGGCCTGTCGAATCTGACCGATCATCGCGAGAGAGTCGGGGTTCGAGACAGCTTGATCGATCTGATGATGCGAATAGATCACTACTTAACGAATCAGGCCGAATGAGGTTGGCCGGATGACCGGCTTTCGAGGTTGATCAGCATCAAGTCCGGCAGGCTCTAGGTCGTCCCCCGGCGCAGCCCCTTCCGTCGTTGCAATCGGCCCCTTCCAGACCAACGGAACGGGAATATACGGATACAACAGCAAGTATGTCAGTCCGCGATTAACTTATACCGGGCGGCCAGGTCGCATCTTGCGAGAGTGAATGCAGGGTATTTTTTGTACACCAAGAGTTCATTCATGAGGCCCATGAAGTGAAAAAACTCTCACTTCTTCTCGCATCGTAACGATTAAAATTACGCCTCATGTTCTACAATAAGAAAGCCTAAGCCAGACACTCCCTGACGGCGATCATCCCCCTGCACACCGGCCATGAGCTTGTCGTTCTGAGCAGAAAGCGGGTCCTGCATGGGCGACCTTCTTGCCTCCTCGAGAAGCGCCAGGCCGACGGCACGGCCCATACCGGCAAGGCATGGCGTCGTATCACTTACCCCGGTATCGGGGTGTCACTCGGCACCCAGGATCGGTTACCGATGACAGTTACTGCCTCGATACCTCAACGAGGCAACTTCCATGAAACTCATGGTATGCAGTTCGGCACTGATCATCGCACTGCTGTCCATCTCTCCCGTCATGGCGGCAGACTCGGTGTATCTGGAAGAGCGCACGAAACGTCTTCATGAAAAGACGCAGACATCCACCATGGAACCGGCCACGATGCAAAAACGGGTGGGACCGCGCACAACGGGAGCGAGGGCATTACCGGCGGCGACCGTCGCGTCCCCCGACCCCTGGTGGCACTGACGCCAAGCGACGGATATGGAGCTCCACCCAGGCCAAATCATCGGGGTGCAAGCAGCACTCCCCCTCACCGCCACGGCTCGCCATCGCGCCGTGGCGTCTTCGTGTCGTTCCGAGGGAATTCCGCAGCGTTCCGTCACTCGAGCGCGCCCTACCGGCGCATGGGACGGCAAGAGTTCGTGCCGTCTCGGCACCCTACCGGGAACGATCAGGCGTTATGGACCACCCGCCCGAGCTCGCCGATGTCATAGCCACCCAGCGCCTCGGCCCGCTCGGCGAAACGCGCTTCCCGGGCGAAGGCGAGAAGCCTCTGGATCGGCGGCTCGAAGTAGCTTCGCCGCCGCAGGGCCAGGTCGAAGGCCTCCTCATGCAGGGGCACGAAGGCCAACCCCTGGCGGCGGGCCGCTGCCTCGACCCCGAGCCCGGCGTCCGCCTCGCCCTGGCGGATCGCCAGCGCCAGGTCGTCCTCGTTGAGCGACGGGTGCGCGGTGAAGCGCAGCCGCCTGGCATCGACCCCCGCCCGGGCCAGCAGCCAGGTCAGCAGCCGCTGGGCCCCGGCATCGGGCTGGCGATGGGCCAGGCGCACCGCGTCCCCGGCCAGGGCCTCGAGGCCGGTGATGCCCAGGGGGTTGTCCGGCGCCAGCAGCAGACCCTGGCGCCGCGTCGCCCAACGCACCATCACCAGGTCCCGCATGCCGGAGAGCCCCAGCGACTCGGGCCGGTTGTAGCCGCCGCTGTGCGCATCCAGCAGGTGCAGCCCTGCCACCATCGCCTCGCCGGCCAGCAGGCGCCGCACTCCATCGCCGCTGCCGTGACACAGCAGCGCCAGCCCCGCCCCGCTCTCGCGCACCGCCCACTCCAGCAGCGGATCCTGGCTGCCCGCGAGCACCACGGGCACCGGCCGGCGGCTGGCCCGGTCGCCCTCCAGGTGATTCATCAGCCAGAGGTCGATGCTCTGGCGGGGGAAGAGCAGCTTGCCGGTCACGCGCACGCAGGGCATCGCCCCCTGGCGCACCAGATCATAGACCTTGCGCTCCTTGAGGCGCAGGTAGTCGGCCACCTCGGCGGTGGTCAGGTAGGCAGGGGACGCATGCCCCCGTTCGGTCTCCATGGTGCAAGGCCCCTCGTGGTGCTAGAACCGTCGTTATCCTGCATGGTACTGCATGAATTACAGCGTTGGATGCGTCACCGTGCTTCAACGCACATGATGCAGGGAGACCGCAGGAGCGCGCGATGTCCGACGATCCCAACGCCTTCCAGACCGCCCTGGCCCTGATCCTGGGCCGCGACCCCGACCTGATCGGGATCGTGACGCTGTCGCTGCAGGTCTCGCTGTCCGCCGTGCTGATCGCCGCGCTGATCGCCCTGCCGCTGGGCGCGGCCCTGGCGCTGTGGCGGTTTCCCGGCCGCGGGGCGTTGATCGTGATGCTCAATGCACTGATGGGGCTGCCCCCGGTGGTGGCCGGGCTGGCGGTCTACCTGCTGCTCTCCCGGGCCGGGCCCCTGGGCGAGTTCGGCCTGCTCTTCACCCCTGGTGCCATGGTGATCGCCCAGGTGATCCTGGTGCTGCCGATCATCGCCGCCCTGACCCGCCAGCAGGTCGAGGAACTCCACGGCGACTACCGCGAGCAGCTCGCCTCCCTGGGCGTGTCGCGGGCGCGCCGCATCCCGACCCTGCTGTGGGACGCCCGTTTCGGCCTGACGACCGTGATGTTGGCCGGCTTCGGCCGGGCCAGCGCCGAGGTCGGGGCGGTGATGATCGTCGGCGGCAACATCGACGGCGTCACCCGGGTGATGACCACCGCCATCGTGCTGGAGACCAGCAAGGGCAACCTGCCCCTGGCGCTGGGCCTCGGCATGGTGCTGCTCGCGCTGGTCGCGCTGGTCAATGCCGCCGCGCACCTGGTGGGCGAGACGGCGCAGAGGCGGCTGGGATGAACGATCTCAGGCGGCTACCCGTGGCAGCCATACCCTCGCTCGCGCTGGAAGGCGTCGGCTTCGTCCATCGCGGCCAGACCCTGCTGCATCCCCTCGACCTGCGCCTCGAAGGCTGCCACCGCACCCTGGTGATGGGCCCCAACGGCGCCGGCAAGAGCCTGCTGATGCGCCTGGCCCACGGGCTGCTGGCGCCCTCCCGTGGCCGCGTGCGCTGGGAAGGCCGCCCGCCCCGCCAGGCAATGGTCTTCCAGCGCCCGGTGCTGCTCAAGCGCTCGGCCCTTGCCAACCTCACCTACGCCCTGGCGATCCACGGCACGCCTCACCGTCGACGCAGGCCGCTGGCCCGGGAGGCGCTGGAGCGCTTCGGCCTGGCGGCCCTCGAGAAGCGCCCGGCCCGGGTGCTCTCGGGGGGCGAGCAGCAGCGCCTGGCCCTGGCTCGGGCCTGGCTGGTGGAGCCCGAGGTGCTGTTCCTCGACGAGCCCACCGCCGCCCTCGACCCGGCCGCCATCCAGGCGGTGGAGGCCGCCGTGCGCGACTTCCACCGGCGCGGCACGCGCATCCTGATGACCACCCACGACCTCCAGCAGGCCCGCCGCCTGGCCGACGACATCGTGCTGCTCTATGGCGGCCGACTGGTCGAGCACAGTCCGGCCGAGCGCTTCTTCGCCGACCCGCAGACCCCGGAAGGCAGCGCCTTCGTCCGCGGCGAGCTGGTCTGGTAGACCGCTCACGTCCACCAGGCACCCCCCAGGAAAAGCACCACCCAGGAAAGAAGGAAGGGCACCATGAAGACGACAGGACTCACCCTCGCCGCCATCGGCCTCACGGGGTTCACTCTGGGTGTCTCGGCCCGGGACCAGGCCCCCTTCATCACCCTTGCCTCGACCACCTCCACCGAGGCCTCGGGCCTGTTCGACGCCATCATCCCCCCGTTCACCGAGACGACCGGCATCGAGGTCCGCGTGGTGGCCGTGGGCACCGGCCAGGCCTTCGAGATCGCCCGCCGCGGCGACGCCGACAGCCTGCTGGTGCACGACACCGTCGGCGAGGAGCGCTTCGTCGAGGGGGGCTATGGCAGCGAGCGCGCCGACGTCATGGTTAACGACTTCGTGCTCATCGGCCCGGGGGGCGACCCGGCCGGTATCAGTGAGGCCGAGAGCGTGGCCGAGGCGATGCAGCTGATCGCCGAGGCCGAGGCCCCGTTCGCCTCCCGCGGCGACGACAGCGGCACCCATCGCGCCGAGCTGCGTCTTTGGCAGGCCGCGGGGGTCGAGCCCGAAGGCGAGTGGTACCGGGAGCTCGGCAGCGGCATGGGCCCGACGCTGAACACCGCCGCCGGCATGGACGCCTACGTGATGGCCGACCGCGCCACCTGGGTCGCCTTCGAGAATCCACAGGACCTCGAGCTGCTCTTCGAGGGCGACGAGGCGCTGTTCAACCCGTACGGCAGCGTGCTGATCGACCCCGAGCGCCACCCCCACCTCAAGCACGACCTGGCCGCGCAGTGGCACGCGTGGCTGCTTTCCGACGAGGGCCAGGCCGCCATCGCCGACTTCGAGGTCAAGGGACAGCAGCTGTTCTTCCCCAACGCCCGCCCCGACTGATCCGTCGATAACATCGCCTCACCCGCAGACCCTCAAGTGCACGGCCACGTCCAGCCGGGCCATGAAAAGCCTGCTCTCCGCCGTCGAGCCTATCGGGTATATCGCTTGAGCTCATCGGCAAATTCACTCCGCAATCGCGTCCACTCCATCTTGAACCAGGGCGTATAGTCTTCCGGGCGGGAGGCCAGCTCGGCATCGAGCGCAGCGGGTGATATCCAGCACCAGTTGGCGATCTCCTGGCGGTTGGGGCGTGGCTCATTGTCAGTGCCCCCAAGATATACCCAGCAAAGCTCGTGCTCGGCGCCGCTTGAACCGTACTGGACCTGATAGCGGAACTTGTAGAGGAAGGCGAGTTGCGCCTCGATGCCGACCTCCTGCCATAGTCGCCGGTGAATCGCCTCTTCCATGGGCTCGCCTCGGCGTGGGTGACTACAGCAGCTGTTGGACCAGCACAGTGACCAAAGACGCTTGCCTTCCGCCCGCTGCTGCAGAAGAAGCTCCCCGTCATGATTGAACACGAACAGCGAGAAGGCGCGATGCAGCACACCGCTTCCTTCGTGGCACTTTGCCTTGCTCAAATGCCCCAGCTCCCTGTCCTCGTCATCGACCAGGATCAGTTCCTCGTCATCGAAGGAAACGGTCTCGTCGCGCTCGCTCGAGCCAGTTCTAACCAATGGTCACCTCCTTGGCCATGATACCTGTCTACCCCTCGTCATTGCCTAGCCGAAGGGCATAACGTGCGGCTGAAGCGCCATCACCATCGGAAAGTTCGGAAGCCCATGCACTAAGTTCCGGGTGTGGGCCCCCGAGCGGCCCGAGTGGCAACCCTCTGGTCACACCGCTGAACAGCAGCTTGAGCATCCCATCATGACGTGTCACCAGGCGGGTACTCGCGATGACGGCCTTGACCGTGCGGCGTGACACCTTGACCTGCCGCCCCGTGCAATAGGTCGGCCGAGCATCTATCCGCCTGAGTGTGAGCACGGCCAGGCCGATGGCCCATAAGCAGAAACGCCTGATACCCGTTTCTTTCGCGGGAACCATCAGGGTGTAGCGAAAGGCATTACGCAAATGGGCGTGCGCAATACCGACCATGTATCGCAGTGCGGTGGCAAACTCCGGATCCCTGCGTCCCGGCGCCAGGCTCGCCACGTCCACACCAAACTCCCGAAATTCCTGGCGGGGCAGCCAGCAGACGCCACGTTGCCGATCGTCCCAAAGGTCCTTGAGGATATTGGTAAGCTGCAGGCCTTGTCCGAACGACGGTGCCAGGGCCAGCATCTCGGCACGCTTCTCATGCATGTCGCCTGAATGCTGACAGAACAGTTCCGTGAGCATTTCACCCACGACGCCTGCCACGTGATAGCAATAGCGGTCCACCTCGCCCAGGTCTGCCAAGCCCTCCAGGCTGGCATCGTCCTGGTAATGGCCCATGCCCCGGCACATGATGCTCACACACTTGACCAGCGCCTGCTGTTGGGGCACTTCGAGGCTATGGGTGCAACGGACGACCAGTGGCGTGTTAGCCATCAACTCTCGCTCATCCGGTGACGTGGCCTGCGAGAGTAGCGGCGTGACCTGTCTGGCGAAACGCTGGGCCTTCTCCTCTCCTCTCAGCACCGCCAGAAACCGTTCATGCAAGAGGGTCTTCTGAACCGCGGAAAGCGTCGGTTCATCCTCCAGGGTGTCGGCAATACGACAGAGCAGGTAGGCATTGGTCACGACCTTGCTCAGATCGGCCGGGAGCTGAGGAATGGTGAAGGCAAAGGTGCGTGACACCCCGCGAAGGACCTTGCCCTGATAGGCTTCTGCTTCTGCAATTCCGGAAGCCGTCGCAAGGACCTTGGCCATGGCAGTACACCCATTCATGTGTGGCGATTGACCGACCCGCGTGACGTGCGAGTATCGAGACAGGTTGATCGGGGAGGCTATCACGCTGGCGTTGGGAGACTAACGACGCCCAGCCAACGTCAAGGCCCCCTCCCCGGCAGCTTGCTTGTGATCATTGCGCGGTGGCCCTCCTTCCGGTGTCAGACCGTTAACGGGATGTCAGGGTCTGACACCGGGCGCAGGTCACTCGCTACGCGCCGCGTAGGCGCGTGACGTTCGTGTTTCCGGCTTCAGCCCATCAACACGAAGCCGTTGAACTGCCAGATCGTCAACAGCGTCAGCAGCAACACCACCACCAGCCCGACATGGCGCAGGCGCCGGCCCCGGGACCAACCCTCCTCACCCAGCACAGGCACCAGCAGGGCAAGCGCCCCCAGGCTGGCCGCCCCCGCCAGCATGGCGACGCCCTGGGCGGCCACGAAGGCCGGTGGCGGGAAGTCGAAGAAGGCGAGTCCCACGTCCTGCGTGATGGGCAGCACACCGGCCAGGGCCAGCCCCATGCTCACCAGCCACAGACCGGCGGCCAGCAGCGTCAGCCGTGCGGCCCAGCGCACCACGGCGCGACGTGCTGGCGGCCGCTCCCGGCCGACCAGCGCCACCACCAGGGTGGCGACGAACATTCCCCCGGCCAGGCCCAGGAAGGCCAGCCGCCATCGCGGGTTGGCCAGCGGCCCAACCCGCTCCATCACCATGATCGGCTCCGGCACGGCCAGGTGCGTCACGGCGCCACTCTCGTCGGCGAGAAAGCGCAGCGACTCGCCGCTATCGGCCTGGCGGAAGTGCCCCTCGCCCGGCGCCTGCACCAGGCGCACCTGCCGCCCCCGGCGGCTCAGCACCAGCCGGCCGTCCCGGTCCGGGTGGACGCTGGCCATGTCGTGGTTGAGCAGCGCCTCGACGGTGGTATAGGGCCGCCGCGTGGAGAGGTAGTCCCCCGCATAGCGCGCCGGGTCGTCGGGCGCCGTGGCCGCAGCGGGGGCTTCGTTCGGGAAGTAGCGGCGCACCAGCTGCTCGACGAAACCCCGGATCAACGCCTGGCCGCCGTTACTGTTGGTGGAGACGAACACCCCCAGCTCGAGTTCGGGGATCAGCTGCAGGTCGGAGATGAAGTGCACGGTACCGCCTCCATGGCCGATGGCCCGGTAGCCGGCGATCTCGCTCTCGATGAAGCCGTGGGCCATGCCGGGCTGCCCCGGCGCCACCTGGTAGTGGGTACGCTGCATCTCGCGGGCCGTCTGGGGCGAGAGCAGCTGCACGTCGCCGAGGCGACCCTCGTTGAGATGGGCGCGCATGAAGCGCGCCATGTCGGTTGCCGTGGTGGAGAGGCTGCCGGCCGGGCCGATGCCGCCGACGAAGGTGAAGCCGCCCGGCCGGAAGGCGCCCTCGACCCACTGGTAGCCCTCGCTGACCCGCTCGCGCAGGGCCGGCGCCATGGGGGCCTGCTCGCGCTGCGGCCCCCAGGGCTCGCGGAAGGTGCTGTCCTGCATGCCCAGCGGCCCCAGCAGGTGACGCTCGGCGTAGGCTTCCCAGGACATGCCGCTGACCTTGGCGACCACCAGGCCAGCCAGCGCCACCCCGTAGTTGGAGTAGGCTGGCCAGGTGCCCGGCGGGCGCACCTGGGCAGGGGCATGGCGGCGCAGGTAGTCACGCAGCGAGAGCACGGCGTCGGGGTCGTCCTCGAAGAGATGGCCCATGGCCGTGTCCTCGAAGCCCGGGGTATGGGCCATCAGCTGGCGCAGGGTAATGGGTGCCGGATAGAGGGTCGCCAGGGGGAAGTCGGTCAGGGTGTCGCGGATATCGGCGTCCAGGTCGAGCCGTCCCTGTTCCACCAGCTGCATTACCGCCGTCCAGGTGAAGAGCTTTGAGATCGAGCCCGGCCGGAACAGGGTCTGCTCGGCGACTACCGGGCGCCCGGCCTCGAGGTCGGCCGACCCGAAGCCCTTGGCCAGCAGCAGTTCGTCGTCCTTGACCACCGCCACCGTGACGCCGGCCACACGGTGGGCCTCCATACGCGCCTTCACGAAGCCGTCGACGAAGGCCTCCAGGTCCTGCCTGTCGATGGCCGCGCCCATGGCCACTCCCGCCCACAGCCAGACCAGCAGGCCGCACAGGACGCCTCGCATGAGATTCATGATCGCGTGCCTCCCAAGGTCGCATCGCTGCCCTTCGCAGAGTCAAGCATCGGTCATCTCCAGCCCCGCCAATAGGTCGGGAATCTCGTTGCACAGGAAGCGTGCCTCCACGCATTCGCTCAGGTGCCCCTCGGCGAAGCGCAACAGCCCCAGCGCCGCATGCGGCAGTCGCCGGTCGCGGCGCACGATGAACTGCCAGTGGCTCTCGATGGGCAGCCCCGCCACCGGCAGGATCACCAGATCCGGATGCTCCGGCGGCAGCACGTGCTCGGAGAGCACGGCGAGTCCCATCCCGGAGGCCACGCCGACACGGATCGCCTCGTTGCTGGCCATCTGTAGCGTCGCCCCCAGGGTCAGCCCCTGTTCCTGCAGCCAACTCTCGAAGAGCATCCGCGTGGCCGATCCGGGCTCGCGCAGCAGGAAGCGCTCGCCCAGCAGCTCGCTCATCGCCACCCGGTCGCGTTCCGCCAGCGGGTGGCCCCGCGGCGCCACGGCCACCAGGGGATTGCGCAGGAACCGGCCGGCCCGGGCATGGGCCAGCGAAGGGGGGTGGCTGAACACGTAGAGGTCGTCGTCCTGGCGCTCGAAGCGGGTCAGCACCTGGCGGCGGTTGCCGATATGCAGGGTGACGTCCACCTCGGGAAAGGCCCGGCTGTAGGGGCCGAGCAGGCGCGGCAGCACGTATTGGGCGGTGTTGACCAGGGCGATGGAGCAACGCCCCCGCGCCCCGCCGCGCAGCGAGGCCAGGTAGTCCTCGAAGTCGTCGAAGCGCCCCAACACCTCGCGGCTCGCCCGGTAGAGCTCGCCGCCCGCCTCGGTGGGCACCAGGCGCCCCTGGCGGCTCTCGAGCAGCGGCTCGCCCACCGTCTCGGCCAGGCGACGCAGCTGCTGGGAGACCGTAGGCTGGGTCAGGTGGAGCCGTCGCGCCGCCTCGCTGATCGAGCCGGCGCGCACCACCGCGGCATAGACCTGCAGCAGGCGGAAGGTCAGGTGTCGGATGTTCATTGGCGGGGTGCCCTGGATCGTCTATAGATGATCGTCAATGATGCAATGCGAAAGAGTTTATTGGAATCAATGTCCGGGGCTTCGCAGAATGCGTGGCGTTTTCCTTCAGCCACCAGAGACCTCCCGATGCCCGATATCGTGGTGATGTTCTTCCTGCTCGGCCTGCTGGCCGGGCTGGTGAAGTCCGACCTGACCATCCCCAAGGCCGCCTACGACACCCTGAGCCTGCTGCTGATGCTGACCATCGGCCTCAAGGGCGGCATGGCGCTCTACGGCAACCTGAGCTGGTCACTGGTGCCCGAACTGGCCGCGGTGGCCGCCCTCGGCGCGCTGATCCCGCTGGCCCTGATGCCGGTGATGCGCCGCCTGGTGCGCCTCTCCGCTGCCGACAGCGCCAGCATAGCCGCCCACTACGGCTCGGTGAGCGCCGGTACCTTCGCCGTGGCGCTGGCCTTCGCCGAGAGCCGCGCCCTGCCCATCGGCGCCGAGGTCACCCTCTATCTCGTGATGATGGAGCTGCCCGCGATCATGGTCGCCATCGCGCTCTATCGCCGCCATGCGGGCAAGGCCGCCGGGGAAGCGATGCAGGGGATCTGGCACGAGACCCTGACCAACCGCGGCGTGATCCTGCTGGCCGGCGGCGCGGTGATCGGCGCCATGTATGGCCCCCAGGAGGGCGCCAACGTCACCGAGCTCTTCACCAGTGCCTTCCATGCCGTGCTCGCCCTCTTCCTGCTGCAGATGGGCCTTACCGCGGCGGACACCCTGCGTCCGATTCCCTGGTTCCACTGGCGACTGCTCACCTTCGCCCTGGTGGCCCCGCCGCTGCTGGCGATGGCCGGCCTGAGCGTCGGCCTGGCGCTGGGCCTGCCCCAGGGCTCCCTGCTGATTCTCACCGCCCTCGCCGCCAGTGCCTCCTACATCGCCGCCCCGGCCGCCATCCGCACGGCGATCCCCCGGGCCAACATCGGCCTGGCGATGCTGGCCTCGCTCGGCTTCACCTTCCCGCTCAACGTGATCCTCGGCATCCCGCTCTACCACCAGCTGATCACCTGGCTGGCGAGCTAGGCTCCCGAGACCGGCCACCGCCCGGTGGCCGGTCTCCTCACGCGTCACGCCTCACGCCTCACCCCTCACCCCTCACCCCTCTTTCGACATTCGTCGTAGCCGCCAAAACCTGCACTTTACGTTAACGTCAACCTCGCCTAGTCTTGTGCCATCTGCCATCCTGATGACCAACTGTTTGCCCCTGGCGCCTCACCCGAGCGGTCGGCGCCTCACCTGACGAGAACGGGAGCCCGCCATGCATACGCCCTACAAGCCCCTCGACTTCGGCCTCGACGACGAGCTGAACATGCTGCGTGACCAGGTCAACGCATTCGCCCGGGACGAGATCGCCCCGCGCGCCGCCGAGATCGACGAGAAGAACGAGTTCCCCAACGATCTCTGGCAGAAGTTCGGCGACATGGGCCTGCTCGGCATCACCGTGTCGGACGAGGACGGCGGCAGCGGCATGGGCTACCTGGCGCACTGCATCGCTGTGGAGGAGATCTCCCGGGCCAGTGCCTCCGTGGGCCTCTCCTACGGCGCGCACTCCAACCTCTGCGTCAACCAGCTCAAGATCAACGCCAGCGCCGAGCAGAAGGCCAAGTATCTGCCCAAGCTGATCAGCGGCGAGCACGTCGGCGCGCTGGCCATGTCCGAGCCGGGCGCCGGTTCCGACGTGGTCTCCATGAAGCTCAAGGCCGAGAAGCGCGGCGACCACTACGTGCTCAACGGCAACAAGATGTGGATCACCAACGGCCCCGACGCCGACGTGCTGGTGGTCTACGCCAAGACCGACCCGGAGGCCGGCTCCAAGGGCATCACCGCCTTCATCATCGAGAAGGGCATGCCCGGCTTCTCCACCGCCCAGAAGCTCGACAAGCTGGGCATGCGCGGCTCCAACACCTGCGAGCTGGTGTTCCAGGACTGCGAGGTGCCGGAAGCGAACGTGCTCGGCGAGGTCGGCAAGGGCGTGCGCGTGCTGATGAGCGGCCTGGACTACGAGCGCACCGTGCTGGCCGCCGGCCCCATCGGCATCATGCAGGCGGCGCTGGACATCGTGGTGCCCTATGTCCACGAGCGGAAGCAGTTCAACCAGTCCATCGGCGAGTTCCAGCTGGTGCAGGGCAAGATCGCCGACATGTACACCACCCTGAACGCCTGCCGCGCCTACCTCTACGCCGTGGCCGCCGGCTGCGACCGCGGCCAGACCTCGCGCAAGGACGCCGCCGGCGTGATCCTCTACTGCGCGGAGAAGGCCACCCAGGTGGCGCTGGACGCCATCCAGCTGCTCGGCGGCAACGGCTACATCAACGAGTACCCCACCGGGCGCCTGCTGCGCGATGCCAAGCTCTACGAGATCGGTGCCGGCACCAGCGAAATCCGCCGGATGCTGATCGGCCGCGAGATCTTCAACGAATCAAAATAAGCTAGAAGCTGGAAGCTGTAAGAGGCGACGACTCTCCCCACGGGGTTTCTTCCAGCTTCCGGCTTCAAGCTTCCGGCTCATCTCGGAGAGATGTATGGCAATCCTGAACACCCAGATCAATCCGCGCAGCGACGTCTTCCAGGGTAACGACGTCGCCATGCGCCACGAGGTCGGCAAGCTGCGCGAGCTGACCGCGGCCATCGCCCAGGGCGGCGGCCCCAAGGCCCGCGAGCGCCACGAGTCCCGCGGCAAGCTGTTCGTGCGCGACCGCATCGACCACCTGATCGACGAGGGCTCGCCCTTCCTCGAGTTCTCGTCGCTGGCCGCCCATGAGGTCTACGACTCCGCGGTGCCCGCCGCCGGCGTCGTCACCGGCATCGGCCGGGTCTCCGGGGTGGAGTGCGTGATCGTCGCCAACGACGCCACGGTCAAGGGCGGCACCTACTTCCCGCTCACCGTGAAGAAGCACCTGCGCGCCCAGGAGATCGCCCGCAAGCACCGCCTGCCGTGCATCTACCTGGTCGACTCCGGCGGCGCCTTCCTGCCCCGCCAGGACGAGGTCTTCCCCGACCGCGACCACTTCGGCCGCATCTTCTACAACCAGGCCACCCTGTCCGCCGAGGGCATCCCGCAGATCGCCGTGGTCATGGGCTCCTGCACCGCGGGCGGCGCCTATGTGCCGGCCATGGCCGACGAGTCGATCATCGTCAAGGAGCAGGGCACCATCTTCCTCGGCGGCCCGCCCCTGGTGAAGGCCGCCACCGGCGAGAGCATCAGCGCCGAGGACCTGGGTGGTGCCGACGTGCACGCCAAGGTGAGCGGCGTGGCCGACCACTACGCCGAGAACGACGCCCACGCCCTGCAGCTGGCCCGCGGCTGCGTCTCGCGGCTCAACTGGCAGAAGCGCGGCCAGCTCGCCATGCAGGCACCCAAGCCCCCGCGCCTCGACCCCAGCGAGCTCTACGGCATCGTCGGCACCGACCTCAAGAAGCCCTACGACGTGCGCGAGGTGATCGGGCGCATCGTCGACGACTCCGACTTCGACGAGTTCAAGCGCTACTACGGCGACACCCTGGTCACCGGCTTCGCCCACATCCAGGGCTACCCGGTGGGCATCGTCGCCAACAACGGCGTGCTGTTCTCGGAGAGTGCCGTCAAGGGCGCGCACTTCATCGAGCTGTGTGCCCAGAGGAAAATTCCGTTGATTTTCCTCCAAAATATCACCGGCTTTATGGTGGGTTCCAAGTACGAGCACGAGGGCATCGCCAAGCACGGCGCCAAGCTGGTCACCGCGGTGGCCTGCGCGAAGGTGCCCAAGTTCACCGTGCTGATCGGCGGCAGCTTCGGTGCCGGAAACTACGGCATGTGCGGCCGCGCCTACGATCCCAACCTGCTGTTCATGTGGCCCAACGCGCGCATCTCGGTGATGGGCGGCGAGCAGGCCGCCGGCGTCCTCTCCCAGGTCAAGCGCGAGCAGATCGAGCGCGAGGGCCGCGA
The DNA here is from genome assembly GCF_030010555.1 of Halomonas rhizosphaerae. Lineage (GTDB taxonomy): Bacteria > Pseudomonadota > Gammaproteobacteria > Pseudomonadales > Halomonadaceae > Halomonas > Halomonas rhizosphaerae. The sequence continues at coordinate 47,615 of NZ_JASCQP010000019.1, forward strand.
GTGGACCAAGGAGGAGGAAGAGGCCTTCAAGGCGCCCACCCGCGAGCAGTACGAGCACCAGGGCCACCCCTACTACGCCAGCGCCAGGCTGTGGGACGACGGCGTGATCGACCCGCTGCAGACCCGTGAGATCCTCGGCCTGTCGCTGGCCGCCGCCATGAATGCCGAAGTGGAAGAGACCCGCTTCGGCGTGTTCCGGATGTGAGGTCGAGATGACACAGACAACTTCCCGACTGACGATCGACGACCGCGGCGTGGCCTGGCTGACCCTGGAGCGCCCGGACGTCCACAACGCCTTCGACGACCACCTGATCGCCGAGCTCAACGATCATCTGCGCCGCGTGGGCGAGCTCGCCCACCGCAATGAGGTGCGCGCGCTGGTGCTGGGCTCCGAGGGCAAGAGCTTCTCCGCCGGGGCGGACCTCAACTGGATGAAGCGCATGGTCGACTATGACTTCGAGGACAACCTGGCGGACTCCCGGGAGCTCTCGGCGCTGATGCACGGCCTGGACACCCTGCCCTGCCCCACCGTGTGCCGCGTGCAGGGCGCCACCTTCGGCGGCGCCGTGGGCCTGGCCGCCTGCTGCGACATCGTGATCGCCTCCGAGAAGGCGAAGTTCTGCCTCTCCGAGGTGAGGATCGGCCTCTCGCCGGCGGTGATCAGCCCCTACGTGCAGCGGGCTGTGGGCTCCCGCCAGATGCGCCGCTACGCGCTGACCGCCGAGGTCATGGACGCCGCCACCGCCGAGGCCCTGGGCCTGGCCCACCGGGTGGTCGCGCATGACGACCTGGACGCCGCCGTGGCGGCCATGGTCGACACCCTGCTTGGCACCTCGCCCCAGGCCAGCCGCGCCACCAAGGCGCTGCTCGCCGAGGTGGCCCGCGAGCCCGACAGCAACACGACCCGCGATCATACCTGCCGGGTGATCAGCGAGCTGCGGGTCAGCCATGAAGGCCAGGAGGGACTCGCCAGCTTCTTCGAGAAGCGTCGCCCCGCCTGGGCCCCCGACTCCCCCTCGAACACGGAGCGCCGACAATGAGCCAGACGACCCATAACACCAAGCGCTTCGACACCCTGCTGGTCGCCAACCGCGGCGAGATCGCCTGCCGCGTGATGCGCACGGCGCGTGCCGTGGGCCTGCGCACCGTCGCCGTCTACTCCGACGCCGACGCCAACGCCCGCCACGTGCGCGAGGCCGACGAGGCCATCCGCCTGGGCCCGGCCGCGGCCCGCGAGAGCTACCTCAAGGTCGAGGCCGTGGTGGAGGCTGCGCGGCGCAGCGGCGCCGGCGCCATCCATCCCGGCTACGGCTTCCTCTCCGAGAACGGCGCCTTCGTCGAGGCCCTCGACCAGGCCGGCATCGTCTTCGTCGGCCCGCCCGCCTCGGCCATCGCCGCCATGGGCGACAAGTCTGCCGCCAAGTCCCGCATGGCCAACGCCGGCGTGCCGCTGGTGCCCGGCTACCACGGCGACGACCAGGACGACGCCCTGCTCAAGGCCGAGGCCGACAAGATCGGCTACCCGGTGCTGCTCAAGGCCAGCGCCGGCGGCGGCGGCAAGGGCATGCGCGTGGTGGAGGCCGCCGCCGGCTTCCAGGCCGCCCTGGACGGCTGCCGCCGCGAGTCCCAGGCCGCCTTCGGCGACCAGCGCATGCTGATCGAGAAGTACCTGACCCAGCCGCGCCACGTCGAGGTCCAGGTGTTCTGCGACAGCCACGGCAACGGCGTCTACCTCTTCGAGCGCGACTGCTCCGTGCAGCGCCGCCACCAGAAGGTGCTGGAGGAGGCCCCGGCCCCCGGCATGAGCGAGGGCCTGCGCCGCGAGATGGGCGAGGCCGCGGTGCGCGCCGCCAAGGAAATCGGCTACGTGGGCGCCGGCACCGTGGAGTTCCTGCTGGACATCGACGGCTCGTTCTTCTTCATGGAGATGAACACCCGCCTGCAGGTGGAGCACCCGGTCACCGAGATGATCACCGGCCAGGACCTGGTCGAGTGGCAGCTGCGCGTGGCCATGGGCGAGCGGCTGCCGCTGGCCCAGGACGAGCTGACCATCACCGGCCACAGCTTCGAGGCACGCCTCTACGCCGAGGACCCGGAGCAGGACTTCCTGCCCGCCACCGGCACCCTGACCCGCTTCGCCATGGACCTGGAAGGCGCCGGCCTCGACCCGGCGCGCGTGCGCCTGGACAGCGGCGTGGAGACGGGCGACGCCGTCTCGATGCACTACGACCCGATGCTCGCCAAGCTGATCGTCCATGGGGACGACCGCGCCCAGGCGCTGGCGACGCTGAACCGGGCGCTGGCTGCCCTCGACGTGCAGGGCGTGGTCACCAACCGCGCCTTCCTGCAGCGGCTGGCCACCCACCCGGCCTTCAAGGCCTGCGAGCTCGACACCCGCTTCATCGAGAAGCACGAGGAGACCCTCTTCGCGCCGCGCCGCTACAGCATCGAGGAGTATGCCGGAGCCGCCCTGGTGGGGCTCAACCAGCTCGCCCGCGAGTGCGAGAGCGACTCGCCCTGGGACCGCCACGACGGCTTCCGCGTCAACGCCCCGCACACCATCCGCATCGCCCTGTGCGACCCGGCCCATGCCCAGGACGACGACGACTCCGAGGCCGTGGTGGTGGTCGAGGGCACCCGCGAGGACAACGCCGGCCCCTGGCACCTGACCATCGGCGGCGAGACACTCACCGCGCGCCTCGACCCGCTGGCCGGCGACGCCGTGGCCATGACCCTGGACGGCCACCGCCGCCGCCTGCAGGCCCGCCGCGACGGCAACGTGGTGGTGATGGTCGACCCGCGCGGCGAGACCCGCCTCTTCTGGCGGCGCATCGACGCCATCGACCACGGCCACCACGAGGCCGAGTCCACCCTCACCGCGCCCATGCACGGTACCGTGGTGGCACTGCTGGTGGAGGCCGGCGCCCGCGTCGAGAAAGGCATGCCGCTGATGGTCATGGAGGCCATGAAGATGGAGCACACCATGTCCGCCCCCGCCGACGGCCATGTGGCGAGCTTCCACTTCCAGGCCGGCGATACCGTGGGACAAGGCGACGTGCTGCTGGAGTTCGCCCCCGACGAATAGCGCCGAGCGCCGAGCGCCGAGCGCCGAGCGCCGAGCTCAAGGCTAAGCCGCAACGCTATCCTCCAATGCTAGCGGCGCCGGGGACAGGTCGTAGAGGGGGTCCTATGCCAGGGATGGCATCGGTAGCGCCCAGGGAGGGGGTCACAACGCCCCCTCGAAAACCTGTCGCCGGGTAAGCCGCGGCTAATAGTCACCTCATCGGTTCGCCCTGAGCAAGACAGGAGAAGATTCATGGCATTCCCCCAACACGTGCGCCTGGTCGAGGTCGGCCCCCGCGACGGGCTGCAGAACGAGCCCGAGCCGATCAGCACCACCACCAAGCTCGAGCTGATCGAGCGCCTCGGCGCGGCCGGCATCCGCTACATCGAGGCGGCAAGCTTCGTCTCGCCCAAGTGGGTGCCGCAGATGGCCGACCACCAGCAGGTAATGAAGAACCTCGCCCGCCGCGATGGCGTCACCTATGCGGCGCTGACCCCCAACCTCAAGGGGCTGGAAGGGGCGCTGGAATGCGGCGTCGAGGAGGTGGCGGTGTTCGGCGCTGCCTCCGAGGCCTTCTCGCAGAAGAACATCAACTGCTCCGTGGCCGAGTCCCTGGCCCGCTTCGAGCCGGTGCTCGAGCGCGCACAGCAGGCCGGCGTGAGGGTGCGCGGCTATGTCTCCTGCGTGCTGGGCTGCCCCTACGAGGGCGAGATCGCCCCGGCCAAGGTGGCCGAGGTGGCAAAGGCGCTCTACGAGATGGGCTGCTACGAGGTCTCGCTGGGCGACACCATCGGCACCGGCACACCGCTCAAGGCCAAGCGCATGATCGAGGCCGTGGCCCGCGACATCCCCATGGACAAGCTCGCCGCCCACTTCCACGACACCTACGGCCAGGCGCTCGCCAACCTTTACGCCGTGATGGAGGAAGGCATCGCCGTGGTGGACAGCTCCGTCGCCGGCCTCGGCGGCTGCCCCTACGCCAAGGGCGCCTCCGGCAACGTGGCAAGCGAGGACGTGGTCTACCTGCTCGACGGCCTCGGCATCGAGACCGGCATCGACCTCGAGGCGCTGGCCGCCACCGGCACCTGGATCACCCAGGCCATCGGCCGGCCCAACCGCTCCAAGGTGGGGGTGGCGCTGGCCAGCCGCTGAAGCCAGGCCACGAAAGCGCCCTGCCCTTTCAAACGACTTCTGTCCTTGCCCCGGTATGTCGCTCATGCCTGGGGTCTTTTGATGGTGGATTCGTTGGCTACAACGAAAAGCCCCCGAGCCAGCTGGGTGACTCGGGAGTATTATTATATAACGTCGCTGTTCAACGGCGAATTTGTTGTGGCGCAGTTTTGCGCCCTTTGAAAAAGGTGTGACACGACAAATTCGTCCGTTTGGAACGCCTTGTTAGGCGCTCCCCAAATTCCAGAGATAGACATCAAATACTCGTTCCTGAAACCACGTTTGGTTACCGACAGCCTTAATGTAGTCAGGTGTCGCAACTCGAGGATCATTTGAGTAACTGCTGATCTGAAACAATCGTTCGCAACAAGCTTGAATTTCTGCGTAGTGCTTCTGGAAGCTTTCCATCCACGCCGCATTGAAGCTGGATATATCCCCAGCCTTCGTTCTTAAGGCGGCTCTAGCCTGACTATCGTAGATCTTTACTGGGCTTCGGAATTTTAGCCACATGAATTTAGTCGTTAGTGAGAGAGTTTCTCTGCCGCCGTAGTTTCCCGAAATAGCTTGATTGGCCTTAATAATTAATGAATCTAAGTTCTCGATGGTCAGACCTTTCCCATCAATTGCGTTTAGTACATCCAGGACAGGTTTATAGCGAACGACCTTCTTCTCGGTCTCGTGCTTGCCAGGTAGGTTACGCGCTACCCGGTAGAACGCCCCAGCTTTCTTTAATGCAGCGAGTTGGCGTGACTCGTCTTTAGAGCTAAGCGCTTCACAATAATATGAATCTCGATCAAGCCACTGATTGAGGTAATGAAGCGCGCAATTGTCGAATGTCCGTTTAGCCATATCCTTGCTCTGAACGCCTAACGCCGCCAGCATGCGCAGCTTTGTAGTGTAGTGGAGGCTAAGCCGCAACGAAAAAGGCGTCGCCATGCCTGGCCTTGTTAAGGCTGCACCGCTCTACCAGGACGATGGACATTGTGCTGTGTTTCCATTCTCCCAATTAGGTAGAGCTCAAGCGCGTTTGCTAGATAGGCATATTCTTGTGGAAACCCGATCGTAACCATACTCCCTGCCTCTACAAGTCGCGGGTCCGTAGGAATATGGGCACCATTAATCACCTTGGTGTAAGATTGAAACCTTTTTCCTAGGCCATGACCAGCATACCGGCCGCCGCCAAGCGCTGTACCTACACCGACATAGGTGACTATGTCCTCCTTAAGAAAGGCATACACACCTTGCATATTATGATTCGGAAGCGAACCTTCGAAGGCATACCTCTCCGACCAAGTTGGTGGATCGCCTAGCATGTCGCGATTCCAGTGCTTGGAGAAAAAGCTCTCAGTTAACGCCTTGAGACTGTCGAGGGAAGATTCTTGCACATAGCCTCCTTGGCCTTAACGCCCGGCTCACGCGCCGGTTTGGAGCCGCGAAGCGGCGGAGAATTGGTCGCTGTGCAGCCGATTGTTAACTGTTGATGCTCAACGTCAGCGGAACGTGATCACTTATTGAAATCCACTCGTCGTGCTGACCAACCTGCAAATTGCATTTCTCTGCAAAATCTGACGAGGTGAAAACGTAGTCAATGTGATAGGCCTTCTCTAGGTTCCGCTGCAAGAAAAATGTCGGACGGGTCTCATTACCCTGTTCTTCCTCGAAGACTCGATGATACTGGCTCTTGAAGCCCATCTCGCTGAGCTCAGCAACTACGTCTGAGTGATTCCACCAGCGATCTGGCTTATCCCAGCGCACATTGCTATTAAAATCGCCGAGAATGACTGTCTTTGGCCCGCTAAGATCGTCACGGTGAATCTGAAGGTACTTCCAGAATTGCCCCATGTAGCCAAATGCTTCTTCATTGCGCCCTTTCGTCCAGACGGCCAGCACGGTGAAATCTCTATTGATAGTGAAAGGAAGAAAAAGCCTGAGATCTTCCGTGCTCCAATTCAGTGTTTCACTTTTGCTGAAAAGCCCAGGGACGGAAAATGATCTTGCCCAGCAACAGTGGACACCCCGTTAAGGCAGTACACTGAACGAGGTGACCCCATGGCAAGGCAAGCAGCGGCGATGAAGAAGACCCGTACCCGTTACTCCCAGGCCTACAAGGACGAGGCCCTGGCACTCGCTGATCGTGTTGGCACCAGTGCCGCCGCTCGCGAGCTGGGGCTTCAGTCCAGCCAGCTCTATCAATGGCGAGCCAAGGCCCAGCAGCAGCAAACCGTCTCGGCTCGCGAGCAGGCCTTGGCTGACGAGAATGCGCGGCTCAAGCGTCAGCTGGCTGAGAAGTCGGAAGAGCTTGAAATCGCAAAAAAAGCCGCGGTGTACTTCGCGAAGAGCCTGAAGTGAAGTACGCCTTCATCGAGCAGCACCGTCAGGCCTTCAGCGTTCATCGGATGTGCGCGTTTCTCGGTGTCGCCCGCAGCGGCTACTACGCCTGGCGACAGCGTGGTGGTGAACCGTCTTCCCGCCGCCGCCGACAAACGATCACGGATCAGCGCGTGGCTCAGGCCTTCGAACAGGGCAAGGGGCGCTCAGGCGCCCCCAGGCTGACCCGCGACCTGAACGATGCTGGCGTACCCATCTGCCGTAATACTGTGGCCGCCAGCCTCCGTCGGCAAAACCTGCGGGCGAAAGCCGCTCGCAAGTTCAAGGCCACCACGAATTCACGGCATGGCCTGCCAGTCGCACCGAACCTGATGGAGCAGGACTTCACCGCTACGGCACCGAATCAGAAATGGGTCGGCGACATCACCTACCTGGCAACGGGTGAAGGCTGGCTCTATCTGGCGGTGCTGATTGATCTGTACTCACGCAAGGTGATCGGCTGGGCGATGAGCGAACGCATGACGGCTGACCTGGTCAGCGATGCCCTGAAAATGGCCCTGTGGAGCCGGAAGATGCCCAAAGGCGTAATTGTCCATTCAGACCGCGGGAGCCAGTACTGCTCGACGCTGTACCAGTCGCTGCTGATGCGTCACGGTCTCAAGTGCAGCATGAGCGCCAAGGGCAACTGTTACGACAATGCCTGCGCTGAGAGCTTCTTTCACAGCCTCAAGGTCGAAGCCATCCACGGCGAGCGGTTCGTGACCCGTGAGGCGATGCGTCGGCAGGTATTCGAATACATTGAGTTGGACTACAACCGGCAACGCCGACACAGTGCAATCGGGATGATCAGTCCAGAGGCCTTTGAGGCCCAAATGATCGCTTAGACCGGTGTCCACCAATGCTGGGTAAGATCA
>NZ_JASCQP010000021.1 GCF_030010555.1 Halomonas rhizosphaerae
CGGCCCTGCCGCCCGGTCGCCACAGGGAAAGGCCCACCAGACGGTGGGCCTTTTTCGTCCCGAGCCTCGAGGGACGACGCCTCAGTCACCGGCGCCGTCGGTGTCCTCGAGATCGAGCTCATCGAGTTCCGGTGACGCGCCGGGCGCCTGACGCTCCGCCTCCTCGAACTGCTCGTCGATCTGGCGACTCGCCTCCTCGAAGCGCTTCTCGGTCTCCTCGAGGATCGCCTCGATATCCGAGTCGGTGCTCTCCCCGGGCAACGCCTCCTGCTCGTCCAGGTCGCCGCCCGGCGACGCGTCGAGGCCGATGTCGGACTCGAACTCGGACGACTCCATGGGTTCGAGCGCAGGCGACTCCTCCATGGGCTCCAGCTCGGGCGTCCCCTCCTCGGCGCTCTCGAACTGCTCGTCGATGCGACGGCTCGCTTCCTCGAAGCGCCGCTCCGTCTCCTCGATGATGGCATCGACATCGGAGCGGGTCGTCTCGCCGGGCAGGGCCGCATCCTCGTCCAGGGTATCGGCCGGTGACTCGCCCAGGGTCTCGGCCTCGGCGTCTACCTCGCCCTCGGCCTCCAGGTCCACCTCACCCCCGACGTCGGTTTCACCCTCGACACCCGCCTCACCCTCGACGTCGGTCTCGTCAGGCACTTCAGACTGATCCTCCGCGGCCGAATCGGCCCCGTCGGTGGCCGGCTCCTCATCGGTCTCCGCGGCCGGCTGAGCGGCCTCTTCCTGCGTCTCCTCGACCTCGGCCGGAGCAGGCTCGTCGTCACCGTTGCCGCAGCCGGCGAGTCCCATGGCCAGCGCCATGGCCGCAACCAGCGGCATCCAGGGTTTCATTGCCATTCTCTTGCTCCTGACGAAAAGGACGACATTGCACCAGAGCGTCCCCGCTCCCGCAAGGCGACGTGGTGTCTCAGGTGGAAAACAGCTGGCCGGCGATGTCGCGGAACGCCTTGAATTCGATGGCATTGCCGCTGGGGTCGCGGAAGAACATGGTGGCCTGCTCGCCGGGTTCGCCACGGAAGCGGATATAGGGTTCGATCTCGAAGCGCACCCCCGCCGCGGTGAGGCGGTCGACCAGCGCCTCCCAGTCGGTCATCTCCAGCACTACCCCGAAGTGTGGCACCGGCACGCCGTGGCCATCCACCGGGTTGCGGTGATCATCGATCCCCTTCTCCCCCAGGGCAGGATTCAGGTGACAGACGAACTGGTGGCCATAGAGGTTGAAGTCGACCCAGGTATCGCTGGAGCGCCCTTCCGGGCAGCCCAGCAGTTCCCCATAGAAGCGGCGAGCCTCGGCCAGGTCGCGGACCTGCACGGCCAGGTGAAAGGGAGTCAGCATCACGGAGTCCTCCGGTTGGTAAGCGGGTTCGGCGCCTTCATCTTGCCGTCCCGGCGTCCGCCTGGCCAGCCGAACGCTCCGCGGACGGCAGCGGGCACCCCAGGGTCCAGGCCACGGCACTCAACAGTTCCGCCTCCTCGGGGTCGATCCGGCCATCATGCTCCACGCAACAGCTCATGGCCGTCAGCAAGGGGGCCCGCTCGTCCTGAACCAGGCGTACCAGACGCGCCATGGCCCAGTCGAGGTCGGTGGCGAGTGCCGGTTCTCCGACGAAGTCCAGGGTCACGCCCAGCACCGCCGAGAGCCGCTCGACGGCGGCCCGTGCCTGCCCCTCGTCCTGCTGGCCGGCCCGCGCCAGTGTCGAGAGCAGCAGTGACAGCGGCCCGGCGAGGTCGGCCAGATGGCGATCGCGACGGGCTCGCCGCTCCCCCCGGATGCCCTGGACCACCAGCCGGTGCAGGGCCCACTGAAGGGCACCCGCATGCACCTCCAGCGCCATCAGGCGGCGCAGGCAGGCCTGGAAGCGGGCATGCTGGGTCGCGGAGAGCTGGCGCAACGCCGGGAGTGCCAGCTCGATCAGCGGCAGGCGCTGTCCGGGCGCCAGCCCCGACAGGGGGGCATCGAGGGCCTCGAGCTCGCTGAGCACCTCGGGCAGCGCCTGGCCGTTCAGGGCCTGACGCTGCGCCTCGCGACTGCGGGAATCGGCGCCCATCAGGATCCCGTAGACCAGCGCCCGGGCGGCGAAGGGCTCGTGGGCGGCCTCGAACAGGCGTTCATCGATCTCGCCGAGTCGGCGGCGGGCACGGGCGATATCCTCGGCGCTCGGCCGACCCACGCTGGCCACCACCGCGGCGGCCAGCGCCCCCGAGGCCAGGGTGTCGGCACCTCGCGAACCACCGGGAGCGGGAGCGCCTGCCTGGCGAGACGAGCGGATCGCCGGGGCAGGCGGCAGGCTGCCGTCCCAGCGGGGCAGCACGCGACGAATCCGCGCCTCCACCGGGGGATGGGTGGCAGTCAGGCGCGACAGGGAGCGGACACCGCTGCCGAAGTAGAGGTGGCTGAACTCCGCGGCATGGGTGGCGAGCAGACGCGAACCGAGGCGGTGAGCGGCCAGTACCTTCAACGCCCCGCCGATGCCTTCGGGGTTACGGGTGTACTGCACGGCGCTGGCATCAGCCAGGAATTCGCGCTGGCGACTCACCGCGGCCTTTATCAGGTTGCCGCACAGGGTACCGGCATAGCCGACCACCATCAGCGCCGCCCCCAGGCCCAGCACCGCGGCTTGTCCCCTGCCCCTTCGGGAGCGCATGCGACGACCGCTGCCCGAGGCATGCAGCAGCATGCGACCGATCAGGCCGATCACCAGGATGCCGTGGAGCAGCGCCACCAGCCGCAGGTTGAGCCGCATGTCGCCGTGGAGGATATGGCTGAACTCATGGGCGATCACCCCCTGCAGCTGGTCGCGGTCGAGGGTCTCGATGGCGCCGCGGGTGACCCCGATGGCCACGTCGTCGAGCTCCTGTCCGGCCGCGAAGGCGTTGATGGCCTGATCCTCCAGCACATAGACCAGCGGGACCGGCATGCCGGAGGCGATGGCCATCTCCTCCACCACATTGAGCAGTTGGCGCTCGTCCGCATCGCGGGTCTCCAGGTTGAGCGGGCGGCCGCCCAGGGCCTCGGCCACCGCACTGCCCCCGGCCCGCAGTTGCAGGTGCCGGACGAGGCTCCCCAGCCCCACCACCAGGATCACCGCCGTCGCCACCCCGACGAGCAGCCGCGGCTGCAGGGCGCGCGCCAGGGGCTCGCCGGTGAAGGGACCGCCATCGAGCAGGACCACCGCGAGGGCCACCACCACGGAGGTGACGACGATCAGCGCCACCACCGCCAGTCCCAGCAGCAGGACCAGCCGCCCGGTCAGGCGCCGGGCGTGATCCTGGGCCGTGAAGAAGTCCATGAGCGCCGCCTCAGAAGCTCACCCGAGGCGCCGTCTGGATCTCGGCACTGTCAGCGAACTCCAGCAGGGCCGCATCCTGCTTGTGGCCGAAGGAGCCGGCCAGCAGCACCGGAGGAAAGCTCTGCCGATAGGCGTTGTACTGCATCACCGCATCGTTGAAGGCCTGGCGGGCGAAGGCCACGCGGTTCTCGGTACTGGTGAGGGTCTCGGAGAGCTGGCGCATGTTGTCGGAGGCCTTCAGGTCGGGGTAGGCCTCCATCACCACGTTGAGGCGCCCCAGGGCCGCGCCCAGCGCCCCCTCGGCGCCAGCCAGCTCGGCCATGGCCCCGGGCTCGCCGGGGCGCGCCGCCGCGTGCTGCAGGCCGACCTCGGCGGCGTTGCGCGCCTCGGTCACCGCCTGCAGGGTCTCTCGCTCGTGGCTCATGTAGGCCCGCGCGGTCTCCACCAGGTTGGGGATCAGGTCATGGCGACGCTTGAGCTGCACCTCGATCTGGGCGAAGGCATTCTGATAGCGATTCTTCAGTGTCACCAGGCGGTTGTAGATGGCCACGCCGTAGACCAGCAGGGCGCCCAGCAGCACGACGGGAATGATCAGCGAGAGGTCCATGGTGTCGTGATTCCTTGTCGACAGAGGATGGGGCCGCCAGGGGGCGGTTGCCGTTAACCTTAGGCCTGACCGCGGGACCTTGCCTCATGGCGGGCGCGAGAAGAGCGGACACGCCGGCGGCGCCGCCAGCGTCAGCGCGCCGGGGCTGATGGCCACCTCGAACCCCCGTCGATGCCAGGACTCGCCATCCATGGTCACCGGTAGTGCCTCCTCTGCCTCGAAGGCGAGCCAATCCGTGCGGAAGGCATCGACGTAGTTGCCCCGGGCGGGACGCGACGCCAGCTCGCGGCGCATGGCGAACAGCCGTGCCAGGGAGGCGACATCATGCAGCAGCAGCACATCGAACTGGCCGTCGTCCAGCGCGGCGTCGGGCGTCAACACCTGGCCACCGCCCGATTGGCGGCCGTTGCCGATGGCCAGCATCAAGACCTCGGCACGCCGCTCGCCGCCCTCCCAGCGCAGCACCCCGGGATAGAGTCGGTAGTTCCAGGCCTTGAAGGCGCCGATCAGCGAGTAAGCGCCGCCACCGAGAAGGCGCTTGAGGGTCTTGGGAGTGGAGGAGGTGATATCGGCACCGAAGCCACAGGTGGCCATGTTCAGGAAGTGCCAGTCGTCCAGCCGCGGCACGTCGATGCGCCGCAGGGGAAGGTGCAGGGCCGAGGCCAGGGCGGACTCGCCGTCCAGCGGCAGGTCCAGCGAGGTGGCCAGGTCGTTGGCGCTGCCCAGGGGCAGGATCCCCAGGCCGGGCCGCTGCTCGGGCGACAGCCCCATCAGGCCATTGACCACCTCATTGACCGTGCCGTCACCGCCGCCGGCGATCACCCGCTCGACGCCGTCACGGCCGGCCTGCTCCGCCAGGCGGGCGGCATCGCCCTGCTCCCAGGTAACCCTGACCTCGAGGTCGTCCCCCGCCTCGCGGCGGGCGAAGACCGCCTCCCTCACCGCCGGCAGCTGCGCCGACTTGCCATTGAGGATCAACCTGGCCATGTGCGTTCCTCTCGCCTGCTTCGTCCCATCCTAATCATGACACCGCCACCGGATGACGGCATGCGCCGAATCATGAATGCCAATCACCTTACGATTTCCCTACACTATCTGTCTGCCGAAGCGTGCTGAACAGGGAGTGTGCATGATCGAACCGGCCTTTCTTCTTGCGGCCTTCCTGGGCGGCCTGACTGCCCTGGGGCTGCGTCTACCACCCATGGTGGGGTTCCTCGCCGGTGGCTTCGTGCTCAACGCCCTGGGCTACGACAAGACGCCGCTGCTCGAGACCCTGTCCGACATCGGGGTCACCCTGCTGCTGTTCACCATCGGCCTGAAGCTCGACGTGCGCACCCTGCTGCGGAGGGATGTCTGGGGGGGCGCCTCCCTGCACATGCTGGGATCGACGCTGCTGATGGTGGCACTGCTTTCCCTGTTCAAGTGGCTGGGACTGGGTCTGCTGGACGGCACGGGCTGGCACACCCTGGGCCTGCTGGGCTTCGCGCTCTCGTTTTCCAGCACCGTCTTCGTGGTCAAGGTGCTGGAGAAGCGCAGCGAGACCCAGACCGCCTACGGTCGCCTGGCCATCGGCGTGCTGATCATGCAGGACATCTTTGCGGTGATCTTCATCACCGCCTCCACCGGGGAGCTGCCCAGTCCCTGGGCCCTGGGCCTGGTGCTGCTGATTCCCCTGGCGCCCGCCCTGCGTGCCCTGCTCGACCGGCTCGGCCACGGCGAGATGCAGATGCTGTTCGGCATGCTGCTGGCGCTGGTGCTGGGCTACGCGCTGTTCGAGTCGGTCGGCGTGAAGGGAGACCTGGGGGCGCTGATCATCGGGCTGCTGCTGGCCCCCCACCCCGCGGCGCAGACCCTCGCCCGCTCGATGTTCAGCCTCAAGGAGCTGCTGCTGGTAGGGTTCTTCCTGAGCATCGGGCTGACGGCGATGCCCAGCACCGAGATGCTGGGCATCGCCATGTTGCTGGTACTGATCCTGCCGTTGAAGAGCCTGATCTATCAGCTCGTCTTCATGCGCTTCCGGATGCGGCACCGCACCTCGCTGCTGGCCACTCTCAGCCTGACCAACTATTCGGAGTTCGGCCTGATCGTGGGCGCCATTGCGGTGTCCAGCGAGTGGCTCCCGGCGGAGTGGCTGGTGGTGATTTCGCTGGCGGTGGCACTGAGCTTCGGATTCTCGTCGATACTCAACGGCTTCAGCGAGCGACTCTACCGCTGGCTGGAGCCCCGGCTCCCGCCGGTCCCCGTGGAAGACCTCTCGCCGAGCGACCGACCGATCGAGGTCGGCGACGCCGAGGCCGTGGTGCTGGGCATGGGCCGCATCGGGCGCAGCGTCTACCGTCGCCTGCAGAAGGAATACGGGCTGCGCGTGCTGGGCATCGACAGCAACCCCCAGAGCGTCAAGAAGCTGGGGGCGAGGGGCTTCAATATCCTCGAGGGCGATGCCGTCGACTCGGACTTCTGGGACAAGCTGCTGATGTCCCATGGCGTCCAGATGGTGGTGCTGGCCATGCCGCACCATGCGGGCAACCTCTTCGCGCTGAAGCAGCTGCGCTCCCGGAAGTTCCCGGGCAAGATCACCGCCGTGGTGGAATACCCCGAGGAGATCGACCCGATCCGCGAGCTGGGCGCCAATGCGGTTTTCCACGTCTACGACGAGGCCGGACGGGCACTGGCGGACAGCGCCGCCGAGGAGGCCGGGGTCGTCTCCCGTGCCAGTCAACTGGGGTGACCGACTTGCCACCCCGGGGCGCTTCTCGCGATACTCGGGCCCTGGCGTGACGCCGACCGCCCCTCAGGCTGGCCCTGCGGGGCATGAAACACGACCGCTTCCTCTCAGACTGGAACTCGCCACCCATGGACGACGTCTTCGCCTTCATCGGCAACGCCTTCGGAGAATTCATCCGCTTCATCGTCGATGGCCTCACCGGCTTCTTTGCCAACATCGGCGATGCGGCCCGCAGCTTCATGCAGGGGCTCTCCGAGTCACTGGGCATCGCCCCCACGCTGATCAGCCTGGTGGTGCTGGTGATCGGCCTTTGGCTGCTGTGGAAGGGCGTCGCCGCGCTGATGCGCCGGGCCATCGTCGCCACCCTGATCTGGTGGCTGCTGGGGGTGACGGTACTGAGCTGGCTGATCAACTGACCCCTCCCTAATGCAACATGCTGCCCATTGGGCGGCACGTTTTTGGCATCAGGGAAGGAGGAATTTCCGTTGCGGGCGAAGTTAGGCTGGCCGCCGCCGGAGCGCAGCTGCCGGAGTGTAGCCCGCTACATGAGGAGACGACCGGGCCGGCGCACCGGCACCGCCGGCGGCCAGCTTCTTTTATTAGAGCCCGAGCGCAGCAGGGAATTACCCTTTCCTCATCAGGCCAGGGCCTTCTCCACCACCTCATAGACGTTCGGCGAGAGTTCCTCGGCGCGGATTCGCTCGAGCTCACCCTTCATCAGCGCCTGGCGGGTTTCGTCGAAGCGTGCCCAGCGCGTCAGCGGGGTGACCAGCCGGGCCGCGATCTCCGGATTGAGACGGTTGAGCTCGATCACGGTGTCGGCCAGGAGCCGATAGCCTGCCCCGTCGGCCCGGTGGAAGTTCACCGGGTTCTGGTTGGCAAAGGTACCGATCAGCGCCCGGACCTTGTTGGGGTTCTTCAACGAGAACGCCGGGTGCTCCATCAGGAAGGTGACGCGGTCGAGCACGTCCGACTGTGGGCGGGTGACCTGGATGGCGAACCACTGGTCCATCACCAGCGGGTCGTGGGCCCAGGTCTCGCCGAAGGCCTTGAGGGCCGGGGCGGCGATATCGCCGCGGGAACTGTGCACCAGCAGGGTCAGGGCATGGCGCACGTCGGTCATGTTGTGGTCCGCCTCGAACTGCTCGCGGGCGAACTCCAGACCCGCCTCGTCCTCGATGGCCATGAGGTAGGAGAGCGCCACGTTCTTCAGGCTGCGTGCGGCGATCTGCTCGGGCTCAGGCGCATAGGGGGCGTCGATGCGATGCGCCTCGTAGACCCGCAGGAAGTCGTCACGCAGCGCCAGGGCGAGGCTCTGCTTGACGAAGGTGCGGGCGGCGTGGATGGCATCCACGTCGACCAGCGGCTGCTGCTCGGCGATGTAGGCCTCGGAGGGCAGGGTCAGCATCTGGGCCAGCACCGCCTTGTCGTCGGTCTCCGCCGCCAGCAGCGCACGGAAGGCCTCGACCACCCGCTGATCCATCACCTTCTCGACGCCGTTGCGATGGGCCGCGATCAGGTCGTCCAGGGCCAGCAGGGCCAGACGCTGCCCGGCGTCCCAGCGGTTGAAGCCGTCGGAGTCGTTGGCCTGCAGGAAGGCCAGGTCCTCGCGAGCATAGGGGAAGTGCAGCTTGACCGGCGCCGAGAAGCCGCGCAGCAGCGAAGGCACCGGGGCCTCGCTGACGTCGGTGAAGAGGAACTCCTGCTCCTCCTCGCGCAGGTGGATCACCGCGTCGGTGCCAAGCGTTTCACCGTCCAGGGTCAGCGGCAGGTCGCGGCCGGACTTGGTGCCCACCAGGCCCAGGCGCACCGGGATATGCAGGGCCTGCTTGTCCGGCTGGCCCGGGGTCGCCGGGGTCCGCTGACGCAGGATGAGGCGGTACTCGGCGTTGGCGTAGTCGTACTCGCCGTGGGCGTCGATCTCGGGAGTCCCCGCCTGGGAGTACCAGAGCATGAACTGGGTGAGGTCCTGGCCCGAGGCCTCGGCCATGCAGCCCACGAAGTCCTCGATGGTCACGGCCTGGCCGTCGAAGCGCGCGAAGTAGAGGTCGCTGCCTCGGCGGAAGGCCTCCTTCCCCACCAGGTTCGAGAGCATGCGCACGATCTCCGCGCCCTTCTCGTAGATGGTCAGGGTGTAGAAGTTGCCGATCTCGATGTAGTGGTCGGGGCGCACCGGGTGAGCGGTGGGACCGGCGTCCTCGGCGAACTGCGCGGTGCGGAAGAAGGAGACGTCCTCGATGCGCTTGACTGGCGCCGAGTTGGTCTCCGCCGAGAAGCACTGGTCACGGAATACCGTGAAGCCCTCCTTCAGGGAGAGCTGGAACCAGTCGCGACAGGTGACCCGGTTACCGGACCAGTTGTGGAAGTACTCGTGGGCGACGATGCCCTCGACGCGCTGGAAGGCCGCATCGGTGGCGGTGTGCGGATGGGTCAGCACCGCGGCCGAATTGAAGATGTTGAGGCCCTTGTTCTCCATGGCGCCCATGTTGAAGTCGTTGACCGCCACGATCATGAAGAGGTCCAGGTCATACTCCCGGCCGTAGGCCTCCTCGTCCCACCGCATGGCGCGCTTGAGCGAGGCCATGGCATGGTTGGTCTTGTCGAGGTTCTCTTCCTCGACCCAGATCTGCAGCGTGACGTCACGCCCGCCGACGGTGGTGAAGGTATCCTCGACCTTCCTGAGGTCACCGGCCACCAGGGCGAACAGGTAGCTGGGCTTGGGGTGCGGGTCCTCCCAGGTGACGAAGTGGCGACCGCCGGGAAGCTCGCCGCGCTCCACCGGGTTGCCGTTGGAGAGCAGCACCGGCTCCTGCGCCGTGCGGCCGATCACCGTGGTGGAGAAGGTCGCCATCACATCGGGGCGATCCGGATAGAAGGTGATGCGGCGGAAGCCCTCGGCCTCGCACTGGGTGCAGAACATGCCGCTCGAGCGATAGAGCCCCGACAGGGCCGTGTTGCCGTCGGGGGCGATCTCGACCTCTGTATCGAGCAGGAAGGCCTCCGGTACCCGATGCACGACCAGTCCGGCCTCGCCGACCTGGTACTCGTCCGGCGCCAGCGGCTGACCGTCGATGGCGATGGCCTTGAGCGCAAGCTGCTCGCCGTCGAGTTCCAAGGGAACCCCGGCCTCGCGCTCCGGATGGCGCTCGACGTGCAGGCGTGCCTTCACCCGAGTGGCGTTCGGGTCGAGGTCGAAGGTCAGTTCGGTACGGGTCACTCGGTAGGCGGGCGGACGGTAGTCACTCAGATAGATCGGCTGCGGTTCTGACATCGAGGATGGCTCCTGTCGGTGATTGCCATCCATTGTACGGCGCCCCGCACCCGGAGCTCAAAGCAATGCGGCAGGCGCCCGCGATCAGCGTACGGCGACCGGCTCGGGGCGCGACAGGATCCAGGCCCCCACCAGGCAGAGCCCGGCAATGAGCGACAGCTTGAGCCACCAGAGGCTCACGGTGAGGGCCAGCACCAGCATCGAGACGGCCAGCATGGCAGAGGCCAGCCACTTGGCGTGACGGGGAATCGCCCGCTCGCACTCCCAGGCCACCACGGCCGGGCCGAAGCGCGGGTGCTCACGGATCCAGGCGGCAAAGCGCGGGGACCCCTTCGAGGCCGCCCAGACCGCCAGCAGCATGAAGCAGGTGGTCGGCAGCAGCGGCAGGAAGGCCCCTACCACGCCCAGCCCGAAGCTGAACCAGGCCAGGGCCAGGTAGGCGACACGACGAACGACTGGCATCAACCGCTCACTCCCGGTAGTGAGTATCCTTCACATTGAAGAGCATACTGCCACCCCGTGCCAATCGCCAACGCCTATGGACGCCATCGGAGTGACCTGGATCAAGGCGCCCTCTGCGGCCGTCAGTCGCGGAAGTTGTCGAACTGCAGCGGCAGGTCGGGGCCGCCCTCCCCGCGCAGCAAGGCCATGACGGCCTGGAGGTCATCGCGCTTCTTGCCGGTGACCCGGACCTTCTCGCCCTGGATCTGGGCCTGGACCTTCAGCTTGCTCTCCTTGATGCGCTTGACGACGTCCTTGGCCTCCTTCTGGTCGAGCCCCTGCTTGAGGGTCACCTCCTGGCGGGCGCGGACCCCGGAGAGCACCGGCTCCTGGACGTCCATGCAGCGGGCGTCGATGCCGCGCGCGATGAGCTTGTTGCGCAGCACGTCGAGCATCTGCTTGAGCTGGAAATCGACCTCGGCCTCGAGGGACACGGTCTCGCCGTTGAGCTCGAAGCTCGCGGTCACCCCCTTGAAATCGAAACGGGTCTGGATCTCCCGATTGGCCTGATCCACGGCATTGCTGGCTTCGTGCTTGTCGAACTCGGAAACGATGTCGAAGGAGGGCATGGGCATGTCCTGGTGGAGAGTTGGTGGCTGGTGAAGGGGCCGGATGGCGGGATTCTATCAGCCTTCGCGGAGCTGCGCGGCCCCCTCAACGGGCAGCAGCGGCTTGGCCATCTGCCAGCCCGCACAGCCGTCCTCGTAGTAGTCGCCCAGCCAGCGTTCCGGGCGAAAGCCCATCCGCTGGTAGAGTCCCAGCGCCACGCGGTTGTCGGCACGCACCTCGAGGCCCAGCACCTCGGCATCCCGCGCCAGCGCCTCCGCTTCCAGGGCCTCCAGCAGCCGCCGGCCCAGCCCACTGCCGCGCGCATCGGGATGCACGCAGAAGGAGTAGAGCCGGGCACGACGGGTGCCGCGACGAAACAGCAGGGTACCGTAGCCCAGCAGCCTCGGGGGACCGCCGTCGGAAGCCCCGCGTTCGGCGACCAGCGTCAGGGCATGCGCGCGGTTGAGCAGGTGCCAGAGCTGACGGCGACTGAAGCGGTCGCCGGTGAAGGCCACCTGCTCCAGGCGGTAGAGTGCATCCAGGTCGCGACCGAGGGCCTGGCGCAAGGTGAAGGTCATCTCGAATCTCCAGAAATCTCGGCACGATTGTGATCATGGCCAATATCGCTGTCACCGGCGTTGACCATGAAATCTTTTCACCCGAACGCCGACTTGTCCGGGAGCGGGCTCAGGAGCATGCTGGCCGCATTCCGGCGGCACCCCGCCGCCCAGCACGGAAGCCTCACCATGTGCCCGCTGCGCATCGTCGTCGACCGACTGGAAGACTGGCGGCCCTACTATCCCTCCGAGGACCTGATCACCGCGGACGACTTCCTCGCCCAGGACCGGCAACACCGTATCGCCGACGACCAGGATCGCACCACCCATGTGATCAACCTGTGCAGCGAATTCGATTACCTGGGCACGGGCTACTACGTCTCGCTGCTGGCCCAGGCGCGGGGGCAGCGGGTATTGCCCGCGGTCGAGACCCTCAACGCCCTCGGCCGCAAGGCCCTGGTCGACCTTCAGCTCGATGGCCTGGCCCCGCTGCTCGGTGACCTGGCCCGCCAGGGCTCGCTGCCCGGCGACCAGCTGACCCTGCGGGTGCTGTTCGGCGAATGCCGGGAGCCGTGCCTGGCACGGCTGGCGCGCCGGCTCTTCGAGCGACTGCCCTGCCCGTTGCTCGAGGCGCGCCTGGTGCGGCGCCACGAGGTGTGGCGACTGTCGCGCCTGCGGCCACTGCGCCTGCGCGACCTGGCGCCGGAAGAGCAGGACCTGTTCGCCACGGCCCTCAATCGCCACTCCCGCAAGGTATGGCGCACGCCCAAGGCACGCCGCCGCTACCGCTTCGACCTGGCGATCCTGGTCGACCCGCAGGAGGCCCTGCCCCCCAGCAACCGCGGCGCGCTGAAGGCCTTCATCCGCGCCGGGCGCAAGCTCGGCATCGATGTCTCGCTGGTCACCCGCAAGGATGCCGGCCGGCTCGCCGAGTTCGACGCCCTGTTCATCCGCGAGACGACCGCGCTCGACCACCACACCTACCGCATGGCCCGGCGGGCGGAACACGAGGGGCTGGTGGTGATCGATGCTCCCCGGGACATCCTGCGCTGTACCAACAAGGTCTACCTGCACGCCTTGCTGCGGGCCCGCGGCGTTCCGGCGCCGCAGGGGGTCCTGCTCAAGCGCGGCGACCGCCGCCCGCTGGACGAACGGGTCGCCGGCCTCGGCTTCCCGCTGGTGCTGAAGATTCCCGACGGCGCCTTCTCCCGGGGCATCGTCAAGGTCGAATCGACGGAGCAGCTCGAACGCGAGGCCAGCCGGCTGTTCGCCACCTCGGCCCTGCTGCTGCTCCAGGAGTGGCTGCCCACCGAGTACGACTGGCGGATCGGCGTGCTCGACGGCCAGGTGCTCTTCGCCAGCCGCTACTACATGGCCCGCGGCCACTGGCAGATCTACGATCACTCCGGCGCCCGGGTGAAGAGCGGCGGCTTCACCACCCATGACCCCGCCGAGGTCCCGGCGGCAGTGATCAAGGCGGCGCTCAAGGCCACCCGGCTGATCGGCGACGGCTTCTACGGCGTGGATCTCAAGCAGGCCGGTGATCGGGTGGTGGTGATCGAGGTCAACGACAACCCCAACGTGGATGCCGGCATCGAGGACGCCGTGCTCGGTCGCGCGCTCTACGAGCGCATCATGACGGTCTTCCTGGCACGCATGGAGGCCCGGGTGCGCGAACAGGCGTGAGCCACAGGAGGCTGACGCCCGCCCGGTTCTGGCGTATGCTGTCGCTTTCCTTGACAAGCCTTGTACAAACCATGGAGCCCCGATGAGCGATCGCGACACCCGCCACCAGCAGGCCATGCAGAAACTCAAGTCCCGCGTCGACGAGAAGGTCGCCGAGGCCACCGAGCAGCGCGGGCTGCTACTGGTCTTCACCGGCAACGGCAAGGGCAAGACCACCGCCGCCTGGGGCACCGTGACCCGAGCCCTGGGCTACGGCTACAAGGTCGGCGTGGTCCAGTTCATCAAGGGGCTCTGGGAGTGCGGCGAGCGCGAGCGGCTGGTCGAGGACCCCAACCTCGAGGTCGCCATCATGGCCACCGGCTTCACCTGGGACACCCAGAACCGCGAGGCTGACACCCGGGCCTGCCGCGAGGTATGGGCCGAGGCCGAGCGGATGCTCGCCGACCCGGACGTCTACCTGGTGGTGCTCGACGAGATCACCTACATGCTCAAGTTCGGCTACCTGGATATCGCCACCGTCAAGCAAGCGCTGATGAGTCGCCCCGCCGAGCAGACGGTGATCATCACCGGGCGCAATGCCCACCGGGAGCTGACCGCCACGGCGGATACCGTCACCGAGATGCAGGAGGTTCGCCACGCCTTCAATAGCGGGCTCCAGGCCCGCCGCGGCATCGACTACTAATCCCTTTCTTTTCAACAGTTTAGTCCGCTTTCTGCCACGACCGTCGTCGCCAAGCAACACTTAACCGACTGATTTTAAAGGCTTGCCTTCCCCTCCCCGATAACCGTCCCTTGATGGCGACGGTTATCCCTTCCGCTGCCTCGGCCGAACGCGGTGACCTCGCCGCAGGCCGACCATAACCCATTGATCATGAAACCTTAGCCAAGACTGGCATGGACCTTGCCTACTGAATCGACCGAAAAGGAGAAGGTTCGTGGCCGCCCTGGGAGGGCGGCCACTCCGGTCATCGAGCAAGGAGACAGCGATCATGAGAATCACCATCTTCGGTTCCGGCTATGTGGGCCTGGTCACCGGCGCCTGCCTGGCCGATGTCGGCCATGACGTGATGTGCGTCGACGTTGATGCGGACAAGGTGGCCCGGCTCGAGGCCGGCGAGGTGCCGATCTACGAACCCGGGCTGGAGAGCCTGATCCGCCAGAACCGGGCAGCCGGTCGCCTGCACTTCACCACCGATGCCGAGCAGGCGGTGGCCTTCGGCGTGCTGCAGTTCATCGCCGTGGGCACCCCCTCGGACGAGGACGGCAGTGCCGACCTGCGTCACGTGCTCAAGGTCGCCGAGACCATCGGCCGCCACATGGACGGCTACCGCATCATCGTCGACAAGTCGACGGTGCCGGTCGGCACCGCCAGCCGGGTGGAGCGGGCCATCGCCGCCGAACTCGACCGCCGCGGGGCCGCACTGGACTTCGATGTCTGCTCCAACCCCGAATTCCTCAAGGAGGGCGCGGCCATCGAGGACTTCTCCAAGGGCGCGCGGATCGTGGTCGGGACCGACTCGGAGCGGGTCAGGAGCGCCATGCGCGAATGCTATGCCCCCTACAGCCGCCAGAAGGACAAGCTGATGTTCATGGGGGTGCGCAGCGCCGAGCTGACCAAGTACGCCGCCAACGCCATGCTCGCCACCAAGATCAGCTTCATCAACGAGATCGCCAACCTCTCCGAGCGGCTAGGCGCCGACATCGAGGAGGTGCGCCACGGCATCGGCAGCGATCCGCGCATCGGCTACCACTTCATCTATCCGGGCTGTGGCTATGGCGGCTCGTGCTTCCCCAAGGACGTCAAGGCGCTGGCGCATACCGCCGAGGAGATCGGCCATCCCGCCGAGATGATCGCCGCCGTGGAGCGCGTCAACGCGCGTCAGAAGAGCCGCCTGTTCGAGATGCTCTGCCAGGCCTTCAACGGCCAGCTCGCCGGCAAGACCATCGCGCTATGGGGGCTGGCCTTCAAGCCCAACACCGACGACATGCGCGAGGCCCCCAGCCGGGCGCTGATGGAAGCCCTGTGGGAGGCCGGTGCCCGGGTCCAGGCCTTTGATCCCGAAGCCGCCGGGGAGTGTCGCCGGATCTACGGCGAGCGCGACGACCTGAGGCTGGCCAGTCAGCGCAACGAGGCCCTGGAGGGCGCCGATGCCCTGGTGATCTGTACCGAGTGGAAGGCCTTTCGCACCGTGGATTTCGCCCAGCTGCGCGACTCGCTCGCCTCGCCGGTGCTGGTCGACGGCCGCAACCTCTTCCACCCCGAGACCGTCAAGGCCGCGGGCCTCGCCTACTACGCCATCGGCCGGGGGGACTCCGTACGTCCCGTGCTCGCCTGAGGGGAGTCGAGATGTCGAACACACCTGCCGATCGCTCCGTCGCCAGCAAGGTGACGGAGGTCGCGACCTTCATCCTCGGGATCGCCCTGCTGATCGTGGTGATCGACGGGCTGCCGCTGGATGTCTTCTCCACCGAGTCGAAGAGCTTCTTCTTCGCCATCGGTGCGGTGGGCATCTGGCGCTACACCTGGTGGCTGATCCAGGCACTGCGTTCGGTCTGGTACAACCGTCGGATCTTCCCGCGCCTGCGGGCCGAGGCCGATGCCGCGGGGGAGCAGGGGCTCCCCCCGGAGCTCTATGTGCTCTGCACCTCCTTTCGCATCGAGTCAGAGGTCAGTTTCCAGGTCTACGACGCCCTGGTGCGCGAGGTCGCCGACTATGGCGTGCCCACCACCATCTTCGCCTCGCTGTCGGACCGCACCGACGTGGACGTCATCACCCACGTCATGGACGACAACGGCTGGCCGGAGAACATCGAGCTGCGCTACATGTTCCAGAAGGGTGATGGCAAGCGCTCGGCGATGGCCGAGGTGCTGCGCGCCATCTCGCGGCGCATGCCGGCGCCGGGCGCCCTGCTGGTCTCGATGGATGGTGACATCCGACTGGAGCCGGGCACCCTGTCACGCTCGCTGTCGTTCTTCAGCGTCCAGGAGGACCTGGGCGCCCTGACCACCAACAACAGCGCCATCGTCACCGGGGGCGACGCCACCAAGGAGTGGTACGACATCCGCTATGCCCAGCGCCATCTGGTGATGAGCTCGATGTCGGTCTCCCGGCGCCTGCTGGTGCTGACCGGGCGCTACAGCGCCTTCCGGGCCGACCTGGCCACCCAGCCCGGCTTCATCGAGCTGGTGGAGAACGACCACGTCGACCACTGGCGCTTCGGCACCTTCAAGTTCCTCTCCGGTGACGACAAGTCGACCTGGTACTGGCTGCTGAAGAACGGCTGGCGGATGCTCTACATCCCGGACGTGCACGTCTCGGGCTTCGAGGAGCTGCCCGACCGCAAGCGCTTCTTCAAGTCGACCACCGACCTGATGCGCCGCTGGTACGGCAACATGCTGCGCACCAGCAATCGGGCCATCGCCCTGGGGCCGCGGCCCATGGGCCTGTTCACCTGGTGGAGCCTGGTCGACCAGCGGCTCTCCATGTGGACCACGCTGATCGGCCCCACGGTGGCCATCCTGGTGACCCTGTTCATCCGCCCCTCGTTCATCTTCGCCTACGCCCTGTGGATCCTCTTCACCCGCGGCATCGTCACGTTGATCCTGGCCTGGCAGCACGGGCGATTCAGCCTGCTGTGGGTGCCCCTGATCTACTACAACCAGGTGTGGGGGGCCCTGCTCAAGACCTATGTCAGCTTCCGCTTCAACCGCCAGAAGTGGTCGCGCCAGGGCATCTCCGCGGGCGAACCCAACGACCCGGTGGCCGTGAAGCGCCAGCGGCGCATGGGCCATGTGCTGCACGGCTTCGCCTACGGTGTGCTGCTCTACGTGCTGATACTCGCCACCGGCGTCCTGCAGCCCCCCGACCGGACCTCGCTGTCCATCCTGACCGGTGGCGGCACCACCCAGGAACAGTCGCGGGTGGACGACCGCTGGCTGTCGCTGGCCATCGCCGATGCCCCGGAGGGGGGCAGCGTGCAGCTGCCGGCCGGTGACTTCCGCCTCGACGATGACCTGCTGGACGCGCTCGACAGCCTCGACCGCCCCCGAGCCGGCCACCTGCTGGGCGCCGCCCAGGACACCACCCGCCTGATCGTCACGCCCGAACTGGCCCGCCACCTGCGCGACTCCCGCGGCCGCCCCATCGCCGAGGCGGCGGCCTGCCCGCAGCCCGCCGGCTGCACCCTGGAGCTGGAGCACCACTCGATGCGCTTCAAGGACTTGCAGATCCAGGTGGAAACCGGCAGTTCCGGCGACGCCGTGGCGTCGGTCAAACAACAGAGCAAGGAGAACGCAACGGATGTCTGACCATCATTCCGACATGAACGGCATCGAGCGCAACGAGCCGACCCTGGGCCCGGGCGCCCCCCGCGGCGCGGGCCCTGCCGACGGCCCATCGGGCCATCATCAGGCCCCGGGGGAACGGATCCACCACGAGCGGCGCGACGAGAGGCGTTTCATCCGCGTCTCACCGCCCTTCCGCGTCCGCTTCGAGGACGGCCAGGAACTCCCCGGTGCCGATGTCTCGGTGGGCGGCTTCGCCGTTCGCACCTCGCGTCCGCTGCGCCCGGGAGAGCGCCTCTCGGCCTCCCTGCTGCTGACCGTCGGGGCCACCGAGCTGATCGTGCCCGTACGCGCCGAGTGTCGCCATGCCACCGCCGATGCCGACGGGCGCCATCACGTCAACGGCTTCGAGATCACCGATATCGATCCCCCCCACCGCGAACTGCTGCGTCAGGTGGTTCGGAGCTGCCTGACCGGGCGCCAGGCCAGTATCGAGTCGCTGATGGAGGGCGAGGATCCGCAGACGCCGCGCAAGCGCAAGGCGGCCCAGTCCACGCCCCTGCCACCGTCCCGTCCGCCCAAGCCGCGGGGACGCTATGTGCTGCTGTTCACCGCCATCGCGATCCTCGCCATCGCGGCCGCGGCCACGGCCTACCGCAACTTCATGCTGATCGAGCCGAGCTTCGCCGCGGTCACCGCGCCACGGATCGACATCCGCGCCCCGGGACCCGGCATCCTCGAGGCCCACGACCTGCAGGCCGGTGACCGGATCGAGCGCGACCAGGAACTGACCAGCATCGCCAACAGCGACCTGGAGTCGGAGCTGATCCTCTCCGAGGCCTCGCTGAAATATAACGAGCAGCTCATCGCGAACCTGCAGGAGCATCTCGAGTCGGCGGGTGGCGGTCAGGTCAGCATCGCCAGCTCCGCGCGTCCCGAGAGCGGCGATGCCATGAACTTCGAGACGGTGTCGCCGGAGATTGCCCAGGCCCGCATCGAGCAGTTCGAGACGGCACGCGACCTGGAGAGCTCGCGCATCACCGCCCTTGAGGCCCGCCAGTCCAGCAACGACATCTACAGCCCGTGCGACTGCCTGGTGGCCTGGGCCCTGAGCAGCGCCGATGGCACCTATGTCAACGAGAGCGAGCGGATCATGACCCTGATCCGCACCGGAGAGGACGATGTCATGGTCGAGGCGCTGGTCCACATGGACGACATCGGCCGCATCGAACCCAACCAGACGGCCTATGTCTCGCT
This sequence comes from Halomonas rhizosphaerae, assembly GCF_030010555.1. GTDB lineage: Bacteria > Pseudomonadota > Gammaproteobacteria > Pseudomonadales > Halomonadaceae > Halomonas > Halomonas rhizosphaerae. Next base: position 18,738 of record NZ_JASCQP010000021.1, read on the forward strand.
GCCCAACGCCTCGACCCCGATCCGTGCCCGGGTGCGCAACGTGGCGCTGGACGTCGAGCGTCAGCCGCGTGCCGGCTTCCCCAGTTGGGTCCGCCAGCAGCAGAACGTGGCCAGCGTGCTGCTGGTGCCCGAGAAGACCCTGCCGGCCGAGAGCGTCGGCAAGCCGGTGGACGTGCGCTTCACGGAGGCCCCGCTGCTGGGCGCCACCGCCGAGTGGGTCTGGCAGGGCATGCGCGGCGTGATCCAGTTCGGTGAGCGCGTCTATCGTGCCGCCACCCAGGAGGACGAGCAACGCGAAGCGGGGTGATCCCCGCCCGCCTCCGCCGCGACGCCACGGCGACGCGGCCCTTCGTCAAGGAGACACCATGAGCATGGAACTATCCCGTACCCGCCGCCACGCCCTTGCCTTTTCGGCCCTGCTGACGGGCCTCGCGTCGACGAGCACCCCGGCGAAGGACGGCCAGGAGCCGACCCTCTCCTATCCGCGGGTGGAGCCCTGCTCGCAGCGCTACTCGCCGGTGGCCACACCACAGCCGGACCTCGCCGCCGAGGATGCCCGGGAGGGCGTCCGCCAGGGCTTCGGCACCACCCGCGACTGGGGCGTCGACGACAACGTCGACCTGCTCGACGCCGGCGCCACGGGCCTCGACGAGCCCGGCCTGCGTGTCCACTACCCCGAGGGCACCTCCTCCCCCGGCGACGCGAAGGAGGGGGGCGCCGGCTTCTATGCCGACCCGGCGGGCCTGGACGGGGCCGAACGGGCCTGCCTGACCTATCAGGTGCGCTTCGAACCGGGGTTCGACTTCGTCAAGGGCGGGAAGCTGCCGGGCCTCTACGGCGGCGAGGCCCCCAGCGGCGGCGACGAGGTCGACGGCGAGAGCGGCTTCTCGATGCGCTTCATGTGGCGCGAGGCCGGCCAGGGCGAGCTCTACGAATACGTGGCCAGCCAGGACGAGAAGTTCGGCGCCTCCGTAGGCCGTGGGCTGTGGAGCTTCCCCACCGGCGAGTGGGTCACCATCGAGCAGGAACTGGTGCTCAACACTCCGGGGGAGGCCGACGGCCTGGCCCGGGTGTGGATCAATGGCGTGCCGGTGCTCGAGCAGAGCGAGATCGTCTACCGCACCACCGAGGAAGTGACCATCGATGGCCTGATGTTCTCGACCTTCTTCGGCGGCAACGGCAAGGAATGGCGCACGCCCGTCGACCAGCATGCCGACTTCGCCGCCTTTCGCTTCTACGCCCCCTCGACCTGAGCCGGGCGCGTCCCGTATCGACAAGGAGTCCCCCTGCCATGCCCCATGCCCGTCCCCGACTGATCCATCGGCCGCTCAACACTGCCCTGGCCCTGCTGCTCGCCGGGCTGTCGAGCAGCGCGGGCGCCCAGGAGATCCTCACCCTCGAGGAGCGCGAGGCAATGGACCTCTCGGACTATCGCGTCACCGCCCCCGATGCGGGCTACTTCGACGTGGCGGCACGCATGGAGGAACTCGCGTCCACCGACAATGCCATCCTGCTCCAGGAGATCGACGACCTCTCCCAGGGACCAAGCTGCCAGCAGATGATGGCGTACGAGCCCATCACCACCCACCTGCGGGTCCCCGGCTACTACCCCAACCCGGAGGCATGGGAGCTCGCCTCGGAGCCGCTGTTCCAGTTCGAGGACAACGTCTCGATGCTGGCCGGCAGCTTCGTCGCCAGCGGCGATGACTATTATGCCGAGTGCCTGGTCCGCTTCCTGGATCATTGGGCACAGCAGGAGGCCCTGACCGACTTCTATTACGACTCCCTCGAGCCCCAGGCCTGGTTCGCCACCGAGTCGATGATCTTCGCCGCCGCCATGGCCTATGCCAACGTGCGCCCCTTCGTCGAGGGCATGGAGGAGGAGCGTGAGCGCGTGGAGGCGTGGCTCAACGGCCTGGCCCACCAGCACGCCGACATCCCCGGCGGCGAGGGCAACAGCTGCTGCAACAACCACTTCTACCGCCGGGCGCTCTACGCCAGCATGGTCGGCGTGCTGACCGAGGATGACGAGCTGTTCCGCTTCGGGGTCAGCGCCATCCATGCCGCCCTGCACGACATGACCCAGGAAGGCGCCTTCCCGCTTGAGGTCTCCCGGGGGCGTCGCGCCACCCACTACCAGAACTATGGCCTGCTCTACCTGATCACCAACATGCAGGTCATCGCGCGGCAGGGCTACGACATCTTCGAGCTGGAGATCGACGGCCACACCATCCATGACGCCATCGACTTCCTGTTCGCGATCCTCGACGATCCGGCCGCCCTCGGCGACTACGCCCCCCTCGAGCAGTACACCGGCTTCCTCAAGGATCCCCAGTACTTCACCTGGATGGAGGTCTATCTCGAACGCTTCGACGATCCCCGCGTCGAGGACTTCATCCGCCGGGTACGCCCTCTCTACAACCGCAGTGCCGGCGGCTACATGACCCTCTACTTCATGGATCCCCAGGCACAGCAGCATGTCGTCCTCGACGAGGAGAAGCAGGAGACCACCGCCTTCAAGGGGCTGGGTCAGGAGTGATGCCCCGATGTCAGCCGTCATTCACCGATCACCGCGAGGCCCGAACACCATGAACACTACCCCTACCGACCTCACTGTCCTCCCGCATGCCAGTGGGCTGCGCCTGATGGCCTCGGCCGGCCTGCTGGTGCTGCTCGCGGGGTGCGCCACGACCGACAGCGCCCCCCAGGCCACCTCGCCCCTGCCCGAGCGCTACCAGGCCTGGTTCGAGGACGGCCAGCCGCGCAACCTCGAGTGGATGCACAAGCAGACCGTCGAGAAGGCCGACGAGGCGGCGGCCGCCGGCAACCCACGAGAGGCGATCCGGCTGCTCACCTCCCTGACCGATCAGGGCTTTCCCCAGGCGCACTACGAACTGGGCAAGCTCTACGACCAGGGCGAGGCCATGGAGCGAGACCCGGCCCGCGCGGCCGAGCACTACGCCCGGGCGGTGCGCACCCCCTCCTACGTTCGCGGCCATGCCGCGCTCAACCTGGCGAAGCTCTATCGCGAGGGAGACGGCGTCGAGCGCAACGACCTGCTAGCCTACCACCTGCTGCGCCTGGCCCTTGAGGAGGAGGTGGACCGCGACGAGCGGGTAATGCTGGCCGAGCTGCTGCGGGAAGGCGGCGACGGGGTGTCGGCCGACCCCGAACAGGCGGCCAGGCTCTATGCCATCGAGGCCGAGCAGGGCCAGGAGGAGGCGCTCAGGGCGCTGGCCGAAGCCCATGCCCCCGGCGGCTGGCTCGACGAGAGGCCCGAACGCGCCATGGACCACGCCCAGCGCTACGCCGAGGCGCTGCAGAAGCGCGCCGCGGCCGGCGAGACCGATGCCATGCGCCGCCTGGCGGGCCTGCATGCCCCCGACGGCCTGCTCGGCGACCAGCCCGAGCAGCGCCTGCACTGGCTGCGCCAGGCGGCCGAGGCCGGTGACGAGGATGCGCTGGGCAATGCCGGGGGCGCCCTGCTGGACGCCGGAGAGACCCGGCAAGGCATCGCGATGCTCGAGGAGGCAGCCAGGAACGGCGATGTCGATGCCATGACCAAGCTGGGCGGGTTCCTGGTCGACCGCCGCCCCGGCGAGGCGCGTCAATGGCTGACCCGGGCCGCGGAACAGGGCTCCACGGATGCCCGGGTACACCTGGGCCGCCTGCTGATCGAGGGCGAGGATCCCCGCCGCGGCGTGGCCCAGCTCGAGGAGGCAGCGGCGCAGGACCATCCCCTGGCCCTCGCCTCGCTGGGCGACTTCTACATGAATGACGAGCTCTCCCCCAGCCAGCCCTTCATCGCCGTCGACTATCTCGAACGCGCCCATGAACTGGGCCATCCCTGGGCCACCCAGCAGCTGGGCGAGGCCTATCTGAGGGGCCGCGGGGTGACCGCCGATCCCCGGCGGGCCGAGACGCTGCTGCGCCAGGCGGCCGACCAGGGGCAGAGCGGCGCCCTGGGGCTGCTCGGCCAGGCCTATCTGGAGGGCGAGACACTGCCGCTCCACCCCAGCCGTGGCGAGCAGCTGCTGCAGGCGGCGGCAGACGCCGGCGAGACCTCCGCGATGACCGCGCTTGGCGAGGCCTATCTGGAGGGCCCGCTCGAAGCCCGGCCGGAGCGGGGCGTGCAACTGCTGCAGCAGGCCGCGCAGCAGGGCGACAGCTACGCCATGGTGGTGCTCGGCCGTGCCTACCGCAAGGGCGAGGGCGGCCTCCCCCGGGACCTGGACAAGGCCAGCCAATGGCTGACCCGTGCCCGGGAGGCGGGCCACGACGCCGCCGACGAGGCGATGACCCGCGTCAACCGCGACCGCGGGGCCCAGGGCGACATCCGGGCCCTGATCGAGGCCGCCGAGGATGGTCACCCCGGCGCCATGGCCGACCTGGGGCGCGCCTTCCTCGAGGGCCAGGGCGTGCAGCAGAACCGCGAGCACGCCCGGAACTGGCTCACCCGCGCCGCCAATGCCGGCCACAACGGGGCCCGGGCGGAGCTCGGCGAGATGCTCCTCGACAGCGACCCTGAGCGGGCCATGACGCTGCTGCGCACCGCCGCCGATGCCGGGAACCAGGGGGCCCGGCTGACCCTGGGACGCGCTTACCTGGAGGGCGAGCATGTCGCCGCCGACCCCGAGCAGGGCATCGCCTACCTGCGCCCCTCGGCCGAGGCCGGCAACCCCTATGCCGCCCAACTGCTGGGCCAGGCCTACCTGGCCGGCAATGGCGTCGAGGCCGACCCCCAGAAGGCCGAGCAGTGGCTGAACCGCGCCGTGGAGAGCGGCGACCTCTCCGCCCGCGCCAGTCTGGGCCGCGTGCTGCTGCGCGGCGAGAACGGCGTGCCCCGCGACGGCGAACGCGGCCGGGGCCTGCTCGAGGAGGCCGCCGACCAGGGCCACGCCGGGGCCATGGCCACCCTGGGACGGGAGTACATCCGCGGCGAGAACCTCGAGCAGGATGTCCGCCAGGGGGCCGACTACCTGCTGAAGGCGGCCGAGCAGGGCCACCCCAGCGCCCGCCTGGCGCTGGCCAAGGCCTATCTGGCGGCCAACGGACTGGAGAACGCCAGCCGCGAACAGGCCCTGGTGTGGCTGGATGGCGTGATGGAGGGCGACAGCGGCATGGCGCTGGAGACCCTCCACGAGCTGCTCTCCGACGAGAGTGCCGCCGAGGCCCTGAAGGTGGCCGCGGCGGACTGACCCGCTGCCGCTGCCCGCAACGCGAAGGCCGGCCCCCGAGGGGGCCGGCCTTCGCGTTTGCCGGACATGCGATGCGGCGGTCAGCCGTCGAAGGGGTTGCGCAGCACGATGGTCTCGTTGCGGTCCGGCCCGGTGGAGATGATGTCGATGGAGGTCCCCACCTTCTCTTCCAGGAAGCTGATATAGGAGCGCGCATTGGCCGGCAGGTCCTCGACGCGACGCGCCCCCAGGGTGGACTCGCTCCAGCCCGGCAGGTCCTCGTAGAGCGGCTCGATGGCTTCATAGCCCTCGGAATCCACCGGGGTGTCGAGCACCTCGCCATCCTTGCTGCGATAGCCCACGCAGACGCGGATGTTCTCCAGGCCGTCGAGCACGTCGAGCTTGGTCAGGCAGAGGCCGGACACCGAGTTGATCTGCACGGCGTGACGCAGGGCCACGGCATCGAACCAGCCACAGCGACGCGCACGACCGGTGGTGGCCCCGAACTCGTGGCCCTTCTCGGCCAGGTGACGGCCGTGGTCATCGAACAGCTCGGTCGGGAAGGGACCGGAGCCGACCCGGGTGGTGTAGGCCTTGGTGATGCCCAGCACATAGTCCAGGTAGAGGGGGCCGACGCCGGAGCCGGTGGCGGTGCCGCCGGCGGTGGTGTTGGAGCTGGTCACGAAGGGATAGGTGCCGTGGTCGATATCGAGCAGCGAGCCCTGGGCCCCCTCGAACAGGATGTTCTCGCCGGCGCGCCGCATCTCGTGGACCAGGCTCACGGTATCGCAGACCATGGGGCGCAGTTCCTCGGCCATGGCCATCGCCTGGTCGAGCACCTGCTGGAAGTCCACCGGCTTCTCGCCGTGGTACTGGGTCAGCACGAAATTATGGTAATCGAGCACCTCGCCGAGCTTGGAGGCGAAGCGCTCGCGGTGGAGCAGGTCGCCGAGGCGCAGGCCACGACGCGCTACCTTGTCCTCGTAGGCCGGGCCGATGCCGCGGCCGGTGGTGCCGATCTTGGCGATGCCGCGGGCCTTCTCGCGGGCCTGGTCAAGGCGCACGTGGTACGGCAGGATCAGCGGGCAGGCCGGCGACAGGCGCAGGCGCTCGCGCACCGGCACGCCCTTGCTCTCGAGCTCGCGGATCTCCTCCATCAGCGCCTCGGGCGACAGCACCACGCCGTTGCCGATCACGCAGATCTTGTCGTTGCGCAGGATGCCCGAGGGGATCAGGTGCAGGACGGTCTTCTCGCCGTCGATGACCAGGGTATGACCGGCGTTGTGCCCACCCTGGAAGCGCACCACCGCCGACGCAGATTCGGTGAGCAGGTCGACCACCTTGCCCTTCCCTTCGTCACCCCACTGGGTGCCCAGTACGACTACATTCTTGCCCATTGTGCTCTCGTCTCTCGTTGCGGCACCGCGCCCGTGGAAAGGCCCAGGGCCGAGGTCATTGACCGCGGGCCCTCAGGCCCGGTCCTGTGAAGTCTCCAGGAGGCGTGGCTCCCAGCGACCATCGATATGTTCCAGCCGGCGATCGCAGCGGTGTTCCGCCGGGCCGGTACGCTGTCCGGGCAGCGCCTGGACGACCCGTTCGCCCCGCTGGCGAAGAGCCTGCAGGACCTCGGCCAGCCCCTCCCCTTCGGCCGGGGCCCAGATGCCGTCCGGTTCGGGCTCCGCGGGGGCCAGGGTGGCCAACAGCTTGAGGTCCATGGAGAAGCCGGTGGCCGGCCGGGCGCGGCCGAAGGCGCGGCCGGTGTCGTCGTAGCGCCCTCCCTTGGCCAGCGCCTGGCCGTAGTGCGGCACGTAGGCGGCGAACATCATGCCGGTGTGGTACTGGTAGCCCCGCAGCTCGGCCAGGTCGAAGTAGGGTTCGACCCCGGGGTACTCGGCGAGCACCCCGTCGACCATGGCGCGCAGCTGGTCCAGCGCCGCGCCCACGGGCTGCGGGGCCTCCTCGAAGGCCTCACGGGCCGCCTCCAGCACCTCGAGCCCACCGTGCAGGTCGCCCAGGGCGCGAAACATCGCCGCCAGCCCCGGATCGCGCACGCTCTCCTCGACCCGCGCCGCCAGCTCGCCCGGCGACTTGAGGGCCAGGGCGGCGAACATCGCGCGCTCCTGGTCGGCGTCGAGCCCCGCGGCCTGCACCAGGCTACGGTAGATGCCGATATGGCCTAGCGCCAGATGGATCTCCGTCGCTCCGGCGGTCTCGAGGCTCGCCAGGGCCAGGCGCAGGATCTCCAGGTCGGCCTCCAGGCCGGCGTGGCCGAACAGCTCCACACCGACCTGCACCGGGCTGCGACCGCCCTGATGCTGGTCGGCCTTGGCACGCAGCACGTTGGTGCAGTAGCAGAGCCGCACCGGCCCCTGGCGGCGCAGGGAGTGGGCATCCATGCGCGCCACCTGGGGCGTGACATCGGCGCTCACGCCCATCATGCGGCCGGTCATCTGATCGGTCAGCTTGAAGGTCTGCAGATCGAGGTCGGTACCGGTGCCGGTGAGCAGGGAGTCCAGGAACTCCACCGGCGGGGGCATCACCTGGTCGTAGCCCCAGCGGTGGTAGAGGTCGAGCAACGCACGGCGCAGCTCCTCCATGCGACTGGCCTGGGGCGGCAGTACCTCGTCCATGCCGTCGGGGAGCAGCCAGCGGTCAGCGATGGTCATGTCGTTCATCCTGCAAGACGATGGTTGGCCTGCGGCGATGCCCGAGTCGCGCGAGGTGTGCTGGCGAACGGGAGCGCCGGGAATGGAGAGGCCACAAAAAAACCGGGCCACGCCCGGTTCAAGGATTCTACCACGTTTGCGGACCGGTTGAACCCCGGCCGGCGGGCGGCGCACCGCCCGCCGGGGGGCGTCACTCTTCGCCCGCGCCCTGAGGGCTCTTGAGGTACTGGAAGAAGTCGCTGGAGGGGTCCAGCACAAGCATGTTGTCGTCACCCTCGAAGCTGTCGCGATAGGCGTTGAGGCTGCGCCAGAAGCTGAAGAATTCCTCGTCCTTGCCGTAGGCCTCGGAGAAGATCGCCGCGGCTTCGGCGTCACCCTCACCGCGCAGGGTCTCGGAGCGGGCACGGGCCTGGGCCAGCAGCACCTGGCGGCGGCGGTCGGCGTTGGCGCGGATGCGCTCGGCCTCCTCCTGGCCCTGGGCACGCCATTCACGGGCCTCGCGCTCACGCTCGGAGCGCATGCGCTCGTAGACCGCCGAGGAGACATCCTCGGGCAGGTCGATACGCTTGACCCGGATGTCGCGAACCGCCACGCCAAGCTCCTCGCGCATCAGCTCGTCGAGGTCCTCGGTGGGGCCGGTCATCAGGTCATCGCGGCGTTCGGCGATGATCTGCTGCAGGTTCAGGCGGCCGAACTCGTTACGCAGGCTCTCGTCGACCCGCGGCTGGATCAGTCGACTGGCCATCAGTTCGTCGCCCGCCGTGGCCTCGTAGTAACGGGTCGGATTGACCACCTGCCACTGGACGTAGGAGTCGACGATTACCGCCTTCTGTTCCAGGGTCAGGTAACGGCTGGGGTCGGTATCCAGCGTCAGCAGGCGAGTATCGAAGGTACGCACCGTCTGGGTGATCGGCACCTTGAAGTGCAGCCCGGGCTGGATGTTCTCCTCGATGACCTCGCCGAAGCGCAACTTGACCGCGCGCTCGGTCTCGTCGACCACGTAAAGGCTGTTGCTGGCAAGCCAGGCCACGGCGGCCAGGCCACCGACGATGAGCAGGGAACGATTATTGATCATTTAGCGGCCCTCCCTGCGGATTCCACTGTTGCTGCTGTTGCTGCTGCTCGACGACTGGCTGGAGCGCATGCGCTCGAGCACGCGGGGATCCAGCTCGCCCTCCTCGCCTTCTCTGGCCTCCCTGCCGGCACTGCCGCCGCCGGGGCGCTGATCGAGGGGCAGGTACAACAGCGGGCTGTCGTCGGCCACATCGACCATGACCTTCGAGGTATTGGTAAACACCTCGCTGATGGCGTCGAGGTAGAGGCGCTCGCGCATGATCGACGGGTTATCCTCGTACTGGCCGAGCAGCGCGTTGAAGCGGCTGGCCTGGCCCCCGGCCTCGGCGACCACGGATTCGCGATAGCCCTGGCCCTGCTCGACGAGACGCTGGGCCTGGCCCTGGGCCTCGGGGATGATGGAGTTGGCGTAGGCGATGCCCTGGTTGATGGTGCGCTGGCGGTCCTCGCGGGCCCGGATGACGTCGTCGAAGGCATCCTGCACCGCATCGGGCGGCGCCGTGGACTCGACGTTGAGCGTCTGCAGCAGGATCCCGGTGCCGTAGCTGTCCAGGTAGGACTGCAGGCGACTGGCCACCGAGCTGCCGAGGATCTCGCGACCGGACGTCAGGATGTCGATCATGTCGGTTCCGCCGACCACGTGGCGCAACGCCGAGTCAAGGGCGTTCTCGAGGCTGAGCTCGGGGTCGCGAACGTTGAGCACGTAGCTACGGGGGTCGGCAACCTGATACTGGGCCGACATCTCGACGGAGACGATGTTCTCGTCCTGGGTCAGCATCGACTGGGTCTGGGTGACCGAGCGTACACGGGTCACGTTGACCATCCGCACGTCATCGATCAGCGGAGGGTGCCACTGCAGACCGGGCGTGACGACCTCCTGGAACTCGCCGAAGCGCAGCACCACCCCGCGCTCGGACTGGTCGACCAGATAGAAGCCGGAGGCCGCCCAGATGGCCAGGGCGACCACGATCAGCAGGCCCGGCAGGGTGAAGGCGTTGCGCGGCTTGCCACCGCCGCCCTTGCCGCCGGAGCCGCCCTTCTTGCCCCCACGGCCACCCAGCATGCTGTTGAGCTTGTCCTGAAACTTCTTCAGGGCCTCGTCGAGGTCGGGCGGCCCCTGATTGCCGCCGCCCTTGCCCCCGCCGCCACTGCCACCGCGGCCACCCCCGCTCCAGGGGTCGTGCTGGTTGCCACCACCAGGCTCATTCCAGGCCATACGTCGTCTCCACTATGCGTTGCATCCCGCCACCAGGCGTGCCGGCGACGGACATCGGTTGCGATCCTGCGGGTATCGCCCGGCGCAGCCCGGCGTCCCTGTCATCGTGTTGTGGCTGCTGGCCTGCCCGCCAGCGGACCGGCCTCCTCGCGTCACGCCTCCCATACCGGCGGCGCCTGCAGGGCTGTCGGCAGGTAGTCGTCGGCGCGCTCGCCCAGTCGCGCCATCAGCTGCAGGAAATCGCGCCGTGGCAGGCGCACCTCCAGCAGGGTATGCCCCTCGTCATCGAAGCGCTCCCCGCGCACCGCACCGAGGTCGTGCAGTCCGGCCCGCAGCCTGCCCTGTTCCGGGGCCAGGCAGAGCTCGAAGTCGATGATGTCATCGGCCAGGCACTCCGAGAGCGCCTGCGCCAGCAGCTCGAGCCCCTTGCCATCGCGGGCCGAGAGCCAGACCACCTCGGGCCTGCCCTCTCCGTCGCGCTCGATGCGCGGTGCGCTGTCGAGCAGGTCGATCTTGTTCATCACCTTGAGGGTCGGCACCTCGAGGGCACCGATCTCGTCGAGCACCGCCTCGACCTGAGCGACGTTGAGCTCGCGGTCAGGGTCGGCGGCATCGATCACGTGCACCAGCAGCGAGGCCTCGGCGGCCTCCTGCAGGGTGGCGCGGAAGGCCTCGACCAGCTTGTGGGGCAGGTGACGGATGAAGCCCACGGTGTCGGCGAGCACGACCGGCCCCACGTCCTCGATCTCGAGGCGACGCAGCGTCGGGTCGAGGGTAGCGAAGAGCTGGTCGGCCGCATAGACCCTGGCGGACGTCAGGGCGTTGAAGAGCGTGGACTTGCCGGCGTTGGTGTAGCCCACCAGCGAGACGCTGGGGATCTCCGCCCGGGAACGGGCCCGACGATTCTGGCTGCGCTGGCTGCGCACCTTGTCGAGCCGCTTGTGGATCGCCTTGATGCGCGCCCGCAGCAGGCGGCGGTCGGTCTCGAGCTGGGTCTCGCCCGGGCCCCGCAGGCCGATGCCGCCCTTCTGACGCTCCAGGTGGGTCCAGCCGCGCACCAGTCGGGTCGACATGTACTCGAGCTGGGCAAGCTCGACCTGCAGCTTGCCCTCATGGGTCCGGGCGCGCTGGGCGAAGATGTCGAGGATCAGGCCGGTACGGTCGATCACCCGGCACTTGAGCTCGCGCTCCAGGTTGCGCTCCTGGGAGGGGCTCAGGCCATGGTTGAAGATCACCAGCTCGGCGTGATGCACGGCCTTTGCCTCGCGCAGCTCCTCGAGCTTGCCCGACCCCACGAAGGTGCGGGAGTCGGGGCGCTTGCGACTGCCGGTGATCAGGGTGGCCGGCTCCGCGCCGGCCGAGCGCACGAGTTCGAGGAACTCACCCGCGTCCTCGCGCTCCTGCTCGTCCTGGAAATCCACATGGACAAGGATCGCCGTCTCGCCGGCGTCGGGACGTTCAAAAAACAATCAATACCTCACGCATCAGGGTCCGGCTGCGCATCCGGGGCCGGCAGGCGCACGTTGCGCGACGGCACCACGGTGGAGATGGCGTGCTTGTAGACCATCTGGCTGACGGTGTTGCGCAGCAGGATGACGAACTGGTCGAAGGACTCGATCTGGCCCTGCAGCTTGATGCCGTTGACCAGGAAAATCGATACCGGAATGCGCTCCTTGCGCAGGATGTTCAGGTACGGGTCTTGAAGGGACTGCCCTTTGGACATGTTGCTCTCCCTGAAGTGTCTCTGGGGGTTGATGTTATGTCGGTCTTCGTCGCTCCCGCCAGGGGGCAACGCTGGATACCCTGAGGGGCCTGTTCACCCGGCCACCGAAAGGCCCATCTTACGCTAAGTGCCGAATTCGCGCACCAGTTTCAATACCTCGGCCAAGGGGTCGGGGCCCAGGCTGTCGACCCAGTGCAGCCCCGGCCAGCTGCGCATCCAGGTCAGCTGGCGCTTGGCCAGCTGGCGGGTCGCGATGATCCCGCGCCGTGAGAACTCGTCACGCCCGAACTCGCCCTCGAGGCAGGCCCATGCCTGACGATAACCCACGCTCTTCATGGAGGGCAGTGAGGCAGCGAGGTCGCCGCGCGCCCTCAGGGCCGCCACCTCGTCGATGAAACCGGCATCGAGCATCGCCATGAAGCGCTGCGCGATACGCGCATGGAGCACGCCACGATCGGCCGGCGCGAGGCCTATCGACAGCGAGCGCCAGGGAAAGGTTTCACGGCGCTGCTCGCCCCACAGCTCGCTGAGGGAGCGGCCCGCCAGCCGGTAAACCTCCAGCGCCCGTATCAGTCGCTGGGGATCATTGGGATGGATCCGCGCCGCCGAGACCGGATCGACCCGGGCCAGCTCCTCGTGCAGTGCGGCCAGGCCATGACGCGCCACCCTGTGCGCCAGCTCGGCGCGCACCGCCGGGTCCGAGGCGGGCAGGTTGGCCACCCCCTCGAGCAGGTGCTTGAAGTACATCATGGTGCCGCCCACCAGCAGCGGGACCCGGCCGGCGTCGCTGATCCGGCGCATCTCGCGCAGGGCGTCCCCGCGGAAGTCGGCGGCAGAATAGGGCTCGGCCGGGTCGCGGATGTCGATCAGCCGGTGCGGTGCCCGGGCCAGCTCCTCGGGCGAGGGCTTGGCGCTGCCGATGTCCATGCCGCGGTAGACCATGGCCGAATCGACGCTGACCAGCTCGCAGCCCAGCCGCTCGTGGAGAGCAATGGCCAGGTCGGTCTTGCCGGCGGCGGTGGGCCCCATCAGCAGGATGGCGGGGGGACGCGTATCGATCATGGGTCTACTGCCCGCGCAGGAAGAGGCGGTCCAGCTCCTTCATGCTCATCTCGGTCCAGGTGGGGCGGCCGTGGTTGCACTGGCCGCTGCGCTCGGTGCGTTCCATGTCGCGCAGCAGGGCATTCATCTCCTCGAGCCCCAGCTGGCGATTGGCCCTCACGCTGCCGTGACAGGCCATGGTCGCGAGCAGCTCGTTGATGCGCGCCTCGAGACGGTCGGAGCGGCCGTAGCGCTCCAGGTCGGCGAGCATGTCACGCACCAGCGGCTCCACGTCGGCATCGGCGAGAAGCACCGGCACCTGGCGCACCAGCAGGGTCTCGGGGCCGGCCACGTCGAGCTCCACGCCGAGGCGTGCGAAGGCGTCATGCTCGGCTTCGGCGGTGGCCACCTCGGCGGGACTCGCCGCCAGCGACACCGGCACCAGCAGCGGCTGGGCCTGCAATCCACCTTCACCCCCGGCGCCGCCATGGACCTGGGTCTTCATCCGCTCGTAGACGATGCGCTCGTGGGCGGCGTGCATGTCCACCATCACCAGGCCGCGCTCGGTCTGCGAGAGGATGTAGACCCCGTGCAGCTGGGCCACGGCATAGCCCAGCGGCGGCGCGCGGGTCGCGTCCTCCTCGGGCATCGCCGGGCGCGGGGCGCGGCCCGCCTGCGAGGCACGACGCTCCTCGAGGGCCACGTCCGCGGCGCTGCCCCCGGGGGCCGGGGCGGCCGGTTGCGGGGTCAGCAGGCTCTCCTCGTGGTCGGGATGCAGCGCCCGGTAGCCCTCCATGAAGGCCCTGACGCGATTCGGCGTGACGCGTTCGTCCTGCCCTGGCAACGACATCGGCTGCTGCTGCCAGGCCGGCGCCGTCTCGCGCACGCCGTCCGCCGCCTCGGGCGCGTCGTCGCGCTCGCTGCCCTCGCCAGGCCGAGCCTCGCCCAGCGCGCGGTGCAGGCTCGAGAACAGGAAGTCGTGGACCATCCGCCCGTCGCGGAAGCGCACCTCATGCTTGGTGGGATGGACGTTGACGTCCACCACCCTGGGGTCGACCTCGAGGTAGAGCACGAACACCGGGTGGCGGCCGTGGAAGAGGACGTCGCGGTAAGCCTGGCGGATGGCATGCGCGACCAGCCGGTCGCGCACCACACGGCCGTTGACGAAGAAGTACTGCTGGTCGGCCTGGGCCCGGGAGTGGGTCGGCAGCCCGACCCAGCCCCACAGCCGCAGGCCACCCACCTCCAGGTCCAGGTGCAGGGCATTCTCCAGGAAGGCCTTGCCGAGCAGGGACTGGAGACGTCGCTCGCGGGCCACCGGGTCATCGCCCACCGGCAGCTGGTGGAGGGTCTTGTGGTTGTGGCGCAGCACCCAGCCGATGTCGAAGCGCGACAGCGCCTGGCGCCGGAAGGCCTCCTCGACGTGGCCGAACTCGGTCTTCTCGGTGCGCAGGAACTTGCGCCGTGCCGGGGTGTTGAAGAAGAGGTCACGGACCGTCACCGAGGTGCCGCGCGGATGCGGGGCCGGGGTCACGCGGGGTTCCATGCGCCGCCCCTCGGCCACCACGCGCCAGCCGCTGCGCGGGTCCTCGTCGGTATTGGAGACCAGCTCGAGGCGCGCCACCGAGCTGATCGATGCCAGGGCCTCGCCGCGGAAGCCCAGGCTTGCCACGCCCTCGAGCTCCTCCAGGGAGACGATCTTGCTGGTGGCGTGGCGCGACAGCGCCAGCGGCAGGTCGGCCTCGCCGATGCCGCTGCCGTCGTCCCTGACGCGAATCAGTCGGGCCCCGCCATTCTCCAGCTCGACCTCGATGCGCCGACTGCCGGCATCGATGGCGTTCTCCACCAGTTCCTTGACCACCGAGGCCGGACGCTCGACCACCTCGCCGGCGGCGATCTGGTTGGCCAGGCGGGGATCGAGGATCTGGATGTGTCGCTTCTCTGACATGTCGCTCCGAGGGTTTCGGGTCTGAAGAGGGGGCGCCGGCATCACGACCGGGGGATGCGCAGCACCTGTCCGACCCGGATCACATCGCCGTTGAGCTCGTTGGCCTGCTTGAGCTGGGCCACCGGCACGCTGTGGCGGGCCGCGATCTCCGAGAGGGTATC
Source organism: Halomonas rhizosphaerae (assembly GCF_030010555.1). GTDB lineage: Bacteria > Pseudomonadota > Gammaproteobacteria > Pseudomonadales > Halomonadaceae > Halomonas > Halomonas rhizosphaerae. Next base: position 33,744 of record NZ_JASCQP010000021.1, read on the forward strand.
GCCGGGCTGGATGCGATACTCGTTGCCCTCGGGGCTGCGGTTGCGGTCGCGCTGCCAGGCCAGCAGGCTGGCCGGCGGCGGGTTGCGCTGGAAGTGGCCGCGGATGCCGCCGAAGAGGGCCTCGACCATCCGCTGCTGATAGCCGCCGTCGCGCAGCCGGCGCTCCTCGTCCGGATTGGAGATGAAGCCGGTCTCGACCAGCAGCGAGGGGATGTCCGGCGACTTGAGCACCATGAAACCGGCCTGCTCGACCCGCGACTTGTGCAGCCGGTTGACCCGCCCCAGCTGGTCGAGCACCTGGCCGCCGATGGTCAGGGAGTCGTTGAGGGTCGCCGTCATGGTCAGGTCGAGCAGCACGCCACGCAGCACCTCGTCCTTGTCGTCCAGCGACAGGTTGCCGTCGACCCCGCCGATCAGGTCGGCCTCGTTCTCGCTGGCGGCCAGCCACTGGGCGGTCTCCGAGGTGGCCCCTCGCTGGGACAGGGCATAGACCGAGCTGCCGTTGGGCCGCGGGCTGTTGAAGGCATCGGCATGGATCGACACGAAGAAGTCGGCCTTCTGCTCCCGGGCGATGCGGGTCCGCTGGCGCAGACCGATGTAGTAGTCGCCGTCGCGGATCATCACCGCCCGGAATCCCTCAGCGGCGTTGACCAGCCGGGCCAGGCGCTTGGCCATCTCCAGCACGACGTCCTTCTCGCGGGTGCCGGACGGCCCGATTGCCCCCGGGTCCTCGCCGCCATGACCGGCGTCGATGGCGATGATGATGTCGCGCTTGGGATGGGGCTTGGCCGGCTCCAGTACCTGGGCGGCGTCGATATCGGCCGGGTCAGCACCCTCCGCCACCGCCTCGCTGCGGGCGCGTTCGGCGGCAATCTCCTGCTCGCGGATCATCGCCTCGATGGGGTCGATGGGGTCCTCCACGGCGCTCTCGCCGGGATACTCCAGGTCCACCACCAGGCGATGTCCGTACTGGTCGTTGGGCGCCAGGCTGAAGTGACGGGGCTCGACCTCCCGCTCGAGTTCCAGCACCACCCGCAGGCCATTGCCGTCGCGCACACCGGTGCGCAGGGTGCTGATGGCACTCCCCTCGAGGTCCAGCCGGTCGACGCTGGCATTGAGCTGGCTGTCGTCCAGGTCGATCACCAGGCGGCGCGGATTGTCGAGGCTGAAGACATTGGCCTGCGCCGGGGAGGAGAGGTCGAAGACCAGGCGGGCATGGTCGGGCGCCGCCCAGAGGCGAAGGTTGTCGACGCTGGCGGCATGGGCCAGGCCACTGGCGAGCCACAGCAGCAGCCCCCCCAGCCCGGCCAGCAGACACCCTGCCGGTCTCATGCGTGTCATCTCGCTGCTTCACCTTCCCTGTCCAGGATCCAGCCGGCCAGAGCCGGCATCGCCGCCAGGCGCTCGAGCACCGCCCGGCCATGTTCGCTGCGGGCCTCGAGCGTCGCCTCGCGCCCGCTGCCGGCCAGCCGCAGGCTCACCTCCAGATCCGGGGCCGGCAGCCAGCCCTCGCCCCGCTCCGGCCACTCGATCACGCAGAGCGCGTCCTCGGCAAGCAGGTCGCGGCCACCGATGAACTCCAGCTCCTCGGGGTCGCCCAGGCGGTAGAGGTCGAAGTGGTGCACACGAATGCCGTCCAGCTCGTAGGGCTCCACCAGGGTGTAGGTGGGGCTCTTGACCGCCCCCCGGTGGCCGCAGGCGCGCAGGATACCACGGGCCAGCGTTGTCTTGCCGGCCCCCAGCTCGCCGGTCAGGTGCACGCGACCCTGGCCGTCCAGGGCACGCCCCAAGCACTCGCCGAAGGCGACCTGGCGGTCTTCGTCATCGAGTCGCAGCTGCATCGTCCTCGCCCATCGTCGGGTTGACCAGAATTCGTGCACAGGATGCCAGATCGCCGGCCAGCAGGCCACGCTCGCCCCCCTCCCGGGCCGCCATGTCGGCGGCCAGGGCATGTACCAGCACGCCGAGTCGGACTGCCGGCTCGAGGGGCAGCCCCTGGGCCAGCAGCGCGCCCAGGATGCCGGAGAGCGCATCGCCCATGCCGCCGCTGGCCATGCCCGGATTGCCGTAGGGGCAGACGGCGAGCCCCTCGGGGCCGGCCACCAGGCTGCCGGCGCCCTTGAGCACCACCACCCCGCCATAGCGCCGCTGCAGGGCCAGGGCCGCCGCGGGCCGGTCGGCCTCGATCTCGCCGGCGGAAAGGCCGAGCAGGCGAGCGGCCTCGCCGGGGTGCGGCGTCAGCACCCAGTCCTCGCGGCGCTGGCCGGTGAAACGGGTCGCCAGCAGGTTGAGGGCATCGGCATCCACCACCAGCGGCCTCGCGGCCGCCAGGGCCGCCTGCAGCACGCCCTGCCCCCAGCTGCCCTGGCCCAGCCCCGGCCCCACCACCAGCACGTCGGCACGAACCGCCAGTCCGGCGAGGTCCCCGGCACCGCGAATCCCGTGGACCATGACCTCGGGGCGGCGTACCAGGCTCGCCGTCACATGCTCGGGCGCCGTGGCCAGGCTCACCTTGCCGGCGCCCAGCCGTGCGCAGGCCTCGGCGGCGAGCAGCGCCGCCCCGCCGAAGCCCGGGGCCCCGCCCAGCACCAGCGCATGGCCGACGTCTCCCTTGTGCGTGGTGCGGTCGCGGGGCGGCAGCCAGGCCGCGATCAGCCCGGGGCCGAGCAGACGGGCCGCCGGCACGATGTCCGTCTCGCCCTCGGCGTCGACGCCGAGGGCCCGAAAATCCAGTTCGCCCACGCAGGAGGGGGCCGCGCCGGTGTGCAGGCCGAGCTTGTCGCCGATAAAGGTCACGGTTCGACTCGCCCGGACCGCCGTACCGAGGACAGCACCGGTGTCGGCATGCAGCCCCGAGGGAATGTCGATGGCCAGCACCGGCAGGACGCTGGCATTGATGGCCTCGATCGCCTCGCGTGCCTCGCCGCGCACCTCGCCGCCGAGGCCGGTGCCCAGCAGGGCGTCGACGATCAGTTCGCCCTCGAGGGCGAGCTCCGCCCGCCAGGACTCGGCCCCCACCCCGGCCGCGGTGGCCATGTCGGCGGCGCGCCTGGCATCCCCGGACAGCTCGTCGATCGGCTTGAGCAGGATGCGCTGCACGGCGAGCCCCTCGGCGGCGGCCAGCGCCGCCAGCACGTGGCCATCGCCGCCGTTGTTGCCGCCGCCACAGAACACGCTGAGCGAGGGCACCCCGGGCCAGCGGGCCCTCAGGCTCTGCCAGGCGGCCGCGGCCGCGCGCTGCATCAGGGCGAAGCCCTCGATGCCGGCGGCGATGGTTCGCCGGTCGAGCTCGCGCACCTGGTCGGCGCGATAGAGCGGCCGTGGGTGCGGCTCGGGATGTACGGCTTTCCGGGCCATCCGATGTCTCCTCGTTCGGGATGCTTTACCATACCGAGTGTAATTTCTCTGCGCCCCACGCCAAGTCATGGGGCCGATCTGCATGGTGTTTTCTCGATCATGACCCCAGTGTCCGCTCCAGGTGACGAACCCGACATGACCGGCCTCGCCGCGAGGATCAAGGCCTGGGGCCGCGAGCTCGGCTTCCAGCAACTGGGCATCACCGACGTCGACCTGGCCGAGGACGAGCAGCGCCTGACACGCTGGCTGGCCGCCGGCCACCATGGCGAGATGGGCTTCATGGCCAAGCACGGCACCAAGCGCACCCGGCCGGCGGAGCTGGTCCCGGGCACGGTGCGGGTGATCAGTGTACGCCTGGACTACCTGCCCGCCGAGGTGGAGACGGCGAAGGTGCTCGGCCAGCCGGAGACCGCCTACGTCTCGCGCTATGCCACCGGGCGGGACTACCACAAGCTGATGCGCAAGCGGCTGGCGACACTCGCCAAGTGGATCGAGGCAGAGGTCGGACCCTTCGGCTATCGCGCCTTCGTCGATTCGGCCCCGGTGATGGAACGGGCCCTGGCCCGCAAGGCGGGGCTGGGGTGGTTCGGCAAGAACGCCATGCTGCTCAACCCCAGGGCCGGCTCGCTGTTCTTCCTGGGTGAACTCTACACCGACCTGCCGCTGCCGGTGGACGCGCCCTTCGAGGGCGACCACTGCGGCAGCTGCAGCGCCTGCCGCACCGCCTGCCCGACCGGCGCCATCGTCGAGGACCGGGTGGTCGATGCCCGGGCCTGCATCTCCTATCTGACCATCGAGCTGTTCGGGGCCATTCCCGAGCACTACCGGGAGGCCATGGGCAACCGGGTGTTCGGCTGCGACGACTGCCAGCTGGTCTGCCCCTTCACCCGTTTTACCCGGGTCTCCCGCGAGGCCGACTTCGCCCCCCGCCATGACCTGGACCGTGCGAATCTGGTCGCACTGTTCGCCTGGGGCGAGGAGGAGTTCCTGGAGAAGACCGCCGGCAGCCCGATCCGTCGCATCGGCTACGCGCGCTGGCTGCGCAACCTCGCCGTGGGGCTCGGCAACGCCCCCTGGAGCGAGGCCGTGGAAGCCGCCCTCTGGGCACGCCTGTCCTACCCCTCCGACCTGGTGCGCGAACACGTACGCTGGGCCCTGGCCCGCCAGCGGGACAAGCGCCAGCGGCTGATTGCCAGCGGCTGAGGCTTACGCCTGGAAGCGCGGCTTTACCGGCGACAGGTCTCCGAGGGGGCGCTGTTAATACCTCCCTGTACGCTACCGACGCCATCCATGGCGTAGGCCCCCCTCTATGACCTGTCCCCGGTGCCGCTCGCAACCAACTCGTTGCTTACCTGTTTGGATATCTGCGCTTGCAGCGCGGCGCTATTCTTCCTCGTCGCTCTCGTCCTCCGCCAGGCGCAGGAAGGTACGGCGATAATGCGCCAGCTCGGCGATGGACTCCTTGATGTCGTCCATGGCGAGGTGCACGTTGCGCTTCTGGAAGCCGACCAGCGCCCCCGGGTTCCAGCGCTTGGCCAGCTCCTTCAGGGTCGAGACATCCAGGTTGCGATAGTGGAAGAAGGCCAGCAGCTCGGGCATCTCCCGCTCCAGGAAGCGGCGGTCCTGGTGGATGCTATTGCCGCACATGGGCGAGGAGCCGGGCGCGACATGCGCCTTGAGGAAGGCCAGCGTCTGCCGTTCGGCCTCGGCAGTGTCGACCGGGCTCTCCTTGACCCGTGTCACCAGCCCGGAGCCGCCATGGGTCCGTGTGTTCCACTCGTCCATTGCCTCGAGGAGGGTGTCGGGCTGGTGCACCGCGATCACCGGCCCCTCGGCGACAACATTGAGCTCGCTGTCGGTGACCAGGGTCGCCACCTCGATGATCCGCTCGCGGTTCGGGTCGAGTCCGGTCATCTCCAGGTCGATCCACACCAGGCGCTGGCGGCGCGGGTCCCGGGTGTCGGGGGTCTCGGACGGGGAATGCTCTGCCATTTGGGTTCCTTGCATGGCGCCCGCTGACGACAGCGGCCACCTTGGGTGAGTACAATGAGGCCCATTGTAGCGAGCTTCAGGCCCCCATGAGCAAACGCAAGTTGAACCGCCAGCAGCGCTGGCGCATCGAGAAGGTCCAGGCCGAACGCGCCCGACGCGCCGACCGGCGCGACTCCCGGGACGGCGAGAAGCTGGCCGCCGGCGAATACGGGCCCGAACAGGGCGGCCGGGTGATCGCCCACTTCGGCCGCACCCTGGATGTGCGACCCGAGCAGGGCGGCAAGCCCGTGCGTTGCCACCTGCGCGCCAATCTCGAGGGGCTGGTGACCGGCGACCGGGTGATCTGGCGTGCCGCCCATGACGCCAATGACGGCGTGGTGGTGGCCCGGGGCGAGCGCGACAGCGTCCTGGAGCGCCCCGACACACGCGGCCAGCTCAAGCCGGTAGCCGCCAACATCGACCAGATCCTGATCGTCTTCGCAGTGGAGCCGGCGCCTCACGCCAACCTGATCGACCGCTATCTGGTGGCCGCCGAGGCCACCGGCATCGCCCCGGTGCTGGTGCTCAACAAGATCGACCTGCTGCCGGAGCACGGCGGCGAACTGCGCGACCTGCTGGCCCGTTACGAGGCCCTGGGCTACCCGGTGGTCACCACCACCACCGAGCGAGAGGATGGCCTCTCGGCCCTGCACGCCCGGCTCGCCGGGCGCACCTCGGTGTTCGTGGGCCAGAGCGGCGTGGGCAAGTCCTCGCTGATCGACCGCCTGCTGCCGGACGAGGAACTTCGCATCGGGGCGCTGTCCAAGGACTCGCGCAAGGGCACCCATACCACCACCACCGCGCGCCTCTACCGCCTGCCGAGCCCTGCCTCGGGCGATGCCAAGGAGGCCAGCGAGGGCGAGCTGATCGACTCCCCGGGGATCCGCGAGTTCGGCCTTAGCCACCTGGACGAGCAGCAGGTCACCGAGGGCTTCGTCGAGTTCCGCGACCTCCTCGGCCACTGCCGCTTCCGCGACTGCCGCCACCGCCACGAGCCGGGTTGCGCCCTGCTCGCGGCCGTGGAGCGCGGCGACATCCATCCCGAACGCTTTGCCAGCTACCGACGCATCCTCGAGAGTCTCGAGGACACCTGACGCCAGACGCCCGCCTCAAGCGTGCCTGAATCAAGGAGTCGAGTTTAAGGAGCTGAATTTAAGGAGAATGTGCCATGAGTTCCGAAGACAACCTGCTCCCGCTGATCATCGAGCCCGACCAGCTCGCCGCTCACCTGGACGAGCCATCGCTGCTGATCATCGACGTGCCGCTCAGGGCCGAGAGCTATGGCGAGGGGCACGTCCCCGGCGCCGTCTTCCTGGATCATCGCCTGCTGATGCGCGGCGAGGACCCGGCCGGCAGCAGCGTGCCCAACGAGGTGCCCACGGTGGAGGCGCTCTCCCGGCTGTTCTCGTTGCTCGGCCTGACCCGGGACACCCATGTGGTCGCCTACGACGACGAGGGCGGCGGCTGGGCCGGACGCCTGCTGTGGACCCTGGAGCTGATCGGCCACACCCGCTACTCCTACCTCAATGGCGGCATCCACGCCTGGCGGGAGGCCGGCCGGCCCGTCTCCACCGAGGCACGCTCCCCCCGTCCCAGCGACTACGAGGCGGAGATCCTGCATCCCGAGGTCGCCATCGACCGCCTCGAACTCCAGGAGCGCCTGGGCGAGAAGGGCTTCGCGATCTGGGATGCCCGCTCCCGCGCAGAATACGACGGGGAGAAGGGCAACAATGCGCGCCTGGGCCACATCCCCGGCGCGGTGAACATGGAGTGGACCGACGCCATGGACCGGGAGCACGGCCTGCGGATCCGCGACTATGCGGAGCTCATCACCGAGCTCGAGGCCCTGGGCCTGACCCCGGACATGGAAGTGGTCACCCACTGCCAGAGCCACCACCGCAGCGGCTTCACCTGGCTGGTGGGCAAGGCGCTGGGCTTCGAGAAGATTCGCGGTTATGCCGGCTCCTGGAAGGAGTGGGGCAACCGCGACGATACGCCGATCGAGACATAGGACACCCCCTTGCCACTCTCCCGACTCTTTGCCCTGATCCAGTACCCGCTCCCCCACCATCTGCTCTCGCGGCTGGTGGGCGGGCTCGCCGACTGCCGACTGCCCTGGCTGAAAAACGCCCTGATCAAGGCCTTCATCCGTCAATTCAGGGTCGACATGGACGAGGCCGCCGAGCCCGACCCGACGGCCTATGCTACCTTCAACGACTTCTTCACCCGCACCCTGGAGGAGGACGCCCGTCCCGTCGGCGAGGGCCTGGTCTCCCCCGCCGATGGCACCCTCTCGCAGTTCGGCGCCGTCGAGGCCGGCCAGCTGCTCCAGGCCAAGGGCCACCGCTTCTCGATGATGGAGCTGCTCGGCGGCGACGGCGAGGCGGCGCGCCGCTACCTCGGCGGCAGCTTTGCCACCGTCTACCTCTCGCCGAGCGACTACCACCGGGTGCACATGCCCGCCAGCGGCACCCTCACCGAGATGGTCTACGTCCCGGGCCGGCTCTTCTCGGTGAACGCCGCCACCACCGAGCAGGTGCCCAACCTGTTCGCCCGCAACGAGCGGCTGGTGTGCCACTTCGATACCGAGCAGGGGCCCATGGCGGTGGTGCTAGTGGGGGCGATGATCGTCGCCGCCATCGAGACGGTGTGGGCCGGGCAGATCACCCCGTTGCCCCGGGGCGACGTGCAGCGCCTGCGCTTCGACACCCCGGTGCGCCTGGCGAAGGGCGAGGAGCTGGGGCGCTTCAAGCTCGGCTCCACGGTGGTGATGGCGTTCAGTGAGCCGGTCAGCTTCGCCAACACCATCTCGCCCGGCGCCAAGGTGCGGATGGGACAGTCGCTGGGAGCGTCTAGCAGCGCGGCGTGGCGAAGGCCATGACCTCCGCCACGCTCGACTTGCCCAGCGCCAGCTGGATCAGCCGGTCGAGGCCCAGCGCCACCCCACTGCCCGCCGGCATGCCGTGCGCCAGGGCCGCCAGCAGGCGCTGGTCCGCGTCCACCTCGGGCAGCCCCGCCGCCCGCCGGGCGGCGTTGTCCGCCGCGAAGCGCGCCGCCTGTTCGGCGGCATCGGTGAGCTCGTCGTAGCCGTTGGCCAGCTCCAGCCCTTCCCGATAGAGCTCGAAGCGCGATGCCACCCATTCACCGTCCTCCGGGTCGCGATGCCGACGCGCCAGGGCCGCCTGGCTGGCCGGGTAGTCCACCACCACGTCGAGGCCCTCACGTCCGAGATAGGGCTCGATTTCGAAACTCATCAGCAGGTCGAGGCAGCCGTCGCGGTCACCGTCGGCCATGTCCAGGCCGCCCACCGCCCCCGCCAGGCGCCGCAGCTCGCCAAGTGGGGCACTGAAGGGGTCGATGGCCAGGTGCTCGCGGAACAGCTCGCGGTAGCGGCGCCGGCGCGGCGGTACCGGCTTATCCCCCAGTTCCTGGCCCAGCACGGCGTTGACCAGGGCAGCGGTCTCCTCGATCAGCGCATCGAGCGCGAGCCCGGGGCGATACCACTCCAGCATGGTGAACTCGAGGTTGTGGCGCCGCCCCACCTCCCCGTCGCGAAAGCTTCGGGCCAGTTGGAAGATCGGCCCTGAGCCGGCGGCCAAGAGCCGCTTCATGGCGAACTCCGGGGAGGTCTGCAGCCAGAGCCGCTCGCGCCCGGCCGGGGTGGTGGCCTCGGCGGACAGGGAGGCCAGGTGCACCTCGGTGCTGCCGCCGTGGCCCAGCACCGGCGTCTCCACCTCCAGCACGCCGCGCCGGGCGAAGAAGGCGCGCACCTCGGCCAGCAGGCGGGCCCGCTCGCGCAGCGTCTCGATCGTCGCCGTAGGGCGCCAGTCGTCCGTCATTTTCCAACCTCCAGAACCGACAAGGCCACGCCGTAAGCGTGGCCTTTCAGAGTGCAGAGCTGCGGCTTATCGGCGACAGGCCCCGAAGTGTCGGACCATCGCGGAGGCGCTGTAAACCCATCCCTGGGCGCTACCGATGCCCTGCTGCGCTCTCGCATCCTGCTCCGCATGCAGGTCCGGTGCTGGCCATCCATGGCCAGCCCGTTCGAAGCAGTGCTTCTCACCCCTGGCATAGGACCTCCGCTTCGGCCTGTCCCCAGCGCCGCTTGTAGCTCGTAGCTCGTAGCTCAATGTAATCAAGCGCGGGAAACGTACTCGCCGGAGCGCGTATCCACCTTCAGCACCTCGCCCTCGTTGATGAACAGCGGCACGCGGACCACGGCGCCGGAGGAGAGGGTCGCCGGCTTGGAGCCGCCCTGGGCGGTGTCACCCTTGAGACCCGGATCGGTCTCGGTCACTTCCAGCTCGATGAAGTTCGGCGGGGTGACGTTGATCACGTTGTCGTTCCACAGGGTCACGGTGTAGGGGACCTGCTCCTTGAGCCACTTCTCGGTATCCCCCAGGGCCTTCTTCTCCACGGCATACTGCTCGAAGGAGCCATCGGTCTTCATGAAGTACCACATGTCACCGTCGGTGTAGAGGTACTCCATCTCCAGCTCGAGGACGTCGGCGGCCTCCAGGGAATCACCGGACTTGAAGGTGCGCTCCCAGACGCGGCCGGTCATCAGGTTGCGCAGCTTGACGCGGTTGAAGGCCTGTCCCTTGCCGGGCTTGACCAGCTCGTTCTCGACGATGCTGCACGGGTCACCGTCCAGCATCACCTTCAGACCGCCCTTGAATTCGTTGGTAGAATAATTGGCCATGATGTCTTACCCATATTCGAGCGCGCCACCGGCACTGGCCGGGGGCGCGCGCAAGCAGATGAAGTTCGACGGGGAGCTCGTCCCCGTCCGTATTGACTGGTGTGTCGCATGATAACCCGAAGCAGCGCCCTTTTGCAGCGCCCCGACCGGGAGGCCCGCCCCCTGCCCCTCCAGGCTCGCTGGCAGACCCAGCTGGCCAGGGCGATTCGCGACCCCCACGAGCTGTGCCGCCGCCTGGGACTCGACGAGGCCTTCTGGCCGGGTGCCGAGCGTGGCCATGCCCTCTTCGAGGTTCGGGTCCCCGAGGCCTACCTGGCGCGCATCCGCCCCGGCGACCCGTCCGACCCCCTGCTGCGCCAGGTACTGCCGCTGGCCGAGGAGGCGCTGGTGGCGCCCGGCTATGTGGCCGACCCCCTCGAGGAAGCCGAGCATGCGCCCGCCCCGGGGCTGATCCACAAGTATCCCGGCCGGGTCCTGTTGATCGCGAGCCCCGCCTGCGCGGTGAACTGCCGCTACTGCTTCCGCCGCCACTTCCCCTACGAGGAGAATGCCCCCTCGCGGGCCCAGTGGGAGACCACCCTCGACCACCTGAGGGACGATGCAACGCTCCACGAGGCCATCCTCTCCGGGGGCGACCCCCTGGCCGCCAGCGACCGCCAGCTGGCCTGGCTGGTCGAGCGGCTGGCGGCCATTCCCCACCTCAGGCGCCTGCGCATCCACACCCGACTGCCGGTGGTGATCCCCGACCGCATCGACGACGCCCTGCTCGGCTGGCTCGGCGCCACCCGCCTGCAGAAGGTGATGGTGCTGCACATCAACCATGCCAACGAGATCGACGAGGCGGTCATCGCGGCGTGCCGCAGGCTGAGTGCCGCCGGCGTGACCCTGCTCAACCAGAGCGTACTGCTGCGGGGGGTCAACGACGGCATCGCACCTCTCGCCGCGCTTTCCGAGCGGCTGTTCGAGGCCGGCATCCTGCCCTACTACCTCCACGTGCTCGACCCGGTAGCCGGGGCGGCGCACTTCGATGTAGCCGATGACGAGGCCCGCGAACTGGTCGCGGGCCTGCGGGAGGTGTTGCCGGGCTTCCTGATGCCGCGGCTGGTGCGGGAGATTCCCGGCGAGGCCAGCAAGACACCGCTTTAGCGCCGAGCGCCGAGCTGAAAGCACCAAACCGAGTGGCGCCGGCCTGTCGCCGGATCAGCCACGATGTGGCCACTTATTTTGCAACCTCCAGTGACGCTGCAGTGACGTTGGGCGCCGGAGACCGGGTGGAGAGGTGGCGGTTGAGGGCGCTCATCACCGCCTTCATGGAGGCACTGGTGATGCTCTCGTCGGTCCCGACGCCGAACACGGCCTCGTCGCCCGCGCGCACCTCCACGTAGGCGATCGCCTCGGCGTCGGCCCCCTGGCCCCGGGAGTGCTCGTGGTAATCGATGATCTCCACGTCATGACCGGCCGCGGCCAGCGCCTTGATGAAGGCGGCCAGCGGGCCATTGCCCTGGCCCGTGACGATGCGACGCTCGCCATCCTCCTCGATGGTCGCCTCCAAGTTGACCCGGGGGCTGTCGGGCTCGGAAGAGAGGCGGTGGCCGACCAGGGTGAAGGGCGAGACCTTGGCCAGGTACTCGTCGACGAAGGCCTGGTAGATCATCTGCGAGGTGATCTCGCGCCCCAGGCGATCGGCCACTTCCTGCACCACCTGGCTGAACTCCATGGAGAGCCGGCGCGGCAGTTCGATGCCGTGCTCCTGCTCGAGCAGATAGGAGATCCCGCCCTTGCCGGACTGGCTGTTGACGCGGATCACCGCCTCGTAGCTGCGCCCGACATCCAGCGGGTCGATGGGCAGGTAGGGGACCGCCCAGACGGCCTCCGGATGGTCACGCCGCTCGGCCATGCCTTTCTTGATGGCGTCCTGGTGGGAGCCGGAGAAGGCCGTGAACACCAGGTCGCCGACATAGGGGTGTCGCGGGTGGACCGGCAGCTGGTTGCAGTGCTCCACCTCGCGCATGATCGGGGTGATGTTGGAGAAGTCGAGTCCCGGGTGCACGCCCTGGGTGTAGAGGTTCATGGCCAGCGTCACGATGTCGACGTTGCCGGTCCGCTCGCCGTTTCCGAACAGAGTGCCCTCGACGCGATCGGCGCCGGCCATCACCGTCAGCTCGGCGGCGGCCACGCCGGTGCCACGATCATTGTGCGGGTGCACGCTGACGATCAGGGCGTCGCGGTTCTTCACATGGCGGCAGAACCACTCCACCTGGTCGGCATAGTTGTTGGGCGTGGCGACCTCCACCGTGGCCGGCAGGTTGACGATCATCTGGGCCTCCGCGGTGGCCCCGTAGGTCTCCATGACCGCCTCGACCACCTCCTTGGCGAAGTCCATCTCGGTGGTGGTGAACAGTTCCGGCGAGTACTGGAAGGTCCAGTTGGTCTCGGGAGCCTCGCTCATGCGCTGCCGGATGCGGGCGGTGGCGTCCACGGCGATCTGGATGCACTCCTCCTTGCTGACGTGGAAGACCACGCGGCGGAAGACCGGGTCGGTGGCGTTGTAGACGTGGACGATGGCGTTCTTCGCCCCCTTCAGCGCCTCGAAGGTACGATCGATCAGGTGGTCGCGGGCCTGGGTCAGCACCTGGATGGTGACGTCATCGGGTACCTTGTCCTGCTCGATCAGGGCACGCACGAAGTCGAAGTCGGTCTGGGAGGCCGAGGGGAAGCCGACCTCGATCTGCTTGAAGCCGATCTTGACCAGCAGGTCGAAGAAGCGCTGCTTGCGCTCCTGGTCCATGGGGTCGATCAGCGCCTGGTTGCCGTCGCGCAGGTCGACGCTGCACCACTGCGGCGGCGTCTCGATGCGGCGGTTCGGCCACTGGCGGTCGGGCAGGTCGACGGCCACGAAGGGGCGGTACTTGGTAGCGGGGTTGTCGAGCATCATGGTGGCGTTCTCCCTGGACTGGCGATGCGGCACTCTTGCGAATACGGCTCAGAAACGGCAACGCCCCGACGGCCGGGGGCCTGTCGGGGCGTCACGCGAGGTATCGGACACGACCGCACCAGAAATGCGAACGGCAACGCGTTCGCGACGACTCGGTACGGCATGGGCCTTGATGTAAGGACTGCTGGTGGTGGCTGACATGGTACGACCTCGTTTCGACCGGGACCTTCTGGCGAAGGACAGTGGCGATGCAGGCGGCATCGCCCACGCTCTCAGGAGCGGGCTAGTAGTCGTAGGTCGAGGTCGTACGCCGTCATGTTCATGGCTCTAGAGAATCAAGGTTGAGAGGCTTTGTCAACTCCGGCGTTCGAGCAGCGCCTCCATCCGCGAGAGCTGGTCACGCAGCTCTCGCACGTCGCTGCGCAGGCCGTGCAGCTCGGCGGCCTCGCCCTTTCCGCTCTCGATCTCCATCTGCACGCTCTCCTTCTGCATCACGTCGAGCACGATGCCGATCATCATGTTGAGGAAGATGAAGGCGGTGAGGAAGATGAACGTCAGGTAATAGATCCAGCTCCAGGCATAGACCTCCTGGGTGGCGTACATCACGTCGGTCCAGTCCTCGAAGGTGGCGATGCGGAACAGGGTCAGCATGGCGATCGAGATGTTGCCCCACAGGAAGTCGTCCACCTCGGCGAACAGGAAGCTGCCGAGGGCCGCATAGATGTAGAAGATGATGAACATCAGCAGGGCCACGTAGCCCATGCGCGGGATCGACTTGACCAGCGCCGCCATCAGCATGCGCAGCTCGGGAATCATCGAGACCAGACGCAGCACGCGAAAGATGCGCAGCAGCCGCGCCAGCAGCACCATCTCCGAGTCGTCCAGGGGGATCAGGCTGGCGGTGACGATCAGGAAGTCGAAGATGTTCCAGCCCTTGCGGAAGAAGTCGCGCAGGCGTTTTTCCGCTGCCATGCGGATCAGGATCTCCACCAGGAAGAACACCGTCACCGCCACGTCCATGACCAGCAGCCACTGCTGGAAGGGGCTGACTTCCTCCTCGTAGGTCTTGGCGCCGATCAGCAGCGCCGAGACGACGATGATGGTGATCACCGTCAGCTCGAAGGCCTTGTGCGCACGCAGCCGTTCGAAGCGGTCACGCCATGTCTCGAAGGTCGTGCTCACTGCCCCGGCTCCTCCAGGTCTCCCTGGCGATAGCCGATCAGGTAGAGCACGGCGTCGAGCCCCAGGGTGGAGATCGACTGACGCGCCTGGGCTCGCACCAGGGGCTTGGCCCGGAAGGCGATGCCGAGCCCGGCGGCGGCCAGCATCTTGAGGTCATTGGCACCGTCGCCCACGGCGATGGTCTGCTCCATGGCCAGGCCCTCGCGGCGAGCGATCTCGTGGAGCAGCTCCGCCTTGCGGTCGGCATCGAGGATCGGCTCGCGCACCTCGCCGGTGACCTTGCCGTTCTCGATCAGCAGCTCGTTGGCATGGACCTCGTCGAAGCCGAGCGTCTCCTGCAGGTGGCGGGCGAAGTAGGTGAAGCCCCCGGAGAGGATCGCCGTGCGATAGCCCAGCCGCTTGAGATGACGCATCAGCCGCTCGAGGCCATCCATCAGCGGCAGGGACTCGGCGATCTCGGCGAGCACCGACTCGTCCAGCCCCCTGAGCTTCGCCATGCGCTCGCGGAAGCTCTGCTGGAAGTCCAGCTCGCCGCGCATGGCCCGCTCGGTGACCTCCGCCACCTCGTCCCCCACGCCGTGGCGGCGGGCCAGCTCGTCGATCACCTCGGTCTGGATCAGGGTGGAGTCCATGTCGAAGCAGACCAGGCGGCGATGCCGTCGCCAGATGGAGTCCTCCTGGAGGGCGATGTCCACGCCGTGCATGGCACCCAGCGCCAGGGCCTTCTCGCGCAGGGCGTCGAGGTCGACCTCCTCGCCGCGCAGCCAGCACTCCACGCAGGCACCGTGCTCGGGCATGCCGCCGTCCAGCGGCTCGCGACCGGAGAGGCGGTGGATCAGCTCCACGGTCAGCCCATGCTCGGCGGTCAGCGCCCCCACCTCGGCGAGGATCCCAGCCGGCAGGTGGGGCGCCAGCAGGGTCAGGATCAGCCGAGGCTGACTCGCCTGCACGCTCCAGCGCTGGTAGTCCTCGGCACTCACCTGGATCGCCTGGATGTCCAGGCCCAGGGCGTCTCCCGTCGTGGCCAGAGCGCCTTCCAGGTCGCTCTCCCGGGCGAGCCCCACCAGGGCCTCCAGGGAGAGGATGCCGAAAGTCACGCTCTGGTTGATGTCCAGCAGCCGGGCGCCGCTGGCCGCCAGCGCCTTGCCCAGGCCGGCCAGCTGACCGGGGCGTGCCACCCCGGTGGCGCGGATCAGTACGCGTCGTGTCATTCCGCAATCTCCAGCCGATCCACCTTCTGCAAGCCGCGGGGCAGCTTGCTGCCGCGCCGGCCGCGCTCGCCACGATAGTAGTCCAGGTCGCCGGCCTTCAGGGTCACATGCCGCTTGCCGGCATGCACCACCAGCGCCGCGCCGGCGGGCAGTACCACCAGGTCGCGCACGAACTCCTCGCGGCGGGCGGCCCGGGCACCCGGGATGTCGATCATCTTGTTGCCCTTGCCCTTGGCCATCTCGGGCAGTTGCGAGAGCTCGAAGACCAGCAGCCGTCCCTCGTTGGAGACCGCCGCCACGCAGGCGCCCTCTTCGGCCGGCACCTCCAGCGGCGACAGCACGTTGCAGCCCTTGGGCACGCTGAGGATCGCCTTGCCCGACTTGTTCTTGCCGATCAGCGCGTCGAGGGGCGCGATGAAGCCGTAGCCGCCGTCTGAGGCCAGCAGGAAGCGCCTGTCCGGCGGTGCCAGCATCAGGCCGGCCATGTGGGCCCCGGCCGCCACGTTGACCCGCCCCGTGACCGGTTCGCCCTGGCCGCGGGCGCTGGGCAGGTTATGGGCCGACAGCGTGTAGGCCCGCCCGGTGTCGTCCAGCAGCACCAGCGGCTGGTTGGTCTTGCCCCGGGCGGCGAGATGGAAGCGATCGCCGGCCTTGTAGGAGAGGCCGGCGGGGTCGATCTCGTGGCCCTTGGCGCTGCGGATCCAGCCCTTCTCGGAGAGCACCACGGTGACCGGGTCGGCGCCGACCAGCTCCACCTCGGAGAGCGCCCGGGCCTCCTCGCGCTCGACCAGCGGCGAGCGACGGGCGTCACCGTGCGCCTCGGCGGCATCGCGCAGCTCCTCCTCGATCAGGTCGGTGAGCGCCGCCTCGCTGCCCAGCAGCTCCTGCAGGCGCTTGCGCTCGGCTTCGAGCTCGTCCTGCTCGCCGCGGATCTTCATCTCCTCGAGCCTGGCCAGGTGGCGCAGCCGCAGTTCGAGGATCGCCTCGGCCTGGCGATCGGAGAGCCCGAAGGCCTCCATCAGCGCGGCCTTGGGCTCGTCCTCCTCGCGGATGATGCGGATCACCTCGTCGATGTTGAGGTAGGCGGCCAGCAGGCCCTCGAGGATATGCAGGCGGTCCTCGACCTTGCCCAGGCGGTGCTCGAGACGACGACGTACCGTGGCGCGGCGGAAGCGCAGCCACTCGCCCAGCAGGTCGGGCAACGCCATGACCCGCGGGCGGCCGTCCAGCCCGATCACGTTCATGTTGACGCGGATGTTCTTCTCGAGGTCGGTGGTGGCGAAGAGGTGCGCCATCAGCGCCTCGATGTCGACGCGGTTGGAGCGCGGCTCGATCACCAGTCGCGTCGGCTCCTCGTGGGTCGACTCGTCGCGCAGGTCCGCGACCATGGGCAGCTTCTTGGCCTGCATCTGGGCGGCGATCTGCTCGAGCACCTTGGCCCCGCTCACCTGGTAGGGCAGCGCGGTGACCACCACGTTGCCCTCCTCGCGCACGTAGCGACCCCTAAGCTTCACCGAGCCGCGCCCGCTCTCGTAGAGCTTTCGCAGGTCGCTGCGCGGGGTGATGATCTCCGCCTCGGTGGGGAAGTCCGGCGCCGGCATGACCTCGAGCAGGTCCGTCGTGGTGGCCTGGGGATGGCGCAGCAGGTGGCAGGTGGCCTCGACCACCTCGCCCACGTTGTGCGGCGGGATGTCGGTGGCCATGCCCACGGCGATGCCGGTGCCGCCGTTGAGCAGCACGTGGGGCAGACGCGCCGGCAACACCACCGGCTCGTTCATGGTGCCGTCGAAGTTGGGGGTCCAGTCCACGGTGCCCTGGCCGAGCTCGGCGAGCAGCACCTCGGCGAACTTCGACAGCCGCGCCTCGGTGTAGCGCATGGCGGCGAAGGACTTGGGATCGTCGGGGCTGCCCCAGTTGCCCTGGCCGTCCACCAGCGGGTAGCGGTAGCTGAACGGCTGGGCCATCAGCACCATCGCCTCGTAGCAGGCGCTGTCGCCGTGGGGGTGGAACTTGCCCAGCACGTCGCCGACGGTACGCGCCGACTTCTTGTACTTGGCGTTGGCACCGAGCGCCAGCTCGCGCATGGCGTAGACGATGCGCCGCTGCACCGGCTTCATGCCGTCGCCGATGTGCGGCAGCGCCCGGTCGAGGATGACGTACATCGAATAGTCGAGGTACGCCTTCTCGGTGTACTCGCGCAGCGAGAGGCGCTCGACGTCGCCCTCCGCCACCTGGATATCCATGGTCATGGGTTCAGGGCCCTATCTGCCATCATGGAAAATTCGCGGGATGTGGCCCGCACGATACGTTGTGGAAGAGCTGTAAGCTTGAAGCCGTAAGCTGTAAGAAAAACCACTTATTCATGGGGTTACTTACAGCTTCAAGCTTACGGCTTATAGCTCCCGGCGAAGCCGGGTCAGACCTCGATATCCGCCAGGTTGCCGTAGTCCTCCAGCCAGCTCTTGCGGTCGCCGGCGCGCTTCTTGGCCAGCAGCATGTCCATCATCTCCATGGTGCCATCGCCGACCTCGCGGGTGAGCTGCACCAGGCGGCGCGTCTCCGGCGCCATGGTGGTCTCGCGCAGTTGCAGTGGGCTCATCTCGCCCAGTCCCTTGAAGCGCTGCACGTTCACCGTGCCTCGCTTGCCCTCGAGCTTGCGCAGGATGGCCGCCTTCTCGCTCTCGTCCAGGGCATAGTGCACCTCCTTGCCCAGGTCGATGCGGTAGAGCGGCGGCATGGCCACGAAGACGTGGCCGGCATCCACCAGCGCCGGGAAGTGGCGCACGAAGAGCGCGCACAGCAGGGTCGCGATATGCAGACCGTCGGAGTCGGCATCCGCGAGGATGCAGATCTTGTGGTAGCGCAGCTTGGAGAGGTTATCGCTGCCCGGGTCCATGCCCACGGCCACGGCGATGTCGTGGACTTCCTGGGAGCCGTAGATGTCATGGGACTCCACCTCCCAGGTGTTGAGGATCTTGCCGCGCAGCGGCAGGATCGCCTGGGTCTCGCGGTTGCGTGCCTGCTTGGCGCTGCCGCCGGCGCTGTCGCCCTCCACCAGGAAGAGCTCGCTGCCGGCAGGGTCCTGGCCCGAGCAGTCGGCGAGCTTGCCGGGCAGTGCCGGACCCGAGGTGACCTTCTTGCGCGCCACCTTCTTCGAGCTCTTCTGGCGGCGCTGGGCGGCACTGATCACCAGCTCGGCCAGCGCCTCGGCCTGGTCGACGTGGTGGTTGAGCCACAGCGAGAAGGCATCCTTGACCACCCCGGAGACGAAACCGGCCACGGTGCGCGACGACAGGCGCTCCTTGGTCTGGCCGGCGAACTGCGGGTCGAGCATCTTCACCGAGAGCACGTAGGAGACCCGCTCCCAGAGGTCCTCCGCGGTGAGCTTGACGCCCCGGGGCAGGAGGCTGCGGTACTCGCAGAACTCGCGCAGGGCCTCGAGCAGGCCGGACCGCAGGCCGTTGACGTGGGTGCCGCCCTGGGTCGTGGGGATCAGGTTGACATAGCTCTCGAGCAGCGGTTCGCCACCCTCGGGCAGCCACTGGATGGCCCAGTCCACGCCGTGCTCGTCATCGGCAAAATGGCCGATGAAGGGAGACGGGGGCAGCACCTCATAGCCGTCGGTGGCCTGGGCCAGGTAGTCGCGCAGGCCATCCGCGTACTGCCAGACGCTCTCGTTGCCGTCGGGCTCGACCAGGGTGACCTTGAGCCCCGGGCAGAGCACCGCCTTGGCGCGCAGCAGGTGCTTGAGCCGCGAGAGCGAGAGCCTGGGGCTGTCGAAGTAGCTCTCCTCGGGCCAGAAGCGCACCACCGTGCCGCGGGCACGCTTGAGGGCACTGCCGATCACCTGCAGCGGGGAGGCCTTGTCGCCGTGCTCGAAGGCCATGCCGTGGCGGCTGCCGTCGCGCAGCACCTCGATCTCCAGGCGCTTCGA
Organism: Halomonas rhizosphaerae; assembly: GCF_030010555.1. Lineage (GTDB taxonomy): Bacteria > Pseudomonadota > Gammaproteobacteria > Pseudomonadales > Halomonadaceae > Halomonas > Halomonas rhizosphaerae. Next base: position 53,096 of record NZ_JASCQP010000021.1, read on the forward strand.
CAGGGCGTTGACCACCGAGACCCCGACCCCGTGCAGGCCGCCGGAGAAGCGGTAGCTCGACTGGGAGAACTTCCCGCCGGCGTGCAGCCGGGTCATGATCAGCTCGACCCCGGAGACGCCATGCTCGGGATGGATGTCGATGGGCATGCCGCGGCCGTCGTCGGAGACCTCGACGCCACCGTCCTCGAACAGCCGAACGGTGATCTCCCCGGCATGGCCGGCCAGTGCCTCGTCCACGCTGTTGTCGATGACCTCCTGGACCAGGTGGTTGGGCCGCGAGGTGTCGGTATACATGCCGGGGCGCTTGCGCACCGGCTCGAGGCCGGAGAGGACCTCGATGGAGCTGGCACTGTATTGCGTCATGCATCACCCAAAGTGGTTGCGATCGTTCGTGTCGCCCGGGATGCCGGCGCCCTCTGTCCCGGGGGCCTTCCTGCCGGCCCAGCCTGGCGGCAGGCCATGACCGCCGTGGGCGAGAATCGCCGGCAGGTAGTCGGCCAGCGCCGCGAGGCCATGATCCCCCTGGGGGTGCAGGATCGTCCTGGCCCCACGATACAGCGCGAAGGCCTCGGCGGGGTCCAGGGTCTCGTCGGCGGTGCCCAGCAGCAGCAGATAGCGCTCGGCCGTGACCCGTTGGGGCGTCAGTGCCTCGAGCTCCTCGAGGTGCGCGGCCTCGATGGCGAAGCGCTCGCCGGTATAGGCGTTGTCGAAACGCTCGCCGACCCATTCCGCCACCAGCCCCGCCGGGGCCACGGCCGGGTTGATCAGCACCCCTGCCAGGTCGTACCGCTCGGCGACCAGGGTCGCCAGGAAGCCCCCCATGGAGCTGCCCGCCACCAGCGGCCGCGACCCCAGCCTGGCCAGCCGCGACTCGGCCAGCGCCAGTGCCGCGGCCGGCCGGTGCGGCAGCTGCGGCGTCGCACAGGGCAACCCGAGCCACGTGCAGGCATCACGCATCAGCGCCGCCTTGGGCGAGCCACTGCCGCTGTTGAACCCATGGAGGTAGAGGACCCCGCTGGCGACCGGAAGGCGCCGGGCGCCACTCAGCATACCGCAACCCCTGTACATGCAGCCAGTGTCATCGCGAGCCGCGCTCCGCCGCCCAGACGGCCTCGATCAGGCCCCGGGTGGAGGCGTCCATGCCGGCGATGTCCGCCTGGTGCTCGAGGATCCGCTGGGTCTCGCCGGCGATCTTCTTGCCCAGTTCCACGCCCCACTGGTCGAAGGGGTTGATGTCCCAGATGGTCGCCTGGACGAACACCTTGTGCTCGTAGAGCGCGATCAGTGCGCCGAGAGTGGCCGGCGTCAGCCGGTCGAGCAGCAGGGTGCTGGAGGGCTGGTTGCCGCGATAGCGCTTGTGCACCGGACGCGGGCCGTCGTCCTCGATGGCCTCGTCGCCGAGCATCAGCACCCGTGACTGGGCGAAGCAGTTGGCGAGCGTCAGGCGATGCTGGCCCATCAGGTGGTCGCGGGTGCCGGGCTCCTCCACGTCGTCGTAGCGCACCTTGGGGGCGATGAAGTCGCACTCCACGGCCTGGGTCCCCTGATGGAGCAGCTGATAGAAGGCATGCTGGGCATTGGGTCCCAACTGGCCCCAGAGCACCGGGCAGGTGGAGTAGCCGACCTCGCGGCCGTCGTGGGTCACCGACTTGCCGTTGGACTCCATCTCCAGCTGCTCGAGATAGGCCGCGAAGAATTCCAGCCGACCGTCGTAGGGCAGGATCGAGTGGGCCCGGATGTCGAGGAAGTTGACATTCCAGATCCCCGCCAGGGCCAGCAGTACCGGCAGGTTGTCGGACAGCGGCGCCCCGCTGAAGTGGCGATCCATGGCATGGGCCCCGGCGAGCAGCTCGCGGAAGTGCGCCATGCCCACCACCAGGGCGATCGGCAGGCCGATGCCCCCCCACAGCGAGTAGCGGCCCCCCACCCACTCCCAGAACTCCAGCTGGTGCTCCTCGGCGATGCCCCACTCGTTCATCTTCTCGGGGCTCGCCGAGACGCCGATGAAGTGCTGGCGCATCACCAGTTCGGCGTCGACGCCCTCCTCCCGGTTCTCGCCCATCAGCCGGGCCATCAGCCAGTCCCGGGCGGTGCGGGCATTGGAGAGGGTATCGATGGTGGTGAAGGATTTCGACGAGAGCACGAACAGGGTGGTCTCGGGATTGAGCCGGGCCAGGTAGTCGGCCAGCTGGGAGCCATCCATGGTCGAGGCGAAGTGCACGTCGATGGTGTGCACGCCCTCCGGCTGGTAGTCGGCCAGGGCATGGGTCACCATCAGCGGGCCCAGGTCCGAGCCGCCGACCCCCAAGTTGACCACGTCGCGGATCGCCCGGCCGGTGGCGCCGCGCCATTGGCCGGCGTGGAAACGCTCGACCATGGTGGCCATGCGCTCGAGGGTGGCGTGCACCGAGGGCACCAGATCCTCGCCCTCCACCACCAGGCTGGCCTCCGGCGGCAGCCTCAGCGCGGTATGCAGGGCCGGCCTGTCCTCGCTGCGGTTGACCCGCTCCCCGGCAAGCAGGGCACGGATCGCCTCGGGGACCTCGGCCTCCCGGGCCAGGTCGAGCAGCCGGTCCAGGGTCTCGTCGCGCCAGCGCTGCTTGGAGAGATCCAGGGTCAGGCCCGCCGCCCGGCGGGTGAAGGCCGCGTGGCGCCCCGGCGCACCGCGGAACAGCTCGCTCAGGTGGGTGGTACGCATCTCGCGGGCATGCGCTGCCAGGGCCTGCCAGGCATCGTGCTGATCGATCGTGGGGTGTGTCATGGCTTCCTCCTTGACGTCCTGTCGTGCAGCCGGCGTGGGCGAGGCGTAGAATATCGCCCCTTTCCCACGATATCCGGCCAGTTCCATGAGTGACGCATCTTACCGTGACGCGATCTTTTCGACACCCCTGGACCGGGTGGCGCGCTTTTCGTTCGACGAGAAGGTCGTCGCCTGCTTTCCCGACATGATCCGCCGCTCGGTGCCGGGCTACGGCCAGATACTGGGCATGCTGGGCCTGATCGCCGCCCGCCACCTGCGCCACGGTGCCCGGGTCTATGACCTGGGTTGCTCGCTGGGCGCCAGCGCCCTGACGCTGGCCGGGAGGCTCCCGCCGGACGCCTTCCGCTACACCGGGGTGGACCTCTCCCCCGCCATGGTGGCGCGGGCCCGGGAGACCCTGGCCGCGGAGTGCCCCGACCACGTCATGGAGGTGCTCGAAGGCGATATCCGGACCCTGGACTATGCGCCCGCCGGCATGGTCGTGCTCAATTTCACCCTCCAGTTCCTCGCCCCCGAGGACCGCGATGCGGTGATCGAGCGGCTGTTCCAGACCCTGGAGCCCGGCGGCGTGCTGGTGCTCTCGGAGAAGGTCAAGGCCGCCGACGAGCAGGAGAACGCCTGGCTGGTGGAGCGCTACCACGACTTCAAGCGCGCCAACGGCTACAGCGAGATGGAGATCAGCCAGAAGCGCACGGCGCTGGAAAACGTGCTGGTGCCGGACACCCTGGCGGGCCACCACGAGCGCTTGGCCCGGGCCGGCTTCTCCCGCGCCCACACCTGGTTCCAGTTCCTCAACTTCGCCTCGCTGATCGCCTTCAAGGACGCCTGACATGCCGATCGCACCCGAACACCGCGACCTCTATCAGGCCTTTCTCGACCAGGGGCTGGACGCCTGGCTGGCCCGCCTCCCCGACCAGCTGGCCCGCGGCCTGGACCGCCAGCGCTTCGGCGACCTGCCGGCCTGGGAGAAGGCCGTGGCCAAGCTGCCCGCCCTGCCCGGCGACAGGCAGGTGCGCCTGGACGCCGACACCGTCAGCGTCGAGGTCGACCTCACCGACGGCCAACGACGCCAGGTCGAGAACCTGCTGGGCAAGCTCGCGCCCTGGCGCAAGGGACCCTACCGACTCGGCGGCATCGCGATCGACACCGAGTGGCGCTCGGACTGGAAGTGGCAGCGGGTGGCGCCGCACCTGGCGCCGCTGGCCGGCCGCCGCGTGCTGGACGTGGGGGGCGGCAATGGCTATCACGCCTGGCGCATGGCAGGCCATGGGGCGGAATTCGTGCTGGTGATCGACCCCTCGCCACGCTTCTTCTGGCAGTTCCGCGCGGTGCGCCACTTCGTCGGCGACGCCGACGGCGGCCGTACCCACTTCCTGCCGGTGGGCATCGAGGAGGTGCCCGAGGCGCTCGGCGTCTTCGACACGGTGTTCTCCATGGGCGTGCTCTACCACCGCCCCTCGCCGCTGGAACATATCCAGCAGCTCAGGGAGGCCCTGCGCCCTGGCGGCGAGCTGGTGCTGGAGACCCTGGTGGTGGCGGGCGACGAAACCACGGTGCTGCTCCCCGGAGAGCGCTATGCCGCCATGCCCAACGTCTACTTCCTGCCCTCCTCCGCCGCGCTCTGCCAGTGGCTCGAGCGCTGCGGCCTCACCAACGTGCGGGTGGTGGACGAGGCGGTGACCACCACGGACGAGCAGCGCGCCACCGCGTGGATGAGCTTCCAGTCGCTGGCCGACTTCCTCGACCCCGCGGACTCGACTCGCACACGCGAGGGTCACCCCGCCCCGCGCCGGGCGGTGGTCCTCGCCAACCGACCGGTCTGAGCCCTGGAAGGATCCGGATCTCACGCGGAATCGTCGGGCGAACCGGCCACATCACGGCGCACGGCCGCCAGCCCATGGTCTGAGATGAACCCGCGCGCCTGGGCATGTTCTGCGATCAGCACGCTGTCGGCCGCCAGCAACAGATCGCAGCGGGTGTGGCGTATCTGGTCGCGCAACCGCTGGATGTCACGCTGCCGATCCACGCGCTGGTCCACGCGACGGATATAGATCGCCTCGATACGCCCGGGATGGGCCTTGACGATTCGAGTGTAGACTTCCGGGTCATGCTGCCCGCTGTCGCCGATCAGGATGCAGGGTACCCCCTCGAACACCGCCAGCATGCGGCTGATCAGTCGCTGCTTGTGATCCTCGGCCCGACGCGGCCAGGGATGGCGAAGGGAGATGCCCCACTCGCGCAGGAACAGGATCGGCCCGACCGGAATGCGATTGAGCTGGAAGAAGGCCTCCAGCATCTCGTAGATCGCCCAGGGCCCCCGTGAGACGTAGAGGATGGGCCGCTCGCCCCGGTCATCGGCGCCGCGGTGCAGGGCCTGGTACAGCGACGCCACGCCGGGAAAGGCCGTGCGCCGATGGGGCTTCTCGATGAACAACCGATAGAGCATCCGCAGCTTGTCGGCTACCCCGGTGTACATCACGGTGTCGTCGATGTCGCTGATCACCAGCAGGTCGGTCTCGGGGGCCGGGATGTAGACCTCCACACTGGCGCGTACCGGCACCTCGTGATCGGCCGTGACCCACAGCTCGGCGCAGTGCCAGGAACGGTCGAGTGGCAGTGACGACACGAGCGGCAGGTGGGCATCGAAGTAGCCATCCCGGTCGGTGGACACGGAGACATGGCTACCACCCAGATGGATATCGACGCGGGCATCGGCCACGCCATGACGGGCGATGCGACGCACCACGTCGGCCAGGTCGCGCAGGAAGCCACGGCGAGGCACCAGCCTGCCCAGAGGCGCCTGATGAAACACGCGGCCCGTAAGGAAGGCTTCGCGCCGCGAACCATACCCTCGGTAAGGGGTGACCGTCAGGCCACCGTGGCCGTGATCCCGCTTCATCGGTCTGGCCACGACCCCCACGAGCCGCTTCACGAACAGGGAGAGGTGTCGAAGCGCCTTCTTCACCCACGCCACCCTGCCCGGTAACCAGGACGAGACTTGCCGTTCATGGACGGACACTCCTGGCCATGTCGATGATCCTAAGCCTAGTCCCGACCCGGCCGCTTCCGCACGTCCTTCACTGCCCTTGACGATGACCACCGGCAAGGGCGGCGTAGCATTGTCACCTGTGGAACAGGCCTACCGCCTCAGGATCACCAGCCAGCGTCCCAGGTTGAGGATGCTGGCCAATGAGGCCGCCACATAGGTGAAGGCGCAGGCGGTGAGCACGTGGCGGGCACCCGCCAGGTCGCGGGGCGGGATGTACTCCTTGAGCAGCGGGAGGGCGCGCTGGAAGCTGGCATCGAACTCCACCGGCAGGGTCACCAGGTGCACCAGGGCCGCGGTGCCGAAGCTGATCACCGCGGCGGCCACCACGATGGCCAGGCCGCCCGGCAGGCGGGTCAACAGGAACAGGAAGGGCGCGGCCATCATCAGCAGCGCGCCGACCTTCTCGGCCTTCTGCGCCACTGCCACCAGTCGCGAGCGCGCCAGCAGCGGCGCATATCCCTGCTGGTGCTGGATGGCATGCCCCACCTCGTGGGCCGCCACCGTCACCGCGGTGAGCGAGCGGCCCTCGTAGTGTTCCCGGGAGAGGCGCACTCGGCGCGCCTCGGGGTCGTAGTGGTCGCCTTGGTCGGTCATCTCGACCCTGACCCCCTCGAGACCGAGGCGCCGGATCAGGTGGTCCGCCAGCTCGCCCCCGGTCCCAGGATACTCCTCGCGCCCCCGGGCGTGGCGCGCCAGCACCCACTTCGCCCAGAGGTTGGGCAGCAGGAAGAGGGCCAGCAGCAGGGCGATTGCCAGGACGATCATGGGGGCAGACTCCGGGCAGGGGGCAGGTCATTGGACCTACCCTACCAGAGCCGGTTTCCTCGTCGGTGAACGTCTTGCCCCAAAACAACAACGAGCCCGGAGACGAAATCGCCGGGCTCGTGGACGGCCTAGGGAATCGGCCTACTTGAGCAGTTCGCGGATATCCTTCGCTTCCCAGTGGGGGAAGTACTTGCGCACCAGGGCGTTGAGCTCCAGCTCGAAGCCGGCCCAGTCCACCTCGCCAGTCGGTCGGTTACCCGAGCGGGCGACGCCGCGGATCATCCCCGCGCCCACGGTGACATTGGAGAGCCGGTCGATGACGATGAAGCTGCCGGTGCCCGGACTCGTGCCGTAGTCATCCAGCGGCACCTCGGCGGTCAGCTCGACCCGGCAGCGGGCGATGGCGTTGAGCTCGAGGCGCTCGGCAGGGTGGCGTTCCAGGCTGTTGACGTCCACCTGGTGGAGAATCTCGCCGACCTGCCCCGACACGGAGCGCCCGGCCAGGCGGATGTCGACCTGGCGCCCGGGGGCGAGCACCTCGTCATGCATCCAGACGATGTCGGCGTCGAAGGCATCGGCCATGGCCACCTCGGCGTCGGCGGCCACGATCCAGTCGCCCCGGGAGATGTCGATCTCGTCCTCCAGGGTCACGGTGATCGCCTGCCCAGGCCAGGCGGCCTCCAGGTCGCCGTCGAAGGTGACGATGCGCTCGACCGTGGAGGTCCGCCCGGACGGCAGCACCTTGATCGCCTGCCCCGGGCGCAGGATGCCGGCCTCGAGGGTACCGGCATAGCCCCGGAAATCCAGGTCGGGCCGGTTGACATACTGCACCGGCAGGCGCAGGTCGGTCAGGTTGCGATCGCGGCTGACCTCGATGCCCTCCAGCAGCTCGAGCAGCGGTGGGCCTGCATACCAGGGCATGCGCTCGCTGCGGTTGACCACGTTGTCGCCCTCGAGCGCCGAGAGCGGCACGAAGTGGATGTCGGGCGCGGCCAGCTGCCCGGCGAAGTCGCGATAGTCGGCGACGATCTCCTCGAAGCGAGCCTGGTCGAAGCCCACCAGGTCCATCTTGTTGACCGCGATCACCAGGTGCTGGATGCCCAGCAGGTCGGCGATGAAGCTGTGCCGGCGGGTCTGGGTCTGCACGCCATAGCGGGCATCGATCAGGATGATCGCCAGGCTCGCCGTGGAGGCCCCGGTGGCCATGTTGCGGGTGTACTGCTCGTGCCCCGGGGTGTCGGCGATGATGAACTTGCGCTTGTCGGTGGAGAAGAAGCGGTAGGCCACGTCGATGGTGATGCCCTGCTCCCGCTCGGACTGCAGGCCATCGACCAGCAGCGCCAGGTCCACCGCTTCGCCGGTGGTGCCGCTCTTCTTCGAGGCCTGGGTGATCGCAGCGAGCTGGTCGTCGAAGATCATCTTGGAGTCGTGCAGCAGGCGGCCGATCAGGGTCGACTTGCCGTCGTCGACGCTGCCGCAGGTGATGAAGCGCAGCAGGTCCTTGTTCTCGTGCTCGTGCAGGTACTGCTCGATGTTGTCGGCGATCAGGGTCGATTGGTGTGACATCAGAAATAGCCCTCGCGCTTCTTCTTCTCCATGGAGCCGGCCTGGTCGTGGTCGATGGCGCGGCCGCTGCGCTCGCTGGTGCGGGTCAGCAGCATCTCCTGGATGATCTCGGGCAGGGTGTCCGCCCGCGACTCCACGGCGCCGGTCAGCGGATAGCAGCCCAGGGTGCGGAAGCGCACCCATTTCTCCTCGGGCACCTCGCCCTCGGCCAGCGGCATCCGATCGTCGTCGACCATGATCAGCATGCCGTCGCGCTCCACCACCGGACGCGGCGCGGCGTAGTAGAGCGGCACGATGGGAATGCCCTCGAGGTGGATGTACTGCCAGATATCCAGCTCGGTCCAGTTGGAGAGTGGGAAGGCGCGGATCGACTCGCCCTTGTTGACCCGGGCGTTGTAGAGGTTCCACAGTTCCGGGCGCTGGTTCTTGGGATCCCAGCGATGGTGCCGGTCGCGGAAGGAGAACACCCGCTCCTTGGCGCGGCTGGCCTCCTCGTCACGGCGCGCCCCGCCGAAGGCGGCATCGAAGCCGTACTTGTCCAGCGCCTGCTTCAGGGACTGGGTCTTCATCACGTCGGTATAGCCGCTCGAACCATGATCGAAGGGGTTGATGCCGGCGGCACGCCCCTCCTCGTTGATGTGCTCGATCAGCTCCATGCCGGATTCGGCGGCCATGCGATCGCGGAACTCGATCATCTCGCGGAACTTCCAGGTGGTGTTGACGTGCATCAGCGGGAAGGGCGGCGGCCCGGGATAGAAGGCCTTGCGCGCCAGGTGCAGCATTACCGAGGAGTCCTTGCCGATGGAGTAGAGCATCACCGGGTTGGCGAACTCCGCCACCACCTCGCGGATGATGTGGATCGACTCGGCCTCGAGCTGCTGGAGGTGGGTCTGCCGCTGGCGCGACGGGACCAGGCCGGCGGCGGCCTCGACGGCGCTCTCGCGTGACGGTGCGTGAAGACTGCTCATGGCCCGGCTACCTCGCATGACGTTGGGCGGGTGAGATCATGCGAGACAGGGTAACGCCGGGCCAATAATAACCCAAAAGAATTAATAACTATCTTTTTATAGCCAATATGGCTATTTGTCATTCACGGGTCGACGCGCTCCACCCAGGTCGCCAGCTCGCTGTCTCGAAGCTCGATGAGGCGATAGCCCGGGCGCGAGGCCTCATCGAGGGCGAAGGTCGAGGAGCCGGGAAGGAACTGGTCGGAGGTGGCGGGGCAGCCGTAGGCCGGCACCTCGCCGTCCGCCAGGACATGGGTGCCGTGGAAGGCCTGGTGGACATGGCCGAAGAACACCGCCCGGACCTGGCGATGGGGGGCGACGACCCGCCAGAAGGCCTCGCCATCGGCCAGGCCGATCTCGTCGAGCCAGGCCGAGCCGACGGGCAGCGGCGGATGATGCATCACCAGCAGGATCGGCCGGTCGTCGGCCGCGAGACGCTCGTCCAGGGTGGCCAGGGCCGCCTCGCCCAGCTCGCCGCCGGGCCGGCCGCTCACGCGGGTATCCAGCAGCAGCGCCCGCCAGCTTCCCAGGTCCAGCTCGTCGTGTAGCGCACGACTCTCGGCCATCAGCGCCGGCTGGTCGTGGTTGCCGGGGAGCCAGAACCAGGGGGCGTCGAGCCGTGTCAGCACCTGTTCCGCCAGCCGGTAGGAAGCCGCCGTCTCGTCCTCGCTGACGTCACCGGTGACCAGCACCAGCTCCGGCCGCTCCCGGTTCACCGCCTCGACCACGGCCTCCAGCTGGCGCAGCGGGAAGCCCGCCCGGGCGCGAGCCGCAGGGTCGGCCCGCAGGTGGCAGTCGGTGAGCTGGACCAGTCGCATCAGTGCCGCATTCTCCTCAGGGCAGTTGGGGCAGGTCGAGGGAGTGGCCATGGGCCAGGCCATGGTCCAGCCATTCGCCGAGGAAGCGGTTGAGCTGCAGCTTCTCGTCGGGCTGGTGCATGCGCGAGTTGGGATAGCGGTAGCGACCGTCGAAGTGACGCTGACGCTGGAAGTCGGTGACCTCGGCCATGCGCACGTCGTGGTAGAGGTGAACGCGCATGCGCGGGGTGTCGATCATCGTGTCGAGCACCCCGCGCTGGGAGACGCGCACGATGCTGGTGTAGGGGGCACGCTCCTGGAGCTTGAGGCACAGGGCCCCCAGGCGACGGCCATGGTTGAACAGCTCGACCTCGCGGGTCTCGCCGACCTCCAGGTCGCCCAGCAGCCGGGTCAGCCGGATGAAATTGGCGGTGCACTCGCCCTGCAGGGTCTTCAGGTCGGTGACATAGGCGTTTCTCGGCACGCTACCTCCTTGCTCGCAACGATGCGCGTTCACCGGCCAGCCAGTGGAAGGCGATCAGGCACATGGCATTGTCGAGTCGCCCGGCCTGCAGGAGTTCCCAGGCCCGGGTAAACGGCAGCACATGCACGCGGATATCCTCGTGCTCCTCGTCGAGCCCGTGCACCCCACCGAGGCCACGGCTGTCGACCAGGCCACAGAACAGGGTGACCCGCTCGTCGCAGGCCCCGGGGCTCGGATAGTAGGTGTGCAGCTCGACCAGCTCGCCCACCTCGCAACCGGCCTCCTCCATGGCCTCGCGTCGCGCTACCTCGGTGACACTCTCGCCACGCTCGACCAGCCCGGCCACCACCTCCATCTTCCAGGGGGAATCGGGGTCGTCGAGGGCACCGGCGCGGAACTGCTCGACCAGCACCACGGTGTCGCGCTCCACGTCGTAGAGCAGCACCCCCACCGCATCGTGACGATGGTGCACCTCGCGCACCACCCTGCCGCTCCAGCCGCCCTCGAAGAGGCGGTGGCGCAGGTGGAGCTCCTCCAGCCGGAAGAAGCCCTGGTGCAGGCAGCGACGCTCGGCCAGGTCCACGTCGGCGGCCGTGAAGGGCACCGCGAGGGGCAGGTCCTGATCGTCTGCGGGCGGGCGGGTCTCGCTCATGCCGGTCTCCGGGTCGCGCAAAGGCTCCATTATCGGGACCGGGAGCGGGAATGCCAACCGCCCTGCCCTCCGGTGAGCCTCAGAAACGCTCCAGCAGCGCCCTGGCCTCCTCGCGCAGCGCCTCGTCGGAGGCCCGGCGAGCTTCCCTGGCCTGGCCGACCAAAGCGCGACGGGCATGCTCGCGGGCCTCGTCGTGGCGATCCTCGTCGTCGAGGAAGTCGGCATAATAGTAGTTGACGTCGATGCCCTGGGGGCGAATCGACAAGGCGCGGCGAAACATCCTGTCGGCGGTCTCGTCATCGCCGAAGGCCACCGGCCACCCCGGCGCCCGGTGATAGAGGGCTCCCAGGGTCACCCAGGCGGAGCCGTTGTGCCCCTCGGGGTCGAGCTCGACGGCACGCTCCAGGGCATCGCGGGCGCTCTTGGCGCTGGAGAGCGCGCCCAGGCCACTGCGCTCGCGGGCCCAGGACGCCTCGATGATGCCCTGCCATACCAGCGGCGTGGCCGCGTTTGGGTGCTCGGCCACCAGCCGCTCGGCCTGACCGGCCAACGCCTTGAGGCCATCGCCACGCTCGCCCTCGGCCTGCTCGGTGATCACCCGCTCCCAATGGTTCTTGATGCCTTCCACCCGGGCCTCCCAGGCGTGGACACTCGCCAGCGGCAGGGTGGCCAGGCTCAAGCCCAGGGCGGTGGCAAGCAGTCGGCGTCGCATCATCTCGCATCTCCTTCGGGGTATTGGCATTGTGGTTCCCTTCCGCAATGTAACGAACGTTTGAATGATTCACCAGCCATGCCTGGCTTGGCCAGATCGACCGCTTGGCGTATGTTCGCCGTCAGACACCAGACCGCGAGGAACGCCATGAAAGGCCGCAACATGACGCGCTGGCGGGACCCCGCCAAGGACCCGCGCCAGGAACCCAAGAGCAACCTGATCACCGCCGAGGGGGCCGAGCGGCTGCGCGGCATCCTCGACCACCTCTCGAGGGTCAAGCGCCCAGCCCTCTCGGCCAAGGTGGGCGAGGCGGCGGCACTGGGCGACCGCAGCGAGAACGCCGACTACACCTACAACAAGAAGGAGCTCAACCGGGTCATCGCCCGCATCCGCTACCTGACCAAGCGCCTCGACGAACTCACCGTGGTGGACCGCCTGCCGGCGGATACCGACAAGGTCTTCTTCGGCGCCTTCGTCACCCTGGAGGACGAGGAGGGCGAGGAGATGCGCATCCGCCTCGTCGGGCATGACGAGACCGACACCACCAAGCGCTGGATCAGCGTCGACGCCCCGCTGGCGAAGGCCCTGCTCGGCAGGGCGCTGGACGACGAGGTGACGGTGACCGCCCCGGGCGGCGAGACCACCTACGTGATCACCGAGATCGTCTATCGCGACCCGCGGGCATAGGAGGCTCACTATGCCGGTCGTCTTCCACTACAAGGGGACGGTTTTTCTTCTTCTCCAACGAAGGCAACCCGCTGGAGCCCATCCATATCCATGCCGAGAGTGGTGATGGGGAAGCCAAGATATGGCTCGACCCGCAGGTCGCTATCGCCAGCAGCGCTGGCTACAATCGAAAGCAGTTGTCACAGCTCATGCAACTGGTTGAAGAACATCGTAGTGAAATCGAGAGGGCCTGGAATGAGCATTTCCGCCAAGACCGTCGGCTTTGACGACTACACCATGTGGGTCGAGCTCAACGACGGTAGAACATTGGGCATTCCACTGGCCTGGTTTCCCCGGCTGCTGCACGCAAGTCCAGTCGAAAGGGCCAAGTGTCGTATCAGCTATTCCGGCAAGGGCCTGCACTGGGATGATCTTGACGAAGACATCTCTGTCGAGGGCCTCCTCGCCGGTCGTGGCGACGTGACTCAGCACCATGAGCACGTTGCCTGATCAACCCTTCACCGCCCGATAGACCCGGAAGCGCCGGTCGTCGGCCAGGACCTCGAAGGCGCCGAAGGCGCGCTCCAGCAGGTCCGGATAGGGCAGGAAGGCGTTGGCCACCAGGATCAGCTGGCCGCCGGGGTGCAGGTGGTCGGGGGCCTCGAGGATCAACCGCCCCGCGGGGCCATAGTCGATCGCCCGCTCCTGGTGGAAGGGCGGGTTACTGACGATGGCATCGAAGCGTCGCTCCCCCAGCGCCGTGTAGACATCGCTCGCCAGGACCTCGCCCTCGAGGTCGTTGGCTGCCAGGGTGCGTCGGGTCGCCTCCACCGCGAAGTGGCCCACATCCACTGCCGTGACCCGCGCCCCATGCCGGGCCAGCCAGGCCGCCAGGATGCCGTCGCCGCAGCCCACGTCGAGAACATCATGCTGCGTCGCCGGGAGAAAAGCAGGCAACGTCTCCAGCAGCAGCCGGGTACCATCATCCAGCTTGCCGTGGCCGAACACACCCGGATGGCTGACCAGCCGAATGCTTTCTGCCTCGAAGGTGGTCCAGGCATCGTCCGGGTCGATGCCCACCCGGTCCAGGCGGGTCGCATAGAGCCCGCAGCGCCGTGCGCTGTCCACCTTGCGACAGCCCAGCCCCAGGGCCGCCAGCGCCTTGAGAACCCGCTTGATGCCGCCCTGGTTCTCGCCCACCAGCTGCAGCGGGGTACCCGGCGGCAGGTGGGCACATAGCCACAGCAGCCACCACTCGCCCAGGGCGTGGCTCTTGGGCCAGAACAGCACCGCCCCCGGCGGGGCCGGTATCCCACCCTCGAAGGGCGAATACGCCGCCCTCCCCCGCAACCGCCAGGCCGCGAGAATGCCCTGGTCGGCGGAGAGCAGGCTCCTCTCCCCGGCTTCCAGCCAGGCGTCCCTGGGTGGCGCAACCCACAGCCAGCCGCAGTAGTCTGCATCCTGGCGCTCCAGCAGCTCGCAGACGGGGGTCTCGGCACTCATGCGGTGGTCTCCTCGGGGGGACGTATCGGTCGCTGCAGGGTATAGAGCAGGTAGCGACCCAGACGCCAGTGGGGGTCGACGCGACAATAGCGCTGCTCCAGTGCCAGCAGGCGTTCCCGGTCGGCATCGCTCTCCGGCGGTTGGCGCAGATAGTCGGCGAAGACCCGGATGCCCGCCATCTCACGGATTACCAGGCCACTCTCGGCGCTCCAGGCCTCGACCTGGCCATGAGTCAGCGGCGAGATCGGCGTCAACCGCTTGCGCAGCCCCCTGCCCTCGAGTCGGTCGGCCAGGGCTTTCTCCAGATTGCCCTTGACCACGTTGGAGAGCCTGAGGGCGTCCCGGTTGAACACCATCAGCGAGAGCTGACCGCCTGGCGACAGCAGGCCGGCCAGGGTGGCCAGGGCCCCGCGCGGATCCGCGAGCCACTCCAGCACGGCATGGCAGACGATCAACGGCCAGGGGCCGGGCGCCAGCTCGGGAAGCGCCTGGAGCGGCGCCTGCAGAACGTTCACCTCCCGGCCCGCCAACTGCTCCCGCGCCTGGGCCAGCATCTCGCCAGAGGGCTCGGCCAAGGTCACCGCATGGCCACGTGCGGCAAACCAGTCGGCCTGCTGGCCCAGGCCGCCACCTACGTCGAGCAGCGGCTGGCCGCGAAGGTCGAGCATCTCGGGCAGCAGGCGGTCGAGCAGCGCCAGACGCAGCTCGCCGCGGGCCCCGCCGTAGAGGCTCGCGGCGAACTTGTCGGCCAGGCCGTCGAAGTGACGGTCACCAGCCGGTGAAAGAGGAGAAACGGGTTCGGACATGCCGGCCACCGGTCGCGGGTTTGCCGTGCATTCTACTCGGGAATCCCGCCGGACTCATGGCCCGCGGCAAGGCCCAGGCCCACTGCGGGTTTATCTCGGCGGTTCAGGCGCTTATAATGCGCCCGGTCGCGCCCCCATAGCTCAGCTGGATAGAGCGTCCCCCTCCTAAGGGGAAGGTCTCAGGTTCGAATCCTGATGGGGGCGCCAGTAATTTCAATGATTTGCGTAAAAACAAGCAATCATTTCCATAGTCAAGATCGCTTTCGCCCCTACATACGCCCCCGCACTCTCCTGAGTAGGCCCCAAGATTCGGGCAACTACGCGACTCCAGCAACTGGGTGTACTGGCGCCTCATCTCCAGCCCGAGGCCCATGGGCGAATCAGGTTCTTCTCCCCAAAGTTGTCGATGGATATTCCCCATCCTCCAGGCAGCGCGTCAGCACGTCGGCGTTTCGCTCGCTGCAGTGGTTCGCTGAACAAGCAGTTGATCGATTCGCTGTCCATCCATGTCGACGACTTCGATCCGCCAGTCGCCGACAGTCACGTGCTGGCCCACCTTCGGCAGTTCCTCGGCCCGGTGCAGGACGAGGCCGGCCACGGTCTCGTAGTCAGAAGCCTCCTCCAGCGTGATGCCGATGTGGTCGGCGAACTCGTCGACAGGCATCGAGCCGGCGACTAGCAGGGAGCCGTCCGATCGCTCGACCAGCTTGGGTTCGTTCACTTCCGCGTCATCGAATCCCCCTGTGATGGCGCTGAGAATATCCATGGGGGTGATGATGCCCTCGAAATGACCGTACTCATCGTAGACGAGGAGCATTTGCTCGGGGGCTGCCTTGAGTTGCTCGATCACCTGCATTGCCGGCAGGGCATCGTTGACCACCGGGGCAGGTCGCAGGAGCGATCCGGGATCGAAGCCTTCTTCCGCCACCTGCAGAAGATCACGACTGTGAAGGATGCCGACGATGTCGTCCTGCCCGCCATAACGCAGCGGGAGGCGTGAGCGGCCGGAGGCGAGAAACCGGGCGAGGATCTCAGTACGGGTATCGCCGATCTCGGCAAGCTCGACCTCGTGCCGCGGGGTCATCAAGCCGCGTGCGCAGCGGTCGGCGATGCGCATGACCCCGGCGATCATCCTGGTTTCCCCCTTCTCGATGGTGCCAGCGCCCTCCGCCTCGGTGATGAGCGTCCGGATCTCTTCGTCGCTGACAACAGCCTTCTGCTTGCCCGAATGTCCGATCAGCATGAGCACGAGCTTGCCCGACCGGTCCAGCAGCCAGACGAGGGGCAGGGCAGCGCGGGAAAGAAGCTGCATCGCCGGCGCAATGCGGGAAGCGACCGACTCTGGGTTGGCCAACGCGATCTGCTTGGGAACGAGTTCGCCGATGATCAGGGAGAGGTAGGTAATGACGACGACGACCATACCGACGCCCAGCGGGTCGGCGAGGCGTGCAGGAATCCCGAGGCCAGGCAGCGCTTCGGCGAGCCGGATACCCAGCGTCGCCCCGGAGAAGGCACCGGAGAGCACACCGACCAGGGTGATCCCGATCTGGACAGTCGAGAGAAACCGCCCCGGGTCCTCGGAGAGAGCGAGGGCGATTCTGGCCCCCTGCGAGCCGCCCGCGGCGCGTGTCTTGAGGCGCGTCGGTCGGGAGGAGACGATCGCCAGCTCCGACATGGCGAGCAGGCCGTTCAGCAGGATCAGGGCCAGGACGATGAGGGTGTCGAGGAGCATAGGACTCGGTAGGGGGGACAACGGCAGGTAGCGCTCAGGAGAGTCCGCCACAAGGGGGAGAGCCGTTTGATGATGGCACAGGACCCGTGTGACCGTCACGGTACGACGCGAGTCAAAGCGGCGCTCCCTCGCGGTTTCCACTGTCCCCCACCGCTCCCTTTCGGCCTTGCCGGACCGGGGCGGTGAGACGTTTCCCGGGGGCACTGCATGCACGTCGGCTATCCCTGATACTCACTGACATGCAGCACCTCGGTACGCTCTCTAACGAGCCTAACGAGCGAAGCTGCCGAGGGCCACTTCGTAGGAGCGTTGGATATGGTCATCCATCAGCGCCCTCGCCCCCTTGACGTCCCTGGCCAGCGCCAGTTCCACCAGCTCGCCATGCTGAGCATCAAGCACGTGTCGAACCTCCGGCTCCCCGGGCGCCAGGCGCCGGTAGCGGTCAAACTGGTCGTGCAACTGCTCGATGAAGCGCAGCAGCCACGCGGAACCACAGGGCGCCACCAGCGTGCGATGGAAGCGCATGTGCAGCCGCTCCCATTCCTCTTCCATCTCCGGCGCCTCGTCGGCACGTTTCAAGCGATGTGCCGCCGCCAGCAGCTCTGACTCCCATTCGGCGTCGCCTCGCTGAATGGCCCGCTCCAGCGCCATGCCCTCCAGTGCACGCCGCATGTCGGCGATATCATCGAGCTCGTCGCGCGCCAGACGCGGCACCCGGAAGCCACGCTGGTTCTCCTGAATCAGCAGACCATAGGCCGCAAGGCGATTGAGGGCTTCGCGCAGCGGACTCAGGCCCACCCCGTAGCGCTCCTTGAGGGCACTGATCGCCAGCTTCTCGCCGGCGGTGAAGCGTCCATTGACCAGGTCCTGCCGCAGGGTGTCGTAGATCCAACTGGACGCCGTTACCCCCTCCTTGCGTTCGAAGATCCCCATACTGCCTCCCCGTGGCCTCCACACATTGAAGGTTGACGCTGCTTTCTGTTGCAAACTATATTCTAGACCAAATAATCGATTTTTTATCTAAAAGACAATGACAATGACAAAATCAATTCCAGACATTGGGATCGACCGCTCGGGGCCGCGTTCATGACCGACCCGTCTCCCGCTTCGCTGCGCAAGGTCTTCTGGGCCTTCACCCGCATCGGCCTGCTCGGCTTCGGTGGTGGGCCGGCCATGATTCCGCTGGTCCGCGAAGAGGTCGTCACCCGTCATCACTGGCTGGATGACGATGCCTTCGCCGACGTGCTCGCGATCGCCAACACCCTTCCCGGCCCCATCGCCACCAAGATGCCGGGCTACATCGGCTATCGCGTCGGCGGTATCGCCGGCTGCATCATCGCGGTTGCTGCCGTCATCGTCCCCATGATGCTTGCCATGATCCTGCTGCTGGGCCTGTTCAGCCGCTATCGCGACGTCACCTGGATCCGCGGGATGGGCTATGCCGTTGTGCCCGTGGTGATGGTCATGATGGGCCAGCTGACGCTGGACTTCTGGAACAAGTCACGCCTCTCCCTGGGCCCCTGGACGAGCCTCGTCATGGGGGCGGTGGCAGGCGTGCTCATCTACCTGCTCGGCCTCCATCCTGGCTGGATCATCGGTGCCCTGCTGATAACGGCGATGGTCGCGCCAGAGCCGCGCCCGAAGGAGGCCCGTGAATGATCCACTGGGAGCTGTTCCTTGCCTTCTTCATCCCCAACATCATCGGGTACGGCGGCGGCCCGGCGATCATTCCGCTGATCGAGGCGGAAGTCGTCGGCCGCTACGGCTGGATGACGGCCCAGGAATTCGCCGAGACCCTGGCCCTGGGCAACGCCGTGCCCAGCCCCATCGCCACCAAGATGGCCGGCCAGATCGGCTTTGACGTTGCCGGTGCGAGTGGCGCTCTGGTGGCGGTGCTGGCCACGGTGGTGCCTTCCCTCCTGTTGATGCTGGGCGCCCTGGGACTTCTCTATCGATACCGTGACTCACCCCGCGTCAAGCGCATGAGCCAGTGGGTCCGCCCGGTCATCGCCATGATGATGGCCTGGCTCACCTGGAGCTTCTTTAGCGAAGGGTTAGCAACGGCAGGACTCGTCCACACCCTGCTGATTGGCTCACTGGCGGCCCTGACGCTGCTGCGGTTTCGAATCCACCCGGCCTTCATCGTGATGGCCGCCCTGGCCTACGGAGGACTCTTTCTCGGTTGAACGCCCCATAACAAGAACCGACACGGAACACGCGCTCACACCTGGTTCGGGATAGCCCGAACCTCACGACAAAAGCCACAACATCCGAGGTGTACCACCATGATGCGCAACAAGCTGACTCCCATCATTGCCACCCTTGGCCTGAGCATTGCCATCGCCGGCAACGCCCAGGCCGAGTATCCCGAGAAGGATATCCGCCTGATCATCCCCTACGGCCCGGGCGGCGCCACCGACATCATCTTCCGGCTTATCTCGAAGGAGGCCGAGGAGCACCTGGGCGAATCGGTGGTGCCGGTGAACATGGCCGGCGCCGGCGCAACGCTCGGTTCACGCAACGTCAAGGATGCCGATCCCGATGGCTACACCCTGCTGGGCAGCCATGACACCATCGCGCTCTCCAAGCTGGCCGGCACCGTGGACTACTCCTACGATGCCTTCGAGCCCATCACCCTGCTGACCCAGACCATCAACCTGCCGGTTGCCCACGCCAACCATCCCGTCAAGAGCGCCGAGGAGATCGCCGACTACGTCAGCGAGAACCCGGGTGAAGTTCGCTTCAGCATGATCCCGAGCTCCACGGACCACTTCTTCTGGGTCCAGTTCTTCGAAGCCGCCGGCATCGACATGGCCGACGTGCGCCTGGTCGGCTATCCCGATACCGGCGAACAGGTCTCCGCCCTGCTCGCCGAAGAGATCGACTTCGCGATGTTCAACCTGCCTTCCGCCGGGGCCTTCTTCGAGGACGGCAGCTTCACCCCGCTGGGCGTGGCGCACCCCGAGCGGCTCGACAGCCTGCCCGATGTCGCGACGCTGCGCGAGCAGGGGATCGAGATGGACCACTCCACCAGCCGTGGCCTGTTCGCCCCCAAGGGCACCCCGCAGGAGATCCTCGACACCCTGGCGGACGCCTACGGCAAGGCACTGGAAGATGACGAGGTACGCGGTCGCATCGAGAACGATTTCGGCTCGGTGGTGCGCTATCTGCCCGGGGAGGAGTACCAGGCCTTCCTGGAGGAGAATGAGGCGGCCCTCACCGCCGCTGCCGAAGACATCGACTTCCAGAACTGAGACGCGGCGAGCCCCCGGAGACCCAGGTCTCCGGGGCAAGCACGGAGAGCAAGACCATGCTGACCTTGACCAAGGACCGCGCCCTGGCACTTGCCATGCTGGCCCTCACCGGCATCCTGCTGGCAGAGACCCGAAACATCGCTCCGCCTACCAGCTGGCAACCCTATGGTTCGGCCCTTTTTCCGCAGATCCTGCTGGGCATCATCGCCGTCCTGTCCCTGCTGCTGTTGCTGCGCACTTTTTTCGTCTCCCCCGCTGATCGCAAGGACGAACCGGACCGGCCACGTCGCTCCCTGGCGGCCTGGATCCGGCATAACGGTACCGTGCTGTCACTGTTCGGCCTGTTCGGACTCTATGCCCTGCTGCTGCCACTGATCGGCTACCTGCCCGCCACGCTGGCGTTCCTGGTGACATCGCTGGCCCTGCTGCTCGGTATCGATACGCGCCGCAAGTGGATCATCAACCTGACGGTCTCGTGCACGCTAGCCCCGCTGGTCTACGTGATCTTTCGTTTCGTCCTCAACGTCTGGCTACCCTGACGATGGAGTGACCCATGGCTGACTTCTTTCTACAAGCGCTTGCTCAGGTCGGCACGCCGTCGGTGCTGCTGCTGATCCTGATAGGCGTGCTGTTCGGCATCATCGGCGGCAGCATACCCGGCTTCACCGTGACCATGGCCATCCTGGTGGTGTTCCCCTTCACCTTTGCCATGGATCCCGTCAGTGGCGTTTCGCTGATGGTCGGTGTGTTTGTCGGAGGGTACTCGGGCGGTATCGTGTCCGGCGTGATGCTGGGAATCCCCGGCACGCCCTCCTCCATCACCACCGTCTATGACGGCTACCCCATGGCCCAGCGCGGGGAACCCGGGCGCGCACTCGGCATCGGCGTCGCCGCCTCGTTCATCGGCACCCTGATCAGCGTGGCCGTGCTGGTCTATTTCGGTCCCCTGCTGGCCAGTTTCAGCATGAACTTCCGGCCCTGGGAGATCACGGCATTGATCATCTTTGCCCTGACGCTGGTCGCCGGGCTCTCGCATGGTGCCCTGCTCAAGGGTCTGCTGGCCGCCGCCCTTGGCCTGCTGATCACCACCGTGGGCTATGACCGCAACAGCAACCTGCGCTTCGACTTCGGTTTCGATGCCCTCGGCGCCGGGTTCGAGATGCTGCCGGTGATGATCGGTATCTTTGCCTTCTCCCAGCTGATGGGGAACCTGGAGAAACTGCGTGATGACCCGCAATCCGCCAAGGGCGCCAATACCAACGTCGCCATACCCTATACCCTGATCCTGCGTGACATGGCCGGCCAGAAGCTCAACACGCTACGTTCGTCGCTGATCGGCAGCCTGATCGGCGCCCTGCCGGGTACCGGCGGCACCGTGGCCAACTTCGTCAGCTACGACCAGGCCAAGAAGTTCTCGCGCCACCCCGAGCGCTTCGGCACGGGCATACCGGACGGCATCGTGGCCTCCGAAGCCTCCAACAGCGCCGTGGCGGGCGGGGCCTTCGTGCCGACCCTGGCGCTGGGCATCCCCGGCGACCTGCCCATGGCCATCATGATGGGCGTGCTCATCCTCCACGGCATCACGCCCGGGCCGCTCATGTTCGAGCAGAACCCGGTGCTGGTGGGGGCCATCTACGCCAGCCTGATGATCGGCGCGGTGGTCATGGTGCTGTGTCAGCTGCTGCTGGTGCGCTGGTTCGCCAAGATCTCGCTGATCCCCCAGCAGGTCCTGGTACCGGTCGTGCTGATGCTGTGCGCCATCGGCTCCTATGCCCTCAACAACAACCTGTTTGACGTCTGGGTACTGTTCGCCTTCGGGATCCTCGGCTACCTGCTCTGGAAGGCCTCGGTGCCCCTGACCCCGCTGATCCTCGGCGTGGTGCTGGGTAACAACCTGGAACGTCAGCTGTTCCGCGCCCTGGAACTCGAGAGCAGCTGGCTGACCTTCCTGACGCGACCGCTCTCGGCCCTCTTCCTGGCCCTGGCCGTCGCTTCCGTGATCTTCTCGCTCTACCAGAACCGCAAGATTCAGCGCCTTCAGGCCGATGGGGCCACGTCCCGCAACGCCTGACATCCACAGAGGAACCCCGTATGCAATTCGATGCGCGTTATTACCCCAGTCCCTCCCGTCGCATGACGACGTTCGGCCGCCGCGGCATGGTCGCCACCTCACAGGCCCTCGGCGCCGAGGCGGGCATGCAGATCCTGCGCCAGGGGGGCAATGCCGTGGATGCAGCCATCGCCACCGCCGCGGCGCTCACCGTGGTGGAGCCAACCTCCAACGGGCTGGGCAGCGACGCCTTTGCCATCGTCTGGATGAATGGTGAGCTGCATGGCCTGAACGCCAGTGGCCCTGCGCCACAGGCTGCCACCATCGAGGCCGTCAAGGCACTGGGTCACGAGGCGGTGCCCGAGCACGGCCTGATTCCCGTGACCGTTCCCGGCGCCCCTGCCGCCTGGGCCACGCTGTCCGAGCGCTTCGGTCGACTGCCCTTCGCCGACCTGCTGGCCCCGGCCATTACCCTGGCAGAGGAAGGCTTCCCGGTCTCGCCGTTGATCAATCAGCTGTGGGAGGAGGCCTTCGATACCTATAGCCGCTACGATGACGAGGCCTTCCAGCCCTGGTTCGGGACCTTCGCGCCAGGAGGCCATGCGCCACGCCCCGGCGAGATGTGGTCCTCCCCGGATCATGCGCACAGCCTGCGCCTGATCGCTGAGACCCGCGCCCGAGCCTTCTATGACGGCGAGCTGGCCGACCGCATCGATGCCTTCTTCCGAGAGCACGGCGGACTGCTGCGCCGCGAGGATCTCGCCGCCTTCACACCGGAGTGGGTGGAACCGATCAGCACCCGCTACCGCGATCACGAGATCTGGGAAATCCCGCCCAACGGCTGTGGCCTGATCGCCCTTCAGGCCCTCGGCATGCTGGAACACCTCGGTGAAGAAGCACGGGATCCGGTCGAGACACTCCATCGACGCATCGAAGCCACCAAACTGGCCTATGTGGACGGGCTGCACCACATCACCGACGGTGATGCCATGCGGCCGAGCGTCGAGCAGATGCTGGCCGACCCGTATCTCAAGGGGCGTGCCGCCATGATCGGCGAGCAGGCGCTGGATCCGGTGCATGGCAACCCCATCACCGGCGGCACCGTCTATCTCGCCACGGCGGACGCGGAGGGCAACATGGTCTCCTTCATCCAGAGCAACTTCAAAGGCTTCGGCTCCGGCATCGTGATCCCCGGCACGGGCATCAGCCTCCAGAACCGCGGCTGGTCGTTCAAGCTAGATGAGAGTCACGCCAACGCCCTGGCCCCCGGCAAGCGCACCTATCACACCATCATTCCCGGCTTCATCACCCGCAACGGCCAGGCCGTCGGTCCGTTCGGCGTCATGGGGGGCTTCATGCAACCCCAGGGCCACGTCCAGGTGATCACCGGCATGCTCGACGACGCCCTTAACCCGCAGGCCGCGCTGGACATGCCACGCTGGAAGTGGACGAAAGGACGCACCGTCGAGGTCGAGCCCCACTTCCCCGACCACCTGGCCCAGGCGCTTGCACGACGCGGTCATCACATCGTCAAGCTGGCGGATTCCGTGAGTTTCGGTCGTGGGCAGATCATTGTGCGCGACGCGGAAACCGGCGTGCTGTGCGGGGGCACCGAGCCCCGCACCGACGCCGCGGTACTGCCCTGGTAACTCCCCGGGCAGGCAGCCGGCTGGAAGGCGCTTCACGGCCGGCCAAGCAATCACGATGGCAAGGAGATGCTCCTCCATCGCCTTCGGTGAGCGCTGCCGGAAGGCCGGTGTTCGGCCCTCGATGGGGTCTGTCGGGGATTGTTACGATGACTCGATGGCCGAGAGCGTCTTTGCCACTCTGGAATGCGAGTTGCTCGACAGGAAACGGTTCGCCACGCCGGCGGAGGCGAAGCGGACGGTCTTCGCGTTCATCGAGGGATGGCACAACCCACATCGCCGACACTCGGCGATTGGCTATGCCAGTCCCTCCGCTTCAAGCGACTACAGGCGGCAGCCTACGTCCGAAACCGCGCAACGTCCGCTGACTCGGGGAACGCCAACGCTCAGTTGGAGGAGTATAACGACATACGGGACTTCCGAAAGCGTCCGGCACCCACCGGCGAGGAGGACAACGTGGGCAGGAAACGCATCTTCGTCATCCACAAGCACGACGCCAGCCAGCTGCACTACGACTTTCGCCTTCGCATCGGCGATGTCCTGGCCTCCTGGGCCGTGCCGAAGGGGCTCTCCACCGAAGCCAATGACAAGCGACTGGCGATCCGGGTGGAGGACCACCCGCTCGACTACGCCGACTTCGAGGGCGTGATTCCCGAGGGCGAATACGGGGCCGGCACGGTCATGGTCTGGGATCAGGGAACCTACGCGCCGATCCTCGACGAAGACGAGAAGAGCATGGAAGACGCGCGCGAGGGCGGTTCGCTCAAGTTCGAGCTCCACGGCAAGAAACTCAAGGGCGGCTTCGCCATGGCGCGCACAGGAAAGCGCGATGGAAAGGAGCAGTGGGTGATCTTCAAACTGGACGACGAGCACGCCGACGCACGCCGAAAGCCGACGAGCACCGAGCCGAACTCGGTCAAGACGGGCCGCTCCCTGGAGGAAATCGAAGCGGAGGAGGGTAAGGATGCATGATGCCCTGGCAGCCCTTCCGGCGGAAGCGCGCTCGAAGCTGAAGAGGGCACCGCAGCCCGGCTTCGTCGAGCCGATGAAGGCGACGCTGGTGCACGAGCCTTTTTCCGACCCCGACTGGATCTACGAGCGCAAGCTCGACGGCGAGCGCTGCCTACTGCACAAGAAGGGGCGCACAGTGACGCTCTACTCCCGGAACGAGAAGAAGAAAAACAGTACTTACCCCGAGATCGCGGAAGCGGTGGGCAGCCTCGACGGGAGTTGCATCCTCGATTCGGAAATCGTGACCTTCGACGGGAAGGTGACCAGTTTCAAGCGACTGCAGAAGCGCATCCACAGAAAGGCGCCCGGTGACGACATCCTCAGGGAATGCCCGGTCTACGCCTACGCCTTCGATATCCTCTACCTAGACGGCTACGACCTGACCGACCTCCCCCTGCGGGAACGCAAGAAGGTCCTGCGAAGGGCGTTCGAGTGGGCGTCGCCCCTGCGCGTTCTGCCGTACCGTAACGCGGAGGGAGAGGCCTATCTCAAGGAGGCATCGAAGAAGGGCTGGGAAGGCCTGATCGCGAAGGATGCCCGGTCCTCCTACGTGCACAGGCGCTCCAGGCAGTGGTTGAAGTTCAAGTGCGGCCACCGCCAGGAAATGGTGATCGCCGGCTACACGGAGCCGAAAGGCGAGCGGGTCGGCTTCGGCGCGCTGCTGCTCGGTTACTACGAGGATGGCGAGCTTCGCTACGCGGGCCGCGTGGGCACCGGCTTCGACGATGCGTTTCTGACATCCTTTCACAAGACGATGCAGCGCGAGGAGCGCGATACGTCGCCCTATGCCGATGACATGGAGGAGGACGCTGACATCCACTGGATCGAGCCAAGGTTCGTCGGCGAGGTGGGCTTCACGGAATGGACGCAGGATGGCTGTCTCCGGCATCCGCGCTTCCTCGGCCTGCGCGACGACAAGGATCCCCAGGAGGTCAGGAGGGAGAGCGCCCAATGAAACCCAACGAGATCGAGATATCACATCACGACAAGGTGCTGTTCCCCGACACGGGCATCACCAAGCGTGAGCTCGCCGATTATTACGCGCGAATCGCGCAGCGGTTGTTGCTTTATGCAAAGGGACGCCCGCTGACGCTGCGTGCGTTTCCGGAAGGCATCGGCGAGGAGGGATTCTTCAATAAGCATGCGCCCGACCATTTTCCGGACTTCATCAGGCGTATCGAGGTGCCCACCCGCGACGCCGGTAGAGAGGCCGCGCTCATGTCCAGTGCCGACGAGGCGGCGGACCTGGTGTACTTCGCCGGGCAAAACGTGATCGAGATCCACGCGGCACTCTCGACGGAGGCGGACCTCGAGAAGCCTGACCAGCTCATTGTCGACTTCGATCCGTCCGACGACGATTTCGACAAGGTGCGGAGGGTGGCCCTGGGATTCTGCGAGTTGCTTGATTCCTTGGCGCTTAACGCCTTCTGGAAGACGACGGGCTCGAGGGGGTTTCACGCCCATATTCCGATTCGCCCCGAACGGGACTTCAGCACGGTCAAGGGTTGGGCCAAGGCCCTCGCCCGCAAGCTGCACGACGAGATGCCCGCGGAAACCACGCTGGAACAGCGTAAGGACAAGCGGGGCGACAGGGTCTTCATCGACGTGCTGCGCAACGACTACGGGCAGACGGCGGTCCTGCCCTATTCGGTGCGCGCCAGGGAAGGCGCCCCGGTCGCGATGCCGATCCGCGCAGACGAGCTGGAAGACGGCGATCTCCTGCCGGACCGCTATACCCTGAAGAACGTCTTCCAGCGCCTCGGCCAGATCGAGGATCCCTGGCGACACTTCAAGCGCCGACGCATCGGGGCGAAGCGGTTGGCGGAGGCTGTCAGCTGAGGAGAAGCGGGGTGGGTGGCCGGCCTCAGGCTTCCCAGCCCTCGCGCACATGGAATAGTGAGAGCTGGCCGCGCGTCTCCCAATGGTGGGCCCAGCGCAGGTCGCCCGAAAGCTCCAGACCTATAGAGGGTGACGTCGACATTGCGGTAGACACTGACGCCATCCAACACTCGCGAAAGACATAGTCGTCGACGCACAGTCGGCGACGGCCGCTACCTCGAGGCTACCACTGGCCAGACGCCGCTCCAGCCTCAGGTCCAGCTAATGGTGCACCTCGGGGTTGAGACCAGGATTGCCCACCGTCACCCGGTCGAAGCAGTGCAGCGGCACATAGGCGGTGGGTGGGTCCATACGGTTGGGACAGCCGCCGAAGACATACCCCCCATCCACCAGGATATTCAGCGCATTGCCCTGCTGGCCGCGAATCACCGGATCGAGGCCGTGACCGCCCATGCGTAACGCCTCGATGCCGTTGATCCGGCGCAGCCAGTCGCCGGCAGGCGACGAAGGATCGGTGTGGTCATGGTCCCGTGCTTTTTCGAATCAGTTTATAAGGTAAGGGAATATTAAGCCGGGGTGAAATGACCAGGAATAGGTCAGGATACGGCATGGGGAGCATCGCCGACATGGCGAGCCACCTTGTCTCAGTAGCCATGCCTGGTAACCAACGCGCGGAGGCGGGCTCCCTCGCTCAGCGGCGGGTCTCGCCCTGCTCGGCCAGGGCTTCCAGGGCCGGCAGGTCCAGCAGCGTCACCTCGCGCCCCCTGACCGCGAGCAGGCCATGCCGCTGGAAGCGGCTCATCAGCCGGCTGACGGTCTCCAGCGCCAGCCCCAGGAAGCTGCCGATGTCGGCCCGCGACATGGCCAGCTGGAAGCCATAGGGGGAGTAGCCCCGCGCGGCATGGCGCTCTGACATGCCGAGCAGGAAGCTCGCCATGCGCCGCTCCGCGGTGGCGAAAGAGAGCAGGCAGTGCAGGCGCTGGTCACGATGGAGTTCCTGGCTCATGCAGCGGTAGAGCGCCCCGCGCAGGGCCGGCAGCCGGTCACTCAGCGCCTCAAGCGAGGCGAACGGCAGTTCGCAGACGAAGCTGCTCTCCAGCGCCACCACGCTGGTCGGGTGGAGCGCCTCTCCGACCGCGTCCAGCCCTGCCACCTCGCTGGGCAGCAGGAAATGGGTCACGTTCTCGCGATACCCCGTGTCCGCCACCACCTGCTTGAAGCTGCCCGAGCGCACCACGTAGAGGCTGGTGAAGGGGTCCCCCTCGCGCACCAGCAGCGCCCCCCGCTTTAGCGGCCGGGGGCGGCGGATGATGGCGTCAAACTGCTCCAGATCGTCAGGAGCGAGTCCCAGCGGCAGGCAGTGCGCGCAGAGGCTGCAGCCCTGACAGCGCGACACCTGGCCTGACGGCGTTGCCGCATGGCCAGGGGTATGGTGGGTCATGGTGAACTCCCTGTTCCTTGACGTTCGAGTCGTTCAAGGCTCGGGCCCCCTCCGCGGCACCGAAGTTGCCTTGGTATCGGTCAAGCGTAGTTCAGGAAGCTGTGATGCAAAATGCCGGCTTACCGATCCTGCGCCAACCGCCATGGCGCAAAGACACATGGGTCCCAACCAGGCTGCCAGGGAGAATGATGCCTACGAACCTTACAGAAAGATTCCTCATCCTTTTGTCGTAAGTCTGGCTTAGTCGATTGTCAGCCCCGGACGCGGCCGTTATGTTGAGCCCTGGCGCCGAACGTATCTTCGCCATGCGTACAAGTTACGTTGACGTCAAGGTCACTACAATAAACGATCTGCCCTTCTGCAGGGGGCAGTCACGCATCGAAAGGAACCGCAAGTGACAATTCAAAACCGCTTCAAGCAAACCGCCATCTTCTCCGCCAGCGCCTTGGCCCTCGCCGTTGCCAGCGCTTCCCATGCCGTCGATTTCGAGGTGGGCGACACCACCGCCAGCGTCTATGGCTACGCCAAGCTGGACATGATCTACGATGTGGATGCCGAACTGGGTAATTCCCTTGTGCATGAGAACATCCGTCTGGATGATGCCGATGGCTCCGATGGCCATACCACGCTGCATGCCTACCAGAGCCGTATCGGTTTCAAGACCAGCACTCCGGTCGCCGGCAGCGACCTGGTGACCCAGATCGAGGGTGACTTCTACGGCAGCGGCGGCGGCGAGCTGCGCCTGCGCCATGCCTTTGGCTCCTGGAACGGCATCCTGGCCGGCCAGACCTGGACCAACCTCTATGGCTTCGTCGCCGGCACCCCGACCATCGATTTCACCGGCACCCACGGCACCGGCAACCAGGCCCGCCAGGCCCAGCTGCGCTATACCACCGGCAACTTTGCCGTCTCCCTCGAGGAACCGGATGCACTGGGTGGTGTCGTTGATGCCGACTACAACTTCGTACGCGACGTAGAGTTTAATGACACTGTAATCGCCGAGGAAGTAGCTGGCGGTGATGCGGCGAAGAGCAAATTGCCCGACCTGATCGCCCGCTATACCGATACCTCTGGCCCCTTCAAGTACTCCGCCTCCGGCGTGCTGCGCCAGCTCGAGTACGATGCAGACGGTCAGGCCAATGCACCGGCCAATTGGAGCGACGACACCGCTACCGGCTGGGGGATCACCCTTGAAGCCGCCATGGACGTGACCGAGGCGCTGACCTTGCGCGGCGGTGTGATCCACGGTGAGGGCCTGGGCGATTACCAGAACGTCAGCCCGATGCCTTCTCCCGCCTACGTCAACAGTGACGGCGAGCTCGAGGCCATCGAGGCCACCGGCGGCACCTTCGGCGCCAGCCTCAAGGCCGGCCCAGGTGCCATCAACGCTGCCTACAGCATCTCTACTGTCGACCTGGACGATGAAGAGATCGATGGCAACGATACTTTCGAAACCGTGCACCTGAACTATATCTGGTCACCGGCAGAGCGTATCAGCTACGGCATCGAGACCAGCTGGGTCGGCCGCGAGACCAGTGGTGGTGACGAGGGTGACGCCATGCGCATCCAGGGCATGGCGATGTACAGCTTCTAAGCCGAACCGATGGCGGGGCAGGCCCCGCCATCATTGCGATAGTTCTTTAGAGTACAAGCAACTGCATATTCGATCCTTGCGCCCCGGCCATTCGGCCGGGGCTTTTTCGTTCGGGCGACAATGCCGTCGACTTCCTCGTGGCAACAGTGCACGGAAAAATGCACAGCACCATGGTCGCCCTGTAAGCCTGGCCAGATCAGTGACACCAAGCAGCAGGACCTGACGGCAGGTCCCTCCCACCCACACAACACAATGAGGTACACCATGAAGATGAAGCTGCTCATTGCCGGCCTGCTTACCAGCCTGATGATGGCCGGCTCTGCCCTGGCCATGGATTCCGAAGCCATCGAGAAGCATATGGCCAAGATCAACGACAACTACGTCAAGGCCGTCGAGGATGAAGGCAAGGTCAAGGCACTCGAGGAGAAGGTCGAGGAACTCGAGGAAATGATCCAGATGATCATCGACGAGCAGGATTCCTGACGGCCCTCATGCAACTGAGGCCTGACGACGAGAGGCCCCGGTGCATTCGCACCGGGGCCTCGCCGTATCGCGGCACTGGAAAGGTTACCGACGATCCAGCTGCCGCACCTTGAGTTCGTAGTTATTGACCCCGGAGCCCGAACCCGCGAACTTCTGGCCCTGCACTCGGACGCGATAGCGGCCGGGCTCCAGTTCGGTGCGCAGGTCCACATCGCCGTCGAACCCCTCACCCGCATCCTGGGCGACCACGCGGCCCTGCTCGTCCAGTACCTCGGCCTCGATGCGGTAGGTGCCCTCGTTGCCGGGGAAGGTCGCCGTGGTGATGGCCACGGTGCCTGCCTCCAGCACCTCGAAGGTCAGCACCTCACCACGGGCGCGGATCTTCACGTCGGTGACGATCTCCTCGAAGCCCTTGGATGGCTCGGCATCGGCGGCGGCAGGCTCGCGCCGGGCAACGCTACCTTCGCTCTCCGCCACTGTCGCGGTAGTGGTTTCGCTGGTTGATGCGACGGGCTGGCTGCGCTCTGCCTGGCCGGTCGCGGCAGAAGGCGCAGCCACCGCGGCCACGGCATCGGAGCGGCGCACGAAGGCGGTACGCCCCCCCTCGCGGCGGTTACCGATGAAGGCGATACCGTCGCCGGATGACACGTCGTCCTCCACGTCCAGGCCAGTCACGGTGATATAGAAGCTGTTGCCGTCGCGGCGCACGCTGCCGAACTTGTTGCCCTGCACCTGGAGCACATAGTCGCCTGGCTCCAGGCGCTGGCGCAGCGCCAGGCCGCCGCTCTCGCCCAGCCCCTCGCCGCGGGCCACCACCCTGCCCTCGCCGTCGAGCAGCACCGCCTCGACCCGGTAGCTGTCGGACTCGCCCCCCGGCACGCTGCTCTCGAAGCGGTAGGTGCCGGCCTCCTTCACGGTGAAGTCGTGCTCGTGCACGCTCCCATAGAGAAAGCTGCGGCTACGGGCGTCATTATCGGACTTCAGGAAGCGAGTCAGGTCGAGCTGTTTACCCTCCTCCCGGAAGCGCTGCTCCATGGCACTATCGGCCCATAGCGGCGCCGAGGAGAACGCCATGCAAAGTGCCAGCAGGCCGGTGGTCATCTTCTGCTGTTTCATGAAATCTCACCTGGATGCGTTTACGCCCAATGAAAAAAGCCGACCCCGGAGGATCGGCTTTCGGTCTCGAAACCCGTCGGGGCAGGGTCAGACCCTGCGACCAAGGAGTTTAGAACAGGTAGACCGCACCAACGGCGACGCCGTCGTTCTCGTCGTTCTCGCGATCGTACCAGGCACCCTCGATGAAGGTGTACATGGCATCGGAGATGTTGTAGTTGGCACCCAGGACGACCTCGTTGTAGCTCTCGTCCTCGCGCTCGTTCGGCCAGTCACCGCTGGTGAAGGCATCGTCGGCGGTATCGAGGAAATTGCCACCACCCACGTCGACATACTGGTAAGCCGCGTAGATGTCGCCCATGCCGTAGCCGTAGCGGGCACCCAGGCCATAGTAGTTGGTGTCGGCCAGCAGGTCGCTGTCGGACTCGAAGCGCTCCAGCTTCAGGGCGACACGCAGGGTGTCCATGGTGTACTGGCCAGTGATGCCGTACTGGTCGCCTGCGTCGAAATCGCCGCCAATGGCGTTGCCATCGCCGTCTGTGCCGCTGAATTCACCATCGTTGTTGCCCAAGTCGTCGTAGACGGCCGCGATGGAGAAGGCGCCGGCGGTATACTTCACGCCAGCGAAGAAGGAAGCGTCGCTGCTCTCGGCGTCGAAGACATCGACGTTGCCGCCGTCTGCAGTGGTAGCGTTGACGGAGCCGGTTTCGAACTCGGCGTCGCCCTCGTACTGGGTCCCCACGCCGAACTGGAAGCCGCTGAGCGACGGGGAGAGGTACTGCAGCTTGTCGCCTTCACGGCTCTCGATGCCCACGATGCGGCTGCTGGAATCGGTAACGTCGAAGAACTCGTTGTTGGTGATCGGATCCTGGATCCAGTCATCAATCAGCGGATCCCAGGAACCCAGGCGAACGTCACCGAAGTTGCCCTTCAGGCCCAGGTAAGCCTGGTCACCGGTATCCAGGCCGCCGGCGGTCTTGGCCTCGTCGGCGTCATGCTCGAGCTCGGCCTTGAAGTAGCCGGCCAGGCCCTGGCTGATCACGTGCTCGCCGGAGAAGCCGATGGTGGAACCGTTGTCGGCCACGGCGTCCTGGGACTCACCCTCGGCATTGTTGGTGTTGTAGTAGGCAATCTGGATGTTGCCGTAGAGGTCCAGCTTGGTGCCGTCCTCGTTGTAGACGGTGGCGGCCTGGGCGCCGGAAGCGGCCAGGGCACCGGCGATAGCAGTCGCTAACAGTGTCTTTTTCATTGCGATAGTTCCTTATTGACTAGCTTGCTGTTTCGATCGTGGCTGCCCGTTCTTGGTGAGCGGGTCAGCGGGCTTGGCCGGTCTTGGTGCCGGTTCTCGTGCCTGCGGGCTCCCTCCCGGGAGGTGGCAGGTCGCGAGCCAGACCTCGGCAAAGCCTTGTTATAGTCCAATGCTCGCAAGAGGAACTCTATACCGGGATATACGGGAACGCAACAAGAAAAAAACACTGTTTTCCTTCGCTGCGCCCTACCCTGTCCCGGCGCGTCCCCCTGCCCTTGCGATTCGGGCGCCATCCCGGCGAGCCCGGTACCCGTTCCACCAGCCACGGCGATCCGGCATGCGAATCAGGTACCTGGCGCGATGAGCGGGTTCATCATGCCCTGCGAATATGACGAGAGCAAGTCAGCGGATCAACGCTGGTTGTGCTTGGCGAGCAGGGCGGAGAGCTTCTCTTCCAGGGTGGCGGGCTCCTTGCCCGGGGCGGCGCCATGCCCGGCACCTTCGGCCGCGGCGGGCGCCCGGTTCGAGGAGGGGGCGGCCGCCTCGGCCGCGTCATGGCGGGTCGCATCGGCGGAGGGCTTGCCGCCCTTGGCGGCATCCCCCTTCTTCCCCCGCTGCCTGGCCGGGCGGCCCTTGTGCCGGCGGTCGGCCTGCAGCCGCTCGAGCTTCTTGTGGGCATGCTCGGCGGCCGCGGCATCCACCCGCCCGGCGGGCTCCCCGGCCAGGTCGAGCCGCTCGGCGCCCTCGCGCACCGACTTGAGGTAGCGCGGCAGGTTGACGTAGCAGGCCAGCGCCCGGCGCACCAGCTTCTCGGGCCAGGGCTCGCGCGCGGTCAGCTCCTCGTGGATGCCGACCTTGAGTGGCCGGGTGTGGCCCTTGAAGAAGGTCGAGGAGTAGCGCTGGTACCACTGGTCGAGCAGCGCCTGGGGGGATGGTGCCTCCTCGGGGGGCGTCTCGGCCGGGGCCTTGGAATCAGCGGCGGGCTCGGCGGGGGCAGGTACCGGTGCCGGCGCCGACGGGGTGGCCACCTCCGGGGTGGGGGGGGGCTCGCCAGCGGCCTCGCCGGCGTCAGGCTGCCGGGGGCGATGACCGATCAGCGCGGAGAGCCCCTGGGCGCGGCGCGCCTGGCGGTGGAAGAGCGATGCCGGAGCCTCGGCGGGTTCGCGCTCCAGCAGGCGACGGTTGTGCGCCTCGAGTTCGCGGTTCTGCTCGTCGAGCTCGCGGTTCTCCTCGGCGAGCTCCAGGCGGGTCGCCTCCAGCTCGGCGAGACGCGCCTCCAACTCGCCGCAGCGATGCACCAGGGCCTCCCGGCCGGCCTGCTCCTCGCGGGCCTCGGCGGCCAGCTCGGCATTGCTCGCCTCCAGTTCGACGCGACGGCGTTCCAGCTCGGCCAGCCGGGTGTGCAGGGCATCCTGCTGGACGCGGGATTCCCGCAATACGCCCAGCAGTGCCGCGGCGCGTCGCTCCAGCTGTTCCAGCAGGCGGGTTGAGCGTTCCTCGATCACATCCAGGCCCTCCAATGCGCCTTCCCGGTGACTCCTCGGGCCGCGGCCGACTGTGTCCGGCCACGGCACCTGCTGCTCAGTCTGTGCCAGGCGTGGCGTGGTGACAAATGTCGCCGGCCGGCGACGGCATCAACGTCGCTGCCCTTAACATCGACGGTACTGCACGAAATGGTAGGCCGGCTGGCCCTCGGCGGGCTCACCGGGCACGCGCTGCACCTCCTCCCACTCGGCCATGTCCAGTTCGGGGAAGCGGGCCTCGCCCTCCACCTCGATATCGACCTCGGTGAGATAGAGCCGGCTGGCGAAGGGCAGCGCCTGGGCGTAGATCTGCGCGCCACCCATCACCATGATCTCCTCGACGCCGTCGATGGTGGCCTGCTGGTCGGCGAGCCGCAACGCGGAGGCGAGGTCATGGCAGACCCGCACGCCCTCGGCATGGAAGTCGGGGTCGCGGGTCACCACGATATTGAGCCGTCCGGGCAGCGGTCGGCCGATGGACTGATACGTCTTGCGCCCCATCACCAGCGGCTTGGCCTGGGTCATGCGCTTGAAGAATTTCAGGTCCTCCGGCAGGTACCAGGGCAGCTGGTTGTCCACGCCGATCACCCGGTTGTGAGCCAGGGCGGCGATCATGGCCACGGGGACGAGGGTCTCGTCTGTCATGCCAGGAGTCTCGTTCATACGGCCACCTCGGCCTTGATATGGGGATGCGGGTCGTAGCCCTCGATGGCGATATGCTCATAGCGGAAGGCGAAGAGGTCGGTGACGCTCGGGTCGAGCACCAGGTGCGGTGCCGCGCGTGGCGTGCGCGAGAGCTGCTCCTCGGCCTGCTCGAGGTGGTTCAGGTAGAGGTGGGCATCGCCCAGGGTGTGCACGAAGTCACCGGGTTCGAGCCCCGAGACCCGGGCGATCATCTGCGTCAGCAGCGCGTAGCTGGCGATATTGAAGGGCACGCCCAGGAAGATGTCGGCGCTGCGCTGGTAGAGCTGGCAGGAGAGCCGCCCCTCGGCCACGTAGAACTGGAACAGGCAGTGGCACGGCGGCAGGGCCATCTCGTCCACCAGTGCCGGGTTCCAGGCCGAGACGATCAGCCGCCGCGAGCGCGGGTTCTCGCGGATCTGCTCGAGGAGTTTCGCGATCTGGTCGACGTGGCCGCCGCGAGGATCGGGCCAGCTGCGCCACTGGTAGCCGTAGACCGGGCCGAGGTCGCCGTTGTCGTCGGCCCACTCGTCCCAGATGCGCACCCCGTTCGCCTTGAGGTAGGCGATGTTGGTGTCGCCGGCCAGGAACCACAGCAGCTCGTGGATGATCGAGCGCAGGTGCAGCTTCTTGGTGGTGACCAGCGGAAAGCCGCGGGAGAGATCGAAGCGCATCTGGTGACCGAACAGCGAGCGGGTGCCGACGCCGGTGCGGTCGTCGCGCTCCACGCCGCGGTCGAGCACCTGGCGCATCAGGTCGAGGTAGGGCTGTTCGAGAGCGGGAAGCGAGTTGTCGTTCACGGCGGCATCATGGCTGGTAAATGGGCGGATCATTCTACATGTCGATGCCACGCGCTACACCCTGACATCCACCGCCTGGCGACGCGACCAGGCGATCAGGGCGAGTCCGACGGCGATCATCGGCAGGGTCAGCAGCATGCCCATGGTCACCCAGCCGAAGGCCAGGTAGCCGATATGGGCATCCGGCAGGCGCACGAATTCCACCAGGAAGCGGAAGGCGCCGTAGAGCACGAGGAACAGCCCCGAGACCAGGCCGCGACGCTGCGGGCGTGCCGAGACCCACCAGAGCACCACGAAGAGCACCACCCCCTCCAGCAGCGCCTCGTAGAGGGACGAGGGATGGCGCGGCTCGGGGCCCATGCCGGGAAAGGGCATGCCCCAGGGCAGCCCGGTGACGCGGCCGGGCAGCTCGTGGTTGATGAAGTTGCCGATGCGCCCCGCCCCCAGGCCGATGGGCACCAGGGGCGCGACGAAGTCGGTCAGGCTGATGAAGGCGAGCCCCTTCTTCCTGGCGAACCACAGGGCCGCGAGCAGGACGCCGACCAGGCCGCCGTGGAAGCTCATGCCGCCGTCCCAGACGCGGAAGATCCAGAGCGGGTCGGCGAACCACTGGGGCAGACCATAGAAGAGCGCATAGCCGAGCCGGCCACCGACCACCACGCCGATGGCGGCATAGAACAGCAGGTCGCCCACGTCGTCCCGGGTCAGGCCGATGCGCTGGGCCCGCTGGCGCCCCAGCCACCAGGCGGCGACGAAGCCGACGACGTACATCAGGCCATACCAGTGGACCTGGAAGGGACCGAGGGAGATGGCCACGGGGTCGATGTCGGGATAGCTCAGCATGGAAGGCCTTTGAGTGACTGGAGGATCAGAGAAGGAACTTGAGCCCCACTGCCGTCAGCAGGGCGGCGAAGGAGAGGCGCAGCGTCCGGGCCGAGAGGCGATGGGCCAGCAGGACGCCGAGACGCGCGAAGGGCACGCTGGCCAGCACGATACCGAAGAACGCGGGCAGCATCACGAAACCGATGGCCCCGGCGGGCAGCAGCGTGTTGCCCCACCCCACTACCACGAAGGTGGCCGCGCCGAACAGTGCGATGGGCAGCCCGCAGGCCGAGGAGGTGCCCACGGCCTGGGTCATGGTGGCCCCGCAGCGCGACAGCCAGGGCACGCTGAGGGTGCCGCCGCCGATGCCGAAGAGCGCCGAGACGCCGCCGATCACCGCGCCCGCCAGGCCCATCACGGCACGCTCGGGCGCCACGCTGCCGGGTCGGGGGCCACGCCCCAGCGCCATCTTCAGGGCCACCAGGATCACGAAGAGGCCGAACAGGGTCCCCAGGTGCCCACCGGAGAGGCTGCCGGCGACGAAGACCCCGGCGACCGCGCCGAGCATCAGGCCCGGCAGCAGGGCCAGGAACCAGTCGCGGCGGATGCTGCCGCGACGGTAGTGTCCCCAGGCCGAGGAGGCCCCGGTGACCACGATGGTGGCCAGCGACGTGCCCACCGCCAGGTGCATGATCACCTCCGGCGCCACGTCCTGCAGCCCGAAGGCCAGCGTCAGGGCCGGCACGATGATCAGGCCGCCGCCCACGCCATACAGGCCTGCCATGGTGCCGGCCAGCATGCCCAGGACCAGGTAGCCCGCCAGGCTTGCCAGCAGGCTCATGCCGAGCCGAGCGCCGGGGAGGCGGGCAGCCAGCGCCGCACCAGGTCGACCAGCGCCTGGGGACGATAGGGCTTGGCCAGGTAGTCGTCCATGCCAGCCTGGCGAAAGCGGCGGCGATCCTCGTCGCTGGCGTTGGCGGTCAGCGCCACCAGGATGCTGCGCTGGCGGGCTGGCCCGTCGGCCTCCCGGTCCCGCCAGTGTCGGCTGGTCTCCACGCCGTCCATGCCGGGCATGAAGATGTCCATCAGCACCAGGTCGAAGGGGACACCCTCCAGCCGGGACAGGGCCTCCTCGCCGCTGGTGGCCGTCTCGACATCGAGCCCCTGGCGCTCCAGCACCTGGCGTGCCAGGGTCAGGTTCACCGGGCCATCATCGACGATCAGCACCCGCCCCTTCCCGGAGGAGAGCGGCTGGGGAGGCGCCGCGGACGTGCCGGTGGACTCGCCGAGGTTCTCCAGCAGCACCACCGCGTCGGCCAGGCGCTCGCGCAGCGCCAGCAGCGCCGCATGGTCACGGTCGCTGCCGCACTGGCGAAGGGCATCGCTCTCGAGCACCTCGGAGAGCGAGCTCATCAGCGGGGCCAGCGACTGCTGCAGGTGGGCGAGATAGCCGGACTTGAGGCGCGACTCCTCGCGGGCCCGCACCCGTCCGGCCTCCAACCGCTCGATCTGGCCGCGGCGGGCCTGGAGGTCGCCGGCCAGGCGACGCTCGGCGGCTCGGCTCTCCTCGAGGTCGCACTGCCAGCCCGCGAGCAGCGCCTCGCAGGTTTCGGAAATGATCGCCAGGCGCCTGGGGAGCGGCTGCTTGTCGCCGGGCTGGGGACGATGATGGCGGGCCAGCCAGGCCTCGATGCCGGCAAGGGCGTCGTTGACCTCGCGCTGGATGCCGCGCAGGCGCTGTCGCAGCAGCGTCAGGAAGACCGCCACGTTCAGGCTGCTGCCCAGCAGCAGCGCCAGCAGCAACCAGAAGGTGGCGCCCCAGGAGGCGTGGGAGGGCATCATCGACCACAGCATGACCCCGACCACCAGGCAGAGCACCACCAGAGTGGCCTGAGCGAGCAGCACCGGCCAGAGGATCGGCCAGACCAGGCGCGACCAGATGCGGTCCAGGCGAATGTCGTCCTGCATTGTCATCCCTGTGCAAGCACGATGGTGAACAGAGTGTACGCGGCCAGGCCGGGACTGTCATGACGGCGCCTTCCCCCCGGCCGGCCGGCCGGCTAAGCTGGCCCCATGTGCCTGATCGCCTTCGACCATCGCCCCGGCAGTGCCTGCCCGCTGCGCCTGGTGGCCAACCGTGACGAATTCCATGCCCGTCCTGCCGCCCCGCTGGACGCCTGGGACGATGCCCCCGAGATCCTCGGCGGCCGCGACCTGGAGGCCGGCGGCACCTGGCTGGCGGTGCACCGCTGCGGCCGCTTCGCCGCCGTCACCAATGTGCGCGACCCGCGCCTCAAGGTGCCGCCGGGGGCCCCCAGCCGCGGCGCGCTGGTGCGCGAGGCGCTGGAGCGCGACGACCTGCCGGCCTGGCTGGACCGA
Organism: Halomonas rhizosphaerae; assembly: GCF_030010555.1. Lineage (GTDB taxonomy): Bacteria > Pseudomonadota > Gammaproteobacteria > Pseudomonadales > Halomonadaceae > Halomonas > Halomonas rhizosphaerae. The sequence goes on from NZ_JASCQP010000021.1 coordinate 91,481, forward strand.
CTGTCGGGCGGGGCCGCTCGCCACTACGCGGGCTTCAACCTGCTGGTCGGTGACGGGGAGAGGCTCTGGCACCTCCACCGGGGGCTCGACGGCATTTGGCTGAGGCGGGTCCCGCCGGGCCTGCACGGCCTTTCCAACGCCAGCCTGGACACTCCCTGGCCCAAGCTGATCGCCGCCCGCCAGGGGCTTGCCGCCAGCCTGCGCCATGGCCGCTGGCCCGAGGATGCCCTGGCCGTGCTCGGCGACCCCCACCCCGCCGAAGACGACCAGTTGCCGGAAACCGGCGTGGGACTCGAGATGGAGCGCCGGCTCTCGTCCCCCTTCATCGTCGGACGGGACTACGGCACCCGCGCCTCCACCTGGCTGGCCTGGCACGGTGACGGACGGGTCGAGATCGGCGAGCGACGCTTCGGGCCGGAAGGGGTCAGGCTGGGGGAGAGCGTGGTGCAACTGTCACTGAACCAACCGTAGAAGCCCTACCCCATCGCGCTGCAAGCAGCGCTCCTACAAGGTGTTGAGCCACCGGGCAGGTTGTCGTGGGAGATTCTATGTTGCCTTCCTGACACCCTCTTCGCGCTGCAAGCAGCGCTCCTGCAGGGCGTTCCCAGGCAAGGGGCACTCAATCGCGGGGCGGCAGCAGGTGGGCAAGGTCCCAGCCGCCGAGGCGTTCAGCGAGATGGCGGCGCACCTCACCGGGTGAGTCGAGCCTGAGCGTCTCCGCGACCAGCTCGCGGGCGCTGTCGAGGGGCACCCGGCGGATCGCCGCCCTCACCCGCGGCAGGCTGGGGGCGTTCATCGACAGGGCATCGAAGCCCATGCCCATCAGCAGCAGCGCCCCGGCGGGGTCGCCGGCCATCTCACCGCATACCGAGGTGGGCATATCCAGACGCCGGGCATCCTCGGCGAGCCGGGCCATGGCCGAGAGGACGGCGGGATGGCAGGCATCGTAGAGTTCGGCGACGCGCGGATTGTTGCGATCCACCGCCAGCAGGTACTGGGTCAGGTCGTTGCTGCCCACCGAAAAGAAGTCGACCCGCCTGGCCAGGGCATCGAGCTGGTAGAGGGTCGCCGGCACTTCCAGCATCACCCCCACCGGAGGCCGATTCACCGGCACTCCCTCTTCGCCGAGCTCGAGGATGGCGCGGTCGAGCAGGCGCAGCGCATCGTCGACCTCCTCGACGTTGGTGACCATCGGCAACAGCACCTGCAGGTTGTCCAGCCCCTGGGAGGCGCGCAGCATGGCACGCAGCTGCACCATCAGCACCTCGGGATGGTCGAGGGTGACCCGGATGCCGCGCCAGCCCAGGAAGGGGTTGGCCTCCTCGATGGGAAAGTAGGGCAGGTCCTTGTCGCCGCCGATGTCCAGGGTGCGCATCACCACCGGCAAGGGGGCGAAGCTCTCGAGCTGGTCACGATAGAGTCGGGTCTGCTCCTGCTCGCCGGGGAAGCGCTCGGTGATCATGAAGGGCACTTCGGTGCGGTAGAGCCCCACCCCGCCGATCCGCGACTTGAGCGAGGCCACGGCGTCCACCGCCAGGCCGGTGTTGACCATGAGCGGCATGTCATGGCCATCCGGAGTGCGGCTGGGCAGATCCTGCTCGTGCTCCAGCACTTCCATCAGCGCCCGCTCCTCGTCGATCAGGCTCTGGTAGTGGCTCTCGAGCTCCGGCGTGGGTCGCACGAAGAGGCGCCCGCGGTGACCATCCAGCACCACCCGGTTGCCGCCGAGACGCGGCAGCGGCAGGTCGACCATCCCCGAGACCGTGGGGATTCCCATGGCCCGGGCGACGATGGCCACGTGGGACGTGCTGGAACCGCGCACCGAGACCAGCCCGGCCAGCTTTTCGCGGGGCACCTCGCCGAGCATCGCCACACTGATCTCGTCGCCCACCAGGATGGTGCTGTCGGGATATACCGCCGGGGTCTGGGGGGTCTCCTCCTGAAGGTGGGCCAGCACCCGCCGCCCCAGGTCACGGACGTCGGCGGCACGCTCGCGGAGGTAGTTGTCGTCGACCCGTTCCAGGTACTGGACATGACGACGCACCACGTCGGCCAGGGCGCCAGGCGCCCACTGGCCTTCGCGGATGCGCTTCTCGACCTCCTGGGAGAGTGCCGCCTCGCCGAGCATCTGCTGGTAGACGTCGAACAGCGCCAGCTCCTGGGCAGAGATGCGGCTGGCCAGGCGCTCACCGGCGGCGCGGATCTCGTCGCGCACCCGGCCGATGGCCTCCTTGAGCCGGGCGATCTCGTACTCAACGTCGGTGGGAATCAGGTCCGGCACGCTGTTGAGGTCCGCCGGGGCAGCGATCACCACCGCCTCGCCGATGGCCATGCCGGGCGAGGCCGCCACGCCGGTAAAGCGCGCCTGCCCCCCCGGCATGCTCGGCCGGTTGAGCCCGCCCGTTGCCAGGGCGTGAGCCAGCACGCCCGCCAGCTGGGCGGCCATGGTGACCAGGAAGGCCTCGTCCTCCTCGTCGAAGCGGCGCTTCTCGGACTGCTGCACCACCAGCACCCCCAGCATGCGGCGCTGGTGGATGATCGGCACGCCGAGGAAACTCGAGTAGCGCTCCTCGCCGGTGGCCTCGAAGTAGAGGAACTGGGGATGGGCCTGGGCATCTTCCAGGTTCAGTGGCTCCTCGCGCTTGGCCACCAGGCCCACCAGGCCCTCGCCCACCTCCAGGCTGACCCGGCCCACCGCCTGGGCGCGAAGGCCGATGGTCTCCATCAGCACCAGCCGGTCGATCGTCCCGTCGAACAGGTAGAAGGAGCACACGTCGGTGCGCATCGCCTTGCGGATGCGTCGCACCATGGTGGCCAGGGCCGCTTCCAGGTTGCGGGCTCCGTTGACCTCCTGAATGATGCGTCGCAACACCTCGAGCATCGGCGTCTTCTTTTCCATCGTGGTTGTCTCTCGCCTCGCTGAGGAATGGCGCGGCCATCAGGCCCTCGGATCATCCGTGGCGCTCATCCCTGCGCTTATCCATGCCCGAGGGCCAGCCGCTGTGCCCGAGGGGACAGCTCGCGCAGGGCACGGCGGTAGACCTCACGCTTGAATGGCACGACCTGCCCCAGAGGGTACCAGTAACTGACCCATCGCCAGCCGTCGAATTCCGGCTTGCCGGACATGTCCATGCAGATCCGGCTCTCCTGGCAGCAAATCCTCAGCAGAAACCACTTCTGCTTCTGGCCGATGCATACCGGCCTCGAGTGGGTACGAACCATGCGTCGCGGCAGGCGGTAGCGCAGCCAGCCCCGGGTGCAGGCAAGGATCTCGACGTCGTCGGCGGTAAGGCCGATCTCCTCGTGCAGCTCACGAAAAAGTGCCTGTTGCGGAGTCTCGCTAGCCTTGATGCCTCCCTGGGGAAACTGCCACGCATTCTGTCCTACCCGACGCGCCCAAAGCAGCTGCCCCTGCTCGTTGGCGATGATGATGCCAACATTGGGGCGAAAGCCGTCAGCGTCGATCACGGACTTCACCTTATGAATCCAGTATTGCTGCCATTCTTCCACAAGGCCGCAAAGGGCATCAATACAACCATGCCGTAAGCCGTGAATGCGTCGTCATCGGCGCCGTCCCAGCGCTCGAAGCCCGACGGCGCTTCTGCCATAATCGCCGACCTTGTCACGACCCTGAAACGCTCTTGACCATCAACACCAGAGGGGAATGCAGTGAGCCTGGCCATCTTCGACCTGGACAACACCCTGCTGTCGACCGACAGCGACCATGCCTGGGGCGAGTTCCTGCTGGAGCAGGGCGCCGTGGACCCGGTGGCCTATCGCGAGGCCAACGACCGCTTCCTGGCCGACTACGAGGCCGGCACCCTGGACATCCACGCCTTCCTGGAGGTGGCGCTGCGCCCGCTCGCCGAGCACAGCCCCGAGCAGCTCACCGCCTGGCACCAGCAGTTCATGGCCAGCAAGATCGAGCCGCACATCCTGCCCAGGGGCGAGGAGCTGGTGGCCCGCCACCGCACCCGCGGCGACACCCTGCTGATCGTCACCGCCACCAACCGCTTCATCACCGGCCCCATCGCCGAGCGCCTGGGCATCGACGAGCTGATCGCCGTGGAGCCCGAGGTGGTCGACGGTCGCTACACCGGACGCGCCACCGGCATCCCCAGCTATCGCGAGGGCAAGGTCAAGCGCCTGGAGGCATGGCTCGCCGACCGCGACCTGACCCTGGACGACAGCTGGTTCTACAGCGACTCCCACAACGACCTGGTGCTGCTGGAGCAGGTCGACCATCCGGTGGCGGTGGACCCCGACCCCAGCCTGCGCGAGGTCGCCGAGGCCCGCGGCTGGAAGATCATCAGCCTGAGGGACTGATCCGGCCTTCGTCCGGATCAGAGCTGTAAGCCGTAAGCTGGAAGCGCGTCGCTTCGCTCCTGGAAGAGGCCCTACAAAAAACCCCGCTCAGGGTCATCCCGAGCGGGGTTGCTTTTTCTTACCGCTTATCGCTTACAGCTTACCGCTGGGGTTTAGCCCAGCAGATGCTCGACGGCGGCGCGCTCCTCGCGCAGCTCGTCCTCGGTGGCCTTCATGCGGCCACGGCTGAACTCGTCGACCTCGAGGCCCTGGACGATCTCGTACTTGCCGTTCTTGCAGACGACCGGGTAGGAATACATGATGCCGGACTCGACGCCGTAGCTGCCGTCGGCGGGAATGCCCATGCTCACCACCTCATCGGTACCCAGCGCCCAGTCGCGCATGTGGTCGATGGCCGCGGAGGCCGCCGAGGCCGCGGAGGAGGCACCACGCGCCTTGATGATCGCGGCACCGCGCTGCTGCACGGTGGGGATGAAGTCGTTCTCGTACCAGTCACGCTCGACCAGGTCGAAGGCCGGGGTGCCGTCCACCTTGCAGTGGGCCAGGTCGGGATACTGGGTCGCGCTGTGGTTACCCCAGACGATCATCTGCTCGACGTCGGTGACGTGCTTGCCGGTCTTCTGGGCCAGCTGGGTCTTGGCGCGGTTGTGGTCCAGGCGCATCATCGCGGTGAACTGGCCCGCATCCAGGTCAGGCGCGTTGCAGGAGGCGATCAGGGCATTGGTGTTGGCCGGGTTGCCCACCACCAGCACGCGCACGTCGCGGCTGGCGTTGTCGTTGAGCGCCTTGCCCTGCACGGAGAAGATCGCCGCATTGGCTTCCAGCAGGTCCTTGCGCTCCATGCCCGGTCCGCGCGGACGGGCGCCGACCAGCAGGGCGAAGTCGGCATCCTTGAAGGCGACATTGGCATCGTCGGTGGCGACGATGTCCTGGAGCAGCGGGAAGGCACAGTCGTTGAGCTCCATCACCACGCCGTTGAGGGCGTCCATGGCCGGCGGAATCTCCAGCAGCTGCAGGATGACCGGCTGGTCCTTGCCCAGCATGTCGCCGGAGGCGATGCGGAAGGCGAGCGAGTAGCTGATCTGGCCGGCAGCGCCGGTGATGGAAATACGGACGGGATCTTTCATGGTGGCTCCTTGGGTTTTCAACGCGCGGGTTGTCGCCGTGAGGATGAGCCGGGCCGGCATGCCGCCTGCCCTGGCCGGAATTCGAACCGCCAAGATGGTATGCCTGCACTGCACAAAACTCAATTCGACCTGCGGCTAGGTCAGGTACCGCCGGCGACACCCCGGCACCCCCTGCGCTATGCTGGCAGCCTGTCGACCCGGGCCGCCAGGCCCCGTTCTCGAACGTCGCGCCGCACCAGGGAAGGTCCGCATGCCTCGTCGTCTCCCCCCGCTCTCCGTCCTGCTCGCCATCGGGCTGGCCTGCCTGCTGCTGATCTGGCTGGCACTCGGGGACATCGAGGGGTTCCGCGATACCCCACCCGAGGGCGACGAGGCCGAGGGGCCGGCGCTGACCCGGGTCGAGGTGGTGGAGCGCCAGGCACGGGCCCACTCGCCGCGGCTGGTGCTACAGGGCCAGCTCGAGGCCCACCGCGAGGTGGAGCTGCGTGCCCGGCAGTCAGGCCGGGTGGAGACGTTGCCCGTCGCCCTGGGCGCGCGGGTCAGCCGGGGCGAGACGCTGCTGGCGTTGGCCCGCGAGGAGCTTCCCGCCCGGCTCGAGCAGGCCGAGGCCGAACTGGCCCTGGCGCGGGGCGAGCTGGCCGGCGCCGATTCCCTGCGCCGTCGTGAGCTGATCTCCAATCCCGACTACCTGCGTCTGCAGAGCGGCGTCAGCCGGGCCCTGGCGGAGGTCGCCGCCCTGCGCCGCCAGCTCGAAGACACCCGCCCCGAGGCGCCCTTCGATGGGGTGCTCGACCGCCTCGACGTGGAGCTCGGCGACCTGGTCCAGGTCGGCGAGGCCTGGGGCCGGCTGGTCGACGACTCGCGCCTCACGGCCCTCGCCGCGGCCCCCCAGCGGAATGCCCTGTCGCTGGAGCTCGGACTGCCCGCCGAGATCCAGCTGCTCGACGGCACCCGCCTTGCCGGCGAGCTGAGCCACGTCGCCAGCCGCGCCGACGACAGCACCCGCAGCTTCCCCGTCGAGGCGACGGCGGCCAATCCCGAGGGACGCCGCCTGGCCGGTGCCAGCGCCACCCTGGTCATCCGCCTGCCCGAGCGCCGGGTACATCGCCTCTCCCCTGCCCTGCTCGAGCTCGATGGCGACGGGCGGCTGGCGGTGAAGCACCTGGACGACGACGACCGGGTGCGCCTCACCCCGGTCGAGCTGGTCAGCGCGGATGCCGAAACCGCCCGGGTGGCCGGGCTGCCCGAGCGGATCCGGCTGATCACCCTGGGCGGCGGCTTCGTCGAGGCCGGCGAGCGGGTGGAGGCCGTCCCCGTCGCGACGGCTACCCCGCAGGCTGGCACGCAGGCCGGCCCGGACGCGCCCGGGGACGCGCGCTGACATGCGCACCCTGATCGAGGCGGCGCTGGATCGCTCGCGCACCACCCTGCTGTTGCTGGTCGCGCTGCTGCTGGCGGGGCTCGCCGCCTGGCAGGCGATCCCCAAGGAGGCCAATCCCGACGTCACCATCCCCATCATCTATGTCTCGATGTCGCTGGAGGGGGTCAGTCCCGAGGACGGCGAACGCCTGCTGGTGCGACCCATGGAGCAGGAACTGCGCAGCATCGAGGGACTGCGCAAGATGACCGCCCAGGCAAGTGAGAGCCATGCCGCGGTCACCCTGGAGTTCGATGCCGGCTTCGATCCCGACCAGGCGCTGACCGACGTGCGCGAGAAGGTCGACATCGCCCGCGCCGAGCTGCCCGCCGAGGCCGACGAACCGCGGGTCACGGAGGTCAACGTGGCGCTCTTTCCGGTGCTTTCCATCGGCCTCTCGGGGCCGCTGGAGGAGAACCGGCGGCTGGCCGTGGCACGCCGCCTTCAGCAGGAGATCGAGGGCATCCCGGAAGTGCTCGAGGTGGACATCGGTGGCGACCGCGAGGACCTGCTGGAGATCGTCGTCGACCCCCTGGTGCTCGACAGCTACGGGGTCGACTTCACCACCCTGTTCAACCTGGTCAGCCGCAACAACCGACTGGTGGCGGCGGGCAGCCTGGACACCGGGACCGGACGCCAGGCGCTCAAGGTGCCGGGCATCATCGAGCGCCTCGAGGACGTCATGGCGATGCCGGTGAAGATCGACGGGGACCGGGTGGTGACCTTCGGCGACGTGGCCTGGATCCGCCCCACCTTCAAGGACCCGGAGGGCTTCGCCCGCATCGACGACCAGCCGGCCCTGGTGCTGGAGATCTCCAAGCGCGCCGGTGCCAACATCATCGCCACCGTGGCGCAAGTGCAGGGGCTGCTCGACGAGGCGGCCGGCCTGATTCCCGACGAGTTGGAGATCACCACCATCCTCGACCAGTCCGAGACCGTGCGCGACATCCTCTCGGAACTGCTCAACAACGTGGTCACCGCCGTGGTGCTGGTGCTGGTGCTAATCCTGGCCGCCATGGGCCTGCGCTCGGCGCTGATGGTGGGCCTGACCATCCCCGGGGCCTTCCTGACCGGCATCCTGCTGATCTGGGCCCTCGGCTACACCCTCAACATCGTGGTGATGTTCGCGCTGATCCTGGTCGCCGGCATGCTGGTGGACGGCGCCATCGTGGTCAGCGAGCTGGCCGACCGCCACCTGCGCCAGGGCCAGCCGCCCCGGGAGGCCTGGATCCGGGCCGCCACGCGCATGAGCTGGCCGGTGATCGCCTCCACCGCCACCACCCTGGCGGTCTTCGTGCCGTTGCTGTTCTGGCCGGGCGTGGTGGGCCAGTTCATGAAGTACCTGCCGATCACGGTGATCCTCTGCCTGCTGGCGTCGCTGGCCATGGCGCTGGTGTTCCTGCCGACCCTGGGCGGGGTCTTCGGCGTGCGCAGCGCCGGCGCCACCCGGGATGCCGAGCTGGTCACCGCCGGCGGACGGCTCTACCGGGGCCTGCTGGCCCGCCTGCTCGCCCGGCCCGGCCTCACCCTGCTGGTCACCCTGCTGCTGATGGCGCTGATCTATACCGCCTACGCCCGCTTCAACCATGGCGTCGAGTTCTTCCCCAACGTCGAGCCCGACACCGCCCAGGTGCTGGTGCGCTCGCGGGGCGACTTCTCCGCCGCCGAGACCGATGCGGTGGTGCGACGGGTCGAGGCGCGGCTCGCCGGCATGAGCGAGGTCCAGGCGCTCTATGCGCGCTCCTTCGCCGTGCCCGACCAGCAGCTCGGCGGCGACGTGGTGGGGGTACTGCAGTTCCAGCTGATCGACTGGCAGCGGCGCCGCCCGGCCAGCGCGATCCTGGCCGAGATGGCCGAGCGCACCCGCGATCTGCCGGGTATCCAGCTGGAGTTCCGCGAACAGGAGATGGGGCCGGCCGGCGGCAAGCCCATCGTGCTGGAAATCAGCGCCGAGGAGCCGGGCCTGGCCGACCAGGCCGTGACCGAACTGCGACGGACCATGACCGAGCTGGGCGGCTTCCGCGACATCGAGGACAATCGCAGCCTGCCCGGCGTGGAGTGGCGGGTGAAGGTGGACCGCGAGGCTGCCGCCCGCTTCGGCACCGACGTGGCAAGCGTAGGCAGTGCCGTGCAGCTGATCACCACCGGGCTGCAGGTGGCGAGCTACCGCCCCGCCGGCGTCAACGACGAGGTGGATATCCGGGTGCGCCTGCCGCGGGGGGCCCGCTCGCTGGACCAGCTGGGCCGCCTGACGCTGAACACCACGCGAGGGCAGGTGCCGATCTCGCACTTCGTCTCGCTGGAGCCCGCCCCCAAGGTGGGTATCCTGCACCGCATCGACGGGCGCCGGGCCGTCACGCTGGAGGCCGACGTGGAACCGGACCAGAGCGCCGACGAACGGCTGCGGGCACTGCTCGAGGCGGCCAAGGCGCCTCCCGAGGGGGTGATGGTGAACGTGGCCGGCGAGCAGGAGGACCAGCAGGAGGCGATGCGCTTCCTGGCCACGGCCTTCCTGGTGGCGATCTGCCTGATGGCGCTGATCCTGGTCACCCAGTTCAACAGCCTCTACCAGGCGGCGCTGGTGCTCTCCGCCATCGTCTTCTCCACCGCCGGCGTGCTGCTCGGCCTGCTCGCCAATGCCCAGCCCTTCGGCATCGTCATGGTGGGCATGGGCATCATCGCCCTGGCGGGCATCGTGGTGAACAACAACATCGTGCTGATCGACACTTACAACCAGCTGCGCGGTGACGGGCTCGCTCCCGGCGAGGCGGCCCTCGAGGCCGGCGGCCTGCGCCTGCGCCCGGTGCTGCTCACCGCCGTGACCACGGTGCTGGGCCTCGCGCCCATGGTGCTGGGCGTCAACGTCGACCTGATCACCCCGAGCCTGGGGCTGGGCGCCCCCTCGACCCAGTGGTGGACCCAGCTCTCCAGCGCCATCGCCGGCGGCCTGACCTTCGCCACCGGCCTGACCCTGCTGCTCACGCCCTGCATGCTGGTGCTTGGCGCGCGACTGGACCGCCGGCTCTAGGCAGCGCCGTCAGCCTCGCATCAGGTGGATACGGCACCCGCAACGAGAACGCCCCATCGACCTCGGGAGCCGATGGGGCGAATCATGACGATGCGGATCGTGGCTTCGTCTCGAGAGGACGGTGGGCTCAGGCCCGGGAGTCGGCCTCGGCGCGAGTGGCATCCGGCGCATGGGCCGCATGCAGGCGGGCGATCAGCTGGTCCTCGAGGGTGAAGCGTTCGCTGAGCCCCCGGCTCAGGCGGTCGAGCCAGGCGGGGAGTCGACGCATATGGTGCTGGGCACGGGCGGGACTGTCGTAGTCGCGATCGAAGGAGAGCACCAGTTCGGTGGACATCTCCAGGCGCTCGAGCAGGCGGTCGGCGAGCTCCAGGGCCTGGTGGTCGTCGAAGGCCTTGGCCTCCTCCCGCAGCTGGGGATAGACCTCGAAGTGGCCGGCACTGATGTAGTCCATCAGCAGTTCGCCGAAGGTATCGACGCGCTCCGCGCTCACCGCCTCGAGCTCGGCGTCACAGGCCTGCTTCAGCGCGGCAAAATGGATCAGCAGCTCACGGCGCTCGTGCAGCCAGCGATCGATCAGCTCGTGCACGCCTCCCCAGCGCTCCAGGGCATTCTTGCAGTCTTCCAGCATGGGTGCCTCCCTTGCCCGATGCGGCCAGCCACTCGGGGCACTCGACCCGCGAGTTGACAGACTCGCGCCTGCCGGGCCCGGTGTCAATCCCGTTGCCGCCTCAGCGCGACGTGGCGCTTGAGTCGCCGCGGCTTGCCCGCGAGGATGGCAGGGCGTGCGGTCACCTGTCACCGCTGGGGGAGCGTGGAGAGGTCATCGCGGCATTCGTAGTAACGTGTATCTCGGGCAGCTCCGCCCGCGCTGCCGCCATCACACCATCAGGACTCTGGAGGGGACTCCCATGAACAAGCTGACCCGCGCCGGCCTCGGCCTGCTGATGACGACCGCCGTGGCCACGGCTCAGGCCGAGGAGGTCAGGATCGGCATGATCACCACCCTCTCGGGGGGAGGCTCCCATCTCGGCGTCGATGTCCGCGACGGCTTCATGCTCGCCATCGACCAGGCAGACCGCGGCGACATCGAGGTGCTGATCCAGGACGACGCCCGCCGCCCCGACCTGGCCAAGACGCTCTCGAACGAGTTCATGCAGCGCGACGAGGTCGACATCATGACCGGCATCATCTGGTCCAACCTGGCCATGGCCGTGGTGCCCTCCGTGGTCCGCCAGGGGACCTTCTATCTCTCGCCCAATGCCGGCCCCTCGGCGCTGGCCGGGAAGATGTGCCACGAGAACTACTTCAACGTGGCCTACCAGAACGACAACCTGCACGGCGCGATGGGCGCCTGGATGCGCGAGCAGGGCTACGAGGCCCCCATCCTGATGGCGCCTAACTATCCCGCGGGCACCGATGCTCTGGCCGGCTTCAAGCACCTCTACGAGGGTGAGGTCATCGACGAGATCTACACCCAGCTGGGCCAGACCGACTACGCCGCCGAGATCGCCAGGATCCGCGCCAGCGACGCCGATAGCCTGTTCTTCTTCCTGCCTGGCGGCATGGGCATCTCCTTCATGAAGCAGTGGGAGAACTCGGGGGTGGAGATGCCGGTGTTCGGAGCGGCCTTCTCGTTAGACGAGACGATCATCAAGGCGGTGGGCAGCGCCGCGATCGGCGCCATGAACACCTCACAGTGGGCCTACGACCTGGAGAACGCGGCCAACCAGGCCTTCGTCGAGGGCTTCCGTGAGGCCTACGAGCGGACCCCGACCCTCTATGCGGCCCAGGGCTACGACACGGCCCGCCTGATCCTGAGCGCCCTGGAGAAGGCCCACCCGAGCGACAAGGACGCCTTTCGCGAGGCCCTGCGCGAGGCCGACTTCGACTCGGTGCGCGGCAAGTTCCGTTTCGGTCCGAACCACCACCCGATCCAGGACATCCATGTCCGCGAGGTGGTCGAGGGCGAGGACGGCGAGCCGACCAACCGCCTGGTCGGCCTGGCCGTCGAGGACATCCAGGACGTCTATGCCGAGCAGTGCCGGATGTGATCGTCGCGATGCCGGGCCGGGCGTGGTCTCGGCACCGCCCCTTCCTTCGTTCCACCAAGGATGCCTGACGTGTCCGTTACCCTGCTGATCGAGCAACTGATCAACGGCCTGCAGCTCGGTACCATGCTCTTCCTGATGGCCAGTGGCCTGACCCTGGTGTTCGGGGTCATGGGGCTGATCAACCTGGCCCATGGCTCCTTCTACATGGTCGGGGCCTATGTCACCGCCCTGGCCACCGCCTCGACCGGCTCCTTCCTGCTGGGGCTGGCCGCCGGCGTACTGGCGGCCGCCGCGGCGGGGGCCATCGTCGAGTTGCTGGTGATCCGCCGTCTCTACCGGCGCCAGCACCTCGACCAGGTGCTGGCCACCTTCGCGCTGATCCTGATCTTCTCCGAGGGCACCCGCTGGCTGTTCGGCTCCTCGCCGCTGTGGCTCAGCCCGCCCGAGGCGCTGGCCGGGTCGGTGGCCCTGCCCGGCGGCTCCCGCTATCCCGTCTACCGGCTGGTGATCATCGCCGTGGGCGTGGTCGTTGCTGCCGGCCTCTACCTGCTGATCGCGCATACCCGGCTGGGCATGCGCATCCGCGCCGGCGAGAGCGACCGCGAGATGATCGGCGCCCTGGGGGTCAACATCCGGCGGCTCTATACCCTGGTGTTCGCCCTGGGCGCCGCCCTGGCGGGCCTGGCCGGGTCACTGGTGGGCGCCCTGCAGTCGGTGCAGGTGGGCATGGGCGAGCCGGTGCTGATCCTGGCCTTCGTGGTGATCGTGATCGGCGGCATCGGCTCGATCAAGGGTGCCCTGCTCGGCGCCCTGCTGGTCGGCCTGGTGGATACCCTGGGCCGGGTCTTCCTTCCCGCCCTGTTCGGCCAGTTCATGGCGCCGTCGGACGCCGCCGGGGCCGGGACAGCCCTGGCCGCCATGCTGATCTACATTCTCATGGCGGTAATTCTGGCCTTCAAGCCGAAAGGACTCTTTGCCGCCCATGACTAGGCTCCATCCCACGACCACCCCCGCCGCGGAGCGCCCGGCTGGCACGAACCGCTGGCTGGACCGCGCACACCTGGTGCAAGGCGGTCTTCTGACGCTGATGCTGCTGGCCCCCGTCGCCGCCCACCTGCTGGGGGAGGTCTACTACGTCAATCTCGCCTCGCGCATTGCCCTGGTGGCCATGGCCGCGGTGGGACTCAACCTGGCCATCGGCTACGGCGGCATGATCAGCTTCGGCCATGCCGCCTACTTCGGCCTGGGCGGCTACGTGAGCGGCGTCAGCGCCTACCACGCCTTCGACGGCAGCCTGGTGATGGGCCTGCCCGGCAGCGACGACATGCTGGTGATCTGGCTGGCGGCCGCGCTGCTCTGCGGCCTGCTCGCCCTGGTGATCGGCGCCATCTCGCTGCGCACCAGCGGGGTCTACTTCATCATGATCACCCTGGCCTTCGCCCAGATGGCCTACTACTTTGCCAACTCGTGGCCCGACTACGGGGGCGAGGATGGCCTGCCGATCTATCTGCGCAATTCCCTGCCCGGGCTCGACACCAACCACGCCCTGAGCTTCTTCCTGGTCTGCTTCACGGGCCTGGTGTTCTCCCTGGCGCTCACCTCGCGACTGATGAAGTCCCGCTTCGGGGCCGCCCTGAGCATGGCGCGGCTCAACGAGACCCGCCTGGCCACCGCCGGTATCTCGCCCTTCCCCATCCGCCTGGTAGCCTTCGTCATCTCGGCGATGATCACCGGCCTGGCCGGTGCCCTCTACGCCGACCTGAACGGCTTCGTCAGTCCCTCCATGCTGAGCTGGCACCTTTCCGGCGAACTGATGGTGATCGTGATCCTAGGCGGGGTCGGGCGCCTCTACGGGCCGCTTGCCGGGGCCATCCTCTTCGTGTTGATGGAGACCCTGCTGGGGGGGCTGACCGAATACTGGAAGTTCTTCCTCGGCCTGGTGCTGCTGGGCGTGGTGCTGTTCGCCAGGCAGGGCGTGATCGGCTGGCTGGCCGGGAGGGAGCGCCATGAGTGAGGCCGTGCTGTCGATGTCCGGCCTGCACAAGCGCTTCGGTGCACTGCAGGCCACCCACGACGTGTCGCTGGACCTGAGGGCCGGCGAGATCCATGCCCTGATCGGCCCCAACGGCGCCGGAAAGTCGACGCTGATCGCCCAGATTGCCGGCAGCCTCAGGCCCGATGCGGGGCAGATCCATCTGGGGCAGCGCGACATCACCGCCCTGGGGGTCGCCCGCCGGGCACGCCTCGGCCTGGGACGGAGCTTCCAGGTCTCGTGCCTTGCCGAACCGCTCAGCGTGCTGCGCAACGTGATGATCGGCGCCCAGGCGCTGCAGGGCCACAGCTTCCGCTTCTGGCGGCCGGTCAGCCGCGATCGCAGTTTGCTCGAACCCGCCTATGAGGCACTTGAGCGCATGCACCTCGCCCACCGTGCCGACACGCCGGTAGCGGCGCTCTCCCATGGCGAGCGCCGCCAGGTAGAGGTGGCCTGTGCGCTGGTCCTCGAGCCGCGGGCCCTGCTCCTGGACGAGCCCATGGCGGGTCTCGGCCCCGAGGGGTCGGCGCGGCTCACCGAACTGCTCGAGACGCTGAAACGGGAAGTCCCCATCCTGCTGATCGAACATGACATGGACGCGGTGTTCCGGCTGGCGGATCGCATTTCCGTGCTGGTAGCGGGCAGCGTCATCGCCCATGGCGACAGCGCGGCCATCCGCCGGGACCCGCGCGTCCGCGATGCCTACCTGGGAGACTGAGATGCTCGTCATCGCCGACATCGAGACCTTCTACGGGCCGTCCCAGGCGCTGTTCGGCGTCAGCCTGCAGGTCGAGGCCGGCGAGATGGTGGCGCTCATGGGGCGCAACGGCATGGGCAAGACCACCACCATCCGTTCGCTGTTCGGCCTGACGCCGGCGCGGCGCGGACGCATCGAGTTCGAGTCGCGGGACCTGCGGCGCCTGCCGGCCTACCGCATCGCCCAGTGCGGCCTGGGGCTCGTGCCGGAGGGCCGCCGCTGCTTTCCCAACCTGTCGGTGCACGAGAACCTGATGGTGACCGCCCGCCCCGGTCCCTGGACCCGGGAGCGCGTCGAGAGCCTCTTCCCGCGGCTGGCCGAGCGGCGCCGCCAGATGGCGGCCACCCTCTCCGGCGGCGAGCAGCAGATGCTTGCCATCGGTCGCGCCCTGATGACCAACCCGCGTCTGCTGGTACTCGACGAGGCGACCGAGGGCCTGGCACCGGTCATCCGCCAGGAGATCTGGTCAGCGTTGCGCCTGCTCAAGGCACAGGGCCAGTCGACCCTCATCGTCGACAAGTCGCTCGGCGAACTGCTGCCGGTCGTCGACCGCTGCACCATTCTGGAGAAGGGACGCACGGCGTGGGAGGGGCCACCCGAGGCCCTGGATACCGGCATCCGCGACCGCTACCTGGGCGTGTAGCACCCCCTTATCTGACTGCCCCACCTTGGCGCCATCAGCGCTCAGGGATGAAAGGCGGTGATCCAGTCGCCGATACGCCCGTTGGGGCGATAGTGGTCGAGGATAGAGAAGTGGTCATCGCCTTCGAGTAATGTCGGCTCGACGCTGACTCCCTGCCCGCGCAGGTGCTCGGCGTAGGCCTGCATCTGGCGCGCGAACTCGCTGGACTCCTCGCCCCCGGCAACCAGCCGCACCGCGGACGGGACGCGGCAGGGCTGCCGCACGGGACTGTAGTCGCTCACGTCACGCCCGGTGAGCTGCAGCTTGGGCTGCAGCCATGACCAGGGGAAGGGCCCGAGGTCATAGAGGCCACTGACGCACAGCGCCCCCCTGATCAAGTCGTGGGGCAGACCGTACGTGCCTTCCCAGTCGGTGGCCAGCAGCATGGCGCAGAGGTGCCCGCCGGCGGAGTGGCCCGAGACGCTGAGCTGGTGCGGGTCGACACCCAGTGCCCCCGCATTGCGATGGACCCACGCCAGCGCCGCCCGGGCCTGGCGCACCACCTCGCCGAACGCCACCGCGGGGCAGAGGGCGTAGTTGACCACCGCCACGCTGATGCCAGCGGCCACCAGGCCGTCGACGACGAAGCTGAATTCCTTGTGGCTGAGCGAGCGCCAGTAGCCGCCATGGAAGAAGAGGTGGCAGGGAGCAGGCTTGCCCTCCTCTCTCCCCTCCGCGCTCTCCTCCCCCATGCCCTCGGCATGGAAGAGATCCAGGCACTCGGCGAGGGTCGGCCCGTAGGGCAGGTCGAGCGTTACCCGATGGCGCTGGCGGGAGGCCGCGCTACGCGCGCGCCAGTCCTCGAGCAGGGCCGCCGGGTCGCGCCCCCGCATGGGGTCGTAGGCCCGGTCGATCGCCTCCTGGGAGGCCAGGTCTCGATAGAGCATGGCCCGAGCCTAGCCCTGCCAGTGATAGCCGCGACGCGGGCGATTGGCCGCCAGCAGCAGGCCCAGCGGGACCAGCGCGAGCACCAGAAAGCCGGCCAGGGTCCAGCCGGGCAGCGAGATGCCAAGCAGCAGGAAATCGATCTCGGCGCATTCTCCCGAGCCGGAGAGCACCTGGGCCAGCACCTGCTGCAGGGGCAGGATCTCCATCATGTAGTCGAGCCCCGGGCCGCAGCTCGGTACCTCGTCGGCGGGCAGCGACTGCAGCCACAGGTGGCGCCCCGCCACGGCGATGCCGC
Organism: Halomonas rhizosphaerae; assembly: GCF_030010555.1. Lineage (GTDB taxonomy): Bacteria > Pseudomonadota > Gammaproteobacteria > Pseudomonadales > Halomonadaceae > Halomonas > Halomonas rhizosphaerae. Next base: position 108,084 of record NZ_JASCQP010000021.1, read on the forward strand.
CGCCCACGGCGACCAGCGACAGCAGGCCGTAGGTCACCGCACCCGCGCGGCCCTCGGGGTCGTGGATCGCGGCGACGAGGAAGACGGCGGCGGCGGCCAGCACGGCCACCCGCTGGAAGATACACAGCGGGCAGGGCTCCAGCCCGACGAGGTGCTCGAGCCCCAGGGCCACGGCCATCATCAGGGCGCAGAAGGCGAGGCCCGCGAGGCTCCACTCGCGGACCGAGAGGCGCCGAAGGTCGTCGATCATGACGTCTCTCCCGTCTGTAGCGGCGTGACGGCCCGCACCTCTCGGGCGCGCTCGAAGTAGCGAGCCAGGAAGGCGTCGAAGTCCTCGGTGTCTGCCGCCTCGAGGTCCTGCTGCTGCGCCAGGGACGTTGCCACCAGTTCGTCGAACATCGACTCCCGGGACGGGTCCATGGAGGTGTCACGGAAGTCTTGGGCCTGTTCCCGGGCGAGGCCCAGCATGGCCTCGACGAAGGATTCCCCGGTCGACTCGAGGCGCGCCAGCAGGCGAGCGGAAGGCGTCAGGGCGGGGTCGTCGAGGCGCGGCGACAGGGCCGCCAGCGCCTCGCCATGGGGCTCTCCCTCTTCCAGGCGGTCGAGCAGCTCCGCCACCGCCACCATCTCGTCGAAGATCTCGCCCCCCCAGTCGGCGATGGAGCGGTGCCGACCATCCTGCAGCAGGCGCAGCTCGGGGTCCCGGCCGCGCTCGACCACCAGGCGGCGGTTGTCGTCCAGCCGGTCGCACTCGTCGTCGGGAATCCAGGGGCTCTCGCTGAGCAGGCACCACATCAGGAAGGTGTCGATGAAGCGGATCTGGGGCTCATCCACCCCCAGCGGCAGGAAGGGGTTGAGGTCCAGGCAGCGCACCTCGATGTACTCCACGCCGCGGGCCTCCAGTGCCTGGCTGGGGGTCTCGTCGTGGCGCGCCACCCGCTTGGGGCGGATGTCGCTGTAGTACTCGTTCTCGATCTGCAGGATGTTGGCATTGAGCTGGCGCCACTCGTCGCCCTCCTTCACGCCCAGCCTCTGGTAGTCCTGCCAGGGCGTGGCGATGGCGTGGCGCAGGGTGTTGACGTAGTTGGAAAGCGAGTTGAAGCAGATCTTCAGCTGCTCCTGGACCTTGTTCTGGTAGCCCAGGTCCGACATGCGCAGGCTGGTGGCGTGACGCGACACCAGGGTCTCCTCGCCATGCCGCTGGAGCTTCTCGGGCACCTCGCCGCTCGGCAGGAAGCTGTGATCCAGTGCCGGCGAGGCGCCGAACAGGTAGAGCAGCAGCCAGCTGTGGCGACGGAAGTTGCGGATCAGGCCGAAGTAGCGCGCCGAACGGTAGTCGCGAAGGGGGGTGTCGCGGTCACCCTCGAGCTCGCGCAGCAGCTGCCAGAGGTCATCGGGCAGCGAGACGTTGTAGTGCACCCCGGCGATGGACTGCATGATCCGTCCGTAGCGCAGGTCCAGCCCCTTGCGGTAGACGTGCTTCATGGTGCCCACGTTGGAACGGCCGTAGTCGGCGATGGGGACGCTGTCATTGCCGTCCAGGCGCGCCGGCATGCTGGCCGGCCAGATCAGCTCGTCGTCAAGGTGACGATAGCTGAAGCGGTGCAGGTCGGCGAGGAAGGCCATGGCATCGCCCGGCCGACAATAGACCGGGGTGATGTATTCCAGCAGCGCCTCGGAGTAGTCGGTGGTGATGTGCGGGTGGGTCAGCTTGGAGCCCAGCGCGGCGGGATGCAGGGTGGCGGCGATGCGCCCCTCGCCGTCGACCCGCAACCCCTCCTTCTCGATGCCGCGGCGCAGGCGCCCGACCCGCCCCTGGTCGGCCAGGGACTTGAGTCGATCGACGCGGCTGGTGAGCGATTCGGACAAGATGGTCACCCCATATGTGGAAAGGCGGGCGCCATGGCGCCCGGCAAACGTCAGATTATGGTGCCGCCAGGCGGCGCTTCAAGGTCAGCGGCCCTTCTTTGCCTGCAGCAGGGCCGCCCCCAGGGCGCCCATCTGGTTGGCCGGCTCGGCCACCTTGCCGCCGCGGCCGGCCTTGCCGGCTCCCTGGCCCCGGCCATTGCCACGCCCGCGGCGCGGCGGGCCGGAGGCCTGGTCGCCCCCCCGGTCGTCGGGCTGGTCATCGAGGCGCAGGGTGAGGCCGATGCGCGAGCGCGCGAGGTCCACGCTCATCACCTTGACCCGCACGATGTCGCCGGCCTTGACCACGGTGCGCGGGTCCTCGATGAACTTCTCGGAGAGTGCCGAGATGTGCACCAGGCCATCCTGGTGGACGCCGATGTCGACGAAGGCCCCGAAGTGGGTGACGTTGGTCACGCTGCCCTCGAGGATCATGCCGGGCTCGAGGTCCTTCAGGGTCTCGACGCCCTCGCGGAACTCGGCCGCCTTGAACTCGGGGCGCGGGTCACGGCCCGGCTTGTCGAGCTCGGCGAGGATATCGGTGACCGTGGGCACGCCGAAGCGCTCGTCGGCGAACTCGGCGGGCTTGAGCGACCTGAGGGTGGCGCTGTCGCCGATCAGCCCGGCCAGCGGGCGCCCGCTGCGCTGGGCGATGCGCTCCACCAGCGGATAGGCCTCGGGGTGCACGGCGCTGGCATCCAGCGGATTGTCGCCGTTCATGATGCGCAGGAAGCCGGCGCACTGCTCGAAGGTCTTGGGCCCGAGGCGGCTGACGTCGAGCAGCGCCCGGCGGCTGGTGAAGGCACCCTCGGCGTTGCGACGGGCGACGATGTTGTCGGCCAGGGCCGCATTGAGGCCGGCGACCCGCGAGAGCAGCGCGCTCGACGCCGTGTTGAGGTCCACCCCCACGGCGTTCACGCAGTCCTCGATCACCGCCTCCAGGCTCCGGGAGAGCTGCAGCTGCGAGACGTCATGCTGGTACTGGCCCACGCCGATGGACTTGGGCTCGATCTTGACCAGCTCGGCCAGCGGGTCCTGCAGGCGCCGGGCGATGGAGACCGCGCCGCGGATGGTGACGTCGAGCTCCGGCAGCTCCCGGGACGCATACTCCGAGGCGGAGTAGACCGAGGCCCCCGCCTCGCTGACCATCACCTTGGAAAGCGCTTTCTTTCCGGCGAAGGCCTTGACCAGGTCGCCGGCGAGCCTGTCGGTCTCGCGGCTGGCGGTGCCGTTGCCCACGGCGATCAGCGCCACGTCGTGCGTCTCCACCAGCCGGGCCAGCTCGGAAAGCGAAGCCTCCCAGGCATTGCGGGGCGCATGGGGGTAGATCGTGGCGTGCTCGAGGAACTGGCCGGTGGCATCCACCACCGCCACCTTGCAGCCGGTACGCAGGCCCGGGTCGATCGCCAGCGTGGCCTTCTGGCCCGCCGGCGCGGCCAGCAGCAGGTCCTTGAGGTTGGCGGCGAACACCTCGATGGCCTCGAGCTCCGCGCGCTCGCGCAGCCGCCCCATCAGCTCGGTCTCCAGGTGGGTATAGAGCTTGACCCGCCAGGTCCAGCGCACCACCTCGGCCAGCCAGCGGTCGGCGGGCCGGCCCTGGTCGCTGATAGCGAAGTGCCGGGCGATGGCCACCTGGGCCGGATGGAGCGGGGCCTCGTCCTCGCCGGGCAGGCGCAGGGCCAGCGCCAGCACGCCCTCATTGCGGCCGCGGAACATGGCCAGCGCCCGATGCGAGGGCACCCTGGCGAGCCGCTCGTCGTGCTCGAAGTAGTCGGAGAACTTGGCGCCCTCCTGCTCCTTGCCGGCGATCACCCGGGAGGAGAGCTCGCCCTCGCGCCACAACCGTTCGCGTAGCTGGCCGACCAGTTCGGGGTCCTCGGCGAAACGCTCCATGAGGATCTGCTTGGCCCCGTCCAGGGCCGCCTTGGCGTCCTCGATGGCGGGACTCTCGCCCCCGGCGGCGCGAAGGTACTTGGCCGCCTCTGCCTCGGGGACCAGGGCCGGGTCGGCCAGCAGGGTGTCGGCCAGCGGCTCGAGCCCCGCCTCCCGGGCAATCTGCGCCTTGGTGCGCCGCTTCTTCTTGTAGGGCAGGTAGAGGTCCTCGAGGCGCTGCTTGGTGTCCGCGGCACGGAGGCTGGCGGCGAGCGCGTCGGTGAGCTTGCCCTGCTCGTCGATGGCGGCGAGCACCGTCTCGCGGCGCTCCTCCAGCTCGCGCAGGTAGGCGAGGCGCTCATGGAGCTGGCGCAGCTGGATATCATCGAGCCCGCCGGTGACTTCCTTGCGATAGCGGGCGATGAAGGGCACGGTGGCCCCGCCGTCGAGCAGTTCCACCGTTGCCTTGACCTGCGGCGGGCGAACGGCGAGTTCCTCGGCGAGGCGGCTGATGATCTTGTCGTGTGCGTCCATGAAATCCTTGGCAATCAAACGTCCAGACGATCGCGACAAGGTATCACAATCGGGATTCAGGCGGGGACGAATCGCAGCGCCAGGCCGTTGTTGCACCAGCGCAGGCCGGTAGGCTCGGGGCCGTCGTCGAAGACGTGGCCCTGGTGACCGCCACACCGCGCGCAGTGGTACTCGGTGCGCGGGAAGACCAGGAAGTAGTCGACGCTGGTCAGCAGGTGTCCCTCGACGTGCTCGAAGAAGCTCGGCCAGCCGGTCCCGGAGTCGTACTTCATGGCGCTGGTGAAGAGCAGCAGGTCACAGCCGGCACAGCGGTATTCGCCCTCGCGGGTCTCCTTGTCCAGCGGGCTCGAGAAGGCCGGCTCGGTCCCCTCCTCGCGCAGGATCTCGAACTGCTCGTCGCTCAGGCGCTCACGCCACTCGGCCTCGGAGAGCTCCAGCACCTCGAGCCCCTCGGCCCGCGTGAGGTCGGGCTTGGGCCGGGCCGCGGCCAACCCCGGCAGCAGCCCGGCGAGGCTGCCGGCTCCCAGCACGCCAAGAAAATGCCGTCGTTTCATGGTCTCTCTCCGCTGATGGGAATGACGAAGGCGCCAGCGTTCCCCTGAGGTGACGCCAGGACGCAAACGGGGGAAGGACATGCGTCCTTCCCCCAGTCAGACCGTCGATGCCATCGACGGTTCGCCGTTCTCTCGCCCTCAGGTCAGGCTGGGGCCCGCCTTGATGATCGCCTCGTTGACGCCCTCGAACTTCTTGAAGTTGTCGACGAACTTGGCGGCAAGCTCGTAGCGCTTGCGGTCGTAGGCGGCCTTGTCTTCCCAGGTCTCGCGCGGATCGAGCAGGCGGGAGTCGACGCCCGGCACGGCGGTGGGCACGGCCAGGTTCAGGCCCTCGACCTGGCGCGTCTCGACGTCGCGCAGCACGCCGGACTGGATGGCGCTGATGATGGCGCGGGTGGTGGGGATCGAGAAGCGCGCGCCACCTTCACCGTAGGCGCCACCGGTCCAGCCGGTGTTGACCAGGTAGACCTGGGCATCCTTCTCGGCCACGCGCTTGATCAACAGGTCGGCGTACTCGCGCGCCGGACGCGGGAAGAAGGGCGCACCAAAGCAGGTGGAGAAGGTCGCCTCGAGCCCGGCGGAAGAGCCCACCTCGGTGGAGCCCACCTTGGCGGTGTAGCCGGAGAGGAAGTGGTAGGCAGCGGCTTCCTTGGAGAGCACGGAGACCGGCGGCAGCACCCCGGACATGTCGCAGGTCAGGAAGACGATGGCATTGGGCTCCCCGGCGCGGTTCTCGGGCACGCGCTTCTCGACATGCTCCAGCGGGTAGGCGGCACGGGAGTTCTGGGTCAGGCTGTCGTCGGCGTAGTCCGGCTCGCGGCGATCGTCGAGGACCACATTCTCCAGCACAGTGCCGAACCTGATGGCCTGCCAGATGATCGGCTCATTCTTCTCGGAGAGGTCGATGCACTTGGCGTAGCAGCCGCCCTCGATGTTGAAGACGGTACCCGGCCCCCAGCCATGCTCGTCGTCGCCGATGAGATAGCGGGCCGGGTCGGCGGAGAGAGTGGTCTTGCCGGTGCCGGAGAGGCCGAAGAACAGCGTGGTCTCGCCATCCTCGCCGACGTTAGCCGAGCAGTGCATGGGCAGCACGTCGGCGGCCGGCAGCAGGAAGTTCTGTACCGAAAACATCGCCTTCTTCATCTCGCCGGCATAGCGCATACCGGCGATCAGCACCTTTTTCTGGGCGAAGTTGAGGATCACGCAGCCATCGGCGTTAGTGCCGTCACGGGCCGGATCGCACTCGAAGAAGGGGGCGTTGAGGATGGTCCACTCGTCCTTCACGGACGGGTTGTAGGCCTCGGGACGCACGAACATGGTGCGGCCGAAGAGGCCGTGCCAGGCGGTCTCGGTGGTGACACGCACCGGCAGGTAGTGGACCGGGTCACTCCCAACGTGGAGCTCGGAAACATAGTGCTCGCCGCCGGCCAGGTACTCATCGACCCGGGCCCAGAGCGCATCGAACTTCTCGGCGTCGAACGGGAGATTGACGCTGCCCCAGTCGATCTGGCCACTGGTGCTCGCCTCGTCGACGATGAAGCGATCCTTGGGCGAACGGCCGGTGCGCACGCCGGTGTTCACCACCAGGGCACCATTGGCGGCCAGACGCCCTTCCCCGTTGGCCACTGCCCGCTCGATCAGCTCGGCGCTGCAGAGGTTGACGTGGGAAATGGCGGCTTGCTGGGGGGCGGCTTGGGTCGTGGTCATGTCGTTTCCTGGGCCTTGCGGCCGCTTCTCTCTCGTGTGCCGGGCGTCGGTGACGCAACGTGGGTCATGCCTTGATCGCCGTGTGCGGGTCATTGCCGTCTTGTAGCCGGGCGATCGGACCGGAAAAAACGGCGCCATTATGGCAAAAACCCGGCCGTCGGGAAACGCCGTTCTTGGGCGAAGTTCATGTAGTTTTACTACTACATCGGCGCCGTTCACTACAGCTCACTTGAAGACGCATGCTGCTATGCAGCACCGGAGCATGACGTCCTTAATGCAGGGTCGGAGGAGCTCCCTCCGGGTCGTCGAGCATCGCCTCGATCTCGGGCACCGGGAAGTGGTAGCGGGTATGGCAGAAGTGGCACTGGGTGTCGATGCCGCCCTGCTCGACCAGCACCTCGCGCAGCTCCTGCTCGCCCAGGGTCATCAGGGCGGAGGCGATGCGCTCGCGCGAGCAGGTGCAACCGAAACGTAGTGCCTTGGGGTCGAAGACCCGCACCGTCTCCTCATGGTAGAGCCGACGCAGCACCTCCAGCGGCTCGAGGCCGAGCAGCTCCTCGTCCTTCACGGTGTCGGCCAGGTGCACGGTGCGCTCCCAGGCGTCGGCATCCTGGTTACGGGACTCGTCGGGCAGGCGCTGCAGCAGCAGGCCGGCGGCGCGGCACCCGTCGGCGGCCAGCCACAGCCGCGTCGGCAGCTGCTCGGACTGGGCGAAGTAGGCGGCGAGGCAGCCGGCCAGGCTGTCGTGCTCGAGGGCCACGATGCCCTGATAGCGGTGGCCATCGGTGGGATCCAGGGTGATCATGATCTGTCCCTCACCCACCAGCTCGCGGAAGCCGGCATCCTCGCCGGGAATCGGCGCATCCTCGGCCAGGCGAGCAATGGCGCGCAGCTCGCCGCCGGGATTGGACTCGGCCATCAGCAGGGCGAGCGCCCCCTGGCCGCGCACCTCGATACTCAGGGTGCCGTCGAGCTTGACGGTATCGGTGAGCAGGGCCACCGCGGCGAGCAGCTCGCCGAGCAGGTGGTTCACCGCGGGGGGATAGTCGTGGCGCTCGAGCACCTCGCCGTAGGCGCGCTCGAGGGTGACGATCTCGCCGCGCACGTTGGTGTTGTCGAAGAGGAAACGCTGGATCTGGTCGGTCATTAGGCTCTCTTAGTCATCCTGCTGGCGTTGGAAGCGGTGGATCTCCCGGCGCTGCTTCTTGTCGGGACGCTTGAGCGGGTGCTGCATGACCTGGTTGGTGAGGCGGCGTGCCTCGGCCTCTCGCTCGCGGCGTGCGACACTCTCCTCGGTCTCGCGGTAGAGCGCGCGGGCCTCGGGCGCTCCGCGGCGCTGGTCGGACAGGGCTACCACCTCCACCTCCAGGATGTCCCAGCCCTGGGGCACCCGGATCAACGCTCCCACCTCCACGGTCTTGCTGGTCTTGGCCCGCCCGCCCTCGTAGTGGACCTTGCCGCCCTCGATGGCCTTCTTGGCCAGGGCGCGGGTCTTGAAGAAGCGCGCCGCCCACAGCCACTTGTCGAGCCTGACGCTATCCATGGACACCTCCCTCGCCCGCCGCAGGCGGCAGGTTGTCGGGCAGGATGCTGGCGAAGCGGTCCAGGGCGATGAACTCCTCGAGTTCCCGCTCGGGCCGGCGACTGTCGGGCTGCTTGATGCCCAGCAGGTGACGGATACCGAACTCCCGGGCACTCTCCAGCACCGAGGCATTGTCGTCGATGAACAGGGTGCGCTGCGGGTCGAAGGGCTCGATCTCCTGCAGGGCGAACCAGAAGGCCTGCTCCTCCTTGGGCACGCCGAGATCCGCCGAGGAGACGATGGCATCCAGGTACTCCTCGAGGCCGGTCAGCGGCAGCTTGAGCTCCAGGCTCGCGCGGTCGGCATTGGTGGCCAGCACCACCCGCGGATGGGCCGCCTTGAGCCAGCGGAGGAAGTCCAGGGCGTCGCTGCGCAGGCCGATCAGGTGCTGCACCTCTCGCTTGAGCGCCACCACGTCGACCCCCAGCTCGCGACTCCAGTAGGCCAGGCTGTACCAGTTGAGGGTGCCCTGCTCGCGGATGATTCGGGCGCGCAGCTCCTCCTGGGTCGCCTCGTCGAGGCGATGCAGTTCCACATAGCGCCGCGGCAGGTGCTCGAGCCAGAAGTGGCTGTCGAAATGCAGGTCCAGCAGGGTGCCGTCCATGTCCAGCAGGACGGTATCGATGGCGCGCCAGTCGATCATCGCTACTCCGGGGGTGAGTCGGGGGCCGTTGAGACGTAGTATTGTAACGAATCGCCATGCAGGGCGCACAGCGGCTGTCTGGCCTCCACGCATGCCCCTCTCGCTCGCCCCTTTCGCTCGCCAACAGGGAATCCCGCCCATGTCCGACCAGCACGACGCCTCCCGGCCCTGGCCCGTCAAACCGCACATCCTCGACCGGCGCAGCGTGGCGCGAAGTCGCCTCTTCCACGTCGAGGAGCTGGACCTGCGCTTCTCCAACGGCGCCGAGCGCACCTTCGAGCGGCTTACCGGCACCGGCCAGGGCATCGGTGCGGTGATGATCGTGGCCATGCCCGACCCGGAGCACGTGCTGCTCATCCGCGAGTATGCCGCCGGCTTCGAGGACTATGTGCTGACCCTGCCCAAGGGCCTCGTCGACCCGGGCGAGGATATCGTCACCGCGGCCAATCGCGAGCTGATGGAGGAGTGCGGCTTCGGCGCCAACCGCATCGAGCCCCTGGTGGAGCTGTCGCTCGCCCCCAACTACATGCGCCACCGCATGCAGGTGCTGCTGGCCAGCGACCTCTACCCGAGGCGCCTGCCCGGCGACGAGCCGGAGCCGTTGATCGTGGAGACCCACGCCATCGACGAGCTCTCGGCCCTGCTGGCCCGGGAGGACTTCCACGAGGCCCGCGCCATCGCCGCGTTGTTCATCGCCCGGGACAAGCTGCGCAGCGAGGCGCCCGTCGATGCCGGTCTCTGGTGAGCCCGGCGGCCTCCTCTACCGTGAGTGCAGCCGACGCAGTGCGCTGTTGCCCTCCTTGAGCTTCACCCAGCGGCCCTGCCGGTAGCTGTCGAGTCCGCTCTCCAGCAGGGTCATCACGTCCAGCGCCGACTCGCTGGTGACCGGCGGGGGCGTGCCGTCGAGCAGGGCTCGAGCGATGCCGGCATAGAAGGCGGGATAGTCTCCCGGCACGACCGGTGCCTCGCGGCTCGTCAGGGCCATTGATTCGCCCTCCCCCTCGTCGAGGGTCAGGGTACCGGGCGAGGGATCCACGCCCCAGCCCGGCGACGGGGCCTGTCCCTCCTTGAGCCAGGCCTCCTGGGGATCGAGCCCGTACTTCACGAAGCTGCCCCGGGTGCCGTGGACCCGGAAGCGCGGGGTCGGCTCGGCCACCAGGGAACTGGCCTGCAGGCTCACCCGCAGGTGGTCGTACTCCAGCAGCGCCAGGAAGTCGTCGTCCACCTCGGCCCCCTGGCGAGAGGTGGCGAGTTCCAGCAGGATCGCCTTGGGCATGCCGAAGAGCTGCCGGGCCTGGTCGAGCAGGTGCGGCCCCAGGTCGTACCAGATGCCACCGCCAGGCTTGTGATGGTCGCGCCAGCGGTCGGTGACCCGGGGGCGAAAGCGGTCGAAGCGCGACTCCAGCGCCACCACCCGTCCCAGGGTCCCCTCGTCGAGCAGCGCCTTGAGGGTCAGGAAGTCGCTGTCCCAGCGGCGGTTGTGAAAGACGCTCAGCAGGCGCTCGGCGCCATCGGCCTGGGCCTTGAGAAGGCGGGCCTCGGAGGCGCTGACGCTGAAGGGCTTGTCGATCACCACGTGCTTGCCGGCATTGAGCGCCGCCTTGGCCAGCGGGAAGTGGGTGTCGTTGGGGGTGGCGATCACCACCAGGTCGATGTCGCGTCGTGCGAACAGCGGCGCCGCCTTGGGCAGCACCTCGACCTCGGGGTGGTCGGCCTCGACCCGCTCGGCATCGCCGCTGACCACGGCGGTCAGCTCCAGGCCGGGGGCGGCCTGGATCAGCGGGGCGTGGAAGGTACGCCCGGCCATGCCGTAGCCGACCAGGCCGACGTTGAGGGTCTGTGTCTTCATCGTGCGGGCTTCCCTGCAGGGGTCATGGGGCCCGGCCCGGGGCCGTGACTCGCGTCGCCAGGCATCCGGCCGGGTCTCGGGCTCAGTCTAGCCGGGTCAGGTCGCGCACCGCGCCCTTGTCGGCGGAGGTCGCCAGCAAGGCATAGGCCTTGAGGGCCGCCGAGACCTTGCGGTCGCGCGTGATGCTCGGCTTCCAGGCCTCTGCGCCCTTCGCCTCCTCCGCCTGACGGCGGCGGGCGAGTTCCTCGTCGGTGAGCTTCACGTCGATGCGCCGATTGGGGATGTCGATGCGGATGAGGTCGCCGCTCTCCACCAGGCCGATGGCGCCGCCGGCGGCGGCCTCCGGCGAGGCGTGGCCGATGGAGAGTCCGGAGGTGCCGCCGGAGAAGCGCCCGTCGGTGAGCAGCGCGCAGGCCTTGCCCAGCCCCTTGGACTTGAGGTAGCTGGTCGGGTAGAGCATTTCCTGCATGCCGGGACCGCCCCGCGGGCCTTCGTAGCGGATGACGACCACCTCGCCCTCCTTCACCTGGCCACCGAGGATATGCTCCACCGCCTGGTCCTGGGACTCTACCACATGCGCCGGGCCCTCGAAGACCAGGTTCGCGTCGTCGACGCCGGCGGTCTTCACCACGCAGCCGTCCTCGGCGATGTTGCCCTTGAGCACCGCCAGGCCCCCCTCGTGAGAGAAGGCATGTTCGAGGTCACGGATGCAGCCGCCGGCCCGGTCGCCGTCGAGGCTCGGCCAGCGGGCGGCCTGGGAGAAGGCCTCCTGAGTGGGGATGCCCCCGGGGCCGGCCTTGTAGAACTCCACTACCTCGGGACTCGGGGAGCGCATGATGTCCCACTCCTCAAGGGCCCCGGCCAGGCTCTCGCCGTAGACGGTGGGCACCCGGGTACCCAGCACCCCGGCGCGGTCCAGCTCGCCAAGGATGGCCATGATGCCGCCGGCGCGGTGGCAGTCCTCGATATGGTACTGCTGGGTATTGGGCGCCAGCTTGCACAGCTGTGGCACCTCCCGCGACAGACGGTCGATATCGGCCATGGTGAAGTCCACCTCGCCCTCCTGGGCGGCGGCCAGCAGGTGCAGGATGGTGTTGGTGGAGCCGCCCATGGCGATGTCCAGGGTCATGGCGTTGCGGAAGGCCGCCTTCGAGCCGATGGCCCGCGGCAGCAGGTGCGCCTCGTTGCCCTCGTAATAGCGCTTGGCCAGTTCGACGATGCGGCTTCCCGCCTCCTCGAACAGCCGGCGGCGGTCGGCGTGAGTGGCCAGCACCGTGCCGTTGCCCGGGAGCGCCAGGCCCAGGGCCTCCATCAGGCAGTTCATGGAGTTGGCAGTGAACATCCCCGAGCAGCTGCCGCAGGTCGGGCAGGCGCTGCGCTCGATCTCCTCGATCTCCTCGTCGCTGTAGCGATCGTCGGCGGCGGAGATCATCGCATCGATCAGGTCGATGCCGTGGTCGAGCAGCTTGGTCTTGCCCGCCTCCATGGGGCCACCGGAGACGAAGATCACCGGGATGTTCAGGCGCATGGCCGCGTTGAGCATTCCCGGAGTGATCTTGTCGCAGTTGGAGATGCACACCAGGGCATCGGCGCAGTGGGCGTTGACCATGTACTCGACGCTGTCGGCGATCAGGTCGCGGCTCGGCAGCGAGTAGAGCATGCCGTCGTGGCCCATGGCGATGCCGTCGTCCACGGCGATGGTGTTGAACTCCTTGGCCACCCCGCCGGCCCTCTCGATCTCGCGCGCCACCAGCTGCCCCATGTCCTTCAGGTGCACGTGACCCGGCACGAACTGGGTGAAGGAGTTGGCCACGGCGATGATCGGCTTGTGGAAGTCGTCGTCCTTCATGCCGGTGGCGCGCCACAGGGCGCGGGCACCGGCCATGTTGCGGCCGGCAGTGGTGGTGCGGGAACGATACTCGGGCATGGTGTCCTCTTCGTCATGCATGCCGCCCCTCGCCTCCTCGATCGCTCGAGGAGCCTGGGGCGATTCTGGTGTCATTGGGGCCGATTCTGTCACGCGGCCGGTCGTCAGGCCAGTCGCTCAGCCGACGGGCAGCAGCCTGCCGCCCTCCAGCCGGCAGCGCCGGTCGGCCAGCGCCTCGATGTCGTCGCGGTCGTGGCTGACCAGTACCACCGCCGCCCCCGCGGCCTTCTGGCGACGCACCAGGGCCCAGAGCCCGTCGCGGGTCACCTCGTCCAGGCCAGCGAAGGGCTCGTCGAGCAGCAGGACCCTCGAGCCGCGCAGCAGGGCCCGCAGCAGCGCCACCCGCTGTCGCTGGCCGCCCGAGAGCTCCTCGGGCAGGCGGTCCTCGAGCCCCTCGAGTCCCACCTCGGCCAGTCCCGCACGGATCCGGGCCTGCTGCTCATGGGTAAGCTTCATGTCCGGCGCCAGCCCCAGGCCCACGTTGAGCCAGACCGGCAGCTGGTCGAAGAGATTGTGCTCCTGGAAGACGGTGGTAATCCCGCGCTCCCAGGGCGGCAGCGCCAGCAGGTCCTGCCCCTGCCAGGCGAGAGAGCCGCCGGCCGGCTCGAGGAATCCCGCCAGCAGCCCCAGCAGGGTGCTCTTGCCAGTCCCCGACGGCCCCTCCACCGACAGGCACTCGCCCGGGGCGAGCCGGAAGGTGAAATGGAAGTCCGGCGTCTCCCCGGGATCATGGCGGTCATAGTGGAAGGTCAGGTCACGACACTCGAGCATGGCGCTCCTCGCGGGCGTAGCGGGTCCAGGGATAGCGAGGCGGACGACGGGTCAGCCACCCCAGCAGCATGAACACCAGCACCACCAGCATCAGCAGCACCAGCGCCGTGGCGGCGGCGCCCTGCCAGCGATAGCCGCCCAGTTGCTGATAGAGCAGCATCGGCAGAGTCGGGGCCGAGGGGCTGCCGAACAGGGCGATGACGCTGAAATCCCCCAGCGACAGGGTCATGGCATAGGCCAGCGCCAGGGCCAGGGGGCGGCGCAGACGCGGCCAGATAAGCCACCGCAGCCGGGCCCGTCCGCGGATGCCGAACTGGTCGGCCAGGCGCAGCTCGGGGGCCGACAGCCCCGGCAGGGCCCCGCGCACCACCTGCATGGCGAAGGGCAGCGCCATGAAGGCATTGACCAGCACCACCAGGCCGTAGCCCTGCCAGCCGCTGCCCAGGGTCGGGCGCAGCAGCAGGAAGAGCCCGGTCCCCAGCACCAGGGAGGGGATCACCAGGATCAGCTGACCGCCCCCTTCCATCAGCAGCGCCGACCAGGCATGTTGCCGAGTCCGCAGCCAGCGACTGCCCACCAGCAGGGCCACGGCCAGCGACAGGGCCCCGGCCCCCGCGCCCAGGGCCATCACCAGGCTGCGCGCCGCCGCCGGCCACAGGCTGGCGCTGCGGGGCAGTTCGGGCAGCCCGGTGAGCCCCGCCAGCACCACCGCGAGCAGCGGCGGCAGCAGCAGCGCCGCCAGGGCGGTGAGCCAGACGGCATCGGTGAGCCGGGAAGCGCCGACGGCATCTCGGCGGTGCCAGCGCCCCCCGGCCGGCAGGGCGGCGCTGCCGACCACCAGCGAGGGCGCCCCGCCCCGGGAGAGAGCCAGCAGCCACAGCGACAGACAGATAACCAGCTGGGTCAGGGCCAGCAGGGCCGCCAGGGCCAGGTCATGGTCGAACTTGAGGGCCTGGTAGAGCGCCACCTCCAGGGTCGAGGAGCGCGGTCCGCCGCCCAGCGTCATGACGATGGCGAAGCTGGTGAAGCAGAGGGTGAAGACCAGCGCCGCCAGGCGCGGCAGCAGCGGTGCGAGGCGCGGCCACTCCAGGGTGCGCCAGAGCGCCGCCCGCGTCAGTCCAAGTTGGGAGGCCAGCCGCCAGTGCGCCGCGGGCGCCGTCTCCAGGGCCTGCAGCATCAACCGGGCCGAGAGCGGGAGGTTGTAGAAGACATGGGCCAGCACGATGCCGGAGAGGCCGTAGAGATAGCCCGACTCGGCCCCGACCAGCCACTCCCAGAGCGGGGCCGCCCAGCCCCGCCGTCCATGCACCGCCACCAGGCCGAACAGGCCGATCAGCGTCGGCAGCACCAGCGAGAGCTCCATGGCGCGCAGCAGCAGGGCGCGCCCCGGGAAGCGCGGGCGCCTCGCCAGGGCCACGGCCACCGGCACGGCAAGCCCCACCGCCAGCAGGGTCGAGAGGGTGGCCTGCCAGAGGGTGAAGCGCAGCACGGCAGCCAGCCACGGTTCTTGCCAGAGCATGGCCGGATGCAGCTCCCGGGCCTGCCACAGCAGCGCCCCCAGGCTGCCGAGCCCCAGCCCTGCCACCGCCGTCAGGGCGGCAAGGCCGAGCCCCGGCGGCCAGCGCGACAGGGTGGCCCAGCGAGAGGGCAGCGACACCTCGCTCAACGCACGCTGGCGTTGAGCCACTCGCGGATCCAGGCGCGGCGGTTCTCGCGCACCTCCTCGGGCGTGAAGGTCAGACTCCGTGGCTGGATCAACCGCTCGAAGACCTCGGGCAGCGCATCGCCCAGATCGATGGCCGGGTTCATGACGTTGCCCAGCGGGATATGGCGCTGGAAGTCCGGCGTCAACATGAAGGCCAGGAAGTCACGGGCGAGCTCGGGCTGCTCGGTATTCGCCAGCATGGCGGCGGTCTCCACCTGCAGATAGTGGCCCTCCTCGAACTCGGCGGCCTGGTAGCGGTCGGTCTCCTCCACCGCCATGTGGTAGGCCGGCGAGGTGGCATAGGAGAGCACCAGGGGCGCCTCGCCGTTCATGAACAGCGAGAAGTAGGCCTGGCTCCAGCCGTTGGTGACGGTCAGCACCCGCTCGTTGAGCCGCGCCCAGACGGCCGGGGCCTCATCGCCATAGACGTGCCTGATCCACAGCAGCAGGCCCTGGCCGGTGACGCTGGTGCGCGGGTCCTGGAGGATCACCTTGACGTCGTCCGGCGCCTCGAGCAGTTCACGAAAGCTGCCCGGCGGCTCACTGAGCTGCTCACTGTCGTAGACGAAGGCGAAGTGGCCCCAGTCGTAGGGCAGGAAGGTGTCGTCGGCCCAGTCGATGGGCAGCGCCAGCGGCGCGGTGTCGACCCGGTGGGGGGCCAGCAGGTCAAGCTCGCGGGCCTCGGCCATCAGGTTCATGTCCAGCCCCAGCACCAGGTCCGCCCCGGTGCCCTCCCCCTCCAGGCGCAGGCGCTGGAGGATGTCGACGCCACCGTCCAGCGCCACGAAGCGCAGGTCGCAGTCGCCGCAGCGCTCCTCGAAGGCGGCCTCGATGCCGGGGCCCGGCCCCCACTCGGAGACGAAGGAGTCGTAGGTGTAGACGGTGAGCGTTCGCTCGGCGGCGGATGCCGCGCCCGACGTCGCCAGCCCCAGGACCAGGGCTACCAGATATCTCATGGGGCCTTCCCGTTGTCGGTAATAACCCCGGCACCGGTTCAGGTACCGGATCCGGGGGTTTCTTACAGCTTCCAGCTTACGGCCCCGGCCAAGCCGGTCAACCGAACACCACCCTGGCCACGTCACGGTAGCGGCCGGCGAAATGCACCGTCATGCCCTCCTTGAGGTAGTCGGGCAGCTCGTCGTAGTCACGCCGGTTGGCCTCGGGCAGGATCAGCTCGAAGATATCGCTGCGCCGGGCGGCGATCACCTTCTCGCGTATGCCACCCACCGGCAGCACCTGGCCGGTCAGGGTCAGTTCGCCGGTCATCGCCAGCGGCCGGTCGATGGAGCGGTGCCGGGCCAGCGACAGCAGCGCGGTGGCCATGGTGACCCCGGCGGAGGGGCCATCCTTGGGCGTGGCCCCTTCCGGCACGTGCAGGTGGACGAAGGCCGAGTCGAAGAAGTCCGCATCGGCGCCGTACTCGCCCAGATGGCCGAGCACGTAGCTGTAGGCGATATTGGCCGACTCCTTCATGACGTCGCCGAGCTGGCCGGTGAGCTTGAAGCCGCGGTCCAGGGCGTGCACCTTGCCGGCCTCGACGGAAAGCGTGGCGCCGCCCATGGCGGTCCAGGCCAGGCCGGTGACCACGCCCTCGCCCTTCATCACCTGCTCCTTGCGGAAGATCGGCGGCCCCAGGTACTCCTCGAGATTGTTCACCGAGACCCGTACCGACTGCTGGTCGTTCTCCAGCAGCTTCACGGCCGCCTTGCGCACGATGCGGTGCAGCTGTTTCTCGAGCTGGCGCACCCCGGCCTCGCGGGCGTAGCCCTCGATCACTTGGCGCAGCGCTGCCTCGGTGAGGTTGATGCGCTTCTTGGGCATGCGATTGCGCTTGAGCAGCTTGGGCCACAGGTGGTGCCTGGCGATGGCCACCTTCTCCTCGGCGATATAGCCGGAGAGGCGGATCTGCTCCATGCGATCCAGCAGCGCCGGGGGGATCGCGTCCAGCGTATTGGCGGTGCACACGAACAGCACCTTGGAGAGGTCCAGGCGCACGTCGAGATAGTGGTCGAGGAAGTCGACGTTCTGCTCCGGGTCGAGCACCTCGAGCAGCGCCGAGGCCGGGTCGCCCTGGAAGGACTGCCCCATCTTGTCGATCTCGTCGAGCATGATCACCGGGTTCTCGACCTCGACCTCCTTGAGGGCCTGGGCGAGCTTGCCGGGCATGGCACCGATGTAGGTGCGACGATGCCCCTTGATCTCGGCCTCGTCGCGCATGCCGCCTACCGAGAAGCGATAGAACTCGCGGCCCAGGGCATCGGCGATGGAGCGTCCCACTGAGGTCTTGCCGACTCCGGGGGGACCGACCAGTAGCAGGATGGAGCCACCCACGTCGCCCTTGAAGGTGCCCTCGGCGAGGAACTCGACGATACGTTCCTTGACGTCCTTGAGGCCGTCGTGGTCGCGGTCGAGCACCGATCGGGCATGGGCCAGGTCGAGCTGGTCCTGGCTGCGCACCCCCCATGGCATGGCGGTGAGCCAGTCCAGGTAGTTGCGCGTGGTGCCGTATTCCGGCGAACCGGTCTCCAGCACCGACAGCTTGTCGAGCTCGTCGTCGATGCGCTCCATGACCCGTTCCGGCACCACGCGCCCCTCGAGGCGGGCACGGAAGGTGTCGACATCGTTCTCGCGGTCATCCTTGGAGATGCCCAACTCGCGCTGGATCACCTTGAGCTGCTCGCGCAGGAAGAACTCCCGCTGGCGCTCCTGCATCTGGGCATTGACCTGGTCGCTGATCTCGCTCTGCAGCTGGGCGACCTCGATTTCCTTGCGCAGCAGCGGCAGTACCTTCTGCATGCGGGCCATCACCGGCAGGGTCTCCAGCACGTCCTGCAGCTCGTGTCCCTTGGCCGAGGTGATGGCCGCGGCGAAGTCGGTCAGCGGGCCCGGCTCGTGGGGGCTGAAGCGGTTCAGGTAGTGCTTGAGCTCCTCGCCGTAGAGCGGGTTGATCGGCAGCAGCTCCTTGATGCCATTGATCAGCGCCATGGCATAGGCGCGGGTCTCGTCATCCTCGGCATCCACCGGCTCGCGGAGGTAGCTCACCTCCACCAGGTAGGGCGGCTTGCGGGAGAGCCAGCGCTGGATGCGAAAGCGGCGCACACCCTGGGCGATGAACTGGATCTGCTGCTCCTCGCCCTGCAGCTTGTGCACCTTCACGGCGGTGCCGATCTCGGGAAAGTCCTCGTCGCCGAGCTCCTCGACCCCGGTCTCGCCGACGAAGGCCAGGCCCACGGTGTGGTGCGGCGTATTGCCGACGCGGCGGATGGTCTCTTCCCAGCGCTCGCGGTTGACCACCAGCGGCTGGACCTGGGCGGGAAAGAAGGGCCGGTTGTGGATCGGCAGCAGGTAGATGCGCTCGGGCAGGGAGTCGCTGGCGGGCACCACCGCATGGGAGCTGCCATCGCCCGGCCGCTCGTCGTAGAGGGAATCGTCGTTGGCCTGGATCCAGTCCAGGCCATCCTGCGCTTCGTGATCGTCGCTCATGTATTCCTCGTCCTGGATCGTCGGGATGGGTTCCCGGGGCTGCCCTCAGGAATGCGGGCACCGGCGCCCGACTTCAAGTCACTGCAGCCGCTCGAGGACCGGCGGCAGCGGGCGACCGTTGATCCGGACCCGGCCACGTACCACGTCGATCTCGAGGTCCTGGGTATCCAGCGGCAGGCCGAGCCACAGGGCCACCACCTTGGGCACCTGGTGCCAGGTGAGGTCGCCGTAGAGCCGCGCCCGCCAGCGGGCCTGTTCGTGGGGATCACCGAGCGCGATCAGGTTCAGCTCCGCGAACTGGCGCGAATCGAAGAACAGCGCCCCGTCGCCACGCGCCTCCAGCCCCAGCATCGGACTGTCGAGGGCGATGGCATGGATGTCCAGCCGGGGCGAATCCTGGAGCATGGCCAGCAGCTGTGGCTCCAGGCGCGTGAGCAGCTCGCGGCCGCCCTGGGCGGCATCGCCTCGGGCCGCCTCGTCGCGCAGCACGGCCAGCACGCTGCGCAGGGCGTCGGCATTGATCCGCGACAGTTCCATGGCAACGCGGCCGGAGAGCAGCACCTGCTCGGCCGTCACCAGCCGGTCCAGGGTCAGCTCGCTCTCGACGCGCAGTTCCTGCTCGTCGAGGACCGTGCGGCTGTGCAGGAGCAGCCCATGGGCATCCAGTTCGAGGTCCGGCTGATGCCAGGCCAGTCGCTCCACCTTGAGCAGGTCCTGCTGGCTGAAGTGGTAGGCGGCCTCGGTATAGGCGTAGCGGCTCTCCAGGGTGGTCGGCCCCGCTTCCAGGGTGGCCGGGCCGTCGCTGAGCCGCCAGGGCTCGAGCCTGGCCTGAAGCCGCCAGTCGCCGTAGACCCCGCCGAAGGTGATCCGCCCGCCGCGGAAGTCGAGTTCGCGCCCTCCCTGGCTGACGATGAAGGGCGCCAGCTCGAGGCGCCCCTCCAGGGTGGCGCCGAGGGTGCGGTAGCGAGCCTGCCAGGTAGGCGGGGTCGAGGGCAGGGCGTCGCCGAACAGGCGCCGGTCGCCCGGCCCGAGATGCGGCCTCAGCTCGCCGTCGATGCGCGTGCTGGCCACGCCGTGACGCGCCACGTAGGGCAACTCGAGATGCCAGGCCTGGCCAAAGCGGGGGGTCAGGTGGATGGTGCCGCGGGACTCGAGCCAGCCCCGGTCGACGTCGCTGCGCTTCACCGCAAGCTCCCCCCGGGCGGCGAGGTCCTCTAGGGCCCGGGCGAGTTCGCGTTCGAAGAACACACCGGAGAGATACTGGGCAATGCCCCAGAGCAGCGCCAGCCCCACCACCAGCGGGACGATCAGTCGTTCCTTGCGCATCATGGCGTTCCTTACCCGCGCCTTGTCCGGACCATCCCTGTGTCGCCGAGACGATGGAGAACTTTCAGTGATGCCGGATCAGTGGAGCCAGAACCACAGGTGCATGGTACTCCATGCATAGGCGGCCGCGAGGACATCATCGATCATGATGCCGAAGCCGCCGGCAACGCGCCGATCCGCCCAGCGGATCGGCCAGGGCTTGAAGACATCGAAGATACGGAAGACCACGAACCCCCAGAGGGCGGCTTCCCAGGAGAAGGGCACGGCCGCCATGGTCAGCCAGTAGCCGACGAACTCGTCCCAGACGATGCCCGAGTGATCGTGGACCCCGAGATCGTGGGAGGTCTTGTCGCACAGCCAGATGCCCCAGAAGAAGGTCACCGCCACCAGGCCCAGGTACCAGCCCAGCGGCAACTCGGACATCAACCAGTAGAAGGGAATCGCGGCCAGTGTGCCGAAGGTGCCGGGCGCGAAGGGCACGGTGCCGCTGCCCAGCCCGAAGGCCAGGAAGTGCACGGGGCGTCGCCAGACGCTGGCGGGGGCCTGATTCATGGAGCACCGTCTCCCGCAAAGTGCTGCCAGCCGCGCTCGCCGGTAACCGTCACGCCCTGCAGGCCGGGTTCGTCGCTGACGCGGCCGATCACCGTGAGGGCCAGGTCCAGGACGGACAGCCGGGCACGGGCCTCGTCGAGGTGTTCCGGGGGCAGGCCGAGCAGCAGCTCGTAGTCATCACCGCCGTGGAGCCCCGCCTGCCGGGCCCCCTCCTCGCCCAGCGCCGCCACCAGGCCCTCGGCCAGGGGCAGCGTGTCGGGCATCAGCTCGGCCCCGACGCCCGAGGCCTCGAGGACATGCCCGAGGTCGGCCAGCAGGCCGTCGGAGATGTCGATGGCGGCGCTGGCCAGGCCACCCAGCGCCAGGCCCGCCTCGAGGCGAGGCAGCGGATGGAGGTAGCGCCTGAGCAGCGGATGGTCGGTGTCCCGCTCGCCACGCCGCCACAGGGCCAGCCCCCCGGCCCCGCCCCCCAGCGCACCGGTCACCGCCAGCAGGTCGCCCGGACGGGCCCCGCTGCGGGTCAACGCCTGCTCGGCGGGCACCTCGCCCATCACCGTCACGCCGATGGAAAGCGTCCCGCGGGTCACGTCGCCGCCCACCAGGGCCGTGCCGGTGGCGTCGCAGAGGGCATGGAAGCCGCCGGCGAAATCCGCCAGCCAGGCATCGTCATCGGCCGCCGGCAGGGTCAGCGACATCAGGCACCAGCGGGCACGGGCGCCCATGGCGGCGAGGTCGCTGAGGCTGACCGCCAGCGCCCGGTGGCCAACCGCCACGGCCGGGGCATCCACGGGAAAATGGATGCCGGCCACCGAGGTATCGACGCTGACCGCCAGCCGCTGCCCCGGCGTCGGGGCCAGCAGCGTGCAGTCGTCCCCCACGCCCAGGGTCACACCGGCCTCCGCCCCCGGCGGGTCGGGGGTGAAGAAGCGGGTGATGAGTTCGAATTCGCTGTGCATCAGGGGCAGGCCTTCAGCGGCGGCGAGCGGTGACCTCGGCGGATCGCAGCCGCCCGGCAAGCTTGTCGAGGATGCCGTTGACGTACTTGTGCCCATCGGTGGCCCCGAAGGACTTGGCCAGCTCGACCCCCTCGTTGATCACCGCGCGATAGGGCACCTCGAGGCGACGGGAGAGCTCGTAGGCGCCCAGGCGCAGGATGGCCAGCTCGATGGGATCGAGATCCTCGAGGCGACGGTCGAGCAGCGGCGCGATGGCGGCGTCGAGCTCGCGGCGCTGGTCCGCCACGTTGTGCAGCAGTTCGTGGAAGAGCGCCAGGTCGGCGATCTCCATGACCTTGTGCCAGTTCTCGTGGTCCTCGAGATCGTCGTCGGCCACCTGGCTGCGGAACTCGGCCTCCACGGCGCTGATCGACTTGCCGGTCATCTGCCACTGGTAGAGGCCCTGCACCGCCAGTTCGCGGGCCGCATGGCGGGACTGCTGGGCCTTCGATGGGGCCCGCGGGCGCTCGCCGCTCATGCCTCACCCCCGTCGTCGGCATCGTCGCCGAAGCAGCGCAGCAGCGAGACCATCTCCATCGCCGCCATGGCCGCCTCGGCGCCCTTGTTGCCGGCCTTGGTGCCGGCGCGCTCGATGGCCTGCTCGATGGACTCGACGGTCAGCACGCCGTTGGCCACCGGGGTGTCGAACTCCAGCTGCAGGTTGCCCATGGCGGTGTTGCAGCCGCCGGCGACGTACTCGAAGTGCGGGGTACCGCCGCGGATCACCGCCCCCAGGGCGATCACCGCATCGGGGCGAGCCACCTGCAGCACGCGCTTGATGGCCAGCGGCAGCTCCCAGGCGCCGGGCACGTGGACGATATCGATGCCCAGCGGGTCGACGCCATGGCGCACCAGGCTGTCCACGGCGCCCTCGACCAGGCTGTCCACCACATGATGATTGAAGCGGCCGACCACGATCACGTAGCGGCCATCGACGTCGACGAAGCTGCCTTCGACTTGGGAAATCGGTTGCATGGTTCTGTGTCCTGAGAGATCCGGTGCTTGAGGGTCCGGAAGGCATGGCCCCGGGGGGCCAGGCCGAGATGTGAAAGGCGGCGGCGCTAGTCGGAGCCCGGCTCGCCGGTCGCCTGCTCGCCGGGTTCCAGTCGCTCCACTACCTCGAGGTCGAAGCCGGAGAGCGCCGAGAACTTCCAGGGCGAGCTCAGCAGGCGCATCCGGCCCACCCCCAGGTGGCGAAGGATCTGCGAGCCGGTGCCGATGGTCAGGTAGTTGCCCGCGCCGTCGGAGTCGCTGGTGCGGGGCGGCCGCCGGCGCTCCAGGAACACCTCGAGCAGGTCATGGAGGTCCTGGCGCGGGCGTCCGTCGTCGAGCAGCACGAAGACCCCGTGCTCGGCCCGTGCCACTTCGGCAACTGCCTGCTGGGCGGTCCAGCTCGGCGTGTCGCCCTTCTGCAGGGCGAGCAGGTCACGCATCGGGTTGGCCAGGTGCACGCGCACCGTGGTCAGCGCCTCGGGGTGCGGATGGCCCTTGACCAGGGCCAGGTGATGGGCGCCCTGGATGCTGTCGCGGAAGACATGCAGGTTGAGTTCGCCGAAGGCGGTCTGCACCGGCGTCGACTCCACCGGCTGCACGGTCTGCTCGTTGTGGATGCGGTAGTGGATCAGGTCGGCGATGGTGCCCATCTTCAGGCCATGCTCGACGGCGAAGCGCTCGAGCTCCGCGCGGCGGGCCATGCTGCCGTCCTCGTTCATGACCTCGCAGATCACGCCGCTGGGGTCGAGACCGGCCAGGGCGGAGAGGTCGCAGGCCGCCTCGGTGTGTCCGGCGCGGCGCAGCACGCCGCCTGGCTCGGCCATCAGCGGGAAGATGTGGCCAGGCTGGACGATGTCGTCGGCAACCGCGTCACGGGCGACCGCGGCGCGCACGGTGCGCGCCCGGTCGGCGGCGGAGATGCCGGTGGTCACGCCCTCGGCGGCCTCGATGGAGAGGGTGAACTTGGTCCCGAAACCGGAGCCATTGTCGCGCACCATCAGCGGCAGCTGGAGACGCTCGCAGCGCTCGCGGGTCATCGGCAGGCAGATCAGGCCCCTGGCGTGGCGCGCCATGAAGTTGATGTGCTCGGCCTCGACCTTCTCGGCGGCCATGATGATGTCGCCTTCGTTCTCGCGATCCTCGTCATCCATCAGGATCACCATTCGGCCCTGACGGATGTCCTCGACCAGTTCTTCGATGGGGGCCAGGCCCCCGGATGAGGCGTGCACCATGGAGTCTCCATTGATTCAGCGTGGTGGCTGTCGTCATCCGACGACGAGCGGGTCGCCATCGGGCGTCGCCACCTCGAAACCGCGTCAGGGTACCGTGGCGCGTCGTCGGGCGCCAGTAAACAGCCGCGTCGTCGGGCGCCCTAGCGCCCTAGCGCCCTAGCGCCCTAGCGCCCTAGCGCCCTAGCGCCGAACAGGATGATGCCGACACGTTCAGCTTTCGGCCACCATGCGCCGCCGGGGCCGGGCGGTGATGCGCCAGTCGCTGCCCACGGCGCGGATGTCGAGGATCTCCAGCCCCTTCTGCTGGGCCATCAGGGTCAGGCCTGGCAGTTCGAAGAGCGGACGCGCCTCGCCGCCGAGCAGGGTCGGCGCCACGAACAGCTGCATCTCGTCGATCAGGCCGGCCTCGAGCATGGCACCGGCCAGCGTCGCCCCGGTCTCCAGCAACACCTCGTTGGCCTGCTCGGCCTCGGCCAGGTGGCGCAGCAGGGCATCGAGGTCGACGCGGCCGTCGGGGCCTGCGGGCATCGCCACCACCTCGGCACCGGCGGCCTGCAGCCGCTCGCGCCGCTCGGGCTCGTGGTCGGTCAGGGTGGCCACCAGGGTGCGGCCGGGTTCGCGCAGGCAGGCCGCGGCCAGGGGCAGGCGCAGCCGGGAGTCCACCACCACGCGCAGCGGCTGGCGGGCGGCGAGGGCCTCGCCTTCGGGCAGCTCGAGCTGCTCGGGGCGCACGGTGAGCCGGGCGTTGTCGAAGATGATCGATTCGACCCCGGTGAGGATGGCGCTGGAGCGAGCGCGCAGGCGCTGCACCTCGCGGCGGGCGTAGGGCCCGGTGATCCACTGCGACTCGCCGGAGCGCATGGCCGTGCGGCCATCGAGGCTCATGGCCATCTTCAGGCGCACGAAGGGCCGGCCGTGGGACATGCGCATCACGAAGCCGGGATTGAGCGCAAGGGCCTCTTCCTCGAGCATGCCCACCGCCACCTCGATGCCGGCCTCGCGCAGCCGGGCGATGCCCCGGCCGGCGACCCGGGGGTTGGGGTCCTGCATGGCCACCACCACCCGCGTCACGCCGGCCTCGGCCAGCGCCAGGGCGCAGGGGCCGGTGCGTCCGTGGTGGGAACAGGGCTCCAGGGTCACGTAGGCGGTGGCGCCGCGCGCCTTCTTCCCCGCCGCCCGCAGGGCGTGGATCTCGGCATGGGGCTCGCCGGCCCGCTGGTGCCAGCCCTCGCCGACCACCCGGTGATCCTTGACCAGCACGCAGCCCACCCGGGGGTTGGGGGCGGTGGTATAGCGCCCGCGACGCGCCAGCGTCAGGGCGCGCGCCATCCAGGCCTCGGGGAAGGCGTGCTCCGCCATCACGGCGCTCCCGACGGGTCCGTAGGGAAGCCGGGCTCCTGGGCCAGGCGGTCGATCTCGGCGCGGAACTCGTCGATGTCCTGGAAGCTGCGATAGACCGAGGCGAAGCGGATGTAGGCCACCTGGTCGAGGCGCTTGAGGGCCTGCATGACCTCCTCGCCGATGTCCCGGGCGTGGATCTCGCGCTCGCCACGGGCGCGCAGGTTCTGGCGAATGCGCTCCACCGCCGCCTCGATGGACTCGGCGCTGACCGGACGCTTCTCCAGCGCCCGCAGCATGCCGGCACGCAGCTTGGCCTCGTCGAACACCTCCCGCGTGCCATCGGACTTGATCACTCGCGGCATCACCAGTTCGGCGGTCTCGTAGGTGGTGAAGCGCTCGCCGCAGGCCGCACACTGGCGCCGCCGCCGTACCTGGTCGCCATCCGCCACCAGGCGAGAATCGGTCACGCGCGTGTCGTTGGCGCCACAGAAGGGGCAATGCATAGGGATAACCCGAGGTCGATGGAAAGGCTGTCGCTGCATTGTAACGGTTCGCGAGGAGAGCGCCCAGCCAAGGGGCAAGCGCCCCGGGGCTATCGCGGATTGCCGCATTTCCCGGTGCCGAACCGTCGGCAGGCCTCGCCATGGTCAACTGCAATCGACCTGGCAGCCGTCCTGCAGTGGCACGGGACATGCAAGACACTGGCATCCCAGGCCGACCAACGGATGCCACCATGCCCCTGCCCCGCTCCCTCGCCCCGCCCCTGAACGAGGCCGCCTTCAGCGCACGCGCCCGCGAGCACCTCGACCTGCTCTACGGCCCGCGCCGGGACGAGGTACTGCGACGCCTGCTGACGCTGCTCTCGCACCATCGCGGTGCCATGCCCTCCGCAACGACGCCAGTCGCCGCCCCCTTATGGAGCGAGCGGGACCAGTGGCTGATCGCCTACGGCGACAGCCTGCTCGACGGCGACACCCCGCCCCTGGCGGTGCTGCAGGCCTTCCTCGAGGCACGCCTGCCCGACAGCTTCAGCGGCGTGCATGTGCTGCCCTTCTTTCCCTGGAGCAGCGACGACGGCTTCTCGGTGATCCACTACCGGGAGGTCGACCCGGCGCTGGGCGACTGGCACCACCTGCACCGGCTGGCCGAGCGCAAGGACCTGATCGTCGACCTGGTGCTGAACCACGTCTCCCGGGAGTCGCTTTGGTTCGTCGACTACCTTTCCGGCAGCCTGCCGGGCCGCGACTACTTCATCGAGATGGATCCCGACACCGACCTCTCCGACGTGGTGCGGCCGCGCAGCTCCCCGCTGCTCGTGCCGGTCGCCACCCGCCGTGGCACGCGACACCTCTGGGCGACCTTCTCCGAGGACCAGATCGACCTGAACTTCGCCAACCCCGACGTGCTGCTGGAGTTCATCGGTATCCTGCTCTTCTACCTGGAGCAGGGTGCGCGAGTGATCCGCCTGGACGCCATCGCCTACCTGTGGAAGGAATCAGGCACCCCCTGCATCCACCTGCCCCAGACCCATGAGGTGGTGCGCCTGTTGCGGGCCGTGGTCGACCACATGGCGCCCGGCACCCTGCTGCTGACCGAGACCAACGTGCCGCATCGGGAAAACCTCAGCTACTTCGGTCTGGACCGTCTTCCAGACGGGGGCCTCGAGCGTCTTTCCGGTGCAATGCACGACCCGGTCCCCGACGAGGCGCATCTGGTCTACCAGTTCCCTCTGCCACCGCTGCTGCTGCATACCCTGACCAGCGGCGAGGCGGCCACCCTGGCCCGCTGGCTGGAGAGCCTGCCCGAGCTCCCGCCCGGCTGCAGCTACGTAAATTTCACCGCCAGCCACGACGGCATCGGCGTACGCCCGCTTGAGGGCTGGCTGCCGGCCCACGAGGTCGAGGCCCTGCTGGAGCTGATGCATCGCTTCGGCGGCTTTGTCAGCATGCGCGCCGATCCCCGGGGGCAGGACATCCCGTACGAGATCAACATCACCTGGTTCGAGGCCATGAAGGGGACCCGCCGGGGGGCCGACCCCTGGCAGGTGGAGCGCTTCCTGTGCAGCCAGCACCTGATGCTGGCCCTGCAGGGTATTCCCGCCCTCTACGTGCACTCGCTGACCGCCACCCTCAACGACCTGGAAGGGGTCGAGCGCAGCGGCCGCCTGCGGGCGATCAACCGCCGTCGCTGGCAACGCCGCGAACTCGAGGAGCTGCTCGATAGCCGCAACACGTCGACCCGCGAGGTTTTCCTGGCCCTGACGCGTCGCCTGGCGGTGAGGCGCCGGGAGCCCTGCTTCCATCCGGACGCGCCCCAGCGGGTGATCCCCGCCCCGCCGGCGCTGCTGGTGCTGGAGCGAGGGCCCCTTCCCGATGGCCGGCGCCTGCTGGCGATCCACAACGTTACCGACCGACGCCAGCCGCTCGCCCTGGACGTGCTCGACGCCCCCGGCTGGATCGACCTGCTGGAGGATGTCCCCTGGACGCGGGAATCGAGCCTGGCCCCCTACCGGAGCCTGTGGCTGCTGGCCCCGGGCTGATCAGTGGCCCGCGTGCTCGCCATCGCCCTCCTCCATCGGCTGCACCCGCCTCACCGGGGCCTCGACGGTCAGGGTCTCGCCGTTGTCGAGGGTCAGGGTGAGCTCGATGCTATCGCCCTCGACCGGGGTCCTCGCCAGCTCGAAGAGCATCAGGTGCCAGCCGCCGGGCGCCAGCCGCACGGTCTCGCCGGCCGGGACCGGGATCGTCTCGACCTGGCGCATCTGCATCACGCCCTCCACCATCACGTGGTTGTGAAGCTCCAGGCTCCCGGCCAGGGGCGAGCTGCCCCCGACCAGCGCCAGGTCCGTCTCGCCCGGGTTGGTCAGCTCCATGAAGGCGGCGGTGGTGGGCGACCCCGGCGGCACCGCCCGCACCTGGGCCTCCTCGACGGTCAGGGACTGGGCCAGGGCAGTGGCGCTGAACAGCGAGAACAGGACCAGCGGCAGGGCAGTGATGCGCATCTCGGTCGACTCCATGGGCTCAAGGGAACGCGTCGAGATTACCCTGCCTCGCCGTTGACGGGGAGCGGGCTGCGACATCGCGTCCCGCCGGCGGGTGCAGGAATTAATCCACGGCTAATGGGCGCGTGGCAGGATGGGAACTCTCGGGCCCCTCGCGGGTCCCCACGACACCCCCTTTCCGACACCCCTTCATGACATCTCTTCATAACAGGACATCGCGATGCGAACCTTTCCCCTCTCCCTCCTGGCCGGCCTGGTCACGCTCTCGCTGACCTCGACGCTCGCCGCCGACGAGCACTGGCCGGCCCCGGTCCAGGCCCTGGTGGACCAGGGCCTGGAGATCCACGGTGAATTCGCGGCCCCGGGTGGCCTCAGCGGCTACGCCGCCAGCCACCGCGGGCGCGAGATGGCCGTCTATCTCACGTCGGATGGCGATCATGCCGTGGTCGGCACCCTGCTCGATGCCGAGGGCAACGACCTCTCCGCGGCGCCCCTGGACGAGCACGTGCGCAGCGGCCAGGAGGCCGAGGTGTGGCAGCAGCTCGAGGAGAGCCACTGGATCCAGGACGGCGAGTCGCAGGCAGAGCGCGTGATCTACACCTTCACCGACCCCAACTGCCCCTACTGCGCGCGCTTCCACGACCAGAGCCGCCCCTGGGTCGAGGCCGGCGAGGTACAGCTGCGCCACATCATGGTCGGCATCCTGAAGAGCGACAGCCCGGCCAAGGCGGCCGCCCTGCTCGGCGCCGAGGATCCCGCCGCGGCGCTGCAGGCACACCAGGAGAGTGACAGCGGGATCGCCGCCTCTGCCCAGTCCCGCGAGATCGAGGAGCAGGTCTATGCCAACAACCAGCTGTTCGAGGGCCTGGGGCTGATGGCCACCCCCACCACCTACTACCGCAACGACGAGGGCCGCCTGGAGAAGGTCGAGGGGGCTCCCGAAGAAGCGCGCCTCGAGGCGATGATGGGCTCACCGCGCCCCTGAGGCGGCGCGACGCGCCACCAGGACACAAGCGGGCCCCGCTGCCGATGGCAGCGGGGCCCGCTTCGCTTGTGGCGAAGAGCTTCCTCAGTCCTCCAGGTCCTCGAAGCGCGGCTGTCCGACGTTCCAGGGCTTGACCTCCTCGCCCTTCTCGCCCCAGTTGGCGTGATCGGCGAGGCGGTGGCCGTCCACCTCACGCTCCTGGCCATAGCTGGAGTTCTTGTGGAAGGTGGGGCCGAACTTCTCCAGCACCTCGTCCACGCTGCCGGTGTAGCGCGGATCCTGGGGGCGCTCCTGCTGGGTCATGTAGTAGGCGATGTCCCAGGCCTCCTGGTCGGAGAGCGAGAGCGGCTGGCCCAGCGGCATGTTGTTCTTGATGAACCCGGCCGCGGTGTGGGTGCGCACGATGCCGGCGCCCCAGTTGTTGGAACCGTCACCCCAGGGGGCGGGGAAGACGTACTCGCCCTCCTGATAGAGGCCTGAGCCATCCTCGCCGTGGCAGACCGCGCAGTTCTCCACATAGAGCGCCTCGCCGTTCTCGTAGCTCAGTTCCTCGGGACGATCCGGCGCCGGGAAGCCGCGGCCGTAGATGGGCTGGTCCGGATACATGGGCGCCCCCGTGGCCAGCCACTGGTGGTAGGCGGAGAGGGCCAGCATGTCGTCGCTGCCGTACTCCGGCGGCGTGCCGTTCATGGAGTAGGCGAAGCAGCCAGCAATACGCTCTTCGAGGTTGTTGACATGCTGGTTCTTGCCACGGAAGTCCGGCAGGGTCACCGCCGCCGGCCAGACCGGGGCACTGAAGGGCTGGCGGCCCTCACCCAGGTGGCAGCTGGAGCAGTTCATGTCGTTGAAGACATTCTCGCCTCGCAGTTGCTGGGTATTGGTGAAGAGGTCATAGCCACGGCGGATGACCTTCTTCAGTTCGGGGTGGATGTCGGCCTCCTCGAGGTCCGCCATGGTCGGCGGCACATGCACCAGTTCGTCTTCCTTGGGGGCTGGATAGCCCAGCTCGACGAGTTTCTCGTACTCTGCCCAGGCGGCCATGCTGATGCCGGCGGCCAGGGTCGCACTGGCCACGGCCAGGGTTGTCCTGCGAAGTGTCATGTTCTGCTCCCCCTTATTCGGACGCCACGGACTGATTTGCCAGCCAGACCGAGACGGCACGGATGTCCTCGTCGCTCATGCGCTCGGCGATCGCGCCCATCAGGTTCTGGGGGTCATTGCCCCGCTCGCCGGCCTGCCAGGCACGCAGCTGGGCCTCGATGTAGCCGGCATGCTGGCTGGCAATGCCGGGAAAGGTGCCACCGGCCCCTTCGTTACCCGGACCATGGCAGCTCTTGCAGGAGACGATGTACTCATCCCAGTCGCCACGCAGGGCCAGTTGCTCGCCGCGGGCCAGCAGATCCTCGTCGGCATCCTCGCCCCCCTGGGCCTCGGTGACCGGCATCTCGCTGTAGTAGGCCGCCACGTCGACGACCTGCTGGTCATCGAGCATGTTGGCGAAGGGCATCATGGTGGTATTCTCGCGACGCCCCTCCTTGAAATCATGCAGCTGCTTGGCGATGTACTCCGCCGGCAGCCCGGCCAGCCGCGGCCAGGACTCTCCCCCCGACACGCTCATTCCGCTGCCGTCGGCCTGGTGGCAAGCCACGCAGGCTCCGGCCGCCTGCTGGCCGCGCTCGGCATCGCCCTCCTGGGCCTGGGCCTGACCGGCGGCCAGGCCAAGGCCCAGCAGCAGGCCGAGCCCGCTCGCGATCCTCATGCTCGTCATTTCGGGTCACCCTCGTCGTTGTCATTGATCCCTTGCGGGGTTCCTTCCCGGGCCGGGCGTGCCGGTCCCGTCGACCTCGGCATCAGCGGCAGCGTCAGCCGGGCCTCCAGCCCACCCCCCTCGGGGCGGGAAAATGCCAGCCCTCCGCCGAAGCGCTCGGCGATGGCGGCCACGATGGCCAGCCCCAGGCCACAGCCCTGCCGGCGACTGGCCCGCCAGAAGCGACGCGGGAGCTGCTCGAGCTGGGCATCGTCGACCCCGGGGCCATGGTCCCTGACCCCGAAGGTCACGGCCTGGCCATCCGGGGCGGTGCGGGCCGAGATCTCCACGGGACTCTCCCCCGGGCCATGGCGCAGGGCGTTGTCCACCAGGTTGCGCAGCGCGGTGATCACCAGCTCCCGCGGCACCGCCAGCTCGACCGCGGGCCAGGCCTCGGGCATCGCGAAGCGTTGCCGGTCGCTGGCCGAGGCGTCGCGCAGCGCCAGCTCCACCACGTCGGCGGCGCGACTGGCCTCGCCGTCCTCGAAGTGTAGCCGCCCTTCCACCCGCGCCAGCATCAGCAGCTGGTCCAGGGTCCGCGACAGTCGCGCCACGCCCTCCTCGGCATGGTCCAGGGACTGGCGTGCCGCCTCGCCTTCGACCCGACTGGCCACCTGCAGGTGGGTCTTGATGGCCGTCAGCGGCGTGCGCAGCTCGTGGGCGGCGTCGTTGGTAAAGCGCTGCTCGCGCACGATGGTCTGCTGGATGCGGGCCAGCAGGCCGTTGAGCGTCTCCACCAGCGGGCGGATCTCCACCGGCACCCCATGGGTCGCCACCGGCGCCAGGGCATCCGGGTGGCGGCGCGCCAGGGCATCGCGCAGCCGACCCAGCGGCCGCAGCCCCCTCACCACACCGAACCACAGCGCCAGCAGGCTGCCGGAAAGCGCCACCACGAAGGGCACCACCGCCACCTGCAGCACGTTGCGCATCAGCAGGTCGCGCTCGTCCATGCGGTCGGCGGTGGTGATGGTCAACCCGCCACGCTCGTAGGTGAACACCCGCCAGGTCACGCCGCCCTCCTCGCGATAGGCATGGCCCGGCTCGCGGGCCTGCAGGATGTCCTCCATGTCGGTATGGGTGCGCGCCATGATCTCGCCGCGGGGCGAATGCACCTGGCAGGCCAGCCCCTCGATGGGCGGGATCGAGAGCGCGCGCTGGTCGGCCTGTTCCCAGACGTCCAGCGGCAGCTGGGCCATCAGCCCGGCCACCATGCGGGCCGACTGGGCGAGCCGCTGGTCCAGGGTCTTCTCCACCTGCTGGTGCAGGTCGCGCATCAGCCAGGCGGCAGCCAGGCCCCAGAGCAGCAGCAGGGTCAGCCCCAGCGTCAACACCAGGCGCGTGCGCAGGCTCATGCCCGACCGACCCCGGGGCGGCGGGGCAGCTCCACCGCGGAGGGCTTGCCCAGCCGGTAGCCCAGGCCGCGCACCGTCTCGATCACCCGGCTGCCGAGCTTGCGGCGCAGGTGGTGGATGTGGACGTTGAGCGCGTTGCTCTCCACTTCCTCGTTCAAGCCATAGAGACTGTCCTTGAGCTGCCCGGCGGTCAGCACGCTGCGCGGCGCCTGGAGGAAGGCCTCCAGCAGCACCAGTTCGCGGCGCGAGAGGTTCACCGGCCGCCCGGCCACGCTGACCTCGCGAGACACCGGGTCCAGGCACAGCGGGCCATGCTCGATCAGGGCCCGGGAGCGGCCGGCGGCCCGGCGCAGCAGGGCCTGCAGCCGAGCCAGCAGCTCGTCCAGGTCGAAGGGCTTCACCAGGTAATCGTCGGCGCCCACGTGCAGCCCCTCGATGCGATCGCTCACCGCGTCGCGGGCGGTGAGGATCAATACCGGGGTGTCGACCCCGGTCCGGCGCCACTCCTCGAGAAGCAGCATGCCGTCGCCGTCGGGCAGGCCCCGATCGAGGATGACCACATCGCTCGACACCGCGTCCATGGCCGAGCGCGCCTCGCCCATGGTGGTCACATGGTCGACGACGAAGTCATAGACGGCGAGTCCGGCCTTGATGCCCGACGCCACCAGGGCATCATCCTCGATGAGCAGTACGTGCATGACAGGGAATCCTCGTGATATGCGACATCGTGTCACCCGGCCATTAAGACGACGTTAAGCCGTCATAAGGCTAGAACGATTCGAACTGGTCCATTGGTCGCAAGCCCAGAATCGCAAAAGCAGGGTCGCAGAAACGTCCCCCGCCGGCAGGGCCGACGGGGGACGCTATCCGGTGTTCAGGCAGGGTCATCCCCTGGCAGGAATCGCTCGGGCCAGGAACCAGCCGACCACCATGGCCACCAGCATGGCGAGAAGCGGGCCGGTGAGCCCGGCGATGGAGGCGAAGGCCGGACCCGGGCAGTAGCCGGAGAGTCCCCAGCCGATGCCGAACAGCGCGGCACCGCCGATCAGGCGGCCGTCCAGGTCCTGACGGGTGGGCAACTGGAAGCGTTCGCCAAACACCGGGTTGGGGCGACGCAGCACCAGCCGGTAGCCGATGAAGTTGGTGATCACGGCACCGCCCAGCACGAACATCAGCGTCGGGTCCCAGGCACCGGCGACATCCAGGAAGCCGAGCACCCGCGCCGGGTCCGTCATGCCGGAAATGGCCAGGCCGAGGCCGAAGATCAGCCCCGCGATATAGCCCATGAGCGTCTTCAGGGTCTCGCTCTTCATGCGCCACCTCCGATCACGTGCCGGACCACGAAGACGGTGACGATCGCCGCCACCACGAAGGTAATGGTGGCCACCAGCGAGCGCACCGAGAGCCGGGCGAGGCCGCAGACACCGTGGCCGCTGGTGCAGCCGCTGCCCAGGCCCGTGCCCAGGCCCACCAGCAGGCCGGCCAGCAGCATCAGCGGAATCCCCCCCGCGGGCTCGCCGATCACCTCGCCCGGGGCGCCGGCCACGTTGCCGAGCCCGCCCCCGACGAGCAGCAGCACCACGGGGCCGCTGACCAGACCCAGCACGAAGGCCAGGCGCCAGGCGCTGTCCCCCCTGGGTCGGGTGGTGACCAGGGTGCCGATGATCCCGCTGATGCCGGCGATGCGGCCCAGGGTCGCCATCAGCCAGGTGGCCGAGAGGCCGATCAGCACACCGCCGATCAGCCCCTGAAGGCTTGCCGTCCAATCCACGTGAAATCTCCTCTGGTGTCAGGGTGTCGGTCGTCCGGCAGGGTCAGTTGCCGACGCCGATGCGGGCAGGCGTGGCGATACGCCCCGCACGCCTCCTCATGGTGGCACGCCCATTGTCGGCAGGAACGGGGCGATGAACACACCGGCCCTACTTGCTGGCGGCCAGCCCGGCCTCGCCGCAGACCCGGTCCGAGACCGCGCCGACACGGTCGTGCAATGCCTGCCAGGCGTCATAGGTGCTCAGGAAGACCTTGCCGGTCAGCTCATGGCAGAATTCCGTATGTTGCAGCCGGTCCATCACCGGCCCCTTGACCTCTGCCAGGTGCAGGGTGACGGCGGAGTCCTTGAGCCGCGCATTGATCGCCTCCAGGCTCTCCAGCGCCGAGGCGTCGATGACGTTGACCGCCTGGCAGGCCAGCACGATATGCTCCAGGCCCGGCTGGCGGGCGGCCAGCTCCATCACGGTGTCCTCCAGGTAGCGGGCGTTGGCGAAGTAGAGGCTCTCGTCGACCCGCAGGATCGCCAGCCGGTCGTCGGTTTCCACCGAGTGGCGGCGCACGTTGCGAAAGTGCTCGCTGCCGGGGACGCGTCCCACCACGGCACTGTGCGGGCGACTGGTGCGATACAGGTGGAGGCCGAGCGACAGTACCACGCCGACCAGGATGCCGCTCTCCACGCCATGGGCCAGGGTCAGCACCAGGGTGGCCAGCATGGCCACGCCATCGGCCCGGGAATAGGCCCAGGTGCGCCGGATGGCGGGCAGATCGATCAAGGTGCCCACCGCGACGATGATCGTGGCGGCAAGCGTCGCCTTGGGCAGAAACGCCAGGGGCGTGGTCAGGGCCAGGGTCGCCACGGCGATGCCCACGGCGGTGAAGGCGCCGGCAAGCGGCGTGGCGGCACCGGCCTCGAAGTTGACCACCGAGCGGGAGAACCCCCCGGACACCGGCGAGCCGCCGCTCGTCCCCGCCCCGATATTGGCCAGCCCCATGGCGATCAGCTCCTGATTGGGATCGATCCGCTGGCGCCGCTTGGCGGCCAGGGTCTGGGCCACCGAGACCGACTCCACGAAGCCCACCAGACTGATCAGCACCGCCGCCGGTAGCAGGCTCGACCACAGCTCGGGGTCCAGGCTCGGCAGGGCCAGGGTCGGCAGGCCGCTGGGCACGTCGCCGACCAGGGCCACGCCCTGCGCCCCGAGTCCCAGCCCCCAGGCCAGCAGGGTGGTGACGATCACCGCCGAGACCGGTGCGGCCTTGGTCAGCAGGTCCGCGACCGTCGCCGACAGCCCCAGGCGCTTCAGGCCACCCTTGAGATGGCGCCGGCACAGCAGCAGGTAACCCCAGACACCGAGACCGATCGCCAGGGTGATGACGTTGGTGTCCTCCAGCCCCGCGACCAGTGCCGAGCCCATCTCCACCAGGTTATGGCCGGACGCCTCCACACCCAGCACGTGACGCAGCTGGCTGGCGGCGATCAGGATGCCCGAGGCGGTGACGAAGCCCGAGATCACCGGGTGACTCAGGAAGTTGGCCAGGAACCCCAGGCGCAGCAGGCCCATGGCGAGCAGCACCAGGCCGGAGAGGGCGGCCAGCACCAGGGCCGCCCCGACGTACTCCTCGCTACCGGGGGTGGCGATGCCGGAAAGAGCCG
Source organism: Halomonas rhizosphaerae (assembly GCF_030010555.1). GTDB lineage: Bacteria > Pseudomonadota > Gammaproteobacteria > Pseudomonadales > Halomonadaceae > Halomonas > Halomonas rhizosphaerae. The sequence goes on from NZ_JASCQP010000021.1 coordinate 143,624, forward strand.
AGGCGGTCATCAGCGAGGCCACCGCCACCGGCCCCACCGCCAGGGTGGCACTGGTGCCGAAGACGGCATAGAGCACCAGCGGCAGCATGCTGGCGTAGAGCCCCACTTCCGGCGGCAGGCCGGCCAGCAGGGCATACGCCAGCGCCTGGGGCACCAGCATCAGGGTGACGATCACCGCCGCCACCAGGTCACGCGCCAGCACATCGCGCCGATAGCCGTGCAGCCAGCCGATCAGGGGTATCCAGCGTGAAGGGATCATGAACGTCTCGTCATCTCGGGGACATCCTGCTCAGTGACGTCTCGCCGGCCGGGCGAGCCACTCGTGCCCCTTGAGCATGCCGTTCCAGTAGAGCCAGGGCAGCTGCTTGGCCTTGAGCCACCAGGCCCGGCGAGTCGCCCGGGTGCCCTCATTTATCCAGCTCGGGAAGGTCGGCTGCAGGGCGCCGCCATAGCCGAACTCGGCCAGCACGATGCGCCCCCGCTCCACGGTCAGCGGGCAGGAGCCGTAGCCCAGATACGCGGCCGGCAACGGCGCCTCGTCCAGGGAAGCCAGCAGGTTCTCGGCCACCACCGGCGCCTGCTTGCGCACCGCCGCTGCGGTCTTGGCGTTGGACGTGCCGCTGGCGTCGCCCAGGCCGAACACCGCCGGGTAACGGACGTGCTGCAGCGTCTCGGGGTCCAGGTCCAGCCAGCCGTCCTCGTTGCCCAGCTGGGATGCCGCGATGAAGGCCGGAGCCTTCTGGGGCGGCACCACATGCAGCATATCGAAGGAGCGTTCCACCGTGCGTTCCCCGTCCTCGCCGGGCATGGCGAAGCGTGCCGTGCGCGATGGTCCGTCCACGGCCACCAGGCGCTGCCCGAAGGCCTTCTCGATGCCGTAGCGCTCGATGTAGCCCTCGAGGGCCGGCACATAGTCCGCCACGCCGAACAGCGCCTCACCGGCGTTGCAGAAGCTCACCTCGATCTCGGCCAGGCGCCCCCGGCGGCGCCAGTGGTCGCAAGAGAGGTACATGGCCTTCTGCGGGGCACCGGCGCACTTGATCGGCATGGGCGGCTGAGTGAACAGCGCCTTGCCCTTCTCCAGCGACTGCACCAGCGACCAGGTGTAGGGCGCGAGCTCGAAACGGTAGTTGGAGGTCACGCCGTTTCGGCCCAGCGTCTGCTCCAGCCCCTCGATCGCGCCCCAGTCGATGACCAGCCCCGGCGCCACCACGAGCCGGGAATAGCCGAGGCGGCGGCCATCGCCCAAGACCACCTCGCCGGTCTGCGGGTCGACGCGCTCGGCGCCGACCGCATACCAGCTGGCCCTCTCGGGAATGACATCGGCCATGGGACGGCGGGTGATGGCGGACGAGAAGACCCCGCCGCCCACCAGGGTCCAGCCGGGCTGGTAGCTGTGCATCTCGGCAGGGTCGACGATGGCGATATCCAGGTCGCCGCGGCGCTTCAGCAGGCTCGCGGTGACCGCGATGCCCGCCGCGCCGCCACCGATGACGACGACATCATGATGGCGGGATGAACTCTCGGGGGTCGGGTGGTGCATGGCATGGCTCCTGGGCGTCGTTATCGTTGTCGTAAGGGTCGCCTGTCAGGTCTTGAGCATCTCGCGGATCGGCTGGGGGTCATGGCCGGCATCGTGGGCAGCGGCCAGCAGCGCCGGGATATCGCAGCCGGCTTCACGGGAGCGGGCGTGGGCCCAGAGGTGCACGGCCCGCTTGCCGGTCCTGCAGAAGGCGAGGATGGGGGTGGGCAGCCCGTCCAGGGCCTGGCCGAAGGCCTCGATGTCGGCCTCCGAGTATTCGCCCGGGGTCACCGGGATGCAGCGCCATTCGAGGCCCAGTTCGGCGGCCCGGGCACTCAAGGCGCGGTCGTCGGGGTGGTCCTCGGCCTCGCCGGGGCGGCGGTTGCAGATCACCGAGCGGAAGCCGCGACGGGCGACCTCGTCGAGATCGTCGGGCATCACGGCATCGGTGACGGCGAAGCCGGGTTCGAGCTGATGAATCTGCATATCGACTGACTCCTGAGCCATTCAGAACTTGTTGATCGGCACCTTGAGGTAGACCTGGCCATTGTCCTCGGCCGGCGGCATATGACCGGCGCGCATGTTGACCTGCACCGAGGGCAGGATCAGTAGGGGCATGTCCAGGGTCGCGTCACGTTCGGTGCGCATCTTGACGAACTCGTCCTCGCTGACCCCTTCGTGGACGTGCACGTTGTTGGCGCGCTGCTCCGCCACGCTGGTCTCGTGCTGGTACTCCTCGCGCTCCGGCGCCTTGTAGTCATGGCACAGGAACAGCCGGGTCTCGCTCGGCAGGGCCAGCACCTTCTGGATGGAGCGGTAGAGGGTGCGTGCGTCGCCGCCCGGGAAGTCGCAGCGGGCGGTGCCGTAGTCGGGCATGAACAGGGTATCGCCGACGAAGGCAGCATCGCCGATCACGTAGGTCAGGCAGGCCGGGGTGTGACCCGGGGTGTGCAGCACCCGCCCCTCCAGGTGACCGATGGTGAAGGTGTCGCCCTCCTCGAAGAGGCGGTCGAACTGGCTGCCGTCGCGGGCGAACTCGGTGCCGGCATTGAAGGCCTTGCCGAAGACGTCCTGCACCACGGTGATGTTGGCGCCGATGCCGGTCTTGCCACCCAGCGTCTCGTGCAGGTAGGGCGCGGCGGAGAGGTGGTCGGCATGGACGTGGGTCTCGAGGACCCATTCCACCTCGAGGCCGTTGTCGCGCACGAAGGCGATGATCTCGTCGGCGGAGCGCACGTCGGTGCGTCCGGCGGCATAGTCGAAGTCGAGCACCGAATCGAGGATCGCGCAGGCGCGGCTGTCGGGATCCTGCACCACGTAGCTGAAGGTGTTGGTGGGCTCGTCGAAGAAGTGGGTGACGACTGGCCGGGGCAGGCTTGGCTGTTGGGACATGGGGAAACGACCTCCATCGAATGTCACTGGCCGGGGAATGAGGTCAGCATAGCTCAAAACAAGTTCTAAGAATAGAATATTTTGCTATAAAAGATCCGCCGAAGATGACGCGCCCCGGCCATCAGCAAGCCCCATCGCCGCGGCGACGGGCTCGTGGCAGCCCCCGGCGACCTACTCCCAGTCCGCGCCTTCCAGGGCGTCCAGCGGGATCTTCAGGTAACGCTTGCCGTTGGCCTCGGGCGACGGCAGGCGCCCTCCCCGGGTATTCACCTGTAGGGAGTGCAGGATCAGCTTGGGCATCGGCAGCTCGCTGTCACGCCCGTCGCGCATCGCCACGTAGTCCGCCTCGTTGACGCCACCCGCCAGATGCTTGTTGGTCTCGCGCTGCTCGCGCACCGTGCTCTCCCACTGCGGTTCGCGGCCATCGGGCATGTAGTCGTGGCCGGTGAACAGCCGGGTCTCCTCGGGCAGCGCCAGGATCGCCTGGATGGAGTTCCACAGCTGGTGGGCGTCGCCGCCGGGAAAGTCGGCCCGGGCGGTGCCGAAGTCGGGCTGGAAGAGAGTGTCGTGGACGAAGGCGGCATCGCCGATCACGTAGGTGATCGAGGCCAGGGTATGGCCCGGCGAGAACATCACCCGCGCCTCCAGCTCACCGATGCGGAAGGTCTCGCCCTCGGCGAACAGGCGGTCCCACTGCGAGCCGTCGGCGGGAAAGTCGGGCCAGTGGTAGAGCTCCTTCCAGAGCTTCTGTACCTCCACCACCTTCTCGCCGATGGCGGTGGGCGCGCCGGTCTTCTCGCGCAGGTACTGCGCGGCGGAGAAGTGGTCGGCATGGGGGTGGGTATCGAGGATCCATTGCACCTCGAGCCCCTTCTCCTTCACATAGGCGAGCAGCTCGTCGGCGTGGTGGGTGGCGGTCGCGCCGGACTTCTCGTCGAAGTCATGGACCGGGTCGATGATCGCGCACTGGTGGGTCGCCGGGTCGCTGACCACGTACTGCACGCTGAAGGTACGCGGGTCGAAGAAGCCGGCGACATCGGGCTTGCCGGCACCGCTGCTCGGGGAGAGGGCGAAGGTCTTCACGGGTCACCTCCTGATGGCGCCCGGCCTCGACCGGGCGGTGATTTCCGAATTCTGAATAACCTTAGCACATTATGCTCTATACACCGATTGAGGCCGTGCATGGTCGCGATAGTTCCAGGCCGCCCCGGAAGCGGCCTGCACGCCCCCCAACGCAAGGCGCCCGCGACCCGGAGGTCGCAGGCGCTGCAGGGAAGGTTCTTGGCCAACGCCAGACGGGTTACTGGTTCGGCTTGCGGGTGTTGATGCCCAGCAGTTTCCAGGCCGGGCAGAAGTTGAACAGGCCGGTGGCCAACGGCACCACGCCGATCCAGCCCCAGACGCCGATGGTGCCGGTCAGTGCCAGCAGGATCAGCACGGCGCCGACCGCGATACGGGCTATCTTGTCGATACCGCCCACATTGCTCTTCATGGTGGACTCCTTCGGTTCGCTTCGGACACTCAGAAGCTGTAAACGGGGATGGACGGGTCTCGCATCATCTCGGCCATCGAGCCCGGGGCGGCCACGCCGACACCTTCCCGCAGGTCACCCTCCTCGTGGTCGCTGTTGGGCAGGTAGATCGCGCAGACGTCCACCTGGGCGCCATTCTCCATCAGCATGCCCAGGATGCCCTCCGGCTTGACCTGGCCCGCCGGATTGCTGGGTGGCGTGTTGATCGCCTCGGCGCTCGCGTAGCCCTGGACGGCCAGGTCGCCGGCGGCGTCACACAGCAGGATATGCAGGTCGGTGCCCTGCTGCTGCATGGCGTTGGAGAGGATCATCGCCATGCCCTGGGTCTGCAGCGAGCCGCTGGTGAGGATCACCAGGGCCTGGTCCTGCGGCTCCTCGCCACCGTGGCTGTCGGCCATGGCGGCCCCGGAACATCCGATGGCAGCAGCGGCGGCGGCCAGGGTAAGTGTCTTCGTGATGGTCATGCGCTCACCTCGTTGGATCGTTGGTGATGACGAGCCCTCACCCGCCAGGCGGGGTCGTCGGGTGGGTGTCACTCGGCCGGACGCCAGGCGACGTCGGGGTCGATCTCGTAGCTCCAGGGCAGGCCGGCGTTGCGCCAGCCATTGACCGCACGCACGCCCCTGGAGTCGCCCTCCTCGAGCTTGCCGCCCTCGAAGCCATCGGTCATCGAATAGACCTGGCTGAAGCCCATCTCGGTGATGATGTCGGCGCCCGGGGCGCTGCGGGTGGCGCCAGAGCGGCACATGACGATGATCGGATCGTCGTCGGCCACGTCCAGGGCATCCAGCTCGGCGCGCACCTGGGCCTCGAAGTCGGCATTCCTGACCATCGGCCAGGTCTTTGCCTCCTCGTCGAAGTTCTCCCGATCGGCCAGCACCCAGGGCACATGGATATTGGTGGGCTCGGCGAAGCCGGTGAACTTGATCTCGATGGGGTCGCGCACGTCGATCAGCACGGCCCGCTCGTTCTCCTGCATCAGTTCATAGGCCTCGCTTGCCGTGACATAGAGCCCCAGTTGGGTCTCCCGGTAGGCGGGAACCTCTTCCTCGGCCAGGGCCGAGCCGGCAACCAGGGTCGCCGCCAGCAGGGAACCGGCCAGCAGGTGCATCATCTTCATAATAAATACCTCTAAGCAAATAACTTTTTAACATAACCCAGAGTCTAGTGCATGGCCACATCTCCTGCATGGGACATCTAGACGCACCTTGATACAGGTCAATCCGCCGCACTCACTGGCCGAAGCCAGTGGCGTCATGGCGGATCTGTTCCCGCTGGCACAGCAGCGCCTGTCCCGAATCCCGCGAGGACTCAAAGAGCCTCGGCGGGTGGCAGGAGGGTCCGACCACAAGGATGTAGATCGGCGGACAGCGCGACACACAGGCCCGCGGGAAATCTGCCATGTCCTGCCGCGGGATCAGGATATGGCAGGCCAGCAGCCGGGCAGGAACGGGCGGAACAACGCCACCGGGGCCACCCGAAGGCTGACCCCATCTCGCCACGTCACGCGGGGTGGCGAGGCCCGCTCAGAGCTCGATACGGTCGCCGTAGGCGGGAATCTCGGCCTCGATGTCGCTGCGGGCGAGGGCCGCCTGCAGCGCCTGCTGGGCGCCGGGCTCGCCATGCACCAGGTAGAAGCGCGGGCGATGGCGGAAGGCCCCGGCCCAGCCCAGCAGCTGGGTCTGGCCGGCATGGGCGGAGAAACCGCCGATGGTGTGGACCTTCGCCTTGACCGCCAGGTCCCGGCCCAGCACGCGGATCCGCTCGGCGCCGTCGACGATCTGGCGCCCCACCGTGCCCGCCGCCTGGAAACCCACGATCACCAGCCGGGTATCGGGCTTCTCCAGGTTGTAGCGGAAGTGGTGGATGATGCGCCCGCCATTGCACATCCCGGCCCCGGCGATGATGATCGCCCCGCCGTGGATGCGGTTGATGGCCATGGACTCCTCCACCGTGCGGGTCATGCGCAGGATCGGCAGGTACTGGCTGGTGTCGCCGCTGGCGGCCACGTTGAGCACCTTGAGGTCCTCGGGATCCAGCGACTTGCGTGCACGGTGATAGAGCTCGGTGACCCGGATCGCCATGGGGCTGTCCAGGAAGACCATCTGCTGGCGCAGGCGCCCTTCATGGTAGAGCACGCTCAGGTGGTAGAGGATCTCCTGGGTGCGCCCCACGGCGAAGGCGGGAATCAGGACGTTGCCGCCGTCGGCATGGGCCTCCTCCAGCACGCGGGCGAACTCCTCGAGCGTCTCCTCCAGGGGGCGGTGGTCACGGTCTCCGTAGGTGCTCTCCATCAGCACCAGGTCGGCGTCATAGAGCTTTTCGGGATCCTTCATCAGCACCGAGCTGGGATTGCCCAGATCGCCGGAAAATACCAGGCGCCGGGTCTGTCCCCCCGAGGGCAGGGCCAGCTCGACGATGGCCGAACCGAGGATGTGGCCGGCGTCACGAAACACCAGGCTGGCCCCGCCCGGCAGTTCGACCAGCTGGCCGTAGGGATGAGACTCGCAGAGTGCCAGGGTCTGCGCCACGTCCTCCAGCTCATAGAGCGGCTCGACCAGCGGCTTGTCGTTGCGCTTGCGCCACTTGTTCTCCCACTCGATGTCCTTGGCCATGATGAAGGCGGCGTCCTGGAGCATGATCTCCAGCAGGTCGCGGGTGCCTCGGGTGCAGTGGATCGGCCCGCGATACCCCTCCCGCACCAGCTTGGGCAGCAGCCCCGAGTGGTCGAGATGGCCATGGGAGAGCACTACCGCTTCGAGCTCCCGGGGCAGCTGGCCGAAGGACTTGGCGTTGGCCTCGTCGGCGTCGCTGCCACCCTGATGCAGGCCACACTCCAGCAGCAGCTTGTGCGAGCGGCCATTGCCGTCCAGTGCAATGAGATAGCGCGAACCGGTGACCTCCTTGACCGCGCCCTGGAAGGTGAGTGTCGACATGGTCTCGCTCCTTGTAGCCGAAGAACGGCTGGTCGCCGAAGAACAGGGCGAAGGCACGGCCCCGGCCTGCCCCTTTGCCTCAGCATAACGGATTCCCGAACAGCCGGCGTCGTCCACGCCACACCCCTTGACCCGGATCATCCCGCTTCGAGCGGGTGGTACATCAGCCCCTCGCGGCGCTGAAAAATGAATGAAGAAATTCCTGGCAACAGCCCGATATTCACTGGCCACTCATGGCTCATTTTCGCTATGATGAATGGCAACCATCTCGCCAACACAATGGAAGAAGACAGATGAAATCCACGCCGACACTCGTGCTGGTCATGGGGGTTTCAGGATCAGGAAAATCTCACGTCGGCAAGTTGCTTGCCGAGGCTATCGATGCCGACTTCATCGATGCCGACGACCACCACAGTGCCGGCAGCATCGCCAAGATGTCGCGTGGCGAACCCCTCAATGATGGTGACCGGGAAGGCTGGCTAGAGACCCTTGCCGACTTCTTTCGTGACCATGCCCGCCGAGGCCGTTCGCTGGTGATCGGCTGTTCGGCACTCAAGCGCCGCTACCGCGACCAGCTGCGCAAGGGAGCGCCGGCGCTGCGAATCCTCTACCTGCATGGCAGCCGCGAGCTATTGTTCGACCGGCTGACCCATCGCCAGGGACACTTCTTCCAGGGAGACCATATGCTGGACAGCCAGCTTCGCGACCTGGAACCCCCGGGCGATGACGAGGCGATTCGCGTGGATATTTCTCTCGCACCGGAGGAAATCGTCTCGACATTTCTCAAGAGAACTGTGGCCTGACACTTATCTCATATGACTCATTAAATACCGCAATAAAACATCAATATCACATAAGAAAGGGAGGCCATCGGCCTCCCTTTTTCATGCTTCTTCCTGCCCCATCTCCACGACTACAGCGGCCAGATGGCCAACTGGGGCCAGGTCAGAAGGGCCGCCAGCACCAGCAGTTGGATCGCCATGAAGGGCAGCACCGATATGTAGATGTCCTTCAAGCTGATGTCCGGTGGCGCCACGCTCTTCAGGTAGAAGGCCGCGGGGCCGAACGGCGGCGACAGGAACGACACCTGCATGTTCACGGCAAACAGGATGCCGAACCAGATCGGGTCATAGCCCAACTCAGTGACGATGGGCAGGAAGATCGGCAGGGCCAGCATGGCGATGCCGATCCAGTCGAGGAACAGCCCCAGCACCAGCATGATCGCCATCATCACCAGGATGATCACGATGGGCGCCACCTCCATGCCCAGGATCATCCCCGACACGAAGCGGTTGCCGCCCATCAGGTTGTAGACCCCCACCAGGGCCGCGGCGCCGATGCCGATCCAGATGATCATGCCGCAGGTGAAGAGCGTCTGGCCCAGGCTGTGGTGCAGCATCGGCACGCTGAACTCGCCGCGCAGCACGATGGCCAGCATCACCCCGAACACCCCCATGGCCGCCGCCTCGGTGACCGAGGCGATGCCGCCATAGATGGTGCCCAGCACCAGGAAGGCGATCATCCCCGGCAGCAGGATCGCCTTGACCGCCTCGAGCTTGCTGGCGAAGGGGTTGTCCTGGGTCGCGGCGGTGAGCGGCGGGCCCATCGCCGGGTTCTTCAGGCAGCGCACCAGCACGTAGGCGATATAGGAGCCCATCAGGATCACCGCCGGGGTGATCGCCGCGGTGAACAGCTCGGCGATGGAGACGCTGGCGATCAGGCCGTAGATGATCAGCACGATCGACGGCGGCATCATGGTGCCCAGCGCCCCGCCGGCGCATACCACGCCGATGGACAGGTGCTTGTCGTAGCCCAGGCGCAGCATCTGCGGCAGCGCCAGGATGCCCAGCAGCACGATCTCGCCGCCGATGATCCCCGACAGCGCGGCGAGGAAGAAGGCCACCACGATGGTCTGCACCGCCACGCCCCCGGGCAGCCGTCCGGCGAACACCCGCATGGCGTTGAACAGGTCCTTGGCAATGCCCGAGCGGTCGAGCAGCGAGGCCATCAGCACGAACATCGGCACCGCCACCAGCGAGTACTCGGTGATGAAGCTGAACACCCGGCTGGTGACCAGCGGCAGCGCCGTCTCGCCGAACCAGCCGAAGGTGAAGACCATCGCCACCAGGCCGGTGATGAAGGCCAGCGGCAGGCCGGTGACCAGCAGGCCGAAGATGGCGGCGATCATCAGGATCGTGGCCGTCCCGATATCCATCAGCGTGTCTCCTCGTCTTGCGGGGCCGGAGCGGCGGGACGGGCGCGAATCGACTGCACCAGGTGCAGCAGCGCCTGCAGGGTCATCAGCGCCAGGGCAAACAGGATCATGCCCTTGACCAGCGCAGGAAAGGGCGGATTCCAGGAGGTGCCGGAGCGTTCCAGCTGCCACTCGCCGAGCGGGTTGTGCGAGGCACGCCAGAACATGTGGAAGGCGGCATAGCTCATGGTCAGGCAGAAGCCCAGGGTCACCAGGTCGTTGAAGCGGTCCATCCAGCACTTGAGCCGCGGGCCGGCGCTGTCATAGAGCACCTTGACGCGTATATGGCTGTTGCGGGCCAGCGCCGCGGGGCCGCCCAGGGCGAAGGTCACGGCGACCAGGAAGACCACGGACTCGTGCACCCAGGAGGTGGGGCTGTTGAAGCCGTAGCGCAGGAACACCTCGACCACGCTGATGCCCATGGCGATCAGCACCAGCCAGGCGGCGCCGCGGGCGCCCCGGGCCACCAGGCGGTCCAGGGCGGTGCGTTCGGGGCCGAGTTCCTCGACCTGCTCGATCAGCTCGGCCGGGTCGCGGTTGTCGGGGGAAGGTTGGGTCATGACGGGTCTCTTCGCACATCGTCCGGGCTCGGCCCGGACGATGTGTGGCTTGCCAGGGGGTGGATGTCGGCCGGCTTACATCAGGTTGCGGGCTTCGAGGAACTCGACCACGGAGTCGTAGATCTTCTGGTTCATCTCGCTCTCCTCGGCCCACTCGGCCCACTCCTCCTTGGCGATGGAACGGAACTTGGCGCGCTCCTCCGGGGCCATGTCGATCAGCTCGATGTCCTCGTCCTGGCGTGCCTCGGCCACTGCCTCGAGGTCCCGCTTCTTGAGCTCGAAGACCATCTCGTAGGCCAGCTTGTCCACCGAGGTCTCGAGGATCGCCTGCAGATCCTCCGGCAGGCCGTCCCAGATCTCCTTGTTGAGGGAGACGGAGACCATGGGCAGTGAATGGAAACCGGGATAGTTCGGGTAGTTGGCGAAGCTGTGCAGCCCCTGGCTGTGGTTGGTGGAGAACACCGTGTAGTCGGCGGCGTCGATCACGCCCTTCTCCAGTGAGGTGTAGACCTCTGAGCCCGGCAGGTTCACCGGAGCGGCGCCGGCCTTCTCGAAGATGTTGTAGACCATGCCTTCCGGGGCGCGGACCTTGAGGCCCTCGAGATCCTCCACGGTGCGGATCGGTCGCTTGGAGGGGAAGGACTCCAGGCCGGTCGCAGCGGCACCGATCAGCTGCACACCGTAGGGGTTGACCAGCTCGTTGTAGAGCTCCTCGCCGCCACCGTGATTCATGTACTCCAGGAACTCCAGCGGGTCGCCCCAGGCGCCCACCAGGTTGCCGAGCATGCCGAAGGCCTTGTCGCGACCGGAGAAGTAGCTGGGGTCGGTGAGATGGCCCTGGAGGATGCCCGACTCCACGGCGTCCAGGGTCTGGTTGGCCTGGACCACGGCGTTGACCGGCAGGATCTCGATCTCGATGCGCCCGTCGGACATGGTGTTGACGTTCTCGGCCCAGGCCTTCTTGAGCTCGAACTGCGGCTCGCCCGAGGTCTCGGAGGTCTGGAAGGTCCACTCGTACTCGGCAGCCTGTGCGGAGAAGGCCAGCGCGCCGAGCACGGCGGCGGTCAGGCCCTTGAGGGCAAAGGAGGGGCGTGGCGTGGTCTGTTTCATGGTGCGTTTCCTTCTGTGGCGCATGACGGTTGTTGTTGTCGGTGCAGGACACCGCGTGCGAGGCGAACCGGTCAACCCGGTTCGGGAACGTCTGCGCCCGGCAGGCGCAGACGTGGCGGACGATGGTCGAACAGGCTCTCGAACCCCAGATCCAGCCCGGTGCGCTCGAGCACGGAGAGGGCCGCCTGCTCTGCCTCGTCGGGCTGGCGAAGGCGGATCGCCTCCATCAGCCGGCGATGGCGCTCCATGCTGTCACTCAGCTCGGCCGCGCTGTGGTTGGAGGTCTCCACCAGCAGGCCGATGGCCGGCTTGAGCATGTGGCTGAGCTGGGCCCACAACAGGTTGTGGGTGGCCGCGAAGATCGCTTCGTGGAAGGCCACGTCGTGCTCGTCGTGGCTGCGCCCCTCGCAGCGCCGATCGGGCGCCTCCAGGGCACGGATCATGTCGCGCCAGGCCGTCTCGATGGCCAGCAGGTCGGCGGCGGTGGCATGCACCGCCGCCAGCCGCGCCATGAAGGGCTCCACGGCCACGCGGAAGGCGAAGATGTCGCGCTGGATGCGCGGGTTGGGCTGGGCGAAGCGGGCCATCCAGTCGCTGACCCGGGGGTCCAGCAGATGCCAGTCGGTGAGTTCGCGCACCCGGCTGCCCTGCCCCGAGATGCGCGTCAGCATGCCCGCCGAGACCAGCTGCTGCAGGGCACTGCGCACGGTGCTGCGGCTGACGCCATAGGTCTCGCAGAGATCCAGCTCTCTGGGCAGGAAGCTGCCCGGCGCATGCTCGCCGGCGAAGATCGCCCGGGCCAGGTCCTCGGCGATATCGGGCTTGTGGGCGAGTTTGCGCCCGGACGGGGGCTGACGCGATGACATGGGGCTCTCGGCGGCTCCTGTACGACTTGATGCAATCTATGTCGGACATAGGGTCGCCCAGATGCCACGGCCTTGCCTTTAGACTTTGGTCACACACCCGGAGCTTGTCGGATTTGACGCTGATCTGCCGCGATATCCGGCTCTTGCGCTACGACCGGTCAATCCATCATGTCTAGACCGCCGCGGCGTTGTCCCGCTCCACCGCCTGGAACATGCGCTCGGGCAGGTCGGGAATCGCCGCCCTGACCCGGTTCCAGCTGGGGATGAAGGGGCGCTCGCCGGGGTTGTCGAGAAAGGCGCTGCCGGCCTCGAGCAGGTTGGCGGCGAACAGCTCCACGGCCTGCTCCTCGGCGTGGCGGTCGAGCCGCAGGCCGTTCATCACGGCATCGTGGTCATAGGCCTCGATCAGGTCCAGCGCCAGGCGGTAGTAGGTCGCCTTGAGAGTGCGAAAGCCCTCGGCGCTGAAGGTCACGCCCTGGGTGGCGAGCTTGCGGTAGAGCGCCTTGGCGATATCCAGGCTCATGCGGTTGAGCCCCCCGGAGGCGTCCTCGGCGGACACCGGCTGGTGCTTGTGGTCGTAGGCATCGGCCAGGTCCACCTGGCAGAGCCGCTTGGTGGAGTAGTTGCGATGCACCTCGGAGAGCACCCCGATCTCCAGGCCCCAGTCGGCGGGAATCCGGATGCCATCGAGCACTTCGCTGCGCATGGAGAACTCGCCGGAGAGCGCATAGCGGTAGCTGTCCAGATACTCCAGGTAGGGCAGCGGGCCGTGCATCTGCTTGAGCGCCCGCAGCAGCGGCGTAACCATCAGCCGCGAGACCCGGCCATTGAGCCGGCCCTCGGCGATGCGCGGGTAGTACCCCTTGCAGAACTCGTAGTTGAAGTGGGGATGGACCACCGGGTAGAAGAGCCGCGCCAGCAGGCCCCGGTCGTAGGTGAGGATATCGCAGTCGTGCAGGGCGACCACCCGGCCGCGGTTCGAGGCCTGCACGTAGCCGGCGCAGTACCAGACATTGCGCCCCTTGCCGGGCTGCTGGGGCGCCAGACCCTGCGCTTCGAGCTCGTTATCCAGCGCCTGGAGCCGAGGGCCGTCGTTCCACAGGATACGGTGGTGCTGCGGCAGCCGGGCGAAGAACTCCCGGGCATGCAGGAACTGTTCGCGGTCGGCGCGATCGAGCCCGATCACCACCTCGGCGAGATAGGGCACCCGGCGAAGTTCCTCGACGATATGGGCCAGCGCCGGTCCCTCCAGCTCGGCGAAGAGCGACGGCAGGATCAGGCTCATGGGACGGCGCTCGGAGAACGCGACCAGCTCTTCCTCGAGGGCCGCCAGCGGCCGGCGGGTCAGATTGTGGAAGTCGGTGATGATGCCGTTCTGGTGGAAGTCGCTCATGCCGTCGCCCTCCTGGCCCCGTCACTGCTGACGTGCGTCACCGCCGGCGCTGGCCGGCGGTCGCCTCGCCCCCACCAGTGGGCCACCCCCTCGGCCCAGCCGTCGGGGCCGGTGGCCCTGCTGCGATAGAGCGCCGGCTGGCGGGGCGACACCGCCAGGCCATGGCAGCCGCGGATCACCACCGCCTGGTCTACCGTCTCGAGCATGGGAATGTCGTTGGGGCCATCGCCGAGCCCCAGGGTCAGCGGCCGCTGGCCACGCAGCGCCTCGAAGCGCTCGATCAGCCAGCCCACGGCGCTGCCCTTGTGGCAGTCACCGGTGACGTGCCAGAACCGGCCGCCGCGCATCAGGCGCAGGCCATCGCCCTTCAACCCCGCGCGGAAGGCCTCGAGTCCGACCTCGTCATCCTCCCAGAGCAGCGGCTCGCTGCCCTCGCGCAGCCGCGCCAGCCGTGCCTGTGGCTCCGACAGGCCGGTGAAGGCCACCAGGTCGTCGAGGGTCATCTCGCTCATGGTGGTGAAGCCCACGCCCAGCCGCGACCGCCACACCGCGAGCCGCTGGCGGATGAAGCCGATGTCGACCCCCAGCGTCCTGATCACCAGACCATCGGCGGCGGAACCGCGGTCCAGCCGGGCATGGCACCAGGCCGGCGGCAGCCCGGCCAGGGCGCCGTTCTCGGCGATGAAGGGGGCGTCCTCGATGCCGAGCTCGTGGCGCAGCGGCACGATCTCGCTGCGGGTCTTGCTGGTCACCGGGATCACCGGCACCCCGAGTTCCTGCAGACGGGCGAGCCAGGGGCGGGCCGGGGCCCAGCCGTAGCCGTGGTGGTCGAGCAGCGAGCCATCCAGGTCGGTAAAGAGCAGGCGCGGGCGCCGGGCGGAGTCGGGGGGCGAGGCGGGTATCGAGGGCATGGCGTTTCCGGTTCCGTGTCGTGGACTCGCCATGCCCCATGCAGGGCGCATGCCAGGGCGAGCCAGAGGCCCCGTCTCACAGGGGCCCACGGCGCGGCATGCCCGGGCGTCGGCGCGATTGCACCAGCGCAGGACACGAAAACGCCCCGCCATGGTGCAGCCTGGCGGGGCGCTCGGGATCCCCTGGCCGCAGCCAGGGTCAGTCAGCGACAGGGCGTCTCAGCGATAAACCGGCAGGCGGGCACAGACGGCCTCGACCTTCGCCTTGACCTCGGCCTCGATGGCGGCGGTGTCGTCTCCTGCGGCCATGACGTCGAGGATGTCGCAGATCCAGCCGGCGAGCTCTCGACACTCGGTCTCGCCGAAGTCGCGGGTGGTCACTGCCGGGGTGCCGATGCGCAGGCCCGAGGTGACGAAGGGGCTCTGGGGATCGCCGGGCACGGCGTTCTTGTTGACGGTGATGTGGGCGCGCCCCAGGGCGGCGTCCGCATCCTTGCCGGTCAGGCCCTGCTTGATCAGCGAGAGCAGGAAGAGGTGGTCCTCGGTGCCGCCGGAGACCACCTCGAAGCCGCGCTCGATGAACACCCCGGCCATGGTCTGGGCATTCTTCACCACCTGCTGCTGGTAGGCCTTGAAGCCGGGCTCCATGGCCTCCTTGAAGCAGATCGCCTTGGCGGCGATGACGTGCTCCAGCGGGCCGCCCTGCCCGCCCGGGAAGACCGCAGACTGCAGCTTCTTCTCGATGGCCTCGTCGCCCTCGGCGGAGAGGATCAGGCCGCCACGCGGGCCGCGCAGGGTCTTGTGGGTGGTGGTGGTGACCACGTGGGCGTGGGGCAGCGGGGTCGGGTAGACGCCGGCCGCCACCAGGCCGGCCACGTGGGCCATGTCGACCAGCAGGTAGGCGCCCACCTCGTCGGCGATCTCGCGGAACGTCGCCCAGTCGATGATCTGGGAGTAGGCGGAGAAGCCGGCGATGATCATCTTGGGCCGGTGCTCGCGGGCGAGGCTGGCCACCTCGTCGTAATCGATGCGGCCGTTCTCGTCGATGCCGTACTGCACGGCATGGTAGTGCTTGCCGGAGAAGTTGGGCTTGGCGCCATGGGTCAGGTGCCCCCCCGCATCGAGGCTCATGCCGAGGATGGTATCGCCCGGCTTGACCAGCGCCTGGAACACCGCGCCGTTGGCCTGGGAGCCAGAGTGGGGCTGGACGTTGGCGTAGGTCGCGCCGAACAGCTCCCTGGCGTAGTCGATGGCCAGCTGCTCGACGATGTCCACGTACTCGCAGCCGCCGTAGTAGCGCTTGCCGGGATAGCCTTCCGCATACTTGTTGGTCAGCTGGCTGCCCTGGGCCTCCAGCACGCGGGGGCTGGCGTAGTTCTCGGAGGCGATCAGCTCGATGTGCGCTTCCTGGCGAGCGACTTCCTTCTGCATCGCATCGAACAGGACGTCATCGAAACCGGCAATCTGCATGTCACGGCTGAACATCGGCGGGAAACCTCGCAAAACGGGAGAATCTGGGAGCCACATGATACCCCAAGCCCCCGTCGGCTTTCACATGAAAGGCGATCATGGGCAACCGCCGGATCCTTCATGGGCACGCGACAGCGCGGCCGGCCTGCCGAACGCCTCAGCGGCTCTCCACCCGCATCTCGAGTCGCTCGGGCAGTGCCAGGGGATCGGCAGAGAGTGCGTCCAGTTCGCTGTCGGCGGGCAGGGTCAGCTGGAGGGTGAGCTCGCTCGCCTCGCCCGCCATCATCGCCACCAGGCCGGTGAGGACGGCCTCGATCTCGGGGCCGAGCATCATGCCGAATCCCCGGGCCTGGGTCCGCGCCTGCTCCACGAAGACCGCCTCGCTGATCCCCTGGCTGGCCGCCATGACCGCCGGCAGACGGCCGAAGAGCCCGAGGTCCGAGAGAGTGGCGTCGACCCGCCCGCCCAGCAGGGTCACGCCCTCCAGGCTCTCCATCTCGGCCAGGAAGGCGGCCGGCTCTACGCCCTCGGGCAGGCGCACCGGCAGGTCGGCATCCACCGCCCAGCCGAAGGCCTCTTCGGCGGTGATGTCCAGCTCGCCGAGCAGCCGGGTGTCGCCGTCTACCGCCTCCCAGCGTCCGGTGGAGACCGCATCGAGGCGCAGCGTTCCGCTACCGCCGGTGAGCACGTTGCTGGCCATGCGCAGTTGCGTGCGCTCCTCCTCGGGCGCCAGGGCGATCATGCGAGCCAGGTCGAGGTCCAGCGCCTCGAGGCGCACCCCGCCTTCCCCGTCCTGCAGGTCACCATCCACCTCGAGTCCGGCCAGGGTCGCCACCAGCCGGTCGGAGTCGATCGCCAGGTCGCGCAGCTCGAGGCGGTCGAGCTCCCGTTCGTCCTCCTCGCCCTGCAGGCCGCGCAGCCCCTCCACCCGAGCGAACGCCAGGGAGAGGGTGCCGCGGCCGAACTCCCCCTCCCCCTCGGCCTGCCCCTCGAGCCCGCTGAGCTCCAGGCTGTCGATGGCCTCGCGTGACAGGCCGGTGGCCTGCAGGCGCTCGACGCTGACCCGCCCACGCCCTTCGCCGAACCCCTCCCCCAGGTCCTGGCCGGCGAACTCGGCGGCCAGCGCCTCGACGTCGAGCCCGGCGATACGCACACCCTCGGGCCAGCTCTCCTCATGGAGGGGCAGCACCGCCCGGGAGGGGACATCGAGGACCAGGGCCTCGGCGGTCAGCTGCACCTGCTCGTGGCCGGGGGTCTCCAGGCGGATGCCCTCGATGCGCACCTCGTCGGGCCGGTCGTAGTCGCCACTGACCTCGTAGCGGTCGAGCCACAGCTGCTGCCCCTCGGGGCCGACGAAATGGAGCTCGCGGGCGGTGACGCGGTCTCGGATCAGCGCCGCCGAGACCTCGCCGATCTCGAGGCGCCCCTCGGCGGCAAACAGCGCCCGGAGGTCGGCCTCCAGGCGCTCGGCCGGGTCGTCGGCCAGGGCCGGCAGGGAAGTCGACAAGGCGAGGGCGGCCAGAGTGGCCGGCAGGTACCGCGTCGGACGCATGGGATCACCTCCGGTGTGAGCATGGTGGATGATCAGCAGTCTACATCAGTGCGGCGAGGCCAGGCGCATCTCCAGCCGCCGATTGACCTCCTGGAGCACGGCGAGGCGCGCCCGGCGCTTGTCGTCGCAGGCGATCAGTGCCCACTCGGCGCCCGGCGCCTGGGTGCGGGCGAACATCTCGTCGATGGCCTGTCGATAGTCGTCCCAGCGCTTGCGGTTGCGCCAGTCCTCGTCGGTGAGCTTGTGGCGCTTGTGGGGCGAGGCGGCTCGGGCCTCGAAACGGCGCAGCTGCTCCTCCTGGCTGATGGCCAGGAACAGCTTGCCGAGCACGGTACCGTGGGCCAGCAGCTGGCGCTCGAACTCGCGGATCTCCGCATAGGCACGCCGCCAGGCCGCCTCGGGGGCCAGCCCCTCGACCCGTTCCACCAGCACCCTGCCGTACCAGCTGCGGTCGAAGATGGCGATGCGACCGTCGGCCGGCAGTCGACGCCAGAAGCGCCAGGCCCAGGGCAATGCCAGCTCCTCGTCGCTGGGGGCCGCGATGCGATGGATCCGGTACTGGCGGGCATCCAGTGCCGCGGTGACCCGATGGATGCCGCCCCCCTTTCCCGCTGCGTCGAGTCCCTCGAAGGCCAGCACCACCGGGATGCGCCGGCGGGCCACCTCCCGGGCGTTGATCGCCAGGCGGCCCTGGGCCTCGGCGAGCCGCGCGGCATAGCTCGCCTTCTTCAGCGAGGCCTCCACCCGGGGCTCGGCACGGCGTATCGAGGGCGCCGCCGCCACCTCGCCGGGCACCCCCTCCGGCACGCCGGAGGGCGCCACGGGGGGCGCGGCCAGGGTCTCGTGCAGCAGGGCCCCCACCCGCTGGAGCTGTGCCGCCGGGTCGCGGAAGTCGAGCCGCCGCCAGGGCGCATGATCGGCCGCGGTGGCGTCGCGCATCTCGCGCCCCAGGGCGGCGATGGCGGCATGCTGCAGATGGCGCTGCCAGTCGGTGGCACTCAGCTGCCAGGCACGGGCCGGGTCCTCCTGCAATGCCTGCAGGTGACGGCGCTGTGCGGGACGGTCGATGTCCATCCACAGCTTGAGGACTACCACCCCTTCGGCGGCCAGCTCGGCCTCGAACGCGCGGATCTCCGCCAGCCTGTCGCGGAAGGCGCCCGGCGGGAGACGCCGTTCGGCCCGGGCGAAGAGCGCATCGCCGTACCAGCCATGGATGAAGATGCCGATGCGGCCGCGATCGGGAAGGCGTCGCCAGAAGCGCCACCAGTAGGGTCGCTCGCGCTCCTCGCTGCTGGGGCCCAGGGCATGCACCTCGGTGTGGCGGTTGTCCAGCCAGTGGTTGAGCTCGTTAACCAGCCGTCCCTTGTGGGTGACGGCGTGGCCGGTCAGCAGCAGGATCACCGCTCGCTCCCGGCGACGGGCGAGGTCGAGCTGTGCCTCCAGCAGGCGGGCGCGCAGGGTCTCGGTCCTCATGGCCGCGCCTCAGGCCTCGCCCAGCAGGCCGAGGCTGGCCGCCGGGGCCTGGCGGCGCAGGCCCCGGGAGAGCAGGTGCCCGATGAGGCCGATCAACAGCGCGCCGGCCGGTGGCAGGGTCAGCCACAGCAGCCAGTGGACCCGGGGGGCCAGGTCGAACCAGGCCAGGTAGATCCCGGCGGTTGCCAGCTCCGCCAGCAGGGCACCCATCAGCCCGCTGGCCAGCCCCAGCACGGCGAACTCCGCCGCTTGCATTCGCGACAGCAGCCGATTGCTGGCCCCGAAGACCCGCAGCAGGCCACTCTCGTGGGCCCGCACCGGCAGGCTGGCGGTCAACGCCGCATAGAGCACGCTGATGCCGGCCAGCAGCACGAAGCCCAGCACCAGCTCCACCGCCCGGGTGACCTGGGTCAGCACCTCGCGCACCTGGCCGAGGATGGCATCCACGTCGAGCAGGGTGACGCCCGGGAACTCCCGCACCAGGCGGCGCGTCAGGTCGCGGTCGTCGTCGCCGAGATGGAAGGCGGTGATGTAGCTGTGGCCGAAACGCTCCAGGGTCCCCGGGGGGAAGATCACGTAGAAGTTCGGCCGGAAGCTCTCCCAGTCGAGGCTGCGCAGGCTGGTCACCTCGCCGGTGACCTCGTCGCTGCCGATGGTGAAGGTCAGACGATCGCCCAGGGCGAGGCCGAGGCGCTCGGCCAGGCCATCCTCCATGGAGATCGGCACTGCCGCCTCGCTGTCCGCGGGGCGCGGCTCGGCGGCCACCTCGTCCAGCCAGCCGCCCGCCGACGCCAACTGCCCTTCGGCGAACCATTCACCCGCCACCACCCGGTTGCCCTCGGGCAGGGTCTCGCGCCAGGTCAGGTTGAGTTCGCGACGCAGGGCGTTGTCGCCTCGCGACTCGGCGGGCACGGCCTCCTGCGGGGCCTGGTCGTTGATGGCGGTAAGACGTCCGCGGACCATCGGATAGAGGGCGCTGCGGGCATCCGTGGCCCCGGCCAGCGCCGAGGAGAAGGCATCGCGCTCCTGGGGCTGGATATTGAGGGCGAAGTGATTGGGGGTGTCCGCCGGCAGCTGGGCCTGCCAGGTGGTGAGCAGATCGCCGCGCACCAGGGCGATCATCGCCACGGCGAAGAAGGTCACCGAGAAGGCCAGCAGCTGGCCGAGGCTCGCCTGGCGGCGCCGCGCCAGCTGCTGGCCACCCAGCCGCACGGCGGTGACCATGCCATCCGCCGGGCCGCGGCCGCGCGGCAGCCGGGCAGTGCCCCGCAGCACCAGGCCCAGCAGTGCCCCGCCGAGCCCCCAGAGCACCACCAGCATCACCAGCCCGCCCAGCAGCAGGCCGGCAGCCAGCCAAGGGTCCCCGGAGTAGAGCCACAGCAGCCCGCCGAAGACCAGTGCCGCCACGCCCACCACCAGCCAGGCCGAGGGCGGCAGCGGGTCCAGTTCACGACGCAGCACCTTGAGGGCGCTGACCCGCTTGAGGCGCAGCAGGGTCGGCCCGGCAAAGCCGGCCAGTACCGCCAGCGCGGTGAGCACCCCGAGCCACAGCGGCAGTATGCCGGGCGCCGGCAGGCTGAACGGCAGGAAGGCCGACAGCAGCCGCACCAGCAACGCCTGTCCGGCCAGCCCCAGCAGGGCCCCCAGCGCCGAGGCCGCCAGCGCCAGCCACAGCAGCTGCAGCACGAACAGCCGCAGCAGCTCGCGCTGGGTGGCGCCGAAGCAGCGCAGCAGCGCCGCGGTATCCAGGTGGCGGTCGACGTAGCGGCGGGTGGACATGGCCACGGCGACCCCGGCCAGCAGCACGGCGGCGAGCCCCGCGAGGCCGAGATATTTCTCGGCCCGCGCCAGGGCATTGCCCAGTTGGGGGCGGTCGCTGCGCACGTCACGCACCTCCACGCCCTCGCGGCGCAGCCGCTGCAGCAGCGGCTCGACGCGGGCCACCGCCTCGGCGCTGCCGGCGGCCAGCAGCTCGAACTCCACCCGCGAGCCGTCCTGGACGAGGCCGGTCGCGTCCAGGTCGTCGTGGTGCATCATCAGGCGCGGATTGAAGCTGCCAAAACCGGCCGACTGGTCGGGCTCGCGCTCGATCACCCCGCCCACCTCGAGCTCAGTCTCCCCCAGGCGAATCCGGTCCCCCACCTCGAGCTTCATCAGCAGCGCGAGACGCGGTGCCACCCAGGCCTCGCCCGGCGCCGGGCCATGGGCCAGCGACTCGATGCCGTTGCCGCGGTCCACCCGTGCCGTGCCATAGTGCGGATAGACGGCGTCGACCACCTTGAGGCTGGCTGGCTGGAAGCGGTCACCGCGGCTGACCATGGAGACCATGTCGACCTGGTCGGAGAGCGTCAGGCCGGCGTCCTCGAGGGCCCGGCGGACCGCCTCGTCGAAGGGCCGGCCCTGCTCCAGTACCACGTCGCCGCCCGAGAGCTGGCCGGCCTGGCGGGTCAGGCCGCGGTCGAGGCGGTCAAGAAAGAAGCCGATCATGGTCGACGCGGCCACCGCCAGCGCCAGCGCCAGCGCCAGGGCACGCACGTCGGCGGCGCGCAGGTCACGGATCAGGCCCCGGGCCGAGAGGCGCAGCAGGGCCGGCCAGGCGGTGCGGCTCATGCCATCACCTCGTCGCGCGCCATCTCGACCAGCCGGCCACCCTCCAGGCGCAGGCAGCGATCGCAGCGCCGCGCCAGGGCGTGGTCATGGGTCACCAGCACCAGGGTGGTGCCGGCCTCGCGGTTGAGCGAGAACAGCGCCTCGATGATGCGCTCTCCGGTGACCGGGTCCAGGTTGCCGGTGGGCTCGTCGGCGAACACCAGCTCGGCCCCGGTGACGAAGGCCCGGGCCAGGGCCACGCGCTGCTGCTCGCCGCCGGAGAGCTGCTTGGGCAGGTGGTCCAGGCGCTCGCCGAGGCCGACGCGGGTCAGCCAGTCGCGGGCCCGGGCCTCGGCCCCGGGGGTCGGCGACAGCTCCAGCGGCAGCAGCACGTTCTCCAGGGCCGTCAGGGTGGGCAGCAGCTGGAAGTTCTGGAACACGAAGCCCACCCGCCCCGCCCGCAGGGAGGCCCGGCCATCCTCGTCGAGCGCGCGCAGCGACTGGCCGAAGAGCGACAGCTCGCCGCCGCTGGGCGTGTCCAGGCCGGCCAGCAGGCCCAGCAGGGTCGACTTGCCGGCCCCGCTCTGGCCGAGAATCGCCACGCTCTCCCCGGGGAACACTGCCAGCGACAGGTCACTCAGAATGCTCAGTCGCCGCTCACCGCTCTCGACCTCCTTGGCGAGACGGTCGGCGTGTAGAATCGGTGAGGCATCCGTTCGAGAGGAGATGGACATGGCAAAGGGCTTCCCTGTAGGTGCGTTGGGCCGACATGCACCCGGCCGGCTCGCGGGGCGCTGGATCACGTCGGTCTGGTTGACGCTACTCTTGTCGATGCTGTTGCTGGCCGGCGGGGCGGCGCAGGCAGCCCCCCGACCGGTGCTGCTGATCATGGGCGACAGCCTGAGCGCCGCCTACGGCATCGAGCAGGACGCCGGCTGGGTCAGTCTGCTGCAGGCGCGCCTGGACGGGAAGGCGCAGGTGGTCAACGCCAGCATCAGCGGCGAGACCTCCAGCGGCGCCGCTGCCCGCCTGCCCGACCTTCTCGGACAGCATGAACCCGATATCGTTGTGCTGGAGCTCGGCGGCAACGACGGCCTGCGCGGCCTGCCGCCGGGCCAGTTCGAGGCCAACATGACCGCCATGATCGAGGCCAGCCAGGCGGCGGATGCCGAGGTGCTGCTGCTCGGCATCGACATCCCGCCCAACTACGGCAGGGCCTACCGCGACGCCTTCACCGGGGTTTACACGCGGCTGGCCGACGACTTTGAGCTGCCGCTGGTGCCTTTCCTGCTCGAGGGCGTGGCCCTGGAGGACAACCTGATGCAGGCCGACGGCATCCATCCCACCGCGGCTGCCCAGCCGCGCATCCTGGAGAACGTCTGGCCACGACTCGCGCCACTGCTCGAGGCCAACGGTGCCGTCGTGGCGAAGACGGCTCAGGACTGAGCCACTGGCGCGGGGGTCTTCTGCCACTGCTGCAGCGCGAGCCCCCCGAGGATCAGCACCAGGCCCACCAGGGTGGAGGGCAGGATCGGCTCGCCGACCACCAGGAAGAGCAGCAGCAGCGACACCGGCGGCGAGAGGAAGATCAGGTTGGAGACCTTCGCCGTGCGCGAGACTCGATGGACGGCCAGTTGCCAGAGCACGAAGGCGATGCCCATCTCGAAGAGCCCCACGTAGATGCCGGCCCCCAGCGCCGTCCAGCCGTGCCAGGCCATGCCCGGCCCGGCCAGCAGCAGCACGGTGAGCACCGGCACGCCGACGCTGAAGTTCTGCCACTGGGCCACCAGCGGCGGGCGAGGGTCGCGGGCGTTGAGCAGCCAGTAGAGCGCCCAGAGCAGCGTCGAGGCGAGTGCCAGGCCGACGCCGAGCGGGTCGGCGAAGGCCACGTCGAACACCGCCCCGCGGGTGGCGATCACCCACACGCCGGCATAGGCGATCAGCCCCGCCAGCACGTCGATGCGGGTGAGCCGCTGGCCCAGCAGCGGCACCGCCAGGAAGGCCATCGCCAGCGCCCAGGTGTAGTTGAGGGCCATGGCCTCCTGGCCCGGCAGGCGGTCATAGGCGCCGAACAGCACCAGGTAGTAGGCCACTGGATTCATCAGCCCCGCCCAGGCGGCGGTGCGCCAGCCGTGCCTGAACGCCTGTCGCAGCAGCCCCTGCCGCGCCACCAGCACGCCGATCAGCGCCCAGGAGACCAGCGAGGCCAGCCACATCAGCGCCAGCGGCGACATGTGGGCAAGCGCCACCTTGAAGGCGGTGGCCACCGTGGACCACAGCGCCACCGCCCCCAGCCCGAAGAGCATCGCCTGGCGATCACCGGTCATGGGCCTCGGGCTCACCGGTCGAGGTGTCCCAGGTCACGGCCGGGGGCGAGGCGGTCGCGCACCGCTTGCTTGAGGGCCTTGATGTCGGGGAAGCCGCCGTCGCGCTTGCGCTCCCAGAGCGACGCCTCGTCGCAGAGGATCTCGAAATGGCCGCCATGGGACGGCACCAGGGCCACCTCCTCCAGGTCCTCGCCGAAGGTGGAGAGCAGCTCCTGGGCGTACCAGGCGCTGCGCAGCAACCACTGGCACTGGTTACAATAGTGGATTCGGATACGTGACATGAAACCTCGAGTGTCGCGACAATGGCCACCCGATGATACCAGTCAGGGAGTTCCGATGGCCGCCCCCGAGATCAGCCAGACCCGCCTCTTCGAGTGGCTCACCGGTGACGAGGACAGCCGGATGTGCCGGGACATCCCGGACGCGGCCTGCGACGAGCAGCCGCACAACTTCTTCCTGCACCTGCTGGCGGCGCTGGGCAACAAGCTGGCCGACGAACTCTCCAGCGCCCGCCTGGTGCTGCCCTGGCTGCTGGGGGTGATCGGCGCCCCGCTGTGGATGGTCGGCCTGCTGGTGCCGATCCGCGAGTCTGGCGCCCTGCTGCCCCAGCTGTTCGTGGCCGGCTTCATCCGACTCAAGCCCGAGCGCAAGTGGGTCTGGGTGCTGGGCGGTACCCTGCAGGCCCTGGCCGCCGCCCTGCTGGCCCTGCTGGCCCTGTTCGGCAGCGGGGGCATCGGGGGTGGCCTGGTACTCGCCGTACTGGTGGCGCTGTCGCTGGCCCGCGGCCTGTCATCGATCGCCACCAAGGACGTGATGGGCAAGACCATCGCCAAGCAGCGCCGCGGCACCCTGATGGGCTGGAGCGGCAGCGTGGCCGGCGGCGTGACCCTGGCTGCGGGCGGAGTGCTGATGCTGTTCGGCGACCGCCCCGGGGAGCTGGCGCTGGCCGTACTGCTCGGGGCGGCGGCGCTGGGCTGGGCCGTCAATGCCCTGTGCGCGGCGCGCATCAAGGAGACCCCGGGGGCCGTGGAGGGCGGCGAGAATGCCTGGGACAGCATCAAGCTGGGGCTGCGCCTGCTGCGCGACGACCGCGCCTTCCTGCACTTCAACCTCTCCCGCGCCCTGCTGCTGGCCAGCGCCCTGGCCCTGCCCTATGTGGCGCTGCTCGGCCAGCAGCAGAGCGGGGCCGAACTCGGCGGCCTGGGGGTGCTGATCGTGGTCTCCGGCCTGGCCGGCATGCTGGCGAGCCCGGTATGGGGCAAGCGCGCCGATGCCTCGAGCCGCCGGGTGATGCGCGACGGTGGCCTGGGCACCGCGGCCGGCTGCCTGCTAGGGGCGGCCTTCGCCTGGCTGCCCGGCGCCTGGAGCGAAACCGTCTGGCCCTATGCGCTGGTCTATGCGCTGCTGGTGATCGTCCACGCCGGCGTTCGCCTGGGCCGCAAGACCTACATCGTCGACATGGCCGGCGCCGACCGGCGCGCCCTCTATGTGGCGCTCTCCAACACCCTCACCGGCGTGCTCATGCTGGTCGTGGGCGGCCTCGTCGGCCTGCTGGCCCAGTGGCTCGGCAGTGCCGGGCTGCTGGCAGCCCTCGCCCTGATGGGCCTCGGCGCGGCCGCCAGCGCCCAGCGCCTGCCCGAGGTGGAATGACCCACCGGCACGCCGGCGCGTTGAAATCCCGACGCCGGCTGGCCATGATGAGGGCAATATCCCGCTCCTTGCCGCCATGCGCTGCGCCAAGGGCACCGCGACAGGAACCCCCTGCATGAAACGATCCCCCCTGATCAGCCCGGAACTGCTGGAACGCATCATCGATGCCTCTGAGGACGGCATCGTGGTCGCCGAGCAGGAGGGCGACGAGAACATCCTGATCTACGTCAACCAGGGCTTCGAGCGCCTGACCGGCTACAGCGCCGACGAGATCCTCTACCAGGACTGCCGCTTCCTGCAGAACGAGGACCGCGACCAGCCGGGGCTCGATACCATCCGCAAGGCCCTGAAGGCGGGTCGTCCCTGCCGCGAGGTACTGCGCAACTATCGCAAGGACGGCACCCTGTTCTACAACGAGCTCTCCATTACTCCCGTCTACGACGAGGACGACCACCTCACCTACTATGTCGGGGTGCAGAAGGATGTCACCGAGCGGGTCGAGGCACAGCTGGAGCTCGAGCGGCTCAAGGCCGAACACGGCCTGACCTGAGACGCCGTGACGCGGCGGCGAAAAAAGTCTCCCCAGGGGCTTGTCCTCGGCGTTCCTTGAAGCTATATAGCCAGCAGGCAACGGGCGTTGCCTGCTGGCGCTTCAGGTTCCGCACCCGGGACGGGAAGCGATCGAATGATCCGCCGGACCTTGCAGCGTTCGGCCCCGGGCCATGGGAGGACGTCGCATGAGCCATGAACCCCTTCTCGACACCGACGACGATGATCAGGACTACCTGGAAGCGGTCAACGACGACTACGGTCGCGTCCGCCCCAGCAGTCGTGCCGATACCCTGAGGGCCCGCCGACGCGTGGAGGCTCTCATCGAGGAGCGTCGCCTGCGGCGCGCCATCGAGGACGACTGGGCCCTCGAGGAAGAGGAAGAGTAACCCCTGCCCGTCTCCCGGGGATGCTGGCCTTTGGCGTCCCCGGGCTCTATCATCGTGGCCACTGACATCCCCCAACGAAGTGGCTTTCCATGGCGCAATACGTCTACACCATGAACCGGGTGGGCAAGGTCGTGCCCCCCAAGAAGCAGATCCTCAAGGACATCTCCCTGTCCTTCTTCCCCGGCGCCAAGATCGGCGTGCTGGGCCTCAATGGCGCGGGCAAGTCGACCCTGCTGCGCATCATGGCCGGCGTCGACACCGAGTTCGAGGGCGAGGCCCGTCCCATGCCGGGCATCAATGTCGGCTACCTGCCCCAGGAACCCCAGCTCGACGATGACAAGAACGTCCGCGAGACCGTGGAAGAGGCCCTGGGCGAGATCAAGGAGGCACAGGAGAAGCTCGACGCCGTCTACGCCGCCTATGCCGAGCCGGACGCCGACTTCGATGCCCTGGCCGCCGAGCAGGCGCGCCTGGAGAACATCATCGAGGCCTCCGACGCCCACAACCTGGACCGCAAGCTGGAAGTGGCCGCCGAGGCCCTGCGCCTGCCGCCCTGGGAGGCCCGCGTGGGCCACCTCTCCGGCGGCGAGCGGCGCCGCGTGGCGCTCTGCCGCCTGCTGCTCTCCAGCCCCGACATGCTGCTGCTCGACGAGCCCACCAACCACCTGGACGCCGAGTCCGTGGCCTGGCTGGAGCGCTTCCTGCATGACTACAGCGGCACCGTGGTGGCCATCACCCACGACCGCTACTTCCTCGACAACGTGGCTGGCTGGATCCTCGAGCTCGACCGCGGCCAGGGCATCCCCTTCGAGGGCAACTACTCGGGCTGGCTGGAGGCCAAGGAGAAGCGCCTCGAGCAGGAGGCCAAGCAGGAGGCCTCGAAGAACAAGGCGATCAAGCACGAGCTGGAGTGGGTGCGCAGCAACGCCAAGGGCCGCCAGGCCAAGAGCAAGGCGCGCCTCAACCGCTTCGAGGAGATGCAGTCCGGTGACTTCCAGAAGCGCAACGAGACCAACGAGATCTACATTCCGCCCGGCCCACGCCTGGGTGACAAGGTCATCGAGTTCCACGACGTGGCCAAGGCCTTCGATGACAAGCTGCTCTACGAGGACCTGACCTTCACCGTGCCCAAGGGCGCCATCGTCGGCATCGTCGGCGGCAATGGCGCGGGCAAGTCGACGCTGTTCAAGCTGATTACCGGCAAGGAACAGCCCGATGCCGGTGAGGTGGTGGTCGGCGAGACCGTCGACATCGCCTACGTCGAGCAGCTGCGCGACGCCCTGGACGACAAGCAGACGGTGTGGGAGGCGGTCTCCGACGGCCAGGACATCCTCAACATCAACGGCTACGAGGTCTCCTCGCGGGCCTACGTGGGGCGTTTCAACTTCAAGGGCAACGACCAGCAGAAACGCCTGAACGAGCTCTCCGGCGGCGAGCGCGGTCGCCTGCAGCTGGCCCAGACCCTCAAGCAGGGCGCCAACGTGCTCTTGCTCGACGAACCGTCCAACGACCTGGACATCGAGACCCTGCGCGCCCTCGAGGAGGCCCTGCTGGCCTTCCCCGGCTGTGCCCTGGTGATCTCCCACGACCGCTGGTTCCTCGACCGCATCGCCACCCATATCCTGGCGTTCGAGGGCGACTCCCACGTGGAATTCTTCGAGGGCAACTACACCGAGTACGAGGCGGACCACAAGAAGCGCGTCGGTGACGACACCCCGCACCGCATGAAGTACAAGCGTATTGACGCCTGATGGCTCGCAGGCCATGCTGATGTATTAGCCCCGTCTGTTGTCTTTACAGGCGGGGCTTTTGCTTGCTGGTTGGTGTTATCCACTCTGTCCACCCTCGCTGGCGTCGCCTTGCAAGGATGTCTCGATGATCGCTCTGCTCCACTACCCGCTGCAGGTCACCAAGGCGTTTCGCCAGAGTATCGCCTACCTGCCCAGCCTGCTGGCGTTGGCCTATTTCCTGGTGGGATTACTTGCAGTGGTGCCGCACGAAGGATTCATTTCGATGCCCGGCTGGCTCGACTTCGTGCGCTTCAACGACAAAGACACCTTGCGCACGCTGCTCTCGACGCTGATCGCCGGCATGATATCGCTGGTGGTGTTCAGCTTCTCGATGGTGATGTCGGTGCTATCCCAGGCCGGTGGCCAGTTTTCCCACAAGCTGGTCTTCGGCCTGGTGACCGAGCGCCACCATCAATGGGTGCTGGGCAACTATCTGGGTACCATCCTGTTCATCCTTATGCTCCTGATGGTGCCGGAAAACGGCGGCTCTCCCGGCACATGGCGCTCGCTTGCCGCCTATCTGGGAGTGGCCATGGTCATCCACTGCCTGGGCCTGTTTGTCTACTTCATACATAAGGCCTCCCAGACGGTTCAGGTCAACTCGGTGGTCGCCGGCCTGCATCTGGCCACGAGCCGTTCACTGGCCAGCCTGAAGCATCGTCAGCAATCGCCTCGCTACATGCGGATGGCCGACACGATACCTGCGGCGGCAGCCGCGTCGTGTCACCGTTTCGAGATTCGCTCACGCCAGACCGGATTCATCCAGAACGCCAACTTTGCCGAGCTCGCCAAGCTTGCCGCCAGCTTCGATGGGGTGATTCATCTGAATTTCTCCCCGGGAGACTTCACCCTGGCCGACTTTCCGCTGCTGTACGTCGATGCGCCTGCCGAACCCGACCGCGCCTGTGCTGACGAGGTGCTGGCACATCTGCTGTATGGCGAAGGCGAATCGATCGAGGACATCCACGTGCACGGCCTGACGCAACTGATGGAAATGGCGGTCAAGGCGCTGTCGCCCGGGATCAACGACCCGGGTACCGCCCGCCTGTGCATCAATCAGCTGACCGACCTGCTGCGGCGTCGACTAGAATTCGCCCCCTGCAACGCCATGGTGGATCAGCACAACCGGGTACGCGTCACCTGGCCGGTGGAAAGCTTCGAGAGCCTGATCTACCGGGTCTTCACGCCGATCCTGCATTACGGGCAGGACGATGTGACCATCGGCCTGAGCCTGCTGAAGTCCGTGAAGAGCCTTTCGCTGTATGCACAGGACTCGGACTGGCGACTGTTGCAGGCCTATGCCGACCGAATCATCGGCACCCTGGCCGACGCCGCCCACCATCGCCTGGACCGGGACTTCATCAGCGCGCGCTTGAACAGCGGTGAGCATCGCCTCGAGCTTCCTGACTACCTCGACTATCACGAGTAGAGTCTCGGCTCGCCTTTGGGCCGGGTCTTGAAGCGCCGGTGCAGCCAGAGGTACTGCTCCGGGTGACGACGGATCGCCGCTTCGATCACCGCGTTGATGCGGGTGGCATCGGCCACCTCGTCGCCGCTGGGGAAGTTCTCCAGCGGCGGCAGGTACTCAAGGGTATAGGTGCGGTCGTCGGGGTTGCGGTGGAAGATCAGCGGGATCACCGGGGCGCCGGTCATGCGCGCGATGCGCGAGGTCATCTTGACCGTGGCCGCCGGGATACCGAAGAAGGGGGCGAAGACGCTGGCATCGCGGCCGAAGTCCTGGTCCGGGGAGTACCAGACGCCGTGGCCGGCCTTGATGCGACGCACCACCCCGCGCAGGTCGTGACGGTCGAGGACCGCATCGAAGTAGGGTGCCCGGGCGCGACTCATGAAGCGGTCGAAGAGCGGGTTGTCATGGGGGCGCTGCACGGCGTCGGCGCGGAAGTAGAGCGAGTGCAGCGCGGCCCCCAGGTCCAGGGTCGAGAAGTGCACCCCGAGGATAAGCGCCCCCCTCCCCTCGGCCTGCAACCGGGCCCGGTGCTCCTGCCCCAGGAAGGTGACGCGGTGATGCAGGTGCTCGGGATCACGACACCAGCCAGTCGCCGTCTCGACGATGCCGATGCCGTTGGCGACGAAGGTCTCGCGCACCAGCCGCGCCTGCTGCGCCTCATCGAGCTCCGGGAAGCAGAGGCCGATATTGGTCTCGGTGATATGGCGACGACGCCCGGCGAGGCGCCAGGCGGCAAGGCCGATCGCCCGGCCGACCCACAGCTTCAGCCGCCAGGGCAGCCAGGCCACGACATGCATGGCCCCGATGGCCAGCCAGGTGGGCCAGTAACGCGGATGGGCGAAGGAGCTGTGGGGGGTGTCGTCCCTGTACATGTGGCTTCCCATGGTGCGGTGGTCAGTGCGCGCCATGATAGCGCCTGGGCACCCTCGGCAGCACCCCGGTGAGCAGGGTGTAGCTGATGGTGTCACAATGGCGGGCCACCTCGTCCACCGACAGGAGCACGCCGTTCGCGGCGCGCCCCCAGAGCACCACCTCGCTGCCGATGCCCGCCTCGGGAATGTCGGTGATGTCCACCGTCAGCATGTCCATGGAGACCTTGCCGGCGATGGCCGTGCGTTGACCGTCGACCAGCACCGGGGTGCCGTCGACCGCGTGCCGGTCATAGCCATCGCCGTAGCCGCAGGCGACCACGCCGATCCGCGAGGGGCGTGGCGCCTTCCAGCGCCCGGCATAGCCCACCGGCTCACCCGCCGCGAGCTCGCGCACGGCGATGATCGCGGAACGCAGGGTCATCACCGGCGCCAGCCGACGGCTCGCCTCGTTGGAGGCCTCCAGCGGGTCGCTGCCGTAGAGCATCACCCCCGGGCGGTTCCAGGCGCCGTGCGCCTCGGGCCAGGCGAGGGTGGCGGGCGAGTTGGCGAGGCAGGTGGGCGCCTCGAGCCGTATCGCCAGGTCGTCGAGCAGCTCGAGCTGGCGCCGGAAGTCGCCGGTCTCCAGGGCATCGGCGCTGGCGAAGTGGCTCATCAGGTGCAGGTCGCAGGCGTGGTCGGGCGCCGCCGCGAGACGCGCCCAGACCTTCTCGGCCCGTTCCGGCGGGAAGCCCAGGCGGTGCATGCCCGAGTCTACCTTGACCCACACCGGGATGGGGCGCGCGGGGCGATAGGCGAGCAGCGCCTCCAACTGCCAGTCGGCGTGTACCGCGATCCACAGCCCCAGCGCCTCGACCCGCTCGAGCTCGGCGGCCTCGAAGATGCCCTCGAGCAGCACGATCGGCGCCGTGATGCCCCCCTCGCGCAGGGTCTGCGCCTCCTCGAGGCAGGCCACGGCAAAGGCCGGCGCCAGGTCCTCGAGCGCCCGGGCGCAGGCCACGGCACCATGGCCGTAGGCATCGGCCTTGATCACGGCGACGGCGCGGCTGTGGGGGGCCTGGTCACGGGCCAGGCAATAGTTGTGACGCAGGGCGTCGAGGTCGATGTCGGCGATCAGCGGCCGGGCCATGGTCGGGGTCCTCGAGCGGCGATGGGGAACGCCACGATTATCCCCCAAAGGCCAGCCGATTTCACGGCATCACCAACTGGCAAGCGTGCCTGAGGCAGGATAAACATCAGATAAAGGGGCGTGATGACGGTTCGATCATCTGCCCATCATGAAGAAGAGGGACGACGGTGCCGGAGAGGCCTCCGGCACGCGACGTCACTCGAAGATGGCATCCAGCGAGAGGCCCTGCTTGTCGAGCATGCGGCGCAGCTTCTTGAGCGCCTCTACCTGGATCTGGCGAACCCGCTCGCGCGTCAGGCCGATCTCCTCACCGACCTGCTCGAGGGTCGCGGCCTCATGGCCGCGCAGACCAAAGCGGCGCACCACCACCTCCATCTGCTTCTCGGTGAGCTCGGCCAGCCACTCGTCGACATGCTGGCGCACGTCGCCGTCCACCAGGGTGGATTCCGGGCCCTGGTCATTGTCGTCGGCCAGGGTCTCGATCAGCGGCTTGTCGCTCTCGCTGCCCATCGGGTAGTCGACAGAGGAAACCCGCTCGTTGAGGCCCATCATCTTCTTGACGGTCTCCACCGGCTTGTCGAGGTAGTCGGCGACCTCCTCGGCCGTGGCCTCGTGATCCAGCTTCTGGGTCAGCTCGCGGGCCGCCCGCAGGTAGATGTTGAGTTCCTTGACCACATGGATCGGCAGCCGGATGGTGCGGGTCTGGTTCATCAGCGCCCGCTCGATGGTCTGGCGAATCCACCAGGTGGCGTAGGTGGAGAAGCGGAAGCCGCGCTCGGGGTCGAACTTCTCCACCGCGCGGATCAGGCCCAGGTTGCCCTCCTCGATCAGGTCGAGCAGGGTGAGGCCACGGTTGAGATAGCGCCGGGCGATCTTCACCACCAGGCGCAGGTTCGACTCGATCATCCGCGAGCGGCCCAGCGGGTCACCCTTGCGCGCCAGGCGGCCGTAGAAGACCTCTTCCTCCGGCGTCAGCAGCGGCGAGAAACCGATCTCGTTGAGGTAGATCTGGGTGGCATCGAGACTGTGACGGTGATGCCGATCCTCGCGGCTCAGCGCCTTCTCGAAGGCTTCCTCATCGCCGACCACCGCCTCCTCGTCCTCGATGTCCTCCCGCTCCAGCTCATCCTCGGTCTCGACAGCGTCCTCATCCGCCTCGTCGGCGGATACCAGATTCACATCCTGAAGGTCCCGTTCAAGCATGCTCATCGATTGCTACCCCATGGTTGCGACAGGGCGTCGTGGGTCCATGGCCGGACGATCGACGCGCGAAGTTATTATTGTGCGGCACCCCGTCCATCCCGCATCCGATGCTGGCCGACCGTCAGGGTCAGCGGGCAGGCAGGAACTCGAGGGGATCCTGAGGCTGGCCGTCCTTGCGCACCTCGAAATGCAGCCTGACGTCCTCGGCATCGCTGTCGCCCATGGTGGCGATGACCTCACCGGCCTCGACCACATCGTTCTCCTTGACGTTCAGGGTGTCGTTGTGAGCATAGGCACTCAGGAACTGGTCGTTGTGCTTGAGCAGGATCAGGTTGCCATAGCCCCTGACGCCACTGCCCGCGTAGACCACGATTCCCGGGCCGGCTGCCTTGACAGGTTGCCCCTTTTGACCCGCGATATCAATGCCGGCGGTGACGGTTCCCCCCTCGCCGAACTGGCCGACCACGTCGCCCTCGACCGGCCACTGCCAGGGCACCTCGTCCACCGGGGTATAGCTGCGCCCGGCGCGCTGCTCGGACGCCGGTTCACCGGCAACCGAGGTCCCGGCATCGGTGCCGCCGTCGTCCGTCTCCGACGATGCCCGGTCCACCTGGGCCGCCTCGTCCTCGGCCGTGGCGTCGGGCGCGTCGCTCGGTTCGGAGCCGCTCTGTGCCGCCGCCGTGCCGGTGGCCTGCTGTTCCTCCGCATTGTCTTCTTCCGCGCGCGAGGCCAGCTCACGCCGTTCGGCCAGATCGCGCTCGCTCAGGGTACCGTCCGCTCCCGGGCTGTCGTAGCTGTAGACCGGTCCAGGCCCCTGGTCGGCGCCCGAGACGGCATCGGCGCTCTCCATGGCCGCCTGAGTGGGCCCCTGCGGCGAGTCGCCCGCCGCCTGCCGCTCGGCCGAGAGTCGACGGTTGCGCTCGATGGCACTCTCGTCGGGCATCAGCCAGTCGAGTTCCTCATCGCTCCCGGACGCCTCGCCGCCGAGGCCGGTGGCCACGACCCCACGGCCGCTGGACGCGTTCTCGTCGCCGTCCTGGCTGGAGGCCGAGGTGGCGCTGCCCTCGCCGACCAGCACCAGCCGCTGACCGGGCTCGATGCGGTAGGGGGGCCCGATGCGGTTGAGGCGCGCCAGGTCGCGGTAGTCCATGTCATGGCGCCAGGCGATGCCGTAGAGCGTATCGCCGGCCTCCACCGTGTACTCGCCGGGCGTCGCGTCAGCCCGGCTGGCCGACAGGTCGCGGACCTGGACCGGCCCACTCTCGCCCTGCTGCGCGGCGCAGCCGGCCAGCGCCAGGGCCAGGCCGGAAATCAGAAATACCTTATGCATCGGAGCCTTCCTCCTTGTCAGCACCTTGTCGGTAACCGGGTTTCACCGGCCGATTAGCCCAGCCGATCAGCAGCACCAGGGCCGCGCCGGCCATCATCAGGGCCACCACCGCCGGCAGCCGGGCAGGGTCACCGGTCAGCTCGGCGAAGTCGGCCGGGGTCAGGTAACGGTAGTCGAGGGGGATCATCTGGCCCTCGGAACCCAGCTGGTAGCGTACCAGTTCGCGCCACGGCCAGAGTACCGGCAGCGAGCCGATGATGAAGCCGACCAGCAGCTGCAGGGTCGCGGTGTGATGGTGGCGCAGCAGCCAGGAGAGCAGCCGCGAGAAGCCGAACAGGCCAATCAGGCAGCCCACCCCGAACAGCCCGATCAACCCCAGGTCGAAGCCGCGAATGCCCTGCATCACCGTGCCGTAGAGGCCCATGGTCAGCAGCAGGAAGCTGCCCGACACGCCGGGCAGCAGCAAGGCACTGATGGCGATGGCCCCGCCCACCACCAGCACCAGGTCGGGATTGCCGAGCTGGGTGACCAGCGGCATCAGCGACGGCAGACCATGGGCGAGCAGCAGGCCACCGGCGAGCGGCAGCAGGTGCCACCATTTCCAGTCGGCCGGATGGCGGCTGACGACCACCGCCGACGCGGCCACCAGGCCGAAGAAGAAGCCGTTGAGCATCTGGGGGAAATCGTCCATCAGCCAGACGACGAGGTGGGCCACGCTGACCAGGCTGATGGCGATACCGGCCAGCAGCGGCAGCACGAAGGCCAGGTTGAGATGTACCGCCAGCAGCGGAAGGCCGCCGCGTCGCCAGGCGACGAAGGCGCTGGGGCCGAACTGCTTGATGCTGTGGATCAGCTCCTCGTAGATGCCGGTGACGAAGGCAATGGTGCCGCCGGACACGCCGGGCACCGCATCGGCGGCCCCCATGCCGGCGCCCCTGAGAAAGATACCGAGATGACGCTTCAACAGCGGACTCCTTTCAACGAATGACGCCTTCCAGCAGCGGTACGAACCGCACTGCCTCAAGCCGCTGTGTCTCGAAGCCGTCCGCGCTGCGGCGCACACGGGTCAGCCATTGCCGGCCATCCGGCTCGGCCAGCGGCGTGATCAACACGGCCCCTTCGCCGAGCTGGGCGAGCAGCGGCGCGGGCAACTCGCTGGCACAGGCGGTCAGCAGGATGACATCGAAGGGCGCCTCCTCCGGCCAGCCATGTCCCCCGTCGGCGAGGCGCAGCCGGGTATTGTGGACCTCGAGCAGACGCAGGCGACCGCCGGCACGGCGATGCAGGGCATTGATCCGTTCCACCGACCAGAGTTCCTTCACCAGGCGCGACAGCACCAGGGTCTGGTAGCCGGAACCGGTGCCGACCTCCAGCACCCGGGACGGCGCTTCCTGGATCACCAGCTCGGTCATCCGCGCCACCATCCACGGCTGGGAGAGGGTCTGGCCATGGCCGATGGGCAACGAGGTGTCCTCGTAGGCACGATGCGCCAGGGCCTCGTCGAGGAAGAGATGACGCGGCTCGCGGGCCATCACCTCCAGGACCCGTCGGTCGCGGATCCCCAGGTCGGCCAGGCGGCCGACCATGCGATCCCGGGTACGCTGCGATGTCATGCCGACACCGCGCAGCAGATCAGGTGAGTGCATCCAGCCAGTCCTGCACGTCGTCGCGCGCTGCATGCCGGGTCAGGTCGGTCTGCAGCGGCGTGATGGAAACATAGCCCGCCTCGACGGCGGCGAAGTCGGTGTCCGGACCATCGTCGGCATTCTCGCCCACGGCGGCGATCCAGTAGCGCAGCCGGCCCCGTGGATCCCGGACCTCCAGGGGGCGGGCCGCCGGGCCGCGATAGCCCAACCGGGTGACCCGAAAGCCCTGGATCTCGCTCCATGGCCGGTCCGGCACGTTGACATTGAGCAGGCTGCGCGGCGGCAGCGAGAGCTGGTCGGCCGCACCGACCAGGCTAGCCGCCACCCGTCCGGCGGTCTCGAAGTGGCGCGAGCCGACCAGCGACATGGCGATGGCCGCCATGCCCAGGTTGCGCCCCTCCATGGCGGCGGCCACGGTGCCGGAGTAGAGCACGTCGTCGCCGAGGTTACCACCGTGGTTGATCCCCGAGATCACCAGGTCCGGCCGTTCGTCCCAGACGCCGTTGACCCCCAGGTAGACGCAGTCCGCGGGGGTACCGTCGACGCTGTAGAAGCCGTTGTCGAGCGATGAGAGCGCCAGCGGTCGGGTCAGCGTGAGGGAGTTGCTGGCCCCGCTCTTGTCGCGATCCGGCGCGACCACCCGTAGCCGCGCATGGGGCAGCAGGGCATCGTGGAGGGCACGCAGCCCCGGGGCATGCACCCCGTCGTCATTGGAGAGCAGCAGTCGACGCATCACAGGCTCCTGTCGGAGGGAGGGGCCCCCAGGGTGGGATGAGAGATCAGTTCCCGCAGCACGGCGGTGGCGAAGGCGCCCCGCGGCAGGCTGAAGGCCAGCCAGCTCTCGCCGTCGCCGCGCGTCAGCCGCGCCTCGCCCAGGCGCAGCCGCAAGGCCCGGCGGGCCAGGCGGACACCGGCACGCTCGAGCCCGCCGCACAGGCCTGGATAGCGCGCGACCAGGGCGGCCTCGTGGGCCCGGGCCTCGCCGGCGGCACGCGACTCGCCGACGCCCCACAGTATCCCGGCGGGATGCAGGTCGAGGCACCTGGCCCGATCGGAAAGCTCGGCGAGCTCGGCGGCATCGTCGGGCGCAACGCCGAACTGGCTGGCGCTGCCGTCGAGCATCACCACCTCGCCAGGCAGCGGCGTCGCCCAGCTCTGGTCGCGGACCCGGGCGGCCAGCAGCTCGTTGAACAGGAAGCTGCGGGCCGCCGAGAGCAGCATGCCCTCGCGGTCATCACGCTTGCGCCAGCCGCGGGCCAGCATGGCCCGGGCGCGCTGCAGGTTGCGCCCGTCCGCGCCGAAGCGCTGGGGGCCGACATAGTTGGCGACCCCCGCGTCGCAGAGGCGCTGCCAGCGCGCCTCGAGCGCCGGGTCGGCCACCGCCGCCCCGGTGATCCGCAGGCGGAAGCGGTTGGCCCGGTGCACGCCGCGCTTGAGCTTGCGCGGATGACGGGCCTGGTCGAGCACCCGGATGCCCCGTTCGGCGAGTCGCGCCGCGAGCCCCTCGGGGGCCTCGCGGCCGGGCAGCTGCACGGAGAGCCATTGGCGGGTCACGGCGACCCGGTCCTTCATGCCCGCATAGCCGACCACCCGCGGCGAGACCTCGCAGAGCCGGGCCAGGTCGCGGGCGACCATGGCGGTGGTCAGGTCGCGCTTCTCGATGAACAGCCAGAGGTGCTCGCCCTCCCCCGCCGGGGCGAAGTCGAGGACCTCCTCGACGCGGAAGTCCTCGGGGACGGCGCGGTAGTCTCCGGGCGGCGGCGCACCGAGCTCGCCCTCCAGCACTCGCGGCCAGGTCGGCGGCCAGTCGATGGCATCCTCGACACCGGATGAAGCGACCTCACTCACCGGCAGTCTCCCCGTCGCGAGGGACCAGCAGTGCCACCGCCTCGGCGGCGATGCCCTCGCCGCGGCCGGTGAAACCGAGCCGTTCGGTGGTGGTGGCCTTGACGTTGACCGCCCCCCGGGAAAGGCCGAGATCCGCGGCGATATGCCCGGCCATGGCGCCGATATGCGGCGCCATCTTCGGCGCCTGGGCGATCAGCGTGGCATCCAGGTTGCCGACCCGGTAACCCGCCCCGCCCACCAACCCGGCGACATGGCGCAGCAGGGCGCGGCTGTCGGCGCCGGCCCAGGCCGGGTCGGTGTCGGGAAAGTGGCGGCCGATGTCGCCCAGCGCACAGGCCCCCAGCAGGGCGTCGCAGACCGCATGCAGCAGCACGTCGCCGTCGGAGTGGGCGACGAAGCCGCGGTCGAAGGGGATGGCGACACCGCCGACCATCAGGTGGTCGCCCGCGCCGAAGCGGTGGACATCGAAGCCGTGGCCGATTCGCATCATGCTCTCTTCGTCCCGCACGGGGACGCCTCGGAGTGGGTCGTCGAGGCCGCCTGGGCGGCCAGAGCCTGGGCGGACAGCACCAGTTCGGCCAGGGCCAGGTCCTCGGGATGGGTGATCTTGAGGTTGTCGCGACGTCCGCTGACCAGCCGCGGCGAGAGGCCCGCCGCCTCCACCGCCGAGGCCTCGTCGGTCACGGCGACGCCGCGCGCCTGCGCATCATTCAGCGCGCGGCGCAGCAGGCCGTGGCGGAAGCCCTGGGGAGTGAAGGCGTGCCAGAGCCCCTCGCGGGACTCGGTGGCCTGCACCCGGCCGGCGCCGTCATCACGTTTCATGGTGTCGGCCACCGGGGCCGCCAGCAGCCCACCCACGGGGTCGTCGGCGATCGCGGCCAGCAGCCGCGACAGGTCGTCGACGGTGACGCAGGGCCTGGCCACGTCGTGGACCAGCACCAGGTCGTCCTCCGCGGCGTCCGGGGCGATGGTCTCCAGGGCGTTGACCACCGAGTCGACCCGCTCGGCGCCGCCGGGCGCCCGTCGCCAGTCGGTGAAGGGCACCCAGGCCGGGTCGAAGTGGCCATCGTCGGGATCCAGGCAGAGGCAGAGCCGGGCCTCGGGAAAGGCCGCGTGGAGGCGTGCCAGGGTGCGGGCCAGCACCGGCCGTCCAGCCAGCGGCAGGTACTGCTTGGGGAGGTCGGCGCCCATGCGTCGCCCCTGCCCCGCGGCGGGCACTACCAGCCACAGGCGGCCGCTCATTGGCCTCCCTCCGCGCCGGGTGCCGGCCTGCCCACCAGGCCGGCATTGACCTCGAGGCCGGTGTTGTCCACCGCCACGCCGGGGACCCAGAAGAACTGCTCGTCGCTGCGCACCATGCCGATGTCGCTGCGGGCCCGTTCCTCGATGGCGTCGAGGCCGGTCTTGAGATCCACCACCTCGGCGGCCAGGCGGGCATTGCGGTCACGCAGCGGCTGGTTCTCTCGCTCCAGCACGGCCACGCGCTGGCGCACCTCGGTGAGCTCGCGCATGCCGCCCTCGCCGAGCCACAGCCGGTACTGCAGCAGCGCGAGCAGGATGATGAGCACGATGGCCAGCGACTTCAGCATGCAGGGAGTCCGTCACGAGGTTGCCGATGGCCGGCATTATGCCAGTTTCGACGCCTGTCGGCAGGGCCTCGGGAACAATGCCCTCACCGCCGAGCGACGACCAATGCTGCGGTGCCCCCATCAGACGTCCCGGAAGGGTAACGCCGCCTCGGCCGCCCGGCAGTAGGCCTCGACATGGGCTCGCTCCTCGGCGCAGAAGCGCGCCACGGCGTCGCGCAGGCGTGGATCGGCGATATGGTGCAGCGAGGTGAGACGCCGCGGGGCGAAGCCCCGGGAGAGCTTGTGCTCACCCTGGGTACCGGGGTCGAAGAGGGTCAGCCCCCGCGCCAGGCAGTGCTCGATGCCCTGGTAGTAGCAGGCCTCGAAGTGCAGGCAGTCGGCCACCACCTCGCTGCCCCAGTAGCGCCCGTAGAGCGTGCGCGTCCCCTGCAGGCAGAGCGCGGCGGCCACCGGGGTGCCCTCGCTGCGGGCCTGGATCAGCAGCAGCGACTCGGGCAGGGTGCGGCGCAGGCGCTCGAAGAAGTCGAGACCGAGGTAGCCATGGCGACCGCGTTCCAGGTAGGTGATCTCGTAGCAGCGGAAGAAGTGGGCCAAAGCCGGCGCGTCGATGGCCTCGCCCTCCAGGCGGTGCAGGGTCAGGCCCTGATCGGCGACGATCCGCCGCTCGCGACGGATCGCCTTGCGCCGTTTTGAGGTCAGGGCGGCCAGGAAGCCCTCGAAGTCGCCATAGCCGCGATCGCGCCACTGGAACTGCACGCCTCGCCGCGCCAGCAGGGACGGGCAGGCCGCCCGCCAGGCCTCGACCTCGACCGGCTCGGCGAACAGCAGGTGCCAGCTCGACAGGTCGCTGGCTTCCCAGGCCCCGGCCAGCACCCGGCGGGCGGCCAGGGGGTCGAGGTGCGACGCCAGGGCCAGGCGCGGCCCCGGTGCCGGGGTGAAGGGAATCGCCGAGAGCCCCTTGGGGTAGTAGTCGCCCCCGGCGCGTTCCCAGGCCTCGGCCCAGCCCCAGTCGAAGACGTATTCACCGAAGGAGTGGTGCTTGTGGTAGTGGGGCATGACGCCGACCAGCGCCTCGCCCTGCCAGAGGGTCAGGTGGCGCGGCACCCAGCCGGTGGCGGGGCTCGCCGCCCCGCTGGCCTCCAGGGCATGCAGGAACTCGTGGCGCAGGAAGGGATGGTCGTCGCCGACCAGCGCATTCCACCGTGCGGCCGGCACCGCCTCGATGGCGGACACTTCGCTCAGGACCAACTCCGACATGGGAACTCCCGGAGTAAAGAGGGGACGGCAGCTGACAAGCCGTTGGCAGAAGGCCTACATTGTGCCCAGTACCCGAGCCCCCATCCATCCTCATCGACACACGGAGACGTGCATGACCGACGCCCGCGCCCTGCAGGCGCGCCTGGACCAGCAGCGCCACGCCTTCGCCGCCGACCCCTTCCCTTCGGCGGCGACCCGTCGCGACCGCCTAGCCCGCCTGGCGAGCATGACCCGTCACCATCGCGACGAGATCAGCCAGGCGATCCGCCAGGACTTCGGCCACCGCGCCGAGGCCGAGACGCGTCTGGCGGAGGTCGTCCCGCTGCTGATGGCCATCCGCCACACCCGGCGCCACCTTAAGCGCTGGATGTCGCCCCGCCGTGCCGCCGTGCCCTGGCGGCTGCTGCCGGGCCGGGCGCGCATCCACCGCCAGCCGCTGGGGGTCGTGGGCATCATCGCACCATCCAACTATCCCTGGAGCCTGGCGCTGATGCCGGCGGTGGATGCCCTGGCCGCCGGCAACCGGGTGATGATCAAGCCCAGCGAACAGACCCCCACCACCAGCGCCCTGTTGGCCCGTCTGGTCGAGCGCTACTTCGCGCCCGACGAACTGTGCGTGGTCACCGGCGATGCCGATATCGGCCGGGCCTTCGCCGCCCTGCCCTTCGATCACCTGTTGTTCACCGGGAGTGCCCGGGTCGGCCGCGAGGTGGCCCGGGCCGCGGCCGACCATCTCACTCCCGTCACCCTGGAGCTCGGGGGCAAGGCCCCGGCCATCGTCGCCGATGATGCCGACCTGGCGCATGCCGCCCGGCGCATCGCCTTCGGCAAGTGGCTCAACGCCGGCCGGACCTGCATCGCCCCGGACCATGTGCTGATCGATGCGGCACGGCTGCCGGCCTTCATCGAGGCGATCCGCGAGGTGGTCAAGACCTTCTATCCGCAGGGCACCGCCAGCGACGACTATTCGGCGGTGCCCGGCGACGCCTCCCGCACCCGCCTCGAGGGCCTGCTCGACGAGGCCCGCGACCATGGCTGCCGGGTGATCGAGCTCGGCGAGCGCCTGGAACTCAGCCACGGCGCCAAGCTGCCGCCCACCCTGGTGGTCGACCCCACCGCGAACCTGGCGATCATGCAGGAGGAGGTCTTCGGCCCCTGGCTGCCGGTGATCGGGGTGCGCGACTTCGACGCCGCCCTGGCCCGGGTCGCCGAGGGGCCACGCCCGCTGGCGCTCTACGCCTTCACCGACGACCCGGCCCGCCGTCGCCGCCTGCTGGAGCAGACTCGCTCGGGCGGCATGGTCTTCAACGACACCCTGTGGCACTACGTGGTGCCCGCCCTGCCCTTCGGTGGGATCGGCGAGAGCGGCATGGGGGCCTATCAGGGCGAGACCGGCTTCCTGCGCTTCAGTCACCAGCGCAGCGTCTTCCGCCAGGCACGCCATAATGCCGTGGGGCTGCTCGATCCGCCCTGGCGCCGCTGGTGGCTGCGCCTGCTGGGCCTGTGAGCCGGTCTATCAACCACAAAAATAGCGGTAATAAAACTACAAAAATTGCCGATTACCGGGTAGAATGGCCGAATAACCGGACGCTTTATTGGTAAGTTTACAAGACAACCGACACTCGATTCCGAGGTGACCCATGGCCAGCACGACCCCCGCCCTCAACCCCACCGTCGCCGACGTCACCCGCCGCATCCGCCAGCGCTCCGCCGAACGCCGCGCCCTCTACGAGAGCCGCATGGCCGACCAGCACCGCCGCGGCGTGCACCGGGGCGAGCTCTCCTGCGGCAACCTGGCCCACGGCTTCGCGGCCTGCGGCGAGACGGACAAGAACTCGCTGAAGCTGATGAATTCGGCCAACCTCGGCATCATCTCCGCCTACAACGACATGCTCTCGGCCCACCAGCCGCTGGAGACCTTCCCCGAGACCATCAAGGCCGCCGCCCGTGCCATGGGCTCCACCGCCCAGTTCGCCGGCGGCGTGCCGGCCATGTGTGACGGCGTCACCCAGGGCCAGCCGGGCATGGAGCTGTCGCTGTTCTCCCGCGACGTCATCGCCATGGCCACCGCCGTGGGTCTCTCCCACAACATGTTCGACGCCGCGCTCTACCTTGGCGTGTGCGACAAGATCGTCCCGGGGCTGTTCATCGCCGCGGCCCGCTTCGGCCACCTGCCGGCCATGTTCGTGCCGGCCGGCCCGATGCCCAGCGGCCTGCCCAACAAGGAGAAGGCGCGCATCCGCCAGCTCTTCGCCGAGGGCAAGGCGAGCCGCGAGGACCTGCTCGAGGCCGAGTCGGCGTCCTACCACAGCCCGGGCACCTGCACCTTCTACGGCACCGCCAACTCCAACCAGCTGATGATGGAGATGATGGGCCTGCACCTGCCGGGCACCTCCTTCGTCAACCCCGGCACCGAGATGCGCGAGGCGCTGACCCGCTACGCCACCGAGCAGGCGGTCCGCAACACCGAGCCCGGCGGCGACTACCGCCCGTTCTACAAGCAGATCGACGAGCGCGCCATCGTCAACGCCATCGTCGGCCTGCTCGCCTCCGGCGGCTCCACCAACCACACCCTGCACCTGGTGGCCATGGCCGCCGCCGCCGGCCTGACCATCACCTGGGAAGACTTCACCGACCTCTCCGCGGTGACGCCGAGCCTGATGCAGGTCTATCCCAACGGCCAGGCCGACATCAACCACTTCCAGGCCGCCGGCGGGATGAGCTACCTGTTCCGCGAGCTGCTCGGCGCCGGCCTGATCCACGGCGATATCCCCACGGTGTTCGGCACCAACCTGACCGCCTACACCCAGGAACCCTTCCTGGAGGAGGGCAAGCTGACGTGGCGCGAAGGGCCCGAGAAGAGCCTCGACGAGGACGTGCTGCGCGGCGTGAAGGAACCCTTCGCGCCTACCGGCGGGCTCACCGTGGTCGACGGCAACCTGGGCCGCGGGGTGATCAAGGTCTCGGCGGTGAAGCCCGAGCACCGCGTGGTCGAGGCGCCGATCCGCATCTTCGAGGACCAGAACGACCTCAAGGGCGCCTTCGAGGCCGGCGACCTGGACCGCGACGTGATCGCCGTGGTGCGCTTCCAGGGCCCCAAGGCCAACGGCATGCCGGAGCTGCACAAGCTGACCCCCTACCTCGGCGTGCTGCAGGACCGGGGCTACAAGGTGGCGCTGGTCACCGACGGTCGCATGTCCGGCGCCTCCGGCAAGGTGCCGGCGGCCATCCACATCAGCCCCGAGGCGCTGGACGGGGGCCCGCTGGCAAAGCTCAAGAATGGCGATATCGTGCGCCTGGACGCCGACAGCGGCAGCCTCGAGGTCAAGATCGACGCCCATGAATGGGCCGAGCGCGAGCTGCGGGTCGGCGATCTTGACCACTACCACGTGGGGCTGGGGCGCGAGCTGTTCGGCGGCTTCCGCCACCTGGCCATGCGCGGCGAGGAGGGGGCCGGGGTGTTCGGCGGCTTCGAGGCCGACGACCTGGCGCGCCAGGAGGGCCAGATCCACGACGAGGACGCCTGAATGACGCGCCCTGCCCTGATCGGTGGAACCCTCGAGAGCGGTGGCGCCCACGGTGCCGCCCTTACCGCCGCGGCCTGT
Source organism: Halomonas rhizosphaerae (assembly GCF_030010555.1). Classification (GTDB taxonomy): domain Bacteria; phylum Pseudomonadota; class Gammaproteobacteria; order Pseudomonadales; family Halomonadaceae; genus Halomonas; species Halomonas rhizosphaerae. The sequence goes on from NZ_JASCQP010000021.1 coordinate 187,832, forward strand.
CCGGAGGCATGCCCATGACGCGCCCTGCCCTGATCGGAGATATCGGTGGCACCAATGCGCGCTTCGCCCTGGTGACCCCGGACACCTTCGCGCCCCGCGACATCCTGAGCCTGCCCTGTGCCGACTACCCGGGCCTGGTGGAAGCGGTGCGCGACTACCTCGACCGGGTCGGGCTGACCGGCGACGCCGCCCCCCGCGAGGCCTGCCTGGCCTTCGCCTGCCCGATCCGCGGCGACCGGGTGAGCATGACCAACAACCACTGGACCTTCTCCCGGGAGGAAGTCCAGCAGGCGCTGGGACTCAGCCTCTTCAAGGCCATCAACGACTTCACCGCCCAGGCGCTGGGCGTTCCCCATGTGGCCGACAGCGACCTGGTGGACGTGCAGTGCGGCGAGGCGGTCCCCCACGCTGCCCGGCTGGTGATCGGCCCAGGGACCGGGCTGGGCGTGGCGGGACTCTTTCCCGGGCGACACGCCTGGATCCCGCTGGCCACCGAGGGCGGCCACGTGACCTTCGCGCCCACCGACGAACGCGAGCAGAACCTGCTGCGGCACTTCCGCAACCGCTACGGCCGCGTCTCGGTGGAGCGCATCCTCTGTGGCCAGGGGCTGCTCGACCTCTACCTGGCCCACTGCTCGCTGAAGGGCGCCCCGCCCCGCCATGCCACCCCGGCCGAGGTCACCCGGGCGGCGGCGGGCGGCGACGGGGTGGCCCGTGATACCCTGCTGCGATTCCTGAAGATCCTCGGCGACGTCTGCGGCGATGCCGCCCTGACCATGGGAGCTCGCGGCGGGGTCGCCCTGTGCGGCGGCATCCTCCCGCGATTGCTGGAGTGGCTGCCCGAGAGCCGCTTCCTCGAGGCCTTCACCGCCAAGGGCCGCATGAGTGCCTATACCGGGGCCATCCCGGTCCAGGTGGTCACCGCGCCCTGGACGGGCCTGCTGGGCGCCGCCGAGGCCCTGCACAACGAAGAGGTCGAATAACTCGACGCAAGAGGCCGAATGATGATTCCACAGAGTCTGCGAACCCTGATCGACGAGACCCGCGGCCAGCGCCGTGCCGAGTGGGCCGGCCGCGAGGTGTGGCTGGCCAATGAAGCCTGGGGAGAGCTGGCGGTCTCGCTGCAGGGCGCGCAGGTCCTTCACTTCTTGCCTTTCACCGGCGCCCCGGACGGTCCGGAAGACGCGCCAACGCGAGCCAGTGCCTCAAGCCGAGGCGCGAGCCAAGAATCGCTGGTGGCCGGCGGCTGGCTATGGGTGACACCCACGCCACAGACCCTGCCGGGAGCCATCCGTGGCGGCATCCCGCTGTGCTGGCCCTGGTTCGCCGACGAGAACACCGCCGACGAGTCCCCGGATCGCTCTGGCCCGATGCATGGCCCGGCGCGCAAGGCACAGTGGCGGCTGGATGCCGTGGACGAGCACGAGGAGGGCGTCGAGCTGCACCTCTCGCCCGAGGAACGCCTGCATGGCCAGCTGGTGCCGCGCGCCGTGATCCAGGCCAACGCCCGGCGCCTGCACGTGGAACTGATCACCGAGCATGTCGGGGAGACCCCGGTGAAGATCACCGGGGCCCTGCACAGCTACCTGGCCGTCGCCGATGCCTTCGCCTGCCGCATCGAGGGCCTGGCCGGCGCCACCTACCTGGACAAGCTGGCCGACTTCGCCGAGCGCGACCAGCAGGGCGAACTCGCGGTGCGCGGGGCGCTCGATCGCATCTACCGCAGCAATGCCGAGCTGTGTCTCGACGACGGCACCCGCCGCCTGAGGATCGCCCGCCAGGGCAGCGATTCCGCCGTGGTCTGGCATCCCGGCGACGCGCCCCCCGGGGACACCTCGATCGAGGCCGCCCGCCACTTCCTGTGCGTCGAGTCGGCCAACACCCGGCTCGACCCGGTGTGGCTGGTCCCCGGCGCCCAGCACCTGCTGGGCACCACCCTGAGCCGAGAGAAGGGAGCAACCCCATGACCCCCGTGATCAGCTTCGGCGAGGCCCTCGTCGACCTGCTTTCCAGCCGCCTCGGCGACACGCCGGATGGACCAGCGGATGCCCCGGAGACCTTCACCCCCTATGCCGGCGGCGCCCCCGCCAACGTGGCGGTGGCCTGCGCCCGCCTGGGCGTGCCCAGCCGCTTCCTCGGCATGCTCGGCGAGGATCACTTCGGCGACTTCCTGGTCGCCGAGCTGGCCGCCCATGGCGTGGACACCTCCGGCGTGGTGCGCACCCGCGAGGCACGCACGGCACTCGCCTTCGTCTCCCGCGATGCCGAGGGCGAGCGCACCTTCGACTTCTACCGCCCGCCGGCCGCGGACCTCCTCTATCGCCTGGAACACCTGCCCGCCGGCGTCTTCGCCGACCCGGCCATCGTGCACTTCTGCAGCAACAGCCTGACCGAGCCGGAGATCGCCGAGACCACCCTGGCCATGGCCGAGATGGCCCGCCGCGCCGGCTGCCTGGTGAGCGTGGATGCCAACCTGCGCCACAACCTCTGGGCCAGCGGCAGCACCGACATCAGCCTGGTCACCCGGCTGCTCGATGCCGCCGACCTGCTCAAGCTCTCGACGGACGAGCTCGACTACCTGCGCGCCGACCACCCCCGGGAGGGCTGGCTGGCCGAACGTTTCGCCGCCGGGGTCAAGGTCGCGGTGATCACCGACGGCCCCGGGGAGGTGATGCTGAAGGGCGTCGGCCTGGACGAGCGGGTCACGCCGCCCCGGGTCCAGGCGGTGGATACCACGGCGGGCGGGGACGCCTTCATCGGCGGCCTGCTGGCCGAGCTCGCCGAGTTCAACGCCGACAAGGGCCTCGACGGCGACTGGCACCGCGACACGTCCTTCCTGCGGCGCGCGGTGGAGATCGCCAGTCGCTGCGGCGCCCATGCCGTGACGCGCCCGGGTGCCTATGCCGCCCTGCCGGATCGCGACGACCTGGAACGTCTGCGCGCCTGAGACTCCTTGACACGCCGCCTTCACCCCGGGCCGGCCTTGCCGGCCCGGGGTCGTTTCATGCGTGCAAGCAAGACCATGAGCCAAAAAAGCCCCGGCGGGGCCGGGGCAAGGGACAGCAACCAGCTGTCGAGAGAGCACAGGGTTACCGAAGCAGGAAACGGGAATCAGTGGTGGAAGCGCTCCGCCGCCTCGCGGGCCAGTGAGCGGATGGCATCCCAGTCCTCGGCGTCGATCAGTGACTTCGGCGTGAGCCAGGAGCCTCCCACGCACATCACGTTCTTGAGCGCCAGGTAGTCCTCGGCGTTGTTGATTCCGATCCCGCCGGTGGGGCAGAAGCGCGCCTCGGGGATCGGGCCGGCGAAGGCCTTGAGGGCCTTGACCCCGCCGCTGGCCTCGGCCGGGAAGAACTTGAAGCGGCGATAGCCATACTGCCAGCCGGTCATCAGCTCGGAGACGGTCGCCACGCCGGGCAGCATCGGCACCGGGCTCGTGACACCGTAGCGATAGAGCGCCTCGGTCGTGCCGGGCGTCACCACAAAATCGGCGCCCACCTCCTCGGCCTGGCGGTACTGGGCCGGCGTCAGCACGGTGCCCACGCCGATGCTGGCCTGGGGCAGCGCCTCCTTGATGCGCTTGATCGCCTCGAGGGCACAGTCGGTGCGCAGGGTGATCTCCAGGACGGTCAGGCCACCCTCGAAGAGGGCGCGGGCCAGGGGCACGGCATCCTCGATGCGTTGGATGGCCAGCACCGGGATTACCTCGGCCTTGAGGCAGATGCTGTCCAGTTCGGTGGTGCGGGTCGAGGGCAGCTGCTTGTCGATGCTCATGATGGTCTCCAGAAGCTCAAGGGGCCCAGTAGGTGGCCAGCGGACAGGCCAGGAAGGCGCGGATCGGCAGTTCGCGGACGTCATCGCCGGACAGCGCCCTGGCCAGCACGGCGCGCTTGTTGCCACCGGTGATGTGCAGCACGTGGCGGCGGGCCTGGTGGAGGCGGTCGGCGCTCAGGGTGATGCGCGGCTGGGGCTGGCTCGGCGTGCGTACCGCCACCGCCGGGGCGTCGGTGGCCAGCGCCAGGGACAGCTCCTGGCTGTCGGGGAACAGCGAGGCGGTGTGGCCGTCTCCGCCCATGCCCAGGATCACCACGCTGGCCGGCCAGGCCAGCCCGGCGAGGCGCTCGGCCACGGCGGCCGCGCCCTGCTCGGGAGTGGCATCGGCGGTGGTCAGCGGCACGAAGGTAGCGGCGGCGGCCGGTCCCTGCAGCAGGTGGGCACGCACCAGGCGGGCATTGCTGTCCTCGGCGTCCTCGGCCACCCAGCGCTCGTCGGCGAGGGTCACCTGGACGCGCTCCCAGGGCAGCTCGCAGGACGCGAGTGCCGCGAAGAAGGGTACCGGCGTCGAGCCCCCCGAGACCACCAGCAGGGCGTTGTCCTGATGGGCCAGGTCGACCCGCAGGGCCTCGGCCACGGCCTCGGCCAGCTGCCGGGAGAGCTGTTCACGGGGCAGGGGTGTCGTGTCGGTCATCTCAGTAGTCCTCGTACCAGCTGCGGCCGTCCTGGGTGATCATGGCGATGGAGGCCACGGGCCCCCAGGAACCGGCCGGATAGCGCCGGGGCGGCTCGTCGCGGTCGTCCCAGGCGGCGACCAGGCTGTCGCACCACTGCCAGGCGTGCTCGACCTCGTCGCGGCGCACGAAGAGGTACTGCTGCCCCTTCATGACCTCGAGCAGCAGTCGCTCGTAGGCGTCCGGGATACGGGTCTTGGGGAAGGCGCTGTTGAAGTCCAGATGCAGCGGGCCGCGGCGCAGGCGCATGCCCTTGTCCAGGCCGCTGTCCTTGGTCAGCACCTCCAGGGCGATGCCCTCCTCCGGCTGCAGGCGGATCACCAGCTTGTTGGCGGCGAGCCCCCGCTGGTCGGGGTCGAAGATGTAGTGTGGCTGCTGCCGGAAATGGATGATGATCTGGGAGAGCTTCTCCGGCATCCGCTTGCCGGTGCGCAGGTAGAAGGGCACCCCGGCCCAGCGCCAGTTGGCCACGCCGGTCTTCATGGCCACGAAGGTCTCGGTGTGGCTCTCGGTGTTGGCCCCCTCCTCCTCCAGGTAGCCCGGCACGGCCTGGCCATCCGTGGTGCCGGCCATGTACTGGCCACGCACCACGTCGCGACCCAGCATGTCATCGGTGAAGGGCCTGAGTGCCTTGAGCACCTTGACCTTCTCGTCGCGGATGGCATCGGCATCCAGGTTGGCCGGCGGGTCCATGGCGATCAGGCAGACCAGCTGCAGCAGGTGGTTCTGCACCATGTCGCGCAGCTGGCCGGCCTCGTCGAAGTAGCCCCAGCGCCCTTCGATGCCGACCTTCTCGGCCACGGTGATCTCCACGTGGGAGATGTGGTTCTGGTTCCACTGGGTGCCGAACAGCGGGTTGGCGAAGCGCAGCGCAATGAGGTTCTGTACCGTTTCCTTGCCCAGATAGTGATCGATGCGATAGACCCGGGACTCGGGGAAGACCGCGCCGATGGCATCATTGATCTCGGCGGAGGAGTCGAGGTCGAAGCCGATGGGCTTCTCGACCACCACCCGGCTCTGTTCGTCGAGGCTGCCGCTGGCCTCCAGGTGACGGCAGATATCGCCGTAGATCTTGGCACCCACCGAGAGGTAGACCACCATGGGACGCAGCAGGCCCTGCTGGCGCCACTCGCGAATGGCGCCATAGCCCTCGGGCCTGGTGAAGTCGAGCTGCAAGTAGTCCAGGCGGGCCAGGAAACGCTTGAGCACGGCCCGATCGAGCTCCTCGGCCTTGACGTGGGTCTTGAGCGACATCTCGACCCTGGCCTGGAAGGCCTCGCGGTCGAGCTCCTGGCGCGCCAATCCCAGCAGGCGAGTATTGGCGTCCAGCAGGCCCTCGCGGTCGAGCTGGTAGAGCGCCGGATAGAGCTTGCGCTGGGCCAGGTCGCCCAGGGCACCGAACAGTGCCAGGTCGATTTCCGTGCTGCCGGCGTCGGTGGGCTTGGCCTCGCCGGCTCGATTGCGTTGTTTCATGTCCGCCCCATCTGGTTAACTTACCTAAAAATAGCGCACGAAGGGCAAGCCTTGCAAACAATTTATGTAAGTTTACAACAAACACAGCGCCCTTACCGGGCCTGCCCTGAAGGACCTTTGCGCGCGGCTCTGCATAGCCAGCATAATGTAGTTAAATCACCACATCACCCATGTTTCACCCCCGCGCCGCCGATGGCGCCCCGTCGTCAGGGAGACTTCACTGCTCATGGTCCGACACGATCTGCTCGACCGCATCCGACGGCAGCTCGACGAGCTCAATCGATCCGAACGCAAGGTGGCCGACGTCATCCTGGCCGACCCGACATCGGCCACCAGCATGAGCATCGCCACCCTGGCCCAGCTGGCCTCGGTCAGCGAACCCACGGTCAACCGCTTCTGTCGCAGCTTTGCCGCCAAGGGCTACCCGGACTTCAAGATCAAGCTGGCCCAGAGCCTGGCCGGCGGCACCCCCTACGTCAGCCAGGCGGTGGAACCCGGCGACTCCGCCGCCGAATACACCAACAAGATCTTCGGGGCCACCATCGCCGCCCTGGACCTGGCCCGCCGCGAGGTGACCCCGGAGCGCATCGAGCGCGTCGTCGACTACCTGATCCAGGCCAGGCAGCTGCACTTCTTCGGCCTGGGGGCCTCCGGTGCGGTGGCCCAGGATGCCCAGCACAAGTTCTTCCGCTTCAACCTGCCGGTCACCGCCTATGTGGACGTGCTGATGCAGCGCATGGTGGCGGCCGCCTGCCACACCGGCGATGTAGTGGTGGTGCTCTCCTGGACCGGACGCACCCGGGATCTGGTGGACATCGCGCGACTCGCGCGGGAGAACGGCGCCGTGGTGCTCGGCATCACCGCACCGGATTCGCCGCTGGCCGCCGAGTGCACCGAGACCCTTGAGGTGGCCACCCCGGAGGACACCGACTACTACATGCCCATGACCTCGCGGATGATCCAGCTGGCGCTGATCGATGTCCTGGCCACCGGGGTGACCCTGCGCCGCGGCGAGGACTTCCTGCCCCACCTCAAGAAGATCAAGGACAGCCTTAAGGCGACACGCTACCCCGCCGGCGGGCGCGACGACCAGCCCTGAGGCGCCACCCGACTTGCCAGGCCGGCGCCGAGCCACAACAATGGCCAGCCTATCGTCCACTCCGGAGACCGAGATGCGCTGGCTCGCCACTTCCACCGTTGCCCTGGCCCTGTTCGCCCAGGGCGTCGCCGCCGACACCTTCCGCTTTACTGCCATTCCCGACGAGGACCAGTCGCGGCTGGTCGAGCGCTTCTCCAAGGTTGCCGACTACCTGGAGGGGCGCCTCGACGTGGAGGTGGAGTACGTCCCGGTCAAGTCCTATGGCGCCACGGTCACCGCCTTCCGCAACGACCAGGTCCAGCTTGCCTGGTTCGGCGGCCTCTCCGGCGTCCAGGCGCGCCGCCTGGTTCCGGGCTCCATCGCCCTGGCCCAGGGCAGCGAGGATGCCGAGTTCAGGAGCTACCTCATCGCCCACCGCTCGACAGGCCTTGAGCGGGCCGACGAGGTGCCCGACACCCTCGAGGGCATGAGCCTGACCTTCGGCTCGCGCACCTCCACCTCGGGGCGCCTGATGCCGGAGCACTTCCTGCGCCAGCGCTTCGGCGAGGCGCCGGACGAGCTGTTCTCGCGGGTCGGCTACTCCGGTGACCACTCGCGCACCATCGCCCTGGTGGAAGCCGGCACCTGGGACCTGGGGGCGGTCAACTTCAGCGTCTGGGAGGCCGCGGTGGAGGACGGTCGGGTGGATACCGACAAGGTCGCGGTGATCTGGGCCACCCCGCCCTACCCGGACTACAACTGGACCCTGCGCGGCGATGTCGATGCGCGGTTCGGCAAGGGCTTCACCGAGCAGGTCCGCGCGGCCCTGCTGGAGATGGACGACCCCGAGCTGCTGGCGAGCTTCCCCCGCGAGGGCTTCATCCCCGCCGACAACGCCCTCTACGCCCCCATCGAGGACGTCGCGGAAGAGCTCGGCCTGCTGCGCTGATGGGCGAGCCGCGCGACCTGCTGCTCTCGCTGACCGGCGTCGACCTGGGCCATGGCGACCGGGTGGTGCTGCCGGGACTGCACCTCGGCCTGCGCCGCGGCGAGCGGGTCGCCCTGCTCGGTCCCAGCGGGGCCGGCAAGTCCACCCTGCTCGGCGCCCTGCGCCGGCAGCTGGGCGACACCGCCGCCTGGTGTCCCCAGCAGCATGGCCTGGTGCCTCAGCTTGCGGTCTATCACAACATCTACATGGGGCGGCTGGCCGAGCACTCGGCGCTGGCCAACCTGTGGAACCTGGTGCGCCCGCTGGCCGGGCCCTGGCGCCAGGTCGCCGAGCTCTGCGATGCCCTGGGCCTGGCCGGGCTGATGCGCCGCCCGGTCGGGCAGCTCTCCGGCGGCCAGCGCCAGCGCGTCGCCATCGCCCGGGCCCTCTACCAGCAGCGGGCGCTGTTCCTCGGCGACGAGCCGGTGGCCAGCGTCGACCCCCACCAGGCGCTGCGCCTGCTGGCGCTGATCGAGGCGCGCCACGCCACTGCGGTGATCGCCCTCCACCAGCGGGAGCTTGCCCTCAGCCACTTCGACCGGGTGTGGGGCCTGCGTGACGGCCGGCTGGTGATCGACGCCCCCGCCCGCGAGCTCAGCCTGGCCGACCTGGACGGCCTCTACCCCGATGCCGATGGCCTGCCCCGCGAGGCCGCCGACCGAGACCGGCCATGACCCTGGCCGACCGTCGCACGCGGGAGCCCCGACCGGGCTGGCTGGCCGGGCAGAGCGGCGGCGTGCGCCTGGCCCGCCACAGCCTGACCCTGGTGGCACTGGCGGTGGTGCTGGTGCCCTTCGCCGACCTCTCGATCCTGACCCGCGACCCCTGGGCAGAGCTGGCGCGCATGGCCCGGGGGCTGGCCTGGCCCGCCTGGGGGGCACTGGAATCACCGCTGGAGGCGCTGGGCCTGACGGTCGCCGTGGCCCTGTGGGGAACGCTGGGCGGGATGGTGCTGGGCTTCCCCCTGGCGCTGCTGTTCGCCCGCTCGCGGCTGGTCCGCGCCGGCTGCGCCTTCGTGCGGGCGATCCACGAGCTGTTCTGGGCACTGCTCTTCCTGCAGGTGTTCGGCCTCTCGGCCGCCACGGCCCTGATGGCCCTGGCGATCCCCTATGCCGGCATCTTCGCCAAGGTCTATGCCGAGACCCTCGAGCAGATACCGGGCGCCCCGCGTGATGCCCTGCCCTCGGGAGTGGCCCGGCTGTCGCGCTTCGTCTATGCCGAACTGCCGCTGGCCTGGACCCGGCTCGCCGCCTACACCCGCTATCGCTTCGAGTGCGCGCTGCGCGCCAGCGTGCTGCTGGGCTTCGTCGGCCTGCCGACCCTGGGCTTCCAGCTCGAGACTGCCTTCCGCGAGGGGCGCTACCACGAGGCCGGGGCCCTGCTGTGGCTCTTCTACCTGCTGATCGCCAGCCTGCCCTGGTGGGGCCACCGGCGGCTGATGCCGCTGCTGGCCCTTGGCGGGGCCTTGCTGCTGGGCCCCTGGCCGGCGCTCGAGGGCGGCCTCTTGTGGCGCTTCGTCAGCCAGGACATCTGGCCCCCGGCGCTGCTCGAGGGCGACTGGCGGGGCCTCATCGCGTGGCTGGCCCGCATCCCCGACCTGGGCCCGGCCATCGGCAACACCCTGTTGCTCGGCCTGCTGGGCAGCGTGGGCGCGCTGCTGGTCGCCCTGGCACTCTGGCCGCTGGCCTGCCGCCACTTCGGCAACCCGGCGACCCGGCTGGCCGGGCGGGGCCTGTTGATCTTCCTGCGCTCGACGCCCGAGCTGATGCTGGCCTTCTTTTTCCTGCTGCTGCTGGGGCCGTCGCTGCTGCCCGCCTGGCTGGCGCTGGCGCTGCACAACGGCGCGCTGATCGCCTTCCTGGTCGCGCGCCATGCCGATGCCATCACCCCGGGCATGCCGGGGGTGAACGCCTCGGGCCGGCTAGCCTACGAACTGCTGCCGCGGCTCTATCCGGGCATGCTGGCGCTGCTCTACTACCGCGCCGAGGTGATCCTGCGCGAGACGGCCATCCTGGGGATGCTGGGGGTAGCCACACTGGGCTACTACATCGACGCGAACTTCGAGTACCTGCTGTTCGACGTGGCCTTCTTCCTGCTGCTGATCACCGCGGCACTCAACATCGCCGTGGACGCCCTCTCGCGACGGCTGCGCCCAAGGGAGACCGCCATCATCGACGACCCCTGTCAGCGCTAGCCTCCGCTCCGGCTAGCGGCCCGGCACCAGTGCATTGACGGTGATCTCCACCTTCAGCTCGTCGGCGGGCATGGGCGCGCAGACGCAGGTGCGGGCCGGGGCATGACCGGTCGGCACCCAGGCATCCCAGACGGCGTTCATGGCGGCAAAGTCATGGCTGTCCTTGAGGTAGATGGTCGCCGAGAGCAGCTGCTCGCGGTCGGAACCGATCTCGGCGAGCAGGCCATCGAGGCGCTTCAGCATGCTCTCGGTCTGCTCGGTGATGTCGCCGTGACGAGCCTCGGGGCCCGCGACCTGGCCACATAGCCAGGCCATGCCATTGTGGATCACCGCGCGGCTCATGCGTGCCTTGGTGTCGTGTCGCTCGATGCTCATCGTGGTCGCTCTCCGTTGGTCAGGTTACCGCCGCGTCACGCGCGGGCGTCACGCGGCGCAATCGATGCACTTCAGCACCAGGGGATCGCCTTCCAGGCGCCTGGCGCCGATCCATTCACCGCACTCGATGCACTCGCCAAACTCGCCCTTCTCGATGCGCGAGAGAGCCCCCGTGATGCGACGCAGGGCCAGCTGGCGACGCTGCTCCTCGGCCTTGGCCATGGCCTGCCCCTGCATGGCATCCATCCGCGACAGTCGCCCCACCGAGGTCTGGTCCAGCATCACGGTGTCGCGGGATTCGCGGCTGGCATCGCTCTGCTCGAGCAACTCGGCGCGCAGCGCATGCAACCGCCTCACCACGGCGTCCATATCCAGCTCAGGATGATTCATCACCGCCTCCTCTTCCGGGAACGTCGGATCAGCTGGCACGACGCCATGCGTCAGCGTTCAGCTGTTACCCTAGGACGCTTTCGGCCGCTCGGCCTCGGGGGTTCCATCTTGCCACTGCGGCCCTGCGGCCGCACGTCCGTCAGGCCTGTCACGACACACCGGAGGTCACCATGGGTTACCGCACCCTGCTGCGGGATCATCGCGGGCTGCTGGGCATCGCCTTCCTGGCGATGTTCTCCTCGAGCCTGGGCCAGAGCTTCTTCATCGGCCTCTTCCAGGCGCCGATCTCCGAGCGGCTGGGCCTCACCGCCGGCCAGTTCGGCACCGCCTATGCCCTGGTCACCCTGATGGCCGGCTTCGCCATGCTGCGCTTCGGCCCGGTCATCGACTGGGTGGCGCCGCGGCGCTTCGCGCTGGTGGTGCTCGGCACCCTGTTCGGCGGAGTGGCGCTGCTCACCCTCTCGCCCTGGTGGATCACCGGGCTACTGGGGCTGGGCCTGGTGCGCCTGTGCGGCCAGGGGATGATGACCCACCTGGGCAACACCCTCGCCGGCCGCGAGTTCGTCAGCCTGCGCGGCCGCGCCCTGGGCCTGGTCGGCATGGGCATCATGCTGGGCGAGACACTGTTGCCACCGCTGATGGCGGCCCTGCTGGTCTGGCTGGGCTGGCGGCAGCTGTGGTGGCTGTTCGTGCTGGTGCTGGCGGTCCTCTGGGTGCCGCTGCTGCTGCGCGGCCCCTGGCCGAAGGCCCCGGGCAGGCGACCCGACCGGACCCGGCGCCAGGACGGTCCACGCCCCTTTCGCGAGCGGCGGTTCTGGCAGCTGCTGCCGCTGCTGATGATCCTGCCGGTGACGATGACCGGGCTCTTCATCTACCAGGCACGCATGACCGAGGACCTGGGCAGTACGCTGGGCGTCTATGCCCTGGCCCTGACCAACATGGGACTGGCCAAGCTGCCCGGCGCCCTGCTGGGTGGGCGCTGGGTCGACCGACTGGGGCCGGTACGCCTGGCCAGGCTCTACCTGCTGCCCTTCGGCCTGGCCCTGATCGTGGCCATCAGCGTCGGCGGCCATACCGGCGTCTGGGCGTTGATGGTAGGCGGGGGGCTCGCCATGGGGGCCCAGGAGTCCATCGCCACCAGCCTGCTGGTGCGCCTGTGGGGCGCCGAGCACCTGGGCACGGTGCGCGCCACCCTGAGCGCCGCCATGGTCTTTTCCACCGGCATCGCCCCGGCGCTGCTGGGCATGGCGCTGGACCTGGGCGCCTCCTTCTCCCTGGTCCTGGTCGGCATGCTGGCGTTGCTGGTCATCGGCTGGGCGCTAGCCCAGGGCGTGCTGGCGAGCCCCGAGGCCCGGGGGGCCTGACGCGACGACGCCGGCCCGGGGGCCGGCGTCGTTTCCCGCAGGCGAAGGCGATCAGCGCAGCAGCAGCACCGGGCCCTTGGCCTTGCGCAGCATGGAGGTGGTGGTGCTGCCCACCAGCAGGTGGCGGATGCGAGAGTGGCCGTAGGCCCCCATCACCAGCAGGTCGATGCCCTGCTCCTCCTGGTAGCCGTGAAGGGTGGCCTCCACCTCCCCGGCGCGGATGGCGCCCTCGGCCTCGTGACCTGCATCACGCAGCATCTTCAGCGCCCAGTCGAGCTGGGAGCGGTTGTCACCGGTCTCGGCACCGACGATCACCACGTGCACCGGGATACCGTCGAACAGCGGGCTCTTGGCCAGCATCTCCACCCCCTTGCGGGTGGTCTTGCTGCCGTCGAAGGCGAGCATGACCTTCTCGGGCGTCATGAAGGCATCGGGCACCATCAGGATCGGCCGGTGCAGGGTGCGCACTACCCGCTCCAGATTGGAGCCCAGATGGTCGCTGGCCTGATGCGCTCCTTCGCCCCGCTTGCCCATCACCAGCAGGCGGATCTCGTCCTGCAACTCCTCCAGGGTCTCGACCAGAGTGCCGTTGCGCTGCCGGCCGGCGGGCTCGGCCACGCCATCCTCGATGGCCCGCTCACGGGCCGCCTTGAGCATCAGCCGGCCCTGCTCCTGAGCCACCTTGGCCCGCTGCTCGTCCAGGTGGGAGAGCTCCTCGAGCAGGTGCTCCCGGGCCCCGAGCCCGATATTGCCGGAAAGGTCCGCCTCCGCGGTCTGGGGGTGGTTGTCCACCACGTGCAGGAAGGTCAGCGGGGCACCCAGCGCCAGGCTGGCCCAGGCGGCGTAGTCGCACACTCCTTCCGAGAACTTCGAGCCGTCGATGGCGGCCATCACCTGTTCTGTCATCGTCTTGTCCTGAAGCTGGCGTGTATGGTCATCTCTTCACGTTCTACATCATCCGTCCGGCGGGTCAATGGCCGCCCATCAGCTTCTCGACGGCCTCGGGGTCGTCATGCACCGCGTAGCGGTCGACGATGGTGGCGCTTGCCTCGTTGAGGCCGATCATTTCCACCTCGGTGCCCTCGCGGCGGAACTTGATCACGATGCGGTCCAGCGCCTGGACGGCGGTGATGTCCCAGAAGTGGGCGCGTGACAGGTCGATGGTGACCTTCTCCACCGTCTCCTTGAAGTCGAAGGCATTGCCGAAGCGCTCGGAGGAAGCAAAGAACACCTGGCCCACCACCTTGTAGACCCGCGCGGTGCCCTCGTCGGTTTCCTCGCTGCCGATGTAGAGGATGTTGCCCACCTTGTTGGCGAAGTTCATGGCGGCGAGCAGCACGCCGACGAAGACGCCGATGGCCAGGTTGTGGGTACCCACGGTCACCACCACGGTGGCCACCATCACCATGTTGGTGCTCATCGGGTGCTTCTTGAGGTCCTTGATGGAGCTCCAGCTGAAGGTGCCGATGGAGACCATGATCATCACCGCCACCAGGGCCGCCATGGGGATCTGGGAAACCCAGTCGGCCAGGAACACCACCATCAGCAGCAGCGCCACACCGGCGATCAGGGTCGACATGCGACGGCGACCGCCGGACTTGATGTTGATCACCGACTGACCAATCATCGCGCAGCCCGCCATGCCACCAAGCAGCCCGGCGCCGATGTTGGCGATGCCCTGGCCCTTGCACTCGCGGTTCTTGTCGCTCCGGGTATCGGTCAGGTCATCGATGATGGTGGCGGTCATCATCGACTCCAGCAGGCCGACCACGGTCAGCATCAGCGAGTAGGGCAGGATGATCATCAGCGTCTCGAGGTTGAGCGGTACCTCGGGCCACAGGAAGACCGGCAGGCTGTCGGGCAGCTCGCCCATGTCGCCCACGCTACGGATCTCCATGCCGGTCAGCAGGTAGACGGCGGTGAGCACCACGATGCACACCAGCGGCGAGGGAATGGCCTTGCCGATCACCGGCACATAGGGGAAGCCGTAGATGATCGCCAGGCCGGCCAGGGTCATGGCGTAGACGTGCCAGGTCACGCCGGTCAGTTCCGGCAACTGGGCCATGAAGATCAGGATCGCCAGGGCGTTGACGAAGCCGGTGACCACCGAGCGCGAGACGAAGCGCATGAGGTCGGCGAGCCTGAGATACCCCGCGATGATCTGCAGCACACCGGTGAGCAGGGTGGCGGCCAGCAGATACTCCAGGCCATGCTCCTTGACCAGGGTGATCATCAGCAGCGCCATGGCGCCGGTGGCCGCGGAGATCATGCCGGAGCGCCCGCCGGTGAAGGCGATGATCACGCAGATCGCGAAGGAGGCGTAGAGGCCCACCTTGGGGTCGACGCCGGCGATGATGGAGAAGGCGATGGCCTCGGGGATCAGCGCCAGGGCCACGACGATACCCGCCAAGGTGTCGCCCTTGAGGTTGGAGAACCAACTCAGTTTCATTTTTTCGTACATGCTGCGGTCCAGTCAGGGGGTGTGGAGAGCCGTGAGGCGTCGAGCTCCTGTCGTTTACATGCCCTCCCCGGCACCCTAGTCGGGCGCTGTTGCCGATGGCGGACTCAGGAGAAGGCGGAAATCGCAAGCAAAGTGGCGCACAGGGGCGCCCGGGACATCAGCGTGATGTCGAGCGATGACGCACCGATGACGGTGGGATCGCCGGGAGGTAGGAAGGGGTGCGCTAGGGCGGCGTGGCCAGCCCTGCCAGGGGAGTCATCATGTTCTGCGGGTTCCCTTGCTCTTTATCAAGGATGCACCATCAGACGAAAGTCCAACGGGTGCGTACGACAAGAGCGCTGGATTCTAGCAGAACATATGCTGCGGTGCATTCCGGCGCGCGGTCGCCAAGGGATGCCACGACCGCCAGGCCGAGGCAGGGCGTGATCAGGAGGCGTCGGTATCGTCCGGCGTGGCTCCGCCAGTACGGGCCCTGGCCGCGGGTGAGGCCTTCATCTGCCGGAAGGCTTCCACCAGATCGATAGGCAGCGGCACCACGATAGTCGAGGCGTTCTTGTTGCTCATGTCGCTCATGGTCTGCAGGTAGCGCAACTGCAGCGCGGCGGAGTTCTCTGACATCACGTTGGCCGCCTCAACAAGCTTCTTGGAGGCCTGCAGCTCACCCTCCGCGTGGATCACCTTGGCGCGTCGCTCGCGCTCGGCCTCGGCCTGGCGCGCGATGGCGCGGATCATGCTCTCGTCGAGGTCGACGTGCTTGATCTCCACGTTGGCCACCTTGATGCCCCAGCTCTCGGCGGAACTGTCGATGATCTCCTGGATGTCGTCGTTGAGCTTGTCGCGCTCGGAGAGCATCTCGTCGAGGTCATGCTTGCCGAGCACCGAGCGCAGCGTGGTCTGGGCCAGCTGGCTGGTGGCATTGACGAAGTTCTCCACCTGGATGATCGCCTTCTCCGGGTCCACCACCCGGAAGTAGAGCACCGCATTGACCTTGACGGTGACGTTGTCCTGGGAGATGACGTCCTGCTCGGGCACGTCCATGGTGATCACCCGCAGGTCGACCACCTCCATCTTCTGGATGCCGGGAATGATGATCAACAGGCCCGGCCCCTTTACCGCCTGGAAGCGGCCGAGGAAGAACACCACCCCGCGCTTGTATTCGGGCAGGATACGGATCGACGCTGCCAGCAGCATGAGCAGCAGGACGACCGGAACGAGATAGGAAATCCACATGGCTTGCTCTCCTTCGATGTGTCCGGCGACGGCTGGCGCCGGAGATCTTGCCAGCGTCTCATGACGAGGCGTCGAGCGGCTCCACCTCCAGGGTCAGGCCGTCGACCGCCGTCACGCGTACCGCCTGACCCCGGGTCAGCGGCTGCGTACTGCGGGCATTCCAGCGCTCCCCCATCAGCCGCACATGGCCTTGTCCCGCGAAATCCTCGAGTGCCTTGGCCTCGCTGCCGACGAGCTCTTCCTGACCGGTCCGGGGCACGCGACGGCGCAGCCCGATGAAGCGGGTCATCACCCACAGCATCAGACCCGCCGCCAGCAGGGCGATGCCGCCGATCATCGGCAGCGAGATGTTCAGGTTGTCCGCGTCCATCAGCATCACCGATCCGATCACGAAGGCGACGATGCCGCCTATCCCGAGAATGCCGAAACTGGGCATCAATGCCTCGCCCACGATCAGCCCCAGCCCCACCAGGATCAGCGCCAGGCCGGCATAGTTGACCGGCAGTACCTGGAAGGCGAACAGCGCCAGCAACAGCGAGATGATGCCGATGGTCCCCGGCACCAGGCTGCCCGGATTGGACAGCTCGAAGATCAGCCCGTAGAAGCCGATGATCATCAGGAAGTAGGCGACATTGGGATTGGTGATCACGGCCAGCAGCTTGGTCCGCCAGTCCGGATCGAAGCGCTCGACGGCAAGATCGGCGGTCGCCAGGGTACGCTCGCCGTCCTCCATCACCACCGTGCGCCCGTCGATCTGGGTCAGTAAATCTTCCAGGCCAGTGGCCACCACGTCGATGACGTTCTGTTCCAGGGCCTCCCGGTCGGTAAGGTTGACCGCCTCGCGCACGGCCTGCTCCGCCCAGTCGGCATTGCGACCGTGGCGCTCGGCGAGCGAGCGGATATAGGCCACCGCGTCCTCCAGCACCTTGCGCTCCATGGCCGTCTCGCCACGCCGTCGGTCGTCGCCGCCGGCCTCTTCGCTGGTCTCGCCTTCGCTGGCGGGCGCTTCGCCATCGGCGTTCCCCTCGTTTCCCGTCGCCGGCTCGTCGGTATCCTCGGCCTCCTGTGCCCGGGCGTCGCCCTCTCCACCGTCATCGTCATCGCCGAGTCCAGGCAGGCCACCGCCGCCGATCTGCACCGGAGTCGCCGAGCCGAGATGGGTGGCCGGCGCCATGGCCGCCACGTGGCTGGCGTAGAGCAGGTAGGTCCCGGCGCTGGCCGCCCGGGCACCCGCCGGCGAGACATAGATGGCCACCGGCACGCTGGAGGTGAGCATGGCGCGGATCATCGAACGCATCGAGGCATCGAGGCCGCCGGGTGTGTCCATCTCCACCACGACCAGCTCGGCATCGCGCTCCTCGGCGAGTTCCAGGCCACGCTGGAAATAGTCGCTGATGGCCGGCCCGATGGCATCGTCGACCGTCATCACCAGAGCGATTCGCTCGCCCTGCTGCGCTTGCACCTGCCAGGCCAGCAGCGCACCGAGCGCCAGACACAGCAGGCTTACCAGCATCAGGATGCGCCCGGCCATGCCCCTGCGATCTGGATTCGTCATCTCGTGCTCGCCCTCCAGTGCCTTTCCCTGAGAACCTCATCGGGGAGCAGTGGTTCAGTCTTTACCGATATCAGCGTAGGCAGTGGACCCGGAGGCGACAACAGCCTGCCTCCAGTCGAAGGGGTTGAGGTGGCTTCATCGCAGTCAGCCGATGTCGGGCCCGCCAGCTGGCGGACCCGGGGACGATGGCAGAGTGCAGAGATGAGGGCGTTCAGCGCCGCAAGCCGGGCTCAGAGGTCATGGGGTTCGCCGGCAACGCGCTTCTGCACCTCCACCATGTAAGCCGCCAGAGACGTCAGCTCCTCGCTGCCCCACTCGAGAGGCTCGGCCGCCATCGGCGCCACCATGCAGATCTGCACCATCTCGTCGGCGTGCACTTCCGACATCCCGAACTGGTTGGCGGCCATCGCCACCTGATGGGGGAAGGGTTGCTCGAATGTCGAGTTGTAGCCCATGTCCTGACCGTCACTGCCGTGGCAGCTCGCGCAGGCAAGGCCGTTGCTGCTCAGGGAGGTGTCGTAATAGAGCTCCTCGCCGCGAGCCAGCATTTCCTGGGGATTGTCGCCGGTCTCGCTATAGGCCGGCGAATACCCCTCGGGCCTGGCCACTGCGGCGCTGGCGCCGCCCTCGGATTCTCCTTCCGCCTCACCTTCGGCTTCTCCTTCCGCTTCTCCTTCCGCTTCACCCTCTGCCTCGGCCTCGCCTTCTGCCTCGCCCTGGGCGTCTCCCTCGGCTTCGCCCTGCGCCTCGGCGGCCCCCTCTGCATGGTTGCTGGCCAGCATCAGGGACGCATCGGAGGGCGAGGCAACGTCGGCAACGGCCGCGTCATCGCCTGCGGCGGCGTGAAGGACGGCACCCCCCGCCGCCAGGGCGAGCAGCGGGGCCGTGTAGGCCAGTTGCCGATTCAGACGGCCCAGGAGCTTGCGGCGTTTATCGTCATGCTGTGACATATTGTTCACCTTCGCTTGTGTCCATCCAGGAGATATCCGGAGCCCTCGCTCCACCGTTACCCCACAACGGTTCCCCTATGTCGATGTCGATGCCCCAGGCTTACAGCCTGCCGACATGCAGCAGGCCATCGGGGGCTGCCGGGGAAGACGCCCCCGGTATGTAAGGAAAACCTTGCGCCGCACGACCATCCATCACCGACCGCCACAACATCACCCGAGGAGCGTCATGCCGGATATTGCTGTTCGCCCCGCTTCGCCACAGGCCCGACCGGACCTCTGCCATCCCCTGGCAGTGGCCCTGCGCCACGGCGGTCATGACGCGGACATTCAGGCCATGTACCCGATGGCCGATACGGGTCTTGCCCATCACCATGTGTGGCTCGAGCGGGAACAGATCGACTGGGTGGCGCGACTACCCAAGCAGAGCCAGATGCGACTCGACCCCGCCGCCAACCTCGACTACCAGGCGGCCTGCTTTGACCGGGCCAGCCAGGGCGGCCATGCCCCCTCCCTTCACGGCATCCTCCCACCCGGCCCGGCGCTGCCCCGTGGCGGGCTGCTGGTCAGTGCCATCCGCGGTCGCCCGGCGAGGCTCCCGGATGACCTTCCCGACATCGCCGAGGCGCTGGCCAGCTTCCATGTACTGGACGTGCCCGATGCCGAGGCACGCCCGCCACTGCTGTCACCCGCCGACCCCTGGGCGGCGATGCTCGAGGAGGTCAGGGATCAGGCCCGCTTCCTCGACCAGGCCGGACTGGATGCCGACGCCCGAGGGCTGATCGAGGCCGAGCTGGCCGCCCTGCCGGAACGCCTGCCTCCCGGGCCTGGCGCCGAGCCCCGACTGATCAGTTTCGATGCCCATCCCGGCAACTTCCTGGTCACCGAGTCCGGACGCGCGGTGCTGGTGGACCTGGAGAAATGCCGCTACGGCCTGGCGGGCTTCGACCTGGCTCACGCCAGCCTCTACACCTCCACCACCTGGGACCTGCAGAGCCGCGCCGAACTGCTCCCCGCCGAGGTGGCCGCCTTCTACCGTCACTGGATCGCCGCCACGGGCTTCGACGGAGAGGCCGCCACGCTGCTGGCAAGCCGGCGGGCCATGTGGCTCTGGTCGCTGACCTGGTGCGCGAAGTGGCGAGCCAGTAACCTTCGCTCCCGGGACGCCCATGCCCGCGGCGAGGACTGGTCCGCCGAGCTGAGCGACGATGCCCTGATCGCCCACGTCCGCGACCGAGTCGACCACTACCTTTCCGGGGCCGTGATCGAACATGTGCGGCAAGAGAGTCGCGTGCTGGCACGCCTGCTCTCTGCCCCTGATGACGATTGACCCGTGCCCTCTCGACCGACCCTTCACGCTGTCTCCCCAGAAAAGAGGAACCCTGCGATGCGCGCTCCTTTCCCCCGGCTCGCCGCCCTTCTGCCGGCACTGCTGCTCACGTCCACGGGCCTCGCGGCCGCGCCCGACCCGTCGGACTGGGAGGCCGTGCTCGACGAGGCGCGCGGCCAGACGGTCTACTGGTATGCCTGGGCCGGTGAGCAGCGCACCAACGACTATATCGACTGGGTCGCCGGGCGGGTCGAGGAGCAGTTCGATATCGAACTCACCCACGTCAAGGTCGGCGACACCGCGGAGGCGGTTTCCCGGGTGCTGGCGGAAAAGCAGGCCGACAACCATGACGACGGCAATGTCGACCTGATCTGGATCAATGGCGAGAACTTCGCCACCATGAAGGCCAACGACCTGCTGTTCGGTCCCTTCGCCGAGGCGCTGCCGAACTTCGCACTCACCCACCCCGAGCACAATCCCGAAGTGGTCACCGACTTCACCCTGCCCACCGAGGGGTACGAGTCCCCCTGGGGCCGGGCACAGATCACCTTCTACTACGACAGCGACGAGGTCGCGGCGCCCCCGCAGGATATCCAGGCCCTGCTGGAATGGGCCGAGGCCAACCCCGGGCGCTTCACCTACCCGCGGATTCCCGACTTCACCGGCAGCACCTTCCTGAAGCAGGCCCTGATCGCCCTGACCGACGAGGACGACGCGCTCTACGCACCGGTCGACGAGAGCGACTTCGCGGCCATCACTGCCCCGCTGTGGGAGTATCTGGACGCGCTCCACCCCCACCTGTGGCGCAGCGGTCGACAGTTCCCTGCCACCGGGCCCGAGATGCGCAGCCTGATGGGCGACGGTGAACTGGCGATGGCCTTCACCTTCACCCCCTCGGAGCCGGCGGCGGCGGTCGCCGACTTCGAACTGCCGCCCAGCACGCGCAGCTATGTGCCCCAGGACGGCACCCTGGGCAACGTGCACTTCGTGGCCATCCCCTTCAACTCGCCCCACAAGGCCGGCGCCATGGTGGTCGCCGACTTCCTCCTCTCGCCCGAGGCCCAGGCACACAAGCAGGACCTTGCCGTCTGGGGGGATCGCACCGTGCTCGACGTGGCCCGCCTCGATGACGACAGCCGGGCCCTGTTCACCCTGGACGAGAGCAACCCGGCGATGCTGCCCGCTGGCGCCCTGCAGCAGACCCTGCCCGAGCCGCACCCCAGCTGGATGACGGCCCTGCAGGATGCCTGGCAGGCCCGCTACATCGGCAACTGATGGCGAGACACCGCGACCCGACTGCTCCCGCGACGAGGCCCGCTCGATGATGCTGCGCCTGGCCCCCGTGCTGCTCGTCGCGCTGCTGGTTGCCCCGATCCTGGCCGGCCTGGGCATGGCCCTGCTGCCGGCCTTCGGCTACCTGCCGGCCCTGGGCGGGGATAGCCTGTCGCTCGCCCCCTGGCGGGCCCTGTTCGCCGAGCCCGGCATCTGGCGCTCGGCCACCATCAGCCTTGCCAGCGGATTGCTCGCTACCGCCATCTCGCTGGCGGTGGTCTTGCTCTACCTGGCCGCCGCGACCGGCAGCCGGCTCGACCGCTGGATCCGGCGACTGGTCTCGCCGCTGCTCTCCATTCCCCATGCCGCCGCGGCCTTCGGCCTGGCCTTCCTGATCGCCCCCTCGGGGCTGGTCGCGCGACTCGCCTCGCCAGGGCTGACCGGCTGGGAGCGTCCACCGGACCTGCTGATCGTCCAGGATCCCTGGGGGCTCTCCCTGATCGCGGGGCTGGTGATCAAGGAGATTCCCTTCCTGCTGCTGATGAGCCTGGCGGCCCTGCCCCAGCTCGACCCCGAACGGCGCGTCGCCATGGCCCGCTCGCTGGGCTACCGCCCGACCCTGGCCTGGTGGAAGGTGGTCGCCCCGTCGCTCTATCCGCTGATCCGCCTGCCGGTCTACGCGGTGATCGCCTACGCCTCGTCGGTGGTGGATGTGGCGATGATCCTCGGTCCCACCCTGCCACCGACGCTGGCCGTCTCGATCCTCGGCTGGTTCAGCGACCCCGACCTCGACAAGCGCTTCCTGGCCTCGGCCGGCGCGATCCTGCAGCTCGGCGTCACCGCCACGGCACTGGCGATCTGGTGGGGACTGGAGCGGCTCGTGGCCAGGCTGATGGGCGGCTGGATCGCCCGCGGCGGACGGCGCCGGGGCGAGACGGGGCTGCATGTCGCCGGCAAGCTGTGGATCCTGCTGGCCACGGTGATCGCCTTCTTCGGCATCGCCGGCCTGGCGATCCACTCCGTGGCGGGCTTCTGGCGCTTCCCCGACGCCCTGCCGGGAAGTTTCACCGCCGCACACTGGGCCCGGGTCCTGCCCTCGCTGGCCGGGCCGGTCGCCTCGACGGCGCTGATCGCCCTGTGCGCGACGCTGCTCGCCATGGTCCTGGCCCTGGCGGCACTGGAAAACGAGCAGCGGACCGGCCGACACCCCTCGCGGGCCCTGTGGCTGCTCTACCTGCCGCTGATCGTCCCGCAGATCGCCTTCCTGTTCGGCCTGGCGGTGGTGATGGAACAGCTCGGCACCCGACCGACCCTCGCCCTGGTCGCCTTCGGCCACCTGCTGTTCGTGCTGCCCTACGTCTTCCTCTCGCTTTCGGAGGCCTATCGGCGCTTCGACCCCCGCTGGTCTCGGCTGGCGCTGACGCTGGGCGCCTCGTGCAACGGTGCCTTCTGGCGCGTGCGTCTGCCGATGCTGCTGGCCCCGATCCTCACCGCCCTGGCCGTGGGGCTGGCGGTCAGCATCGGCCAGTATCTGCCCACCCAGCTGCTGGGGGGAGGACGGGTGACCACCGTCACCACCGAGGCCGTCTCGCTGGCCGCCGGCGGCAACCGCCGGGTGATCGGCGTCTGGGCACTGGTTCAGGCCTGTCTGCCCCTGGCGGGTTTCATCCTCGCCGTCGGCCTGCCCAGGTTGCTATGGTCGAGGCGGCGCGGCATGCAAGGAGCCCCATGAACGCCACCCATCGACTCGAACTTCGTGATATCTGCATCCAGCTGGGCGACCAGGTCCTGGTGGAGCTCGATGCCGAGATCGGCCCCGGCGAGGTCCTCACCGTCATGGGACCCTCCGGCTCGGGCAAGTCGACCCTGCTCGCCTATCTCGCCGGCTTCCTGGCGCCCGAGTTCCGGGCCGGAGGCCAGGTGCTGCTCGACGGCCACGACATCAGCGGCCTGCCGGCCGAGCGGCGCGGCATCGGCCTGCTGTTCCAGGATCCGCTGCTCTTCCCCCACCTCTCGGTAGCCGGCAACCTGCGCTTCGGCATGCCCAGGGACAGTACCGACAAGGCCGCGCGGGTCGACAAGGCCCTGGCAAACATCGGCCTCGCCGGGTTCGGCGACCGGGACCCGGCCACCCTCTCCGGCGGCCAGAAGGCCCGGGTGGCGCTGATGCGCCTGCTGCTGTCGGCCCCCTGTGCGGTGCTGCTCGACGAACCCTTCTCGAAGCTCGATACCCACCTGCGCCATGAGATGCGCCGGCTGGTGTTCGACCGCCTGCGCGAGGCCGGCCTGCCCAGCCTGCTGGTGACTCACGATGGTGAAGACGCCGAGGATGCCGGTGGGCGGGTGATCGAACTGTCCCACTGAGCCTCTGGGCCCCCTGACCCGAGACGGGCTCAGGCCGGTTCCTGCCAGTGCAGCTCGTGGGGGTCGAAGCCCCCTACCAGCCCGGGCTTGACGACCTCGAACCAGGGGGAAAGATCGAAATCGCGGGGGGTGAACAGCGTATGGTGGCGGCGCTGGAACACCCTCGCCTCGCCCGCAACGGTGATCGGCAGGATCGGATAGCGAATCGACTGGAAGGCCTCGGCGATCAGGGTCGAACAGATGGCCCGGGTCGGATCGCCGCTGCCCAGCCCGAGCATGTGCCGTCGCCAGGGCGTGGGCACGGGGGGCAAGGGCAGCAGGTAACGGGCCAGGTCGAGGATGTTGCGCAGGTCGTAGCGGTGACCCACGCGCCCGCAGGCAAAGGCGATCAACCGCTCGAGGTCCTGACGCCCCAGGCCTACCGGCCGGCAGATGCGCAGCGGATAGCCCTCGAACTCATCGAATCCCACCACACGCACCCCCTCCGCCAGGTCGGCCTCGACAAAACCGCCGCCCCGGACCGAGGCTGCCGACCCCGCACAGCCACCCTCGCCAACATAGAGGGCGGCATGGGACCAGGTGGACTGCGTCAGGTACTTGATCACCGTGCTGATCCTCGAGGAGCCCTCGACCAGCAGGACATCACCGGGCTCGAGACATGCCTGCACGCCCTCGTCGACGGGTAACTGGGGGCTGAGCCAGGGTCTGGGGCAGGAGAGCCAGCACCCGAGGCCATAACCACAGCGTTCAAGCATGTTGGACATCGATGGGGCCCTCCGGCGACTCAGGAGATGGATGACGCCAGGGCGAGCCACCAGGCGTGAAGAAGCCTCATGACCTGCCCTTCTCTTGTCCCCGGCATCGGCGGCTCTGCGTTTCTGTCGTATCGTCGGAAGACGCCTTACAGGAGCGGCAGCCACCGCCATCTTGTAAGGCCGAGGCGGATGATCCGACCCAAGGCATCACAGCACCGATACGCGCATCAGGAGGACCGTCGGCATGCCGGAAACGCCGAGGCTCAGCATCATCATCCCGACACTGGACGAAGCGGCCACCATCGAGGAGTTGCTGACCCGTCTGACGCCCTGGGAGGCCGACGGCGTCGAGATACTGGTCGTGGACGGGGGCAGCCTCGACGATACGGTGAGCCGGGCCCGCCCCCTGGCAACAAGGGTACTGCGTCGAGCGTCTGGCCGAGCCCGACAGATGAATGCCGGGGCTCGCGAGGCCCGCGGACGACACCTGCTGTTCCTGCATGCCGATACGCGACTCCCCCCGCGCGCCGACCTGTCGATCGCGTCGGCCCTGTCAGGCCAGTGCGTGTGGGGCCGCTTCGATGTCCGTCTGGAAGGGAGGCATCCGCTGCTGCCCGTGATCGCCGGCGCCATGAACCTGCGCTCACGCCTGACGGGCATCGCCACCGGCGACCAGGGGCTGTTCATGACCCGGGAGGCCTTCGACGCCGCGGGCGGCTTTCCCGACCAGCCGCTGATGGAGGACATCGAGATGTCGCGGCGACTCAAGCGGCAATCGCCGCCGGCCTGCCTGCGCGCCAGGGTGACGACCTCGGGACGGCGTTGGGCGCGAGAGGGTGTCTGGCGGACCCTGCTGCTGATGTGGCGACTGCGCTGGCGCTACTGGCGGGGGGCGTCGGCGGATGTCCTGGCCCGGGAATATCGCCATGTCCGCTGACACCCGCGGCCAGGCGCCCCTGGCGATACTCGCCAAGGCTCCGATTCCGGGACAGGTGAAGACGCGCCTGATGCCGGCCCTGGGCGCCGAGGGCGCCTGCCGGCTGCACGAGCGGCTGCTGCGGCATGCGGTGGGCACTGCCCTCGCGGCGACCTCGCCGCAACGCATCACCCTGTGGACGGCACTGGATCATGCCCACCCCATGTTCCGGGAACTGGCCGACCGGCATGGCATCAGGCTTCGCGCTCAGCCCGAGGGCGACCTGGGAGAGCGCATGTACCACGCCCTTCAGGCCATGGACGCGCCGGGAGTGCTGATCGGCAGCGACTGTCCGGCGCTCACCCCTGCGCTGCTCAAGCGCTGCCAGGCGGCCCTGACGGACGCCGACGCCGTCTTCCTGCCGGTGGAGGATGGCGGCTATGCGCTGGTCGGGGTCCGACGAGCCGACCACCGCCTCTTCGCCGCCATCGACTGGGGCACGAACCGCGTCATGGCACAGACGCGCGATCGCGCCGATGAGCTGGACTGGCGGCTGGTATGTCCCGCCCGCCTCTGGGATGTGGACAGGCCCGAGGACCTCGATCGGCTGGTGAATCATCCCCACCTGATCTCGATGACCGGCGGCCGTTATCGATGACCCGGCATGCCGGACCCATCACCCATGGTCGGGAATAAGCCTGATCATCTCCACATCATCTCCTACGTCGATGGAAGGAAACCTCCTGACATAAGAAACAAAGGACATCGATCACTCAAGAAGTAACGGATCATTCCTGTCAACCACATACTTGCCACCAAGCATCGAAAACCCGACATTATTTACAAGGAAAAGCAGCAGGATTCCTGACGACAGTGACGCCAGTTTTCCTGTCGGAAACCTTGCGATTCCTGTAAGGAAAGCCTGACTTGAACGACTCACCCGGGAGATCCTGTACCCTGGCTGACACCAGCTGCTAGACTTTGCCTGAATCCGGTCCAAGCATCAGCATAGGGAACGAGGGACTCATAGATGAACGAAAAAGAAGATAGGCTACAGAGACTTACAGCTGTCAGGCCACGACTGGTCTCCTTCGCCCTCATGCACTTGCGTGATCGAAGCCAGGCCGAGGATGCCGTACAGGAGGCAATGATGTCGGCCATCGAAAAGAATGAAAGCTTTGCCGGACGATCCGGTTACGAGACCTGGGTCTTCGGCATCCTCAAATACAAGCTCCTCGATGCCATGCGCGTACAGAAGCGTCATGGACGCTGGCAGCCCCTCGAGGATGAGGACGACGACGACGCCATCGACCGACAATTCCAGCAGAATGGCCGCTGGCAGGAGAGTGCTCGCCCTTCCAGTTGGGGTGAGCCCGAGGCAGCTTTCGAGACCGAGCACTTCTGGCAGGTCTTCGATGCCTGCATGATCGCCCTGCCGGAAAACGCCGCCAGGGTGTTTTCCCTGCGCGAGCTGATGGGGCTCTCCACCGACGATATCTGCCGGGAGCTGGACATCAAGGAGAACAACTGCTGGGTGATACTGCATCGCGCCCGGCTGCGACTCAGGGCCTGCATCGAAAAGGGCTGGCTTAAGGAGGAAACGGCATGATGATGTGCAAGGAAGCGACCCGCCTGATGTCTCTCAAGCAGGACCGCCCTCTCAACTTCCAGGAACGGGTATCCCTGAGGTTACACCTTTCCATGTGCGGCGCCTGCCGAGAGTGTGACAGACAGTTCACGCTGCTTCATGAGGCCGGCAGGCGATTCGGCCCGGAACTTGACCCCGAGCGGGACGATCACGGGCACTGAGGCCCGTCAATCTTTCACAGTCTGGCCTCACTGGCCTGCGGCAGCGTTTGCCACGCCCTCCAGTACACCGGCGACCTTGTCCAGAGGCAGGTCGCACTCCTCCAGTGAATGGCGCTCGGCCAGGTAGTGTGGCGAATTCCACTCCAGCCTGACGCCCTCGTCGGTCTCCCGCACCACCATCTTTTGGGGCAGGTCCAGCGCCATGCTTCCCTGGCACTGCATCATCGGCGTACCCACCTGCGGATTTCCGAAGATGAAGGTACGGGTCGCCGGCAACGAGAGCCCCACGCCCTCCGCATTGGCGGTGTGATCGACAACGGTCATCAGGGTCAGTCCCTTGTCCTCGATGGCCTCACGAAGCCGCTCCTCGACACGCTCGATATCGTCGCTCGACTGCAGGTGCATCACCCCATGCTCTTCCGCCTGCACCACCAGCGGTACAGCCACGAACATGGCAATGGCCGTCCAGATCAGCGTCTTGCGCATGGAATCTCCTCACTTTCAGCGAATGTCCTCTCAGGATGGCCAAGACCCCCGCACAAGGCAAGAAACCCGGGCCTGAGGGATCAGGTCCGGGGTCAGTTGCTCTAGGGCAGGGGATCAGTTCCACCAGTAGCGCAGGGCTTCTCGCGTCTGCTGCCATTCGTCATCTGACCGGCGATGCTGCCCTTCTCCACGTTGACTCACCTCCCTGTCGCGCCGCTGATCGATGGCATTTTCCGCCTGAATGGCCGAGCTTTTACTTTTCTCTTGCAACGCCTGACGACGCTTCTCCTGATACTCGGAGTCCATCGCCATCAGGGGGACGGCACTCAGCATCAAGGCCATCATGGCCAATGATACGGTTCGAATTTTCATGGCTACACCTCGTGACTCTCGGCTAGTAAAAGACCTTTAATCAGGTCTTGATACTTGGTGCACTGGAGGCCATCATCCTTACGATACATCCAAAAAAGAGACGCCATCCAAGAAAATAAAGCGGAAGAACCTTATCACTTTATGACGTAACGAGGAGATGAATCCGGCTCTATCACGGTAAGACTTCGCCTTCTCTTCATCACATGACGAAACCCTTTTTCCGTGATGACGTTACACGACATTCGAGACACCACCGATCCGACCCAGGGCGCTTGACATACGTGGAGTGACTTTTCCCATGACCAGATCCTTTTCCCCCTGCTGCCTGCTAACCTTGACGACACTGGTCGCAGGGCCGGTCATCGCAGCAGATGACCTGATCTTCTCGCCGGATGATATTCACTCATGGCCGACACGAAATTTCGAGGGCGAGACCGAGTACCGGGTCATCGAGCGGCAAGGCACTCGGCTCCTCCAGGCCAGCGCCCGGCAGCAGGCCTCGGCGAAATACCTGGAACGCGAGATCGACCTTCGCGAGACGCCTTACCTGCATTGGTGCTGGCAGGTATCAGGAATACATGAGGGGCTCGACGAGACACGAAAGTCGGGTGACGATTACCCGGCCAGGGTCTATGTGGCTCGCAAGACGGGGCTGCTGCCCTGGCAGGTCGAGGCGGTGAACTACGTGTGGGCCTCGAGCCAGCCTGCCGGCACGGACTGGCCCAATGCCTTTACCTCACGCGCCCAGCTGCTGGCCCTGCAGAGTGGTGAAGCGCGCGTGGGCGAATGGGTGGCGGAAGTGAGGGATGTCCGAGAGGACTATCTGCGACTCTTCGGGAGTCGCCCGGACAGCATCGATGGCCTCGCCCTGATGAGCGACGGCGACAATGCCGGGGTGGATGCCACGGCCTGGTTCACGCATCTGGCATTTTCCGCGAGTCCCGAACCGCCCGACTGTCCCTGACCCCGGACGGCGATACCGACCGGTGGCCGCGTATCGCCACTCATCAGCTACAACGACGACGTGCTTCCCAGCTGACCGGGCCCGGGCGTTGCCTGGCCGCATCCAGGGACAGCCGGTCCTCTTCCCGGAAGGCCATCACCACAAGACTAGCGACAAAGATGATCAGGGAAGGATAGAAGAGGGCATTCGTGCCCTCCAGGTACCATCCCCAGGGATCGATGATCGAGGCACTAACCGCGACCAGCGACGCCGCGTTGAAGATCAGCTGAAGAGGATATACCCAGCGCCTGACCAGGCCGATGACCACCAGCAGGCCGACCAGCATCTGGACGGCACCCGCCAGTGGCAGCAGGGTCTCGCTCGCCATGAGTCCGCCATAGAAATTGTCGGCGATGGCGAGGCCATGCTCGACATTGACGATCTTGTCGACTCCCCAGATCAGCAGCAAACCGCCCAGCGAGATCCTCAACAGCAGCAGGCTCAACGTCTTGGTCATCTTTCTTCCTCGATACTCCATGGTGGATTCGACGTTCCTGACATGGCACGCCAGTGAGACGCCGCCACTCGGTCGCCGAGGCCGGCGTGTCCTTACACAAGGAAGTCGGCCGGACCGGGCAAGTGTCCGATCGTCCTGGCTCGGGGGTCGGGAAATGAAGATGCGGTGGCGCAATCACCGCTGCAGGATATGGCCGACCCGCCGTCGTGACCGTCCTGGAGGAACGGCCGCAGTTGGCCGAACGAGGGAGGGGGTTGCGACGCGTCAGCGCCTCAAGTGCCCGAGGTGACGCTCGATCCGGTCACTCCGATTCCTCGGTGGCACGCTTAGCAATGGCAGCGAACAGGGTGTCGAGTTCGCGACCCACCGTTTCCAGTTCCTCGCCGGCCGCGTCCACGTAGGGTTCGAGCAGATGCGTCGGCGTCTTCCAGGAGAGCGTGGCGCTGCCTTCCTCATTTTCGGTGACATAGAAGCGCATGGGGGCCTCGATCATCGCCGGGACGCTCAGCCGCAGGATCCGAACCGCATAGTCGTTGCGAAACACGCCCACGACCCGGTTGCCGGGGATGGTGACACCCCGGTTTTCGGCGGCCTCGGTAGGCCCGGCCTCGGTCACCACGAACAAGCCCTCGGCCTCGACCGCCTCCCGCAGGGCTTCCAGCAGGTCGTCATAGGCAAGCGAGGTGGGCATCACCTGCCACCCCTGGTCAGGCCAACGGGGTTCGGCGGCGGTGACCGGGGCTGCCAGGATCAGCGCCAGCAGCCATGTTGCCAGTATCGCGCGCTTCATCAGGCACTCCTCCGCGAGAGTGGCGCCTGCTCCTCGGACGCCCGCTGCCAGTGGCGAAGCGTGGAGGGATGCACTCCGAACGACTCGGGCAGATGGATACCCGACTGCTCGGCCAGCAGGGCAATGATCGCCATGTGGTGAATGCTGTGACTGGTCAGGAAGGCAAGCTCGCGGTTCAGGCTTGACGCCAGGGAGAGCCGCTCGTCGTCCAGGGGATAGGCCAGGGTGAGCGCATCCGGTGAAGGTCCGCTGCCCAGCAACGACAGCCGAGCCTCGACGGCGGCCAGATGCCTCGCCGCTTGCTGCGGCCATTGCTCGAGGGCCTCGTCGCGTTGGCGCTGTTCGTAGTCGATGACCTCTGCCCCTCGGTCGAGGCCGTCAAGGAGGGCATCGTAATGATCGATGATGTGACGAACATGCTTGCCCAGGGTGTGACGTCCGTGCTCGCCGAATGCCTCTCGATAGCGTTCAGGGGTAAGGGCCGCAACCATGCCCCTCAGCTGTGCAAGGGTCAGCAGATTCTCCTCGACGAGACGCGCCGTGGCAGGAGAAGACCGGGAGTGACGTGATGTCATGACAAGAGTCCTGTGAGTTCCACTGTGGGTTACGCCAGGGGATCACCTGAAGCGGCAGAGGGAAAAAGCCAGGCCGCCACCGTGGTGACGGACCTGGTCTCCCGCTGATGGGGAAGGAAGGGCTCACCCCTCGCCTTCGCCCTCGCCTTCGCCCTCGCCTTCTGCTTCACCTTCGCCTTCTGCTTCACCCTCCCCTTCTGCTTCACCCTCCCCTTCTGCTTCACCTTCCGCTTTGCCCTCGCCCTTTTCCATGTCTTCGTACTCACCTTCTGCCTTGGCTTCACCCTCGGCGCCCCCCTCGGCGTGGGCCTCGGCAAGCATCAGGGGAGCCTCCTCGCCGTTGGTGTAGTTCAGCTCGGGGGACGTCTCGCTGGCCACGGCCTGGAACGCCGCTCCGCTGGCGACCAGGGCGAGTGCCGGTGCCGTGTAGCCCAGCTGACGGCTGAGGCGACTCAGCAGGCTACGACGCTTCTCGTCTTGCAGTGTCATGATCATGACCTCCTTGATACAGGGTGGGCGACATGCCAGGCATGTCGTCTTGCCGTGACGCCGGCCCGTGACCGGCTTCTTCAACGGCGATGCCGGGGGCATCACCGGTTGCTCATGCCCTTGTTACCCCCTCGCCATGGCGGGAGGGTTGACCGAAGGGGCGATTTCTATCCGGGTGACCAGCCATTCGGCCAGTGACGCGACATCCGGCGCCCCTGGCCCTGCCCTCAACGCGCACACGGCCAGGGAGGAGAGCCAGTCGCCCAGAATCGTCACGCTCTGGGCATCCAGCGCCTGGCCATCACCGGTCAGGCAGTTCGGCAGCAGGGCGCCAAGCGCCTCCAGCATGGCGACCGGGGCGAGGGCCTGGTCGGCAGATGCCTCGGCCGGCAGCAGCATGCCACGAAGGGCCACGCTGTCGGGCAACCCGCTCGGGGTCACGCCGGCGACACCCGGCAGCGGAAAGTCCAGGGGTTCGGCGATGGCCGGATCCGAGAGGTCCAGGCGTACGCCGCGGGTCAGCACGCCACCCGAGGCCTCCAGCAGCCGCTGCAACAGGGCGCGACTCTCCTTCTCGTCGGGGAGCAGGCAGAGCACCCCGTTGCCGTGCGGCGTGACCAGCAGGGCCGCGTCGACCACCGGTCGGCCAGGCATCGCGGCCTGGCGAATCAGATGCGCCGTCAACACCGGGCCCAGCTGCGCCAGCGTCAGCCGCGAGGCCAACAACCGGTCGTCGGTGGCCAGGGCATAGCCGCCGGACTCACGCAGGACCGCCAGCCGCGGCAGCCGGCTCGCCGCCTCATCGGCAAGCGGTGACAGCCGCTCGCCGAACCATGTCGTCAACCGCGCCATGGCGGGGCCGCTGCCCACGTCCAGGGCCCAGTGACGGCCGTCCAGACTGAGCCTCATGGCCCGCCCCGACGGGGATACCGACATCGTCTGCTCATGGAGCTCGCGCGCTTCCGGCAACGCTGCCGGTGCGACGCCCTGCTGGCAGAGCAGGCCGGCACGGCACCAGTCGTGCAGGGTGTTCCACACATCGCGCCGCAGTGCCGAACTCTCCGTCGGTGCCCCCGCCTCGGTAGTGGCGCGTGCCAGCTCATCGGCGATGGCATCGGGGTCCAGCCCCTCGGTCGCCAGCAGCCAGGTCAGGGTCGCCGTGTCGTTGGGCCGGTAGTAGCGACCGCGGCGCGTGTCATAGAGGGCGAGACGCTCCTCGTCGACCAGTTCCGCCACGTGGCGCCGCTGCAGCCGCGGGGGGGGCAGGGAGCGCCCCGTGAGGGCCTCGGCCAGCCGCAGGTCGGCCGAGGTGGGTAGCGTGAAATAGGGCAGGTAGCGCTCGGGGTCGGCGGCCGGGAGCAGCCGCAGGAAGCCACCGGCACGAGCCTGCTCGGCCTCGGCCTCGACGACCAGCTGCGCAGTAACGTCCGACTCCTGCGCCGCAATGCCCGCCTCGGACGGGGCCTGTCCGGGGATATCAACCAGCGAGACCAGGTCATGCACCAGCCCGCCCTTGACGGCCTCCTCGATGCGCCCCCCTGTCTCCGGGGCGGCACAGATGCCAAGCGACGGGCTGAGGTTGCACTCCAGGATCCACGGCTTGAGGGTGTCGTCCACCAGGCAGTCGAGTCCCAGTAGCTCATAGCAGCCACGCGGATCGGCGCCGGCCTCGGCCGTGCGGCGTCGCAGGGCATCCACGGCGGAGATCGCGGTCAGGGTCACCAGGTCCTCGATTCGCGCGAAGAGGGCCTCGTCGTCGTGCCCCTGATCTCTCAACCAGGCCCGGTATCGCTCCAGGTCGATAAACTCCACCGGCACTTCGGCACGGCTGTTCAGGGCGTTGATGTCCGGGTTGGTCAGCTGGCTATAGGGATTGTCGGCATCCTCGGGATCCCAGGGCTCGGAGGCCAGCTTGGCGAAGCCCTGGCGGTAGAGATAGACGCGCAACGGCTCCAGCGAGGTGATCAGCACATAGAGCCGCAGGACATACTTGTGGCCTCGGATGGTATGGGGATTGGCCAGATACTCCTGTACCAGCCAGTCCCGCGCGAGAGGCGCCTCGGCGACATCCTGAAGCACCCGCACGCCCTTGCCCTTGGAGGCATTGGTGGGCTTGAGGATCCAGCGCTGGGCGGGATCGGCCAGGGCGGCCTCCTGCAGCGCATGGTAGTCACCGGGCATCACATAGGCTCGGGGAAAGAACGCCAGCCGCCGGACGAGCTCGTGGTCGGCCCCATGGCTCTCCCGGATGCGCTCGCGAAGGGTGGAGAGGCTGTCATGGAGGCGACTCTTGACGGTGAGTGCCGCATTGCCCGGGAAGTGGTTCATCTTGCGCGTCGGCGAGACCCGCCGGAACTGCGCGGCATCCGGCATGCCGGTGATCCAACCGGCGTCCCAGTCATGCTCGTCCCCGACCTGCCAGCCCAGGGGTTCCAGGGCCTCACGGAAGAACCGGTCCTGCTCGGCAGCGCGCTTGCCGCCCAGCCAGAAGCTTCTTGTCGGCGAATGCTTCTCCGTCATGCTCGGGATCTCCTGTCCGGCCATCATGATCGTGATGCTGGTGATTGTGGTATCTGGCCACTCTGTCGACGCTGCGACACGCTCCTTACATCGATAGCAACCGGAACGTGATCTGTCGCGCCTTGATTTATGGACCGATCGGTACTAAATTGGTCGACATGAGACGAGGACGCCCCATCGCATTCAGCCCGGACGAGGCTGCCAACGCCGCCATGCAGGTCTTCTGGGCACGAGGCTATGACAACGCCTCGACTCGGGACCTGCTCGAGGCCATGCATCTCTCACGAAGCAGTCTCTATCAGGCCTTCGGCAACAAGGAGCAGCTGTTCCTCGAAGCCCTGCGGCGCTATCGCGAGTCCCTGCTGGGACGCTTGGGACGCCGCCTCGAGGCAGCCCCCTCGGCCATGGCCTTCCTGGCGTCCCTGTTTCGCGAGACGGCACAGGAAGCGGGCAGTGATCGCGCTGCCCTGGGATGCCTGATTTTCAACTCCGCGAGCGAGCTCGGCCAACATGATGGCCCCCCCTCGCAGCATGCCCGCCAGAGCATCGCCGCCATCACGGCACTGTTCCAGCTGGCAGTGACGCGGGCCCAGGCGGAGGGTGAGATCGCCCCGGAACGGGATGCAGCAGCCCTGGCCAGCTACCTGACGATGGGCATGGCCGGGCTCAGGACCCTCTTGAAGAGCGGGGCGGATGCCGGGCAGGCCGGCCAGGCGGTAGAGCTGCTTCTGGACGGCCTGCGACGCTGATCCTCCCCTCTTCTCTTTCGCCATTTCTGGAACGATCAGTCCATAAATGGCGCAACGGCAGTACCCACCACGACGAAGGAGACACACCCATGTCCGCCGACTATCAGATGCAACTCGCGCCCCAGACCCTCGACAACGCCGATGCCAAGGCGAAGCCGCTGCTCGAGCAGGCCAACGCCAAGCTGGGGTTCGTGCCCAACATGTACGAGGGCATGGCCAAGGCTCCGGGCGTGCTGAGCACCTACCTGCATGGCTACGAGCTGTTCCGCGAGGACTCCGGTTTCGCGCCGCCCGAGCAGGAAGTGGTCTTCCTGACCGTCAGCCGACTCAATGGCTGCGGCTACTGCATGTCTGCACACAGCATGCTGGCCGACAAGATGTCTCAGGTACCGGCCGACGTGCTGGAGGCGATCCGCAACGACCAGCCGATTCCGGACGAGCGCCTGGCGGCGCTGGCCGAGTTCACCAGGGTGATGTTCGAGACCCGGGGCAAGCCCGGAGAGGCCGACGTCAAGGCGTTCCTGGATGCCGGCTTCGAGGAGCAGCAGGTGCTGCAGATCGTACTGGCCCTGGCGGTCAAGACGCTTTCCAACTATTCCAACCACGTCAACCACCCGGAACTCGACGAGGCCTTCGCCGGCCACGCCTGGCAGGGCTGAAGCCGCCGTCCGAAGGAGGAAAGGGATAAGAAAATTCCTTGATATAACTGGATGAGCTAGATGTGTCAGGAAGCATTCTTGGCGAGGGAGCGCCATCCCATTGCAGCATGAACGCCATGCTCCATCCCTGACGAGGAGAATTCCCCCATGCGTTCCCGACTGCTTATGGCCACTGCCGCCCTGGCCATCGCCGGCCCGGCCCATGCCCTGCACCCTTCCCCCCTGGTCGACGCCGCGTGGCTCGAGGGCCAGCTCGGCAGCGACGATCTGGTCGTGCTGGACGTCCGCTCCGCCATCGATGACGGTGGCGACCGGGAGAGCTTCGAGACCGCCCGCATCCCGGGCAGCCGCTACAGCAGCTACACCGATGCAGGCTGGCGGGAGGACCGCGACGGCGTCGCCGGCCTGATGCCCGATGTGGAGGACCTGGAGAGCCTGATCGGCGACCTGGGCATCGACAACGACGACACCGTGGTCGTGGTCCCGGCCGGCACAGGGCCCACGGACTTCGGCAGTGCCGCCCGCATCTACTGGACCTTCAAGGCTCTGGGCCATGACGAAGTGACGATCCTCAATGGCGGTTTCGCCGGTTGGGAGGAACAGGGCCGTGAGGTGGCCAGCGGTCCGGTGGAGGCGCCGGATGCCGATTCCTTCACGGGCAGCCTGCGCGAATCACTGCTGGCCTCCACCGAAGAGGTGGAAGCCGCACTCGAGGCGAGCGAAGCGCTGGTGGATGCCCGGCCGCCGGCCTTCTTCACGGGCGAGACCCAGTCCCCCGCCGCCCGCGTGCCGGGCACCATCCCCGGCTCGGTGAACCTGCCCCATGATGGCAGCTTCGAGGAGCGCGACGGGGCCTACTACCTGCAGCCGGACGCCCTGAAGGCCCGCATCGACGAACTCGGCCTCGACCACGAGGCACCCACCGTGGCCTTCTGCAACACCGGCCACTGGGCCGCCAGCGGCTGGTTCCAGCTCAGCGAGATCGGCGGACTGGAGAACGTCACCATGTACGACGGCTCCATGGCCGAGTGGACCGTCAACGACGAGCGCCTGGTTCAGCTGGCCGACCGGGGCACCGTCAGCGTCGGTGAACTGGCCGAGTAGTCTTGCCGCCTGAAAGCCCCTACGACGACGCCCAGGCCGAGCACCGGCCGCGGGGCGTCGTCGTGTGGTTGCTAGCTGAGCCGTTCGGCGAGGGCATCGAGGTCGGGAACCGTGATATCCGGCTCGATCCCCCAGGGGTCGAAGGGGGCATCCGGGGTACGGCGCACCCAGGCGGCATGCAGGCCGGCATGGCGGGCGCCGATGACGTCGAAGGGGTTGCTGGAGATCAGCCAGGTATCGCCGGGGTCGCTCTCGAGCCGATAGCGGAGATGGGCATACACAGCCGGGTCGGGCTTGAAGCGCTTGATCTCCTCGACGCTGACCACCGTCTCGAAGCGCTCGCGAATCCCGGCCTGCTCCAGCAGCCCCTCGACCGCCTCACGGCTGCCGTTGGAGAAGGCGACACAGCGAATCCCCAGCTCGGCGAGGCGATCCAGCGCGGCCGACGCATCGGGAAATGCCGGCAGCCGGGCGTAGACGCCCATCAGGTGTTCCTTGTCGGTCTCCGAGAAGCGTGTCTGCAGGGCGCGGTCGGTGAACTCCAGCGCCTCGCGCGTGCAGTGGGAAAAATCCACGTAGGCACCCATCAGGCCGCGGCGGAAGCTGTACTCAAGCTGCTTGTCACGCCAGCGACGCGAGAACTCCGGGGCCAGGTCCGAACGGTCCTGCCCCGCGAGGCGCTGCTCGAGTTCGGCAACCACGCCGTGGGTGTCGATCAGGGTTCCATAGACATCGAAGGCCAGTACCGTTGCCATCCCCTTGCTCCTTCCGTCGGTGAAAGGTCCCAGCCTGCGCCAGGAGGCCCGCCGCGACAAGTCGACCTGCGGCGGAAGGGCTCAGCCGGACAGCAGCCTCGACAGGGCAAAGTTGGCGATGGCGGTATCCTGGACGCCGGTGCCGGTGAGGTCACATACCGTCAGCGTGTCGTCCGTCAGACGCAAGCGCTGCCCCTCGGCGACCACCCGGCCCAGCTCGTGGACCTTGAAGGGCACTTCCCCGCCCTCGAACGCCTTGAGCTCGCCGTTGCCTTCACTCTGGGCACGGGTATCGCAGACGAAGGCGTCGGCGCGGGTCAGCACCGAGGCATCCAGTTCGCGCTTCTCCGGGCTGTCCGAGCCCATGGCGGTGACATGCACGCCCGTGGGCAGGTCCCGGGCATGCAGCAGCGGCGTGCGCGACGGGGTGGCGGTGACAATGATGTCCGCCGCGGCACAGGCCCCGGCGACGTCGTCGTGAACGTTCACCCTGAGCCCCTCGGCCCGGAGACGGTCGGCGTAGGCCTCCGCGCCCGGCCGGCGACGGGCCCAGACATCCAGGGTGTCGAGGTCGCGCACCAGGCGCAGCGCCTGCACCTGGCGCTCGGCCTGCTCACCGGCACCGAGCA
The DNA here is from genome assembly GCF_030010555.1 of Halomonas rhizosphaerae. Classification (GTDB taxonomy): domain Bacteria; phylum Pseudomonadota; class Gammaproteobacteria; order Pseudomonadales; family Halomonadaceae; genus Halomonas; species Halomonas rhizosphaerae. The sequence goes on from NZ_JASCQP010000021.1 coordinate 225,429, forward strand.
CGGCCACCCGGCGGCTGTTCTCTCGCGACAGATGCTTGGCGGCGATGGCGCCGGCCAGTGCCGTGCGCACCTGGGTGAGATACCCCTCGTCGAAGAGCACGGCCTCCACCAGCCCGGTCCTGGCCGAGAGGACCAGCATCAGGCCGTTGAGACTCGGCAGGCCGAGCCGGGGATTATCGAAGAAGCCGGGGCTGACCTTGATGGCGAAGCGCTCGGCGCCGCGGATATGGGCGGTCTTGACGTCGACCTCGCCGTTGGCTTCCTCGATGGCCATGGAGAGGATCGGCGGTTGCACCACCTCGCCGCGCCCCAGGGCGGCGAAGCCCGCCTCCACGGCGGAGAGTGCCGCCTGGTCGATGCCGACGGCCCCTTCGATGGCATCGCGATGGTAGAGCTGCATGAACACCTCCAGATGCAAGGAGCAAGGAGCAAGGAGCAAGGAGCAAGGAGCAAGGAGCAAGGAGCAAGGAGCAAGGAGCAAGGAGCAAGGAGCAAGGAGCAAGGAGCAAGGTGGAGGATACCTGGGGAGAAGCGATGGACAAGGGGGGGGAGCCTTGGCGCTTATCGTCCGGCCAGGGCGCGTGCCCGGTCCAGGGTCGAGAGCGAGACCGCGTTGCCGGAAAGGATCAGCGCCACGCGCTGGCCGCGCACATCCAGGCCATGCTCCTCGATGGCCGCCAGACCCACGGCGGCGGCGCCCTCTACCAGGCGCTTCTCCTGCTCGAGGATATCGACCATGGCCGCGGCGATGGCACGCTCGGAGACCTGGAGATGGTCGTCCATCACCTCGCGCACCAGTCGGAGGGTGCTGCGGTTGTCGCGCCCGATGCCGCCGCCCAGGGAGTCGCCCAGGCTCTCGACCTCCTCGACTTCCACTGGATGGCCGGCCTTGAGGCTCTCCCACATGGCCGCGCCACGGGACAGGCTCACCCCGGTGACCCGGCAGGCGGGACGAATCGCCTTCACGGCCGCGCCGATGCCGCCCAGCAGGCCGCCGCCGGAGAGCCCGACGATGACCCGGTCCAGGTCGGGGCAGTCCTCCATGAGCTCGAGGCCGATGGTGCCCTGCCCGGCCACGACCCGCGGGTCGTCGAAGGGCGGAATCAGGGTCATGCCGCGCTCGCTCACCAGTCGCTCGACCTCGGAGAACGCCTCGTCCTGGCTGGCGCCGACGCGTCGCACCTCGCCACCCAGCGCCTCGATGGCGGCGACCTTGTTGGCCGGCACCAGCCGCGAGAGACAGACCAGCGCCGGCACGCCCAGCCGCGAGGCGGCGTGCGCCACCGCGCGGCCGTGGTTGCCGGTGGAGGCCGTCACCACCCCGGCCGACAGCGCCTCGCGGCCGCGGTCCTCGATCAGCGCGGCGAGCATGTTGACGGCGCCGCGCAGCTTGAAGGCCCCGGTGGGCTGGCAGGTCTCGAGCTTGAGCAGGATGTCGGCATCGAAGCGCGCCGACAGCGACGCCGAGCGCTCCAGCGGCGTGCGCACCGCCTCGCCGGCGATGCGCCGACGCGCCTGGTAGAGCATCTCCAGGCAGACACCGTGATCGTGCATCCTCTCCTCCACGCCAACGGCGTCGCCGCGGGACGGCCCGCGACGACGCGCCTTGCTTACGGCCTCCGGGAGGCCGGGGATCGGGCAGGCCGTCAGGCGACCGTGTCCGCCACCGCCTTGATGGCGCCCTCGCGGACCAGTTCGTCCAGCACCACGTCCACGGCGCGACGGGCCCGCGCGACGATCTCGTCGACCTCCTCGCGAGTGGTGGTCAGCGGCGGCGCGAAGCCCAGGATATCCCCCTGGGGCATGGCGCGGGCGATCAGGTTCTCCTGCATCGCCGCGGCGGCGATGCGCGGGCCGACCTTCAGCACCGGGTCGAAGGCCGCGCGACGGCTCGGGTCGGCGGCGAACTCCAGGGCTGCCAACATGCCCACGCCGCGCACGTTGCCGACGATGGGGTGGTCGCCAAAGGCGGCCTGCATCTGCTGCTGCAGGTAGGCGCCGGTCTCGGCGGCATTCTCGGTCAGCCCCTCGCGCTCGATGATCGCCAGGTTGGCCAGGCCCGCGGCGCAGCCCAGGGCATGCCCGGAGTAGGTCCAGCCGTGGCCGATCGGGCCATACTCCCCGGTCCCCTGCTCCAGCACCTGCCACACGCGATCGCCGACGATCACGCCGGAGAGCGGCTGGTAGGCGCTGGTCAGGCCCTTGGCCACGGTGATCAGGTCGGGCCTGATGCCGTAGAAGTGGCTGCCGAAGTCGGCGCCGATGCGCCCGAAGCCGCAGACGACCTCGTCGGCGATCAGCAGCACGTCATACCTGGCCAGCACCGCCTGGATCTCGGCCCAGTAGCCCTCCGGTGGCGGCACGATGCCGCCGGTACCGAGCACCGGCTCGCCGATGAAGGCAGCCACGGTGTCGGGTCCCTCGGCCAGGATCATCTCCTCGAGCCTGGTCGCGCAGTGCCTCGAGAACTCCCGCTCGCTCATGCCCTCGAGCTCCGCGGCCCGCTGGTAGTAGAACGGCGCCTCGGTGTGACGGATGGTGTCGATGGGCAGGTCGAAGTGGTCATGGAACGCCTTGAGGCCGGTCAGCGAGCCGGAGGCGATGCCGGAGCCGTGGTAGCCGCGCATCCGCGAGATGACCTTCTTCTTCTGCGGCAGTCCGCGCACGTTGTTGTAGTAGCGCACGATCTTGAGCTGGGTCTCGTTGGCATCACTGCCGGACATGCCGTAGTAGACCTTGGACATGCCGGGGCCGGCGAGCTCGAGGATCTTCTCCGACAAGGCGATCTGCGGCTCGTTGGAGTGCCCCACATAGGTGTGGTAGTAGGACATCTTGAGGGCCTGCTCGTAGATGGCCTCGGCCACCTCGGTGCGGCCGTAGCCGATGTTGACGCAGTAGAGGCCGGCGAAGCCGTCGATGAACTCGCGGCCATCCTTGTCGACGACATGGATCCCCTTGCCGCCGGTGATCACGCGGCCCGGCGCGTCGCCATGGGCGAAGTCGCGCAGGTGGGTGGAGGCATGGAAGGTCACCTTGCGGTCGCGCGCGATCAGGTCCTGGTGCTGCTGGTTCATCTCGTTCTCTCTTCTCTCGTGCTCCCCGGCATCCTGCCGGGGAGAAGGTTCATCGATGGGGCCGGGGAATCAGCTGCCGGAGACCGAACCGAGGGCACCGAGGCAGTAGTACTTGGTCTCCAGGTACTCGTCGATGCCGGTCACCCCGCCCTCGCGGCCGAGGCCGGAGTGCTTGACGCCGCCGAAGGGCACGGGCGGGCCGGTCATCTTCACCGAATTCACCGAGACCATGCCGAACTCCAGCGCCCGCATGATCTTCCAGATGCGGCGGATGTCGTGGGTGTAGATATAGGCCGCCAGGCCGTACTCGGTGTCGTTGGCCATCTCGATGACCTGGTCATCGTCGGCGTAGGCGGTGATGCCGGCCACCGGGGCGAAGCTCTCCTCGTGCCAGATCTTCATGTCGTGGGTCACGCCCGTGAGCAGCACCGGCATGAAGAAGTTCTCGCCCGGCGCCTGGCTCTGATCGCCGGCCACCAGGGTGGCGCCCTTGGAGATGGCGTCGTCGACGATGGCCGCGGCCTTCTCCACCGCCTGGCGATGGATCAGCGGCCCCAGGTCGATCTCGCTCTCCAGGCCGTTGCCCACGGTCAGCGCCGCCATGCGCTCGGCGAAGTGTCCGACGAAGGCGTCGTGGATCGACTCGTGGACCAGGATGCGGTCCGCAGCGAGGCAGTCCTGGCCGGCGGTCTGGAACTTGGCCGCCACCGCGGCGAAGGCCGCCTCCCGGGGATCCATGTCCGGCCCGACGATGAACGGCGCGTTGCCACCGAGTTCCAGGGAGACACGCTTGACGGTGTTGGCACACTGCTCCAGCAGCAGCCGGCCCACCCGGGTGGAGCCGGTGAAGGAGAGCGCCTTGACCCGGTCCTCGGCACACAGGATCCGCGATACCTCGGGCGGGTCGCCCAGCACCACGTTGAACACCCCGGCCGGTATGCCGGCGCGCTCGGCGAGCTCCGCCAGTGCCAGCGCCGAGAACGGCGTCTCGCCGGCCGGCTTGACGATCACCGTGCAGCCGGCGGCCATGGCGGCGGCGGCCTTGCGGGTGATCATCGCCAGCGGGAAGTTCCACGGGGTGATCAGCGCGGCGATGCCCACCGGCTCCTTGATCGTACCCAGCGCCGCGTTGGGGATGTGACTGGGGATGGTCTCGCCGAAAGTGCGCTTGCCCTCCTCGGCGAACCATCGCACGAAGCTGGCCCCATACTCCACCTCGCCACGGGCGTCGGGCAGCGGCTTGCCCTGCTCCAGGGTCATGAGGGTGGCGAGGTCCTCGCGATGGGCCTGCAGCAGGTCATACCAGGCCAGCAGCCGCTCGCACCGCTCGTCGGCGCGCAGCGCGCGCCAGTGCACGAAGGCGGCCTCGGCGGCATCCACCGCCGCGGTGATCTGGTGGGCCTCCAGCCAGGGAATGTGCCCCAGCGCCTCGCCGGTGGCCGGGTCGAACACGGCCTCCTCGCGGCCGCCCTCGCCATGGGTCCACTTGCCGTCGACATAGGCGTACTGACGGAACAGGCGCGGATCGCTGAGCTTGCTGGACAGAGTCATGCTGTACCTCTCCTGACGCACCAGCCGTATCGAGATTGTCGGGCCGGTGTGGAAAAAAACGGGCGAGCCGCCTGTTCGGCAGGGCGGCTCGATGGTGTCAGGATAGGGGATTCGGCAGGACGGGACTTTTCGTTACGAGGGACAGGCGGCACAGGATTTTTTGTCCTGTGCCGGAAACGTGCGGTTTTTTCTGTGGAGCGGCGACGGGCGGGCGCGAGGGGCCGTCACCCCGCCGGCGGGTTGCGCAGTGCCTCCTCGGTGAAGACCAGCAGGCCGAGCTCCGGGCGATAGCCGTGGATCTCGGTGACATCCAGGGCCTGCAGGAAATAGAGGATCTCCTCGCTGACCACCTGCCCCGGGACCAGCACCGGGAAGCCCGGCGGGTAGGGGATCACGAAGCTCGCCGAGACCACGTCGCGGCCGCTGCGCATCTGGGCCTGGAGTTCGCCGTTGTCGAAGCGCAGGTACTCGGTGTTCTCGTCGTCGTAGCTGAGGAAATAGGCTTGACGGATGTCACCCTCCGGGGTGTTGCCGTCGGGGTCGGGGCGGAAGGCCGCGTGGAAGCGGCTGAAGTCGGGCAGCGGCGGCAGCTCCTTGGTCAGCGAGTGGACCCGGTTCTCGATGATCTTGCGCTCCGGCCGGCTGCTCTCCTCCCAGCGATACTCGAACTCCTTGGCCAGCTTGAGCAGCACGTCGAGCAGGTAGGCGATGGAGCCCCGCGTGGTGCCGATGTTGGTCATGAACAGCACGGTGTTGCGCGAGGTCTTGTTGATCTGGATCCCGTACTTGTTCATGAGGTATTCGTTCTTGAAGGTATCGCCGTCGATGCCCGTGGCGCCGATGGCGATGGTGATGCGGCTGGGGTCGACGACGAACTCGTCATTGGCCCAGGCCTCCTCCATCTTGTTCCAGCCGGTGACCGGGTCGTAGAAGGTCTCGACTCCCGACTGCCGATACTCCAGCGGCACCATGTCCTTGTTGACCAGCACCCGGAAGTACTTCTGCAGCAGCGGGTGGGTATAGAGCTGCTCGCGCAGCGACAGTGCGGCCTCCACCTGGGCGTGGACCAGCTCGAAGCCCTCCATCTCGGCCTGCATGCGCCCCACGTCCAGCGAGGCGATGATCTGGTAGTTGGGCGAGGTAGAGGTATGGGTCATGTAGGCCTCGTGGAACGGCGCCTCGACCTTCTGGCGATAGTCCTGGTCCCAGACGTGGATCATCGACCCCTGGCGCAGCGAGGTCAGGGTCTTGTGGGTGGAGTGGGTGGCATAGGCCCGGATGCGCACCGCGTCGGGGTCGGGCAGCAGACGCCGGTCGAGCCAGGTGGCATCGTCATCGGGGTCGAGGGCGTCGAACTCGGCCTTCCAGGCGTCGTACTCCTCGCGATAGGCCTCGCTGCGGTAGCGATCACGCAGGGTGCGGGCGGCATGCATGGCGGTGCGCGGCCGGTAGGTGGGGTTGAAACCGGCGAAGGCGAACCACGCCTCGTCCCACAGGAAGACCAGGTCGGGCTTGATCGCCAGGCACTCCTCCATCACCCGGCGCACGTTGTAGACCACGCCGTCGAAGGTGCAGTTGGTCAGCAGCAGCATCTTGACCTTGTGCAGCTGGCCCGAGCGCTTGTACTCGAGCAGGGTCTTCTTGATCTCCTTGAGCGGCACCGCCCCGTACATCGAGTAGTCGTCGAGCGGGTAGGAATCCAGATAGCTGACGTGGGCGCCGGCCAGCACCATGCCGTAGTGGTGCGACTTGTGGCAGTCGCGGTCGATCAGCACGATGTCGCGCGGCTTGATCAGCGCCTGCACCACGATCTTGTTGGCGGTGGAGGTGCCGTTGGTGACGAAGAAGCTCTGCCGTGCACCGAACGCCCGGGCGGCATACTCCTGGGCCTTCTTGATCGGCCCGTAGGGCTGTAGCAACGAGTCCAGCCCACCGGAGGTGGCCGAGGTCTCGGCGAGGAAGATGTTGATGCCGTAGAAATCGATCATCTGCCCGGCCCAGTGGGAGCGGGTGATCGACTTGCCCCGCGAGATGGGCATGGCATGGAAGACCCCGGTGGGCTTCTTGCTGTACTCGCGCAGGGCATCGAAGAAGGGCGTGCGATAGCGGTTGTCGATGGCACGCAGGATGGTGTGGTGCTGCTCGATGTAGTCCGTCTCGCGGTAGAAGATGCGATTGAAGTGTCGGATATCGCGACTCGCCGTGGCCTCCACGTCACCGCTGGTGACCAGGAACTGGTCGATCTCGGGGCGCAGCTCGTGGATCATGGTGCTCAGCAGGATGCTGCGCTCGGCCTCGGACTGGTGTTCCAGGGACTGCTCGGAGAGCCCCTCGAGGTAGCTGCGCAGGGCGCTGAGGTTGTACTTCGACTTGTAGGGGAACTCGTAGCGGATCAGGCAGGCCTGGATGTTGGGATTGACCAGCACCGCGATCAGCGCATCCTCGAAGCTGCGCACCGTGACCACGTCATAGACGAAGCGGTCCTCGGGACGACGCATGTTGTGGAAGGCCTCACGAACCACCTCCTCTTCCGGGGCCGAGAGGTTGTCGACGATCAGCAGCTCGAAGTAGGGCTGGGCCGAGCTGTTCGACGCCGGGTGCCCGCGACGCAGCTGCGCCAGGGCATCGAGGGTCTCGAGGTCCTCGGCATCGGCATCGGTCTCGGAGAGATCGACGTGACGCCGCCGGTAGGACTCGCTGATCAGCGCGCGCACCAGGCGCCTGACCACCTTCTCCAGCAACCCGTACTCCTCGCGGTCGAACAGCGACCAGAGATGACGGAAGTCCTCCTTGGAGGGGAAGGCGTGGTAGTCCTCGATGATCTCGAGCCGCGTCAGCTTGACGTCGACCGCCTTGACCAGGTTCTTGGCGCGGCCCTCGTCGTCCAGGCGCACCAGCCGCCCGAGGTCACGTTTCAGCGCATTCCAGGTGTCGGCACGCAGCTGGGAGATCTTGTGGTAGAAGCCCAGGGCGGTATAGGGCGTCTCGGTAGGACTCGTCTCTTGCATGGCAACACCCATCCTTGCTCTTGTTGTCGAGGGGGACCGATCGTTCGGTACGCCGGGTCAGCGGCTGTGCAGCCCGCGGGTGCCGTAGCGCACGGTGATTCGCTCCTCGGGAAAGTCGTCGAAACTCAGGTCCAGGTTCATGCCCGGCCAATGGAACTGGGCTCGCCCCGACCGCGGGCGGTAGACCGCGGTATAGACGGTCCCCAGGCCGCGTCGGTAGTCGTGGCGGAACAGTGGCGGGGCCGAGAAGGCCGCGATCAGCCGCTCCTCGGTAGTGGCCTCGTCATCCACCAGGATCGATAGCTGGCGCTCGCGAATCAGGGTCTCCGAGGCCAGCGCATGGGCATACCACTCGATCTTCTTCTGGTGGTTGGTGGCCACCGGCACGCGGCGGATGCTGGCGCGGCGATCGGGGCCGATCATCGCCGTCACATAGCGTCCGGCAGCATCGGCCACGGTGATGTTGTAGGCCATGTGGGTCGGCACCCGGGCCAGCACCTCGGCCGCCTCGGGCACGCTGTCGCAGAACTCCAGCAGGTAGCGCAGGATGATCGGCGCGCCGAAGCCCTCACCGACCGCCTTGCGTCCGCCGAAGGCCAGAGACACGGCGAGACCGCGGTCATTCATGCCATCGAGCACGCCCCACAGGCAATCGGACATGGCGATCACCCGCCGCTCGTTCCAGTGCGTGTAGAGGATCGTGCCCTCGCACAGTTCCGGCGGGTAATCGTAATTGCGTGCCAGCACCGTAGAGGAGGGACTGGCGAGCACCGCCTGGGAGCAGCCGGTGATATAGGGCGGCGGCTGGAAGAGACTCAGGAAGCGCGCGGCCAGGTCACCGCCACCGGCCAGGTCGCAGAGGGCGCGATAGGTCGGCAGCAGCTCCGGCATGTGCCGGCGCAGGGCGTTGTAGCAGGCGAGATACCCCGGCCGCTCGCGCTCCCCCTCGCTGAGGTACCACTGCTCGTAGGCCGGCCAGTGGTACTCGAACAGCGCCTGCCACCGGGCGCCGGCCTTGGCCTCGTGCACGGTGCGGAAATCGAGCATCTTGTCCATGTCGGCCGCAGGCACCTCCCGGGGCGAAAGGGAAACGGTCCCGGAACTCACAGGATCTTGAAGTTGCCGCCGCCGACGGCATGACTGACGGCGACCTCCTCCACCACCGGGTCCTGCAGCGACTGGCCGGCGTACTGGCCACGGATGCCGTCGATCCAAGCCTTGGCGCGCTCGTTGAGCTGGAAGTCGTCGTCCATCAGCCGCCCACGGGTGATCAGGATACCGAGATCCGCCCCCTCGTAGCGGAAGTCGCCCGCGCCGCTGATGCGCAGGAAGAAGCCCTCGCTGTCGTTCTCGGCGGCATGGGGATGGTAGCTGTAATGGTCATAGCTGACGCTGCCGTCACCGGCCATCTTCCACACGCCGGTGCGTGGTGCCTGGGTGAGCAGATCGACGCTCTCGTCGGTATGCTTGATCACCAGCTGGCTCCAGCTGTCGACACTGTCGGGGTGCGACCAGCGCTCGTTGATCTCGTTGATGTCGAGGTCGAAGTCGACGTCCGAGAACTCCAGCAGATGGAAGAGGAACAGCGGGATGTCGGAGTGGGCGAAGGCCGCCACGTTGGTCAGCGAGCTGGCCCCGGTGACCCGCGGATTGAGCTCGCCGAGATAGACCTCGCCGTTGTCCATGTCGATCAGGAAGTCGAGCTCGAAGTAGCCGCGGTAGCCCTCCTCGCGCAGCGCCTCGCCGAACTTGAAGGTGTACTCCCGGGCCTTGTCGCGGATCTCCTGAGTGAAGGCGCCGGCGAACATCTCGTTGCCGCACCAGCCACCCTTGTAGGGGGTCAGCGACTTGAAGCCCACCAGCTCGGTCATCAGCGGACCGACCACGGTGCCACAGCGGGTCGCACAGGCCTCGATGGCCGAGCCGCGGCAGTTGATGCGCTTCATGATCTTGACCTCGGACTCGGCCTCGATCTCCTCGGCGTGCTTGTAGTAGTCGTCCTCGCTGGCGATGAAGAAGGTGGTGTGGCCGGAGTCACCGAAGGCGGTCTGCACCACCAGGTCGTTACCCAGGTCCTTGCTCACTTCGCAGAGTTCCTGATAGCTGCCGACCCTGGCCAGCACGTTAGGCACGCTGGGCACGCCGGCCTTGTTGCCGATGCGCACCGTCTCGATCTTGTTGTCCATGCGTTGACGCAGCGTCGCCGGGGGAAATGCCACCCGCAGCCCGAGCTGCTGGCAGACCTCCTCGGTGTGCTCGTCGAACATCAGGAAGGCGGCCACGCCGGCGTTCTCGCCATCCGAGCGCGACTGGATGAAGTCGATCACCTCCTTGTGCTCGAGGAGGTAGTTGTTGATGTCCTCGATACTCTCGAAATCGCGGGGGAACTTCTCCTTGGGCACGAAGACGTTGCGCTGCTGCCCCTCGAAGCAGTCGATGTAGTTGATATGTCGGAAATTTCCGACCCAGTCGCCGATCCCCAGCAGGTTGAAATTGGTGGCCGAGATGAAATAGATCGGCTCCTGGTTGTTGAGGAAGTGGCGGCGGACATCGGCAATGGTTGTTATTTTGCTCATCGTGGTCGCTCCATCGGTGACGGGGGAGGCGCCGGGCGCCTGGTGCGCGGCCGGGGCCGCCGGGGAATTGCGGAACAGGCGGCGCAGCAGTCGAATCAGTGGCTCCAGCATGAAGTCTTCCTCTTCACTGCACCGCCCGAAGGCAAGGGATCAGTACTCCTCGATGTCGGCGCGCAGCGGCTTCTGCAACGGGCCGAGCGTGTCGAGGAAGGGGGTCGAGCCGCTTTCGCTACGATAAAGCGAGAAGTCGACGGACCGCTCGCGAAAGCTCTTGAGCGGCTGGCCGAGGCCGCGCAGGCCGGTCTCGCGCTCGCGGCGCACGCGGTTCAGGTCGACCTCGATGGGCATGACCTCCTCGCCGGTGCCGGCCTGATGGATGACATCACCGGAGGGGCCGACCACGATGGAGCGGCCGTTGCCGATGGCGCCGGCGCCGTTGATATCGAAGAAGTAGCACTGGTTCACCGCGGCATTGGTGCGGGCAATGGACAGCTCGATATCGCGGTCGATGGTGTCGGTCATGGTCGGGTGAAGGATCACTTCGGCGCCCATGGCGGCCAGGGTACGGGTGGTCTCGGGGAACCACATGTCGTAGCAGATCGAGACACCGAAGCGGGCGACGTTGGGCACATCGAAGGTGACGAACTCGCTGCCGCTCTCCACGCCTGCCTCATAGGGCCGGAAGGGGAACATCTTGCGGTAGCGCGCCACCACCTGGCCGTGGGGGTTGATCACCGAGAGGGTGTTGAAGACACCGTCGTCGGTCTGCTCGAACATCGAGCCGGGGATCAGCCAGATACGATGCTGCTCGGCGATCTGGCAGAACAGGGCTTCGGCGCTGCTGGGCATCGTCTGGGCATGGTGCGGCGAGGCCCCCATGGGCATCAGTTCGCTGAACAGGACCATCTGCACCTGGGGGAAACGGCTCATCAGCACGTCGATCCGGTGGCGCATGGCCTCGGTGTTGTCTCCATGGTGCAGGGCGTGCATCTGCACCCCGGCAATCGTGAAATAGGACATCTTGGTCTCTCTGCGTCAGGCGATCTCGGAAACTTCCAGGGCGCTGTCGAACACGGACCGGCACCATCGGGAGCATGCCGGCGGGATCGCCCGGCAGGGTGAACCTCGGCTCACCCACCTGTCACCAACTTATGCCACAAGGGCCGCGGTGACATCAACGCTGAACTTTCGCTCGACCGGAAAGACGTCAGGCCAGTTCGTCGGGCGAGAAGCCCGGGGCGGGACGTTTCACCGTCTTGGTGACGATATAGGTGAAGTAGCGTTCGATGCCGGCCTCCCCGGTCAGCCAGGCATCCATCAGCCGCTGGTAGGCATCGATGGAGTCGGTCTCGAACTTGATCAGGTAATCGACGCCTCCGCCCACGGCCACGCACTCGGTGACCTCGGGCGTGGCGTGGACCAGCGCCTCGAAGCGAGAGAAGCTATCGGCGTTATGGGCCTTGAGCTCGACCTGCACCCATACCGGCGTGCGCTTGATCAGCGCCGCGGCATTGATGCGGGCACTGTAGCCCTCGATGATGCCGGCCTTCTCGAGTCGGCGAACTCGCTCCCAGCAGGGGCTGACCGAGAGGTTGATCGCCTCGGCCAGCTTCGACTTGGTAATACGTCCGTCCCGGGAGAGGATCTCGAGGATCTTCAGGTCATAGCGGTCCAGTTTCATCGTGATGCCGGCCGCCTCATCCCAGGGAGTCGACGACATCGGCGATCACCGCGATGGTGTCGCCCATGTTGACCAGCGCCGGATGGCGCCGTGCCGCCAGCACCCCGCTGCGCCCGGCGTGGTACGCCACCGGGGGAGTGCCGCTGCGGGTCATGTCGTAGACCCGGGCCACCACTTCGCCCTTCTCGACCCGCTCGCCCAGCGCGAAGGCCAGCTCCAGCACGCCGGCGTGCTCGCTCTGCACGTAGCAGCTGGCATCGGGCATGTCGAGATAGACCTGGGGCGCGTCGGGCATCTCCACCTCGCCGGCCATCAGGCCGTAGTGGATCAGGAAGTTGCGCACGCCACGCTCGGTGATCGCCATGCTCTCCGGCGTGGAGGTGCCGCCGCCGCCGAGCTCGGTGGCCACGAAGACCTTGCCCTGGCTCTCCACCGCGGTGTCGAACAGCGCCGCGGCATCGAGCTCGAACATCATCATGGCGTAGGGGGCGCCGAAGGCCTTGGCGCCTTCCAGGGCCTGGCGCTGCTGCTCGGCATCCTCCAGCACGTGCGAGGCGCCGAAGGGGATGATGTCCAGGGTGCGCCCACCGGAGTGCAGGTCGAGCACCACGTCGCACATCGGCACCATCACCCGGGTGAAGTAGTCGGCGATCTTCTCGGTCACGCTTCCATCCGGATCGCCGGGGAAGCTGCGGTTGAGGTTGCCGCCATCGAGGCCCGAGGTGCGCTTGCCGGCCATCACCGCCGGCTGGTTCATGCAGGGCACGATGATCACCCGGCCGCTGACCTCCTCGGCCTTGAGTGAACTCGACAGCTTGAGCAGCGAGGTGATGCCCTCGTACTCGTCGCCGTGGTTGCCGCCGGTCAGCAGCGCCGTGGGCCCCTCACCGTTCTTGATCACGGTGACGGGGATCATCACCGCCCCCCAGGCGGAGTCGTCCACCGAGATCGGCAGCTTGAGGAAGCCGTGCTGGACGCCGTCGGCTTCGAAGTCGACGGTGGCGCTGATCGGGCTGGGACGCTTGGTCATGGTATGAAACTCCTTGTTCTCGTGTGGCATGGGCATCATGGCTTCCACGCCACTCGGGGCTGATCTGGCGGCAGATTCTTAATTCCCTCTACGATCTGCCCCCAGCGCCCCTCGTTACTTGTTGAAGCAGGCCAACCTTGCTGAAAGTTCAGCGCACGAAGAGCTGGCGCGGGAAGTCGGCCAGGGTCTCGCAGCCGGTCTCGGTGATCAGGATGCTCTCGGTGATCTCCAGCCCCCAGTCGTCCTCCCACAGGCCGGGCATGAAGTGGAAGGTCATGCCGGGCTGCAGGATGGTGTCGTCCGAGGGGCGCAGGCTCATGGTTCGCTCGCCCCAGTCCGGGGGATAGCTGATGCCGATGGGGTAGCCGCAGCGCGCGCCGCCGCGGTCGAAGCCGTACTTGTCCATGGCCGCGCCCAGCGCCATGGCGATGTCCGCGGTGCGGTTGCCGGGCTTGGCCACCGCCAGGCCATTCTCGATGCCCTCGAGCAGCGCCGATTCGGCGCGCACGAACTCCTGGGGCGGCCTGCCCAGGAAGACCGTCCGCGACATCGGCGCATGGTAGCGCTTGAAGACTCCGGCGATCTCGAAGAAGGTGCCCTCCCCCTCGCGGAACGGCGTGTCGTCCCAGGTCAGGTGGGGGGCGGCGGCATCACTGCCGGTGGGCAGCATGGGCACGATGGCGGGATAGTCGCCACCGTAGATCTTGCCCTGCGCGTCCCGCCAGCCCTCAATGCCGACGCGGTAGATCTCCGAGACCAGCTTGCTCTTGGGCAGGCCCGGTTCGATCACCTCGAGGATCCGCGTGTGCATGCCCTCGACGATCTTCGCCGCCACGCGCATGTACTCGATCTCCTGGGGGGACTTGACCGCGCGACACCAGTTGACCAGGGCGTTGGCATCCATGAAGCGCGCATGGGGCAACTCGCGCAGCAGGCACTGGTAGGCCTTGGCCGAGAAGTAGTAGTTGTCCATCTCCATGCCCACCACGCCCTCGTGCCAGCCGCGGTCGGGCAGGATGGTCTGGGCGAGGTAGTCCATGGGATGCATGTCCGGATTCTGCACGTAGTAATCCGGGTAGTAGGTGATGTTGTCCGGATCGATCCAGCAGGTCCGCAGGGCGCCGTTGGCGTCCATGCGTCGGCCGTACCACACCGGTTCACCCTCCAGGCCCACGAGCACGCATTGGTGTACGTAGAAGGACCAGCCGTCGTAGCCGGTCAACCAGGCCATGTTGGAGGGGTCGCTGACGATCAGCACGTCGATACCACGGCTGGCCATCTCGGCACGCACCTTCCACAGGCGGGTCGCATATTCCTCACGAGTGAAGGGCAGGGAAACCTGGATCATGAAGCCACTCGCCATCGCATCATCAAGAAAATCGGCCCTCTCTGCTGCGAGAAGGCCGGGCCGGGGGGCCGCATCACCATCGCAGCACCGGGGCCGCCGCATGGGCGCCGCGGGCATTCCGGCGGTCGCTCGGTTCCCCTGGATGGAGGTTACTGCCAACCCATGGTGGGCGGTCAAGCATTTCCTGGCGACCCGCCACGGAGGCCGCATGACGCTTGTCCGGACAGGGCCGCACTCCCATGATGGACCTGAGTGCAGAGAGAGGAGACAACATGAAGGTTCTCGTACATATCGACGACGCCGAGCAGTGGCGGGATGCCCTGGCCAGGCGCCTGCCGCAGGCCGAGGTGTTCACCAGCAGCGCCCCGGCCGAGAAGCGGCGTGAGGCGGACTACCTGGCAGCGTGGAAACCCTCCGCCGAGCTGCTCGGCGAGCCCGAGCGGCTCAAGGGCATCGTCAACCTCGGCGCCGGGGTCGACGCCCTGCTGGGCAATCCGGGGCTTCCCGAGGGCGTGCCCATCGTCAAGCTGCGCGACGCCGGCATGGCCGAGCTGATCGGTGACTACGTGCGCTACGGCATCCTGCACTTCCAGCGTGACTTCGACCGCTACCGCCGCCAGCAGGCGCGCCGCGACTGGCGCGAGCATGCGGTGGTCGACAAGGCCGACTGGCCGGTGGGCGTGCTGGGCCTCGGTGCCATCGGGGCGAAGGTCGCCGCCATGGTGGCCGCCGACGGCTTCCCGGTGCATGGCTGGAGCCGCTCGCCCAGGTCGCTCGACGGCATCACCTGTCACCATGGCGACGCGGGACTCGATGAGCTGCTCGGCCAGGTCAGAAGCCTGGTGCTGCTGCTGCCGGACACCCCCGCGACGCGCCATGTCATCGACGCGGCCGCCCTGGCGAGGCTCCCCGAGGGCGCCAGCCTGATCAATCCGGGGCGCGGGTCGCTGATCGACGAGGCCGCCCTGCTCGATGCCCTGGGCGAGGGGGAGACGGAGGGCCGGCTGCGCGGGGCTCTGCTCGACGCCTTCCCCGAGGAGCCGTTGCCCGGCGCAAGCCCGCTCTGGTCGCATCCGCGGGTCTGGGTCACCCCCCACATGGCCGGCCCGACCCCATTGGGCGAGGCGCTGGACCAGGTGGCCGAGGCCCTTCTCGCCTTCGAGGCGGGGGAAGCCCTCGACACCGTCGACCCCGAGGCCGGTTATTGAACCGTCCCCCTACAACACGCATCAAGAAGGCCTTACGCTGGTCAGAGAAGACACCCAACGACCTCGAAGGAGGTGCGTGATGACCATGAAGGTGAACTACGGCTCCCACGACGCGCTGCTCGTCGTGGACATGCAGAACGATTTCTGCGAGGGCGGTGCACTGGCCGTCGAGGGCGGCGCGGCTCTGGTTCCCGGCATCAACGCCGAGATCGAGGCGGCCCAAGCGGCCGGCGCCCTGGTGGTCGCCTCCCGGGACTGGCACCCCGTCGACCACGTGAGCTTCTCGCATCGCGGTGGCCCCTGGCCGGTGCACTGCGTGCAGGACACCGAGGGCGCCGCCTTCCACCCCGACCTGGCCCTTCCCGATGACGCCATCCGCGTCAGCAAGGCCACCGCCTTCGATGCCGACGCCTATTCCGCCTTCGACGGCACCGGACTCGGCGGCTACCTCAAGGAGAAGGGGATCGCGCGGGTGATCGTCTGCGGCCTGGCGCTGGATGTCTGTGTCCATGCCACGGTACTGGCAGCCAGTCGGGAAGGCTTTACCACCCTATTGCTGGAGGAGCTATCCGCCGCGGTCGACCCCGATGCCATCGAGGCGTGCCACCGTGACTTCGAGGAAGCCGGTATCGAGGTGCGCGCATGAGCGAGCCGATTCCCCTGCAGGTCGAGGAGGGCGAGCTGGCCCTGCTCACCGACCTCTACCAGCTGACCATGACCCAGGCCTACTGGAAAGAATCGATGCAGGAGCGGGCCACCTTCAGCCTCTTCTTCCGCAAGATGCCCCCGGCCCGCCGCTTCATGCTGGCCTGCGGGCAGCAGCATGCCGCGGCGCTGCTCAGCCGGCTGCGCTTCGGCGACACGGCCCTCGAGCGCCTCGCCGGCACCGGCCTGTTCGACCCGGGCTTCCTCGACTGGCTGGGCGACTGGCGCTTCGAGGGCGACATCTGGACCCTTCCCGAGGGCACGCCGGTGTTTGCCAACGAGCCGCTGCTGGAAGTGGACGCGCCCATCGCCCAGGCCCAGCTGCTCGAGAGCCTGGTGATGAACCTGGTGCAGCTGGAAACGGTGCTCGCCTCCAAGGCGGTGCGCATCGTGATGGCCGCCCGGGGCCGCCCGGTGGTGGATTTCGGGATGCGCCGCATGCACGGCGTGGACGCCGCGGTGCGGGGGGTCCGGGCCTACCGCAGCGCGGGGCTGGCCGGGACCAGCAACGTGCTCGGCGGCCTGCGCCACGACCTGGCGATCAATGGCACCATGGCCCACAGCTATATCCTGGCCCACGACAACGAGCAGGAAGCCTTCCGTGCCTTCGCCCGCCACTATCCCGGCACCACCCTGCTGGTGGACACCCATGACACCCTGGAAGGGGTGCGCAAGGTGATCGAGATCATGCGCGAGGAGCCCGAGGTCGGCGTCAAGGCCATCCGACTCGACTCCGGCGACCTGGGCGAACTGGCGAAGGGCGCACGCGCGCTGCTCGACGAGGCCGGACACGAGGAGATCACCATCGTCGCCAGCAGCGGCCTCGACGAGTACCAGATCGCGGCGCTGCTCGAGGACGGCGCCCCCATCGATGCCTTCGGCGTCGGCACCCAGATGGGCGTCTCGGCGGATGCCCCGGTGATCGACCTCTCCTACAAGCTGGTGGAGTACGCCGGCACCCCGCGGGTCAAGCACTCGCCGGGCAAGATCAACCTGCCCTGCCGCAAGCAGCTCTATCGCCGTCGGGACGATCGAGGCCGCTACGTCGGCGACGTCATCGCCCTGCGTGACGAGACCATCGATGCCGGAGAGCCGCTGCTGCGCCCGCTGGTCCGGGCGGGTCGGCTGGATGATGGCGAGATGGCCAGAGCCGATGAGGCACGCGAGCGGGTCACGGCCGCCCTCGAGCGCTTCCCCGAGGACGTCAGGCGGCTCGCGGAGGGCGAGAGCGACTACCCGGTCACGCTCAGCCCGGCACTCGAGCAGCTGCAGTCGAAGGCCTGACGCTCCACCTTGCGGGGGCGGGCAACGCGGGAATGCGAGAGGGGCACATCGCCAGCGATGTGCCCCTCTTGCGTCGTGTCGCCAGGTCTTGCCGGTGGCGCCGTCACATCTTGTCCTGGGTCCGGGTCTCGAAGTCGCTGGCCGAGTGGCGCTCGTGCAACTGCTCGGAGCGCTCCCCCCAGGTACGGTTGACCATGCGTCCGCGCTTGACCGCCGGCCGCTCGGCGATGCGCCTCGCCCAGCGCTGCACGTTGGGGTACTCGTCGACGGCCAGGAACTCCCCCGCATCATAGAGCAGCCCCTGGACCAGCAAGCCATACCAAGGATAGATGGCCATGTCGGCGATGGTGTAGTCGTTGCCCGCGATGTAGGCCCGCTCGGCCAGCTGGCGGTCGAGCACGTCGAGCTGCCGCTTGGTCTCCATGGTGTAGCGGTCGATGGGGTACTCGAGCGGTTCCGGCGCATAGGCGTAGAAGTGGCCGAACCCGCCACCGACGAAGGGGGCCGCCCCCATCTGCCAGAACAGCCAGTTGAGGGTCTCGGTCCGTCCGGCGTGATCCTCGGGCAGGAAGGCGCCGAACGTCTCGGCCAGGTAGAGCAGGATCGCGCCGGATTCGAACACCCGGATCGGTGGCTCGGTGGTGTGGTCCATCAGCGCCGGGATCTTGGAATTGGGGTTGACCGCAACGAAACCGCTGGAGAACTGCTCGCCCTCGCCGATGCGGATCGGCCAGGCGTCGTACTCGGCACCCTCGTGCCCCAGCGCCAGCAGCTCCTCGAGCATGATGGTCGCCTTCACGCCGTTGGGCGTGGCCAGGGAGTAGAGCTGCAGCGGATGCTGGCCGACGGGCAGTTCCCGGTCGTGGGTCGGTCCGGCCACGGGGCGGTTGATGCTGGCGAACTGGCCGCCGCTCTCGCGTTCCCATCGCCAGACGCGTGGCGGCTGATAGGCGGTATCGTCACTCATGGGCATGCTCCTGTGCCGAAAGGCAATCGGGTGTCCTGACAGGCCCCGGGAGGCACCCGCAGGGCCTCGCCGGGCTTTCCAGCGGCGGGCCGGGC
>NZ_JASCQP010000022.1 GCF_030010555.1 Halomonas rhizosphaerae
CCCGGCCCGCCGGCTGGCCTTGCCGCGAAGGGCGGCGCCTTAGAGCGGCTGCTTGGTCGGGCGGATGATCAGCTCATTGATGTCGACGTCCGCCGGCTGCTCGATGGCGTAGGCGATCGCCCGGGCGATGGCATCGGCATCGATGGCCATCTCGTAGAGCTCGTTCACGCCCTTGGCGGTATCGGGGTCGCTGATGGTGGTGGTCAGCTCGGTGGCCACCGCCCCCGGGGAGATGTTGGTGGAGCGGATCTCCTCGCCGCCCTCCTGGCGAATGCCCTCGGAGAGCGCCTTGACCGCGTACTTGGTGGCGCAGTAGACGGCCGCGGAGGGGAAGACCACGTGGCCGGCCACGGAGGAGAGGTTGATGATATGGCCGGCATGCTGCTCGCGCATGGTCGGCAGCACCGCGGCGATGCCGTACAGCACGCCCTTGATGTTGACGTCGACCATCTGCTCCCACTCGTCGACCTTGAGCTGGTCCAGCGGCGACAGCGGCATCACGCCGGCATTGTTGACCAGCACGTCGATGCGGCCGTAGGCCTCCCTGGCGGCGGTGGCCAAGGCCTCGACCTGGTCGCGGTCGGTCACGTCGGTGACGCGATAGATGGCCTCGCCTCCCTGCTCGACGATGGCATCGCGCAGCGCCACGAGACGCTCCTCGCGGCGGGCGCCAAGCACCAGCTTGGCGCCGGCCTTGGCCAGGCGGTGGGCGGTGGCTTCGCCGAGGCCGCTGCTGGCCCCGGTAATGATGACGACCTTGCCGTTGATCTCGGACATGGGTTCTTCTCCTTGGGAATGCTTCGTGGTGTCGGTCCCCGACCGGCTCGGCCGGGAATTCTCGAAGGTGTCAGGCCGGCTGTTCGGCCAGGCTCGGGTAGTCGGTATAGCCGCGCTCGTCACCGCCGTAGAAGGTGCTGTCGTCCCAGTCATTGAGCGGCGCATCGAGACGGAAACGTTCCGGGAGGTCCGGGTTGGCGATGAAGGGCCGCCCGAAGGAGACCAGGTCCACCTTGCCGGCGGCGATGCGCTGGCGGGCCTCGTCGGCGCTGTAGGCGCCGTTGCCGATGTAGGCGCGCGAGAAGCCCTCGTGGATGGCCTCGATCACCGGCTCGGGACGCCCCTTCTCGTGGTTGCCCTGGAAGGAGTCCTCCACCACCTCGATGAAGGCGACCCCGATGTCATCCAGGGCCCGGGCGAAGGCGCCGAAGGTGGCGACCGGATCGTCGTCGACCATGGCATTGAAGCTGCCGGTGGGGCTGACGCGCACGCCGACGCGATCGGGGCCCAAGACATCCACCACGGCCTGGACCACCTCCAGCGGCAGGCGCAGGCGGTTCTCCAGTGAGCCACCGTAGGCATCCGTGCGCCGGTTGCTGCCGCTCTTGAGGAACTGATCGAGCAGGTAGCCATTGGCGGCATGGACCTCCACGCCGTCGAAGCCGGCGCGCCTGGCGTTCTCGGCCCCCCGGCGATACTGCTCGACGATCCCGGGCAATTCATCGGTCTCGAGTGCGCGCGGCGTGGGGACTTCGACCATCCCGGAATCGGCACTGATGAAGGTCATGGCGCCCTCGGGCTTGATCGCCGAAGGCGCCACGGGTGAGGCACCGTCCGGCTGCAGCACGGGGTGGGAGATCCGCCCCACGTGCCAGAGTTGCAGGATGATGCGCCCGCCGGCCTGGTGCACGGCATCGGTCACCCGCTTCCAGCCCTCGACCTGCGCCTCTGAGTGGATCCCCGGGGTAAAGGCGTAGCCCTTGCCCTGGGGGGAGACCTGGGTGGCCTCGGCGATGATCATCCCCGCCCCGGCCCGCTGACGGTAGTATTCGACGTTCATGTCGTTGGGCACGTCGCCGGGTTGCGAGGCCCGCGAGCGGGTCAGCGGCGACATGATCACCCGGTTGGGCAGTTCCAGGTCCCCAAGAGTGAAGGACTCGAAGAGGCAGTCGTGTTGTGGGGTCATGCGTGACCTCCTGGGTCGATGTCTGTCTGGATCGCCCCTCTAGACCAGTCTACTAGAAACGAGACGCGAGCGATGTAGGGGGGGGGGGCGCTCAGGTCAGGGATCAGCTCGCCACCGGCAGCTCGCGGGCCAGCACCTGGCGAAAGAGGATCGCCTCGAAGCACTCCATGGGGGCCAGGGACTTGACCGTCTTGGCACGCAGGATGGCGCCCTCCCAGCCGGCCATGATGAAGCCCGCCAACGCCTCACTGTCGAGGTCTTCCGGCACCTCTCCGGCACTGCGAGCTTCCTCGAGGCAGGCCACCAGCCGGCGCTCCCAGGCGCGAAACACCTGGTCGAGGCGGGCCCGGAAGACCTCGCTGCGCGCCGAGAGCTCCTGGCCCAGGTTGCCGATCAGGCAGCCGCGGGCATGATGGCAGGAGAGCATGTCCGCCTTGCCGGCAGCGAAGTAGCGGCGCAGGCGCTCCAGCGGGGAGGCGTCGCTGGCATCGAAGATCGCCGCCAGCCGGGCGTCGTACTGCTCCGCGAAGGCGTCGATCACGGCCAGGCCGAAATCCTCCTTGCTCGAGAAGTAGTGGTAGAAGGACCCCTTGGGGACCCCGGCCCGGTTGAGCACCGCATTGATGCCGGTGGCGTTGAATCCCTGCTCGGCGATCAGGTCGGCGCCGATCTCGATCAGCTTGTCGCGGGTGGCGTGCGTCTTCATGCTGGCAAGATTAGACCAGTCGTCTAGTCACGTCAAACCGCACATGGCGTGCTCAGTCGAGCATGGCAGCGAAGCGCTTGAGCCAGGCCGGGTGGGCCGGCCAGGCGGGGGCGGTGACCAGCTTGCCGCTGGCCACGGCCTGGTCGACCTCGATCTCGGCATAATCGCCGCCGGCCAGGCGCACTTCCGGAGCACAGGCCGGGTAGGCCGAGACCCGATGTCCCTCGAGGGAGACCGCCGCCGCCAGCAGCTGGGCGCCATGGCAGATGGCGGCCACCGGCTTGTCATGGTCGAAGAAGTGGCGGACCATCTCCAGCACCCGCTCGTCGAGGCGCAGGTACTCCGGCGCACGCCCGCCGGGGACGACCAGCCCATCGTAGTCGGCGACCTCCACCTCGGCGAAGGTGGCATTCAGGGTGAAGTCGTGGCCGGGCTTCTCGGAGTAGGTCTGGTCGCCCTCGAAGTCGTGGATGGCAGTGCGCACCTTGTCGCCCTCGCGCTTTTCGGGACACACCGCATCGACCGAGTGGCCCATGGCCTGCAGCGCCTGGAAGGGCACCATGATCTCGTAGTCCTCGACATAGTCACCGGCGATCAGCAAGAGTCTGGCCATGGGAGTCTCCTCGGTGGTGTGGGGGGCGACGGTAGCGTCGCCCTGCAAGGGCAGCCTAGCAGCCCCTCGGAGGACCCGCCGGGGAAAAGCGCAAGGAGCGTGCAGGCGGGAACCCCCGGGCGCGCTGGGACTCTCACCCCTGCCCCATCGACGGCCATGGAGTCCTCGCATGCCCGCACCGCTGCGCCGTTGCGCCGCCCTCATACTGCTGCTGGCCGCCGGCAGCGCCCTCGCCGCCGAGCCGCGTCCCTTCGATGCCCGCTACCGCCTCGAGGTCGCCGGCTGGCCGAGCACCACCGTCGCGCACCGCCTGAGCCATGACGGAACGCACTGGCAAAGCGACATGCGCGCCGCCCTCTCGGTGGCCCGGGGCCACGAGCGAAGCCGGTTCATCGCCGGCGAGGCCATCCGCTCGCTGCACTATGACAGCGGCTACAGCCTGCTGGGCATCGGCAAGGACTATGAACTGGACCGGGAGGCCCTGGCCGGGCTGCCCGACCGACAGACCGCCCTGTTCGACCTCTCGCGGCGTGCCGTGGCCGACGACTGCGACACGCCCTGCCGGCTGCGCTATCTCGACCACCGCGGCCGCGAGGAGCGAGTCGACTATCGACACCTGGACCGCCGAATGCTCGAGCTGCCCGCCGGGCGCTTCGAGGCGGTCAGGGTGGAGGTCACCGAGCCGGACGCCCCCGGACGCCGCATGGTCTTCAGCTTCCACCCCGACGTGCCGGGCCTGCTGCTGGCCATGGAGTACCACCGCGACGGCGAGCGGCGCAGCCGGCTGGCCCTCACCGACCTGACCCTCGCCCACGCCGAGCTCGCTTCCTCCCCGAAGGGAAATTGACTAGAGTGGGCGGCTTTCGGTCGCCGCCGGCGGCCCTTGGACGGGAAGGGAGTCTCGATGCTGAGCGGTCTGGTGATCGTGCTGTTACCGCTGGTGCTGGGGTATCTGGTGCCGGTGCGGGATGCCCGGCTGATGGCCCTGATCAACCGCGGCGTGAACGCCTCGATCTACGTGATCCTGCTGCTGATGGGGGTGAGCCTGGCCGGGCTCGACGACCTGGCCGGCCAGCTCTCGCGCCTGGGCAGCCAGGCCCTGGTGTTGTTCGCGGTGATCTCGAGCTGCAACCTGGCGGCCCTCTGGTGGCTGTCCCGCCGACTGGGCCTCACCGCCGACCCCTCGACAGTGGTGGCGGGGGCGCCCACCAGCAAATGGGCCGCCATGGCCGGCTCGCTGGCGCTGGTCGCGGTGGTGGTAGCCGGCGTGGTGTCTGGTCTGCTGCTGGAGTGGCTCACCGGCAGCGGCCTGTTCGCCACGGCCGAGACCGTCGCCGAAGGGGTGCTCTATGCCCTGCTGGCGCTGATCGGCTGCCAGCTGCGCAACTCCGGCATGCCGCTGCGCCAGATCGTGCTCAACCGCTTCGGCCTGGCCATCGCCCTGACCCTGGCCGCCAGCTCGCTGGTCGGCGGCCTGCTCGCGGCGCCGCTGCTGGAACTGAGATGGAACGAGGGGCTGGCGCTGGCCGCCGGCTTCGGCTGGTACTCGCTCTCGGGCATCCTGGTCGGCGACCAGCTGGGTCCCCTGATGGGCGGGGTGGCCTTCTTCAACGACCTGGCCCGGGAGCTGCTCGCCTTCGTGCTGATCCCGCTGGTGATTCGACGCCATGCCGCCCTGGCGATCGGCTATGGCGGCGCCACCTCCATGGACTTCACCCTGCCGGTGATCCAGCAGCACGGCGGGGTCGCCTGCGTGCCGGTGGCCGTGGTCAGCGGCTTTCTCCTCTCGCTGCTGTCGCCGCCGCTGATCCTCTTCCTGCTCTCGCTGTGACCGCCGCCGCCCTTGCCGGCAGGGACGGCATGGGCGAGGCTGACCTCAACCTGCACATTGCCTGCACAGAACCTGACCGATGGCTGCACGCCGAGCGGCGAGAATGCACCACGCCCTCGCCGACCCTCGCTCCCGGAGCCCGTCCATGCGCTCGCCACGCCTTTCCCGCCCGGCCGTCTCGCGGCTCGGCATCAAGCTGTTCGCGATCATTCTGGTGGTCAACGTGGCCATCTCCGGGCTGGTGTTCCTGGCGGTCTCGCGCAGCCTCGATCAGGGCTTCATCGAGTACCTGGACCAGACCCAGACCCGCCGCGCCGAGACCCTGGCCGAGGGGCTCGCCGAGGAGTGGGCCGGCCGAGGTGACTGGCAGTGGCTGCGCCAGTCGCCCGGCGCCTGGCACCGCCTGGTGCGCCGCCAGCTGTGGCCCGGCGACACCCCGCCGCCGGAGGGCATCGAGCGGCGCCTGGGTGACCCGAAGGACTTCGTGCTCCACGACGCCTCCGGCCTGCCGGTGATCGGCCTGCCCCCGGACAGCGACCAGGAGGCGGCCGAGCTGCGCTGGCTGCCCATCGAGAGCGCTGGGGAACGGGTCGGGATGCTCGGCTACCGGCCGCCCCAGCAGCTGATGGCCCGCATGGACCGCATCTTCCTCTCCCGCCAGCAGCGCAGCCTGGGCATCATCGTCGCCTCCCTGGGCCTGGCCTCGCTGCTGCTGGCCGGCGGCCTCTCCTGGTGGCTGGGGCGGCGCACCCGCGGCATGGCCCGGGCCACGCGTCGCCTCACCGAGGGCGACTATAGCACCCGCCTGGCAGAGCGCGGCCGCGACGAGCTGTCGAGCCTCGCCCACGACTTCAACGTGCTGGCCGCGACCCTGGAGGCCAGTCGCGAGGCGCGCAACCGCTGGGTCTCCGATATCGCCCACGAGCTGCGCACGCCGCTGGCGGTGCTGCGTGGCGAGATCGAGGCCATGCAGGACGGCATCCGTTCCCTGGACCAGGACAACCTGCACTCGCTGGCCCAGGAGGTCGGCCAGCTGGAGCGCCTGGTGGCCGACCTGCGCCTGCTCTCCCAGAGCGATGCCGGCGCCCTGGAGGTCCAGCTGGCTCCCCTGGACCTGGCGGAGAGCCTCGCCTCGCGCCTCGACGAGGCCAGCGGGTGGCTCGGCGACAGCGGCATCCAGCTGGAGCACGAGATCGAGGGGCCGGCGTGGATCCGCGGCGACACCCAGCGACTGCGCCAGCTGTGGAACAACCTGATCGACAACACCTGCGCCTATACCACGGCCCCGGGGCGACTGCGCGTGCGCCTGGCAGGCCACCCGGGGCAGGTGCGGGTGACCTGGGAGGACAGCGCCCCCGGCGTGCCCGAGGCCGAGCTGCCGCGGCTCACCGAGCGGCTCTACCGGGTCGAGGGATCGCGCAGCCGCGCCAGTGGCGGCAGCGGCCTGGGGCTGTCGATCGCCAGCGCACTGGCCCGCGCCCATGGCGCGCGCATGGAGGCCTCCCCCTCATCGCTGGGCGGGTTATGCTGGACCCTGACCTTTCCCGCCATCGAGGACCACCAGCCCAGGGAGGACGCCGCATGAGCACCCCGGACACGGATCAGGACCAGATCCTGATCGTCGAGGACGAACCCAAGATCGCCCGCCTGGTCGCCGACTACCTGCAGGGCAGCGGCTTCACCAGCCACCACCTGGCCCACGGCGATGCCGTGCTGCCCTGGCTGGAGGCCCGCAGCACGCGCCCCGAGCTGGTGCTGCTCGACCTGATGCTGCCGGGCACCGACGGCCTGACCCTGTGCCGGGAGATCCGCCAGCGCTGGCCGGCGGTGGCGATCATCATGCTCACCGCCCGGGTCGAGGAGGTCGACCGCCTGCTGGGCCTGGAACTGGGCGCCGACGACTACATCTGCAAGCCCTTCAGCCCCCGCGAGGTGGTGGCCCGGACCAGGGCCGTGCTGCGCCGCAGCCGGGCCGCCACCTCGCCCGCCACCGGGGGCAGCGACCTGGTCCTCGACGAGGAGGGCTGGCGGGCCCTGGCCGATGGCCACGACCTGGGTCTCACCGCGGTGGAGTTCCAGCTGCTGAAGGTGATGATGCATTCGCCCGGGCGCATCTTTACCCGCGAGCAGCTGATGGACCACATGTACCGCGACCACCGCATCGTCTCCGAGCGCACCGTCGACAGCCATATCAAGAAGCTGCGCCGGAAGATCGCCGAGACCTGGCCCGAGCGCGAGGTGATCCGCTCGGTCTACGGCGTCGGCTACAAGTATCAGCCGGAGGAGTGAGTCCCCGGCAAATGCACGACCTTTGCACCCTCGCTGCATGCCGCTTGCACCCCCGGCGACGAGACTGGCAGCGTCAACCCGAGGCCCGTCGAGGCCCCCCAAGGAGAACCGCCATGACACGCTCACTCACTCACACCCTGCTGGCTCCCGCCCTGCTCGCCATCGCCATCGCCCCCCTGGCGCTTTCCGCCAGCGCCGCCCCCGGTGGCGAGGGCAGGCAACAGGGCTGGAGCGAGGAACATCGCCAGCAGCACGAGCAACGCCGCCAGGCCCTCTTCGAGCGGGCCGGCATCGACGACGAGACCCGCCAGGCCCTGGAAGAGGCTCGCAGCGAGCACCGTGAGGCGGTCCGCGAACTGCGCGAGGAGCACCGCCAGCGCATGGACGAGATCCTCGGCGAAGAGCAGCGCGAGGCGCTGGAGGCCGCCCGCCAGGAAATGCGCGAGGAGCAGCGCGCCGAGCGCCGTGAGGCCATGCAGCAGCGCCTGACCGAACTGGTCGACAGCTGGGAACTCTCCGACGAGGAGCGCGAGGCGTTGCGCGAGGCCCGCGAGGCGATCTACGCCGACATGCAGGCGCTGCGCGAGCGCGACTTCGACTCCCGCCAGGAGCGTCGCGAGGCCATGCGTGAACTGCGCGAGGAGCACCAGGAGACGCTCGCCGAGATCCTCAGCGACGAGCAGATCGCGGAGATGCGGTCGGTCCTCTCCCGCCATGGCCGCCAGGGCAAGGGCGGCGATGGGGGCAAGGACAAGGGCGACGGCGCCGCCGACTGACGCCTCGCTCCCCTTATCCTCCCCGTTTCGCCCGGCCTCGTGCCGGGCGTTTTCGTTCGAGTCTCTAAGTTCGTGCCGTGAGGTTCATGCCTTGAAGTTCCGTGGCGGGGGCTGTATTTTATTTGAACGTTCATTCAATAAAATATTCCCCCGACACAGGAGCCCCGCATGTCGCATGCCCCCTCCCTCCCCGAACGACGAGACCGGCTCAACCGCGTCGTCTTCCACGGCAGCGTGGCCGGCATCCTGATCTTCCTGGTGCTGACCATGCTGTTCACCGAGCAGGCCGGCGCCTTCTTCGATGCCGGACTGGCGTGGGTCAACGAGACCTTCGGCTGGTACTACATGCTCGCCGCGGTGGTCTATCTGGTCTTCGTCGTCGTCATCGGCGCCTCCCGGGTGGGCAACATCCGCCTGGGCCCCGACCACGCCAGACCCGAGTTCTCGCTGGTCTCCTGGGCCTCGATGCTGTTCGCGGCCGGCATCGGCATCGACCTGCTGTTCTTCTGCGTGGCCGAGCCGCTCGCCCACTACCTGGCACCGCCGGATCTCGACCCTGAGAGCGCGGCGGCCATGCGTGCCGCCGTGCCCCAGACCTTCCTGCACTGGGGACTGACCGGCTGGGGCATGTACGTGTTGATGGGCATGGCCCTGGCCTACTTCAGCTACCGCCATCGCCTGCCGCTGGCGATCCGCAGCGCCCTCTACCCGCTGCTCGGCCAGCGCATCCACGGCCCCATCGGCCACGCCGTGGACATCACCGCAGTCATCTCCACGGTGTTCGGCATCGCCACCAGCCTCGGGATCGGGGTGATGCAGCTCAACTACGGGCTGACCTACATGTTCGACGTCCCGGAGAGCCTCTCCGTGCAGGTGGTGCTGATCGCCCTGGTGGTGGTGCTGGCGACCATCTCGGTGGTCAGCGGCGTGGAGAAGGGCATCCGCCGCCTCTCCGAATTCAACATGCTGCTGGCCGCTGCCCTGCTGCTGTTCGTGCTCTTCCAGGGCGACACCCTGCGCCTGCTCGATGCCCTGGTCCTCAATGCCGGGGACTACCTGGGCGGCTTCGTCGGCGCGAGCTTCGACACCTATGCCTTCGCCGGCGAGGAGGCCCAGCAGTGGAAGGGCTGGTGGACCATCTTCTTCTGGGGCTGGTGGATTGCCTGGACACCCTTCGTTGGCCTGTTCCTCGCCCGCATCTCCCGCGGGCGCACCATCCGCGAGTTCGTCACCGGGGCGCTGCTGATCCCGCTCGGGTTCATGATGGCCTGGATGTCGATCTTCGGTAACAGTGGCATCGACCTGGTGGACAACCAGGGGCTGGTCGAACTCGGCGAACAGGCGCTGAACACCCCCCAGACCACCATCTACACCCTGCTCGAGCAGTACCCCTACATCGGCCTCACCGCCTCGGTGGTGACCGTGCTCGGCATCGTCTTCTTCATCACCTCGGCGGACTCCGGCGCCCTGGTGCTGGCGAACTTCACCTCGATCCTGTCCGACGTGAACCACGATGCCCCGATCCGCCTGCGCATCTTCTGGTCGGTGGTCATCGGCCTGATCACCATCGCCCTGCTGATGGCCGGCGGACTGGGCGCCCTGCAGAGCGCCGTGGTGATCACCGCCCTGCCCTTCTCGCTGGTGATCTTCGCCATCATGGCCGGCATGACCCGCGCCCTGAGGCTCGAGAGCAGCAAGGCCGACGCTCGCCGCCAGGTCAGCGGCACCGCCCCGGGAGGCGACTGGCGCGAACGCCTCGACCGCGCCCTGGACACCTCGACCCGGGCCGGTGCGGCGGCGACCGTCGAGCACGCCATCCGCCCGGCCCTGGCCCAGTTCGCCAGCGAGCTCGAGGGCCGCGGACAGCGGGCCTCGGTGAGCGAGGAGCATCTCGAGGACGAGCCCCTGCCGCGCCTGACCCTGCAGGTGGACTTCGACCAGGCCCAGAGCTTCGTTTACCAGGTGTGTGCCAACCGCCTGCGCACGCCGAGCTTCCTGCCGGTGGACGACGACTACTACGTGCGCCTCGATGTCCACCTGGCCGAGGGCGGCACGGGGCAGGACCTCAACGGCTACACCCGCGGCCAGGTGATCGGCGACGTGCTCTCGGAGTACGAGCGCCACCTGCACTTCCTGGCGCTCTCGGATGCCGGCGGCGGCGGGCAGGCCATGCCCGGCGCCACGGGCGAACCGCCCGCCAGCGCCTCGCCGGCCTGACGACGACCGCCAGCAACCGACAACGGCGACGCCACTGGCGTCGCCGTTGTCGTTTCCGGCCGACGAAAACGCCTGCGCCTATCTCACGACCGCCTGCCGTCGCCCCTCCTCCCCCTACGCCCCAGCCATACGCCACCCCTGTGCCCCCCAGGGAGGAGGACGCCACCAGCCGGATTGACGAGGCTAGGCGTTATCGCTCCCCGTGCCGCTCGTCCGGGGCGGGGGCCACCCGAGACGTCACAACAATACGAGGTCGCGACCCATGACACGACGCCACGCCTTCCTTACCCCGCTGCTGGCCGCCACCCTGAGCGCCGGGGCCGCCTTGCCTGCCATGGCCTTCGAGGACGACACCCTGACCATCTGGATCGGCGACAACAAGGGCCCCCAGGGCATCCGCGAGGTGGCCGAGCGGTTCACGGCCGACACCGGCATCGCCATCGACATCGTCCACCCCGACGACATGACCAACCGCTTCCAGCAGGCCGCCGGCAGCGGCCAGGGGCCGGACATCGTGATCTTCGCCCACGACCGCATGGGGGAATGGGCCCAGAGCGGGCTGCTCAAGTCCATTGCGCCCTCAGACACCTACCGCGATCACTACTTCGACTTTTCCTGGGACGCCGTCGAGTGGAACGGCGAGACCTACGGCTATCCCATCTCGGTGGAGTCGCTGGGCCTGATCTACAACAAGGCCCTGGTAGAGACACCCCCCGAAAGCTTCGCCGAGCTCGCCAGGCTCGATGCCGAGCTGGTCAAGGAAGGCAAGAAGGCGATCCTCTTCAATTACGGTGAGCCCTACTTCAGCTGGCCCCTATTGGCCGCCAATGGTGGCTATTCGTTCCAGCATACCGACAGCGGCTATGACACCAGCGACATCGGCGTTAACAATGCCGGCGCGGTGGCGGGAGCCGAGCGTCTGCGCGAACTGATCGACAGTGGCGTACTGCCCGAGGGCACCGACTACAGCGTGACGGATACCCGTTTCAACCAGGGCGAGGTGGCGGCCATGATCAGCGGCCCCTGGGCATGGAGCAACCTTGAGAAGAGCGGTATCGACTTCGGCGTGGCCCTCTTGCCAAGGGTCGGTGACGAGCGGGCCAAGCCGATGTTCGGGGTCATGGCGGCGATGATCAACTCGGCTTCGCCCAACGACTTCCTGGCCACCGAGTTCCTCGAGAGCTATCTGCTCGAAGAGGAGGGCCTGCGCACCTTCAACAGCGACGGCTCGCTGGGCGCCATGGCCCACAAGGCCTATCAGCAGGAGCTGGAGTCCGACCCGCGGATCGCCGCCACCTTGGAGAACGCCGAGCTCGGCTCGCCGATGCCCAATATTCCCGAGATGGGTGCCTTCTGGTCGGCCATGGAACCGGCGCTGCAGAACATCGGCAGCGGCCGCCAGTCGCCGCAGGCGGCCCTCGACGCTGCCGCCGAGCGCATCCGCACCGCCATCGAGTAACGCTAGCCTTCCAGTCCCGGCCGGCCATGAACCACCGCCAGGCCGGGGCAGACCGCAGGTGACCCCATGTTTGTGACCAACGCCTCGCGCGGCTTGCCGCGCCATCGATCCCGCTACCCCGCCGAGCGCTATACCCGTTGGGCGCTGCGCGCCCTGACGGTACTGCTGGTGCTCGCCACCCTGTGGCTGGTGGTGGCCTTCCACCTGCGCGGCCAGTGGATGTTCTCGCTGCTGTTCCTGGTGCTGGGCGCCTCACTGGCTATCGTCTTCGGCAAGCGCCAGCTGATGAGCCACCGCTATATCTTCCCGGCGCTGGCCGGGATGGGTGTGTTCGTGATCTTCCCGCTGGTCTATACCATCGGCATCAGCTTCAGCAACTACAGTTCGAGCAACCTGCTCAGCGAAGAGCGGGTGCGTGCCCAGTTCCTCGACCAGACCTATCAGGCCGAGGGCCAGGCCTTCGATTTCGCGCTCTATCGCGACGGCGATCGAGTACGGTTGTACCTCGAGGGGGAGTCCGGTGAGCTGGATGCGGAACTGGAGGGACAGCGCCAGTTGCTGTCCGCGCCTCTCTCGCTCCAGGCCGATGAGCCAACGCGCCGGCTGACAGTCGAGCCGGTGGAGGCGCCGCCCTCGGGGGAGCCCCTGCCGATGCGCGCGCTGATCGCCAATCGCGCGCTCATGCAGGCGCTGACCCTGGAGACCCCCGACGGGACCGAGCTCAGCATGGCAGGGCTGCGCAGCTTCGCACCGATGCTGCCACGCTTTGAAGCGAATCCCGACGGCAGCCTGACCGACCTGCGCGACGACACCACCCTGACCCCCGACCAGGAGACCGGCTTCTTCGTCACCGAGGACGGTGAGCGGCTCACGCCGGGCTGGCCGGTGGCGGTGGGACTGGAAAACTACACCAAGATCTTCACCGACCCGGACATCCGCGGTCCCTTCCTGCAGATCTTCTTCTGGACCTTCGCCTTCGCCGGCATGACGGTGGCCTTCACCCTGGCGGTGGGCTTCGTGCTCGCCTCACTGCTGCAGTGGGACCAGCTCAGGGGCAAGGCGATCTATCGCACCCTGCTGATCCTGCCCTATGCGGTGCCGGCCTTCATCTCGATCCTGATCTTCAAGGGCATGTTCAACCAGAACCACGGTGAGATAAACCTGATCCTCCAGAACCTGTTCGGCATCAGCCCCGACTGGTTCACCGACCCGGCGCTGGCGCGCACCATGCTGCTGATCGTCAACACCTGGCTCGGCTACCCCTACATGCTGCTGCTGTGCATGGGCCTGATCCAGTCGATTCCCCGCGATCTCTACGAGGCCTCGGCGGTGGACGGCGGCGGGCCGCTGACCAACATGCTACACATCACCCTGCCGCTGATCCTCAAGCCGCTGACGCCGCTGCTGATTGCCGCCTTTGCCTTCAACTTCAACAACTTCGTGCTGATAGCCCTGCTCACCGGCGGCAAGCCGGACATCCTCGGCGCCAGCACGCCGGCGGGTACCACCGACCTGCTGGTCAGCTACACCTACCGCATCGCCTTCCAGGATGCCGGCCAGCAATTCGGTCTGGCGGCCGCCATCGCCACGCTGATCTTCCTGCTGGTGGTCGGGCTGTCGTGGCTCAATCTGCGCCTGTCCAAGGTCAAGGTCTAAGGAGGAGTCGTCTCATGGCCATGGTTCAACCCCGTTCGATCCGTGCCCGCAAGCTGGGCGCCCATCTCGCCCTGCTGGGCTTCGTCAGCCTGGTGGTGTTCCCGCTGCTGCTGGTGATCTCGATCTCCTTCCGCGAGGGTAACTTCGCCACCGGCAGCCTGATCCCCGAGCGCTTCTCGCTGGAGCACTGGGCGCTGGCCTTCGGCATCCCCTGGGAGCGTGCCGACGGCACCGTCGTCCAGCCGCCGTTCCCGGTGATGCTGTGGCTGTGGAACTCGATCAAGGTGGCGGTGGCGTCGTCGCTGATGATCCTCGCGCTCTCCACCACCAGCGCCTATGCCTTCGCGCGCATGCGCTTCTCGGGCAAGGCACCCATCCTCAAGGGGATGCTGATCTTCCAGATGTTCCCCGCGGTACTCTCACTGGTGGCGCTCTACGCGCTGTTCGATCGCCTCGGCCAGCTGGTGCCCTGGCTGGGCCTCAACACCCACGGCGCGCTGATCCTGGCCTCGCTGGGCGCGGTGGCGCTGCACATCTGGACCATCAAGGGCTACTTCGAGTCCATCGACGGCTCCCTGGAGGAGGCGGCGATGGTCGACGGCGCCAGCACCTGGCAGGCCTTCCGCCATATCCTGCTGCCGCTCTCGGTGCCCATCCTGATGGTGGTGTTCATCCTCGCCTTCATCATGTCGATCATGGAGTACCCCATGGCCTCGGTGCTGCTGCTCGATGAGGACAAGCTGACGCTGGCCGTGGGCGCCCAGCAGTACCTGGCCGAGCACAACCAGCGCTGGGGCGACTTCGCCGCCGCGGCGGTGCTCTCGGGGCTGCCCATTACCCTGGCCTTCCTGCTGTGCCAGCGCTGGATCGCCGGTGGGCTTACCGCCGGCGGCGTGAAGGGCTGAGCCCCCACCCGGACTTCCTCGTCCGACAAGGACGCTTGCTTCCCCGGCCATTCGGTCGGGGGTTTTTATGGTTCATCGCATTTTGGCGTGAAGGAGGCGAAGTCCCCCTGTGGGAGATTCCGTGTTAGGTCATTTCCAACATACAAGCGCATTTTATTGCCGGTTCGACACCTCGACGAATGGCGCCGACAGGCGCCCTGGGCTGACTGCCTATTGCCGGGAAGGCCACCGGCCTTCTTTCGCGATCTAAAGTCGGAGCGCCGAACCATCGCTCCCACTGGATGGTGGCCTACAAACCGCATCCTTTCCTGTCGAACAGCATCACGCCAATGTGCGAAGAACCTTTTTTATGTTCGGCGCCGGGCAGTAGGGTGGAAGTCTCTTTGGCAGGCTGCGGTGTGGGTCAGGTGCCTAGTTCACGTGCCTGGCGATGGTTCTCCAGCGTCAAGGAAGTAATTTTCCAATTTAAAAACTCATGGAACATGGCAACGACAACGCCCCGGACGCAAGGCGCACCGGGGCGAGATGGTCAGGGAAGACAGTCGTTCAGTGGGCGATGCCGGGGATCTCCACCCGACGGGGGCAGGCCTGGCCGTCGGGGCCGAACAGGTGGCAGTGGTCGCCGGCGAGCTATGGTGACTTCTGGTGTACGGAAGGAGGTAGGAAAGGTGGCGTATCCTGTTGATTGATCTCGCCAGATCACAATCAACAAGGAATGGATACGCCATGACCAATTCTACCCTCCGGGCTCTTTCACAACCAGAACCCCAAGTCACTGACCCGCTGCACGAGCTGCTGCGCCAAGGTGCCCGTGACCTGATCGCCAAGGCAGTCGAGGCTGAGTTAGCCACCTTCCTGTCGCAGTATGCTGATCAGCGGCTAGACGATGGCCGCCAGGCCGTGGTCCGCAACGGCTACCTGCCTGAGCGCACGGTCCAGACCGGGATCGGGGATGTCAGCGTGCAGGTGCCCAAGGTGCGTGACCGCAGCGGCGGTGGCGCCCGCTTCAACAGCAGCCTGCTGCCGCCCTACTTGAAGCGGGCTCGCAGCATCGAGGAACTGATCCCTTGGCTCTATCTGAAGGGGATCTCCACCGGCGACTACCAGGAGGCCTTGGCGGCGCTGCTGGGCGACCAAGCCAAGGGGCTGTCGGCCAACACGGTGTCACGGCTCAAGAAACAATGGGAAGAGGAGCATACCGAGTGGCGGCAGCGGGACCTGGCAGACCGGCGCTACGTCTACTGGTGGGCTGACGGAATCTACAGCAATGTGCGCCTGGATGACCGCCTGTGCCTGCTGGTGATCATCGGCGTAACCGAGCAGGGCCGCAAAGAGCTGGTGGCCGTCGAAGACGGCTTCCGCGAGTCGGCGGACAGTTGGAAGACCTTGCTGACAGGCCTGCGAGAGCGCGGCCTGATCCAGGCGCCCAAGCTGGCGGTGGGCGACGGTGCCATGGGGTTCTGGGCGGCCCTGAGCAAGATCTATCCGGAGACCGACCATCAGCGTTGCTGGGTTCACAAGACGGCTAACGTGCTGAACAAGCTGCCGAAGTCCGTGCAGCCCAAGGTCAAGGCCGACCTCCATGACATCTGGATGGCAGAGACCCGCGACGGGGCGCACAAGGCTTTCGATCGCACCCTGAAACGCTTCGAGGCCAAGTACCCCAAGGCGATGGGGTGCCTGGCCAAGGATCGGGAAGAGCTGCTGGCGTTCTACGACTACCCGGCAGAGCACTGGGTGCATATCCGCACCACCAACCCGATCGAGTCGACCTTCGCCACAGTCCGCCTGAGGACCAAGCGCAGCCGAAACTGCGGCTCCCGGGCGACAACCCTGGCGATGGTCTTCAAGCTGCTCCAGAGCGCCCAAAAGCGATGGCGGCGTATCAAGC
Source organism: Halomonas rhizosphaerae (assembly GCF_030010555.1). GTDB lineage: Bacteria > Pseudomonadota > Gammaproteobacteria > Pseudomonadales > Halomonadaceae > Halomonas > Halomonas rhizosphaerae. The sequence continues at coordinate 16,307 of NZ_JASCQP010000022.1, forward strand.
ACTTCCAGAAGTTGGAGCTGGTCGTCAGCAACGTCGAGTTTCGGGATGGGGAGCAGGTAACCGATCAGTCAGACAGGAATGCGGCCTGACCGCCATCCACCAGATTTGACGATAACTC
>NZ_JASCQP010000030.1 GCF_030010555.1 Halomonas rhizosphaerae
GTCCGGCATCGACGACAGTCAACAAGCGCAAAGGTGATCGACATGACGCAACCCCTTGCCCTCATCTTTCCCGGGCAGGGCTCCCAGCAGATCGGTATGCTGCGCGAGCTGGCAGAGCGTTACAGCGTGGTGCGCACGACCTTCGAGGAAGCGGCCGATGCCCTGGGCTACGACCTCTGGCAGGTGGTGCAGGAGGGGCCGGCCGAGGCGCTCAATGCCACCGCCTGCACCCAGCCGGCGCTGCTCACCGCCAGCGTGGCGGTCTGGCGCGTCTGGCAGGAGCTCGAGGGGCCGCGCCCCGGGGCCATGGCCGGCCACAGCCTGGGCGAGTACAGCGCCCTGGTCTGTGCCGGGGCGCTGCCCTTCGCCCAGGGCGTGCGCCTGGTGAAGCTGCGCGGCGAGGCGATGCAGGAGGCCGTGCCCGCCGGCGAGGGCGCCATGGCGGCGATTCTCGGCCTCGATGACGAGGCGGTGGAGCAGGCCTGTGTCCGGGCCGCCGACGGCGACGTGGTCGCTGCCGTCAACTACAATGCCCCGGGGCAGGTGGTGATCGCCGGCAGCAAGGCCGCCGTCGAGCGGGCCATCGCCGCCTGTCAGGAGGCCGGCGCCAAGCGCGCGATGCCGTTGCCGGTCTCGGTGCCGTCGCATTGCGAGCTGATGCGCCCGGCCGCCGAGCGCCTGGCGGCCGCCATGGGGGAGATCGAGCTGCGCTCGCCGCGCTACACGGTGTTCCAGAACGTCGATGCCCAGGCCCATGCCGACGTGTCGACCCTGCGCACCCGGCTGATCGAGCAGCTCTACCAGCCGGTGCGCTGGACCTCCTGCATCGAGGCGATGACCGCCCGCGGTGCCGAGGTGTTCATCGAGTGCGGGCCGGGCAAGGTGCTCACCGGACTCAACAAGCGAATCGCCCGAGGCAGCAAGGGGCTGGCGGTCAACGACCCGGATAGCCTCTCTGCGGCCCTCGAGCTGGCCAGGGACGCCGTCGGCCAGTCGCCGTCGGCCAATGGCTGATTCATCTCCCGGACGTGGACGGATAGAGACCATGACAACCGAGCGTAGAGTCGCCCTGATCACCGGGGCCAGTCGCGGCATCGGCCGCGCCATCGCCCATGAGCTGGGCCGTCAGGGGCGTATCGTGATCGGTACGGCCACCACCGATGCCGGTGCCGAGCGCATCGGTGCCGACCTCGCGGAAGCGGGGATCGAGGGGGGCGGTCGCCAGCTGGACGTCACCGACCCGGCCAGCGTCGATGCCCTGGTCAAGGCGGTCACCGAGGAGTTCGGTGCCCCCACGATCCTGGTCAACAATGCCGGCATCACGCGCGACAACCTGCTGATGCGCATGAAGGAAGACGAGTGGGACGCGGTGATCGACACCAATCTCAAGTCGGTCTATCGCGTCAGCAAGGCCTGCCTGCGCGGCATGACCCGTGCCCGTTTCGGCCGCATCGTCTCGATCAGTTCGGTGGTGGCCACCATGGGCAACCTCGGGCAGACCAACTATGCCGCCGCCAAGGCGGGCATGGAGGGGTTCACCCGGGCCCTGGCCCGCGAGGTGGCCTCGCGGGCCATCACCGTCAATGCGGTGGCACCGGGCTTCATCGCCACCGACATGACCGAATCCCTGCCGGAGGAGCAGCACAAGACGCTGCTTGGCCAGATTCCGCTGGCGCGGCTCGGCGAGCCCGAGGAGATCGCCGCGGCAGTGGGCTTCCTGACCGGCGACACGGCGGGCTATATCACCGGCGAGACCCTGCATGTCAACGGCGGCATGAACATGCGTTGAAACCTCCGGGGGGTGGCGGTTGCGCCGACCCGGGGGCGTCTATAAACTACCCCGCAGCTTCCGGCTAGCGGATCTGGATCTTTAACGGCTGGTTTTCCGAACGGCCAATGTGAACGACTGGAGTACGTCATAATGAGCACCATCGAAGAGCGCGTGAAGAAGGTTGTGGCCGAGCGTCTGAACGTCAAGGAAGAAGACATCCAGAACTCCTCTTCCTTCACCGAGGACCTCGGCGCCGATTCCCTGGATACCGTCGAGCTGGTGATGGCGCTCGAAGAGGAGTTCGACACCGAGATTCCCGACGAGGAAGCCGAGAAGATCACGACCGTTCAGGAAGCCATCGACTACGTCAACGCCCACCAGTAAGGTGGCGGTCGATACCGCTTGCTGAGGCGTCCGGGGCCAATGCCCCGTGGAGAGCCGTCCTGCCATGTCAGGACGGCTCTCGTGCTATGTGCGACGGGAACTTGCCGAGCCCGCACAGGTCGGGGAGACTCGGGTATAATGCGCGCAATGACGTCCCCGTCGCGGGGTCGTGTCACAAAAGGTTGTCTGGAGGAAAGCTGATGACTCGTAGAAGGGTGGTGGTGACCGGGCTCGGTCTGGTCACGCCGGTGGGGAATACCGTGGAGGAGAGCTGGGCCAGCATCCTGGCCGGCAAGAGCGGTGTCGCGCCCATCGAACACTTCGATGTCAGCGCCTTCAACACGCGCTTCGGCGGGTCGGTGAAGGACTTCGACATCAGCCCGTACCTGAACCCCAAGGAGGCCCGCAAGATGGACCTCTTCATCCAGTACGGGATGGCCGCCGGTGCCCAGGCGATCCAGGATGCCGGGATCGAGTGTCACGAGGGCAATGCCGATCGTATCGGTGTGGCCATCGGCTCGGGGATCGGTGGCCTGCCGATGATCGAGCATAATCACAATGCCCTGCTCAAGGGCGGTGCGCGGCGGATCTCGCCCTTCTTCGTGCCGGGGTCGATCATCAACATGATCTCCGGCAACCTGGCAATACAGCACGGGTTCCGGGGCCCCAACATCGCCATCACCACGGCCTGTACCACCGGGACCCACAATATCGGCTACAGCGCCCGTACCATCGCCTACGGCGATGCCGACGTAATGGTCTGCGGGGGCGCCGAGATGGCGACTACGCCGCTGGGCCTGGGGGGCTTCTCGGCGGCCCGGGCGCTCTCCACCCGCAACGACGACCCGGCCGCGGCGAGCCGGCCCTGGGACCGGGACCGTGACGGCTTCGTGCTCTCCGATGGCGCCGGCGTGGTGGTGCTCGAGGAGTACGAGCAGGCCAAGGCCCGCGGGGCCACCATTTATGCCGAGCTCACCGGTTTCGGCATGAGCGACGATGCCTACCACATGACCGCGCCGCCGGAGGATGGCCACGGTGCCGCCCGCTCCATGCGCAATGCCATCCGCGATGCCGGCATCGACCCTTCGGCCGTCGACTACATCAACGCCCACGGCACCTCGACCGCGCACGGTGATCTGGCCGAGAGCCGGGCCGTCGAGCAGGTGATGGGCGAGGCCGCGAGGTCGGTGGCCGTCAGTTCCACCAAGTCGATGATCGGCCACCTGCTGGGTGCCGCCGGTGCCGTCGAGGCGGTATTCAGCGTGCTGGCCATCCGTGACCAGGTGGCACCGCCGACCATCAACCTGGACAACCCCCAGGAAGGCTGCAACCTCGACTACGTGCCCCATACCGCCCGCGAGATGAAGATCGACGTCAGCCTCTCGAACTCCTTCGGCTTCGGCGGCACCAACGGCACCCTGGTCTTCGCCAGGGTGTGAGGCCCGAGGAACCTCAGGTGGGACCGGGTGCCTCGCCGGAAGGCTGGCCGCTGGATGATCGCGGCGTCGCCTATGGGGATGGCCTCTTCGAGACCGTGCTGCTGCGTGACGGTGCCCCGCAGTTGTGGGCGTATCACCTGGCGCGCCTGGCGCGTGGCTGTCGAGTGCTGGGGATGCCGATGCCCACCCAGCACGACCTGGAGCGCCCGTTGGCCCAGGCCGGGGAGGGGCTTGCGGTCCTCAAGCTGATCCTGACCCGGGGCAGTGGAGGGCGCGGCTATGCCCCTCCGGCGGCGCCCGATCCCCGGCTGCGCTGGCAACTGTCGCCCTTCGTCCCCGATGCCGCTCGCTGGAAGGCGGGCGTGCGGGTCCGCCTCTGTCGCCTGCGGCTGGGACTCCAGCCGGCGCTCGCCGGGCTCAAGCACCTCAACCGCCTGGAGAACGTGCTCGCGCGGTCCGAGTGGTCGGGCGCCGACACCGCCGAGGGGCTGCTCTGCGACAGCGAGGACCGGCTGGTGGAGGCCACCTGCATGAACCTCTTCTGGCAGCGGGGGGGGCGGCTCGAGACGCCGCGCCTGGATCGCTGTGGCGTGGCCGGGACGCTGCGGGCTGTGCTGCTCGAGCGCCTGCCCATCGCGGAAGTGGATGCCGCCCCCGGGGTCCTGGCCAGTGCCGAGGCGGTCTGGCTCGGCAACTCGGTGCAGGGGCTCTGGCCGGTGACCCGGCTGGATGGGCCCGAGGGAGAGGCCCGCCAGCGCTGGACCATCGGCGCGGTGCACCGCCGCCTGCAGGCGGTGGCCCATGCGCCGCTCGGTCATCCGACGCGGCTTGACGACTGAATGAGGACGACCCAGATGGGGCGTGTACTGAAGATTCTGCTGGTTCTGGCCATCCTGGCGGCCCTGGTGGCATTCGCCGGGCATCGCTATTGGCAGTCACGACTGGAGGCGCCCATCGCTCTCGAGGAGCCAGCCCTCTACGAGGTGCCCGACGGCGCCGGCTACCACCGGGTGGTGAGCGAACTGGCCGAGCGGGGGATCCTCGTCGATGCGTGGGCCTTCCGGCTGCTCGCCCGCCTCGAGCCCGAGGCCCTGCCACGCCTGCGCCCCGGGGAGTATCGCCTGGTGCCCGGCATGAGCGGACGCGAGCTGCTTTCCCTGCTGGGCAGCGACGAGGTGGTCAGCTACCCGCTGACCATTCCCGAAGGCTGGACTTTCCGCCAGATGCGCGAGCTGCTCGATGCCGCGCCGAAGCTGGCGCACCGCACCGAGGGCCTCTCCGACGAGGAGGTGATGGCTCGGCTCGACCGCGAGGGGCGCCACCCCGAGGGCTGGTTCTTCCCGGATACCTACCGCTATCACAAGGGACTCAGCGACCTGGAGATCCTGCGCCAGGCCCTGGAGCGCATGGAGGCCACCCTCGATGAGCTCTGGGCCGGGCGCGACGACGACCTGCCCCTGGAGAGCCCCTACGAGGCGCTGATCATGGCCTCGCTGATCGAGCGCGAGACCGGGGCTCCCGAGGAGCGCCCGGAGATCGCCGGCGTCTTCACGCGCCGTCTCGAGCAGGGCATGCGACTGCAGACCGATCCCACCGTGATCTACGGCATGGGAGAGCGCTATGAGGGCAACATCACCCGCGCCGATCTGCGCGAGGCCACGCCCTACAACACCTACGTGATCGAGGGCCTGCCGCCCACGCCGATCGCCCTGCCCGGACGGGCCGCGCTGGAAGCCGCGGTGCAGCCCGAGGAGGGCGAGACGCTCTACTTCGTCGCCAAGGGCGACGGCACGCACCACTTCTCGCGTACCCTGCGCGAGCACAACAATGCCGTGAACCGGTATATCCGCAATCGCTGACTATCGAGCCGGAGAGCGCATGCCCGACGAGCGGACGACACCGCGAGGACGCTTTATCACCCTGGAAGGTGGAGAGGGGGTAGGCAAGTCCACCAACCTGGCCCTCGTGGTCGACCATCTGCGGGCGTGTGGCCACGAGGTGGTCGCCACACGCGAGCCCGGCGGCACGCCGCGCGCCGAGGCGATGCGCCGCCTGCTGCTCGATCCTGACGGCGAGGAGCCCCTCGATCAGGATGCCGAACTGCTGCTGGTCTTCGCCGCCCGGGCCCAGCACCTGGCGCGGGTGATCCGCCCGGCGCTCGCGCGGGGCGCCTGGGTGGTCTGCGACCGCTTCACCGATGCCACCTATGCCTACCAGGGAGGCGGGCGCGGCATCGAGGCGGCGCGCATCGCCGAGCTCGAGGCCTTCGTCCAGCAGGGCCTCACGCCCGACCTGACGCTGCTGCTGGACATGCCCATGGCCGCGGCCCAACGGCGCCTCGAAGGTCGCCTGAAGGGGCAGGGCGGCGAGCGCGACCGCTTCGAGCGGGAGCGCGGCACCTTCTTCGAGGCGGTGCGCCAGGCCTACCTCGCCCGTGCCGAGGCAGCGCCGGAGCGCATGGTGGTGATCGATGCCGGGGCCGGCCTGGCGGCGGTCCAGGCCGAACTGCTGGCGCGGCTGGACGAGCGGCTGGAGGCCTGGTCATGAGCGAGGTCGAGGTCCCCCGTCCCTTGCCCTGGCTGCAGGCGCGCTGGCAGGAGCTGGTGCGCCTGGCCGATGCCGGGCGACTGCCCCATGCGCTGCTGATCTCCGGTGCCCATGGCCTCGGCAAGCACTCCCTGGCCGAGGCGCTGGTGGCACGCACCCTCTGTGCCTCGCCGGGCGAGCACGCCTGCGGTCGCTGCCATGCCTGTCACATGCTGGCCTCGGGTTACCATCCGGATCTTCTGCGCGTGGCCCCCGAGGAGGGCAAGCGGCAGATCCGCATCGGCCCGGTGCGCGAGGTCAATGCCTTCGTCGCCCAGACCGCCCAGCAGGGCGGCTATCGCGTGATCGTGATCGCGCCGGCCGAGGCCATGAACGTGGCGGCGTCCAATGCGCTGCTCAAGAGCCTGGAGGAGCCCGGCGGACGGACGCTGTTCGTGCTGCTCGCCGACATCCCCTCGCGGCTGTTGCCCACCATCCGCTCGCGCTGCCAGCACTGGAGCCTGGCGGTACCGGCCGAGGCCGACTGCCGGGACTGGCTGGCCGAGCGTCTGGGCGGCGAGGAGGAGGCCCGCTTCTGGTTCCGGGCCGCGGGGGGGCTGCCGTTGCGGGCGCTGGAGCTCGCCGAGCCGGAGTCCCGGGCGCTGCGCCAGCAGCTCCTGGAGACCTTCGAGGCGCTGGTCAGGGGCGCCGAGCCGGTGGCCGAGGCGGCCCGCCTGGAGCGCCAGTCCATCGACGCCATCCTGTGGTACGGTATTGCCTGGCTCGAGGACCTGATTCGCCTGGGGCTCTCGGGCGACACCAGCGAGCTGCGCAACCCCGACCTGCTGGTACTCTATCGCCAGGCGGTCAAGAATGCTCGGGTACGTGACTGGTTCCGCCTGCTGGACTATGCCCGCGAGCAGCGTCGCCTGCTGGCCGAGGGGGGCAACCCCAATCCCCAATTGGCCCTCGAGGCCTGGCTGGTCCGCTGGTCCACGCTGCTGCGCTCTTGACCTGTTGTGCCCTTGACTGAGGAGGCTCCATGGCCGCACAGAAAGCGCTCTCCCTGACGATCCAGGACGTCCCGACCCTGCTCTCGGCCTACATGCCGGTGCTGGAACGAGGCGGCATCTTCGTGCCCACCCGCGAGCGCTACGAGCTGGGCCAGGAGGTCTTCCTGCTGCTCATGCTCCCCGGGGATGCCGAACGGGTCCCGGTCACCGGCCAGGTGGTCTGGGTCTCGCCCGAGGGGGTGGCCGGGCGCCGCGTCCCGGGCATCGGCATCCACTTCAGTGCCGAGGACCAGGCCGTGCGGGATCGCATCGAGACCCTGCTGGCCGGCCATCTCGACAAGGGTGCCCCGACCTATACGCTCTGAGCGCGCCGAGTCTCTACTGCCCATCCATTCACATCGGTTGTTTTCCGAATGTTTGTCGACTCCCACTGCCATCTCGACCGTCTCGACCCCGGGACCCACGGCGGCGATCTTGCCGCCGCCCTCGATGCCGCCCGCGCCCGGGACGTGCGCCAGTTCCTGGCCATCGCCGTGACTCTCGACGACCTGCCGGCCCTGGCCGAGCTCGCCCGGACCCATGATGACCTGGTGATCTCCGCCGGCATTCATCCGTTACACAGCGTCGCCGAGGAGCCGAGCGTCGTTGCCATCATGGAGGCGGCCGAACGCGTCGGCGCCGTGGCCATCGGCGAGTGTGGCCTGGACTACCACTACCTCGACAAGTCGCCCGAGAGGGTGCCCTCCCGGGAGGTGCAGCGAGAGCGGTTCCGCCGCCAGCTGATGGCTGCCACCGAGCTGGAGCTACCGGTAATCATCCATACCCGGGACGCCCGCGACGATACCCTGGCCCTGATCCGCGAACATACCGACCCGGCGGTCGGCGGCGTGTTGCACTGCTTCACCGAGGACCTGGACATGGCCCGAGAGGCGGTGCGACATGGCTTCTACATCTCGCTGTCCGGCATCGTCACTTTCCGCAACGCCGAATCGCTTCGCGAGCTGGCACGACGGCTGCCGCTGGACCGGCTGCTGATCGAGACCGACAGCCCCTACCTGGCCCCGGTACCGCATCGTGGCAAGCCCAACGAGCCGGCCTGGGTGGTCGAGGTCGCCGAGTGCATCGCCGGCGAGCGGGGCATCAGCGTCGCGGAGGTCGCCGCCCAGACCACCGCCAACTTCTACCGGCTGTTCCGCGCCGCGGCGCCCGAGGCGCCGGCAGACGTGCGCGAGGCGCTGCGCTCCGCCGGGCTGGTCTAGGCTATCGTCATCACCCTGTCGTCCGTGGCCCGGGGGAGGGCGCATCATGCAACTCGATCCGCTACTGGCCCAGATCGACCCCGAAGGCGAGATTCCGCCCGTGGATCGCTGGCATCCCGAACACCTCGGCGAGATGGACCTGACCATCGCCGCAGATGGGCGCTGGATCCATGAGGGCACGCCCATTGCCCGACCGCGGCTAGTGCGCCTGCTCTCGACCATCCTGCGCCGCGAACCCGATGGCGACTATGTGCTGGTGACGCCGGCCGAGCGGCAGCGTATCCGGGTCGAGGACCGCCCCTTCCTGGTGGTGGATGCCGAGCGAGACGGGGACGGCCGCTGGTGGCTGACCACCAACGTCGGCGACCGCCTGGCACTCGGCGAGTCCCACTGCCTGGTGCTCAGCGAGACGCCGGCCGGTGAGACGGTGCCGGAGGTCGCGGTGCGCTTCGGGCTCGCCGCGCGGCTGGGTCGCAACGTCTACTACCGTCTGGTGGAGCAGGCCGAGACACGGGAGCTCGGCGGGGGCATCCTCGAGTTGGGCCTGACCAGCCAGGGCAGCTGGCAGCCCTTGGGGCGGCTGGATACCGGCGCGTCGAGTGATGGCGAGACACCATGTCGCTGATCCGCCAGCTGACCCCCGAGCAGCGCGCCGTGGTCGCCCATGAGCGGGGGCACGCCCGGGTCGCGGCGGTGGCCGGTGCAGGCAAGACCACGACCATGGTCGCCCGGGTACTGCACCTGCTCGCGCAGGGCGTGCCGCCGGCGCGGATCCTGGTGCTGATGTTCAACCGCTCGGCCCGGGAAGACTTCCAGGCCCGCCTGGCCGCGATGGCGCCGGACGGCCGGCCGCTGCCCGACGTGCGCACCTTCCACTCTCTCGGCCACCGGCTGACCGCGAGCCTGACACGCTGGGGGGCGCTCGCGCCACGTCAGCTGCTCACTGCCGACTGGCAGCTCGAGCGGCTCCTGCGCCAGGCCACCCTGGCCGCGCTGGGCGAGGCGCCCGAGGCCCGCGAAACGGCCCTGGAGGCCGAACGTCTCGAGGCGCTGTCCCACTTCTGCGGGCTGGTGAAGGCCGAGATGGCCTCGCCTGCCGAGCTCCACCGCCAGCTCGACTTCGGCGAGGAGACCGGCCACTTCGTGGGCGCCTTCGAGCATGCCGAGCGGCTGCTGGCCGACCAGGGGCTGATGACCTTCGCCGACCTGCTCTACCGTCCGCTGCTGGCGCTGGAGGCGGATGCCGGTCTGCGCGGCCGTGTCCAGGGCTTTCTCGACCACGTGGTCATCGACGAGTACCAGGACATCAACACTGCCCAGCAGCGGCTGCTGGCGCTGCTCGCCGGCCGTGATGCCGAGGTCATGGCGGTAGGCGATGCCAACCAGTGCATCTACGAGTGGCGGGGCGCCCACCCCGACACCATGCTGGAGAACTTCACCGCCACCTTCGGGGCGGCCCGCGACTACCCGCTCTCGACCACCTTCCGCCATGGCCATGCGCTGGCCCTCGCTGCCAATCACGCCATCGCCGCCAACCGGCGGCGTCCCGACCAGCTCTGCCTGGCCGCGCCGGGCAATCCCGCCACCGGCCTGGCCGTGGGGCAGGGCAGCCAGGGGCTGCTGGCCGAGCTCGAGGGCTGGCGTCGCGAGGGCCGCGGGCTGGACGAGGCCTGCCTGCTGGTGCGCAGCTGGGCGCTGTCGGTGCCGCTGCAGCTGGCGCTGCTTCGCGAGGGCATCCCCTTTCGCCTGGCCCGGGAGGATCGCTTCGTCTTCCGCCTGCCGCTGGTCGAGGCCCTCGCCGGCTATCTGCGTCTTGCCATCGAGCCCCGCCGGCTCCAGGATCCGGGGCACCTGGCGATGCTGCTGGCCCAGCCCACCCCCTTCGTGGCCCGGGAGCGGATCCTTGCCCTGGCGAGCCGCTTGGCCGAGACCCAGCGCTGGCCGGAGCGTCACGATCCGCTGCTCGATGGGCTCAGGCCCCACCAGCGACGCACCCTCAAGAAGCGTTGGGCATTGCTCTGCGATCTGCCCCGTCGATCGGCCTGGCCGCCGGCGCGTCTGCTCGAGCACGTGGTGTCCGAGGTCGACGCCGAGAAGGTGCTCAAGCGCGCCGCCGCCCGACGCGACAAGGGCGAGGAGGACGTGCGCCTGCTCGACGTGCTGGTCGAGCAGGCCGGCGAACTGGGCAACGACACCGAGGCCTTCATCGAGCTACTCTCCCGGCCGGTGGAGAACCGCGACGACGGGGTGCTGATCAGCACGGTGCATGGCGCCAAGGGCCTGGAGTGGCCGCTGGTGCTGGTGGCGGGGGTCAACGAGGAGGACTTTCCCCACTACACCCGCGACAACCCCCTGACGCCGGGGCGCCTGGAGGAGGAGCGGCGGCTCTTCTACGTGGCCATCACCCGGGCGCGGGAACGCCTGGTGCTGCTCCATGACGGCGGTGACCACCGCCCCAGCCGCTTCATCGCCGAGTCCGCCTGGGAGGATGGCCAGCGCGTCGCCCGCCGGCTCGACGGCACCCAGGCGGGGGAGGCCCAGGGCCCGCTGCCGGTGTCCGATCCCGACCTGGTGGGGCGCTACCTGGCCTCGCTGGGCCACTCGCTGCCGCTGGTGGCGGCGCGTCCGGCCGCGAAGGCGGAGGCGCCGTCAGCCCGTTTCCATGTCGGACAGGCCCTGCGCCATGCGGTGTTCGGCGAGGGCCGGATCAGCGTGGTGGAGGGTGACCCGGACAACCCGGTGATCGAGGTACGCTTCCACAACGCCGGCCGGCGCCGCCTGATCGCCCGCCGGGCGCCCATCGAACTGCTGGAGGGAGTCAACGCATGTCCACCCCCCTGATCACGGCCGCCGCGCTGGCCGACGCCCTCGAGGGCGCCACCCCGCCCCGGATGCTGGACTGTCGTGCTCGCCTGGGCGAGCCCGATGCGGGCCGCCGGCTGTGGTGGGAGGCCCACCTGCCGGGCAGCCACCACCTCGACCTGGAACGTGACCTGGCCGGCCCGCCGGGGGAGGGCGGCCGGCACCCGCTGCCCACGCCAGCGGCCTTCACCGCGGTGGTCCAGCGCTTGGGGATCAGGCCGGAACAGCCGGTGGTGGTATATGACGACATGGGCGGCCAGCTCGCGGCGGCACGGGCCTGGTGGATGCTCGCCTGCTGGGCGGGCCATCCCGACGTGCGGCTCCTCGACGGTGGCCTCAGGGCCTGGCTGGCGGCGGGGGGCGAGCTGCTCGAGGATGGCGACCCCGAGGCCATGCCCGCAGGCTCCTTCTGGCAGCCGGCCTTTCATGATGAGCGCCACGTCACGGCCGAGAAGCTGCTGACAGGGCCCGCGACCCCCATCGACGCCCGCGCCAGGGAGCGCTTTCGCGGTGAGGCAGAACCCATCGATCCGGTGGCGGGCCACATCCCCGGGGCCGTGTGCCGGCCCAGTGCCGACAACCTGACCGGTGACGGCCACTTCAAGTCCGCCGCGGCGCTGGCCAGCGAGCTGCCCGAGGGCGAGTCGCCGATTGCCTACTGCGGCTCCGGCGTCACCGCCTGCCACACCATCCTCGCCTATGCGGTGGCCGGCCGGCCCCTGCCCAGGCTCTATCCCGGCTCATGGAGCGAGTGGATTCGCGATCCCTCGCGGCCCATCGCCACCGGCGACTGAACCCTGGCTACGCCCGGAGCTGTAAGCCATAAGCTTGAAGCTGGAAGGAAAACCGCCCCCAGGCGTATGCATGAGGGCGGTTCTGTTTCTGCTGACTTGGAGTTTACATATTGGGGTAGTTCGGCCCGCCACCGCCTTCCGGTGCCACCCAGGTGATGTTCTGGGCCGGGTCCTTGATGTCGCAGGTCTTGCAGTGCACGCAGTTCTGGAAGTTGATCTGGAACCTGGGGTTGCCTGCGTCGTCCTCGACCACCTCGTAGACCCCCACCGGGCAGTAGCGCTGGGCCGGTTCGGCGTATTTGGGCAGGTTGTCGCGGATTGGCAGCTCGGGGTCGGCCAGCTTCAGGTGGCAGGGCTGGTCCTCCTCGTGGTTGGTGTTCGACAGGAACACCGAGGAGGGCTTGTCGAAGGAGAGCTTGCCGTCCGGTTTCGGGTAGTCGATCTTCTCGCACTCACTGGCGGGCTTGAGCGTCGCATGGTCCGGCGTGGTGTCGTGGAGGCTGGGCAGCTTGCCGCCGAGCAGCTGGTCGGCGAAGTTGTAGGCGCCGCCCAGGAAGGTGCCGTACTTGTGGATCGCCGGGCCGAAGCTGGCACTCTCCTTGAGCTCGGCGTAGGCCCAGCTGGCTTCCCACTTCTCGGTGAAGGCGGTCAGTTCGTTGCCGCCCTCGTCGCCCGAGGCGATCGCCTCGAAGACGCTCTCCGCGGCCACCAGGCCGGACTTCATGGCGGTGTGCAGGCCCTTGATCTTGGCGAAGTTGAGCGTGCCGGCGTCGCAGCCGATCAGCAGCCCCCCGGGGAAGGTCATCTTCGGCAGGCAGTTCAGCCCGCCCTTGGCGATGGCGCGGGCCCCATAGGCGACGCGCTTGCCGCCCTCGAGATGTGTCGCCAGCACCGGATGGTGCTTCATGCGCTGGAACTCGTCGAAGGGCGACAGCCAGGGATTCTGGTAGGAGAGGTCCATGATCAGGCCGACCACCACCTGCTGGTTCTCGGCGTGGTAGAGGAACCAGCCGCCGTGGGTGTGCTTGTCCAGCGGCCAGCCGGAGCCGTGCAGCACCAATCCGGGTTCATGCTGCTCGGCGGGGATGTCCCACAGCTCCTTCAGGCCGATACCGTAGTGCTGCGGGTCCTTGCCCTCATCGAGCCCGAAGCGCTCGATCAGCCGCTTGCCCAGGTGGCCGCGGGCGCCCTCGGCGAACAGGGTGTACTTGGCGCGCAGCTCCATGCCCGGCATATGGCCCTCCTTGGGCGCCCCGTCGGCGCCCACGCCCATGTCGCCGATCAGAATGCCGCGCACGGTGCCGTCCTCGTCCTGGATCACCTCCTGGGCGGCGAAGCCGGGGAAGATCTCCACGCCCAGCGCCTCGGCCTGCTCGGCCAGCCAGCGGCAGAGGTTGCCGGCACTGATCACGTAGCGTGTCATGTCCCCGCCGGTGTTGTGCATGGAGGGCGGCACCAGCGCATTGGGCAGCTTCTGGCCCTTTTCGGCGTCCTTGAGCAGGTAGACCTCGTCGCGGGTGGCCGGCGTGGTCAGCGGGGCGCCACGCTCCTCCCAGTCGGGGAAGAGCTCGGCCAGGGCGCGGGGTTCGAAGACCGCCCCGGAAAGGATATGGGCGCCCACCTCGGACCCCTTCTCCACCACGCACACCGTGAGCTCCTGCTCCGCCTCGTTTGCCTGCTGCATCAGGCGAGCCGCCGCCGAGAGCCCCGAGGGTCCGGCGCCGACGATGACCACATCGAAGTCCATGGAATCGCGTTCGACTTGTTCTTCCACCTGCTCTCTCCTTGCTGTCCCGAGGACGCGGCCACTGGATGCGACCAACGTCGGAAGGATTTAAAACGGTCGTTTGCTTCTAGCCATGCTCCATGATAGGCATAATAGCGGCAAAGGGTCACCCCCTGCGATGGTGCAGCGCGTCATGGCCCGGCATGTGCCCGAGGTTCGAGGGATTGTTGATCGGGATGCGGCTATGGCACATTGGAAGGGTTTTATCGGTGCTGCGCCTATCAAACGCTTGCATGAAACGCATAAGGGTATGTCAGCCGGTTCCCAAGGAGGCGGGCCTCCACCCGCCTCGTTTCGGGGCAGAGCCCGCTTCTCCAACCATCAGGTTCCCAGTGTGAACCAAGCGAGGACACTATGAAGGTACTCGTCGCGGTCAAACGCGTCATCGACTACAACGTCAAGATCCGGGTCAAGCCGGACAACAGCGACGTCGACCTCACCAACGTCAAGATGGCCATGAACCCCTTCTGCGAGATCGCCGTGGAAGAGGCGGTGCGCCTCAAGGAGCGCGGAGTGGCGACCGAGATCGTCGCCGTGACCGTCGGCCCCAAGGCCGCCCAGGAGCAGCTGCGCACCGCCCTGGCGCTGGGTGCCGACCGCGCCATTCACGTCGAGACCGACGAGCGCGTCGAGTCGCTGGGCGCCGCCAAGGCGCTGGCCAGGCTGGTGGAAGAGGAACAGCCCGGCCTGGTGATACTGGGCAAGCAGGCCATCGACACCGACAACAACCAGACCGGGCAGATGCTCGCCGCCCTGACCGGCCTGCCCCAGGGCACCTTCGCCTCGGAAGTCGTCATCGAGAACGACAAGGCCCAGGTGACTCGCGAGATCGATGGCGGCCTGCAGACCCTCGAGCTGACGCTGCCGGCCATCGTGACGACGGACCTGCGCCTCAATGAACCGCGCTACGCCAAGTTGCCCGACATCATGAAGGCCAAGAAGAAGCCGATGGACGTCAAGAGCCCGGCGGATCTCGGCATCGAGGTGGCCTCGAAGATCACGCTGCTCAAGGTCGAGCCGCCGGCCGAGCGCCAGGGCGGCGTCAAGGTGGGCTCCGTGGACGAGCTGGTCGACAAACTCAAGAACGAGGCGAAGGTGATTTCATGAGCATTCTGGTTCTGGCAGAACATCACGACGGCGCCCTGGCCGGCGCCACCGCCCATGTGGTCGCGGCCGCCCAGGCCATCGGCGGCGATATCGACGTGCTGGTGGCGGGCGAGAATGTCGGCCCCATTGCCGAGGCCGCGGCGAAACTCGACGGCGTCAGCAAGGTCCGCGTGGCCGACAACGCCGCCTATGCCCACCTGCTCGCCGAGCCCACCGCGGCGCTGATCGCGGAGCTCGCCGGCGACTACAGCCACGTGCTGGCCTGTGCCTCCACCACCGGCAAGAACGTGCTGCCGCGCGTCGCCGCACTCAAGGACGTGGCGCAGATCTCCGAGATCATTGCGGTGGAGAGTGCCGACACCTTCAAGCGGCCGATTTACGCCGGCAACGCCATCGCCACCGTGCAGAGCGAGGACGCGCTGAAGGTGATCACCGTGCGCGCCACCGGCTTCGACGCGGTGGGCGAGGGGGGGGGCGCCAGCGTGGAGGCCGTCGACTTCGTCGCCGACAACACCCAGTCCACCTTCGTCAAGGAGGAACTGGCCCAGTCCGACCGCCCCGAGCTGGGCGCGGCCAAGGTGGTGATCTCCGGTGGCCGCGGCATGGGCAACGGCGAGAACTTCACGCTGCTCGAGGGCATCGCCGACAAGCTGGGGGCGGCCATCGGCGCCTCACGGGCCGCGGTGGACGCCGGCTTCGTGCCCAACGACATGCAGGTGGGCCAGACCGGCAAGATCGTCGCCCCGGACCTCTACATCGCCGTGGGCATCTCGGGGGCCATCCAGCACCTGGCGGGCATGAAGGACTCCAAGGTGATCGTCGCCATCAACAAGGACGAGGAGGCGCCGATCTTCCAGGTCGCCGATTACGGTCTCGTCGCCGATCTCTTCGAGGCGCTGCCGGAACTGGAAAGCAAGCTGTAAGGAAGATCGGGAACTTCCCGGTGGCGCTCTCGACAATCATCGGCCTCGTCGCGGATCTCTTCGAGGCGCTGCCGGAACTCGAGTAGAAGCTGTACGTCAAGGTCGCGTCGTGGCGCTGCCTGATCGGTAACGCAGGCCGCGTTTTTTCGCCAGCCTGCCCGCGGGCCGGCCCCTTGGGGGCCGGCCCGCGTCGTTCAGGGTGTCGATTAACATCTCCTATACAAGGGATAACAGGAATCATTAGCAACAATTGCGGTTCCCTGCCATCCTTGTGGGTGAACCGGGACCACGGGTCCCTCTAGACAGCAACGAGGAGGAGTGATCATGGCGCATACCCTTCCAGACCTTCCCTATGCCTACGATGCCCTGGAACCGCATATCGATGCGATGACCATGGAAATCCACCATTCCCGTCACCATCAGACCTACGTCAACAACCTCAATGCCGCCCTCGAGGGGACCGGCCTCGAGGAGGTTCACGTGGAGGAGCTGATTGCCAATCTGGACCACGTGCCGGAGGGCAAGCGCCAGGCCGTGATCAACAACGGCGGTGGCCATGCCAACCACTCGATGTTCTGGCAGATGATGTCCCCCGATGGAGGAGGAGAGCCCCATGACGAGGTGGCCCGCGCCATCGCGTCGGAACTGGGCGGCTTCGATGCGTTCAAGGACGCCTTCACCAAGGCGGCCCTGGGCCGCTTCGGCAGCGGCTGGGCCTGGCTTAGCGTGACACCGCAGGGCCAGCTGGTGGTGGAAAATACCCTGAACCAGGACAGCCCCATCATGGATGGCAACACGCCCGTCCTGGGGCTTGATGTCTGGGAGCACGCCTACTACCTCAAATACCAGAACAAGCGCCCGGACTATGTGGCGGCCTTCTTCAACGTGATCAACTGGGAGGACGTGGAGCGTCGCTACCGCAACGCCACGGCCTGATGCCAGGCCTTTCCCGTCGGATGAGCCGTACCCTCAGGGTGCGGCTTTTTTGCGCGTGCGACTTGAATCTCCGAGCTTGTCACAGGTCAGTGCCCGGTGGATCAGCAGCGCCATCCCGCGCCATCTGCTACCTGCGGATGACACCATCGTATCCGCACGGACGATTATCATGCGCATTGATAATCGTTCGTATTGGTGGCATGGTGGGCGCCCTGCCCGGGACCACGACGGAGAGCCATGGTGAGGATCTTTCGCTTACAATTACCGGCCGGCATCGCCCTCGGTCTGCTGACCCTCGGCCTTCTTCAGGCACAGGAATCCGTGATCGAAGAGGCCAGCCGGGCCCAGCGCGTCCAGGCCGAGCTGCAGTCGCGCATCGCCACGGTCGACGACGAGAGCCGCGAGATGCTTGCCGAGCTGCGCCGGCTAGAGGCCGAGACACGGCGCCTGGAGGTGCGCAGCGACGCCCTGGCGCCACGCCTGGAGCGACGCGGCGAGCGGCTGGATAGCCGCGAGGATGCGCTGGATACGCTGGCCGAGACCCGCGAGGCGCTGCCGAAGCTCGAGCAGGCGCTGATCTCGCGCCTGCGGACCTGGGTGGAACGCGACCTGCCGTTCCTCAAGGAAGAGCGCCTGGCCCGTGCCAGGAGTCTCGAGACAGGCCTGGCCGACCCCGATGCCTCGGCCGCGGAGCGCCTGGATCGTATTCTCGCCGCCTGGCGTACCGAGCTCGACTATGGCCGTGAACTGGACGCCTGGCGCGGCATCCTGAACGAGGGGAAAGACGAGGGAGACGCCCGCCGTGAGGTGGACTTCCTGCGCCTGGGGCGGGTGGGGCTCTACTACCTGACGCCGGATGGCCGGGAAGGTGGCGTCTGGCGCGCCGATGCCGAGCGCTGGGAGGCACTGGATGAAACCGGACGTGGTCAGCTGCGCCACGGCCTGCGCATCGCCCGCGACCAGCGGGCACCGGAACTGCTGACCCTGCCGATCTCCCGGCCGCTCGAGCGGGGAGCCACTACCACCGACGCGGAGGCGAGCTCATGATCCATCCCGGGATGCGTGTCGCACGCCGTGCCCTGGTAGGGCTGGTGATGGGCAGTCTGTTGATCGTCGGGCTGCCCGCCCAGTCTCAGGAGGAGCCCCTGACCACCCTGCGAGCCGAGCGCGAGGCGGCCGAGGCCCGTGATGCGGCGCGCCTGGCCGAGCTCGTCGAGGATCGCGAGGCCCTGCAGGCAGCTCTCGAGGAGGCCCGCGAGGCTCACAATGAAGCCCAGGCGCGCTTCGCGGGCCTGGCGGAACAGGAGCAGGCCCAGCAGACCCGTCGCGAGGCGCTCGACGAACGCCAGGCGGTTCAGGGAGAGGATCTTTCAGCGGTGCTGGATACCCTGGTGCGACACAGCGGCGAACTGCGCGATGACCTGGCGGAGAGCTGGATCACGGTGGGCGGCGCCGCGTTGCCGCCGCGCCTCGACGAGGCCGAGGTGCTCAGGCCCGAGCACCTTGAGACCCTGGGCGATGCGCTGATGGCGCTGACCGCCGAGACCGGGCGGGTCGTCGCGTTCGATGCGCCCGTGGCGGGCGGTGGCGGCCAGGTCGCCACCCGCGAGGTGGTGCGCCTGGGTGACCTGGCCGCCTTCAGCGAGGGGCAGCTGCTCGAGCACGGTGCCGAGGAGGATGTGCTCGCCACCGCGCCCCCCCTCCCGGCGGAGGTAAGCGAGCTGCTCGCCGATTTCCAGGCCGGGGAGGGGGAGCGGTTGGCCCTGGACCCTACCCGGGGGCAGGTCATCGAGGCCCTGGCCCAGCGGCCGAGCCTCAGGGAGCGCTTCCAGCAGGGCGGCGCCGTGGGCTATGTGGTGGTGGGCCTGGGTGCCATCGGCCTGCTGGTGGCACTGCTGCAGTACGCCTACCTGCTCAGGGTGAGCATGGCGACGCGCCGCCAGTTGCGCGATCTCGGCCGGCTGCGCGAAGACAACCCGCTGGGCAGAGTGCTGCTGCGCTTTCGGGCGCTCGCCGACGACCCCGTGCCCGAGGCGCTGGAGGCGCGCCTCGATGAGGCGGTGCTGGCCGAGTTGCCGCGGCTCGAGCGCGGCCAGCCGCTGGTCAAGCTGCTCGCCGCCGTGGCCCCGCTGTTGGGCCTGCTGGGCACCGTCACCGGCATGATCGTCACCTTCCAGGCGATCACGGTGTTCGGCACCGGCGACCCCCAGCTGATGGCCGGCGGCATCAGCCAGGCGCTGGTCACCACCGTGCTGGGCCTGATCACCGCGGTGCCGCTGCTGTTTGCCCATACCGCCCTGGCCGGACGCAGCCGTCACCTGGCGGGGGTGATGGAGGGCCAGGCCAGCGCGGCCTTGGCCAAGCAGCTCGAACATCGCCGGGCCTCCCCGACAGCATCCGGGAGCGAGCGCCGTGCTGCCGCTCTGGCTTGAACCCCTGGCGCGGCTGGTCGATGCCGGCGGGATCATCCTGGTGGGCATCGCCGGGGTGGCGGCGCTGCTCTTCGGCCTGGCCCTGGAGCGTGTGCTGTTCTTCCGCATCACCTACCGCCGCGCCCGCCGTGCCCTGATCGCGCGCTGGGCGGCGCGCCACGAGCACCTCAGCTGGAGCGCCTTGACCCTGCGGGAGGCCTGGACCCGCGAGCTGATCGCCCGGCTGAGGCGCCCGCTGCCCTGGCTGAAGCTGCTGGTGGGGCTTTGCCCGCTGCTCGGCCTGCTGGGCACCGTCACCGGCATGATCGCCGTGTTCGACAGCCTGTCGCTGAGTGACACCGGCCAGGCGCGGGCCATGGCCGATGGCGTGGCGCGGGCCACCCTGCCGACCCTGGCCGGCATGGCGGTGGCCGTGGTGGGGCTGCTGTTCACCAGCCGACTGGAACAGATCATCCGGCGCGAGGACCAGCGGCTGCATGACCGCCTGGCCCGCGCCGTGGAGGAGTCCCATGCGTAGACGCCGCAGCCTGGCCGCCGAGGAAGGCGATGCCGGCGAGATCAACCTGACCCCCATGCTGGATGTCGTCTTCATCATGCTGATCTTCTTCATCGTCACCACCAGCTTCATCAAGGAGAGTGGCGTGGAGATCGAGCGGCCCGAGTCCAGCGCCGCCAGCCCCCAGCCCGATGCCCGGCTGATGGTGGCGATCACCCCGGAGGGCACCGTCTGGGTGGACGGCCGGCCGGTGGACGCCCACCGCGTCGGCGAGGAAGTCGCAGCACTCGTCAGCGACGATGGCGGGGTGGTGATCCAGGCCGACCGCGAGGCCACCACCGGCCTGCTGATCGAGGTGATGGACCGTATCCGGACGGCCGGCGTCGAGCAGGTCGCGGTGGCTGCGAGCCGGGGCGCGCCATGACCCGGGTGCTGCTCTCGGCGTCGGCCGGCGTGGCCATGGCGCTGCTGCTGTTCTGGCTGCTGGCGCTGCTGGTCTCGCCCCCCGAGCCGGATATCGAGGTGCTGGAGATGAGCATGCCGCTGACCAGCATCGAGTCGCCCGACGCCGAACCCGAGGCGGCCGAGGTGCCCGCCGAGGCCGCCCCGCCGGCACCGTCGAAGCCGGTCGTCCCGCCGCCGCTGCCCGAGCCCGCGCCACTGGCGCAGAACGAGATGGTCCTGCCCGAGCCGGCGCTGCCGCCGGAAGAGGCTGAGCCGATGGAACTCGACACCGAGCTGCCCGAGCTCAGCGAGGCGCGGCCGGAACACGAACCGCAGCCCGAGCCGCAACCCGACCCTGATCCGAAGCCTGAACCGGAGCCTGAACCGGAGCCCCGGGCCGAAGCGTCGGCTCGGCCGTCCGACGCGGCCGAGGCATCCGGCGAGCCCGCCAGTGGCCAGCCGGATGCAGGCGCCCCCGAGGTCGGCGAACCGGTGGACGTGGGGCAGGCGGCGCCCACCGAGCGGGTGCCGCCGCAGTATCCGGCGCGGGCCCAGCGTCGCGGGCTCGAGGGTCACGTGGAGCTGGAGTTCGTGATCCGCGCGGACGGCAGCGTCGACCCGTCGAGCGTCCGCGTGCTCTCCGCCAGGCCGCGCAACGTCTTCGACAAGGCCGCGCGTCAGGCGGTAGCGCAGTGGCGCTTCGCGCCGGCCGACGGTCAGCGTCGCGCCCGGCAGCGGCTGGCATTCCAGCTGAGATAGCCTGCAACAGGGAGCTCTCATGTCGCATCTTCGTCGCCTTTCCCTGGTCATCGCCGGCTGGCTGCTGATGGCTCCCGTGGCCTTGTCGGCACCGGCGTTGCCGGGCGCCTTCATCGACGACCTGGAGCGCCTGCAGCAGCGTCTCGAGGCCGGCGAGATCGATGCAGTGAGCGAGCGGGCCCTGGCCCAGGCCGAGCGCCTGGCCGGCGGCAATGCCGCCGACCGCTGGGCCCGGGCCCTCTATCTGCAACTGGCCGCCGGCGCCGCGGCACGCGCCGACGACCCGGCGGCGGCCGCCGACCATCTTCTTGCCGCGCGCGAGATTCGTGGCGTGGAGGCGGCGCGGCAGGACCGTTGGCAGCGCGACGAGGCCCGGCTTCGCCTGGCGGCGGGAGAAGCCGCAGAGGGCGCCAGGCTGCTGGCCGACTGGTTGACGCGGCATGACGGCGAACCGCGGGATCGATGGCGCCTGGCGCGGGCGCTGGCCGAGCGGGAGCAATGGAATGACGCCGCCGACTGGGTGGAGCGCGCCCTGGCTGTCACGCCCGAGCCGAGCGAGGCCCAGCGCGGCCTGGCCATCTCGGCGCTCAGGCGCGCCGGACGGGACGACGCGGCCCTGGCGCTGCTGGCCGAAGGACTGGGGGAGAGTCGCGACCCCGAGCGCTGGCGGCAGGCCGCGGCCCTGGCCCGGCGGCTGGGTGACGCCGGCCAGGCCGTGGCGATCTGGGAGGCCGGCCGGCGGCGCGGGGTGCTCGAAGACAGCGACGACCTGCGCCGCCTGATCGAGCTGCACCTGGCCGGTGGCACCCCGGCGCGGGCCGCCGAGTACCTCGAGGAAGCCCTGAACGCCGGGCATCTGGAGGACAGCGAGGCGCATCGGCGCCTGCTGGCTCGGGCCTGGGAGGCGGCGCGTGACCGCGATCGTGCCCTGGGCGCCTGGGGGGCCGTGGCCAGGCGGAGCGACAGCGGCGGCGACTGGCTGAGGCTCGGCCAGCTTGCCCACGCCTGGGGACGCCACGACCTGGCCGAGCGGGCGCTGACCCGGGCTCATGAGCGGGGGGAGGACGACGCCGAGCGCTGGCTCGAGGCCATGGCCTCGATGGACGCCCGCTGAGTCATCGGCCTCAACACAGGGGGCTGCCTACAGCGCCAGCTCCGTCCACACCGGGGCATGGTCGGAGGGCTTCTGCATGCCGCGCAGGTCGTAGTCGATGCCGGCGTCCGTCACCTTCTCGGCGAGCGGCGCGCTCACCAGGATATGGTCGATGCGCAGGCCGCGCCGAGGGTCGCGCTCGAAGCCGCGGGAGCGATAGTCGAACCAGCTGAAGCGGTCGTCTGCCGTCGGGTAGCAAAGCCGGTAGCTGTCGGTGAGACCCCAGGCCTTGATGCCGGCGAGCCATTCGCGCTCCACCGGCTGGAAGCTGGTCTTGCCCTCGCGCAGCCAGCGTCTGCGGTTGGCCTCGCCGATACCGATGTCGCTCTCCTCGGGGGAGATGTTGAAGTCGCCCATCACCGCCAGGCGCTCGTCGGGGCGGTGCTGCGTCTCCAGCAGCCGCTGGAGCTGGGCGTAGAAGGCGCGCTTGTGGGGAAACTTGACCGGATGCTCGACGTTCTCGCCCTGGGGGAAGTAGCCGTTCCACACCGTGACGGGGTCGCCGCCGCCCAGGCGCACGCGCCCCCCGATCATGCGCCGCTGGGCCTGTTCGCCGTCATCGGGAAAGCCATGGAAGATCGCCTCCGGTTCCCCGCACTGGGCCGTGTCGACCAGCAGCGCCACGCCGTAGTGGCCCTTCTGGCCGTGGTAGAAGACGCGATAGCCCAGCGTCTCCACCGCCGCCACGGGGAACTCGCTGTCCTGGACCTTGGTTTCCTGCAGGCCGATCACCGCCGGGCGATGCGTCTCGACCAGGGCGGCGAGCTGGTGCAGGCGGGCGCGGATGCCGTTGATGTTGAAGGAGACCAGGCGCATCGTCAGTCGTCCTTGCGCTCGGGAGTGTCGCTGCCCGATGTCCCGGGGTGGATGGCGATCTGCTGCCCCGACTCCTGGCGGGCCATCTTGCGGGCCGCCTGCAACTTGCGCTGCTGGCGCTTCTTCTGAGTGAAGCGGGTCGTCGAGGTGACCTGGTCGGGATTCTCGTGGCGCCACTTCTTGAAATCCTTGCGCTTGCCGGTGCGGATCTGCACCTTGTCGGCGAGCGAACGGGTCTTCTTTCGGCGTGTCATGATGCAACTCCTTGCATGAATGGGCGCCATTCTACCAGTCGCGGCGGCCAGGCCGACAGCGCCGAACCGGCGGCAGCTGTCCGGGGCGCGCCCTCGTCGCCGGAGACTGGTACAATGCCGGTTTGCGTCATGCACCCCATCCACCGATACGGACAAGACAGCACAGCCTATGAGCGAGTCGGAACAGACCACAGCACCGGCCCAGAACCGCAAGCCCAAGCGTCGCCGGCGCAAGCCGCGCCGTCGCCAGTCGAACTGGGATCTGCGCCAGTTCCAGGTCCCCGTCGTGGCGGGCAAGTGGCGCTTCCATGACTTCGACTTGCCGCTGCCGTTGATGCGGGCCATCCATGCCCTGGGCTTCGAGTACTGCACGCCCATCCAGGCCGAGGCCCTGGCCCAGACCCTGCTGGGCGGTGACGTGGTGGGCAAGGCCCAGACCGGCACCGGCAAGACCGCCGCCTTCCTGATCTCGATCCTGGCCTACTTCCTCGAGGAGGAGGCGCCCAACGGCCAGAAGCCGGGGGCACCGCGGGCGCTGATCGTGGCCCCGACCCGCGAGCTGGCGCTGCAGATCGAGAAGGACGCCAAGGCCCTGGCCCGCTTCACGGACCTCAAGGTGGCCAGCGTCGTGGGCGGCATGGACTACCAGAAGCAGCGTGACGCTCTGGGGGACAGGCTCGACATCCTGGTCGCCACCCCGGGTCGGCTGCTGGACTTCCACGAGAAGCGCGACGTCGACCTCACCCAGGTGGAAGTGCTGGTGCTGGACGAGGCGGACCGCATGCTCTCCATGGGCTTCATTCCCGATGTCAAGCGCATCATCCGCCATACGCCGAACAAGGAGCAGCGCCAGACCTTCCTGTTCTCCGCCACCTTCAGCCAGGACATCCTCAACCTGGCCAGCCAGTGGACCCATGAGCCGGCCCATGTGGAGATCGAGGTCACCGTCGACAATGCCGCCGACATCGACCAGCGCGTCTATCTGGTCGGCGACGAGGACAAGCAGCGCCTGCTGGTCAACCTGCTCAAGCAGGAGAGCTTCGACCGCGTCATGGTGTTCGGCAACCGTCGTGACCTGGTGCGCAAGCTCGACGACCTGCTCGAGAAGGCCGGCATCAATGCCGCCATGCTCTCCGGCGACGTGCCCCAGAACCAGCGCATCGAGACCCTCGAGAAGTTCCGCGAGGGCCAGATCCAGGTACTGGTCGCCACCGACGTGGCGGGGCGCGGCATCCACATCGAGGATGTCAGCCACGTGATCAACTACACCCTGCCGGAAGACCCCGAGGACTATGTGCACCGCATCGGGCGCACCGGCCGCGCCGGGGCCAAGGGCGTCTCGATAAGCTTCGTGGGCGAGGAGGACGCCTTCTCCCTGCCCGAGATCGAACGCTACATCAACGACAAGCTGCCCTGCGAGCACCCGCCGGAAGGCCTGCTCTGACGGCCCATGCTTGAGGAGGCGCTGAAGGCCGAGATCCAGGACGCCTATCGTCGGGTTCTGGAGGGCCTCGAGCTCACGCCGCGCTATGGCCAGCGGCTGATGATCGCCGAGATCGCCCGCACCCTGGCGGGCATCGAGGCCGACGAGGCCGGCCGGCGCACCAGTGACGAGCATGTCTGCGTGCTCGAGGCCGGCACCGGGACCGGCAAGACCCTGGCCTACCTGCTGGCCGCGCTGCCGGTGGCGAAGGCCCGTGGCAAGCGGCTGGTCATCGCCACCGCCACCGTGGCCCTGCAGGAGCAGGTGCTCCATCAGGACCTGCCGGCGCTCAAGGCCCACAGCGGGCTCGACTTCGACTATGCCCTGGCCAAGGGGCGAGGGCGCTATGTCTGCGTGGCGCGCCTCGACCAGGCGCTGGACGGCGGGGAGGAGAACGCCACCCTGTCGCTCTTCGAGCAGTCCCTGGCCAGCGGCGGCGACGCCTTCCAGGCGCTGGTCAAGGACCTGGGCGAGGCCTACGGCAACGGCCGCTGGGAGGGCGACCGCGACAGCTGGCCCGAGGCCATCGAGGACAGCCACTGGCGCCGTCTCACCGTGGACCACCGCCAGTGCACCAACCGCCGCTGCGGCCACTTCGGGGCCTGTGCCTTCTTCCGTGCCCGCCGCCATCTCGAGAGCGCCGACGTGATCGTCGCCAACCACGACCTGGTGCTGGCCGACCTGGCACTGGGGGGCGGGGTGGTGCTGCCGGCTCCGGGTGATTGCATCCACGTCTTCGACGAGGGGCATCACCTGCCCGACAAGGCCCTCCAGCACTTCACCTACCGCTTCGCCGTGGGCGGTGCGCTGCGCTGGCTCAAGACCCTGAAGAGCTCGCTCACCGAGCTCAACCAGGCGCTGGCCCGCCAGCCGACCCTGGCGCGGCTGCTGGCGGGGCTTCCGGAGGCGATCAATGCCCTGGAGCCCCGGCTTGGCGAGGCCTTCGCCCTCGGCCACCAGCTGGCGGGCCGCCCCCAGGGGCTGGCCGACGGCGAAGAGAGCCGGCACCACCGTCTGGAGATGGGGCGCGCCCCCGAGGCACTGCGCGAGCAGGCGGGTGGTCTGGTGGTGATCTTCGCCGAACTCTCCCGAACGCTGGAGGGCATGGCCGACATCCTGCGCGAGAGCCTCGACCCGGACAAGCACACCGGCCTGCCGCGGGAACAGGCCGAGGCCTGGCTACCGCTGGTGGCGCTGCTCCACGGGCGTGCCCTGGAGGCCCATGCCCTGTGGCTGGCCTTCGCCGAGACGGATCCCGAGGGCGAGCCGCCGCGCGCCCGCTGGCTGACCCTGGAGCGCTTCAATGGCGAGCCCGAGCTGACCTTCTCGGCCAGTCCCGTCTCGGCAGCCCATACCCTGGCGAAGAGCCTGTGGGGCGCCACCTTCGGGGCCGTGGTGACCTCGGCAACGCTCACCGCCCTGGGGCGCTTCGAGCGGCTGCAGGAGCGTGCCGGGCTGGCTAACCGCTATCGCTATCAGCGCCTGCCCAGTCCCTTCGACTACTCCCGGGCGGTGCTCAGCGTGCCCCGGGAGGCGGTCGATCCCGCCGACCGCGAGGGGCACGAGCGGGCCATCGTCGACTTCGTGGAAGCACTCGGTGACCGGGAGGCGGTGCTGATGCTCTTCTCGTCACGGGCGCAGCTACGTGGTGTTGAGAAGGCGCTCTCCGGGGCCCGGCGCGAGCGGGTGCTGGCCCAGGATCGCCTGCCCAAGCGCGAGCTGATCACCCGCCACCGGGCGCGGGTGGACGCGGGGGAGGGCAGCATCATCTTCGGCCTGGCGAGCTTTGCCGAGGGGATCGACCTGCCCGGTGACTACCTCACCCATGTGGTGATCACCCGGCTGCCCTTCTCGGTACCCGACGACCCGGTGGGGGCGACGCTGGCCGAATGGATCGAGAGCCGCGGCGGCAATGCCTTCATGCGCATCAGTGTGCCGGACGCTTCGATCAAGCTGGTGCAGGCCTGTGGCCGACTGATCCGCAAGGAGGCCGACCATGGGCGCATCACCCTGCTAGATCGCCGGGTGTTGACCCGCCGCTACGGCCGGGCGCTGCTCGACGCCCTGCCTCCTTTCGTGCGCGAGATCGACGGCGTACGCGAAGTCTGAGCGGCAGAGGGAAGGGGGAAGGGGGAGAGATCCCCGGTCAGCGTAGGCGTCACCCGCAACGAACGGGCCCGCCGTCAGGCAGGCCCGGGAGTGTGGGGGCGGCGACAGGGCTCAGGCGGCCTGGCGTCGCTCGGCCAGCACCGGCGCGAGTTTCTCGTTCATGCGCTTGAAGGCGTCGACGGTGGTGTCCCAGTCGATGCAGGCGTCCGTGATGGAGACGCCGTACTTGAGCTGGCTGAGATCCTCGGTCAGTTTCTGGTTGCCCCAGCCGATATTGGACTCGACCATCAGGCCGATGATCGAGCGGTTGCCCTCGAGGATCTGGTTGGTGACGTTCTCCAGCACCAGCGGCTGCAGGGCCGCATCCTTGTTGGAGTTGGCGTGGGAGCAGTCGATCATGATGTTGGGCTTGATCCCGGCCTTCTTCAGCTCCTGCTCGGCCAGCGCCACGCTGACGCTGTCGTAGTTGGGCTTGCCGTTGCCGCCGCGCAGCACCACATGGCCATAGGCGTTGCCGCGGGTGCGGATGATCGCCACCTGGCCGGCCTGGTCGATGCCCAGGAAGTTGTGGGGGTGAGAGACCGACTGCAGGGCATTGACCGCGACGTCCAGGCTACCGTCGGTGCCGTTCTTGAAGCCCACCGGGCAGGAGAGTCCCGAGGACATCTCGCGGTGTGTCTGGGACTCGGTGGTGCGGGCGCCGATCGCCGACCAGCTGATGCAGTCCTGCAGGTACTGCGGCGAGATCGGGTCCAGCGCCTCGGTGGCCAGGGGCAGGCCCATCTCGGCGAGCTGGACCAGCAGCTTGCGGGCGATATGCAGGCCCTCCTCGATCTCGAAGGAGCCGTTGAGGTGAGGGTCGTTGATCAGGCCCTTCCAGCCCACCGTGGTGCGGGGCTTCTCGAAGTAGACGCGCATCACGATGTAGAGGCTGTCCTTGACCTCATCGGCCAGCCGGCGCAGGCGGCGCGCATAGTCCAGGGCGGCATCCACGTCATGGATGGAACAGGGGCCCACCACCATCAGCAGGCGAGGATCACGGCCGTCGAGGATGGCCTGGATCGTCTCGCGGCCCTCGATCACCGTGCGCTCGGCGGCCTCGGTGAGGGGGATCTCCCGCTTGAGGGCCTCGGGTGTGATCAGGACGTCCTGGGCGAGAACGTTGAGGTTATTGACCTGCTGCTCTGACATTGTGCTTCCTGTATCGTGTCTGCGCTGATGGCGATGTCCAGTGGCATCTACTATCGCGCGCGGGGCCGGCAAATTCAATCGCCGCGGGAACCCGGCGGGCCGCTGCAGGTCCCATCGCCGGCAACGGGGCAAGGCAATCGGCTTGATGGACGTTCAAGAAACAGGAACACTTGTACCTCTCGTGATTCATGACCCTGACCATTCAGTGGCTGCAAGGCCCCAGGTTGACACTATGCTAGCAACGCCAGACCGTTCGCGACCCGCCGTCGGGTCGCCGTCCGTGCCTCTCTGTTCGGGGAGGGCCTGAATGGGCACCCGGGAAACCGACCAGCAGCTCGTCGAGCGCGCCCAGAAGGGGGACACCCGCGCCTTCGATCTGCTGGTGAAGAAGTACCAGCACAAGATCATCGGCCTGATCGGCCGCTATGTGCACGACCACGCCGAGGTGCAGGACGTGGCGCAGGAGGCCTTCATCAAGGCCTACCGGGCACTGGGCAAGTTCCGCGCCGAGAGCGCGTTCTACACCTGGATGTACCGCATCGCCATCAATACCGCGAAGAACTACCTGGTCTCGAAGGGGCGTCGTCCCCCGGGCAGCGATCTGGACATCGCCGATGCCGAGATCGTCGACCACAGCGGACGGCTGGCCGATACCGAGACCCCCGAGGCCGCCATGGCCCGCGACCAGCTCGAGGCGGCCATCTTCGAGGCGATCGAGGGCCTGCCTGACGACTTGCGGACCGCGATCACCCTGCGTGAGCTCGATGGCCTCTCCTACGAGGATATCGCCGCCATCATGCAGTGTCCCGTGGGTACCGTCCGCTCGCGGATCTTCCGGGCCCGGGAGGCGGTGGACCAGCACATCCGCCCGCTCGTCACCACTTCCCGCAACCAGGAGTCGGTGGTCGAATGAGGCGTTGGAGGCGAGAAACTGCAAGCTTTTTGACGATTTGCTGAACTGTCCGGCATCTGCGACGTCATATGCGGTGACCGGCCCGCCACCAGCGGGCAACAACATGCCGACATGGCCAGGGCGACACGCGCCGATGTCGGGATCAACAGGCTGTCAAAGGACCCGGACCGGGTCGCCTTGTCGAGTGTGAGGGTGTGAAGAATGAGTCAGAACGCACGGGAATCGCTTTCTGCCCTGATGGACAACGAAGGGGATGAGCTGGAGCTGCGTCGAGTCCTGAAGTCACTGGACGACTCCCCGGATGCCGCCGAGACCTGGCGCCGCTACCATCTGATGCGCAGCCTGATGCGACGGGAACCGGAGGTCGATGTCGCCACCGACCTCTCGGCGGGCATCATGGCGCGCCTGCAGGACGAGCCGCTGCCCCGGGTCGACGCCGGCGAGCCATCCGGTCGTCCCGTGTCGCTGGCGCGCGGTGCCGGCATCGCTGCCGCCGTGTCCCTGATGGTCATCACCGGCGTGCAGTTCTACAACGGTAGCCTCGACTCGGGGCAGGCCCCCGCCGAGGTGGCCACCCAGGGCCAGCCGGGGGGGGAGATGCAGGCTAGCCCTGCCGCTCTCGGCGGGTCGGAGCTGGCGTCCTCCGGCGCCGACAGCCGTCCCTCGCTGCCGGGCCTGCCGCTCTTCCAGACGCCCTCCGGTGATTCCCGGGGCGCGATGACGGTGGGGGCGGGCTTCGATTCGCCGCTGTTCCTCTCCCCGCGGCAGTCCGCCCGGGATGACCAGCAACAGGCTCAGCTGTTGCAGTCCTACCTGGACCGCCATGCCGAGGGCGCGGCCTATCGCAGCGGTGACACCTGGATGCCGCTGCTGCGTGCGTCCGGTAGCGAGTCCCTGGGGCAGCACTGATGCGTCAGGGTCGTCCGACCCGCCTGCTCGGTGGGATGCTGGTCGCGGCCCTGCTGATCCACTCGTCAGGCGCGGTGGCACAGCCCGACGACGACTCGACCCAGGCCGAGCGATTCGACTGCCGCTCCCTGGCGGAGCGCGAGCCCCCCGAGACGGCCCTGGGCTGGTTGGAGCGCAGCCTCTGGGCCAACCACTGTTACGAGTTCCAGGCGCGGGCGGTACGTATCGGCGGCGACGGGGTCCGTTCCCTGGCGCTTTCCCATGATGTCGTGGAGGGCGTCGAGCGCGAGGTGGCCCGGTTTCTGGACGGTCCCGCGGTGGTCTTCGAGCGACGCGGGCGTATCGGGCGCCTGAGCTGGGCCGAGGGTGATGCCCCGGTGCCGGCCTCGCCGGCGGGGATCGCCCAACACCTAGATGGCCTCTACCGTCTCCAGCTGAGCGGTGAGGAGCGCCTTGCCAATCGCACCACCATCCGCCTCGACATCGAACCCCTGGATGTCATGCGGTATGGCCATCGCTTCTGGCTCGACACTGCCACGGGGCTGCCGCTCAAGCAGATCCTGCTGGACGAGGAGGGGCGCGTGGTGGAGACCTTCCAGATCACCGAGCTGCGTCAGCCACAGCTGTACCAGGGAGAGATCGGCCTCGACCGACGCCGTGCCCGCCCGGAGGACCCCTGGCACCCCGCCTGGCTACCCACGGGCTTTATCCCCCAGCCCGTGGAGACCCGCAGTTCTCGCCACGACGATGATGTCGGCCACCGGGTCTACAGTGACGGGCTCGCCACCCTCAGCCTGTTCGTGGAACCCGTGGAGGGACCGGACCAGCTGATCCCGGGCATGCATCGCCTCGGCGTCTCCCATGCGGCCGTGCGCCATCGCGAACTCGGCGGTCAGACCCGCCAGGTGGTGGTGATGGGTGAGCTCCCCCCCGGTGTCCTGCTGCGCGTGGCCGATTCGGTGGAGTGGCAGGCCGGCGATGAGGGCGACATGCCCTGAACCTTTTGACACACAGACGGTATGAAGGACACTTCCATTCTTGCCGATGCAGGAGCCTTTCATGAAGCGCATGACACGACACCTTTCCCTCTGGATGCTGCTCGCCACGGCCCTGCTGGCGTGGCAGACGGCCATGGCCCGCGAGCTACCGGACTTCACCGAACTGGTCGACCAGGCCGCGCCCGGCGTGGTCAACATCTCCACCTCGCGGATGGTGGAACGCCAGGCGTCTCCCTTCGGCGAGTTCGGCGGCCAGGAGATCCCGGAGATCTTTCGTCACTTCTTCGGCGACCGTTTCCCGGTGCCGCCCGGAGGGGCGCCGGGGCGCAGCGAGGAGCGCCAGTCCCTGGGGTCGGGCTTCATCATCGACGAGGCCGGCTACATCATGACCAATGCCCATGTGGTGGAGGGCGCCGACGAGATCCTGGTGCGACTCAACGACCGGCGCGAACTCGAGGCCGAGCTGATCGGTGCCGATACCAAGACGGATGTCGCCCTGCTCAAGGTCGACGCCGACGGACTGCCGGCCCTTACCCTGGCGGACTCCGATGATCTCCGGGTCGGGGAGTGGGTCGCCGCGATCGGCTCGCCCTTCGGTTTCGACCACTCGGTGACGGCTGGCATCGTCAGTGCCATCGATCGGACTCTGCCCCGCGATGCCTACGTCCCCTTCATCCAGACCGACGTGGCGATCAATCCGGGCAATTCCGGCGGCCCGCTGTTCAACCTGGACGGCGAGGTGGTCGGCATCAACTCGCAGATCTTCACCCGCAGCGGCGGCTTCATGGGGCTCTCCTTCGCGATCCCCATCAACGTGGCCCTGGATGTCGCCGACCAGCTGCGTGACGACGGTCGCGTCAGCCGCGGCTGGCTCGGGGTGATGATCCAGCCGGTGTCCCGTGACCTGGCCGAGTCCTTCGGCATGGACAACACCGAGGGGGCGCTGATCGCCGACCTCGATCCCGAGGGGCCGGCGGCCCAGGGCGGGCTCCAGGCCGGCGACGTCATCCTCGAGGTGAACGGTGAGGCGGTGGAGAGCTCCAGTACCCTGCCGCGGCTGATCGGACGGGTCAGCCCGGGCAGCGATGTGGAACTGACGCTGCTGCGCGACGGCGAGCGTCGCGAGGAGACCGTCACCGTGGGCGACTGGCCCGACAGCCAGGGCGGCACGGCAACTGGCCAGGGCGAGGAACCGGCGCCGGCGCGGCTGGGCATCGCCGTGGCACCGCTGGAGGACGCCGAGCGTCGTGAACTCGGCATCGAGGGCGGTGTCCGGGTGCGCGAGGTGGACCCGCGCGGCACGGCCGCTCAGGCGGGCATCCGGGCCGGCGATATCCTGGTCAGCATCGACCAGAGCGCGGTGGAGAACCCCGACCAGCTTGCCGAACTGGTGACCGGGCTGCCCGATGATCGCGCGATTCCGGTGCGCCTCTACCGCGACGGCCGTTCGCTGTTCGTGGCGCTGCGGCTCTCCCGCGGCTGACCCCGCCGCCTCGGCGAGCGGCAGCAATCACGCGACCCGATGGCGCCCGCCATCGGGTCGCTGTATCTGGCAGGCGCATCCCGCTACAATGGCGCCCAATCCGACCAGAGCCCGCCAGCCGACCGCAACGCGATCCATCCTGTCGGCCGTGGCCCGACACCCACAAGGCAGAATCGACTCGATGTCCCAAGACGCAACCGCCGACCCCCTCAAGCACATCCGCAACTTCTCGATCATCGCGCACATCGACCACGGCAAGTCGACCCTGGCCGATCGCCTGATCCAGACCTGCGGTGGGCTGACCGAGCGTGAGCTCAAGGAGCAGGTGCTCGATTCCATGGACCTCGAACGCGAGCGTGGCATCACCATCAAGGCGCAGTCGGTGACGCTGGACTACCACGCCCAGGACGGCAACACCTACCAGCTGAACTTCATCGACACCCCGGGACACGTGGACTTCTCCTACGAGGTGTCGCGTTCGCTGTATGCCTGCGAAGGCGCACTGCTGGTGGTCGATGCCGGCCAGGGCGTCGAGGCCCAGTCGGTGGCCAACTGCTATACCGCCATCGAGCAGGGCCTCGAGGTGCTGCCGGTGCTCAACAAGATGGACCTGCCCCAGGCCGACCCGGACAAGGTCTCTCACGAGATCGAGGAGATCATCGGGCTGGACGCCACCGACGCCTGCCAGGTCTCGGCCAAGAGCGGGCTGGGGATCGACGCGCTGCTCGAACGCCTGGTGCGCGACATCCCGCCGCCCAAGGGTGACCCCAAGGCCCCCCTACAGGCGCTGATCATCGACTCCTGGTTCGACAATTACCTGGGCGTGGTCTCGCTGGTGCGGATCTTCGACGGCACCCTGAAGAAGGGCGAGAAGATCCGCATCAAGTCCACCGGGCGTGACTGGCAGGCCAACGAGGTGGGCATCTTCACCCCGCTGCGTCGTGAAACCGGCATCCTGCGCGCCGGCGAGGTGGGGTTCATCGTGGCCGGTATCAAGGAGATCCAGGGTGCCCCGGTGGGGGATACCATCACCCATACCAGGACCCCTGACGTCGCGCGTCTGCCCGGCTTCCAGAAGGTCAAGCCGCAGGTCTATGCCGGGATGTTCCCGGTCAGCGCCGACGACTACGAAGACTTCCGCGACGCCCTGGAGAAGCTGGCGCTCAACGATGCCTCGCTGGACTACGAGCCGGAGAACTCCGACGCCCTGGGCTTCGGCTTCCGCGTCGGCTTCCTCGGCACCCTGCACATGGAGATCGTCCAGGAGCGCCTCGAGCGCGAGTACGACCTGGACCTGCTGACCACGGCGCCCACCGTGGTCTATGAGCTGCTGCTCAAGAATGGCGAGGTCATCTACGTCGCCAACCCCTCCAAGCTGCCCGACATGGCTGACGTGGAGGAGATGCGCGAGCCCATCGTGCGCGCCAGCATCCTGGTGCCCCAGGACTTCGTCGGCAATGTCATCACCGAGTGCGAGCAGCGCCGCGGCACCCAGCTCGACATGCAGTTCCTCGGCAGCCAGATCCAGCTCACCTATGAGCTGCCGATGAGCGAGGTGGTGATGGACTTCTTCGACCGCCTGAAGTCCATCTCCAAGGGCTATGCGTCGCTCGAGTACAATTTCGAGCGTTTCCAGGCGGCCAAGCTGGTGCGCCTGGACGTGCTGATCAACGGTGACCGGGTCGATGCCCTGGCGGTGATCATCCATCGCGATCACGCCCACAGCCGCGGTCGCCTGCTGGTCGAGAAGATGAAGGAGCTGATCCCGCGGCAGATGTTCGATGTGGCGATCCAGGCCGCCATCGGCGGCCAGGTGGTGGCGCGCTCCACCGTCAAGGCGCTGCGCAAGAATGTCACCGCCAAGTGCTACGGCGGCGACGTGAGTCGCAAGAAGAAACTGCTCGAGAAGCAGAAGGCGGGCAAGAAGCGCATGAAGCAGGTCGGTCGAGTGGAGATTCCCCAGGACGCCTTCCTTGCCGTGCTCAGGGTCAATGACTAGGAACGGATAACCCCATGGACTTCTCTCTGATGCTGGTGGTGGCAGTGGCCGTCACCGGAGTGATCTGGCTGCTCGATCTGCTCTGGTGGCGTCCTGCCCGCCGGCAGCGCCTGGCCACCGCCGAGGCCGGCACGACCGAGGGGCTCGATGAGCGGGCCCGCGAGAAGGCGCTCAAGGAGCCCTGGCCGGTCGACTATGCCCGCTCCTTCTTCCCGGTGCTGCTGGTGGTGCTGATACTGCGCAGCTTCGTAGTCGAACCCTTTCAGATCCCGTCCGGGTCGATGCGACCGACGCTGGAGGTCGGCGACTTCATCCTGGTCAACAAGTTCGCCTATGGCCTGCGCTTGCCGGTGGTCAATACCCGCATCCTGGAGGTCGGCGAGCCGGAGCGGGGTGACGTCATGGTGTTTCGCTTTCCCGACGAGCCCGCCGTGAACTTCATCAAGCGGGTGGTGGGCCTGCCGGGCGACCGGATCCGTTATGAGGACAAGCAGCTCTTCGTCAATGGCGAGGCGGTGCCCAAGGCGCTGCTCGAGGCCGGCCCCGCCGCGGCGCCCACCGAGCTGTTGCTGGCCGAGCAACTGGGCGAGCTGGAACACCGTATCTACAATAATCCTCGGGACCCGGGTCCCCAGGTGCGCGAGCTTGAGGTGCCGCAGGGGCACTACTTCACCATGGGCGATAACCGTGATCACTCCAACGACAGCCGTTACTGGGGCTTCGTGCCGGAGGAGAACATCGTCGGGCGCGCCTTCGCCGTCTGGATGCACTGGGACGGTGGACTGCCGAGCTTCACCAGCGTGCGCCGTATCCAGTAGGGCGACACCTGCCGCCCCTCGGACCCGGCGGCTCGCGCGCGTCGCCGGGTCCACCGACACGACCCCCCATGTCCATCATCGAATATTAGTCAGGAGCTCCGTGAGCAACTCCCTCAACGCCTTCAGCCGCCGCATCGGCCATACGTTCGCCGACCCCGGTCTGCTCGAGCTGGCCATGACCCATCGCAGCTACGGCGGCCAGAACAACGAACGCCTCGAGTTTCTCGGTGATTCCATCGTCAACTTCATCATCGCCGAGGCACTCTTCCAGCGCTTCCCCCAGGCCAGGGAAGGCCAGCTGTCGCGGCTGCGTGCGCGCCTGGTCAAGGGGCAGACACTGGCCGAGCTGGCCCGGGAGATGGCCTTCGGCGAATGCCTGCGGCTGGGGTCCGGCGAGATGAAGAGCGGTGGCCATCGTCGTGAATCGATTCTCGCCGATGCCGTCGAGGCGGTGCTCGGCGCGATCTACCTGGATGCCGGCATGGAGGTCGCCCGGGCGCGGGTGCTCTCGTGGTATGCCGAGCGGCTGGAGGCCATCAGCCTCGATGATACCCAGAAGGACCCCAAGACCCGCCTGCAGGAGTTCCTGCAGTCACGCCAGGTGCCCCTGCCGCGCTACGAGGTGACCTCGGTGGAGGGCGAGGCCCATGCCCAGACCTTCACCGTCGAGTGCCACGTCGAGATGCTCGAGAAGCACACCCTGGGCGTCGGATCGAGCCGGCGTCATGCCGAGCAGCAGGCCGCCGCCCAGGCGCTCTCTCGCCTCGAACCGGTCAAGTCCAACAGCACGGGGGACCGTCCATGACCACCACCTGCGGCTTCGTGGCCATCGTCGGCCGTCCCAATGTCGGCAAGTCGACGCTCATGAACCGGATCCTCGGCCAGAAGGTCTCGATCACCTCGCGGCGTCCCCAGACCACTCGCCATCAGGTGATGGGCATCAAGACCGAGGGGGAGGCCCAGTTCATCTACGTCGACACCCCCGGCATCCACATCATGGCCAAGGATCGTAACAAGGCGATCAATCGCTTCATGAACCAGGCCGCCGTCCAGGCCCTGCGTGACGTGGACTGCGTGGTCTTCATCATCGACCGTACCCGCTGGAGCGACGAGGACCAGGTGGTGCTGCAGCGCCTCGAACACGTCGAGGCGCCGGTGATCCTGGCCGTCAACAAGGTCGACCGCCTGCAGGACAAGGCCAGCCTGTTGCCCTGGCTGGAGCAGGTCGGCGCGCGCCGCGACTTCGCCGCCATCGTGCCGATCTCCGCCAAGCACGGCACCAACGTCCCGGAGCTGGAGGGCGAGGTGGCCAAGCACCTGCCGCAGAGCGTGCACTACTTTCCCGAGGATCAGATCACCGACAAGAGCCAGCGCTTCCTGGCCGCCGAACTGGTGCGCGAGAAGGTCATGCGCCAGCTGGGCGACGAGTTGCCCTACCAGATGACCGTGGAGATCGAGGAGTTCCGCGACGAAGGGCGAGTGGTGCACATCAGCGCACTGATCCTCGTCGAACGGGCCGGGCAGAAGAAGATCCTGATCGGCGAGAACGGCGAGCGCATCAAGAACATCGGTCGTGAGGCGCGCCTCGACATGGAGCGTGCCCTGGGGGCCAAGGTGATGCTCAACCTGTGGGTCAAGGTCAAGCGCGGCTGGTCCGACGACGAGCGTGCGCTGAAGAGCCTGGGCTACGACCTGGATTAGATGCAGCCTGCCCCCGCCTTCCTGCTGCACAAGCGGCCCTACCGCGAGACCAGCGCCCTGGTGGAGCTGCTGACGCTGCACCACGGCCGCGTCAGGGCCGTGGCCCAGGGCGTCCAGCGCCCCGGTTCGCGTTCGCGAGGCCGGCTGCAGCCTTTCGCCCCGCTGCATGTCACCTGGGTCGGCGAGGGCGAGCTCAAGCGACTGCGGTTGATGGAGGGACGCGGCAGTGCGGCCCTGCTCGCCGGCGAGGGGCTTCTCTGTGGCCTCTATGCCAACGAACTCCTGACGCGGGTACTGCCGGTGGAGCTGCCGGTCCCCGAGGTCTTTGCCTTCTACACCGCCATGCTCGAGGTGCTGCCCCGGCCCGAGGGGCGCGCCGGTGCGCTGCGTCGGCTCGAGGTGGCCGCGCTCGAAGCGCTGGACGCCTGGCCGCGCTTCACCGACCCGGAGGGGGGCGAACTCGACCCCCAGCGTCGCTATGTCCTCGATCCGGCCTCGCGGGCCTTCGTGGCCGGCGAGGGCGGCATCGACGGGCGCACCCTGCGCCTGCTGGCCCGCGGCGACTGGGCCGAGCCGGGGCTCGCCGGTCCCGCCAAGGCGGTCACCCGGGCGGCGCTGGCCCCGCTGCTCGGCAGCCGTTCGCTGCGCTCCCGCGAGCTGATGCGCCAGCTTGCCCAGCGCCGGCGGGCCGGTTCACACTGATGGCTTTCTGGCACTTCTCGCAATGACCGTGAGGGGCGCCGGGGGTAGGCCGAAGAGGAGGTCCTATGCCATGGATGGCATCGGTAGCGCCCAGGGATGGGTTCACAGCGCCTCCTCGCAGGGCTGCCGCCGGATCAGCCCTGAGCCCACGGCTCAGGCGGGTTGCTTATTCCTGATTTTCCGACCCCCATGGAGTCCCCATGCATCCCCCCCGTATCCTGCTCGGCGTCAATATCGACCATATCGCCACCCTGCGCCAGGCCCGTGGCACCCGCTACCCGGACCCGGTACAGGCGGCCCTGCTCGCCGAGGAGGCCGGCGCCGACGGCATCACCGTGC
Organism: Halomonas rhizosphaerae; assembly: GCF_030010555.1. Classification (GTDB taxonomy): domain Bacteria; phylum Pseudomonadota; class Gammaproteobacteria; order Pseudomonadales; family Halomonadaceae; genus Halomonas; species Halomonas rhizosphaerae. Next base: position 37,800 of record NZ_JASCQP010000030.1, read on the forward strand.
ACCTGCGCGAGGACCGTCGCCATATCCAGGAGCGCGACGTGCGCCTGCTGGCCGAGGTGCTCAATACGCGCATGAACCTGGAGATGGCGGTCACCGAGGAGATGCTGTGCCTGGCAGAGCAGCTGTCTCCGGCCCATGTCTGCCTGGTGCCCGAGAAGCGCGAGGAGCTGACCACCGAGGGCGGGCTCGACGTGGCGGGGAGCTTTGAGGCCGTTGCCGCGGCCTGCCGTCGGCTCGCCGCGGCCGGCTGTGAGGCGTCGCTGTTCATCGATCCCGAGCCCGCCCAGATCGAGGCGGCGGCCAGGGCCGGCGCGCCGGTGATCGAGCTGCATACCGGTGCCTACGCCGAGGTCGCGGGCGAGGCCGCCCGTCGCGAGCATGCCCGTCTCGCCGCCGCCGCCGAGATGGCCCTCGAACTGGGCCTCATCGTGAATGCCGGCCACGGCCTGAACTACCACAACGTCGAGGCGGTTGCTGCGCTGCCCGGGCTCCACGAGCTCAATATCGGTCACGCGATCATCGCCCGGGCGCTCTTCGTGGGCCTCAAGGAGGCCGTGGCCGAGATGAAGCGGCTGGCTATCGCCGGCCAGGAGGCGGGTTTCGTGGCCTCGCTCGAGGAACACGACCACGATCATGACGAGGAGTCGGACTGCTGCCGATGATCATCGGCATCGGCACCGACATCGCCCGGGTGGCCCGTTTCGAGAGGGCCATGGGACGGCACGGAGAGCGCTTCGCGCTGCGCCTGCTCGGTGAGCGGGAGCGAGAACGGTTCCGTGGTCATGTCCTGCCCGCGGCCTTCCTGGCCAAGCGGTTCGCCGCCAAGGAGGCGTTCGTCAAGGCGCTGGGCACCGGCCTGCGACGGGGCATGCGCTGGACCGAGATCCAGGTGGTCAACGATGCGCTGGGGCGTCCCTCACTGGTCCTCTCCGGCAAGGCCCATGAGCTGGCCGAGGCGGCCGGTGTGAGGTCGGTTCACCTGTCGCTCTCCGACGAGGAGGCCCTGGCGATGGCCTTCGTGGTGCTCGAGGGCTGAGTCGCCTGCCAGGCGCGCAGCTCGCCCATGGCGGCATAGAGGTCGGGGAGCAGCGGCACCACGGCGGACACGCCCCGCGAGCGCAGCCGTGTCTCCAGGGTTTCCGCCAGCAGCCCCAGGCGCGGCGTGCCGCAATAGCGACAGGCGCCATTCAGGGCATGCAGGGCGTCGAGCATGGCCACCTCGTCGTCGCGGGCGACGGCGTCACGGATGGCCCGCTCGCTGTGCGCCAGCGAGTCGGCCAGCTTCTCCAGCAGTTCCCGGGCGAGGGGCTCGCGTCCGCCGGCCAGGCGGGTCCCTAGCTCCAGGTCCACCACCGCCAGCTCCGCGTCCTCCTCCCCCGGGGTATCACCGCGTGTCGACGGCCCGCTCTCCGCGTCCCGCGCCGGCAGCACGATGCCCAGGTGCTCCTCCAGCAGCTGGGCGAGGCGCTGTGGCTGCAGCGGCTTGATCAGCACATCGTCGAGACCGCTCTCACGCAGCACCCGGTGCTGCTCGCCCTGTACATGGGCGGTGACGGCGATGACCGGCACCCGCTGCCAGGCGCCGCCGAGGCGCCTCAATGCCCGGGTCGTCTCCACCCCGTCCATGCCCGCCATGCGGATGTCCATCAACACCATGTCGAAGTCCCGGTCATGCGCCAGTGCCAGGGCTTCCTCCCCGCTTGCCGCCTGGGTCACCGTGAGGCCGGGCCCGGCCAGCAGCTCGTCCAGCAGCCGCCGGTTGGACTCCGTATCGTCGACGACCAGCAGCCGGACCGGCGGCGCTGACGGCCGGTGCTGCGCGGGGGCCGGCAGGGCCCGAGGCGTTCCCGCCAGATGGCGGTCCACGGCATCGGCCAGGGCCGAGCGGGAGACCGGTTTGCCCAGGACCTCGCCGCCATGCGGCAGCGGCAGGGCAGGTAGGTCGGGGGGGCTGGCGTTGATCAGCAGCAGGGCGGGGCAGCCCAGCCTATCCAGCCGGCGTTGCCAACCCGCCAGGTGCGCCTCGTCGAGGTCCTCGCTCCCCAGCCCCGCCACGACCAGCGAGGCGGCAGGCAGGCTCCCGGCGATTGCCCTAGTGGTGACCCGGGCGCCCCAGCGGGTCATCAGGTGCTGCAGGGCGCGACGCGTGGGCGGGTGGGGCTCCTCGATCACGATGACCTCCCCGTCCAGGCTGAGCTCCGGGGGGCGCTCGCTCTGCGTGCTGGCCGACAGGGCGAGGGTGAAGGAGAAGGTCGAGCCCTCGCCGGGCTCGCTCTCGACGTCGATCTCCCCGCCCATCTGCTCGACCAGCTGACGGCAGATGGCCAGCCCCAGGCCGGTGCCGCCGAATTCTCTCGGATGGCTGATGTCGGCCTGATGGAAGGCCTGGAACAGGCGTCGGCGGGCCTCGTCGGTCAGCCCCAGGCCGGTGTCGCTGACGCTGACGCGCAGGACCACCCGGCTGGCCTCGGCCTGTTCCAGCATCACCCGCACGATCACCTCGCCCTCGTCGGAGAACTTGAGGGCGTTGTGGACCAGGTTGGTGAGCACCTGGCGGATCCGCAGCGGGTCCCCCTTGAGGTCGGCCGGCACGTCATCGTAGACCAGGCCGAGCAGCTGCAGTCCCTTCTGCTGGGCCAGCGGGGCCTGCAGGCCGAGCACCTCGTCGACCAGGCCGACCATGTCTAGCGGCAGTGTCTCGAGTTCCACCCGGCCGGCCTCCAGCTTGGAGAAATCCAGGACATCGTTGACCAGCATCAGCAGGTTGTCGCAGGCACGTTGCACGTGGTCCAGCCATTCCCGTTGGCGCGGCTCCAGCCGAGAGCGTCCCAGCAGACGACAGAAGCCGACGATGCCGTTGAGGGGCGTGCGGATCTCGTGGCTCATGTTGGCCAGGAATTCCGACTTGACGCGGTTGGCCTCCAGGGCCCTACGGTGGGCCAGGTCCAGTTCGATGTTCTGGACCTCGATGGTCTCCATGGACTCCTGGAGCTCGTCCGTGGCCTGCTCGATCTGGGCCTGCATCTCCTCTCGGGCCGTCTCCAGGTGGTCGGCCAGGTCATTGACGCGTCGGGCGAGCCCGGCCAGTTCCGGTGCCGGGGGGATGGCCAGCCGCTCGGGCACCACGCCGAGAGTCAGGCGATCCAGGGCGCGGCCGGCATCCTCCAGCGGCTGGCTCAGCCGTCGCGTGGTGGCATAGGCCGCGAGGAACAGCAGCAGGCCGGCGAGCATCAGCGCCAGGCCGGCGCTGGCCAGGTGGCGATAACGGGTAAGCAGCAAGGGAGTGGTGTCGATGTCCAGCACCAGCCAGGCCGGCGTCGGCGCGCCCTCGGTCAGGGGGATTTGCAGCAGCCAGCGACGGTCGCGTTCCAGTAGGCGTGAGGTGTCGGGGTCGGTCGGCGCCGGCAGGTCGCGAACCCTGCCGCGCGCCAGCAGCGGCGCGCCCTGACCATCCTGCAGGCTCAGTGCCTGGACATGGGGCAGCGCCAGCAGACCGTCGGTCAGTCGTGACAGTGCCCGGTCATCCTGCGTTGACAGGGCCTCACCCAGGGCCGGCGCGACCAGTTCGGCACCCCGCGTCAGCTGGTTGCGAAGTTCCGCGTGGCGCTGGCGATCCTCGAGCACCAGGACCGCGACAACCAGCAGGGCCAGCAGCAGCAGGGGGAGGCCGAGGATCATCAGCATCAGTCGGGTCTTGAGGGACATCGGTGGGCTCGTCGGGCGGTGAATCGGCGTCCAGTATGCCACAGGGCGGGCAGATGCCTGTCCAGTGTGCAGCCGCAGGGATATAATGCTGAAAAGGCGTTTCCATCAGGAAGGTTACATGCATTTCCCCACTCTCGAGGAGACTGTCGGTCACACGCCGCTGGTCCGTCTCAAGCGCATCACCGCCGGGCGCGGCAATACCCTGCTGGCCAAGCTGGAGGGCAACAATCCCGCCGGGTCGGTCAAGGACCGCCCCGCCCTCTCAATGCTCCAGCAGGCCGAGGCCCGCGGCGAGATCGCGCCCGGCGACACCCTGGTCGAGGCGACCTCCGGCAACACCGGGATCGCCCTTGCCATGGCGGCCGCCATCATGGGCTATCGCATGGTGCTGACCATGCCGGAGAGTGCCTCCGCCGAGCGCAAGCAGGCCATGGCCGCCTACGGCGCCGAACTGGTCGAGGTGAGCAAGGAAGGGGGCATGGAGGAGGCCCGTGACCTGGCCGAGGCGATGATCGCCCGCGGCGATGGCAAGCGCCTGGACCAGTTCGCCAACCCGGACAACCCCTTGGCGCACTACCGCACCACTGGCCCGGAACTCTGGGAGCAAACCGGCGGCACCATCACCCACTTCATCAGCTCCATGGGTACCACCGGCACCATCATGGGCGTGTCGCGCTACCTCAAGGAGCGCAACCCCGAGGTACAGATCATCGGCCTGCAGCCCGAGGACGGGGCCAGCATCGCCGGCATCCGCCGCTGGCCGCCGGAGTACCTGCCGAGCATCTTCGATCCCAGCCGCGTCGACCGGGTGCTGGACATCGGCCAGCAGGAGGCCGAGGAGCACATGCGTCGCCTGGCGCGGGAGGAGGGCATCCTGTCCGGGGTCTCGTCCGGCGGGGCGCTCGCCGGCGCGCTGCGGCTCGCCGCCGAGGTCGAGAAGGCGGTGATCGTCTTCATCGTCTGCGACCGTGGCGATCGCTACCTCTCCACCGGCCTGTTCGCCCCGGAGCGCTGAGCATGGCCATGCTGGGCAAGCGTCGTCCGATGCGCGCGGCGACGGGTGTCTCGGGGCTGCATGGGCGCCAGGGGGAACGCCGGGAGGCCTCCGGCGTCGGCGAGCAGGATACCCTGGAGATCCGGGGGCTGGCCCATGACGGGCGAGGGGTGGCGCGCACCGCTCTGGGCAAGACGGTATTCATCGAAGGCGCACTCCCCGGCGAGCACGTGAGGGTTGCCGTCCATCGCACCCGCAAGCGCTTCGACGAGGCCCATGTGCAGGAGCTGCTGCTGGCCTCGCCGGAGCGCGTCGTGCCCCCCTGTCCCTACTTCGGGCGCTGTGGCGGCTGCGACCTGCAGCACCTTGCGCTACCGGCACAGCGCCGCCACAAGCAGGCGGTCCTGGAGGAGCTGCTGGGGCGCCAGGGCATCGCCCTGGCCGCGTCGCCCGAGCTGCTCGCCGGCGCGGGACAGGACTACCGCCGGCGTGCCCGCCTGGGCGTCAAGGTGAACGCCGACGGTGACGTCCACCTGGGCTTTCGCGCGCGCCATACCCATCGCCTGATCGACATCGACGCCTGCACCGTGCTGGTGCCGGCCCTGGACGCCCTGCTGGTGCCGCTGCACCAGCTGCTGGCAGAGCTCGAGGCACCGCGCCAGGTGGGGCACCTCGAGCTGCTCGAGAGTGATCAGGCAGTGGTGGTGGTCGTGCGGCAGCTGCGTGACAACCCGGGGGATGTGCGGCGCTGGCAGGCCTTCGCCAGGGCCCATGGCGTACACCTGGCCCGCTGGCTGGGTCGCGAGGCGCCCGAGCTCGACTGGCTGACGGCCGCACCGGCACTACGTTGCCGGGTGCCGGGGCCAGACGGGGACCTCGCCCTGGGCGTCGCCCCCGGGGACTTCCTGCAGGCCAATGCCGAGGTCAATGGCCTGATGGTGAGGACAGCCCTGTCCTGGCTGGCGCCGCTGGCCGCCGGTGAGCGGGTACTGGACCTGTTCGCCGGCGTGGGCAATTTCAGCCTGCCGCTGGCCACCGCCGGTGCACGGGTGACGGCGGTGGAGGGTAATCCGGCGATGGTTGCGCGGCTTGGCGAGAATGCCCGCGCCAATGCGCCAGGGCGGGGCCTGGACGTCGTGGCGCGTCAGGCGGATCTCGCCGCGCCGCCGGCCGTGCGCGCCCTGCTACAGGAGGCCGTCCCCGACGTGGTGGTGCTGGACCCGCCCCGGGAGGGGGCCGAGGCGGTAAGCCGGGCACTGGTGGAACATCCGGTGCCGCGGCTGCTCTACATCTCCTGTGATCCGGCCACCCTGGCCCGGGATGCGGCACACCTTGTGCACGGTGGCTATCGTATCCGGCGTGCGGCCGTGGCCGACATGTTCGTGCACACCTCACACCTGGAATCCATGCTGCTGTTCGAGTATCCCGGCTCGGCGCGGCAGGCCCAAGGAGCGTCAAGCGATGGTTAAAGTGCGTGAAGAGCAGCCGCTGACCCGGGACGGGAGGGTCGCGATCGACCAGTGGCTCACACGCCTGCAGGACGACGTCAAGCTGCGCGACGTCGACGAGATGCGCCGTGCCTGCGAGCTGGCCCAGCAGCTGGAGCTGGCGTCCGACCGCCCCCACAAGGCCTGGCTCAAGGATGGCTCGAGCTTTCGCATGGGCCTCGAGATGGCCGACATCCTGGGCGAGCTCAAGCTCGACCAGCCGGCGCTGGAGGCCGCGGTGCTCTACCGTGCCGTCCGCGAGAAGCTGATCGGCCTCGAGGAGGTCGACAAGCGCTTCGGCCACGAGGTCGCCGGGCTCATCGACGGCGTGCTGCAGATGGCCGCCATCAGCACCTTCCAGGCCCCCAGCCAGGGGCTGAGCCAGCACGACCAGCAGGACAACCTGCGCAAGATGCTGGTCAACCTGATCGACGACGTCCGCGTCGCCCTGATCAAGATCGCCGAGCGTACCTGCGCCCTGCGCCAGGTGCGCGACGCCCCGCGGGAGAAGCGCCTGCAGGTGGCTCGGGAGGTCTTCGATATCTATGCGCCCCTGGCCCATCGCCTGGGCATCGGACAGCTCAAGTGGGAGCTCGAGGACCTCTCCTTCCGCTACCTGCACGAGGCGGAGTACAAGGCCATCGCCCGCCAGCTCGCCGAGAAGCGCCTGGACCGCGACCGCTACATCAGCGAGGTGGTGAATACCCTCAAGTCGCTGATGTCGGCCCAGGGGATCAGCCGCTTCCAGGTCGACGGGCGCGCCAAGCACATCTACTCGATCTGGCGCAAGATGAAGCGCAAGCGCATCGACTTCTCCCAGGTCCATGACATCCGGGCGGTGCGTATCCTGGTGCCCGAGGTGACCGACTGCTACACGGTGCTGGGCATCGTCCACTCGCGCTGGCATCACGTCCCCAACGAGTTCGACGACTACATCGCCAACCCCAAGAAGAACGGCTACCAGTCGCTGCACACCGCGGTACTCGGCCCCGAGAACAAGGTGCTCGAGATCCAGATCCGCACCTTCGCCATGCACGAGGAGGCCGAGCTCGGGGTCTGTGCCCACTGGCGCTACAAGGGCCACGACACCAGCGCGCGAAGCGCCAGCTACGAGGAGAAGATCGCCTGGCTGCGCCAGGTGCTGGAGTGGCACGAGGAGGTGGGCGACTTCGGCGACCTGCGCGAGGGACTGACCAGCGACGTGGCCCCGGACCGCATCTACGTCTTCACCCCGGACGGCCACGTCATCGACCTGCCCCGGGTCGCCACGCCGATCGACTTCGCCTACCGGGTACACACCGAGGTGGGCCACCGCTGCCGGGGGGCCAAGGTCAACGGCCGCATCGTACCGCTCACCTACCGGCTCAAGACCGGCCAGCAGGTGGAGATCCTCACCGCCAGCAAGGGCGGGCCCAGCCGCGACTGGCTCAACCCCAACCTGGGCTATGTGCGCACCTCCCGGGCGCGGGCCAAGATCCAGGCCTGGTTCAAGCTGCAGGCCCGTGACCGCAACCTCGAGGAGGGCCGGGCGCTGTTCGAGCGCGAGATGAAGCGTCTCGACGTCGAGGGCATGGACCTGACGCGCCTGGCCAACAAGGTCAACTACCCCACCCCGGACGACATGTATGCGGCCCTGGGGGCGGGCGACCTGCGCATCGGCCAGGTGCTGCACCAGGCCCAGCAGCTGTTCGGCGAGAGCGACGATCAGGAACAGCTCGACCGCCTGCTGGCCAAACCCCGCAAGGCGCTGGGAAAGGGCAGTGGCAGCGACATCACCGTGCTCGGGGTGGGCAACCTCAAGACCAGCATGGCCAACTGCTGCCATCCGGTGCCCGGCGACGCCATCGTCGGCTTCATCACCCAGGGGCGCGGCGTCACCGTGCATCGCCAGGACTGCCCCAATATCCTGCAGCTGCGCCTGGACGAGCCCCAGCGCATCATCGAGGTGGAGTGGGGCGAGCGTGCCCGCACCCAGTACCCGGTGGACATCGAGATCCAGGCCTGGGACCGCTCGGGACTGCTGCGCGATGTCACCGGCGTGCTCAGCAACGACCGCGTCAACGTCCTCTCGGTGAACACCCTCACCGACACCGAGGACGGCATCGCACGCATGTCCATCACCGTCGAGGTCGACGGCCTGGAGACCCTGGGGCGTCTGTTCTCGCGCATCCAGCAGCTGCCCAACGTCATCGAGGTGCGACGGCTGCGCAGCGGGGGTGGCCAGGGCAAGTCGGGCAAGCGCAGGAGGAGGATGACATGAGCAAGCCCCGGTATGACCTCGATGACCTGCTCGAGCTGATGGCCGTGCTGCGTGACACCGATCAGGGCTGCCCCTGGGACGTGAAGCAGGACTGGGACTCCATCGTGCCCCATACCCTGGAGGAGGCCTACGAGGTCGCCGATGCCATCGAGCGGCGGGCCTGGGACGAGTTGCCCGGCGAGCTCGGTGACCTGCTCTTCCAGGTGGTCTACTACAGCCAGTTCGGGGCCGAGGAAGGGCGCTTCGATTTCCACGAGGTGGTCCATGTCCTCACCGCCAAGATGCTGCGCCGTCATCCCCACGTCTTCCCCGACGGGACCCTGGCCTCGCGCCGCCCGCCGGGGGTCAGTGCCGAGGACATCGAGACCCGACAGGTCCACTCCCGCTGGGAGTCGCTGAAGGCCGAGGAGCGCGCCGAGCGGGCAAGCGACACCCCGGGTGCCTCGCGTGACAGCGCCGCGGCGTCGGTGCTGGACGATGTCCCCCGCACCCTGCCGGCCCTCTCCCGGGCGGCCAAGCTCTCCAAGCGTGCCGCCCGGGTCGGCTTCGACTGGCCGGATGCCCATGGCGTGCTGGCCAAGATCCGCGAGGAGCTCGACGAGGTGGAGCAGGCCCTGGCCGAGGGGGACCGGACGCATGCCGCCGAGGAGGTGGGCGACCTGCTGTTCGCGGTGACCAACCTGGCGCGCACGCTCAAGGCCGAACCCGAGCAGTGCCTGCGGGCCACCAATGCCAAGTTCGAGCGGCGCTTCCGTCACGTTGAGGCGGCCCTGGCCGCCGCCGAGGTGCCGCTGCAGGAGGCCGGCCTGGAGGCCATGGAGCGGCACTGGCAGGACGCCAAGCGCCTCGACACCCCCGTTCAGGAACCGCCGCAAGGAGAGTCCCGGCCATGAGCCATGACCTGCATGAATCGCTGCGTGACAATGTCCGTATCCTGGGCGACAGCCTGGGCCGCACCATCGCCGATGACCTGGGCCCGGGCTTCGTCGACCGCATCGAGACCATTCGCAGCTTCGCCAAGCGCGGCCGCCAGGGCGAGGAGGGCAGCCAGCGCGCCCTGATCGAGTACCTGCGCAAGCTGCCCGACCGGGACCTGCTGCCGGTGACCCGGGCCTTCAACCAGTTCCTCAACCTGGCCAATATCGCCGAGCAGCACTATCGGGCGCGCTTCCGTCGGGTCGAGGACTACAAGCCCGGCTCCCAGCCGGTGCTCTCCGAGCTGCTCGAGCGGGCCCGGGGCGAGGGCCACTCGCCGCGCAAGCTGGTGGAGACCCTCTCCGGCATGCGCGTCGAGCTGGTGCTCACCGCGCACCCCACCGAGGTCATTCGCCGCACCCTGATCCAGAAGTATGACGCCATCGACGACTGCCTCACGGCCATCGAGTCCTCCGGGGACTACCCGGAGCGCGGGGCGCGTGCCCAGGGCCGCCTGGAGGAGCTGATCAGCCAGGCCTGGCACACCGACGAGATCCGCCATGAGCGACCGACCCCGGTGGACGAGGCCAAGTGGGGCTTCGCGGTGATCGAGAACTCCCTGTGGCAGGCGGTGCCCGACTTCCACCGCGACCTGGACAACCTGCTGCTGGAGACCGCCGGCGAGCGCCTGCCGCTGGACGCCGCACCGATCCGCTTCGCGTCCTGGATGGGCGGCGATCGCGACGGCAATCCCAACGTTACGGCGAAGGTGACTCGGGAGGTGCTGCTGCTGGGGCGCTGGATGGCGGCGGACCTCTACCTGCGCGACCTGGAGCAGCTCAAGGCCGAGCTCTCCATGTGGAAGGCCAACAGCGCGCTCAAGGCCGAGGTGGGCGATGTCGCCGAACCCTACCGCGAACTGATCAAGCGCCTGCTTGCGAGGGTCGAGGCGACCCGTGACTGGGCCAAGGCCGAGCTCGACGGGGGCAGCTACAAGGGTGGCCCCATCATCGAGACCCGCGACCAGCTCTATGCCCCCCTGCTGGCCTGCTATCGCTCGCTGTGTGACGTGGGGCTCGACACCATCGCCAACGGCGTGCTGCTCGACACCCTGCGCCGCGTGGCGGTGTTCGGGGTGACCCTGACCAAGCTCGACCTGCGCCAGGAAGCCAGTCGCCACGCCCAGGTGATGGAGGAACTCACCCATGGCCTGGGGCTCGGCCACTACCGCGACTGGGACGAGGCGCAGCGCCAGGAGTTCCTGCTCACCGAGCTCGCCTCGCGGCGTCCACTGATCCCGCGGCGCTGGGAGTGCTCCGCCGAGTCCCGCGAGGTCATCGATACCTTCCGGGTCATCGCCTCCGAGCATCGTGAGGCGCTGGGGACCTACATCATCTCCATGGCCGGGGAGCCGTCCGACGTGCTCGCCGTGGCGCTGCTGATGAAGGAGGTGGGGGGCACGGTCACCTTGCCTATCGCGCCGCTGTTCGAGACCCTCGATGACCTCGACCACGCCGGAGAGGTAATCGACCACCTGCTGGCGCTGCCGGGGTATCGCGCCCTGGCCGGCGACAGCCAGGAGGTGATGATCGGCTATTCGGACTCCGCCAAGGATGCCGGCCAGCTGGCTGCGGCCTGGGCGCAGTACCGGGCCCAGGAGACGCTGGTGGCGGTCTGCGACCGCCACGGGGTCGACCTCACCCTCTTCCATGGCCGCGGCGGTACCGTGGGCCGGGGTGGCGGTCCCGCCCACGCGGCCATCCTCTCCCAGCCGCCGGGCTCGGTGAACGGCAGCCTGCGGGTGACCGAGCAGGGCGAGATGATCCGCTTCAAGTTCGGCCAGCCGGAGATCGCCCTGCGTTCCATGGAGATCTATGCCTGTGCGGTGCTAGAGGCGAGCCTGCTGCCGCCGCCGGCGCCCAGGCCGGAATGGCGCGAGGAGATGGACCGCCTGGCCGAGGTGGCCCATGGCGCCTATGTGGGGGTGGTGCGCGAGGATCCCGATTTCGTCCCCTATTTCCGCTCGGTGACCCCGGAAGGCGCCCTCGGGCGTCTGCCACTGGGCTCACGCCCCACCAAGCGTCGCCAGGACGGTGGTGTGGAGACCCTGCGGGCGATTCCCTGGATCTTCGCCTGGACCCAGATCCGCCTGATGCTGCCGGCCTGGCTGGGCAGTGGCGAGGCCTTCAGCCAGCGGCTGGAGGATGAGGGGGGGCTCGAGGTGCTCCGCGAGATGCGCGACCAGTGGCCCTTCTTCGGTACCTACCTGGACATGCTGGAGATGCTGCTGGCCAAGGCCGACGTGGGGATCGCCGCCTACTACGAGCACCGGCTGGTCGACGAGCCGGCCCTCAAGGCGCTCGGGGAGCGGCTGCGCACCCGCTTCGGTCGACTCCACGAGGCGCTGCTGGAGGTGCTCGACCAGCAGGAACTGCTGGAGAAGACGCCGTTGATTCGCCAGGCCATCGAGGTGCGCAACCCCTACATCGATCCGCTGCACGGCCTGCAGGCCGAGCTCCTGCAGCGTAACCGCGATGCCGACGGGGCGATCAGCGCGGACCTCTCCCGCGCGCTGATGGTGACCATGGCGGGGATCGCCGCGGGGCTGCGCAATACGGGTTAGGCCTTCGGCCGGCTTCAGGCGGCAAGGCACAAGCGACAAGGAAATCCCTTGTGGCTTGTGCCTGGATGGACACCATCATCCTACAGCTTGCAGCTTGCAGCTTGCAGCTAGAAAGGGAAGTGCAGCGAGGCGGTCATCAGGTTGAGGTGGTTCATGGCCGGCGCATCGATCTCCTCGAACTCCAGGCGACTCACCAGGTGGCGCAGCTGCAAGCGGGCACCGAAGCCCTGCACCCTGGCCGTACCCCCGCCCTCGCGAAGCTGGTCACCGCCCCCGACGGGATCTCCCTGCCACTCCGCCAGGCCCGACTTGGCATAGAGGCCGAGTGGCCCGAGACGCACGCCGGCCACCAGGCTGCCTCCCAGGCTGGTGGTGTCGAGGAGCTGCTGGCCATCGGTGAGTGACACCGGCACGTCATCGCTCTCGCGGTAGCTGAATTCGGCGCCGAGGTCGAGGCGGGGCAGGTGCTGCGGCGTGAAGCCGGCGGTGAGGCGGAAGCCCGAGGTATAGCCATCGGGGGTCTCGACGTCGCTTCCCTGGACGATCATGCCATTGTCGAGGTGCACCAGATCCTGCGCCATGCCGCCGTAGGCGGGCATGGCCGAGTCGGCCTGCGTGGGCAGCGCCACCAGCGCCAGGACGCTAGCCAGTGCGATGGCGAGGCGTGAATCCGGTTGCATGTTCCCCGACCTTGAGTCGGCAGTCTGAGGGGGCCGCCGGCCCGGAATCATAGTCACTCAAGACTAGCAAGCCGCCGGAGGTTCCGCCAATGCCGCCGCCCGGAGGCGCAGGTCATGGAGATGGCGTGCCAGGCAGGGGGCCGTCAGCCGGTGCCGTGCGGCGGCGTCCAGCAGCGGGACGAGGATCGCCTCGTGCTCGGTGAGGCGGCCGGCCATCACGTCCTGCAGCATGGAGGCCCGGTTGCTCGCCGTGGCCTCGACGACTTGCCAGACCAGCTGCCGCCAGCCCTCCAGCCCCCCATCGCCGGGTGGGGTGACGCCCTCGGCGGCGAGGATCGCCGCGACCTCGGTGATCAGCCGCTCGACCATGGGGCGGAAGGGGCGGTCGCGCAACTGCCCGTTACGGATCGCGAACCGGGCGACCAGGGGGTTGATGGCGGCATTGACGGCCAGCTTGCGCCATAGCCGCACGCGGATGTCGGCAACCGCCTCGGCCGGCAGCCCGGCGGCGGTCAGGGTCTGCGCCAGCGCGGTGGCCAGGTCCGCGTGGCTCCCGTCCAGGGCGCCGATGTAGGTGTCGCCATGGCCGGCATGGGTCACCCGGTCGTCGTCCTGTACATGGGCGCCCTCGGTGGTGGTGGCGCAGAGCACCGGGCCGTGATGGTGCTCGGTGAGCCGGGGCTGACAGGCGAAGCCATTCTGCCACAGCACCAGCGGCACCCCGGCGGGCAGCCGGGCGGCAAGGGCGGCGTGGGCCGCCTCGGCGCCGTGGGCCTTGGTGGTCAGGTGCACCACAGCCGGGGGGTCCGCGGGCAGGGCATCGATCCGCGCCATGACAACTGCCTGTACCCGGGCGTCGCCCTCCGGGGTGACCAGGGTCTGGCGGTCGGGAAGCGGGCGGCGGCCGACCAGCCTCACCGGGACCCGTCCGGCCAGCCGGAGGGCGATCAGCCGTCCCAGGGCGCCGGGGCCGACGATCCAGTGGGTCGCAGGGGTCATGGGGCAGCTCCCGGGATCATGGGCGGCGAGTGCGCCGTGCCGCGGGCGTCCTGCGGCGCGACCCGCCGCGCCGGGGGCCTCGAGCCGAGCGCGCCGCCGGGGCCTGCTCGCCCCGGGCGCTGTGCAGCGCCTCGCGCATCCGCCCCGCGTCGGCGGCGGCGAGCAGGCCATGCAGGTCCTCGACCAGGGCCGCGAGGAAGGGGGCCGGGGCGTCGCCCTGCTCGGCGATGGCGCCCAGGCGCTGCTCCCAGAGCGCGGTACGCTCGGGGCGGCCCACCGCCTCGGGCAGCGAGGCGATCAGCGCGCTGCCGAGCCGCGTGGCGCGCAGCGCCTTTGCCTGGCGGATCAGGTAGCCGCGCTCCACCAGCGTCTCGATGATGCCGGCCCGGGTCGCCTCGGTGCCCAGGCCGTCGTGCTCGCGCAGGGTGCGCCGGACGGCCGGGTCCTCCACGTAGCGGGCAATGTTCATCATCGCCTTGATCAGGCTGGCGTCGGTGAAGGGCTCCGGCGGGCGGGTCTCACGGTCCTCGACACCGGCCTCCAGGACCCGGCATGTCTCCCCCTCGGTGAGCGGTGGCAGCGGTGGTGCCTCGTCACGGGTGGTGAACAGCGGCTTCCAGCCGGGGTCGAGGATCTCCTGGCCCCGGGCGCGGAAGGTCTCGTCGAGGAGGCAAAATGCCGCCTTCACCTCGCGGGTGGAAAGCGCGGGATAGAACTGCGCCAGGACGTTGCGGGCGATCAGCCGGAAGACATCGGCTTCGGCCTTCTCGAGTCGCGCGAGGTCGGCGGTCTTGCCGGTGGGCGCCAGGGCGTGGTGGGCGCCGACCCTGCGATCGTCCCAGGCCCTGGAGCGCCGTGAGAGATCCGCACCGGCCAGCCAGCCTCGCAGCGTCTCGTCCTGGCGGCAGGCGCCCTCCAGCGTGCTACGGGCCGAGGCGAAATGCTCCTCGGGCAGATAGCGGCAGTCCGAGCGGGGGTAGGTTATCAGCTGATGGCGCTCGTAGAGACGCTGGCAGATGTCCAGGGTCGCCTTGGCGGAGAGCCCATGGCGCCGTGCCGCATCCACCTGAAGCGCCGAGAGCGAGTAGGGCAGGGGAGCGGCCTGGCGCTTGTCACGGCGCTCGAGTGCCGTGAGCCGACCCTCGGCACCGGGCAGGCGCTCCGCCAGGGCGGCGGCCGGTTCCCGGACCAGCAGGCGCCCCTGGTCGTCGAGGGGATGGGCCTCCCCGGGCACCCACCAGGTGCGCAACCGGCCCTGCGCGACGGCGAGGTCGGCCCACAGCACGAAGAAGGGTCTGGGGACGAAGTCGCGGATCTCGGCGTCGCGGCGCACCACCAGCCCCAGCACCGGGGTCTGGACCCGTCCCACCGAGAGCACACCGTCGTGGCCGGCCTGGCGGCCGGTGAGCGTCCAGGCGCGGGTCAGGTTGATGCCGTAGAGCCAGTCGGCCCGGGCGCGGCACTGGGCTGCCCGGTAGAGCGGCGCGAAGCGACCGTTGTCCTCGAGCCGGGCGAGCGCGCGCTGCACCGCCGGGCGGTTGAGGTCGCTGACCAGCAGCCGCGACACCGGCCCCTTCCAGCCCAGGTGCTCGATCACCTCCTGCACCAGCAGCTGCCCCTCGCGGTCGGGGTCGCCGGCATGCACCACCTCGCGGGCGGACTTGAGCAGTCGACGGATCACCGCCAGCTGGCCGCGGGCCTTCGGGCGAGGCATCAGCTTCCAGCGGCCCGGCAGGATCGGCAGCTGGTCGAGGCGCCACTGCTTCAGGGCCGGGTCGTAGGCATCGGGCGGGGCCTGTTCCAGAAGGTGGCCCAGGCACCAGGTGACCGTGGTCTCACCCACCACCAGGGCCCCGTCGTCGCGGCGGGGGGAGCCGGGCAGGGCCTCGGCGATGGCCCGGGCCAGGCTCGGTTTCTCGGCGATGATCAGTCGCATGATGGCTCGTCGCGGTGAATGACATGGACATTCTTCCAGTATTCGCCACGCCTCGCCAGGTGTAAGCTGCACCAATAGATGTACAATGGTTGTACAATATTGATCGGAGGAGAGAGGCATGCGCGAACGCGGCCGTACCCGGCGCCTGCTGGGACTCGGCGCCCGCACCGGCGGGGCGCTGATCCGCACCCGAATGGGCGGGCAGGCCGACTGGCGGGCCCTGGGAGAGGCCCTCTTCGAGGGGCTTTCCGAGCTGAAGGGGCCGGCCATGAAGCTGGCCCAGATCATGTCCCAGTGGGACGACCTGCTGCCGCCCGACCTCGCCGAGGAGCTCTCCCGCCTGCAGCGCCAGGCCGAACCGATGCCCTGGACGGGCATCCGCCGCACCCTGGTCGCCCAGTACGGCGACCTGGACGCGGTGTTCTCCGGCATCGAGGAGCGCCCCTTCGCCAGCGCTTCCATGGGCCAGGTGCACCGCGCCACGACCCGGGACGGCGAGACCCTGGTGCTCAAGGTGCAGTATCCGGGACTGGCCGAGGTACTGGAGAGCGACCTGGCGCAGGTGCGACGCCTGATGCGCCTGGGTCGCTGGTTCAAGGTGCCCCAGGCGCGGCTCGATGCGCTCTTCGAGGAGCTGGCGGTGAGCCTGCGCGGCGAGCTGGACTACCACGCGGAGGCACAGGCACTGGCCCGCTACCGCTCGCGCTATGCGCACCTCGACAGCCTGGTGATCCCCGAGCCGTTGCCGGACTTCTCCGGCCCGCGGGTGCTGGCCATGCGCTACGTCGCCGGGACCCCGCTGCGTGATCTCGAGGCGGCCGACGACGCCCTGCGCCAGCGGGTGGCGACGACGCTCGCCGACTGGCTGACCGAGGAACTCTTCACCCATGGCGAGCTGCATGCCGACCCCCATGCCGGCAACTTCGCCGCCGACCCGACGGGGCGTCTGGTGATCTACGATCTCGGCGCCGTGATCCCGGTGCCCGAGGCGCGCCTGGCCGCGATGATGCGGCTGCTCGAGGCGACCCTGGTGGGGGATCCCATGGCCATGGACGCGGCGATGCTCGAACTGGGTGGCCGTCAGGGGCAGGGGGCGCCCCTGGCCCTTTACCGCGAGGCGGCCGAGGCGGTCACGCCGCTGTTCGAACCGGGTGAGCAGGACTTCGGCGACGTCCGGGTACACCGTCGGCTACGCGAGCTCTCCCCGAAGGTCTGGGCAGCCATGGACCGCCTGCAGCCCCCGGCGGACACGCTGCTGCTCTCGCGCACCCTCAACGGCCACTACTGGAATCTGGTGCGCCTCGGCGCGAGACTCGACATGGCCGAGCGCACCCGGCCGCTGTTCCCCAGAGGGCACGCCTGATCTCCCGGACAGGCGACAGACCCACCTGCCCAGCCTGGCGCCGGACTGGTAGACTATGCCGTTTTCCAAACGTTGGAGTGCGCGATGCTGGCAGTATGGGTAGAACAGCTGCTGGGCTTTGCCTCGGGTGCCCTGGTGGCCATTCGCCAGGACGAGCGCTACCCCACGCTGATGGCCTGGGCCCGCGACGAGGGGCCAGCCCTGGTCGGCGGCAACCTGGCGCTGGCCCAGGCGCTGGCGCCGGAGCTGTGGTCGCAGACCCCGCTGGCACGACTCGACTTCGCCGCCGAGCCCCTGGCCCGGCCCGGGCGCAACGAACCCTGTTGGTGCGATTCCGGGCGCAAGACCAAGCACTGTTGCGGGGCGGTCAGCCTGCCCGGTCATGTGCCGCCGCACCTGATGTGGATGCTCTCGCTGCGCGACTGGAAGGGCGATACCCTCAAGGCCGCCCTGGCCAGCGGCCGCGCCCCGGCCCAGGCGCTGCTGGAGGCCGGCCTTATCGCCGCCGAGTCCGGCCAGCGCGGGCGGGCCCAGCAGATCCTCGAGTCGCTGTTCGAGCGTGCTGACTGGCTGACCCTCCCCGAGCAGGCCGAGCCCGCCTTCGAGATCCTCATCGACCTCTACCAGGAGCGCGGCTTCCACCGCAAGCGCGAGGCGCTGCTCGACGCCGTGCTCGACCGCGGGCCGCTGTTCCTGCGCGGCGTGGCCCTGGAGCGGCTCTGCCTGATGCACCTGGACAACGATGACCTGGACAGTGCCCGGGCGGCCTTCGTGCGCGCCCAGCAGGCCCTGCCCGACTCGCCGACCCTGGCCTATATCGAGGCCATGCTGCTGCTGCACGAGGGGCATGAGCAGGAAGCCGCCGAGCGGTCGCGCTTCTGGTTCCGGCGCCTGGCCCGCCAGGGCGACCTGGACCCCGACCAGCTGCAGTTCCTGGCCGACCTGGCCGAGAACCCCGGGGCGACGCTCGCCGATCAGCTGCTCAGTGCCGAGGAGGACCTGGCCGAGCCGCTGGTGGCCCTGCAGGCGCTGCTGGAATCGCTGCCCGTGGCCCCGCGCCTGGAGATCCGCGTCGGCGACGATGGCAGCCTCGAGTACCACACCACCGCCCGCGAGGACACCCTGTTCGCCGCCTGGCAGAAGGTCTTCCGGGCGCGGGTCGAGAGCGACGCCCCGATGGGCTTCGACGAGGATCCCTGGCCCCATGCCGGGGAGTGGCTGCCGGCGCTCTGCGCCCATCCCGAGTGGCTGGACGCCCCCGCCGTGGTGCAATCCCTGGCGCTGGCACTCGCCAGCCGCTTCGGCAGCCTGCCGTGGATGGCGCCGAGCCTGTTCGAGCCCCTGGCGAGCCGGCTGGAGCGCTGGCTTGAGCAGGTGCGCGCCGAGGGGGAGGGCGCCTTCCTGTGGGACAGTGCCGACAACGCCGTGCTGTTGCGCACCGGTCTGGCACTGGTGGTGGGCATGGAGCGCGGTGCCCGGGCGCGCTCCCGAGAGCTCGCCGAGCGGCTGCTCACCCTGGACGACCAGGACAGCCTGGGCCTGCGCGAGCTGGTGCTCGACCAGCTGCTCCGGGAAGGTCGCGACCGCGCTGCCCTGGCCCTGAGTGAGCGCGAGCTCGACGGCGATGACGACGAGACCCCGCCGCTGGGGCTGCTGATGGGGCGGGTGCTGGCGCTCTATCGCCTGGAGCGCCGCGACGAGGCCGCCGAGGCGCTGGGGGAGGTGGCCCGCCACAACCCCCATGCCGTGGCCATGCTGTGCGCCGAGAACCCGCGACCGGTCGGCGGTGGCGAGGGCGTCGCCGAGCCCGGTTCCCGTGCCGAGGCCTGGCAGTATCGCACCTTGATGCGCGACCAGTGGCGAACCACGCCGGGGGCGCTGGCCTGGCTGCAGGCGCGGCTGGCCGACTGACCGAGCGATAGGTCCACGGCGATCAGGCGGCCCGGGGGGCCGGCACCAGCTCGCGGTCGCGGCTGATCCAGATCGCCAGCAGCACGGCCGGCAGCCCGAGCAGCGTGGAGATCAGGAAGAAGGTGGCATAGCCCTCCCCACTCACCACCAGGCCGCCGAAGCCGCTGAGGAACTTGCCGGGCAGGGTCATCAGCGACGAGAAGAGTGCGTACTGGGTGGCCGTGTAGGCACGCGAAGTGAGGCTCGAGAGGAAGGCGATGAACACGGCGCTGGCCAGGCCGTTGGCCAGGTTGTCGCCGATGATCGCCATCACCAGCATCGGTAGGCTCTGGCCGGCCATTGCCAGGGCCACGAACAGCAGGTTGGTCAGCGCCGCGGCCACCGCCCCCAGGACCAGGATCGGCCCGATGCCGTAGCGGGCCACCAGCAGCCCCCCGAGGATCCCGCCGCCAATGCTCATGGCGATGCCGAAGACGTTGGTGACATTGGCGATGGTGGCCAGCGTGAAGCCGAGGTCGATGTAGAGGGGGTTGGCCATGGAGGCCATGGCCAGGTCGCTGATCCGGAACACCGCCACGAACAGCAGCAGCCACAGCGCCTTGTGTCGGTGGCGGGTGAAGAAGTCGGTGAAGGGGCAGACGATCGCCCCGATCACCCAGGCTCCGAGCCGCCGCAGCGGCTTCGCCCGGCCGCGGGAGGCCCGCAGGAAGGCCCGTACCCTCGGCTCGTGGATCAGCTGGGTGGTCAGCGAGAGTCGCTCGGGTTCCGGGCGCAGCAGCACCGTGACCACCCCGATCCCCACCAGCGCCGCCATGGTCAGGTAGGCCGCCTCCCACGAGGCCAGCGAGGCCACGTAGAGGGCGCCCGCGCCGGCCGCCAGCAGTCCGCCGCGATAGCCGATGATGTAGGTCGAGGCCATGGCGGCCTGGATATCGTCCGGGGCGGACTCGATGCGGAAGGCGTCGATGGCGATGTCCTGGGTCGCGCTGCCGAAGGCCACCAGCAGGGCGAAGGCGGCCACCAGGGGCAGGTGGCCCACCGGGTCGACCCCGGCCAGCCCGACCAGGCCAATGGCGATCATCGCCTGGGCCAGCAGCATCCAGCCTCGGCGCTGGCCGAAGGTGCGGGTCAGCAGCGGCAGGGCGAGCCGATCCACCACCGGGGCCCAGAAGAACTTGATCGAGTAGAGCATGCCGATCCAGGCGAAGAAGCCGATGGCCGCCACCTCGACCCCGGTGCTGCGCAGCCAGGCCGAGAGGGTCGAGAACACCAGCAGGAAGGGCAGGCCGGCGGAGAAGCCCAGGAACAGCATGGTGATGACCGGCGCTCGCAGGTAGATGGCCAGGGCATCGCGCCAGCTGCGTCGGGCGGTGGGGGACGGCATGTCGGGGAGCACTCCTTGCAGTGGGCGCGACAGAGGCCACGCAGGCCTCGATCATCGATGGTAAAATCCCGGATCGGCAGCCGGGCCGGGCAGCGTCCGGCCCATGTCAGCCGTGCGATATCCTCCGGGCTGGCATGCGGTGGGATTGTTGCAGAGCCCCGGCAGTGATACTAGGAGCCTGTCGTACTTGTCGCTGATCTGCTGCGAGATCCGTCAAATCCGACAGCTCCTTGCAGGAACCCTTATCAGGAGCGACATGAGCGATTCCGAGATTCGCCAGGCCGAGGCCGATGATGCCGTGCCCCGCTGGTACGTAATCCAGTGCAAGGGCGGAGAGTCCTTCCGCGCCGCCGAGCACCTGACCAACCAGGGCTACGAGATCTTCCACCCCGTGCTCCAGGTCCAGAAGAAACGCCGCGGCAAGCTCGAGTGGGTCAGCGAGCCGTTGTTCCCCTACTACCTGTTCATCCGGCTCGACCGGCTGGCCAGCAACTGGCGACCCATCCGCTCCACCCGCGGCGTGCTGAAGATCGTCACCTTCGGCCTGGACATGCCGGTGCCGGTCAGCGATGAACTGGTCGAGACGCTGCTCACGCATGGCAGCGCCGAAGAGGACGCGACCTCGAACGTCTACTTCCGCGCCGGCGAGGCGGTGGAGATCACCGAGGGCCCCTTCAAGGACCTCCAGGCCGTGTTCGCCAGCCACAAGGGCGAGGAGCGCGCCATCGTGCTGCTCAACATGCTGCACAAGCAACAGCGCCTGGAGATGCCCGTCGGCCAGCTGCGCCGCCGCGATTAGGCGGCGCGCCTCCCTCACTCAGTCACCCGCCTCAGGAGACCCCATGACCATCGCCCCTCAACGGGTCGTGACCCTGCACTATGTGCTCAGCGACCGGGACGGCAGTGTCCTCGATGACTCCCGTGCCCGCCGGCAGCCCCTCGAATACCTGCATGGGCACGGCAACATCATGGCCGGCCTGGAGCGCGCCCTGGCGGGCCAGGACGCCGGCGCCCAGCTCTCCGTCACCCTGATGCCGGCCGAGGCCTATGGCCTGCGCGACGAGGCGCTGGTGCGCGAGGTCGGCCGCCATGCCTTCCCGGTGGAGGAGGTCGCGCCGGGCATGCGCTTCCAGACCCCGGGTGACGACGGCCCCGAGATCGTCACCGTGCTCGAGGTGCGTGATGACGCCGTGGTCATCGACACCAACCATCCGCTGGCCGGTCAGGTCCTGTGCTACCGAGTCGAGGTGCTGGAAGTGCGCGACGCCACCCGTGCCGAGCTCGTCAAGGGCCATCCGCTGCCCCCGGGCACCGATCCCGGCGAGGTCGAGGACAAGAAGCTGCCGTGAAAACTGACCTGGATCAACGGATTTCCCGCGACCCGGCGAGGGCGCGGAGAAACTTGATTCAGGTCAGCTTTCCTCTCCACGTGACGGGCTACAGTTCACCCATCACATCGGGACGGGAGGACACCACCATGTATCTGGATGACGCCGTAATCTTCGGGCTCGTAACCGTCGCGATGATGGTCGCTTTCATGGGGGGCTGGGTCGCGTTCATCGTCCGCGACCACCATCGCAAGAACAAGCACTGATCCAGCCGCTTCTAGAGTCGTCAGGGGAGGGGGGAGCATTCCCCCCAGTAGCCGACCCGCTTGGGTCGGCTTTTTTTCGGTTCATCGCACTTTGCCGGGAAACGCGGCACGGATCTTCAGCAAGGAGGGAGGCACGAGCGGCCGGCTAGAGCGGAGCCGGTCGTCCCGGCCCGAAGTCAGCGCTCGGCGGTGGTGCGCACCGGGGCGGGACTCGCCGGCGACCAGTGGCGGGCCAGGGCACGCATCACCCGCTCCGGGTACCAGGTCTTGCCCAGGCTGCCGTTGTAGCGGGCCAGCGCCCGGGTCAGGTCACCGCGTTCCACGGCCAGGTAGTGGGCGAGGATCGTGCAGCCATAGCGCAGGTTGCGACGCGGGTCCTTGAGGTCATCGGCCGGCAGGCCCAGCTCGCGGATCCAGAACGGCATGATCTGCATCAGGCCCACGGCGCCAGCCGAGGAGACGGCCTCGGCCCTGAAGGCGCTCTCCACCTGGATCACCGCCAGCACCAGCTCCGGCGCCAGGCCGGCCAGCCGCGCCTCATGGTGGATGCGGCCCAGCAGTTCGCGGCGCCTGGCTGGCTCCGGCAGGTAGCGGGCAAGGCGCGGCTCCATGTCATTGAGCCACTGGCGCGCAGCCCATATCACGGCGGGCGCCACGGGTGCTCCGCGGATGCTGTCGAGGGTGCCGCGCAGGCTGGCAGGGGCCTCCGGCAGGGCCCGCACGAAGGGCGCGGGCGTCTCGGGCGCGAGCGAAGCGGGCAGGGCGGCGATGAAGTCCCCGTCGCCCTGGGCCAGCGCGGCGGTGGTGAAGAGGCAGCAGGCCACCGCCAGGGCGGCGGCCCGGCCGCCCTCAGCGAGCGACCTTCTCGCCCAGGAAGTCGAGGATCTGCTCGGCCGGTACCATGGTAGCGTCACTGTCACGGCGTCCCTTGTACTCCAGTTCTCCCTTGTCCAGGCCGCGATCACCGACCACCAGGCGGTGGGGGATGCCCATCAGCTCGTGGTCGGCGAACCGCACGCCGGGGCGCAGGTCGCGGTCGTCCAGCAGCACCTCGAAGCCGGCGGCGGTGAGGGCCTGATACAGCCGCTCGGACTCCTCGCGCACCCGCTGCGACTTGTGGGCGTTCATCGGCACCATCGCGATCTGGAAGGGGGCGATGGCATCGGGCCAGATGATGCCGGCGTCGTCGTGGTTCTGCTCGATGGCGGCGGCCACCACGCGGGTCACACCGATACCATAGCAGCCCATCCAGGGATGCACGGCACGACCTTCGTCGCCGAGCACGGTGGCGTTCATCGCCTCGCTGTACTTGCGTCCCAGCTGGAAGACGTGGCCCACCTCGATGCCGCGCTTGATGGAAAGCGTGCCCTTGCCGTCCGGCGAGGGATCGCCCTCGACCACGTTGCGGATGTCGTAGACAGGGGGCAGCGGCACGTCGCGCTCCCAGTTGATCCCGAAGTAGTGCTTGCCATCGACGTTGGCCCCGGCGCCGAAGTCGCTCATCAGGGCGACCGAGCGGTCGATGATGATCGGCATCTCCAGGTTCACCGGGCCCAGCGAGCCGGGGCCGGCGCCCACCGCGGCGCGGATCTCCTCCTCGCTGGCCATGGTCAACGGGGCGGCCACCTCGGGGAGGTTCTCGGCCTTCACCTCGTTCAGTTCGTGGTCGCCGCGTACCAGCAGGGCCACCAGGCCGCCCTCGGCGGCGTGAACCATCAGGGTCTTGAGGGTCTTCTCGATGGGCAGGCCGTGCTGTTCCACCAGGGCGGCGATGGTCCGGGCATTCGGGGTGTCGACCAGGCGCAGCTCCTCGCCGGGGGCCGGGCGCCGGACGTCGCTGCCCAGTGGCGCGGGCAGGGCATCGGCCTTCTCCATGTTGGCGGCGTAGTCGGACTCGGTGGAGAAGACGATGTCGTCCTCGCCGGAGTCGGCCAGTACGTGGAACTCGTGCGAGCCGGTGCCGCCGATGGCGCCGTTGTCGGCGATCACCGGACGGAAGTCCAGGCCCAGGCGGGTGAAGATGCGCACATAGGCGTCATACATCACCTGGTAGGTCTCCATCAGCGAGGCCTCGTCCACGTGGAAGGAGTAGGCGTCCTTCATGATGAACTCGCGGGAGCGCATCACCCCGAAGCGCGGCCGGATCTCGTCGCGGAACTTGGTCTGGATCTGGTAGAAGTTGGCCGGCAGCTGCTTGTAGCTGGCGATCTCCTTGCGCACCAGGTCGGTGATCACCTCCTCGTGGGTGGGGCCGACGCAGTAGTCGCGGTCGTGACGGTCCTTGAGGCGCAAGAGCTCCGGGCCATACTGCTCCCAGCGGCCCGACTCCTGCCACAGCTCGGCGGGCTGCACCGCCGGCATCAACACCTCCTGGGCCCCGGCGCGATCCATCTCCTCGCGAACGATGCGCTCGACCTTGCGCAGGGTCTTGAGGCCCAGTGGCAGCCAGGTGTAGAGGCCGGAGGTGAGGCGGCGGATCATCCCCGAACGCAGCATCAGCTGATGGCTGATGATCTCGGCGTCGGCGGGGGTTTCCTTCAGGGTGGCGATCAACAGTTGGCTAGCGCGCATGGGTCCGGCGGTTCCTCGAGCGTGTTCGTGCGGGTGACGGAAGCGGGGCCGCGCAGGTCGGCGGCAATGACCGAGCATTGTACGGCCCGCTGTCCGGGGCGGCAAAAGCTTGTGTCTCACCGATGCGGGGGCCGGGGATCGTCGGCCCGTTCAGCCCTCGAGCAGCAGCAGGCGTACCAGCATGCCCAGCACCAGGGTGGTGGAGACGCTGAGCAGGGTGCCGAGCAGCACGTACTCCGTGAGCTTGCGGTCGCGTGAGTCGCGCAGGTCGCCGAAGCGCAGCACCGACTTGGCGGCGAGCAGGAAGCCGACCGCGGTGAGTTGGTCCAGCAGCACCAGGGTCAGCACCAGCAGCCGTTCCAGTACGCCGATGCGCGCCCCGGCGCTGGCCAGGGTGCCGGTCTCCTCGAGCTGCTCGCTCCAGCGCTGCATGACCAGGGCGATGGCGATCGACAGCGGGCGCGTCACCAGCAGGTAGGCGGCCGCCATCCCCAGCACCGTCGGTGAGGCGAGCCAGACGACGAACTCCCGCAGCGGGGCCAGGCTGCCGAGCCAGGCCAGCCAGAGCCCCAGCAGCACCAGCAGGTGAGCGGCCTGGTCGAGCAGGAACCAGCGCAGTTCACCGGCCGGCAGCCGGGCCTTGCCCAGGTCGATCAGCCAGTGGCTGGTGGCCACCGCCAGGGCACCGAGCAGCACCGCGGCCAGGCCCCGGGGCATGGCCGCACTCGCCACCAGCAGCACCCCCCCGGCGAGCAGGCCGTGCAGGCCGGCATGCTGGAACAGGCGCGGAGAGCGGTGGCGCAGCCGATAGCGCTCCTCCACCCACGTCCGCGGCTGCAGCAGGAAGTCGCCGACCAGGTGGGCGAGTACCAGGCCCATGAGCAGCGACAGGGCATTGGCGCTCATGGCGCGCCCTCCTCGTCGGCGAGGCGCTGTCGCAGGTAGTCGAGGGTGTCGGAGAGCAGGGCCCAGCGGGCGGCACGCAGGCGCTTGTGCACGCTGGGCTGGCGGATGCCGAGGCGCTCGGCCAGGGCCTGCTGGGAGGCGTCATGGCGCAGGCTCAGGCCGACGACCTCGGCGGAGTAGGGCGACCAGCCGTCGAGCAGGTCGTCGATGAAGCGCACCAGCAGGGCGAGGCCGGGGTCCTCGGGTGCCTCGAGCCGAGTCAGCGACAGGTGGGCGGTGGTATCGGCCAGGGCATCCAGGGCGCGACCCGAGGCGACGAAGGTGGCACCGTCAGCCGCCGCGACGCCACGCTCCGCCGGCCCGACCGCTACGGCGATACGGGCATCCCAGCGCTGGTCGGGCTCGGAGTGCTCGATCAGCGCTGCCCGCAGGGCTATCGCCGCCTCCATGGCCGGCGCCGCCCGGGGCAGGGCGAGCTGGAAGCCGTCGCCCCGGAAGCGTTCGCCGTGGCCGCCATGCCGGGAGGCCAGCTCGGCCAGGCTCTCGTCCAGCAGCCGGTAGAGGCGAGGCCGGTCCTCGACCTTGCGCGAGTCGATCACGTCGCCGGTCAGCACCGCGATGCGCTTTGGCATGGGGTTCCATCCTTCTCCGGGAGCGTGCCTCGAGTATAGCCCTTCAGGGCTATTTGTCATCTCGATAGCCTTAAAGGGCTATATTTCTGATGAATAGCCCATAAGGGCTATCTATTGCTACCGGGCCAGCTCCCGCATGGCGCCCTCGAGTCCCTCGAGGGTCATGGGGTACATGCGATCATTGATCAGCTCACGGATCAGTTGGGTGGAGTGGGTGAACTCCCAGGCGCGCGGCGGCATGGGGTTGAGCCACGCCAGGCGCGGGAACTTCTCCACCAGTCGCCTGAGCCACACGGCCCCGGCCTCGTCGTTGAAGTGCTCCACGCTGCCGCCGGGATGGGTGATCTCGTACGGCGACATGGCGGCGTCGCCGACGATCACCACCTGGTAGTCGTCGCTATAGGTATGCAGCACATCCAGCGTCGGGATGCGCTCGGTGTGGCGGCGGGCCTGGTCGTGAGCATTGCTGCGCCAAAGCCCCTCGTAGACGCAGTTGTGGAAGTAGTAGGTCTCCAGGTGCTTGAATTCGGCCCGGGCCGCCGAGAAGAGCTCCTCGCAGGTGCGAATGTGGTCATCCATGGAGCCGCCCACGTCGAGCAGCAGCAGCACCTTCACCGCGTTGTGGCGCTCCGGGCGCATCTGCACGTTGAGCAGGCCGGCATCCCGGGCGGTCTCGCGGATGGTGGCGTCCACGTCGAACTCCTCCGCCGCGCCCTGGCGTGCGAACTTGCGCAGCCGGCGCAGCGCCATCTTGATATTGCGGGTGCCCAGTTCCAGGGAGTCGTCGTAGTCGCGGAAGCGGCGTTCGTCCCACACCTTCACCGCACGGCGATGGCGTGAGCCCTCCTGACCGATGCGAATGCCCTCGGGGTTGTAGCCGTAGGCGCCAAAGGGGCTGGTGCCGCCGGTGCCAATCCACTTGTTGCCGCCGGCGTGGCGCTCCTTCTGCTCCTCCAGGCGCTGCTTGAAGGTCTCGATCAGTTTCTCGAGCCCGCCCAGGGACTTGATCCGTGCCTTCTCCTCGTCGGAAAGCTGCTTCTCGAACTCGCGGCGCAGCCAGTCGTCGGGGATCAGCGCCTCGATGGCCGCGTCCAGGCTCTCCAGCCCCTCGAACCAGGCGGCGAAGGCGCGATCGAAGCGGTCGAAGTGGCGCTCGTCCTTGACCATCACGGTGCGGGAGATCCGGTAGAAGGCCTCCATGTCGGCGAACACCACACCGCGTTCCACCACCGCATGGAGGTCGAGCAGCTCGCGCAGCGACACCGGCACCCCGGCGCGCTTGAGGGTCTCGAACAGGCCGATAAACATGGGTCAGCGCCTCGGGTTGCCCTGGCGGCGCATCATGAACGCCAGCCGTTCCAGTAACTGTGTATCTTGTTCATTTTTCACCAGGGCCCCCGCCAACGGCGGGATCGCCTTGGCCGGATCGCGCTGGTAGAGCGCCTCCCGTGCCAGGTCGTCGGCCATCAAGAGCTTCAGCCAGTCCACCAGCTCCGAGGTGGAGGGCTTCTTCTTGAGGCCCGGGGCTTGGCGCAGGTCGAAGAACACCTCCAGCGCCTCGCCGACCAGCTTCGGGGCGATCTCGGGGAAGTGCACGTCGACGATCGCCTGCATGGTCTCGCGGTCGGGGAACTCGATGTAGTGGAAGAAGCAGCGGCGCAGGAAGGCGTCGGGGAGCTCCTTCTCGTTGTTGGAGGTGATGACGATGATCGGGCGGTGCCTGGCGCGGATGGTCTCGCCGGTCTCGTAGACATGGAACTCCATGCGATCCAGCTCCTGGAGCAGGTCGTTGGGGAATTCGATGTCCGCCTTGTCGATCTCGTCGATCAGCAGCACCACCCGCTCGTCCGCGGTGAAGGCTTCCCACAGCTTGCCGGGCCTGATGTAGTTGGCGACGTTCTCCACCCCTTCGACCCCCAACTGGGAGTCGCGCAGGCGGCTCACCGCATCGTACTCGTAGAGCCCCTGGGCCGCCTTGGTGGAGGACTTGATGTGCCAGGTATGCAGTCGCGTGCCCAACGAGGCCGCCAGTTCCTCGGCGAGCAGGGTCTTGCCGGTGCCCGGCTCGCCCTTGATCAGCAGCGGGCGCTCCAGGGTCACGGCGGCGTTGACCGCCTGCTTGAGGGCCTCGGTGGCCACGTAGGTGGAAGTGGAATCAAACGCCATGGGTCATGCCTCGGCTGGTCGCAGATGGGAGAAAAAGTCGAACGAGTGTACGGAAGGGGGCGGGAGGCGACAAATCCTGCCGCCATCTCAGTCGGCGTAGATCATCCGGCGCGTCATGCCGCCGTCCACCACCAGGTTCTGGCCGGTGATAAAGCCCGCCTCGTCGGAGAGCAGGAAGGCCGCCATGGTGGCGATGTCCTCGGGGCGGCCGACGCGTCCGACCGGGTGCTGGTCGCGATCGACCTCGCGGTGCTCCACCGGCGTGCGATTCGACGCCTTCTGCCAGTCGCCGACCTCGATCCACCCCGGGCTGATGGCGTTGACGCGAATCTCGGGACCCAGGCTCACGGCCAGCGCATGGGTAAGCGCGACCACGCCGCCCTTGCTGGCGGCATAGGCCTCGGTATCGGGCTCCGACTGCAGCGCCCGGGTGGAGGCCATCAGCACCATGGCGCCGCGGCTCTCGCGCAGGTGGGGCGCGGCATGCTTGGCGCAGAGCATCGCGCCGGTGAGGTTGGTGTCCAGGTAGGCCTGCCAGGTGGCGAGCGGCAGCGACTCCACCGGGCCCTGGAAGGGGTCGGCCAGGCCGGCGTTATGGATGACCCCGTCGAGCCGGCCGAAGCGTGCCACCGTCGCCTCGAGGCTCTCCGCGACCCGAGCCTCGTCGCGCACGTCCGAGACGATGGCCAGCAGGCGTTCGGCATGACCCAGGCGCTCGCGGCACTCGGCCAGCGCCTCGGCGTCGATGTCGGTCAGCGCCACGCAGTCGCCACGGGCCAGCAGGTGCTCGGCGATGCCCAGGCCGATCCCCTGGGCGCCGCCGGTGAGGTAGACCACCCTTGGCTCGCTCATGCCTTATCCCCCTCGCCGACGGGGCGAAAGGCCTCCACCAGGATCGCCGGGTCGTACTCGGCGTGGCCGCGGCTGGCATGGGCGCGCATCAGCTGGGCGGCCAGGCCGCTCATGGGCGTGGCGCTGTGGCTGCGCTGGCTCTGGGCCACCGCCATGTCCAGGTCCTTGAGCAGGGTACGCAGGTGCCAGGGCGGGTCGGCGAAGTCGCTCGCCGCCATGCGCGGGGTGAGGATCCGGAAGGGGGTCGAGTCGGCGAAGCCGCCGGAGAGCGCCTCGACGAGCCGGGTGGCATCGACGCCGCTCGCCTCGGCCAGGGCCACCATCTCGGCCAGTACCGCCGCCTGGCAGCCGACCACCATCTGGTTGCAGACCTTGGTCACCTGGCCGCTGCCCACCGGGCCCATATGGGTCACCCGGGCGGAGAGGGGCGCCAGCAACGGCCGGAGCGCCGCGATATCCTCGGCGTCGCCGCCGCACATGATGGCCAGGCTGCCCGCCTCGGCGCCGGCGACGCCACCGGAGACCGGCGCATCCACCCAGCACATGCCGCATTCGCTCTCGAGCCAGTCGGCGAAGTCACGCGTCGCGGCAGGGTCACTGCTGGAGAGGTCGACCAGCCGCTGGCCGGCACGGCCGTGCTGGGCCACGCCTCCCTCGCCGAACACCACCTCCTCCACCACGGCGGTATTGGCCAGGCAGAGCAGTACCACGTCCACTGCCTCCATCAGCTCGGCGATGGAGCCAGCTACCCGGGCGCCGGCCTCGCCCAGGGGGGCGGCCTTGGCGGGGGTGCGGTTCCACACGGTCACGTCGAATCCCGCGGCCAGCAGTCGACGCGTCATGGGATGGCCCATCAGGCCGATACCGATGAAGCCGAGGCGAGGCTGGGTCATGGAGGGTCTCCTGGCGAATTGGACTGGAGATGCAGCATGCGTGATGAACGGGTTTTTCAGCAACTCGGCCTGTTCGGCGAGGCAGGAATGTGCGAGAAGCGAAGGGGAACGGGACCGGCGGCGACAGGGCCGGGGAGGGTGAAGCCTCGACAGGGGAGTGCCATGCGGAAGGAGTGGTGGGAGACGCCATCGGAAAAGCGCAACGACACGCGCCTGGAGCCCTCGGCATGAGCGGGGAACCTCGCCGCGAGCCCGCCTGGCACAGCCAGGCGCCCGCCGCGGTCCTCGCCGGGCTTGCGGCCTCGGAACAGGGCCTGACCGCCGAGCAGGTGTTGGAGCGGCTGGCGCGCCATGGCCACAACCGCCTGCCGGCGCCGCCACGCAGCGGCCCGCTGCGTCGCTTCCTGCGGCAGTTCCACAACGTGCTGATCTATGTGCTGCTGGCCGCCGCGCTGGGCACGGCCCTGCTGCAGCACTGGGTCGACACCGGGGTGATCCTGGGGGTGGTGCTGATCAATGCTATCGTCGGCTTCCTCCAGGAGGGCAAGGCGGAGCAGGCCCTGGAGGCGATCCGCGGCATGCTCTCGCCCCGAGCCCAGGTGCTGCGCGACGGGCAGCGGCACACGGTTCCCGCCGAGGAGCTGGTGCCCGGCGACCTGGTGTTCCTCCAGGCCGGGGACCGGGTGCCCGCCGACCTGCGTCTGCTGCAAAGCCACAACCTGCGCATCGACGAGGCAATGCTCACCGGCGAATCCGTGCCCGTGGACAAGCAGCCCGCGGCCGTGGACGCGGAGGCCGACCTGGGCGACCGGCGCTGCATGGCCTTCTCCGGCACCCTGGTGGCCTTCGGCCAGGGACGGGGGGTGGTGGTGGGGACCGGCGCGGACACCGAGATCGGGCGCATCTCCATGCTGCTCGGCGAGGTGGAGACCCTGATCACGCCGCTGCTGCGCGATATCGCCGTCTTCGGACGCTGGCTGTCGGGCGCCATCGTGGTGCTGGCCGCCATGACCTTCGCCTTCGGCTACTGGGGGCGCCACTACGACCTTGTGGAGACCTTCCTGGCCGCCGTCAGCCTGGCGGTGGCGGCCATCCCCGAGGGCCTGCCGGCGATCATGACCATCACCCTGGCCATCGGCGTGCAGCGCATGGCGGTACGCAATGCCATCATCCGTCGCCTGCCGGCGGTGGAGACCCTGGGCTCGGTCACCACCATCTGCACCGACAAGACCGGCACCCTGACCCGCAACGAGATGACCGTGAAGACCCTGCTCACCGCCGAGGAGCAGTTCGAGGTCAGCGGGGTCGGCTACGAGCCCCGGGGTGGCTTCAGCCGCGCGGGCGAGGCGGTGGAGGTCGAGCATCATCCGGTGCTGGCCGAGGCGCTGCGGAGCATCCTGCTGTGCAACGATGCCGAGCTCCAGCAGCGGGACGATGGCTGGCAGCTGGAGGGCGACCCCACGGAAGGGGCGCTGGTGGTCGCCGGGCTCAAGGCGGGGCTGGATGCCCGGGAGGTCGCCAGGCGCTATCCCCGTGCCGACGTGATCCCCTTCGAGTCCCTCTACAAGTTCATGGTCACCCTCCACCATCACCACGAGGACGGTCACGGCCTGCTCTTCCTCAAGGGGGCGCCCGAGCGGGTGCTGGCCGTCTGCGACCGCGAGCGCACCCGAGATGGCGACCGCCCGCTCGACCTGCCGCGCTGGGAGCGGCGCATGGAAACGGTCGCCGCCCTTGGCCAGCGGCTGCTGGCGGTGGCGGTCAAGCAGGTGGACGCGGATCAGCGCACCCTGAGCTTCCCCGACGTCGAGGAGGGCGGCCTGACCCTGGTGGCGGTGTGCGGTCTCATCGACCCGCCCCGTGAAGAGGCGATTGCCGCAGTGCAGCAGTGCCAGCAGGCTGGCATCGTGGTGAAGATGATCACCGGCGACCATGCGGTCACTGCCCGGGCCATCGCCGACGAGCTCGGCATTGCCACCGCGGGCGGGGTGATCCCGGGGCACGCCCTGGAGCAGGCCTCCGATGCGGAGCTGGAAAGCCTGGTGCGCGAGGTAGATGTCTTCGCCCGTGCCACGCCGGAACACAAGCTGCGCCTGGTGCGCGCCCTCCAGGCGGGCGGCCAGGTGGTGGCCATGACCGGTGACGGCGTCAACGATGCACCTGCCCTCAAGCGCGCCGACGTGGGGATCGCCATGGGGATCAAGGGCTCGGAGGCCGCCCGTGAAGCGGCCGCCATGGTGCTGGCCGACGACAACTTCGCCTCCATCGTCCATGCGGTGGAGGAGGGCCGTACCGTCTACGACAACCTGCGCAAGGCCATTCTCTATATCCTGCCCACCAGCGGCGGCGAGGCGCTGACGATCATGGCCGCCGTGCTGCTGGGGATGACCCTGCCACTGCTGCCGGCCCAGGTGCTGTGGGTGAACATGGTCACTGCGGTGACCCTGAGCCTGGCCCTGGCCTTCGAACCCGCCGAGCCCGGCGTCATGCGCCGCCGCCCACGCGATCCCGGCACCCCGATCCTCTCCGGTTTCCTGATCTGGCGGGTGGTCTTCGTGTCGGTCCTGCTGCTGGCGGGGACCTTCGGGCACTTCCTGTGGATGGAGCAGCAGGGTGTGGAGATCGAACTCGCCCGTACCGTGGCCATCAACGCCCTGGTGATGGGTGAGATCGCCTACCTCTTCAACAGCCGCTACATCCTCGAGCCGACCTGCAACCGCGCCGGCCTGCTGGGCAACCGTGCGGTGCTGGTGGCCGTGGGCGTGCTGGTCATCCTGCAGGCGCTCTTCACCTATGCGCCACCGTTTCAGTTCCTGTTCGGCACCGCACCCCTGGGTGGGAAGGAGTGGGCTAGCATCCTGGCCTTCGGCGTGGTGCTCTTCGTCCTGGTGGAACTCGAGAAGGCCCTCATCAAGCGGCGTGAACGAGGCATCTCCCGGGCGTGAACCGGCGCGGCACCGCCTCGCCATGGCGCATCCCGATGCCGGAAGGCGCTCGTATGGTGCAGTGCCGCATGCATTCGCGCGGTCCGGACCAGGTCCCTGAACCGCGTGTTTTCTATAACATTTTGTATTAATTGAAAAGATCACATTCTTGGCGCGATCCTCGCAAAGTAATGGCCATGATCGCCGAGCCAGAGTGGCGATTCACCGAGTGAGCTGGCGTGCTCCTACTGGTCCCCTTCGGGGGGCCTTTTTTATGTGTGCTCGAAAGAGGAGCGCTCGTGGCAGCCGGGCTGCTAGGGTCAGGGCAGTGAGGCGAGAAATGATCCGGTCATGCGTCGGCGCATGACCCGCTATATGGAGGAGTGACAGTCGATGGCGAACCTGTTCGAGGCGATACCCGAGGCCCTCCCCGAAGAGCTGTTCGAGGAGGTCGTGCGCGGCCGCGGAGTGATGGTGGAGCGCATCGTGTCGCGCGGCCACACCTCGCCGGCCACCGGCTGGTACGACCAGCCGCGCCACGAGTGGGTGCTGGTGCTCAAGGGCCGGGGGATGGTGGCCTTCGAGCGCGGCGAGCCGGTGACGCTGGGCCCGGGCGACCACCTGACGATCCCCGCCCACTGCCGGCATCGTGTCGCCTGGACCGACCCGGACGAGGAGACCATATGGCTGGCGGTCCACTACGACTGAGGCCGGCCCGGCGAGGCGCGACCCCTGGCGGCGTCGCCGTCAGGGCACAAGGAGCGGCCACAGGGTGCCGAGCGGGCGCTAGTGTTCGTCCGGTCCGTGCCTCACACTGGCGCGGATGGCTCGCTGCACAGGGAACCGACGATGCGCCTGAGGCTTCTCTCCGACCTGCACCTGGAACACTTCGACAGCCCACCGGCACTGCCGGAGGCCAGCGCCGATGCGGTGATCCTCGCCGGTGACATTCACGCCGGCATCCAGGGGCTCGGCTGGGCAGCGGAGCGCTTTGCCGGCACCCCCATCCTCTATGTTCCCGGCAACCACGAGTTCTACGGCACGGGCATGCCCGCGCTGCGCCGTGAACTGGCCGCCGTGGCCGCACGGCTCGGCATCCACCTGCTGGACAACCGCACGTTGACCCTGGACGGCGTGCGCTTTCACGGCACCACGCTGTGGACCGACTTCGCCCTCTACGCCGGTCAGCCGGAACACGACCCGGCACTCACCGAGGCCAGGGCACTGGACCTGATGCCGGATTTCCGCATCATCGAGCAGCCGGAGGGGGCGGTGTTCACCCCGGCGGAGAGCCGCCGCCTGCATGCCGAGGCCCTGGCCTGGCTGGAGGCCGAACTGGCCCGGCCGTTCAGCGGCCCGAGGGTGGTGATCAGCCACCATGCGCCCCTGGCCGACTGCATCCCGGGGCGCTACCGTGGCGATGCGCTGTCGCCGGCCTTCGCCTCCCATCTGCCGCAGCTCATGGGCCGCACGGACCTCTGGCTCCATGGCCATGTCCATGAGCCGGTGGACCTCGAGTCCGGCGGCACCCGGGTCATCGCCAACCCCGGCGGCTACCCCGACGAGTTCGTCCCGCCGCTCTTCGCCCCCGACCTGATCATCGAGGTGAACGCCCCATGACGCTGCTCATCGGTGCCTACCTGCTGGCGAGCCTGGCGGCGGTGATCCTCTATGGCATCGACAAGGCCGCGGCGCGGCGAGGCGAGCGGCGCATCCGCGAGTCGACCCTGCACCTCGTCGCCGTCGTCGGCGGCTGGCCGGGCGCCCTGCTGGCCCGGCGCGGTTTTCGCCACAAGACGCGCAAGCAGCCCTTCGGCATGATCCTGTGGGGCTGTGCGGCCCTCAACATTGGCCTGGTGGCGTGGCTTGCCACGGCGGATGCCGCCGCGG
The DNA here is from genome assembly GCF_030010555.1 of Halomonas rhizosphaerae. Lineage (GTDB taxonomy): Bacteria > Pseudomonadota > Gammaproteobacteria > Pseudomonadales > Halomonadaceae > Halomonas > Halomonas rhizosphaerae. The sequence continues at coordinate 72,485 of NZ_JASCQP010000030.1, forward strand.
GCCTACGCCAGCTGGCGAGCCTCGAGTAGGGCCCTTGTCGGACCATCGCATGACAGATCGGGACGGCATGACACGTCACGGCTTCATCCTGACTCGGCACTGGGAGGACACCCCGCGGGGCACAGAGGTCAGTGTCTGGCTGGCCACCGACGACGGCCCGCTCAGGGTGCGCCTGCCGGTGCAGCCCTCGGTGGCCTTCCTGCCGGCCCAGCAGCGCGCCCGGGCCGAGGCGCTGCTCGCCGGCGAGCCGGGCGTCACGCTGTCTGAGCTCGAGCTGCGCGACTTCCACCGGCGCCCGGTGCTGGGTCTCTATTGCCGTCAGCATCGCCAGCTGATTGCCCTCGAGCGGCGCCTCAACAAGGCCGGCCTGGCGCTGTACGAGGCCGACATTCGCCCGCCGGAGCGCTACCTGATGGAGCGCTTCATCACCGCGCCCGTGGCGGTTACCGGCACGCCGGACGGAGAGGGCGGCCTGGCGGAGGCGCGCCTGCGGCCCGCGACGGACTATCGCCCGCGGCTGCGCACGGTGTCGCTGGATATCGAGACCAGCGCCCGGGGCGAGCTCTATTCGATTGCGCTGGAGGGCTGCGGGGCACGTCAGGTCTACATGCTGGGGCCGCACCCTGGCGAGGACGAGAGCGAGGCGGGCGAGCTCGACTTCGCGCTCGATTACTGCGACTCCCGAGCCGAGCTGCTCACGCGGCTCAATGCCTGGTTCGCCGAGTTCGACCCCGATGCCATCATCGGCTGGAACCTGGTGCAGTTCGACCTGCGCATCCTGCACGAGCATGCCCGCGCGCTCGGCATACCACTGCGGTTGGGGCGGGGTGGCGCCGAGATGGAGTGGCGCCCCCATGGGCACCAGCCCAACCACTTCTTCGCCTCCGCCCCCGGTCGGCTGATCGTCGACGGCATCGAGGCGCTGCGCTCGGCCACCTGGCACTTCCCCTCGTTCAGCCTGGAGAACGTCGCCCGGACGCTGCTTGGTGAGGGCAAGGCGATCGACAATCCCTACCAGCGCCTCGAGGGCATCCTGCGCATGTTCGCCGAAGACAAGCCGGCGCTGGCCCGCTACAACCTCAGGGACTGCGAGCTAGTCACGCGAATCTTCGAGGCGACCGAGCTGCTGGAATTCCTGCTCGAACGGGCCACCGTCACCGGCCTGCCCGCCGATCGCAGCGGCGGCTCGGTGGCGGCCTTCACCCACCTCTACCTGCCCCGGCTGCATCGCCTGGGGCTGGTGGCCCCCAATCTCGGCGAAGGGCAGCCGGACGAGAGCCCCGGCGGCTTCGTCATGGACTCGCGGCCCGGCCTCTACGACTCGGTGCTGGTACTCGACTTCAAGAGCCTCTACCCCTCGATCATCCGCAGCTTCCTGATCGACCCGGCGGGTCTGGTGGAGGGGCTCGCCGACCCCTCGGACGCCGCCTCGGTGCCGGGCTTTCGCGGCGCGCGCTTCTCGCGCAGCCGGCACGCCCTGCCGGCGATCGTGGCCCGGGTATGGGCGGGACGCGAGGCCGCCAAGGGTGCCGGCAATGCGCCGCTCTCCCAGGCGCTGAAGATCATCATGAACAGCTTCTACGGGGTCCTCGGCTCGAAGGGCTGCCGCTTCTTCGATGCGCGGCTCGCCTCGTCGATCACCATGCGCGGCCATGAGATCATGCGGCGCACCCGGGAGCTGATCGAGGCCGAAGGGGTTACCGTGATCTACGGCGATACCGACTCCACCTTCGTCTGGCTGGGTGGGGTCTTCGATGAGGCCGATGTTACGGAGGTCGGCCGGCGGCTGGTGAACCGGGTCAACGCCTGGTGGCGCGAGCACCTGGCCCGTGAGTACGGCCTCGAGAGCGCCCTGGAGCTGCAGTTCGAGACCCATTACCGGCGCTTCCTGATGCCCACCATCCGAGGCACCGAGGCGGGCAGCAAGAAGCGCTATGCCGGGCTGGTTCGTGATGCCGACGGCGAGGAGCGGATGGTCTTCAAGGGGCTGGAGACAGTGCGCAGCGACTGGACGGAGCTCGCCAAGGAATTCCAGCAGGCGCTCTACCGGCGCATCTTCACCGGTGAGCCCTGGCGTGACTACGTGCGCGACTTCGTGCAGGCCTTCATGAAGCGTGCCCGGTCAGGGGAACTCGATGAGCGGCTGGTCTATCGCAAGCGGCTGCGCCGTCGTCTGGGTGACTATCAGCGCAACGTGCCGCCCCACGTGCGCGCTGCCAGGCTGGCCGACGCGGAGAACGACCGCCTGGGCCGGGCGCGCCAGTACCAGAACGGCGGCTGGATCCGCTACGTGATGACAGTGGCCGGCCCCGAACCCCTGGAAGCCCACTCGTCCCCCATCGATACCGACCACTACCTGACCCGCCAGCTGCAGCCGGTGGCCGACGCCATCCTGCCCTTCGTCGGCGACGACTTCGAAAGCCTGATCGACCGCCAGCTGGGGCTGTTCTGAGCCGACAGGCCCGGTCAGGGGAGCGAAGGGGAGTCGGTCATGGCGGCCGCGGGATGGCGCCCGAACTGCAGCTCGGCCAGGTGGCGGTAGAGCGGACTCGATTCGAGAAGGTCCTCGTGGCGGCCGCTGGCCACCAGCCGGCCCTGGTCCAGCACCAGCAGGCGGTCGGCGGCGACCACGGTGGCCAGGCGATGGGCGATCACCAGGCTGGTGCGGCCCACCATCAGCCGGTCCAGGGCCTGCTGCACCAGCCGTTCGCTCTCCGCGTCAAGGGCGCTGGTCGCCTCGTCGAGCAGCAGCACCCGGGGCGCCTTGAGCAGCGCCCGGGCGATGGCCAGGCGCTGGCGCTGTCCGCCGGAGAGCTGCACGCCGCCGGGGCCGAGCGAGGTGTCGAATCCCCGGGGCAGGGCCTCGATGAAGTCCAGGGCATTGGCATCCCCGGCGGCCCTGCGCAGGTCCTCGAGGTTGGCCCTGGGCCAGCCGAAGCGCAGGTTCTCGGCCACGGTGCCGGTGAAGAGTACCGGCTCCTGGGCCACCAGGCCCAGCGCCGAGCGCAGTTCGCGTGGGTCCAGGTCGCGCAGGTCGATGCCGTCCAGTCGCAGGGAGCCCCGGTCCGGGTCATGGAAGCGCAGCAGCAGCGCGAGCAGGGTGCTCTTGCCGGCTCCGGAGGGCCCCACCAGCGCCACCCGCTCGCCCGGGAGGACCCGCAGGTCGAGCGCCTCCAGCGCTGGGGATTCGCGGCCGGGATAGGTGAAGCTCACAGCCTCCAGATGAATCTCGCCGGAGAGCGGCCTGGGCAGCGGTACGGGACGCGCAGGCGCCCGAATCGTCGGTCGTGCCTCCAGCAGTTCCAGCAGGCGCTCGGCGGCCCCGGCGGCGCGCTGAACGTCGCCCGCGACCTCGGCCAGCGTCGCCACGGCGCCCGCCGCCAGCACGGCATAGAAGACGAAGGCCGAGAGCTCGCCGGCGGTCATGCTGCCGGCCAGGACCGCCTGGCCGCCCTGCCAGAGCATCACGGCGACCGCGGCGAAGACCGCCAGCATGGCAATGCCCGTCAGCCAGGCACGCTGGCGAGTGCGGGCCACGGCGGTGGCGAAGGCCTCCTCGACCCGTGCCCCATAGGCCTGGCGATCGTGTGCCTCGTGGGTGAAGGCCTGGACGGTGCGGATGCCGGCCAGGGCCTCGCCGGCATAGCGGCCGAGCTCCGCCACCCGGTCCTGGCTGAAGCGCGAGAGGCGTCGCACCCGGCGTCCGAACCAGAGGATCGGAAGCACGGTGGCGGGGATGCCCAGCAGCACGATGGCCGATAGCCACGGCTGGGTCACCAGCATCAGTGCCACCGACCCGACCAGCATCAGCAGGTTACGCAGCGCCAGTGAGATCGACGAGCCGAACAGGCTCTGCAGCACGCTGGTGTCCGCCGTCAGCCGCGAGGTGATCTCCCCGGCGCCGCCGCTCTCCCCGGCACTGCTCTCGAAGAAGCCGGGCTCGAGCTCGAGCAGGTGGTCGAAGACCCGGCGCCGCAGGTCGGCCGCCAGCCGCTCGCCGATCCAGGTGACCAGGTAGTAGCGCAGCGCCGAGGCCATCGCCAGTACCGCCACCACCCCGAGCATCAGGCCGAGGGCCTGGTTGAGCCGTGCGCGATCCTGCGCTATGAACCCCTGGTCGATGACCAGCCGAAGCCCCTGGCCGAGCAGCAGCACGCTGGCCGCGGCGGCGAGCAGCGCCAGGGCGGCCAGCACCAGGCGCCAGCGATAGGGGCGCAGCAGGGCCAGCAGGCTCAGCAGCACGCGGGGGTCGGGTCGTGTGGCCATGGCAGTCTCGGCGGCAGGGTCGGGGAGTGTTGCCGCGACGATAGCAGCCCGGGCAAGCCACTGCATGGCGGGGAATGACAGCCTGCGACGCGATGCCGCTTGAAGCGCCCGCCGGGCGCCAGCATAGTGCGGGAAACCCTTCCCGTATGGAGAGCGAGATGGCCGATTCCCTTACCCTGGGCTGCCCCCACTGCGGGGCCATCAATCGCGTGGCCCGGGAGCGCCTGGGCCACGGGCCGAAATGCGGAAAGTGCAAGCAGGCGCTGTTCACCGGCGAGCCGGTGGCGCTCACCGCGGCCAACTTCCCGGCCCTGGTGGAGCGCAGCGAGCTGCCGGTGGTGGTGGACTTCTGGGCCAGCTGGTGTGGGCCCTGCAAGATGATGGCGCCGATCTTCGCCGAGGCCGCTCGTGACCTCGAGCCCCGCCTGCGCTTCGCCAAGCTCGATACCGAGGCCGAGCAGGTGCTGGCGGCGCGTTTCGGCATCCGCAGCATTCCCACCCTGATCGTCTTCAGGAACGGCCGGGAAGTCGCCCGCCAGCCGGGATTGCTGCAGGGGCCGCAACTGAGGCAGTGGCTCGGACCGCACCTGGCGTGACGGCCGTCGGTACGCTCTCCAGCAGGGTCAGCTCGGGACCCTGGGGTGTCATCACCACGCAGTTGCGCCCGCTCTCCTTGCCGGCATAGAGGGCCCGGTCGGCGCGCAGCAGGCCTGGGTCGAGGGTCATCTCGCCATCGTCGACACGGCTGATGCCGACCGTGACCGTCAGGTCCAGCACCACGCCCTTGACCTCCAGGGGTTGCCGGCAGACGGCCTGACGCAGTCGTTCGGCGATCTCCCGGGCGGTCAAGAGGTTGGCCAGGGGCAGGGCGATGACGAACTCCTCTCCGCCGTAGCGGCCGATGATGTCGCTCTCGCGCAGTACCGACTGGCAGCGGGCGGCGACCACCGTCAGCGCCAGGTCGCCGATGGCATGGCCATGTATGTCGTTGATGGCCTTGAAGTAGTCGATATCCACCATGCACAGCGACAGGGGGGTACCGTCACGGTGGGCCCTGCGACGCTCCTGTTCGGCCAGTTCGAAGAAGCGCCGGCGGTTGGTGATCCCCGTCAGCTCGTCGGTCCTGGCCATATGACGCAGGCGCTGTTCCAACTGATTGCGCTCCTCGATCTCCTCCTTCAGCCGGCGGTTGATCGCGCGCTCCTCCAGCAGGCTGGCAAACTGGGCGCGTTGCAGCCGGTGGATCCGCGAGACCGTCAGCCAGCAGAGCAGGTTGACGAAGCCCAACAGCAGCAGGCTGTTCGCCAGGACCCCGCCGGGCAGCGGTGACCACACGACCACCAAGATAAGGAAGCCGCCGAGCAGGTAGGCGTTGCTGGCCAGCATCCAGGGCAGCCGGTTGGGTATGAAGAGGTAGAGAGCCATGCTGGCAGTCACGATCGAGGCGAGGCTGGTCACGAGGTCATCCGGCTTCAGGGGGATGGTGAGCAGCACGCCACTGACGGCCAGCAGGCAGACCAGGTTGATCGGCATTGGAGTCTGGGCCAGGGAGGGGCGCCGCCATACCGCCAGGGCCAGCAGCAGGAAGCTTGCGGCGACCGTAGCACGCATGGCCAGCAGCACCAGGAAGGTGGTACTCGATCCCAGCAGGCTGAAATCCGTCAGGCTGAAGGCGAGGAAGAGGACGGTGGCTACCACCAGGGCATGACGCAGCTGGCAGGCGTCGTGGGCCTGCATGGTGCGGCGGAACAGGGCCTCCTTGGCGGAGTCCCGAAACTCGCCACGCCAATCGAGTTCATTGGCATTCCCTGCGTCGGTAGCCATTCGCACTTCCTTGAGGGACGGCGTCCATTTTCATGACAGTCATGACAACGGCCGCCCATTTCCCTTGAGTGGGTCGTCTGATGGAAGTCCTGCCGTGGTGCCTGCTCAAACGGCAGCGGTACCGGGGAAGCATGGTGGCAATTTCCGCTTCCCGCCAGTCACCTCGCGCAAGTGTCACAGTAGGCTCACGGTTCTTGTAAGCGATCGCTTACAGAGCAAGTGTGAGTCACGTACTAGAGGGAACTCAGCGGTTATTCTGCCTTGGCACCCATCTTCTCCAGGCGGGTGAACCACTTGCGACAGTCGTCCGCATCGAGCGCCTCCACCGAACCGATCAGTGTCTCGCGCACCGGTGCGAAGCCCACGAACCCCAGGATATTGCGTTCCAGCGACCTGACGCTGTGGGCGCGATAGAGGTGGCGGTAGATCGCTGCCGGCATGCCCATGGTCACCACGACGCGCGCCGAGCGTCCCTTCAGCCCCTTGCGGCCCAGGGGGTTGCCTTTCTCGTACTCGAAGGCGAAGTGCGGTCGCATCACCTGTTCGAGGAACCCCTTCACCAGCGCCGGCATGTCGCCGAGCCACAGCGGGAAGAACAACACCAGGTGCTCGCACCAGCGGATGGCGTCCGCTGCCTCGTCGAGCGAGGCGGGCATGCGTTCCTCGGTCCAGGCCTGCTGGCTGCGCAGCAGCGGGAAGTCCAGGTCGGTTACCCTCACCGTGCGCACCTCGTGCCCCGCCGTCTCCGCACCCAGGCGGTAGTGCTCGGCCAGGACATGCAGCAGGTGGGGGGCGTTGGCATCGGGGTGGCCCTGAAGGATAAGGATGCGGCGCATGGCGGCTCTCCCGCAGTGACATGGGTCAGGGCTTCAGCATAGCGGGATGTGCGCCCTCCGGGACACGGCATGGTGGTCGAGTGCCGGCCCGTGCTCAGCCCTGGCGCTTGAGCTGTTCGCGCAGCTGCCTGGGCACCTGCTTGATGATCAGCCGGTCCTGGTCCTCGTCGTATTCCACGCCGGAGCCGAGCAGGTAGGAATCGAAGCTGATCGACACGCCGCCGGCGCGGCCGGTGAAGCGGCGGAACTGGCTGAGGGTGCGCCGGTCCGGCGGGATCTCCGGGGAGAGGCCATAGTCGGCGTTGCGGATATGGTCGTAGAAGGCCTTCGGCTGCTGCTCGTCGAGGACCTCCGAGAGCGCCTCCAGGGTCATCGGCTCGCCGCGGCGGGCCTGGTCGCTGGCGTAGTCGATCAGCGCGTCGGTCTTTTCGCGGCTGGCATCCTCGGGCAGGTCCTCCCGCTCGACGTAGTCGCTGAAGGCCTTGAGCAGGGTGCGGGTCTCGCCGCTGGCATCCACGCCCTCCTCGGCGCCGAGCAGGGTGGCGAACCCCTCGGCGAGCTTCTTGCCGCCGCGGTCGCGGGTCCAGGAGAGGTACTGCTTCGAGGCTCCGGCCTGCCACTGGTTGAGGTTGAGGCGTGCCGCCAGGGTCATCTGCGCCAGATTAAGCTGGCGCACAGGTACCACGGCGAGGTTGGCGTCGATGCCGAAGCCCTCTCGATGGTGCAGCAGCGCAAGGCTCAGGTAGCGGGTGTCGCCGAACTGGTGGTGGAGCACCAGCAGGTCGCCGGAGAGCGAGAGGTGAGCGCCGACCAGTTCGGCGATTCGGCCCGCCAGGTCGCGGGAGAAGGCGACGAAGTCGCGGCCCCCGTCGAGGTAGTCGGAAAGCTCGCTGGCGAAGGGTGAGCTCACCTCGCCCTCGGGCGTCGTCTCGGCGAAGTGGCCCCAGGCCTTGGGCTTGGCATTGAAGGCATCGTTGAAGCCGGCCAGCAGGTCGTCCAGGGCCGGGGAGGGGGGCAGCTCCGCCGTGGCGGGCACCAGGCTCATCGGCGCCTCGCCGGCGGCCTTGTCGATGCGATGGATGATGCTGTGCAGGATCGGCATGGGAGCTCCGCGGTGAGGTGGCGAGGAGGGCGATGATACCCGCCCCGGGCGCACCTCGATAGCCGGCCTCGGGGCTCGGGGCTGGTCGAGGGTCGTGGCAGCCCAGCACCGGACTATGCTGATGAAAGGGGACGTCGCCGAGACCGCGCCTGCGCCTTGTCCGGGCCTCGTCCTGCCGCGTGACCCGACATCGAGGCCCCGAACACACCCACGCCGGAGGCGGCTTGCATGCGAATCGTGGTAGCCCTGGGCGGCAATGCCCTGTTGCGGCGTGGCGAGCCCATGACCATCGACAACCAGCGCCACAACGTGCGGCGCGCGGCGGTCGCCCTGGCCGAGCTCGCCGGCCGCCACCAGCTGGTGGTGACCCATGGCAACGGCCCCCAGGTGGGCCTGCTGGCCCTCCAGGCGCAGGCCTACGCCGAGGTCGCCCCCTATCCGCTGGACGTGCTGGACGCCGCGACCGAGGGCATCATCGGCTACCTGATCGAGGCCGAGCTGCTCAACGCGATGCCGCCCGGTGCCAGCTGCGCCAGCCTGCTGACCCGGGTCGAGGTGGATGCCGACGACCCCGCCTTCCTGACCCCGTCCAAGGCCATCGGTCCCGGCTACGACCGCGACACCATGCAGCGGCTCAAGGCCGAGAAGGGCTGGGCCTTCGTCGAGGAGGCCACCGGCCACTGGCGGCGCGTGGTCGCCTCGCCGCTGCCGCGGCGCATCCTGCCCATCGACATCATCCGCCGCCTGATGGAGGCCGGGGTGGTGGTGATCTGTGCGGGGGGTGGCGGCATTCCCACGGTGCGCGGGGTCGGCGGACGCCTGGAGGGCGTGGAGGCGGTCATCGACAAGGATCATGCCGCCGGGCTACTGGCGGCGCGGCTGGACGCCGATGCCCTGCTGCTGCTGACCGACGTGGCGGCGGTCTACGATGGCTGGGGTGGCCCGGCGCCCCGGCCGTTGGGCCGAGTCACGCCGGGCGACCTGGCCAGCCGGACCTTCGCGCCGGGCTCTATGGGCCCCAAGGTGGCGGCCGCCTGTGAGTTCGTCCTGGCCCGGGGTGGCGTCGCCGGTATCGGGGCGCTGGAGGACGCCGGCCGTATTCTCGATGGCCAGGCCGGGACCCTGATCAGCGCGTGAGGGGTCAGGGCTTCAGGCGGTAGCCGCTGCGGAAGATCCAGCCCACCACCGCGAGCGCCGCGGCCAGGAACAGCAGGATCATGCCCAGGCTGACCAGCGGGCTGACATCGCTGATGCCGTAGAAGCTCCAGCGGAAGCCGCTGATCAGGTAGACCACCGGGTTGGCCAGGGTCACCGCCTGCCAGAAGGGCGGCAGCATGTCGATGGAGTAGAAGGTGCCGCCCAGGAAGGTCAGGGGGGTGATCACCAGCAGCGGCACCAGTTGCAGCTTCTCGAAGCCGTCGGCCCAGATGCCGATGATGAAGCCGAGCAGGCTGAAGGTCAGCGCGGTAAGCACCAGGAACACCACCATCATCAGCGGATGGTCGATGGAGTAGGGCACGAAGAGCCGCGCCGTGACCAGCACGATGGCGCCGAGGATCAGCGACTTGGTCGCCGCCGCGCCTACATAGCCCAGCACCACCTCGACATAGGACATCGGCGCCGAGAGGATCTCGTAGATCGAGCCCGAGAAGCGCGGGAAGAAGATGCCGAAGGAGGCGTTGGAGACGCTCTGGGTGAGCAGCATCAGCATGATCAGGCCCGGCACGATGAAGGCGCCATAGCTGATGCCATCCACCTCACTGATCCGCGTGCCGATGGCCGCGCCGAACACCACGAAGTAGAGCGAGGTAGAGATCACCGGCGAGACGATACTCTGCAGCACGGTGCGCAGGCTGCGCGCCATCTCGGCGAGATAGAGGGTCTTGACGGATTGCAGGTTGAAACGCTTCATGCTCAGTGTCGCTCCTGGACCAGGCTGACGAAGATGTCCTCCAGCGAACTCTGGCGGGTGTGCAGGTCCTTGACCCGCAGCCCCACTGCCTCGAGGTCGGCCAGCAGTCCCGAGATCGTCGAGCCCCCCCGCTGACTGGCGGCATCGTAGCTGTAGACCAGCGCATGGCCCTCGTTGGCGAGTGCCAGGCCGTGGCCCGCCAGCGACTCCGGCACCGCCTGCAGCGGCTCCTGCAGGTGCAGGGTCAGCTCCTTGCTGCCGAGCTTGCGCATCAGCGCGTGGGTGTTCTCCACCAGCACGATCTCCCCGCGGCGGATTACCCCGATGCGGTCGGCCATCTCCTCGGCCTCCTCGATGTAGTGGGTGGTGAGGATGATGGTCACCCCCTGGTCGCGCAGCCCGCGCACCACCTCCCACATCTCGCGGCGCAGTTCCACGTCCACGCCCGCGGTGGGCTCGTCCAGGAACAGCACCTGGGGCTCGTGGGAGAGCGCCTTGGCGATCAGCACCCGGCGCTTCATGCCACCGGAGAGCTCCAGCAGCCGGCTGTTGCGCTTCTCCCACAGCGTCAGTGAGCGCAGTACCTTCTCGATGTGCGCCGGGTCCTGCGGCTTGCCGAACAGCCCGCGGCTGAAGCTCACCGTGTCCCACACCGTGGTGAAGGCCTCGTTGGTCAGCTCCTGGGGTACCAGGCCGATCAACGCCCGTGCGGCGCGGTAGTCGCCGACGTTGTCGTGACCATCCACCAGGACTCGGCCGCTGCTGGCGTTGACCAGGCCGCAGATCACGCTGATCAGGGTCGTCTTGCCCGCGCCGTTGGGGCCGAGCAGGGCGAAGATCTCGCCCCGCTGGATCGTGAGGTCGACATCCACCAGCGCCTTGAAGCCATCGGCGAAGGTCTTCGAGAGCCCCTCGACCTGGATCATAGGCGCATCACTCAAGGGTGATGTCCCCGTCGAAGTCGAGCGCCAGGTTCAAGCCATCCACCTCCACGGTCACCCGTGCCGGCAGCCTCTCGTTGCCCTTGAGGTGTCCTTCGGCGAGCCCTCGCTGCACGGCCTTCTCGATCTCCTGCTGGGTAGTGACGCCCACCGTCTTCAGCAGCTTGCGGATGCTCTGTTGAAAGGCCTCGTCGTTCATTCTCTGCTTCTCCTGTGGTGATCGCTGATGCCCTCCATCCTAGCGCGACTGGCCGGATGATACAGGGGTTGTACAAGAAAAAGCCGTGCATGGCGGCCATGCACGGCGTCGATCCCGGCGAGTCAGGAGATCAGCTGCGCTCGGTGACCTCCAGCAGGTGGTAACCGAACTGGGTCTTTACTGGGCCCTGCACCTTGCCCACTTCCCCCTCGAAGACCGCCTTGTCGAACTCCGGCACCATCTGGCCCGGGCCGAAGGTGCCGAGCTCGCCGCCCTGCTTGCCGGACGGGCAGGAGGAGTGCTCGCGGGCGACCTCGGCGAAGTCGCGACCGCCCTCGATCTCGGCCTTGAGTTCATTACACTTCGCTTCGCTGTCCACCAGGATATGACGTGCGCTTGCCTGAGCCATGTTGCTCTCCTTGATGTTCGGCAGGGATGCCGGTTGATGTGCCCCCGAGCATATCACGCCACTTTCCGGTTTTCGTGGGAGCCCTACGCATGGCATCCGACTGATCTTCGTGGGCGCGCTGCTGGCAGCGCGAACCTCTCCGTCGTCACCACACTCACTCGGCACCCAGCGGGTCTTCGTGGGAGCGAAGCTTGCTTCGCGAATCCCTGTGGTTGCCACCGTGCCCATTCCAGGCACTCAGCCGATCTTCGTGGGAGCGCTGCTGGCAGCGCGAATCTCTCCGCCACGGGCGATTGGCACAGGCTGATGCCGCGGCGTAGCATTGCCCCCACGATTCTCATCGCAAGGAACCGCGACCCCCCCATGTTCGAGCAGACCTTCAAGAACATCGAGGACGTGCTGTGGAAGGAGGCCGGCTGCGCCACCGAGCTGGACTACACCGAGCAGACCTCCTGGCTGCTCTTCCTCAATCACCGGGATTATCTCTTGCAGCGCCGCGTCGCTTACGCCAATTTTGGTGAACTGAAGCAGTCCCTGCTGCAGAACGCCTTCTCCGGCGAGCTGACGGTCAGGGAGGCCGAGGCAGCGGTGGAGGAGGCGACGGCATGAGCACCGAGAGCCAGGCACCCATCGTCATCTACCAGGAGGCAGACCAGGCGGTCGAGGTGCGGCTGGATGCCGAGCGAGATACCGTCTGGCTGACGCAGCGGCAGATGGGCGAAGTCTTCGATACGACGCCCGAGAACGTCCTGATGCACCTGAAAAACATATATGCGGACAAGGAGTTGGAAGAACCGGCAACTGCTAAGGATTTCTTAGTAGTTCGAACGGAAGGTAAGCGACAGGTGCGCCGCAAGCTTCAGCACTACAACCTCGATGCCATCATCTCGGTGGGCTATCGCGTCAACTCCCGGTGCGCAGTGCAGTTCCGCCAATGGGCCACCCGGGTGCTGCGCGAGCACCTCTCCCAGGGCTGGACGCTGAACCGCCAGCGCTTCGAGGAGAACGCCCGCGAGCTGGAGGCCGCCATGGCCATGGTGCGCAAGACCGCCGGCAGCCCGGCGCTGGATGCCACGAGCGGACGGGGCTTGGTGGATATTGTCACCCGCTATGCCCAGACCTTCCTGCTGCTGCAGCGCTACGACGAGGGCCTGCTCACCGAGCCTCGCGCCGAGGCTGGTGGCCGGCTGCCGACCCTGGAAGAGGCCCGCACGGCGCTGGCTTCGCTGAAGGCAGAGCTGATCGCCAAGGGCGAGGCCACAGACCTGTTCGCCCGCGAGCGTGGCGACGGCCTCGATTCGCTGCTCGGCAACCTGGACCAGACGATCTTCGGCGAGCCGGCCTATCCCTCGGTGGAGGCCAAGGCCGCGCACCTGCTCTACTTTGTGGTCAAGAACCACCCCTTCGCCGATGGCAACAAGCGCAGCGCGGCCTACCTCTTCGTCGACTTCCTCTACCGCAACGATCGCCTGCTCAATGCCTATGGCGAGGTGGTGGTCAACGACGTGGGCCTCGCCGCCCTGACGCTGCTGATCGCCGAGTCAGACCCGGCCAACAAGGAGATCATGGTCCGGCTGATCATGAACATGCTGGCCAGCTCTGAAGCTCGGGTTTCAGGCGAGGCTGTATGACTGAATACTTCCTGCTCGATGTCTTCACAGACCGAGCCTTTGCTGGCAACCCGCTGGCGGTTTTCCCCCACGAAAGCGAACTGGACACCGGCACCATGCAGGCCATCGCCAACGAGCTGAACCTCTCCGAGACGGTGTTCGTTGGTGAGGCAACCGACCAGCATCGTTATCCCATCCGCATCTTCACGCCCACCGCGGAACTGCCCTTCGCTGGCCATCCGACGGTAGGCACTGCCCACCTGCTGGTGGAGCTGGGCATGGCAGAGCCTGACCATCCTCTGGTTCTCGAGGCCGGCATCGGCCCCCTGGTCTTGGAGATCGAGCACGAACTGGCCCGTTTTACCACGGCAGAGGCGGTCAGCATTCTGGCCAGCACCTTGAACCAGGCCGCCGCCGCTGAGCTGCTGGGGCTGGAGGCAAACCCGAGCCGGTGCTTGCCTCCTGCGGGGTGCCCTATCACCTGGTCGAGCTCGATTCGTTGGAAGCCCTCGAGAGGGCACGGCCATCGCCGAGTGCCTGGACGGAATGGGTGTCACCCAGCGGCCAGGATCAGATCTATCTCTATGTGGCCGGTAATCAGGCTGATGCAACAGAAATCGTGAGAGCCAGGATGTTGTCCACCCAGGGTGGTGTGCGCGAAGACCCGGCGACCGGCAGTGCTGCCGCGGCCCTGACGGGGCATCTGGCGCAGAAGAAGGGAGTTGGTCGATGGCACTGGCGGATCGAACAGGGTATCGAGATGGGTCGCCCAAGCCGCATCCTTGCCGAGGTTGAGCGCACCGAAGACGACCTTGCGATCCGCATTGCGGGACAGGCAGTGATCGTGGGAAGAGGAACGTTGCACCTGCCAGGCTGACTGCCTAATTACCGGAGGCCCCATGAAGCCCTTCTCCATCCTGCTGATCCGGCTGCTGGGTCTCTATCTCTTCCTGAACACGCTGTTCTCGTTGCTGCCGGCGCTGCTCGGCCCAAATGTCGGCGAGCGCTGGTACGGTGAACTGCTGCCGGTGCTGGTTGCCACGGTGGCGGTGCCGATGGTGGGCGGGGTGCTGCTCTGGTGCTTCGCCGGCCGGCTGGCTGGCAAGCTGCATGGTGAGGTAGAGGAGGCAGGGCGGGTCAAGGATGACGACCTGGTGCGTGCCGGCACCTTCCTGATCGGTTTCACCCTGGTGGTGCGCCACGTCGGCATGCTGGTGGCGGCCTACTCGGCTGCAGGCGCCGTCGCCTACGACGCCCTTTTCGTGGTGGCGGCGGGCCTTGGCATGATGCTTGGCGGTGGGACTCTTCTGGCGCTGTATCGCCGGATCAAGTATCTGGGGCTGGATCGGTAGGCCGCCATAATAGGTGGCCGCAGGTTGAATCAGATGCCGGTCATCAGGAAGTCGATAGCGGCCATGATCCGGTCGCGATTCATGCCAAGGTCATGCACGGCTCTGCCGAGACGCTTCCTTTCAATTCCGGCGAGTTCCTGCGTCAAGGCGATGTAGCGTTCACCATCGATCTCGATGATGGGATTCAGGTAGGTCATTCGCACGCTTTCGGCTTGAGTGGCAGGGCAGAGTGGTACGACAACAGTCGTGCATAGCTCTTCGAGCAGGTCGCTCTGGATATCAAGCAGGTAGGGATAGCGTTCGCGCGAGGCCGGGTTTCTGTTTTCGTAGGCGTTGAACTGGGCCATCAGAACTGCCGTTCGCCATCACCGAAGGTGCCGTGCTCCTCCACGGTGCGATTGTAGGCTCGGATGGCAGCTACATTTTCCCGCCGCCACTGCTCCTGCTGCGCGGTACGCACCCGCTCGGTCAGTGCGCTCTCGAAGGTGGCAGAGAGGTTGATCCCCAGGCGCCTCGCGCGTTGGAGCAGGTCGCTGTTGATGCTGACATTGGTGGGTTTCTTGGGTGCTGTGACATCGAAGAGTGGCGACATGGTGCAGTCTCCCGTTGCGAAGGGATATGCGTATAGCGTATGCGCACTAATGCTTCACAACAAGGGAGTCCCACGCAGCGGGCGTCGGTCGGGCCGAGAGCTGCCGTATCAGCCGCCGGAGCCGAGGGTCAGCCGCAGGGCCTGCAGGCTGTCGAGCTCCAGGCGGGTCTCGTCGGAGAACACCGGATGGCCGATGACGCGGATGTCGAGGCTCGCCTCGGCGCCGCCGTAGGTCACCTCGGCGCTGACACGGCTGTCGCTGGCCAGGGGCGCCATGGGCGCGAAGTCGACGCGCCTGACCTCCACGGCGGTGAGGCCGAGGTCGTCGAGGCGCTGGTCGAGGGCGCGCTTGACCTCCACGTCGTAGTAGAAGTAGAGCCCGCCATAGGCCAGGCCGGCCAGCGCGGCGAGGTAGAGCATGAAGCGGACCATGGCCGTCTCCTTGGTGACATTCCGGGTGGGGTTCCTTAGCGTCCGCGTTTATACCACAGCCGCAGGACTATCGGGGCCGCCAGGCCCCTTCGCGGATCACCGGGCAGCCGGCCACCTCGCGGTTGTAGAGGTAGAGCCAGGCGGGGCCGAAGGCGGTGGCCTGGATGACGCGCTCGTAGTCGCCATGCTTCGGCGTCCGCACCCGATAGTCCTCGAGCCGATCCAGCCCGGCCAGCAGCCGAGCGCTGACCTCGAACACCTCCACCTCGATGCCCCGCGAGGCCTCGGGCTTGGCCGCGGGATAGGGCCCGAGGTCGTAGAGGGTCGCCGAGGTGAGGACGTCCGCCCCCAGGAAGTGGGCGCCTTCCAGCCAGTGGTGGTTGCGCAGCCCGCGCTTCAGGGTGCCGTAGACGGCGACCAGGGGCGTGCGGGTGATGGCGAGGGCGGGAGTGTGCATGCGGGCCGGCTCCGGAATGCTGTCATGTGCCTGTCGGGAGGATACCCTCGGCCCCTGGCTCGATGCCATGCCGTCGCGGTTGTTCGCCCGGGGCGTCCCGGGCATGCCAGTGCCATACTGCCATCAGCGTCGTCGCTGGGCCCGGAGGACCTTCCCATGAGCAACATGATCAAGGATGCGACCCCGTCATCCTCGCTGGACTGCCCCGTGGTCGAGGGGCGGCGAGAACTGCAGCATGTGTCATCGCGCCGCGCCGAGGTCGGCGGCATCCCGATCCACCGGGTACTGCCGTCGCGGCAACGGCGCCTGGTGGGCGGCTGGTGCTTCCTCGACCACGCTGGGCCGGTGGTGTTCAAGGGCGAAAGCCGCGGCATGCGCGTGGGGCCGCATCCGCATATCGGCCTGCAGACCTTTACCTGGATGATCGCGGGGCGTGTGCTGCATCGCGACAGCCTGGGTAGCGAGCAGGTGATCCGCCCGGGGCAGGTCAACCTGATGACGGCGGGGCGCGGCATCAGCCATACCGAGGAGTCGTTGCTGGAGGATCCGCAACTGCATGCCGCCCAGCTGTGGATCGCGCTGCCCTTCGCCCAGCGTCACACGACGCCGCGCTTCGACCATTACCCCGAGTTGCCGGTGTGGCGTGACCAGGGCGTGGCCTTGACCCTGCTGGTCGGGGAGTTCGCCGGGCGCCGGGCCCCCACGCTGTCCTTCTCGCCGCTGGTGGGGCTGGACCTCGCCGCCGAGGCGGCGGCCACCCTGCGATTGGGGCTGCGCCACGCGTTCGAATATGCCGTGCTGCCATTGGAAGGGGAGGTGACGCTGGACGGCGAGACGTTCGCCGCCGACGAGCTGGCCTACCTGGGGCGTGGACGGGAGACGCTGGAGCTGACGCTGCCGGCGGGCGCCAGGGCGCTGCTGCTGGGTGGCGAACCGCTCGGCGAGGAGGTGGTGATCTGGTGGAACTTCGTCGGCCACAGCAGGGCCGAGATCGCCGAGGCCCAGCGCGAATGGGAAGCCGGCGGCGAGCGCTTCGGCAGCGTCCCCGAGTATGACGGCGAGCGGCTGATGCCGCCGCCGATTCCCTGGAAGGTCTAGCCTGCCGGTGGCTTACCGGTCAGCGGAGCGCCATGGCCGCCGTCGGCGAGACGCCCTGGGCCACGGCGGCGTCATGCTGGGCCTCCAGGGTACGCCGGAAGGCCTCGCGTGCCTGGAGGCGCGCCCAGTAGTCGCGCACGTTCGGCTTGAAGCGTTCCTCCAGCCCCAGGTGGCTGGCCAGCAGCAGGGCGTAGCCCACCGAGACGTCGGCGGCGGTGAAGCGCTCGGCACAGAGCCAGCGCCGTGTCGCGAGCCGGGGCTCCAGGGTCCGCAGCCGGGACAGGAACCACCGGCTGTAGTCCTCCACCACTTGGGGCAGGCGGCGCTCCGGGGGCTCGAACTGGCCGTAGCGCAGCACCAGGGTCTGCGGGAAGGTCAGGGTCGCCTCGCCGAAGTGCAGGAAGTTGAGGTAGTCGCCATAGGCGGGATCCTGGCAGGTCACGTCCAGGCCGGCCTCGGGATGGCGGGCGGCGAGATACTGGCAGATGGCCGCCGACTCGGTCATGCACACCTCGCCGTCCAGGAAGGCGGGCACGGTGCCCAGCGGATTGATCGCCAGCAAGGCCTCGCCGTGCACCCGCGGCGGGAAGTCGTGCAGGATCAGCTCATAGGGCAACCCCAGTTCCTCGAGCATCCAGAGGGGGCAGAAGGAGCGGGCGCTGACACAGTGATGGAGGCGGATCATGGGGTCTCCTGGCGTGATCGTCCCCCCGTCGGGGCCGGCGACGGGAAAAGACTACTATGCTGCCCTCAGTCTGGATAGACGCCCGGTGTGCCAGGCGTCTCCCCGGGAAGATGCCCCTGCAGGCCAGAGGAGTCCTTTATGCATATCGCCGTCCTCACCCTCAGGATCGCCCTGCCGGGGTGCCGCTCGCTGAAGGAGAAGCGCCAGCGCATGGGCGGCCTGCACGAGCGATTCGGACGCCATCCGTCGATTGCGGTCTGCGAGAGCGGCGACCTTGACCGCCACGAAGCCAGCGAGTGGACCTTCGTGGTGGTGGGCTCCACCTCGCGGGACGTGGAGTCGCTGTGCAGCGAGATCGAGGACAAGCTGCAGCGCACGGTCGACGGCCGGGTACTGGATGCCACACGTGAGTTCCTCTGAGCGTGACCGCCGTGAGCCTTAAGGGGCATTGCCAGGCGCTGGGGGAACTGCGATAGCCTAGGCTTGACCAGTTGTGCAACGTCAACAGCCAGACCGGGAGGTCATCGCATGTCGCCAGAATCCTGCCTGGGCATCCTGCTGCCCGACGACGGACCGGATGACTACGAGTGGTATACCCTCGGCGACGAGGTAAGCGGGCTGCCGCGGATCCAGGTGGGCAAGGTGGCGAGCGACGGCCACCATGCGCTGACGGCGTTGCTGGCGCTCGGCGAGGTGGAGCGGCTGGCGCCGGTGGGCCGGACCCTGGTGGAGGAGAGCGGTGCCAAGGCCGTGGTATGGGCCTGCAACAGCGCCAGCTTCATCGGCGGGCTCGACTGGGCCAGGGAACAGAGTGCGGCCCTGGCGTCCCGGCTGGGCGTGCCGGTTACCAGCACGGCGCTGGCCTTTCATGAAGCGCTGGCCGCCCTCGGCCACACCCGGGTGGACCTGCTCAGCCCCTATCCGGACGAGGTGACCCTGCGGCTGGTGAGCTTCCTGCGTGAGGGAGGCGTCAGCGTGGTCAACGACAAGACACTGGACTGCCCCTATGCTGCCGATTCCCACCGCGCCGACATCCTGGCTGAGGTGTGTCGCTTCTGCGCCCGCTACCCCGACGCCTCGCGGCCGCTGCTGGTGCCCGATACGGCGGTCAACTCGCTGTTCCTGCGCGAGGCCCTGAGCCGCGAGGCCGGCCGCGTGGTGCTCACCGCCAACCAGGTGACCCTGTGGGCCGGGCTGAAGCGGCTAGGCGGTGCAAGCCAGTCCGAGAGGTTGCTCGGCCCTCTCGCCGCGAGCTGACGCCCTTCATAGCGCGGGAGCGTCGAAATCAGCCGGTTCGTCGCTATAGACGCAGACGTTGGCATCCTCGATGTCGCCGTTCGGGTCCTCGACCTGGCGGGCAAAGAACTCACGTATCTCACGACGCTGGCAGTGCGCCTCGAAGGCCGCTCGGTTGGCCCAGATCTCGTGGAAGACGATGGGATAGCCGGTACCCTGGGCAAAGGGGTTGTCGATGTGGCGAGTCACGGTGTACTGCAGGCAGGCGTCCTCGCGGTGGGCATTCGGCTCGAGGGCCTGCAGTGCCTCGAAGACGGCAGCCTCCCGGCCGGGCTTGGGCTTGAAGCTGGCGATGCAGTAGATCTTCTGTGACATGGTGACTCCGGGTGGATGATTGGCGCGCAGACGATACCAACAAGCGTCCATCGCCACCATCGCATTCCCGATGCCGTGTCATGAATCCTGGCGGGCTCAGGGCCCTTGATCAGCGGCCTGTCCTTCGGGGCTCGCCGCTCTCCTGCCGTGCCCGGCGGAAAGCGGCCAGTTGGCTCGTGATACCCGAGCGCGCCCCCGGCTCCCTTTCACGACGGCGCGTTCACGGCCGGCTGTCGCCTCGGGCTGGGCGTTACCGGCGGTAGGGCATGGCCTCCCGCAGCTGCTGACGCTGCTCGTCGGTGAGCAGGTCCTGCATCTGATGATGCAGGCGCAGCTGATCGGCCATCATCTCGCCCTGCAACTCGGCCATGCGGGTATGCAGCGTCTGCACCTCGTCGGGATCGGGGCGCTCCTGTTGCATCAAGCTGAACATCTCCTCGCGCAACTCCATCATCCGGTTCATGCGTTCGACCCGGGCGGGACGCTGTTCCTGCATCAGTTCGCGTGCGGCGCTGCGCTGCTCCTCATCGAACAGCTGATACAAGCCCCCCTGGCCGAATCCCATCATGCCGGGTCCCATCTGGCCCGGACCCATCATCATGCCGGGGCCCATCTGGCCCTGACCCTGACCATAGCCTGGACCCATCATCATGCCGGGGCCCATCTGGCCCTGACCCTGACCATAGCCCGGACCCATCATCATGCCGGGGCCCATCCGGCCCTGACCCTGACCATAGCCCGGCCCCATCATGCCGGGGCCCATCTGGCCCTGGCCCTGACCATAGCCCGGACCCATCATGCAGGGGCCCATCTGGCCCTGACCCTGACCGTAGCCCGGACCCATCATGCCGGGCCCCATCTGGCCCTGGCCCTGACCATAGCCCGGACCCATCATGCCGGGCCCCATCTGGCCCTGGCCCTGACCATAGCCCGGACCCATCATGCCGGGGCCCATCTGGCCCTGACCCTGACCATAGCCCGGTCCCATCATGCCGGGCCCCATCTGGCCCTGACCCTGACCATAGCCCGGACCCATCATGCCGGGGCCCATCTGGCCCTGGCCCCGACCGTAGCCCGGTCCCATCATGCCGGGACCCATCTGGCCCTGGCCTTGGCCATAGCCCTGGCCGTCCTGGTCGTTGTCCATCATCCCCTGGGCGAGGGCGGTGCCGCTGGCGCCTGTCCCCACGGCCATGGCCAGTCCGATGGCGAGCGACTGCTTGCGAAGGTTCATGAGGCATCTCCTGTGGATTCACATTGCTGGCGCGTTATGCCTGATCACCGTGGCGCCGAGTCCGCGGTGGTGACCTGTCCTCCAGCATAGTCCGCCAGGGGCGTTCCCCCTTGACCGGCATCAATCTATCCCGAGGCGTGTGAAACAGCGCGATGCCCCTCACGGCCGCGGATGCGCCTCCAGCCACTCGACCAGCGCGTCCAGGGGCATCGGCCGGGCGAACAGGTAGCCCTGGAAGACCTCGCAGCCGTGATGCCTCAGGTAGTCGTGCTGGTCGTGGGTCTCTATCCCCTCGGCTACCACCCTCAGGTCGAGCTCGCGGGCCAGGGTGATGACCCCCTGGCAGATGGCGGCATCCTTGTCGCTTTCGGTCACGTGCTTGACGAAGGTCCGGTCAATCTTGATCTTGTCGATGGGCAGCGTGCGCAGGTAGCCCAGGCTCGAGAAACCGGTGCCGAAGTCGTCGATGGCGGTGCTGATACCCATGCCGTTCAGGGCATTGAGGATGTCGATGGCGCCCTCGGTATCGCGCATCAGGATGCCCTCCGTGAGCTCCAGCTCCAGATGCGAGGCCGGCAGGCCGGTCTCGTCCAGGACCCCCCTCAGGGTGGCCAGGAAGCTCGGCCGGTGGAACTGCATCGGCGAGAGATTGACGGCCATGCGTCCCGCGAGCAGCCCCTGGTCGACAAGGGTTCGGGCGTCGCGGCAGGCCTGCGCCATCACCCAGCGGCTCAGCGGAATGATCTGGCCGGTCTCCTCGGAGAGCGGGATGAAGTCGGCGGGGGAGATGAACCCCTTGACGGGGTGGCGCCAGCGCACCAGCGCCTCCAGACCGTCGACGCGACCGGCGGCATCGAGCAGCGGCTGATAGTGCAGCACCAGCTGGTCGTGATCGATGGCCTCCTGCAACTCGTTGCGCAGCATCACCCGCAGGGAGAGCTTGCTGTCCAGATCGCCGGTATAGCACTGGAAGGCGTTGCGCCCCTGCTGCTTGGCCTTGTACATGGCCATGTCGGCATGCTGCAGGAGCTTCTCGGGGTCCTGCCGGGGTTCGTCGTTGAGGGCGATACCGATGCTCGCCGAGATATGCAGCTCATGGCCGTTGACCTTGTGGGGGCGGCTCAGCTGAAGCAGCAGGCGTTCGGCCACCTCCTCGGCCTCGCCGGGATGGTCGAGGTCCGGCAGCAGCAGCACGAACTCGTCGCCGCCGAAGCGGGCCAGGGTGTCGCTGACGCGCAGTCCCGTGGCCAGGCGCCGGGCGACACTGATCAGCAACTGGTCACCCACCTTGTGACCCAGGGTGTCGTTGATCGGCTTGAACTCGTCCAGGTCGATGAACAGCACCGCCAGGATCTGCGCATGGCGCCGGGCCAGGGCGACGTCGTGGACCAGGCGGTCGCCGAACAGGGCGCGGTTGGCGAGCCCCGTGAGGGCGTCGTGGGTGGCCTGGTAGGCCAGCTGGTTCTCCTGCTCCTTGCGCTCGGAGATGTCGTTCATGATGGCCACGAAGTGGGTCACCACGCCGTCGTCATCATGAACCGGCGATAGGAAGACCTGATTCCAGAACGGCGAGCCGTCGCGGCGGTGGGCACGCAACGTGATCGAGAGGGTGCGTCCCTCGGCCAGCGCGGCGCGGATCTGCGCGACATCCCGGGCGTCGGTGTCCGGTCCTCCCAGGAAGCGTGGCGATTGGCCCAGCACGTCCCGGGCCAGGTAGCCGGTGATGCGGGTGAAGGCGGGGTTGACGTAGACCGCCGGGTGGCCCGGCTGCCGGGCGTCGGTGATGACCACGGCGTTGCTGCTGGCCTCCAGGCTGCGTTCCAGGATGCGCTGGCGCTCGGCGGCGGCAATGCGCTCGCTGATGTTCTTGGCGATCCCGAAGACGCCGTCGACCTGCCCGTTCACCAGGATCGGCAGGAAAGTCACCTCCAGGTCCTGGGGCGGGGCGTCCTGGCGGTGGTAGCGCATGGTCAGGCTGTGCGGCCGGCCGCTGGCGGCCGTCTGGAAGCCGGCCTCCACGCGCTGCAGGTCGATGGAAGACGTCGAGTCCTCGTGCACGATGTCCCGGAAGGTCAGGCCCCGCCAGTCGCGCTCCCCCATCCCGATGATGGCCTGGGTCATGGGGTTCAGGCTGCGATAGGTCCCATGGCGGTCCATGGCGAACACCGCATCCGGGTGCTGGGTGAAGAGCGACCGGAAGCGCTGCTCGCTGGTGCTCAGGGCGCGGGCCTGCTCGTCGCGGATCGCCACCAGCGAGCGGCCGATGATCAGCTGGTAGGTGAGCAGCAGCCCTACCAGACCGGCCCCGAGGGGCAGGATGCCATGCAGCGAGGCGAACAGCGGGGGAGTGGCGGCGGCGGTCAGGGTGAGCCGGGGGCCGTCGGGCAGGCGGGCCTCGGCGGTGGCCAGGGGGTGCCAGCCATCGCTCGGCGACGGGGGCGGCAGCACGCTGATCGGCTGCCCGGCGCCGGCGATGGTGACCCGGAAGTCGCCGGTGTTGCGGCGCATCGTCTCGTGGATCAGCACGTCGAGGTCGAGGACCGCCAGCATCAGCTGGTCGCTGTTGCCGCTGGCGCGCACGGCCAGTGTCACCATCCGAGGCCTTGCGGGGTCGGGGAAGCGCCAGGCCATCTCGCTGCCCTGGCGCTCGACCTCGCGCAGCCAGGCCAGGGTCTCCGGCTCCACCAGCCGGTCCATCAGCCACAGCAGGGCTCCGGGGTGCCGGCCGCGGCGCCACAGCGACTGCTTCTCGCCGTCGAGGAACGCCAGGGCCTGCAGGCTTGCCTCGTCCTTGAAGTAGTTGCGCGCCTCCTCCTCGCGGACCTGCGTCTCGGGCAGGCCGCCGGCCGCCTGCCAGCGCTTGGCCATGCGCTGGATGAGCTCGGCTCGCGAGCGGGTGACCTCCTCGAGGTTCATCGCCAGGTTGCCGGCCAGCTTCTCGGCGCTGGCCAGCTGCTCGTTGTGCTGGGTCCAGCTGCCCAGCAGCCACAGGGCCATGCTCAGGACGACGCCGGTCACGCCGACGGTGACGGCGTGGCGTGGCAGGGCCAGGATGGGACGGCTGTGGTGGTCGGCGATGATCAGCATGCCGGCCCCCAGCACTACGCTGAACAGGGCCCCCAGCATAGTGAAGTCGTGGGCCAGCCAGGCGAGCAGGGGGGGCGTGCCGGGGCCCAGCAGGGCCGCCACCCCCAGCAGGCCGAGCACCAGGGCCAGTCCGCCGGCCGTGCGCCAGACGCGACGCCGCCACTCACTTGCGATCCCTACCGCGCAGCACAGCGCCACCAGGAGGGTCAGCAGCGCCGGGGTCGTGTGCAGCCGTCGCCGGCCGGTCAGCCAGGAGAGGCCGTCGTCCTCGGCTCCCGCCAGGAGGTTGTGCCCCAGGCTGTAGCCGCCGAGGGCCAACATGCCCAGCAACGCCGCGACCCGGCAGCAGCGGTTGCCGCGCACCACGCCGGTCAGTCCGCCCCCGATCATCAGGATGGCGAGCGAGCCGTCCAGACTGATGTCCAGCTGCGGCGGCATGGGGAACCGCGGAAAGAGGTCGAGCAGCAGGCCGCCAAGGCCCATCAGCAGGCTGCCGGCCAGCAGGATCAGCAGGATCGCCTGCAGGGCGAGGTCGCGGTTGTTCAGGTCCATGCGGTCGTCCCTGTCCTGGCGTTATCGTGTCATTCGCTGCCGCTACTGCGTTGCACCAATCGGTCAGGATGGTCATCCTGAGGGGCTGGGTCCGGCTTGGCAAGCATCCTACCCGCCACGCCCCGGGTGAACCGTCAACCAGGGGCCAACCCACGACGCTCACCGGGCGTGCCCGGTCCTGCCGGAGGCCGATGGCCCACATGCCCGTGTTCTCAAGCGAGGTATCGTCATGCTGCTCGAAGGTTCCTGCCACTGCGGCGCGGTGCACTTTCGCGTCGACTCACCCCACCCCTATCCCTATCAGCGCTGTTACTGCTCGATCTGCCGCAAGACCGCCGGCGGTGGCGGCTACGCCATCAACCTGGGGGCCCGCGCCGAGACCCTCGAGGTGGTGGGCGCCGAGCATACGCGGGTCTACCATGCCGTGATCGACGGCGAGGAGAGCCCGGGCGAGCGCCACTTCTGCGGTCGCTGTGCCAGCGCGCTGTGGGTCTTCGATCCCAGCTGGCCCGAGCTGGTGCATCCCTTCGCCTCGGCGATCGACAGCGAGTTGCCGGTCCCGCCCGAGCGGGTCCACCTGCTGCTCGACAGCAAGGCCACCTGGGTCGAGGCTCGCGACAACGACAGGTGCTTCGCCGGCTATCCCGAGGAGAGCCTCGCCGAGTGGCACCGGCGCCTGGGCCTGGAACGCTAGTCGCCGGGACTGGCACTACGCTACGGCTGTGCCACAATGGCGCTGCCCGATTGGGTGTGCCGGGGGAAGCACCCGGCAAGCGATGCACGGCGAGGGATGCATGTCTGAGAGGAGGCGAGCGGCAATGGCGGATCAGGCGGCCAGCGGTGACTTGATTCCGGTGGGTATCAGCGCCTGCCTGATGGGCGAGCAGGTGCGCTACAACGGCGGGCACAAGCGTTCCCGCTACTGTCTGGAGGTCCTCCAGGACCGCTTCGCCTTCGAGCCCTTCTGCCCCGAGCTCGAGGCCGGTCTCGGCGTGCCCCGCGATCCCATCCGGCTGGTCGGGCTACAGGGCGAGGAGCCCCGCGTGCAGGGAACCCGGGATCCCGGCCTCGATGTCACCGAGCGGCTGGGTGAGGTCAGCGCGGATTTTGCCGCCAGCCACCGCCACCTGCGCGGGTTCATCCTGATGAAGGGGTCGCCGAGCTGCGGGCTGGAGCGGGTCAAGGTCTACCACCCCAACGGCATGCCCAGCCATGCCGACTCGGGCGCCTTCGTGCGCGCCCTGCGCCGCCACTTCCCGGAGCTGCCGCTGGAAGAAGAGGCGCGCATGAATGACCCGGTGCTGCGCGAGAACTTCATCACCCGGGTCTACGCCTTCGATGACTGGAAGCGCCGAGTGGAAGCCGCCCCCAGCTATCATGCCCTGCTGCAGTTCCACAGCCGCCAGAAGTACCTGCTGATGGCCCATCACGTGGAGGCCTATCGCGAACTGGGGCGTTACCTGGCCGAGTCGAGCAAGCTCCCGCTGGAGGAGGCCATGGCCCACTACCTGCAGCGCTTCATGGCGTCGGTGGGCCGGCCGGCGACCCGCAAGACCCACGCCAATGCGCTGATGCACGTGCTGGGCTACCTCAGGGAGGCGGTGGACGGCGAGACCCGCCAGGACCTGCTGGCGGCCATCGAGGACTATCGCCTGGGGCACGTGCACCTGGTGGTGCCGATACGCCTGCTCAACCACTACGTGAAGCGCCACGGCTCTGACTATGTCCGCGAGCAGACCTACCTGGACCCGCATCCCTACGAGCTGGGGCTGCGCAATACCATCTGAAGAGGCGAAGGTCTCTCCGGCAATGGGCACTCAGCCTACCTGTGGGAGCGACACTCGTGTCGCGATTGGAGGCCGCAGGCCTCCCCGGCAAAGAGCACCCAGCTCCATCGCGCCGCAAGCCGGAACGCTGGACCGTGCGCTCCCAGGGGGAAGTCGTTACTTCTGTGGCTGGCTACCGGGTTCGTACAGTTCGACGTGCCCTCAGGGCTGCCGCTCGTCGCGGGTCGAGCGCAGCAGCACCCTGTCCAGGGCCCGGGTGCCGAGCAGGCGCCTGAGGGTGCCGATCAGGTGGGTCGGCAGGGTCACATAGTAGCGCGCCCTGGGACGCGAGCTCTCCAGGGCATGCACCAGCTTGTCGACCACCGCCTCGGCGCCGAGGGTGAAGCGCCCGCCGCCGTCGTCGCCGGCCAGCCGTGCCTCGACGGCGCGATAGGTGTCGGCATGGGCGCTGTGGGCGGTATCGATATGCGCCTTGAAGGCGCGGTAGGCATTCTCGCGAAAGCGGCTGGTGATGGGCCCCGGCTCGATCAGGCTGACGTGGATGCCGCTGCCGCTCAGCTCCAGACGCAGCGTGTCGGTCAGCCCCTCCAGGGCGAACTTGGAGCAGACGTAGGCGCCACGATAGGGCAGGGCGGCCAGGCCCAGGACCGAGCTGTTCTGCACGATGCGCCCGTGTCCTTGGCGGCGCATCGCCGGCAGCACCCGGCAGGTGAGTTCATGCGTGCCGAGCAGATTGGTCTCCAGCTGGGCACGCAGCACCTCGCGGCCGAGATCCTCCACGGCCCCGGGCTGGCCGTAGGCGGCGTTGTTGAACAGGGCATCGAGCCGTCCGCCGGTCGCTTCCAGCACCTGCGCAACGCAGGCGTCGATCGAGGCGCTGTCGTCCAGCTCCAGCGCCACGGCCTCGAGGCCCGCGTTGCGCAGCCTGGCCAGGTCCGTCTCGCGTCGGGCAGTGGCGAAGACCCGCCAGCCGCGTCCGGCCAGGGCATGGGCAGCGGCATGGCCGATACCGCTGGAGCAGCCGGTGACCAGCACGCTGCGGGGGGAGGCATCGGGAGAGGCGGGCATCGGCGGGGCTCCAGGCAGGTGGGCGGTCGGGTTCGAGGACGCTCGGAGGGTGCATCCCGCACTCTGTCGCCTGGGGCCCGGCCATGCAAGCCGGCCGCGAAGCCCCTACAATGCGCCCCTGTTCCGAGACTGATACACCATGCCCGAGTCCCCCTCCCATGCCGAGCGCTTCGCACGGTTGACCGCGCTGCTGGCCGAGTGGCAGCCGCTGTGGCGGCCGATGCCGTTCCAGCATCGCCGGCCTCCCTGGGCCGAGGCGCATCCCGACCTCGTCGACAGCCTGCGCTCACTCGATGACGCCGAGTGCGCGCGGCTGCAGGCCGACCCCTTCACCGCCTCCCCCCTGGCCGAGCGCCTGCCGGTGGCAGAGCTCGCGGCCCTGGTCGAGCTCCCCGAGCTGCCCGGCGAAGGGCCCTGCCTGTCGGCGCAGTGGGCCGAGCACATGGGTGGGCGCAAGTGGCAGCAGGTCGCGGCCTTCGTGCCCCGGATGGCTGCACTGCCAAGGGCCTCGCTGCTGGAATGGTGCGCGGGCAAGGGCCACCTGTCCCGCACCCTGTCCCGCCATCTCGACCGCGAGGTCACCGGCCTGGAGTGGCAGGCCGCGCTCTGCCACGACGGTCAGGCGCTGGCCGAGCGACAGGGGGCCCGGGTGCAGCTGGTACGGCAGGACGTGCTGGCACCCGATGCCGCCCGCTGGCTCACGGCGGACACCCAGGTGGCGGCCCTGCATGCCTGCGGTGACCTGCACGGGCGGCTGATCGAGCTGGCCGCCGAGCAGGGCAGCGCCGTGACCCTGGCGCCCTGCTGCTATCATCGCACCGCCTGGGCGCACTATCGGCCGTTCTCGCGGCGGGGACGCGAGCTGGCCGTCGCCCATGGCTTGTCGCTCTCCCGGGAGGACCTGGCCATGGCGGTGCAGGAGACCGTGACCGCCCCGCGCCACGTGCGCCGCCATCGCGAGCGAGCCAATGCCTGGCGGCTGGGCTTCGATGCCCTGCAGCGCCAGGTACGGGGCCGGGATGCCTACCTGCCGGTGCCGAGCCTCGCCTATGGCCGGATGCCCGAGAGCTTCGCCGGCTTCTGCCGCTGGGCGGCCGAGCGCAAGAGGCTGGCCCTGCCGGCGGGCATCGACTGGCGCGCCTTCGAGCAGGAAGGCCAGCGCCGCCAGGCCGAGGTCACCCGGCTGGAGCTGGTCCGCCACCTCTTCCGGCGCCCGCTGGAGGTGTGGCTGGTGCTGGACCGCCAGCGACGCCTCGAGGAGGCGGGCTTCAGGGTCGAGCTCGGCACCTTCTGCGCGCGCGAACTGACCCCGCGCAACCTGCTCCTTCGGGCCTCGCGGGGCTAGAGAGAGCTTCTACACTGCAGGGAATTCCCTTGTTCGGAGGAACCCGCCCGGGAGGTGTGACATGAGCGATGCCAAGACCTATCACGGCGCCTGTTTCTGCGGTGCCGTCCAGCTGAGGGTAACCGGCGAGCCGGAGGCCATGGGCTACTGCCACTGCGAGGACTGCCGCCACTGGTCGGCGGGCCCGGTGAACGCCTTCACGCTGTGGAAGCCGGCGGCGGTGGACGTGGTGCAGGGGGCCGACACGCTGGGCAGCTACCACAGGACGCCGGCCAGTCTGCGCCAGTGGTGCCGAAGCTGCGGCGGGCATGTGCTGACCGAGCATCCCGATATGGGGCTGGTCGATGTCTATGCGGCGATCCTCCCCGACCTGACCTTCGAACCGGCCCTGCATGTCCACTATCAGGAGTCGGTGCTGCGCATTGCCGATGGCCTGCCCAAGATGCGCGACGTGCCCGCCGAGATGGGCGGCACGGGGGAGACCCTCGACGAGTGAGGTGGTCGGAGGGCGTCACTCCGCCTCCCGCCTGGCCAGCCAGGTCCGGAAGTAGTCGTGGATGCGCCCCAGGGTGCGGGCATACCACGCTTCGTCCTTGGCCAGGGCGCGTTCGGCATTCAGCGGATGGGTGGGAATGTGCAGGCGCATGTCCACGCCGCTGTCGGGGTGGGTAGTGACAAGGACCGCCGCCGAGCGACGGGCCGGGCCATAGGGAATGTGGCGCGCCAGGTCAGCGAGGCGCTCGGTGGTGGTGGCGAAGCGCAGGAAGTCGCGGGCCGCCTCGGGATGCGGGGCGCCGCGGGGGATCGCCCAGGTCTCGTGCTCCTGGACCTGGCCGTCCCAGAGGATCTCGATGGGTGCCCCGCGGTTGACCATGGCATCGAAGAAGCGGCCGTTGTAGCCCGAGGCCATCACCACCTCGCCCTCGGCCAGCAGCCGCGGCGGGGCGTCGCCGGCCTCCCACCAGCGGATCTCCTCCAGCTCGTCGAGGCGCGCCAGCGCCAGGTCCAGGCCGCGCCGGGTGCTCAGCAGGCCATAGAGCTCCTCGTGAGGCACGCGATAGGAGAGCAGCGCCCATTCCAGATTGACTGCCGGGGTGCGCTGCAGCGCCCGGGGCCCGGGGAAGCGCTGCTGGTCGAACAGGTCCGCGATGCTGTCGGGGCGCTTGCCGGGGAAGGCATCGGGGCGGTAGGCGACCACGGTGGCGAAGATGCTGTGGGTGATGGCGCAGCGCCCGAAGGAATCCGGGAGGAAGTCCTCCTCCGGCGGCGTGCCGTCCGGGGCCGGCGCCAGCAGCGCGGGCGAGAGCGGCTCGAGCATCCCCTCCGCACAGGCGGCCATGGCCTCGCTGCGGGTCATGTCGATCAGGTCCCAGGGCACCTCCCCCTCGGCCATGGCGCGGCGCAGGCCTTCGAGCCCCCCGTCGTACTGGCCCACCTCGATGCGCGTGCCGGTGGCGGCGGTATAGGGGGAGAAGAGGGCGGCCTGCTGGGCGCGCTCGTAGGCCCCGCCCCAGCTCAGCACGGTGAGGGTGTCGTCGTCCGCCTGTCCGGGTACGGCGGCGAACAGCGCCAGCCCCAGTAGCGTCAACTTCGGTGCGCTCGCCAACCACCGGCTGCGCTTATCCCGTGCCATGTTCCTCACGCCTCAGTTCGTCGCTGTGGGCCAGGTAGGCGCGGGCGATGCTCGACTCGAAGACCACGCCTTGGAAGGCGTCATCCGCGGCGGGGTCGACCACCGGCAGGGCCTCGCCGGTGACGTCCTGCAGCTCGGCCATGGCGTCCCACAGCGAGGTGTCCGGCTGCAACACCGGTCGCGCCAGGGTCGCCACCTCGCCGACCCGCGCCGGCCCCGTCACCGCCTCCCGCGCGGCCTCCAGGTCGGCCAGGCCCACGCAGCCCAGGTAGCGTCCCCGGCCATCGACCAGGTAGCCCTCGCCATGGCGGGCTCTGCAGAGGGCGGTCACCGCCTCGGCCACCGGGGTCCGCGGGTGAAGGGTCACGCAGTCGTCGGTCAGGTACTCGGTCACCGGAGTGGTGCGCAGCACGGCTCGCCCGCGCCCGGCGGAGAGGTCCAGGCCGCGGCGCTCGAGCTGGATGTCGAACAGCGAGCGGCCGAAGAGCTGGGCGGCGATGGGGCTGGCCAGGGTCACGCTGGCCAGGGCGGCGGTGGTCAGTGCATAGCTGCCGGTCAGCTCGAAGACGATCAGCAGGCTGGTCAGGGGCGCGCCGATCACCGGCGAGGTCACCGCCACCATGCCGCACACGGCATAGAAGACGAAGGTCTCCTGAGGCGCACCGCTGACTTGGCCGACCAGGCTCCCGCAGAGGGCGCCGAACAGGGTGCCGATGACCAGCGCCGGGCTGAACACTCCGCCGCTGAAGCCCATGCCCAGGCAGAGCCCCGTGGCGGCGATCTTCAGCATCAGCACCAGCAGCAGTTCGGCGCTGCCGAAGGCGCCGGCGATGGTGGCGAAGCGCAGGGTCTCCTGGCCCATGCCGAGGATGTCAGGGACCCAGAGGGCGGTGATCCCCAGCAGGGCGCCGGCCAGGACGGGGCGCAGCGGCGGGGCGAGCGGCAGGGTGCCGGCCAGGCGCGTGACACCGAGGATGGCGTGCATGTAGGCCCCGGCGACCAGGGCCCCCAGGCCGCCGATGGCGAGGAAGGCCACGAACTCCCAGGGGCGAGGCACGGCGGTGTCGGCGACGTGGAAGAGGGCGCCGCGCTCGAGCACGCTGGTGGCGATCACGTAGCCGACGAGCGCCGCCGCGGCCACCGGGGCAAAGGCGCGCAGCGCGTAGTGGCGCAGCACCACCTCGTGGGCGAAGACGATACCCGCCAGGGGGGCATTGAAGGCGGTGGCGATGGCCGCGGCCACCCCGCAGGCGATGGTGATGTTGTCGTCGGAGCGCCCCAGGCGCAGCAGCCGGGCGCCAAGCGAGCCCAGGGTGGCGCCC
Organism: Halomonas rhizosphaerae; assembly: GCF_030010555.1. Classification (GTDB taxonomy): domain Bacteria; phylum Pseudomonadota; class Gammaproteobacteria; order Pseudomonadales; family Halomonadaceae; genus Halomonas; species Halomonas rhizosphaerae. The sequence goes on from NZ_JASCQP010000030.1 coordinate 103,839, forward strand.
AGGTGCACCAGGGGGCCGTACTGCCCCACCGAGGCCCCTGTGCCAAGCGAGATCAGCGCGCTCAGCGCCGAGATGCCCCCGGCCCGGGCCGGCAGCCGGCCGCGGCGGGTCTGTACCGCGGCGATCACGTCGGCGGGCGCATGGGGGCGCCGTTCGGGGATCGTGCGGTGCAACTGCCCGACCACCAGGCCACCCAGCGCGGGCACCGCGATCGTGGCGGCCAGCAGCAGGCCGGGGTGGTCGAACATCATGCGGCTGCGCGGCGAGATCAGCAGCAGCTCATTGAGCACCAGCACCGCGCTGACGAAGGCCACGGCGGCGAGGGCGGCGACGGCGCCGACGAGGGCCCCCAGGAGCACCAGGCCCAGGAAGCGGACGACGGCCAGCGGACCGCGACCGGAAGCGGGGCGTGCCGGAAGGGTGTCCATCCTCAAGGTGTAGGCGGCCACCCGGCGCAGGGCAAGTGCCGTCCCGCCCGCCGGGCGTCGCCGATGCGCCCTCTCGGGCGCGGCGGGGTCAGGCGGCCTGGGCGTCGGCCGTGGCGAAGCGGCGATGTAGCCAGGCGTTGATCTCGTCGGACTCGTAGAGCCACTCGTCCGGGCCGTCGTCGTGGGCGATCTTCAGGCAGGGCACCTTGACCCGCCCGCCGCCCTCGGCAAGCGCGCGGCGGTGGTCGGGGTCGAGCTGGGCATCGCGCAGCTCGATGTCCAGGCCCAGGCGGGCGATCTCCTTGCGCACCCTGATGCAGAACGGGCAGGTCCGGAACTGGTAGAGCGCCAGGTTACGGCACGCCTCGTCGACCCGGGCCTGTGCCTCCGGGCTGCGCTCGACGGCCTGGGGGGTAGAGAGTTTCTCGGAGACCAGCATGACCGGCGCCAGCACCAGGCGCAGGCCGCGGAAGAAGGTACGAATCAGGATTCTCATCGGCGGTGGTGATCCTCGCGGACGATGGATGGGTCAGGGGCGCCCATGATGCCTGTCGTGGCCTTCGGTTGCGAGAACGTCGACGGGCCGCGACCCTGCCGGTCGTGGCCCGTCTCGCCTCCAGGTGGCTTGTCAGTGGTGGCGGCTGATCTGGCCGTGTGGGCTGGCGGTCATCAGGCGGTCGAACTCGCTGCCGCTCATGTGCACCAGGGTCTCGTGGTCACCGGCCTCGAAGTAGATGTCGGGCTGGTGGCGCAGCAGGTCATCGATGTAGACCTGAAGGCCGTAGGCCTGACCCACCGGGGTGGTGGCGCCGGGGTCGCAATCCTTGAAGCAGTCGGCGATCTCGTCCTCCGAGGCGAGCTCGACCTTCTCGTGGAAGAGCGCCGAGAGCCGCTCGAGGTCGGCGTCGCGGGTGCTCGGGAGCACGGCCAGGCGGTAGCCCGTATCGCCATGCAGCATGACCGCCTTGGCCAGCTGGTTGCCGGCGATATGGGCCTGCTGGGCGATGCGGCTGGTCGTCACTTCGCGCGGGTGGGGCACCTCCTCGAAGTCGATGTCACAGGCTCGGAGGTACTCCCGTATCGTCATGGGCATGCTCATGACACTTCCTCCTTCGGCCACGTCGGGCCGGGAACAAAGGTGATTGCCTCCCTTGCGTCGATGGTGCGCTCCATGCCTTCAGCATAGCCGTTCCCGCCCGGCGGCGGGGTTCCCGAGGGAGGGCAGCGGCTCGCCGCACCGGGCGCTCAGCTTGCGGCGGGCGGGAAGCGCGCCAGCACCTCCTGGCGCTCGCCGTCGCGACGAATCTCCAGCGGCAGCAGGGTGCCGGGGGCCTGGCGGCCAATCACGGCGGTCAGGTCGGCGGGTACCGCCATGGGCAGCCCGGCGGCGCTGACGATGACGTCCCCCTCGGCAAGGCCGGCCGCCTCGGCCACGCTCTCGGGCGCGATGCCCTGGACGAGCACGCCCTCCGCGTGCTCGCCGATCAGCACGCCCAGCCGCGGCGGGTCGGGCGGCTGGAAGGCGGACTCGTCGCCCAGCACATAGCGGGCATCGGCCTTCGCCGCAGGCAGCTGGCAGTCGGGGCCCGGCGCCCAGGGGAGCAGGCTGCGGTGGTTGCCCAGGCCCAGGTCGTCGAGCTGGTAGGGCACGCCGTCGCCGTCGGCCAGGTGGCCCTCGCCCAACAGCCCTGCCACCAGAGGGCCGTCCGCGGCGGCATCGACCAGGGCGGAGGCCATGGCGCGGTCCCAGACCAGCTGGGCCGCGATGAAGCGCTCGAGGTTCGCCGGGTCCTGGTCGCGGTCGGCATGCTCGGCGTAGATCGCCTCAAGCGACGCACGGTAGGCGGGCTGGGCCGGGGCCGGCGGCGTGATGCCGAAGCGCTCCTGCTCGGGCACCGCCGCCCACCCCTCGCTGGCCAGGCGGCCACGCAGCTCGGGGGTGACGTTGAGCGCCAGCAGCGGGATCCGCTGCATGCGTGCGAAGTGGAGGATCGGCAGATAGAGGTCGGGGTCGAAGCCCCAGGCCCGGCGCCAGTCGCTCTGCTCGAGGAAGGCCGCCTCGTCGAGCTCGCCGGCCACCCAGGCGTCCAGCGCCGGCTGGGCCTCGCGAGGCAGCATCTCCAGGCCGATCACCATCTCCGGGCGATGGGCATGCAGGGCGGCCAGGGTGTGGAGCTGCCAGCGGTGGTGGTCGAGGCGGTCATGCTGCTCGCCAAGCAGCACTACGTCGGTCCCGGCGAGTTCCGCCATCAGTCCGGTGGTGGTCAGCGTCTCGCCGCCGGCGACCTGCCATTGGCCAGGGACAGGGCAGTCATCGGCCAGGGCGGCGAGCGGCGCCAGCCAGGCCAGGGCGGTTCCGACGCAGAGGGAGCGGACGGGGAAGGAGCGGGATCGCGACATCGGCGGCTCTCGGTGGATGAGCATCCGCCCAGCCTACCCCGAGGCCCCGTGGGCGAAAAGAACCCTGGCGAGATACCCCTGGCGGTGACGGGGCCGCGGCGCTTCGGCGATACTGGCGCCGGCGTCGTCCATGGCGGACGACCATCGACCAGCGGGGGAGACATGACGAGACCGTACCGCAGAAGCGCCGCTGGCCTGGCGGCGACGCTGCTTGCCGGGCTGCTGCTCACGGGCTGTGGCGGGGAGGCGCCGCCCACCGAGGTGCCCCTGCCGGTGCTGGCCAACAACCCCGCGGCCCATGACGACAGCCGGGTCGCCACCTGGGGCGTGGTGCGCCACTTCGAGGACCCGCTGCACTACTGGATCGAGGACGAGGACCTCAACCGGGTCGAGATATTTCCCCATGAGCGGATCGCCCCCCACCTGGGTGAGGCCGTGCGGGTCGAGGGTCACTTCCGTTTCTCGCCTCGAGAGGGACGACGGCTGACGCTGGAGAGCGTCGAGCGGCTGGAGGGCGAGTGATGCCAGAAGGGAACGGAACGCGGCGGGCGATCCAGGTCCGTCTGGGGGAGTGCCCCTCCCTCCCGGCGGGGCAGGGACGCATTGAGGCGATCGACCTGGCCCGGGGCGTCGCCATCGCCCTGATGATTGTCAGCCATGCGGTGAGCGGGCTGCTGGGCATCGGTCAGGTCCCGGAGTGGGGCATGGTGCCGATCCACCTGCTCACCAAGTTTTCCTCGTCGCTGTTCATCATGGTGTTCGGCATCGCCCTGGCGGTGGCCTTCCTGCCGAAGACCGACGCGTCCGACTGGCCCAGGCGGCGCCTGAAGCTGATGCTGCGCGGGGTCGAGGTGCTGTTCTGGTACAAGGTGCTGACCGTCGTCGAGATGCTGCCGCTCTACGGCCCGCAGGATATCCTCGACACCCTGCTCTACCAGCGCTTCCCCATCTGGGTGGAGATCCTGGGGTTCTATGCCATCGCCCTGCTGTGGCTCCCCTGGGTGCTGCCCCTGTGGCGCAGGATGCCGCTCTGGGCGCGGCTGGTCGCCCCGCTGGCGGTGGCGCTGCTGGCCGGCTGGCTGGAGCGCCACTTCGCCTTCTGGGGCATCGAGCCGCTCAAGGCGATCCTCGTCGAGCACGACGACCACTACACCTGGGGGCAGCTCTCGCGGCTGCCGCTGGTGATGCTCGGCCTGCTGATCGGCGAGGGGATGCTGCGTTGCCGCGAGCGCGACGCGCTGCGCCGTCGCCTGGTGCCAGCCCTGGCCGGGGTTGGCGCGGCCATGCTGCTGGGGTTCGTGGGGGTCTCGCTCCCCGGTCTCGACGAGGCGCTGATGGCGGTGGCCCGCAACGCGGGCAAGCACCCGCCGGCGCTCGCTTTCATGCTCTTCAGCCTCGGCGGGGCGCTGCTGGTGCTCGCCCTCTGCCTGACAGGGGGGGCGCGTGCCGCGGCCTGGCTGCGCCCGATCACGGTCGTCGGTTCGGATGCCCTCGCGGCCTTCATCTTCCATATCGTGGTGATCTTCGGGGTCTTCCGCCTGCTGCTCGAGGCCTGGCAGGTCTACGGCTATCCCCAGGTGCTCGGCATCGGCCTGGCGCTGGTGCCGGCCACCGCGGCCTGGATCGCCCTGACCCGCTGGATCGGGGCGCGATCATGAGGCGCTGGCTCACTCGCCTGGTCGGGGCGGCGTTGTTCTCGCTGTGGGGGGCGCCGGGGGCCGCGGCGCCCCTCGAGTCGCGCCTGGCGGCGCTGGAGGCCGGCTTTCCCGGCGAGCTGGGCGTGCACATCCGGGAGCTCGGCAGCGGACGGACCCGGGGCTGGCGGGACGAGGAGCCCTGGTACCTGGCCTCCCTGGTCAAGGTGCCGGTGGCCATCGAGCTGATGGCCCGGGTGGAGGCGGGGGCGCTGTCCCTCGACGAGCGGCTGACGCTGGCCGAGAGCGACTACGTGGATGGCGCCGGCCCCACCAACTGGGCGCCGCCCGGCGCCCGGCTGTCGCTCGAGACGCTGCTCGAGGCGATGCTGACGGTCAGCGACAACACCGCCACGGACATGCTGATCCGTCACCTCGGCCTCCCCGCGATCAATACGCGGGCCCGGGCCCTGGTGCCCGAGGGACTGGGCCCGATCACCACCCTGGTGGACGTGCGTCGGCATGTCTACGCGCAGTTGCACCACGAGGCCTTCGCCCTGGACGGACTCGACTTCATCGAGCTGCAGAAGCGGGATTCCGACCAGGCGCGGCTCGACTGGCTGTCTCGCCGTCTCGGGGTGCCGCGCTCGGCCTGGCGGCTGCCTTCCCTGGATGCCGCCTTCGACGCCTACTATGGCGGAGCACTGAACAGCGGCCGGCTGGATGGCTTCGCCGAGCTGCTGGCCGCGCTCGCCGAGGGGCAGGCGCTGGGTCCCGAGGCCTCCGAGCGGCTGCTTCGCGTGATGGCACGGACCCGCAGCGGGGAGCGACGCCTCAAGGCCGGCTTCGGACCGGCCATCCCCTTCGCCCACAAGACCGGGACCCAGCGACGCCGGGCCTGCGATGCAGGCATCGCCGACACCGAAGAGCACCGGCTGGTGGTGGTCGCCTGTGTCCGCGGGGTGGCGGACGTGGCGTTGGCCGAGCGCACACTGCGCGATGTCGGTCGGGTCCTGCGCGAGGAGTGGTGAGCAGGTGCTCCTCTCGCGGCGTGCGGGTGGCGGGCCTGCCTCGCCCCCGGTTGCCGTGACGCGGGTGCCATGAAACACTGTTCTCAAAGCAACCCCCTTTCCCCCGACGACATCCTCGAGTCCATGAACACCATGAACGCTTCCGTGACCCCCCCCGTGGCCAGGCGCTGCCGCCCCCTGGCCCTGTCCCTCGCGCTGCTGCTCCTGCCGGTGACGGCCATGGCCGAGAAGGAGTGGCCCCGCGGCCACTACCCGCTGCCCGAGACGGGCAACATGGTCGGCGAGGTCTATACCGTCGAGACGAGCGAGGGGCAGACACTGCTCGACATCGCCCGTGAGCACAACGTCGGCTATGAGGAGATCCGCAACGCCAACCCTGAGGTCAGCCTCTGGGCCCCTGACCCGGGCACCGAGGTGGTGGTCCCGGCGCGTTATATCCTGCCGCCGGCGCAACGCGAGGGGGTGGTGATCAACGTGTCCGAGCTGCGTCTCTACTACTATCCTGACACTGCCGAAGGCGAGACGCCGCGGGTGGAGACCTACCCCATCGGCATCGGCCGTGAGGGCTTCAACACCCCGCTGGGCGTGACCAAGACCACCATGAAGCTCAAGGACCCGGCCTGGTACCCGCCCGAGTCGGTCCGCCAGGAAGCCAGGGAGAACGGCGAGCCCCCGCCCGAAGTGGTGCCGCCCGGCCCGGACAACCCGCTGGGCCAGCACGCCATCATGCTCGACATCCCGGGCTACCTGATCCACGGCACCAATCGTCCGGACGGCATCGGCATGCGTGCCAGTCGCGGCTGCATCCGCATGATGCCGGAGACCATCGAGGCGCTCTTCTCGCGCATCGAGGTCGGCGAGCGGGTCAACATCATCGACATGCCGGTGAAGGTGGGCCAGGAAGGCGAGCGCCTCTACGTGCAGTCGTTCAAGCCGCTCGAGGAACAGGAGAACGGCATGGGCGACCTGCTGGAGGCGCTGGGCCAGCTGCAGGCGAACGAGGCCGCGGCCGACATCCCGGTGGACTATGCCCGGTTGCGTGAGTCGCTGGAGGCCAGCAGCTGGCAGCCGGTGGCGCTGGCACCGCTGGCGGAGGAGGCCATCGAGCCCGAGTCGCTGCAGTGGTTCGACGAGATCCTGGCGATGCGGCCCTGGCACCGCCAGCTGGAGACGCGCCAGGAGGGGTGACGACGACCGGAACAGGGAGTTTCCGACAACCCGTGAAGGACGCTTATGAAGACCCCGCTCGCTTGGTTCTTGCTGGTGGTGCTGCTGGCCGTCTCCTGCCTGGGGGCGGCCCAGGAGGAGGACGAGGAGGAGACCCGCTGGTACACCGTCGATGCGGTGAATGCCGGCCTCGGCGAGCCGCCTGAAGAGGTTCAGCGCGAGACGCCGCGGGATGCGGTACGCAGTTTCATGGAGCTGACCGAAGAGGAAGACTATGCGGTCGCGGCCCATCTCCTCAATCTCAACGACCTGACTCTAGAGGAGCAGGCCGAGCGAGGTGCCATTCTGGCCAGGCAGCTCGCCGCCGTCCTTCAGCGAGGAGAGTGGATCAACCTCTCCGGCCTTTCTGCGCGCAAGAATGCCATGGTCGAGGGCTCTTCCGGGGAGGAATCTCGCGCCGGCGAGCCACGGCGCGACGTGGAGCTGGCCACCCTCGAGGTCGATGACCAGAGTTATATGCTGCGCGTTTCCCGTTACCGAGTGGGAGAGCAGGACGCCGTCTGGCTGATTGCCCCAGAGACGCTCACTGCGATCCCCGATCTATACGAAAAATATGGCCCCTCCTGGCTGGAGGGCCATATCCCGGAGCGCTTCCAGAGTTCCATCGGCATGCTGAAGATATGGGAGTGGGTCGCCATCCCGGTCTTCCTGTTCATCACCGGTGCCGTAGGATGGACCGTCCATGGGCTGATGGGCCTGCTGGCGAGCCGCCTGCCCCCGGGACTCCCCAGCGTCTTTGCCCAGATGATCCGGCTGCCAATGGCGTTCATTGTCATGGCGCTTCATGCGCAGTGGCTGCTCGACTATGTGGTCGCCTTCTCGGGCGTGGTCACCGCCCCCTTGCAGGTGGTGCTGATCATCATCATGGCCTGGGGCGTCGGGCTGATCGCGGTGAGGCTCGTGGACGCCTTCCTGATCCGGATGTCTCGACGGTTTGTGGGCGAGATCGACGACACCAGGCACCGCGACGAACGCAATCTGCTGACTACCCTCTATGCGCTGCGTCGTGCCGTGATCCTCGTCACCGTGCTGGGCGTGGCCGTCTTCGTGATCGCTCAGGTCAGCATCTTCGAGTCCCTCGGCATGACCCTGCTGGCCTCGGCCAGTGTCTTGACGGTATTGGTGGGGGTCGCGGGCCAGGCCGTGCTCGGCAACATCCTGGCCTCCTTCCAGGTCTCCCTGACCAAGGCGATCCGCATCGGCGACCTGGTGGTCTTCGAGGGCCACTGGAGTTACGTGGAAGCCATCTACTATACCTACATCCGCCTGAGGACCTGGGACGAGCGGCGTCTGATCGTACCGGTGAGGTACTTCGTCTCCAAGCCCTACGAGAACCTCTCCTCGAAGCACGCCAAGCTCTACCGGACCATCGTGCTGACCCTCCATCTCAGCGCCGATGTGGCAACCCTCAGGGAGAAGTTCAAGGAGTTCGCGATGGCCGAGGAACAGGTCATCGAGCACCACAAGCTGTTGTGTTACGTGACGGGGCAGCACGAGGCCACGCAAGAGATCTCCTTCTACCTGATGGGTCCCGAGGCCATGGGCGCCTGGGAAGCGGAGGCGAGGGTCCGGGAGAAGCTGCTGGCCTTCATCCGCGACCATCATCCCGAATGGTGGCCCAGAGAGGTGGTGGTGCTCAGCCATCACGACATCGCCCGGGGCGACACCCCGGCGAAGCGGCGGCTCCGACGGCCCGCCACGGTGCAGGAGGTCGACGAATCGTCAGCCACCGGCGACGAGCCGTCATCCCCGGAGTAGGCCAGCGGCGCACCAATCCTTGGCGATCGCACCTCCCGGTGACAGCAAGAGGGCCG
>NZ_JASCQP010000031.1 GCF_030010555.1 Halomonas rhizosphaerae
GCCTGCCGGACGGCCCTCTTGCTGTCACCTGTCTTGACGCCTCGTCATGGCCGGCAGACGAAGTAGTCGTTCTGGATGTCGTGCTCCAGCTGATGGACCCGGATGTCGCGGAAGCCTGCCTCCTCCAGGTAGGCCAGCGCCCGTTCGCGTCCCCACATGGTGCCGAGCCCCTCGCCGCCCTGGGACAGCGAGACCGTCATGCAGTGGCTCACCGAAACGGCGTAGAGCATCGTCCCCAGCGGGTGGTCGCGGTCCAGGTGGTGGTGGCTCGAGGCGTGGATGTCCTGCACCAGGTAGACGCCGTCCGGCGCCAGGCTGCGGTGGATACCCGCGAGCAGGCGGCGCGGTTGGGCCTGGTCGTGGATGCCGTCGAAGGTGGTCACCAGGTCGAAGGCGCCGGGCTCGGCGGTGACATCGAAGTCGCTCAGGTCACGCACCTCGAAGGCCAGGTTGTCGAGCCCGGCCGCTCGCGCCTGTTCCCGTGCCCAGGCGATGGCCTGCTCGGAGAGGTCGTAGCCGACGAAGCGGCTGGCCGGGTAGCGCTCGGCCATGGCCAGCAGGGCACGGCCGCGGCCGCAGGCGCAGTCCAGCACCCGGATGCCGGCCTCGAGCCGCTCGGCCAGGCCCGGTGCCAGCGGCAGGATGGCGTCGAACAGTGCCGGCAGCACGGTCTGGCCGCTGTCGCTGGCCATCACCTCCTGGAAGCGCGGATAGCAGGAGTAGGGCACGCCACCGCCCTCGCGGAAGCAGCGGACCACGTCATCCTCCACGCTGCCCAGCAGCGAGATAAACTGAGCATAGACGGCGAGGTTGGCCGGGCCCCGGTCGGTGAGCAGATCGGCATGGACGTCGGGGAGGCGATAGGTGCCGGCGGCCGGCTCGGTATCGATCACACCGCCGGCGACCATGCCGCCGAGCCATTCGCGCACGTAGCGCTCGTCGAGGCCGGCGCGCTCGGCCAGCTGCCGGCTGGTGAGGGGCGGCTGGCCGGCCAGGGTCTCGAAGAGCCCGGTGCGGTGGCCGATGGCGGTGAGCAGCATCAGCCCGCTCTCGTTGAGGGCATTGACCAGCCGGTCCTCGAAGGCGCCGCTGTCGGCCTCGGTGGCGGGAAGGGTATGGACGTTGCACATGATGGTTCTCCTGTTGTTCTGGGATTGTGGAGGGCGTGCAGGAGAACCCTACGGCCGGATCGGCATCGGAACGAAAGGGGATTGCGCCGCAAAGGGGTGTTTTCTGCCATGAACACGGTAACCGCCACGCAAGTCGCCATCCTGGCGGCGCCCGAGACCACCGCCAGCACCCTGTATGGCATGTTCGACCTGTTCGGGTCGGCCGGCCGCGACTGGGAGCTGCTGATGCACGGTCGTACCGGGACGCCGCTGCTGCAACCGCTGATCGTCTCCCGTGACGGACGCGGCTTTCGCACCCGCAACGGGGCCTGGATCGAGCCGGATGCATCGCTGGCCGACTGCAAGGCGCCGACGGCCGTCTGCATTCCCGATCTGCTGGTGGTGCCCGGCGCCGCACTGGAGGGGCACTACGACCCGGAACTGGCCTGGCTGCTGGACTGCCATGGACGCGGGGCACTGCTGGCCGCGGCCTGCACCGGCTCGCTGCTGCTCGCCGAGACGGGGCTGCTCGCCGGGCAGGATGCCACCACCCACTGGGCCTACTGCGATGCCCTGGCCCGCCAGCATCCGGAGGTATGCGTGCATGCCCATCGCGCCCTGGTGGTCAGCGGCGAGGGCGGGCGCCTGATCATGGCCGGCGGTGGCACCACCTGGATCGACCTGGCGCTGTTCCTGGTGGCGCGACTGGTGGGGGTGGACGAGGCGATGCACCTGGCGCGGATCTTCCTGATCGACTGGCACCACGAGGGCCAGCAGCCCTACGCGGCCCTGACCGCCGCCCGACAGGTGGAGGATGCCCTGATCAGCGAGGCCCAGGTATGGGTCGCGCTGCACTATGATACCCACTCGCCGGTGGCCGGCATGGTCCGCCGCAGCGGACTGACCGAGCGCTCCTTCAAGCGCCGCTTCAAGGCCGCTACCGGCATGACGCCCATGGACTACGTGCATACCCTGCGCCTCGAGGAGGCCAAGCAGATCCTGGAGAGCGGCGACGAGCCCATCGAGGCGGTGGCCGAGCAGGTGGGCTATGCCGACCCGAGCTTCTTCCGGCGGCTGTTCGGCCGGCGCGTGGGGCTCACCCCGCGGGCGTATCGCCGGCGCTTCCGCGGCCTGCGCCTGACCCTGCAGTGACTCACGTGCCGCTCTTCAGGCGCCCGAGGCCGGGGGCTCATTGCGCCCGGCGGGGCGGCGCGCCATCACGGTGACCTCCACGTGGGCGCCGCCGTAGAGGCGGGGCGACTGGGTGCAGGTGCGTGCCGGGTAGCGATGGGCGTCGAAGAACTCGGCGTAGGCGGCGTCCATGTCGCGGATCAGGTCGAGGTCGGTGATGTGCACGTCGACCCGCACCACGTCTGCCATGTCGCAGCCGGCCGAGGCCAGCATGCGCTGGAGGCTGCGCATCACCAGGCGGGTCTCCTCGGCCATGTCGCCGAGCACCGTCTCGCCGCCCTGGATATCCTCGGCGGTCAGCCCCGAGAGGAAGACATAGTCGTCGTCGATCACCATATGGCTGCCGGGGAAGAGCGGCAGGGGCAGGGTGGCATCGTTGTGGTATTGCGGCATGGTGGAGCCCTCGGGGCAGGTGGATCGGCATCTCGTGAAGCGTCGTCCAGGCGTACACGGTTTTCCATCCCTGAACGGTTTTCATGCCAGTTCCCATCCCGGTGCACAATGCGCCGCGGCCACCCGTGGTGAAGCCCGCGTTGAACTCGTGCCGCTCGGAAGTCGGCGTTTTCCCGCCCCGCGGCTAAGCTTTCCTTGAAGATTCCGGCCGAGCCAGCCAGCGTCATGAACCACGATGCCGCCATCGAACGACTCTATCGGCAGCACTCGCGCCGGGTGCTGGCGACCCTGATTCGCCTGCTCGGCGACTTCGAGCTGGCGGAGGAGGGGCTCCAGGAGGCCTTCATGGCCGCCGTGCAGCAGTGGCCGTCGCAGGGCGTACCCGAGCATCCCGCCGCCTGGCTGATCCGCACCGGCCAGCAGCGCGGCATCGACCAGATTCGCCGCCGCCAGACCTCCCGCCGGCATGCCCACCTCGTGGCGCCCGATGAACCGGCGGCGAGCCTCGACGAGCGCAGCATCCAGCACGACCCGCTGAGGCTGCTCTTCACCTGCTGTCATCCCGGCCTGGCCCTGGATGAGCGGGTGGCCCTGACCCTGCGCGAGATGTGCGGGCTGACCACCGAGCAGGTGGCCAGGGCGCTGCTGCAAAGGCCTGCCACCCTGGCCCAGCGCATCGTGCGGGCCAAGCGCCGGATCCGCGACGCCGGCATTCCCTACGAGGTGCCGGATGCCAGGGCCCTGCCGGGGCGCCTGCCCGCTGTCCTGCGGGTAATCTACCTGGTGTTCAACGAGGGGTACTCGCAGAGTGCCGGCGATGCCCTGGTCGACGTCAGCCTCTCGGCCGAGGCCATGGAACTGGCGGGGGCGCTGGTGCGACTGCTGCCCGAGGGGGAGGTGTACGGCCTGCTGGCGCTGATGTGGCTCCATGACGCCCGGCGCGACGCCCGCCAGGGCCCGGACGGGGAACTGGTCCCCCTGGAGGAGCAGGACCGTGGCCGCTGGGACCGGCTACGTATCCGCGATGGCATGGCGCATCTCGGCCAGGCGCTGGCGCTGACGCCCACTGGCCCCTACACGCTGCAGGCCTCGATCGCCGCCGAGCATGTCCGCGCATCCAGCGCCGAGGCGACCGACGGGCGACGGATCGTGATGCTCTACGAGGCGCTGTATCGCCAGCAGCCCTCGCCGGTGATCGCCCTCAACCGGGCGGCGGCGGTGGCCATGCGCGACGGTCCGGAGGCAGGCCTGCGCCTGCTGGAGGCGCTGGAAGCCCACAAGGCGATCGTCAACTACCACCTCTTCCATGCCGCCCGGGCCGACCTGCATCGCCGTGCCGGCCACTCTCGGGAGGCCCGGCTCGCCTATGAGCAGGCCCTGGCGCTGACTTCCCAGCAGCCGGAACGCCGCTTCCTGCAACGCCGGCTGGCCGAACTGACCACCTCGTCGCGATAAAAAAAAATCGCGCGGTGATGTCGATCCGCACGGCCGTCGCACGACTCAGGGAGGCAACCAGCCAACGGAGGTGGAACTCATGCGCTACATGCTGATGCGCAAGGCCGACCCGGTCACCGAGGCCGGCGAGCTGCCCGCCCAGGGCGTGCTCGAGGCCATGGCCGACGACAACAACCGGCTGCTCGAGGCCGGGGTCATCATGCCCTTCGGCGCCACCTTCTGGGCGCAGGGGTTCGGCATGCTCACCGACCGCTTCGGTGTCCCCTGGATGATCGGCTGCCGGACCGGCCAATGTCCGATGAGCGACAAGGAGAGCCAACCATGAAATACGCCGCACTGGTCTACTACCAGGAGCGCCTCATCCAGGCCATGAACGAGCAGGAATGGCACGACCTCAACCAGGAGTGCCTGGCCGGGGTGGAGCGCTTGACCGACCAGGGACACTACCTCGCCGGCCAGGCCCTGCAGCCGGTGGAGTGCGCCGCCAGCGTGCGGGTGCGCGATGGCGAGGTGCTGATCTCCGATGGCCCCTTTGCCGAGACCAAGGAGCAGCTGGCCGGCTTCTACCTGCTGGACGCCCGCGACCTCAACGAGGCCCTGCAGCTCGCCAGCCGCATTCCCCCCGCCCGGTTCGGCACCATCGAGGTGCGCCCGGTGCGGGAACTGCCCCCAAGAGATACGGGAGACCCCTCATGACCTATGTCGATGGATTCGTTGCCGCGGTCCCCACCGCCAACCGCGAGAGATATATCCGGCACGCCCGCGACGCCGCCGTGGTGTTCAAGGAGCACGGCGCCCTTTCGTTGGTGGAGTGCTGGGGAGATGACGTGCCGGAGGGGAAGGTCACCTCCTTCCCCATGGCGGTGAAGTGCCAGCCGGACGAAACTGTGATCTTCTCCTGGATCACCTGGCCCTCCCGTGAGGTGCGCGACCGAGGGATGGCCAAGGTCATGGAGGACCCGCGCCTGCAGCCCGAGGCGAACCCCATGCCCTTCGATGGCAAGCGGCTGATCTACGGTGGTTTCGAGGTGGTGGTGGACGAATAGAGCAGGATGCATGGCGGAGTGGGGGACAGGCCGGCCGTTCGGACGAGAGCGGCGGGGCTGCCCCCTGCCATCGGCCAATGGGACGGGCGCCTCGGGCATGGTATTGCTGGTGGCCAAGCCAATCACCACTAGGACCCCGTGATGCCCCAGGCCCCCGACTTCCCGCCGGCCAACCCCGACTACCGCACCGAGGTGGAGCGTATCCTCCAGGCGGCGCCCTTCATCCGCGCGCTCGGCGTCGAGGCCGATGAGATCGCCCCGGGCCGGTGCGTGACGCGTCTGGCGGTACGCGAGGACCACCAGCAGCAGGATGGCTTCGTGCATGCCGGCGTGCTGGCCACCCTCGCCGACCACACCGCCGGCGCCGCGGGTGCCTCCCTGATCCCGGCCGGCGCGATCGTGCTCACCGCCGAGTTCAAGATCAACCTGCTGCGCTCGGCCCGCGGGCGTGAACTGCGCTGCGTGGGGCGGGTGCTCAAGCCCGGGCGCACTCTGATCGTCGCCGAGTCCGAGGTCTACACCGGCGAGGAGGGCGCCACCCTGGTGGCCAAGGCCATGGTGACCCTGGCGGTGGTCACGCCGCGCTGATGGTGGGGGAGCGCATGACCGAGGTTCGTCCCGCCGCGACCCTCGCCCTGGTGCGCGACGGCGACCGGGGGCTGGAGGTCCTGCTGCTGCAGCGCACCTGGCAGGCGGCCTTCCTGCCCGGCCACTTCGTCTTTCCCGGCGGGGCCGTGGACCCCCAGGACCCGGACGTGCGCGCCTTCACCTCCGGTCGCGGTGACGCCGCCATCGGCCAGACCCTGAGCCTCGACGAGGGCGGGGCCGACTACATGATCGCGGCCCTCCGCGAGTGCCTCGAGGAGGCGGGCCTGCTGCTGGCCGTGGACGGCCAGGGGCGCCTGCCGGCGGGTGACCATCCGGTGCTGAGCGAGGGGCGCGAGGCGCTGCGACGCGAGCAGACGAGCTTCCGCGCGCTGTGCGAGCGCCATGGCCTCGGCCTGCCGCTCGACCGGCTGGCCTACCTGGGCCACTGGGTCACGCCCCGGGGCGCACCGCGGCGATTCGATACGCGCTTCTTCGTGGCCCTGGCGCCGCCGGGCCAGCGGGCGGCACACGATGGCAGCGAGACCATCGACCACGCCTGGCTCACCCCCGCCGAGGCCCTGGCAGCGCATCGCCAGGGCCGCATGGCGCTGGGCTACCCCACCCTGCGCACCCTTCGCCTGCTCGCCGACTTCGCTACCGCCGAGGGGCTGCTGCGCCACGCCCATGCCAACCCGCCGACGCCACGCCCAAGCCGCCCCTGGCCGGCCCGCAAGGGCGGGGTCGCCTGGCAGGTGGAGCCGGATGCCCCGGCCTATGCGGAGGTGCGCCGCCTGGACCCCCAGCGGCGGGGCACGGCCCGCGCCGAGATCGAACCCGGCCGGGCGGTGGAACTGGCGCCGGGGGTGATCCGGGTGACCGCCCCCAATCCCGGCGCGATGACCGGCCCCGGCACCAACAGCTACCTGCTGGGCAACGGCGATGACCATCTGGTGATCGACCCCGGCCCCGCGGAACAAGCCCACCTGGAGCGGCTGCTGGCGCTGTGCGGGGGCAGGATCTCCCGGGTGCTGGTGACCCACACCCATGTCGACCACTCGCCGGGGGCGGCCTGGCTCAAGGCGCGCACCGGCGCCCGGCTGGTGGGCCTGCCGTCGCCGGCGGGACCCAGCCAGGACGCCGGCTTCGCGCCCGACCAACGGCCGGCCCACGGCGAGCGCCTCGAGACGCCCGTCGGCCCGCTCAAGGTGCTGCATACGCCGGGGCACGCCTCCAACCACCTCTGCTACCTGCTGGAGCCCGCGCGGCTGCTGTTCGCCGGCGACCAGGTGATGCAGGGCTCCACGGTGGTGATCAACCCGCCGGACGGCGACATGGCCGCCTACCTGGCCGCCCTGCAGGCCCTGGGCGAGGAGCCCTTCGATACCATCGCCCCGGGCCACGGCTTCCTGATCGGCCAGGCCCACGCCGCCATCGACTTCCTGGTCACCCATCGCCTGGCCCGGGAGCACAAGGTGCGCCGGGCCCTGGTGCGCCACGCTCCGGTGAGCCTCGAGGCGCTGACGCGCCACGCCTACGACGACGTGCCGGCGGAGAAGTTGGGGGTGGCGGCGCGCTCGGCGCTGGCCCACCTGCTCAAGCTGGAGGCCGAGGGGCGCGCCGAACAGCAGGCGGGGCAGTGGGTTTCCCGGGAGGGCTGAAGGCATTCGTGGCCGGCTGGCCTTCAGGGCGAGTCACCTGGCCTAGGCCCAGCGCTCGTCGGCGGTAAAGGCCACGGTGAACCAGCGCCGCTGCGGCGGCGGGCTCAGTCCGGCGCTGATCTCTTCGCGGATCTCGTCGAGCACGGCGATGCCCTGGCCCTGACCGTACTCGGGCGTGGTGACGATATGGATCTCGATGTAGTGGCCGCGGCCGGCCTTGGCCACGTGGCTGTAGTAGCGCAGCAGCCCCTCGCGCGCCATCACCGGGGCCATGGCCGCATGCACCTCGCGGTCGATCTCGCTCGGCGCGATCAGCAGCACCTCCTTCATGGCGCGCCGCACGATGCCGATGGGCACCGGCATGAAGCTGGCCGTCAGCACCATCAGCAGCACCGAGTCCACGTAGGGGGTGTAGTGCGCCCAGGCGGTGCCCTGCAGGAAGCGGGCGATGACGAAGGCCACCAGCAGCGAGGTGGTGATCAGCGCTGCCATCAGCCAGCCCTGCATGTCGATGCGCACGAACTCGGAGTCCGCCGTGCGATTGATGCGCCGCTGGTAGGCGGTCATGGCGAAGCAGACGCTGGCCACCACCACGGCGTAGCCGATCGCCAGGTCGAAGGCGAGCTCGCGGCCGCCCTCGCGCAGGTCGAGCAGGGCGGTGAGGAAGGCATAGAAGCAGAGCAGCATCAGGATGCTGCCGTTGAGCGCCGCGACCAGCGGCTCCAGGTGCCAGTAGCCATGCTGGAAGCGCTCGCTGGCATCGCGCACGGCGAGCCGCGCCACCAGCAGCGCCAGCCCCGACATGGCGGCGTCGATGGTGGAAAAGACGCCGTCGAAGAGGATCGACTGCGAGCCGGCCAGCAGGCCGAAAGTGACCCCCAGGCTGGAGACCCCCAGGGTCACGAGGATGGAGAGCTTCAGCGCGCGCTGCTCGAGGGTGGCTTGCATGGACAGGGCTCGGTGTATCAGGGATTCCCCATACTAGCCGAGCCCGTTCATCGAGAGAAACTTCACCGTACGTGCCTCTCATGGCGAGATGCCTGACGACCTCAGTGCATGAGCGCGGCGGCGCGGGCGCGGACCATCATTCGCCCGGCCTCGGTCGGCAGGTCGAGCCGGTCGTAGATCAGCGCGAGTTTGCCGTAGGTGGGCTTGGCTTCCGGACTTGCTTCGCGGCGCTGTTCGAGGATGCGCTGCGCGGCCCCCAGACGGTTGGTCCGGATCAGCGCGTCAAGCCAGATCTGCTCGAACAGGTCACGCTGCGCGTGGCTTCCGCCGATCTCGACCAGACGCGGCAGGACCGGTCCGAGCCTGCGCACCGTGGTTTCGACATCGCCGCGAGCATGGGCAAGAAGCGCCTCGCACAGGGGCACCGCGACCTCCGTCCAGACCGGCTGGATGAAAGCAGGCGCCGTTGTGGCATGCGCGCGGACGCTGGTCATCATCGCGTCCGCCTCGGGAAGGCCGGCGCGGGCGAGACCGTAGAGATACTGTGCGCTCAGGAACGGCTGTACGTGATCGTCGACGCGTGCCTTCAAGTACTGCCCGAGATCGGACCAGCGATCGCCGACGTCCATGCCGACGAGTTCGAGTCGCGCCAGAAGTGATACCGCGCCGACCTGATCCTGCGAGTATTCCTTCCAGATGCCCCAGATATTGCGGTCGTAGAAGCCAAGGATCGCCTCGCTGTCGCCCTGGTCGATCATCACCAGCGCCATGTGCCACCAGTTATGGCTGAACATGAACGAGTTCAGATCGGTCCAGGTCTCCTTGACGTCTTCCAGGAAGCCGCGCGCCTCGCTGGTGCGGCCCTGTGCCAGGAAGACGTGGGACAGCGCGTGGTGGGCCCACGGCTCCTTGCGCTTGAGCTTGATCGCGCGGCGGGCGGCTGCTTCGGCGTCTTCCAGCAGGTGCGCCTGCTCGTAGGCGAAGGCGGCCATGCCATGGGCATAGGGGAGGTCGTCGTTCATCGCGCCGATCTTCTCCGAGATCCGCAGCATCCCCGCCGCGTCGCCGAGATTGAAGTAGTGGTACTGCGTGGTCTTCGCCGTCGCGATCTCGCGCGGGTGGCTGGCGGCCAACTCCTCGCCGACAGCGATTGCTCGAGGTATGTCTCCTTCGGCCCAGGCCCGGGCCGCGTCCAGCACCAGTCGCTCGCGCACGGTCGCGTGTTTCGCCGCGGCCTCGGCCCGGGCGATATAGCCTGCGGCCATCCCTGGCGCTTCACGGCTTTCCAGAAACATGCTGAACATGGCGGCGTAGGCGTTGGCCAGCGTACTCTCTCCGTCGGCGTCGGCCGCGGCGACGATAACTGCTGCCCTGTTCTCGTAGCCGAGCAACCCCTCGACGAAGGTGTCGATGGCCTCGACAGTGGCGTTTCCGCTCGCCGTCACCGGCAAGCCTCTCCAGTCGGTCAACATGGTCTTCTCCATAGGTGAGCGCCACCTCGGCGCGTGTCGGGTTCGCCTCGACGCGCGAGTCAGCGCCGATGGCATCCTTATCCTATGGCGCTATCCGCTCCCGCCCCACGGCCGCCCGTCCTGGTGTCATGGCTGATCGTCCGGATGCGCAGTGTCCCGTCGCAGGACCTGAGGATCGGGACCCATAAATCCGCTTGAGGCTGGGCGGGCTGCTTGATTCGAGCTCCCGAACAGAGGGGGCGAGAGGCGCGGGAGTTTTTGATTGACCGACGAGCGGATGGAGCGATTGCGGCCGGACTTTTCCAAGCCCAGAGGCAAGCCGCGGATCGATGACCGGCATGTGCCGAGAGGGATAATCTATATTGAGAAGAAGGGTTAGGGCGGAAGTAAGCGCCTTCCGTCTATGCTCCACCCAGGCCGCTCTACAACCGGTTCGTCCGTTGGTCGCGCATGGGCGTGCTCGCGCGTATCTGCGTTACGCCGACGCAACCGGAGGCCAACGGCAACACGATCATGATCGACAGCACGCATCTCAGCTCGCTACGACAGGTGTGGCCAACTGCTTCTCTTCGCCATCTGCATCGCAGCAACCGTCATGTTCTGGTTGTGAGCCCTGACCCTAGTAATCACATCAGAAGCCGGTTTCCTTTAGTCTCACAGACGAATATTCGAAGGAATTGGAATGGCTGCGGACATCCTGTCGGACGTGTTGAAGGAGGTGCACCTGTCAGGTGCGCTCTTCTTCGACGTAGAGGGATGTGCGCCTTGGGTCGCCGAGGCGCCGCCCTCCCGCGAGTTGAAGGCACTGATCATGCCGCGCGCGCAGCACGTCATCAACTATCACGTGGTCGCGAACGGTGTGTGCTGGGCAAGATTGCTCGACGGCGATGCCGAACCGGTCTGCTTGACAGCGGGAAGCGTGATCGTATTTCCGCAGGGGCTGCCGCACGTGCTCTCGAGCGAGCCGGGCCTCAGGGCGACGTTCGACCCGGCCATCTTCGACGAGCCCCCGCCCGAGGACATCAAGCCGCTCATGCTGACACGGAATGGCGATGGTCCCGAGACGGTCCGCCTGATCTGTGGCTTTCTCGGCTGTGACGTGCTGCCGTTCAATCCCTTGTTGAACTCGCTGCCGAGCATGCTGGTCATCACGGACGGGTATTCCGAAAGGGACGGATGGCTCGCCAGCCTGATCCGGGCCGCCGCGGCCGAGGGGCGGGACAGTCGGGACGGCGGCCGCAACGTGCTGTCACGCTTGAGCGAGCTGATCTTCATCGAGGCTGTACGCATTCATGCCGAACGCCTGCCGCAGGACGCCCGCGGCTGGCTCGCGGCGCTGCGCATCCCGCATGTCGCCCGTGCCATCGCGCTGCTCCATGACAACCCGGCGCGGGCCTGGACGCTGTCGTCGCTGGCGCGGGCCAGCGGCGTGTCGCGCTCCGTGCTTGCGTCGACATTCAAGGAGACGCTCGGCGTCCCGCCGATGAGCTATCTCACCAGCTGGCGCATGCAGATCGCGGCCGGCCTGCTGGCCGACACCGACACGCCCGTCTACAGCATCTCCGAAGCCGTAGGCTACGAATCCGAAGCTTCCTTCAGCCGTGCCTTCCGCCGCGCCACGGGCCTTTCCCCCGGCATCTGGCGCTCGGAACGGAATCGTTAGGCGGTCGGCGGTGATCAGTACTGATTAAGGATGCGGCTTCGGGCTGCTGGACTCAGACGGAGAACCGCATAACCAGAACCCTGTTGCCGTGCTCGTGCAGACATTGGCTCAGATCGTCCTTGACCCCGGCCAGGTGCAAGGGAGCATCGAGGAAGGGACTCCGGCCAGTCACCGGTATGCCGTCCCTTGGGACGGTCCAGGGAAAGCGCGCAGGCACGCCCGCGCGGATCGGATCGAGGCGGCGCACGTTGATCCGGTGGCCGTGCAAATCGCCAGATTCACCAACAAGATCGCCGACGTGTAGCGAGCACCTTCCCCAGCTTCGACGACCCAGAGCCGCGTCGTCGCTTCGTCGGCGCGACCACTGCCTCATCTCTTATTGGATATCGCACGTTCAGGCGAGCGGTGACGGCGTATATTTCCGCCGTCACCGTCTGTCTCAGTGGCTGTGGAAGTCCTCGGCCTCGGGGGTCAGTGCGATGGTGTTGATCGTAAGCCCCGCGTCCTTGAACGTGTCGATGCTGTCGATCTTCTCGCCGGTCTCGAGGTCGATGACCGAGATCGAGCCATCGTTCATGCCTTCGATGTTGAGCAGGCTGTTCTGCACATAGGCCCGGCTGCCGTCGTGCGAGAACACCAGGTGGTGTGCGCCGCCCGCGGCCTCTGTTGCCCAAAGATGCTCGGGCGCCCGAGGATTCGTGATGTCGAAGGCGTTGAGATGCCCGGGCATTGCCGACGTCACATAGGCCCGGTCACCCTCGGCATTGAAGTAGACCTCGAGTGTCATGCCTTGGCCCAACTCGTCGAATCGGAACTCCTCGCGGAAGGCAAATTCTTCGGTCTCCGTCTGCCACTCGGCGAGCCACAGGCTGCCCTCCATGTTGGTGATGTAGGCCAGCGGCGGCTCGACGCCTGGCACGAAAAATGCTTCGACCGGCCCTGCGCCCGAAGGCGACGGCGCGTTCGACGTCTTGTGAGTCGACAGAATTTCGCCGTTGCTGTGTTGCAGGACGACGATTTCCTCGCCCCATTCATTCGGGTCGGAGGGGTTGGCAGTACTGGTCACCAGTTGCCGGTCGATCGCGTCGTTCGTCGCGATCCCGTGCGGCCAAGGCGCGGGCATCGCGACAGTATCCAGTACCTCGTCCGTTTCGGCATCCCCGACGATGACCACCGACGAGCCCATGCAGGTGAGGTACCATTTGCTCTGCGCCTCGGAGAACGAGACGTCCTCGCCCACCTCGCAATCCGCGACCTCCACCGAGTTCCACCGGTAGGGAAACTTGCTGACGTCGAAGACCCGCAACTCGTGCGTCGCGAGCGAGGTGACGTAGGCCTTGTCCCGCGCCGGGTTGTAGAAGATGTGGTGCGAGTGGAATTCTGGCGGTAACGGGATCTGGGCGAGGATCTGGCCGTAGTCGGGCTCGTTTGTGTCGAGTTCGACGAAGGCGATGCCTTCCTGTCGGTCGCTTTGATCGGCACCTTTCGTTTCGTAAAGGACGAGGGCGGTCTGCTCGGCCGCCGCGCCGCCCGCCGCGAGGGTGAGGACGCTGGTCATGGCGGCAAGAAGAGTGGTCTTGTAGCGTTGCATGAAGTTTCTCCTGCATCGGTAAGGTGGTGGGATCAGTGCCGCACGATGCGCGTGGCGCCGCTCGGGAAGCGCTCTCATCGAAGGCCGACGTCCTTGGCGTACGTCACGTAGTCTCTGTAGGCGTCCATCGTTCTTCTCCGTGATCAGCCGCCAGCGCGTCGAGCCATCGTCGATCCCGTTTCCGAGGGCTCGCCGCAAGCATACGAGCCGGCCGCGAGTCCCGGAATTGCCGTGCGTCCGGGGGAAATTGCCGTGCGTCCGGAACAGCAGGAGTCGAGGGTCAGCGTGAGCAGGCTTGGCGTGGCGCGCACCAGCAGGGCGAGTATGGTGCCGGCATGGAGGGCTGCATCCTAGGTGGCCGACCAGCCACTGCTGGCCACAGAATACGTAGAGCGGCAGGAAGTAATATCCGTCGTATAAGCCGGAGAAATGCCGAGCGTGCTGCTCGCCATGCACTGGGTCGTCGGTGGCGACGAAGTCGAGGGTCAAGCGTTTTTCGGCGGCCGGCGAAAGGCACGGATGAAGTGCTCGACGCTCTCCTCCTGGATCGCCGCCGTCCATTGGCGATTGGCCTGCTGCCGGCGTCTCAGCGCAGGTAGTACTCCACGGTGGTCACCACCCGCACGCTCTTGACCGGCTGCTGCGCCTCGGTGATGCCCATGGCCTGGTCCCGCGCGCGGATCTCGAATACCCCCTGGTTGGCGCGGCGCAGGTCGCCCACGTCCGCGTTGGCGTCACGGGCGAACTGCTCGGCGGCCTCCCGGGCCGCCGCGGTGGCTTCGACGATCATCTCGGGCTTGATGTCGTTGAGCCCGCTGAAGAGATAGAGGGGGCCGCCGGGGCCGTAGTCGGAGGAGAGCACCACCCCGGCGTCGAGCAGTTCGCCCACCGCCTGGGCGGTGTCGCGGATGCGCGCGATCTCCTCGCTGCGCACCGTCAGCGTCTGGTTGATGATGAATTTCTGCTCGCGTTCACCGCCCTGGTAGGGGTTGGCGGCGGTGTCGTTGACGTTGAGGCGCTGCAGCTCCACCTGCGCAGTGTCGATGCCGTGGTCCTCCAGGAAGGCGAGCACCGCCTCGCGGCTGGC
Organism: Halomonas rhizosphaerae; assembly: GCF_030010555.1. Classification (GTDB taxonomy): domain Bacteria; phylum Pseudomonadota; class Gammaproteobacteria; order Pseudomonadales; family Halomonadaceae; genus Halomonas; species Halomonas rhizosphaerae. The sequence goes on from NZ_JASCQP010000031.1 coordinate 14,202, forward strand.
ACTGGCCGCGTCGTGGGCCTGTTGCAGCGTCTCGCCGGTGGCCACGAAATGGAGCGGCCAGAGGGCGAGATCCGCCTGCACTTCCCGCTCGGCCAGGCCCTTGACCGTGACGTAGCGGTCGCCGGTGCGCAGGTCGGTCAGCCCCTCGGCGATCAGCGACGCCGCCACGATGGCGGCGATGCCGAGAATCAGGGCGGGGAGGACTTTCATGACGGCTCCTTCTGCAGAGTGGCCGGCCATCGGCCAGGAGGCGCGGGAGGCACCGCACCCGATGCCTCCATGATACGCCAAGGATGCCGCGTCTGGCCGTCAGGCCGTCATTCCCGGCAGGCTCACTCGGCCCCGGCGCTGGCCACCGAATGGGGCGCGATGCTGCCCTGCTCCCGCGCCATGGCATAGGCGGCCCGGGGGCCCGCCCACAGCGAGGGCAGCAGGACCAGCGAGACGGGAATCGCGGTGATCACGATGAACTGCTGCAGTGCGCCGATCTGCCCCGCGCCCATGTAGAGCAGGATGCCGGCCATCAGCGCCATGGCGATGCCCCAGAAGGCGCGTACCAGCGGGCTCGGCGCGTCGTGGCCGGCGCATACCACAGCGATGGCGTAGCTCATGGAGTCGCCGGTGGTGGCCACGAAGATGCTGGTCAGCAGCAGGATGGCCAGGGCCATCAGGCTGCCGCCCGGCAGCGCCTGGGCCACCGTGAGGGTCGCCACGTCGAACTGGAAGTTGTTCAGCGCCTCGGCGAGGTCGATCGCGCCGGTCAGCTGGTAGTGGATGCCGGAGCCGCCCAGCAGGGTGAACCAGATCGCGGTGGCCACCGGGGCCATCACCGCCACGGCGAGGATCATCTCGCGGATGGTGCGCCCGCGGGAGATGCGCGCCACGAAGATCGCCATCAGCGGTGCGTAGCCGATGAACCAGGCGAAGAAGAACACCGTCCACCATTGCATCCACCAGGCCGGTGCGGTCTCGGCGCTCATGGTGGCCATGGTGAAGAACGACGACAGGTACTCGCCGAAGCCCTGGCTGAAGGCGTTGATCAGGAACAGGGTGGGGCCGGCCACGAGGATCACCGCGGCGATGCCCAGCGCCAGTAAGACGTTGAAGCGCGACAGGATCTGGATGCCCTTGTGGATGCCGGTCATCGCCGAGGTGACGTACACCCCCGCCAGCAGCAGCAGGATGCCGAGCTGGGTGGCGTAACCCTCGCTGACGCCGAGCAGCTCGTGCAGGCCGAAGCTCACCTGGGTGGCGAGAAAGCCGATTGGGCCGACGGTGCCCGCGACCACCGCGATCACGCAGCAGGCATCGACCAGGCTGCCCAGGGTGCCCTTCATGACCCGCTCGCCGAACACCGGGTAGAGCAGGGTGCGCGGCTGCAGCGGCTGGCCGTTCACGTAGTGGGCGTGGGCCAGCACGATGGCGGAGAGCGAGCCCAGCACCGCCCAGGCGAGAAAGCCCCAGTGCATGAACGACTGGGCCAAGGCGCCGGCTACCGCCTCGGCGGTGCCCGCCTCGGTATCGAAGGCCGGCGGGGTCACCACGAAGTGATAGACCGGCTCGCCTGCGGCGAAGAAGACGCCGCCTCCGGCCAGCAGGGTGCACATGATCATCGAGAGCCACGTGAAGGTGCTGATCTGCGGGCTCTCCAGGTTGCCGACCCGGGCCCCGGCCGCCGGCGAGATGGCCACGCCGATGGCGATCAGGAAGGTCAGCAGCAGCAGGAGCTGGAAGTAGGTGCCCAGGGTTGCCGCTGTCCAGGCGAAGCCGGCGTTGATGCTGTCGGCCACCAGGTCGATGTCGTAAAGCGACAGGCCGACGAAGGCGACGATGAAGCCGACCGTGAGCAGCAGCACGATGGGATCGCCCAGGCGCGACAGGGCCGAGGTCCCGTGTGGGGCGGGAGGGTTGTTCGGAGGCATGGAGATGCTCTAGTTGCGGAGGATGTGGGCGCCGATGGGACACGACGCCGACCAGAGCGATGGAAGTGTACCAACATGCGACCAAGGTCTAAAGCCGAGCGGCGCTCAGTCCAACCGGAGGTGGCCCTTGCCGAGCCTTGGGTCAACGTCGTAGGTGCATGCTTTCGAAGTGATCTAATGTTACATGGCCTGGATCGTCAAGGCTGCGAAAGACGGCGAGTCGATGGGCAGCAGAAATGGAACAGTGCGCACAGGAAATCAAGGGAATACCGCAGGAAGGTGTCAGCACGCCATCACGCTAGGTCGGTCAGTGGCGTTCGAAATGTCACTCTCCACATCTCAATCGACCATCTCAGCAAAATCTCTTTGCCGGGTTGCAGGCGCTCGATTTATCATTAAACAGGGTCTATCCCCATCCCTTCCTTTCCTGCTGATCTGCTTCATGAGGCTGCTGCTGTACGGGGTGCCTGCGACTCGAAGTCAGCGATAAGACGCCGTGGCACACCACGGCTTACGTTCGACTGCGAGACGCTGAATAGGAAACATCGCCATGAAAAGGGATGCCTCCGTTTAACCAGGAGCTGCCCCATTCGCCACCGGTTTTCGAGGCTATATCTTGCCCATCAACAACAGGATGAGCAGGATGATCAGCACCAGCCCGAGACCCCCGCTTGGGCCATATCCCCATCCCCTGCTGTGGGGCCAGGCAGGTATCACGCCGATCAGAAGCAGAATCACGATGATGAGTAAAATTGTTCCTGTTGACATGTCATGTCTCCCAGCAGTGAGTGGCGGGGCATTGTTCAAGCAACTACTCAAAGCGCCACAGTACGGCTTTCCTCGGGCGCCAGCCCCTTCTTCCCGTCAGGTAGCTACTGCTCCCATGCTTAGGTAGCCATTGCCAACCGGGACCGTGACCAGTGCCTTGTTCGGCACTTATCGCCATGTCCTTCATTGACACTAGACCATAGGAAGAGAACCGTCTTTACGATTGCGCCGTAAACGATTCATGATACCCATCTTCTGGAGATGATTGTCTCTGGTCATGAAGGCATCCTCTGATACATCCCGCATTAGCATCATAAGGTGTGAAGCAGCTAAGGATTCATTACAGCAGAGTGTAAGAAACTCATCCTTCAGGAAAGAACGCCGCGGATCAACAGGCCTATCCCGAAACCCTCTGGCCAGGTGTTGTCTGGAAAGTCGGCACGTAGGCAGCGCTAGATGATGTGTCTATCTCGATAGCGGAACTCGTCAAAGCCCTGGGGCACCAGGGCGCGATTTTTGCTTCATCTTGCCCTGGCAACGAACAATCGGGGGCGTACACGATTTCTGGCCTCCTGTTGTCTCGCGGGTGTTGCGAGCCGTGACCCGGCGCACTGGGCGTGTCACGATGGCGCCTGATGGATGACCGAGACGCCTTGATGTTCAACGACAGTCCGCCAAGCCGACCCTGGCGCTGGGTGGCGATCGGCGCCACGCTGCTGATGGCTGGCTATCTGTGGATCTGGCACTCGCCTGAACTGGCCGACGTCCAGCAATGGGCCGACGCGGCCTCCCACCACCCCGGGGTAATCATCTCGGTGATCCTGATCATGGCGGTGACCCTGACGCTCGGCCTGCCCGGCAGCATCGGACTGTGGCTGATCGCGCCCTTCTATCCGCCGCTGGGGGCCACCCTGATGCTGACCGTCGGCAGCGTGGCGGGCGCCCTGGGGGCCTTCTACCTCTCTTCCCGCTTCAGCGACCGCTGGACGCCCAGGGGGCTCACTCGCAAGGTCATGGTCAACCTGGAGAAGCGCAGTGATTTCCTGACCCAGTGCGCCCTGCGGGTGCTGCCGGGTTTCCCCCACTCCGTGGTCAACTTCGCCGCCGGCCTGCTGCGCCTGCCGTTGGCGACCTTCGTGTTGGCGGCCATCATCGGCCTGAGCGTTAAGTGGGCGGTCTACTCCAGCGCGATTTTCGGCGCGCTGGAGGCGGTGGAGAAGGAGGAGGCTGTCAGGCCCGACGTGATCCTGCCGCTGGTCGCGCTGACCCTGCTGCTGCTGACCGGCGCCTGGCTCAGGCGCCGGGTAGAGGCCCACGGCCACCCGCTGGGCTAGAGAGAGCGCGCCTCGGTTGGGGCAGGGGGTGTGCAGGGATCACGAACGTCAGAACGTGGCGACGTACCCCAATTTCCAGGATGCGAAGAGTCGCCTATGACACTATCAGCTGGCGCTGCCTGGTATCTGGTTCTCATCATTGCCGTCGTTGCGCCGGGGTGTTCGTCGCACGGTGTCTATCCCGTCGAATGGGGCGGCTTCTCGCCGGTCGCGGGCGATGATAGCTGCCCCTCGCTCACGGGCGTCTATCAGAACGCGGGGGAGCTCGACCGAATGGCACCGCTTCCCGCCGGTGGAATCGGGTGGCATTCGGTCGTTTCGCCAGTGAGCAGGTGAGGGCGACCTCGCCTGGAGCGGGTCGATACAGGCGCCTACTCCTCCAGCCTGATCCGACGCAGGGTGTAGTCGCCCCCCTGGTTTGCCAGCATGAAGCCCTGGAAGGGGTCGCGCAGGCCATTGTCCTGCACACGCAGCAGTCGCTGGTCATCCACGCGAACCTGCATCTGTCCGTTATCGTCGCGGGTCCAGACGATGCGGTGGAAGCGGCCGTCCTCGAGGTCGAGACTGGCTTCGTGGCGGGCGATCACCTCTGCGCTTCCGGACATCAGCCTGACCAGGCTGAGCCCGGGGCGCGAGCCGGGCGTGTAGACCAGGCGATAGCCGGTGCCGTTGGGCCGGTTGCCCTGGAAGACCCCGAGTTCCAGGCTGCCAGGCCGCTGCCGGGAGGTGATGTCCAGTTCCATCCTGAAGGCGTTGTCGACCGGCCCATTGACGAAGATGCGCGCCGGTTCCACGGGGACAGGCACCTCGTCCTGCCGGGCATTGCCCGTCTGCTCGAGGATCAGCGCGAGCATCGCCAGGCCGATCTCCTCCGGCCGATCGGAGCTGAGACTCCGTGATTCTCGATCGGTCGTGCGCCGTGTCTCCACGATGCTGCGCAATCCATTCTCATCGACCTCGAAGTCGCCGCTGAGCACCGTCCAGGGAGGATCGCGACGGTAATCGCCGTCGCTGAAGTCGTCCTGCAGGGCGACCCGAGACTCGGCGGCGGGTGGCGGCTCGGAGGGGGCCGCCACGTCCTGTCTCTGCGTCTCGCGCAGGCGCTTCAGCAGGTCGGCCGAAGCGCGGCCGTCCTGGGCCATGTCCCTGTCGGCCTGATACTCGCGTATCGCACTGCGGGTGCGGCGTCCCATGGCGCCATCCACCGGACCGGCGTCATAGCCGAGCCGATTGAGTTCGCGCTGTATCTCGGCTACGCCTTGCCGATCCGACAGGGTCTCGATGTCGGGCCGCGCTCGCTGCCCCGCCTGCGAGGAAGCGGCCTCTTCCGGTTGCCAGCCGCGTGTCGCCTGCTGCGCCTCGGCGACCTGTCCGGCCGTCATGCGTTCGGCCAGCGAATCGCGTGCCTCGGCGGCATGGCGGTGGCCGCGGGCCGCGGCCAGGTTGTACCACTTGTGGGCCTGGACGAAATCCTGGGCTGTTCCGTTGCCGGCCTCGTGCAGGCGGCCCAGCATGTACTGGGCATCGGCATCGCCGCTTCTGGCCGCGTCGCCGAACGCCTGCAGTGCCTGGCGGTACTCCTGCCGCTCGTAGTAGCGCATGCCGTCGGTGTAATCGGCGCTGGCCAGTCCCACGGAGCCGAAGAGGATAAGACTGAGTACGAGTCCCTTGATGATCATGGTTGTGCCTCCAGTGAACGGGCTTTTCATCCCTAACATCAGGATAGGCAAGATGCGTGATGACGCAGGCCGAATGGTGCTGACCGGTCGAGTCAGGTGAAAGGCTTAGCTGTTCAACCTCCCCAACCACACTACCTCCAGCCGGAAGGGGCCCGGACGCCGGTCGGCGATGAGAAACCCCACCTGCCGGATCGCCGCGGGGTCGAGCGGCGGGGCATCCTCCAGCCGCCGGCCGCGGAATACCGCCTCGAAGTCGTGCCAGGGCAGGGTGACATGCTGCCACTCGCCGGCCTCGGGCTCGAAGATCGCCCGGTAAGCCGCGCCCTGTGGCAGCTGCTCGGTATAGAGGCGAAGCTGGTGGCGGCGGCCGTCACCGCGGACGAATAGCGTCACCCCCGCGGCGTCGCTCAGGTCGAACGGCTCGGGCTCGCGGCGCACCGAGGCGAAACCGCCGTTGTTTTCAAGCGAGGTCTCGCCGCTGAACACCCCGATGCCATCTTCCACCTGCAGGCTGCCGCGGGAGATGCCGCCCATCACGTCGTCGTTGATGGCTCGCCAGCGCGGCGCCTCATCCGCGTGCTGAAAGTCGATCAGGCGTGCTGTCATTGGGGGCCTCCGGGGTCGCGTGTCGCCAGTTGTCCAGCATGCCTGCCATGCCACGCGCTGTCTTCTCTGCTGGCGGGATCCTGGGCGATACTCATCCGCAGCATCGGTCAACGATCGCGAGGGCATCATGACCTACGACGAGGCGGTGAAACGCACCTGGACCGTGGATGAGGGACCGGCGCAGGAAGAGGCCGAGCACTTCAAAACGCTCATCCGCTACGCCACCCTGGCGCCCTCGGGCCACAACACCCAATGCTGGCGGTTCGGGGTAGAGGAGGGCGCCATCCGCATCCAGCCGGACCTGACCCGGCGCACGCCGGTGGTCGACCCCGACGACCATCACCTCTATGCGTCGCTCGGCTGCGCCACCGAGAACCTCTGCCTGGCCGCCCGTGCGAGGGGGCTCTCCGCCCAGGCCGAGTTCCGGCCGCACGGCGACGGCGAGATCCGGGTGACTCTCACGCCCGGCGAGGCCGAGGCGTCGCCGCTGTTCGAGGCCATCGCCTCACGGCAGTGCACGCGCAGCGACTACGACGGCACGCCGCTCTCCGCCGAGGATCTGGCCATGCTCGAGGCGGCGGGCAGCGGGAACGGCGTCTCGGTGGTGTTGCTCACCGAGCGCGAGGCCATCGAACGGGCGCTGGCGTTCATCCTGGACGCCAACACCCGGCAACTGGAGAATCCCGCTTTCCGGCGCGAGCTCGAGGCGTGGATCCGCTTCAATGACGCCGAGGCGGTGGCCAGGGGCGATGGCCTGAGCGGCCGGGCCACCGGCAACCCCCAGGCGCCGCGCTGGCTGGGGAAGTACCTGATGCGTGCCACGTTGCGGCCGAAGCCGGAGAACGCCAAGCTGGCCCGCCAGGTGCGCAGCGCCGCCGGCCTGGCGGTGTTCGTCTCGTCGGTGGATGACCGGGCGCACTGGGTCGAGGCCGGCCGCTGCTACCAGCGCTTCGCCCTGCAGGCCACGGCGCTGGGCGTTCGCAACGCCTTCGTCAACCAGCCGGTGGAGGAGGCGAGCGTGCGCCCCGAGTTCGCCCGGGCGCTGGGGCTGGCCGGCGGGCGACCCGACCTGGTGGTGCGCTTCGGCCGCGGTCCGGCCATGCCGCGCTCGTTGCGCCGCCCGGTGGAGCGCGTGATGCAGCAGGGGGAGGCGTGATGCGCGAACGCGCGCTCCTGCCTTTCCTGGTCATCACCTTCACGATCGCCTGGGGTGTCCTCGCCGGCTACCTGTTCCTCAACGCGCCGATGAGCCGTGCGTTCGGCCCCATCACCGGCCATCATCCGCTGTTCTATCTGGCGGTCTATGCGCCGGCCATCGCGGCGCTGCTCGTCGTCTTCCACGGCGAGGGGGCCGTCGGCGTGCGTCGCCTGCTGGCGCGGCTCTTGTTGTGGCGCGCCTCCCTCGGCTGGTACGCGTTCCTGTTGCTGGGGGTGCCGCTGGTCTTCTATGCGGCGGCCCTGCTGCAGGGTTGGCGATTCGGCAACCCGCCCGACTTCGCGTCGCTATCCGCCTGGCTGGTGGCCGCGCTGCTGATGGTCATCAAGGGGCCCGTGGAGGAGCTCGGCTGGCGAGGGGTGGCGCTTCCGCTGCTGCAGCGCCGCGTCACGCCCTTCTGGGCCGCGATCCTCCTGGGGTTGATCTGGGGCATCTGGCACCTGCCGGCGTTCTTCCTCGGTGGAACGCCGCAGGGGGCCTGGTCCTTCCTGCCGTTCCTGGTCGGCGCCTTGGCGCTCAGCCTCATCGTCACGCCGATGTTCAATGCCTCGCGGGGCAGCCTGCTGCTGCCGGTCCTGTTCCACTTCCAGCTGATCAACCCGCTGTGGCCGGATGCCCAGCCGCTCGAGAACCTGCTGTTCCTGGCGGTGGCCGTGGGCGTCGTCTGGCACCACCGCCAGACCATGTTCTGCCGCGAGGGGGCCGTCACGGCGGTGGTCCCGAAATGAGCGCACCCTGTCCATGCCTCGTCCCGCCGCCGCGGCGTCTCACTGCTTGAGCGAGCCATCTGCTGGATCCTGATGCAGCCTATGCCCTTCATTCCCACCCAATTGGAGACACCCATGACCGTGGTTGACCACCAAGGCATCCAGATCGCCTTCGAGGACAGAGGGGTGGGGCACCCCGTCGTCCTCGGCCACAGTTTTCTATGCTCGGGCGAGATGTGGCGCGAGCAGGTGCCCGTGCTGGCCGATCGCTACCGCGTCATCAACCCCGACTTCCGGGGGCATGGCCAGTCGAGCCACCTCACGGATCGCTTCTCCCTCTATGATGCCGTCGACGACGTCATCGCCGTGATGGACGCGCTCGGCATCGAGCGGGCGTTCTGGTGTGGCCTCTCCATCGGGGGGATGGTGGCGCTTCGCGCCGCGCTGAGCCACCCGGAGCGGGTGGCCGGTCTCATCCTCATGGATACGGATGCCGGCGCGGAAACCGCATGGCACAAGGTGAAGTACCGTGCCATGGGCGCCGGGGCTCGAGCCATCGGCTTTCGCCCCTTGCTGCCGGCCATCTCGGGGCTGATGTTCGGCGCCACCACCCGGCACAAGAACCGCCCCCTGGTCGAGGAGTGGAAGGCGCAGTTCGCCGGCAACCACGTCCCCTCCGCGCTGCTGTGCCTGGACGCGCTGATCCGGCGGGACTCGGTCCTCGATCGCCTGCACGAGATCCAGGTGCCGGCGCTCGTTCTCGTGGGAGAGGAGGATCGCTCCCTGCCGGTGGCGCTCTCCCGACGGATCCACGAGCGGCTACCCGACTCCACCTTCCAGGTGATCCCGGGCGCCGGTCACCTGTCGGCCCTCGAGCAGCCGGCACGGGTCAACGAGGCCATTACCGGGTTTCTGGCGACCCAGGCGAAGTGAGCTGATACCGTCTGTTATGCCTGAACGGTCGGACCGGCCATCGCGCCGGGCATCTTCGACAAGCACCTGGGCAGGGCAGCTTCGATGCCAGCGGGCAAGTGCCTGCCCAGGGCCGCGGCCAGCAGCGGCCGCCATGGCCTGGGGCCTCTATGCCGCCTCTCGTTCGCATCAGGCCAAATCCTGCGCAACGGGCTAGATTATACTTTCGGGTGTGGCCGAAGGCGTGGCCTGAAAAGAAAGCATAATCAGCATGTTGTGTTATCAATTGCGAAGGCGGTCAAGATGCTCGAGAGCGTGTTTGCCCAGATCGGGATGGTCCTCGGCCTCGCCGTGTTGGGAGGTGCACTGGCGCAGTTGCTGCGCCAGCCGCTGATCGTCGCCTTCATCGGCGTGGGCATCCTGCTCGGGCCTTCGGGCTTGAGCCTGGTGGAGCAACGCACCGAGATCGAGCTGTTCGCCCGGCTCGGCATTGCCCTGTTGTTGTTCGTGGTGGGGCTGAAGCTCGACCTGCACATCATTCGGACCGTGGGGCCGGTGGCGCTCGCCTCCGGCCTGGGCCAGGTGGTGTTCACCTCGGCGGTGGGTTACGTCATCGCGCTATGGCTCGGCATGTCACCGGTGACCGCCCTCTACGTGGCCGTGGCCCTGACCTTTTCCAGTACCATCATCATCGTCAAGCTGCTGTCCGACAAGCGGGAGGTGGACTCCCTGCATGGTCGGATCGCGGTCGGCTTCCTGATCGTGCAGGACATCGTGGTGGTCCTGGTCATGATCGGCCTGACCGCCTACGGCCAGGCCGACGGCGACGTCAACATGGGCTGGGAGGCCCTGAAAGTCCTGCTGACAGGTGCCGCCATGCTGTCGGGGGTGGCCCTGTTGATGCGCTATGTCCTGCCGGGGCTGCTGCATCGACTGGCCCACTCGTCGGAACTCTTGATGCTCTTCGCCATCGCCTGGGCGGTACTGGGTGCCATGGCAGGGGAGGCCCTCGGGTTTAGCAAGGAAGTCGGGGCCTTCCTCGCCGGTGTGTCCATCGCCTCGACACCCTATCGTGAGCAGGTGGCGTCACGCCTGGTGAGCCTTCGCGATTTCCTGCTACTGTTCTTCTTCATTGAGCTGGGGGCGACCCTGGACCTGGGGACGCTGGGGGCACAGCTCGGGGCCTCGGCGGTCCTTTCGCTGTTCGTACTGGTCGGCAATCCGCTGATCGTCATGGCCATCATGGGCTACATGGGCTATCGCAAGCGTACGGGCTTCCTCGCCGGCCTCACCGTGGCCCAGATCAGCGAGTTCTCCCTGATCCTGGCGGCGATGGGCCTGGCCCTGGGTCACCTGCAACAGGAGACGGTGGGGCTGATCACCCTCGTTGGCCTGATCACCATCAGCGTGTCCACCTACATGATCCTCTATTCGCATGCCCTCTATGAGCGCCTGGCGCCCAGGCTCTCGATCTTCGAGCGCCATGTACCGCACAGGGAACTCGATGACCTGGTGGGTGACAACAATGAGGTGGACGTCCTGCTGATCGGGCTGGGTCGCTATGGCGCGGCCCTTGCGGCAGACCTCAGGCAGCGGGGCTGTCGTCTCCTGGCGGTGGATTTCGATCCCACCACCGTCCAGCAACATGCACGCGACCGATACCGGGTGTGCTACGGGGATGCGGAAGATCCGGAGTTCCTGGCCACCCTGCCGCTGCACCAGGCTCGCTGGGTCGTCAGCACCGTCCGGGACCCCGTCATCAACCGCACGCTGCTGCATGGCCTTCGCCAGCAGGGGTTCGCGGGGAAGGTGGCGGTCTCCGTCTCCCAGCCTCGGGAAGCCCAACGGTTCGAGCAGGAGGGCGTGGATCTGGTGCTGGTGCCTTACGCAGACGCCGCAAGGGAGGCCGCCATCCGGGTGATGGCGCCCCAGGCGTCGGTCGAATCCCGTGGAGGGGAGAACGCATGAAACGCTTCCGAAACATCCTCTATGTCGTCGAGCCGTCCGTCTCCCAGGAGGCCGGGCTCGCCCGGGCGGTGTCGCTGGCGGAGAATAACCAGGCAATGCTGACCCTCATCGATGTCATCCCCGAGGAGATGCTGGACCTCTCCCTGGTGCCCCGTGGACCATCAGCCGTCGAGTTCAGGGACGCGGTGATGGCCGAGCGCCGGACTTGGATCGAGTCGCTGATCGTCCCCCATGCCGATCGGGTCGCCTGCCATATCGAGGTGCTGACCGGGATCACGTTCATCGAGGTCATTCGGGCGGTGCTGCGGGATGACCATGATCTCGTGATCAAGACGGCGGAAAACCCGGAGTGGAGCCGGCTGCTGTTCGGCAGCGATGACATGCACCTGATGCGCAAGTGCCCCTGTCCGGTATGGCTGATGAAGCCGGGGGAAAGGCCCGACTACCGCTGCATCGTCGCGGCCGTCGATGTCGATGTCCATCGTGCCGTGCCCGACGAACAGGTGCTGAACGACAGCATCCTGGACCTTGCCTTCTCTCTGGCCCTGTCGGACTTCGCCGAGCTTCATCTCGTGCATGCCTGGGATGCGCCGGAAGCCGGTTTCGTGGGCATCTGGGCCAACGATCCCGATACGACGGAGCGACACATCGTCGAGATGGAACAGTCCCGTCACCAGGTCGGCATGGACAGGCTGACGTATCGACTTCGCGAGCGCATCGGTTCGGAAGCCTATGACTACCTGTCTCCCCGGGTCCACTTGACCATGGGGTCGGCGCGAAAACAGATTCCCCAACTGGTCGAGAAGCTGAAGGCGGACCTGGTCGTGATGGGGACGGTGGCGCGAACCGGCATCCCTGGTTTCATCATCGGCAACACCGCCGAGGCGGTGCTCCATCAACTGCAGTGTTCGGTGCTGGCGCTGAAGCCGCCGAGTTTCGTCTCGCCGGTCACCCTGAAGTGATCCTGGTCCCGGGGCGACCCATGGTCGATTGCCGTGACGCCCTCGACCGCCGGCCGCCCGTGAAGGCGTGTGCCGCCCATGCCGCTCACCGGCGCAGGTTGTCGATGGGCGGAATGCGGCACAGGCGCAGAAGGGTATTGCGACAGGCCTTGAGCCAAGGGTAGAGGCGGGCGGCGCGCCGGGGGCTGGCGAACAGGCGATACATCAGCCGGTTGAATACGCCGCTTCGCGTGCCGAGCAGGGTGAGGCGATGCAGGGCCTCGCTGCCGTGATACCAGCGATCGCCGACCTGCAGGGCGAAGCCCTGATCCAGGTCGATACCCCGGGCGCTGAGCTCGCGGCGTGCCTTGCTGGCCTGGCGCCCATCGATCAGCTCGAGCTCGCCGACGTCGTGGCGAATGCGCTGCCAGCGCACATAGCGCCGACACATCGGGCAGTCGCCATCGTAGACCAGTCGTAGCCGGCGGCGGACCTCGTCGGGCGCCTGGAAATCGTTCGATCGTGACAAAGCGTGCTTCCTCCGCGCTGGTGCCCGTCCAGCCTCGCATGGTCGCCTTCACGCGGTCCATCAGCTTCGACGGTCAGATTTCCATCTAATCACTGTTATGCAGGACGTTCGTCTTGACGTACGTACCTGAAGGCGTACACTTGGCGGAAAGTTGAACACGCAATAGGTGCGTCATGACCGGAATCACAGCAACTGAGGCGCGCAGCAACCTCTATCGGTTGATCGACGAAACCGCTGAGTCCCACCAACCAATCGTCATCATGGGCAAGCGGAACAAAGCGGTCTTGGTATCCGAAGAAGACTGGTCGGCAATTCAGGAAACACTTTACCTGCTTTCCGTACCCGGTATGCGAGAGTCTATTCGTGAGGGGATAGATACTCCTGTGGATGAATGTGATGAGGAACTGGGCTGGTGACATGGAAGTTGGTTTACACCAAGCAAGCACAGAAGGACGCAAGGAAACTCGCCTCCAGCGGGCTCAAACCAAAAGCCCAAGAATTGTTGACACCGATCGCAGAAGACCCATACCGCAAGCCGCCCCCATTTGAGAAGCTCGTTGGTGATCTTGCGGTGGCTTATTCACGCCGCATCAATATTCAGCATCGTCTGGTCTACCAAGTGCTCGAGGATGAGCGAGTGGTGAAAATTCTCAGGCTCTGGAGCCACTACGAATAATGCATAACCAGCCGCTGTTGCCGGACAATTTTTCCAACGTTTCGCGGCTCAAAATTGCCGCAAAGCTTCGCGTTGGTACGCCGGTGATCGGACATCAACGACGTTCCCCGAAAATAATCGACGCGCTGCGCTCACTTCCCGCCACTAACATGGGCCTGGCCGATAAGTCTTTCCTTCAGGAGCGCCTACGATGCCAGTGATCGGGATGCCTCGCCATTCAGTATCTTTCGGGCTGTTACCGATCGTCCTCGCTTGCCTGCTTGCTAGCCCCCCGAACTTTGCCGATGACCTGGAATTGCAGAGTCTCAGCCTGCGTGCCCGACTCTCGGAGAAGACCCTGCTGGGGGATGAGGCACCGGAGGATTTCGAGGAGTATGACCTGTCGGCCAACGTCGCGCTGCCCTGGGAGAACTACTCCACCTCGGGCTGGGGGACGGGCACCCGGTTGATGGCGAGTGCCGGCGTGTTGCGGGGAGCGGGGGAGAATGCGCTCGTCGTGTCGGTCATCCCGGAGTTGACGTTCGGGAGCCAAGATGGGCGCTTCCTCCTGGACCTGGGCGCGGGTGGCGCCCTGTTCAGTCGGCATCGCTTCGGCACGCAGGATTATGGTGGGCCCTTCCAGTTCGCCCTGACCCTGGGCATCGGGGGGCCGCTATATCGACAGCTGGGGCTCGGCTATCGGTTTCTGCACTATTCCGATGCCGGCGTTAATGGCTCGGATACCACCGGGGCGGATTTCCACATGATCGAGTTCCGCTACCGTTATTGAGCATCGTCGGCATGGTGCTCGGCGGCGACGCCCACGCAAGGGGCAGGGCACCCGGTCACCGCCCTGCGCCGCCATCACCGTGCCGTTCCCGCGCCGAGCCCAGGGCCTCGGGACCAGCGGGGCATTGCCCCCGGTGCGCTCGGATTGGCGATTTTTTGACCACTCGACCAAGACGAAGCCCCCAAAAAACTGGATAATGGCGGGTTTGCTACCCTCGCTTCGCCCAACGCTCCGGTGCCCCGTCCATGGAAATCAAGGTCAACTATCTCGACAACCTCCGGCTGGAGGCCAAGTTCGACGACTTCACGGTCATCTCCGACCAGCCCATCCGCTACAAGGGGGATGGCTCGGCGCCGGGACCGTACGACTACTTCCTGGCCTCCTCGGCGATGTGCGCGGCGTACTTCGTCAAGGTCTACTGCAACGCGCGCGACATTCCCACCGAGAACATCCGGCTCTCGCAGAACAACATCGTCGACCCGGAGAACCGCTACAACCAGATCTTCAAGATCCAGGTGGAGCTGCCGGCGGACCTGTCCGACAAGGATCGCCAGGGCATCCTACGCTCCATCGACCGCTGCACGGTGAAGAAGGTGGTGCAGACCGGACCCGAGTTCCAGGTCGAGGCGGTCGACAACATCGACGAGGACGCCCAGGCGCTGCTGCTGGACAAGGCACAGGGCGAGGGCGCCACCTGGATCGAGGGCAAGGACCTGCCGCTGGAGCAGACCATCGCCAACATGACCGCGATCCTGGCCGATCTGGGCATGAAGATCGAGATCGCCTCCTGGCGCAACATCGTGCCCCACGTCTGGTCGCTGCACATCCGCGACGCTGCCTCGCCGATGTGCTTCACCAACGGCAAGGGCGCTACCAAGGAGAGCGCGCTCTGCTCGGCGCTGGGCGAGTTCATCGAGCGGCTGAGCTGCAACTTCTTCTACAACGACCAGTTCTTCGGCGAGCGGATCGCGGGCAGCGCCTTCGTCCACTACCCGAACGAGGAGTGGTTCCAGCCCGGCCCCGACGACGCCCTGCCGGCGGGCATCCTCGACGAGTACTGCCGGGCGATCTATGACCCGGAGGGGGAGCTTCGCGGCTCGAACCTGATCGACACCAACTCCGGCCAGGAGGCGCGCGGCATCGTCTCGCTGCCCTTCGTGCGTCACTCGGACGGCGAGGTGGTCTACTTCCCCTCCAACCTGATCGAGAACCTCTACCTCAGCAACGGCATGAGCGCCGGCAACACCCTGCACGAGGCGCAGGTGCAGTGCCTCTCGGAGATCTTCGAGCGGGCGGTGAAGAAGCAGATCATCGAGGAGGAGCTGGCGCTGCCGGACGTGCCCCGGGAGGTGCTGGCGCGCTACCCCGCCATCGTCGAGGGCATCGAGGCGCTGGAGGCCCAGGGCTTCCCGGTGCTGGTCAAGGATGCCTCGCTGGGCGGGCAGTTCCCGGTGATGTGCGTCACCCTGATGAACCCCAAGACCGGCGGCGTCTTCGCCTCCTTCGGCGCCCACCCGAGCTTCGAGGTGGCGCTGGAGCGCAGCCTCACCGAGTTGCTCCAGGGCCGCAGCTTCGAGGGCCTCAACGACTTCCCGCCGCCCACCTTCAATACGCTGGCCGTCACCGAGCCCAACAACTTCGTCGAGCACTTCATCGACTCCTCGGGGCTGGTCTCCTGGCGCTTCTTCAGTGCCCGTTCGGACGTGGAGTTCGTCGACTGGGACTTCTCCGGCAGCAACGCCCACGAGGCGGCGACGCTGTTCGGCATCCTCGAGGAACTGGGCCTCGAATCCTACATGGCCGTCCACGAGGACCTGGGCGCGCCGGTGTGCCGCATCCTGGTGCCCGGCTTCTCCGAGGTCTACCCGGTGGAGGACCTCATCTGGGACAACACCAACAAGGCGCTGCTGTTCCGCGAGGACATCCTGCACCTGCACGAGCTGAGCGACGCCCAGCTGGCCGACCTGCTCGAGCGCCTGGAGGAGAGCCAGATCGACGACCACCAGGACATCATCACCCTGATCGGCATCGAGTTCGACGAGAACACCGAGTGGGGCCAGCTCACCATCCTCGAGCTCAAGCTGCTGATCAACCTGGCGCTGGGCCAGCACGAGGAGGCGCTGGAGCGGGTCGACATCTTCCTGCAGTACAACGACAACACCGTGGCGCGCAACCTCTTCTATCGCGCGGTGAGTGCGGTACTGGAGGTCCTCCTCGATGACGAGATGGAGCTGGACGACTTCCTGTACAACTTCCGGCGCATGTTCGGCGAGGCGACCATGGAGGCCGTGGTGGGATCGGTGAACGGCAGCGTGCGCTTCCACGGCCTGACCCCGACCAGCATGGCGCTGGAGGGGCTGGAGAAGCACCAGCGGCTGATCGAGAGCTACCAGAAGCTCCATGCCCACCGCGCCAAGCGGCATGAGGCCACCGGTGGGATTCGGGTGCCTCGCCCCGAAGGGTTGCCGGGCTAACCGCGCCCAGCGTCAGCGCACCGGCACGCGGCGTGCGATAGAGCGGTCAGGTCGTCCACTCCACCGGTGCGCGGGGATCCGGCGCGTAGGCGACATAGGTGCCGGTGCGTATCGTCCGTTCGAGGTGCTCGCCGAGGCCCGAATGGTGCCGAGCAATCCGGTCCAGGGCGTAGCGCAGCGAACGGGTCGTGCTGGTGCGTGCGCGCTCCACGCCACCCCCGACGCTGCGGGCCCGACCGTTCAGGCCGACGCCCCGGCGGAGCTCGTCGATCAGAAACTGGCGATCGGCACGCGCGAGCTCCGCGCGGTGCAGGTCGTTGTTCGCCTCGGCCTCCGCGATATCCTCCTCCGTCTCGGCGAGCCGCTGCCGATAGGCCTCGCGTGCCTTCGAATCGAACACCTCCAGTCCGCACGGGGTCGCGACGCCGAGCGCCTCCGACGGCTTGCCGATGGTGAGCGCCCCGCGCTCCACCGAGACCAGGTCGAGGACGTGAAACTCCCGGCCGGGCGCCGTCAGCAGGCGCTCCAGGTAGCGCATGCCCTTGAGGTCCCTCAGGTGGACGGTGGCGCCGCCGTAGGTGATCGTTCGCATGTCGCCCTCGCGCCGGAAGACGCAGCGCTCGGGGCTGGCCGCCTGCCGCGCGGGCGTCGCCGGCAGCTGTTCGCGGGCCATCTCCGCCCAGGGCCCGGCGTTGAGCGCCTCGAACGCGCGACAGGCGGCGTCGAGCTCCAGCTCGGCCGAGCTGTTGTCGCCCGCGGTATGGTGCGCCGCGGCGAGCTCGACCCGCAGGGTCGCCGCCTCGAACGGCATTCGCAGCGAGACCCACTCCATGACGGCCTCGCTCAGCAGCCGGATCGCTTCGCTTTCCCGCCCGTCGTGCAGCGCCAGGCGCCCCCTCGCGGCGAGCGCCGAGTTGTGCAAGGTGCGGCTCTGGTACGTCCGGGCGATCTCGGCGAGGTCGGCGGCGGCCTCTCGCGCGGTGCTATCGTCGCCGGCCGCCAGCGCGATAACGACCTGGGCCTCGCGCAGGGGTGCCCGTCTCAGGCCGCCTGTCGGCGGGCGCTCCTTCGACGGGATGTCGAACGGGGAGGCGAGGGCGCTCTCGATCATCGAGAAGGCGTCTTCGACGCGACCCTGGGCCAGTCGCAGCATCGCCAGCCCCGGCTGCGGCAGCCAGGCATTCTCGTGGGCCGCCAGGAACGCACCCTCGGCGCCCGCGAAATCGCCCTTGCGCAGTCGCACGTTGCCGAGTTCGGTCAATGGCCAACCGAATTCCCGGCGCATCCACGGGCGCAGCTCCTCGCAGGCCAGCAGGGCCTCCTGCTCGGCGGCGTCGCAGGGCCCGCGCAGGCGCATGATTTCCGCCTGGTGCACCCGGCAGCGGCCGTGGAGGCCCCCGAACGCGGCGCCCTGGCGCCAGCGTTCCATGGCTTCGGTCCACTCTTCCGCGCGGTCGTGCTGGCCGATCCACTGCATCGCGCAGATGAGCTCGCACCACATCTGCCCGGTGGTGAGGGGGTCGAGGTTGCCCGAGCTCAGCGCCACGGCCACATCGTCCAGTGCGCTCAGCCCTTCATCGAGCTCGCCGTCATGGATGCGGACCCGGGCCAGGGCCACCTGGCCGATGATCGAGGGCGGCGAAAGGGCGTGCCGTTTCCCTCCCGCCATGGCCCGTCGAGCCCAGTGCCCCGTCCCGGGCATGTCACCACACATCAGGCGCTCGTAGGTGCGCACTGCGGCGAGCCACGCCCAGACCGGGCTGTCGGGCGCGTCTTCCACCAGGCGTTCCGCCCGCGACAGCCAGGCACGCACGGTGGCCATCAGGCCCGTGTCCATCATCAGGTACATGCCCACCATGACCGCAGCGAACGCCGCCTCGTGACGTCGCTGGTCTTCCAGGTGCAGGTGGTAGAGCTCGCCATAGGCGGTCAGTGTGCCTTCCAGGTCACCGGCCCCGTACGCCGCCTGGGCGCGCAGCTCCAGTAGCTCGGCCGAGGGCGGCGCGGAGAGCCCGGCGAGCAGCTCCCGTGCCCGGACGAAGTCGCCGCTGTCGAGGGCAGCGCGGATCGGCGATAGCTCTGTTGCAGTCATCGCTTGGCCCTCCTTGTTCCGGTTGTCACACGGATTGTCACGCTCTTTTGGCTAGGTGCCCAGTGCACCTGGCGAGAAACCATCCAAGAGAGGAGCATCTGCCATGAGTGACACCCTGTATGACAGACTCGGCGGTCTCGCCGGTATCGACAAGCTCGTCGATCGCATTGTCGAGCTGCACCTCCAGAACGAGGTTGCCGGACCCCGCTATCGCGCCCTCGATGAGGAAGCCATCGACCACGCCCGCGAGAAGGTCAAGGAGTTCCTTGCGGCCGGCGCTGGCGGCCCCGTGGAGTACACGGGACGCTCGATGATCGAGACGCACACCGGGATGAACGTCAGCGCGGCCGAATTCGTCGCCGTGGTCGACGACATCCTGCAGGCCATGCAGGAGATGGAGTATCCGCCGCCGGTCTGCAACGAAGTGCTGGGCGTTGCCTATTCGCTCAAGGAGGAGATCGTTCATCGATAGGCAGCACGCCGACCTGCTGGATGGCTTCGGCGGCAAGTTGGACGGACCGCTGGTCGAGCTGGCGAGTGCATCAAGCGCCTCGCAGGAGTGGCGCTGATCCTGCTCGGCGGAGCGGTGATGGTGGGGCCGGCCTGGCTGCCGAACCTGGTGCCGATGCATTGAGCCGCGATGCTCGCTGGGCACCTACAGGAAGGCCTCGAGCTCCTCGCGCCCCAGGTTGCCGCCGGTGATCACCACCACGATGTCGCCCTCGGGCGGCAGCGTCACGGCCGCCTCCAGCAGGGCGGCCACGCCCACGGCGGCGCCGGGCTCGGCGGCGAGCTTGCCGCGGTAGAGGAGGTGGCGCATGGCGCGGTGGATGGCGGTTTCATCCACCGCGACCAGTTCGCAAACGTGGCGGCGGCTGAGCGGATAGGTGTGTTCGCCGACGATGGCCGCGGCCAGGCTCTTGGCGCAGGTCTCGACATGCGCGAGCCGGTGCATGCCGCCCCTGGCCCAGGCGTGGGCCATGCTCGCCGCACCGGCGGGCTCCACGCCGAGCAGCGCCAGCGACGGGCGCAGGCTGGCGGTGGCCACGCCGATGCCGCCGATCAGCCCGCCGCCGCCGATGGGG
Organism: Halomonas rhizosphaerae; assembly: GCF_030010555.1. Lineage (GTDB taxonomy): Bacteria > Pseudomonadota > Gammaproteobacteria > Pseudomonadales > Halomonadaceae > Halomonas > Halomonas rhizosphaerae. The sequence continues at coordinate 33,880 of NZ_JASCQP010000031.1, forward strand.
CAGAGGATGGCGCTGGCCGCGGGCGCCTGCTCGAGGATCTCCAGCCCCACGGTGCCCTGGCCGGCCATGATGCGCTCGTCGTCGTAGGGATGCACCAGGGTCAGGCCGCGCTCCTCGACCAGCCGATGCATCAGCGCCCAGGCGGCGTTGATGTCGCCGTGCAGGATCACCTCGGCGCCGAGGTCGCGACTGCCGGCCACCTTGAAGGGACTGGCGTTCTCGGGCATCACGATGGTGACCGGCACCTCGGCCTGGCGGGCCGCCCAGGCCAGGCCCAGGGCGTGGTTGCCGGCCGAGACGGCGCCGAGCCCGCCGGCGAGTTCCTTCGGGCCGGCGGTGCGCAGCCAGTTGAGGGCGCCACGCGCCTTGAAGGAGCCGGTGCGCTGGAAGAGTTCGCCCTTGAGCCAGACCCGCCGCGCCAGCCTGTCGCTCAAGGCGTGGTCGAGCACCAGGGGCGTGGGGGCGAGCGTGTCGGCGAGGCGCGCTTGCGCCCGCTGGATGTCTGCCAGTGCGATCATGCCTGAAGCGTAGCCGTTGACCGGCCCCGGGACGAAACCCCGAGGCGCAGGGCGGGGCGGAGGCGGCCAGGGGCAGGCCTTACACCCTGGCCCCTTGTTATCGTAGGGTTGGCAAGCGCCAGCGTACCGGACGCATCGCGATGGCCAGGCGGTGCCGGCAAGCGCGGCGATCATGGAGCACCACAAGAGGACCCCCCAGATGCCGGAACGGATCCGGATTGCCCGCCTCGAGGGCGACTCGCCCCATGTGGCCATCCTGGCTCAGTGGACCCACGATACCTGGGGGCATCTGCACCCGGGGAGAAGTCTGGATACCGCCATTGCCTTGCTGCGCGAGGAGTGCGGGCCGGGCGGCGTGCCGTCGGTGTTTGTCGCCCTGCAGGGCTATACGCCGGTGGGCACCGCCAGCCTGGTGGCCGACGACATGAGCGACCGCCGCGACCTGACGCCCTGGCTGGCCTCGGTCTTCGTGCCGCCCGGGTGGCGCGGCCGGGGCATCGCCTCGCGGCTGGTCCGGCGCGTGGAAGACGAGGCGCATGCCCATGGGGTTGCGCATTTCTACCTCTACACGCCGGATCAGCAGGCGCTCTATCGGCGCCTGGGATGGCGCGACATCGAGGCGCGAGACTACGGCGGCGAGGCGGTGACCATCATGCGCCGCGTTCTCGGCTCCCTTCCCTGAGCCGCTGGCCGCCGAGCGCGCCGCGGGTTCACCGACACCGACACCACGAGAAGGAGCGCAGATGGCGACATTGAGTACGCTGTACGTGGTGCTGGCCGCACTGTTCTGGGGGCTCTCCGGTGGCATCGGCGGCGTGCTCATGGCCGACGGCTGGGAGCCGCTCGTCGTCTCGTTCTACCGCGGCGCGATCGGCCTGGTGTTCGTGCTCGCCTGGCTGGCGCTGCGCCCGGGCAGCAGCGGGCTGGCCAACCCTCGGCTATGGGGCTGGTCGCTGCTGGCCGGCCTGGGGGTTGCCGGCAACTTCACCTTCTACTTCGTGAGCATCTCCGAGGGCAGCGTCTCGGTGGCGGCGACGCTGATGTACTGCGCCCCGGTGTTCGTCTTTCTCGTCTCCTTCGCCCTCAAGCTCGAACGGCCCACGCCGCTCAAGTGGGCCGCCATCGTCATGGTCATGCTGGGGATCGTGCTGCTGACGCGTATCTACGACGTCCAGCCGGGTGGGGTGACCCCCATCGGCGTCATCGCCGGGCTGCTCGCCGGGCTCTCCTATGCGCTCTTCATCTTCGGCTTCAAGTACGCCGCCCCCCACGGCAGCCCCCAGGCCACGCTCGTCATCGCCTTCGCGCTACTCTCGCTCATCCTCTTCCCGCTGGGCGATACCGGCCAGACCCTCTCGGCGTTGGGCACCCCGAGCTGGCCGCTCTTCGTCACGCTGGGCGTGCTCGGCGCCGGCGTGTCGTTCATCCTCTATGTCGTCGGGCTCAACGATACCGCCCCGGCGGTGGCCGCCATCGTGGCCATGGTCGAGCCGGTCACGGCCTCGCTGTTCGGCGTCCTGGTGCTCGATGAGCGCCTGGTCGGGCTCGAGCTGGTCGGCATGGGCCTGATCCTGCTCACGGTGACGGCGTTGAGCGTCTCCTCGAGCTCGCGGTAAGCCTCTTTCGCCTCGATGGCACCAGGACTGCCATCGCCCTGGGGCCGGGAGTGCTCTTCGAGCACTATCCGCTGGTGCAGACCACCTGCGGGTAGTGGGCAGCGGCTATCTCCTCTATCTGGCCTGGCGCATCGCCACGGCTCCGCCGCCGGAACTGTGTCGGCGGATCTTCAATGGCGTGATAGGCGCTCTCTCCGCCGCCTGCGTGATCTCCATCCTGGGCTGATTGACCGCACCGCCAATCCGGCCGACGTTCTGGTTTACGCTCAAACTCGACTTTGCAACCCTGCAAGGCCTCGCATAGGCTCAATCATCAAGCCTCCGCTACCGGGCCATGAGAGTCACCCTTCGCGGCGCGCAGCGACTATCTCATGGATGACGGGTGATCATCGCCATATGCCCAGGCAGGGGTGGTGGCGTGCCCGAATCTCATCTATCGCCGCTTTCCGAGCGGGGCGGACACCGGCGAAGCCCTGGCCCAGCACATTCATCGATAGAGGTTGTGATGAATAAAATCAGAAGTCCAATGCTCATTGTTATTGGAGCGTCCGCCGGTGGCATGGCAGCATTGAAGAAGCTGGTAGCTCAATTACCGAAAGATTTTCCGGCTCCAGTCTTTATAGTCAACCACATGAGCGCAGATACCACCGGAGAAGCGCTTGTCAGGGGCTTGAATGAGAGCGGCAGTCTGCCCTGTGTACATGCGCACGATAAACAACCATTCAAAAGCGGTCATATTTATCTGGCACCATCCGATCAACATATGCTGATCGCGAAAGGTAAGATTCTCGTCACCAAAGGTGCCCGGGAAAACCGTTCGCGTCCAGCTATTGATCCCTTGTTTCGTTCCGCAGCAGTGTCCTATGGCAACCGTGTAGTAGGAATTATCCTTACAGGGTACCTGGATGATGGCACCAGTGGCATGATGGCGATCAAAAGATGCGGGGGCATCTGCATTGCACAGGATCCTGAGGATGCGTCTTATCCGGATATGCCGCAATCCGTCATAGCGAATGTTGGAGCCGATTATTGTTTGCCGGTAGCCGGGATGGGGGCGGTGTTATCCGAGCTCGTCAGTAGGGAACTGCCTAAGAACAAGCCGGCTCCAGAGGACATTGTGATCGAGGCAAAGATCGCACAGCGGGTCTTGAGCGATCTGCCGTCTGTCGAGGCGCTCGGCGATCAGGTGCCATTTAATTGTCCTGACTGTGGTGGCGTGTTATGGAAAGTGGAGGATGGACAATTCCTAAGGTACCGCTGTCATACGGGTCATGCCTTCACCTCCTCGGTGCTGCTTGCTCAGCAAACAGTCAAGATAGAAGAAACTCTCTGGGTTGCGCTGAGAATGTTTGAGGAGCGCCAGAATCTGCTCGTGACCATGAGCAAAAAGGAAGGCGAAAAATCTCTCACATCAATTTCCCAGCGAGCCAAAGACTCGCAAGTCCACATTGACCGCATTCGTGCGATGTTGAGGGCTACCGACAAAGATTCTCATAGTGAAGAAACTACGTGAACGTTTCATCGAACGGAAAACTGAAATTGACGCCTTTGGTTGGAATAGCGCACAAGATGTGAAGCCTTAAACCAATGCTTAAGTAAAGTTGAGAAAAGGGGCTGACTCCTTTTTTTGCTTGGCGCAGCCCTGTCATTCATTCTCTATATCATCGGGCTCAACCATACCGCCCCGGCGGCGGCGCCGCCCCACGTTCCCTGATGGATCAGCGCGTCGCCGGGCCGTGCCGCTCGCGGCTGTCCGCCGGCGCCTGGTCGCGGTCGCGCATCCCGTAGTCGCGGATCACCCCGGCCACGCGCAGGCGGTAGTCCGCGAAGACCACCTCGCGGCCCAGGGACTGGGCGGCGCGGTGGCGTTCCACCCGGCGCCATTCGGCGATGGCCGCCTCGTCGCGCCAGAAGGAGAGCGAGAGCAGCTTGCCCGGCTGGGCCAGGCTCTCGAAGCGTTCGATGGAGATGAAGCCCTCGATCTCCTCCAGCAGCGGGCGCAGGCCGGCGGCGATATCGAGATAATGGTCGCGCTGGTCAGGATGAGGCACGACTTCGAAGATGACGGCGATCATGGCGGCTCCTGGTGAATGGATGCGCATCTCGCCAGGGCGGGTGACGGCGGCGATGCCGACGCGGCTTATGGCGAGCACTCCCCCTGAACGTAAGGCCAAACGGCCCCCGCGTCACCCATCCGTCGGGGGTCAGAGTGTGCGCCAGGGGATCGGCGGGGGCGCCTGCAGGGTCTCCTTCACTGCCCGCAGGGCCTGGGTCAGCGCCTCCCGCGAGCGCGCCCCGCCCAGGCAGAGCCGCACCGCCTGGGGCGCCGGCTCGCTGCCCACGCAGAAGGGCTCCGGGCCGGTCAGGCGCACGCCGCGCTTCTCCAGGGCGGCGAGCAGCTCGGCGGCCCGCAGCCCCTCCGGAAGCGTCAGCCAGAGGTTGTTGCCGTGGGGCCGCCCGGACGGGGCATAGTCCGCCAGCCACCGGCGCGCCAGGCGCTGGCGCTCGGCTTGTTCGTCGATCTGCCAGGCCAGCAGGCGCTCGGCATCGGCGCTCTCCACGCAGCGGCACACCGCCTCCACCATCAGCGGCGGGACCATCCAGCTCTGGGCGCGCACTGCCGCACCCAGCGGCTCCTGCAGCGCCTCCGGCACCCGCAGGGCGCCGATGCGCAAGCCCCCCGCCAGCACCTTGGCGGTGCTGAAGGCGAACAGGGTGCGCTCCGGGGCCAGCCGGTAGAGCGGGGTGCCGCGCTCGGCCACCGGCAGGTACTGCACCCCATCCTCCAGGATCCAGAACTCATGCTGCCGGGCAAGCTCGGCCAGGCGTTCGCGCCGCGCCTCGCTGAGCACGGCGCCGGTGGGGTTGTTCTGGTCCGGCGTGACGTAGACCAGCCGCGGCGGCTGCTGGGCACACAGCCGTGCCAGGGCCTCCACGTCCATGCCCGCGTCGTCCAGGGGCACGGCCAGGGTCTTGAGGTGCGCCTGGCGGGCGGCGCCGATCAGCCCGGGGTAGGTGAGGGCGTCGGCGGTGATCCGCTCGCCGGGGCGCGTCAGCGCCCGCAGCGTCAGGTCGATGCCGTGCTGGCCCCCCTGGGTGATCACCAGCGCCTCCGGCGAGACCGGCATGCCCAGGCGGGTCATCCAGGTGGCGAGGCGCTCGCGGTGCCCCGCCAGGCCGCGCTCCGGCTGGTAGGCCACGGCGCGCTCCAGCACCGCGCGATCCTCGGCGATCCCGGCGAGCGCCTGGCCCAGCAGCGAGGCACGCAACGCGTGGGGCGGCGGCAGGCTCAGGCTGAGGTCGACCAGGCCGTCGTCCTCCGCCGAGGCGGCGGCCAGGAAGGGGGCGGCCGAGCCTTGCTCGGCGCCGCGCACATAGGTCCCGCTGCCCACCCGCGCCGAGACCCAGCCCTGACGCTCGGCCTCGGCGTAGGCGCGTGACACCGTGCCCACGGTCACGCCCAGGGCATCGGCCAGGTGGCGCTGGGGCGGCAGCTTGCGGCCCGCGGGCAGCTCGCCGGCCTGGATGGCCCGGGCGATCGCCTCGGCGATGGCGCGGTAGCGGGGGCCCGTCTCCGCGAGATGGGGAGTCCAGATTGTCATGGTGACAATAAAACCTTTGACGCCAGGATTGTGCCCGTTAAGCTGAAAACTCACAGGCTATATCGACAATAACCCCGAAATTGTATGGGTGCAATATGCTGGAAGCGGTGGCGTTCCTGGGGCCGGCGGCCCTCTACATGATCTCCATGACCATCACCCCGGGCCCCAACAACGTGATGCTCACCGCCTCCGGGGCCAACTTCGGCTTCCTGCGGACCCTGCCGCACATGCTGGGCATCCTGGGGGGCTGCTTCCTGCTCTTCGCCGGTATCGCCCTGGGGCTGGGCCTGCTCTTCGAGCGCTACCCGCTGGTGCAGACCCTCCTGCGGGTGGTGGGCAGCGGCTACCTGCTCTACCTGGCCTGGCGCATCGCCACGGCGCCGCCGCCGGACCTGCGCAGGCGCGGCGAGGGGCGGCCGCTAGGCTTCTGGCAGGCGGCGGCCTTCCAGTTCGCCAACCCCAAGGCCTGGGTCATGGGGCTGGCGCTGATGGCGGGCTTCCTGCCCGGCGACGGCAACACCCTGGTCAACGCCCTGCTGCTGGCCGGTTTCGCCGAGCTGGTGGCGCTGCCCTGCATCGCGCTCTGGGCGGGCTTCGGCATGGCCATCGGCCGCTGGATCGACACGCCGCGCGCCTGGCGGGTTTTCAACGGCGTGATGGGGGCGCTCACCGCCGCCTGCGTGATCTTTATCCTGGGATAAGAGGAGGGAAGATGAAGACGATAGGGCTGATCGGCGGCATGAGCTGGGAATCGACCCAGACCTACTACCGGCTCATCAACCAGGGGGTGAAGGTGCGTCTGGGCGGGCTGCACTCCGCCCGGCTGGTGCTCTACAGCGTGGACTTCGCCGAGATCGAGGCGCTCCAGCGCCGCGGCGACTGGGCGGCAACGGCGCAGATTCTCGGCGAGGCGGCCCGGTCCCTGGCGGCGGCCGGCGCCGACTTCCTGGTGCTGTGCACCAACACCATGCACAAGGTCGCCCCGCAGCTCGAGCAGGCCGTGGCGATTCCCCTGCTGCACATCGCCGATGCCACCGCCAACGCGCTGCACCGGCAGGGCGTGACCCAGGTGGGACTGCTGGGCACCCGCTTCACCATGGAGCAGGCCTTCTATCGGGAGCGCCTGGAGGCGCAGGGCATCCAGGTGCTGATTCCCGATGCTCCCCAGCGCGAGCGGGTGCACGCCGTCATCTTCGACGAACTGTGCCGCGGTGAGATCCGGGCAGATTCCAGAGCCGCCTATCTGGAGATCGTGGCCTCGCTGGCCGGGCAGGGCGCCCAGGGCGTGATCCTCGGCTGTACGGAAATCGGGCTGCTGATCCAGGCAGGCGATACGGACGTGCCCCTCTTCGACACCACCGCCATCCACGCCGAGCAGACGGTAGAGGCCGCACTGGCTACCCCGGAGCCATAGCGCATGCCGGCGAAGCCCCGTCGGATCGGCCTCCATGGAAAAAATCCTCGCCGGCTGTCGATCTGGGCCGTCGTCGCGCGACTAGAGGGTGAGAGGTCCCGGTAGCGCACCAGGGTGAATCGGCGTCGGCCACTTGGCAGTGGCCCTGTGCCTGGAGGAAAGCCACCGGGCAATACTCGACCTGCAGCCATGAGGGAGGAAACCATGACGACGATTGCCAAGAACACGATTTGCCTGTGGTACGAGCGCGATGCCGAGGAGGCGGCGAGGTTCTACGCCAGCACCTTTCCCGACTCCGCCGTCGGTGCGGTCCATCGCGCACCGGGAGACTACCCGGCGGGCAAGCAGGGTGATGTCCTGACCGTCGAGTTCACCGTGATGGGCATACCCTGCCTGGGGCTGAACGGTGGGCCAGGCATCCAGCACAACGAGGCGTTCTCGTTCCAGGTGGCCACCGAGGACCAGGCCGAGACCGACCGCTACTGGAAGGCGATCGTCGGAAACGGCGGCCAGGAAAGCGAGTGCGGCTGGTGCAAGGACAAGTGGGGCATCTCCTGGCAGATTACCCCCATCGCGTTGACCAGGGCCTACACCAGCCCCGACCGCGCCGCCGCCAAGCGGGCGTTCGATGCCATGATGACGATGAAGAAAATCGACATCGCCGTGATCGAAGCGGCGGTTCGTGGCGAGAAGCCGGCGGGCTAACCCCTACATGCTGGGGAAGGGGCTGCGTGCCGCCGCTGAGGCTGAGTGTTAAACCGCTCACACACCAAGCCCCCGAGTCAGTCACCTGGCTCGGGGGCCTTGCGTTTGGGCGCCTGATGCTTCGGCGGCCGGTATGGATGCCGACACCAGTTGAGCCTCACCTGCGACCAATCGCGGTGTGGCATCCATCGGCACTCTCGCATACGCTGAGTGTTTAAGGTCGCTTAGACGATCAGGCGATATGCCACCAACAAGCAGCGCAGGGACTACCGCAGGGATGGCAGGGAGCCATCATGGCTTGCCTGGTAGGGGCGGTAGCGTGCCCGATGGCCACTCTTGTTGCCGCAATTGCTCGAGCCATTCTGCCTGACGATAACACTGGGGCATTTGCACTCTGGTAGGAGCCCGATTTATCGGGCGATCTTACCACCGAAGCTCACTTCGTTACTTATGTATCCAATCACAATTTGTTCTTCGTTGTGAGGGTTTAGCGTTTCACCCGCAAGGTGGTCTTGACCCTGTCCATCAGCTTCGTCGGTTTGCTGTGCGTATCCATACTCCTATCCTCTCGATGCATGGATGTACATACAGTATTATTGGCACTGGCAAAACGCGCAAGCGTGCGAATTCTGTATAGGTGGCCAAGGTTTCCTTTGGGTTTCATGAAATCAAAGGGTTAGCTGAGGAAAGGTTGCGCTGATAAGATTGTTGAACACGCATGCTCGTTCAAGTCAATAAACGTGCGAGCTGTCTAATACCTGTTAGCCAGAAGAAAGAGTATCGAGATGTCAGTACATATAGATCAATTCGCAATATACGCAGCCAAGATTTTTGAGGTTCTCTATGACTCGTTTCCAATTTCAGCTCGACTCGATAGGAATTCAATAATCTCTGAATATCTTACTTTTGATCAGAGCGAAGAGTTGAAGAATCTCAAAATGAAGAACGACTTCGCCGATATCGTCGAAATGACAGATGACGAAGAGTTGAAAAGCAGGGTTAGGCAACAAATTCCGGCTGTTAAAGAAAAAATTAATGTATTAGAGAATGAGCAGCGCTACGACAGGCACCGCCAAGAAGCAATATACGAAGGGACTCTCGAATTCCTGATCTCTGAACAACTATTGAGAGAGCTCGAATCCGGAGGCTATCAACTGACATCAAAGGGATTCTCCCATCTGAACATGGTGTTCGAGAGCGGTAAAATATCTGACGATAGAAGATCGAATATAGCCATTCTGAAAACGATATTTGAAAAATCATCAGATACCTCCCTGCAAGTTGCGGCAAGTACGGCGGTAAATGTAATTACTCGGATGATTGGGTATGGCTAACAAGCGCTTCCAGACTGACGCCAAAACCTACGCGTTTTTGTGTTACTCGCTGCGCTCAAACAATAACACAAAAAAGCTTCGGCTTTGGCGCAGCTGAAGCGGGCGTTAGGCAGGGGAGGGATTGATGGAGTGGTTTACCGTATTCTTCGACCAGTACGTTGGAGTGAAGGGGGCCGTATGGGGTCTCGCAGGCATTCTAGCCGCTGTCTGGCAAAACCGGATCAAATTGCGGGATCAGCACTCGTTCGAACGACAATCCGCCGTTTTGCAACATCAACTTGACCTTGCAAAGTCAGAGGTTGCTCATAAGAGGAAGGAAAGCGAGCTACTACTTGCCAGCTTGGCTGACAAGGACAAGGCGTTGTTCGAGCAGCTCATAAAGCGCCGAGGCGAGATCATCGACGAGAACTACAAGCTGCTCGTGGCTCTGTACAAAGCCTGTAGAGACACTCTGGAGCCCGACTACTTCGGGCGGAAGAAGCTTGGCACTAAAGAAGCCTACGAGGCCGCCTTGCCTAAGTTCGACGAGTACAAGGCTCACTTCGATCGGAACAAAATCTACATCACGAAAGAAACGGCTCAAAAGGTTACCGGGTATCTCTTAGAGGTGTTCAATGCCCTGACTGAGGCGCGCGTCTTGTGGCAGAACGGCGCACGCTTTGATGGAGGCGAACCTGCGCCAGAGCTGCAACGCCTGTTCAATCAAATAGAGGGGGAACTGTCTGAAGCCAAGGCGGTCATCGAAGAGGAGTACCGACGCTATCTAGGATCTCACATTGAACCGTTCTGCATCTCCGCGCGCTCGTGAAGTCGCGGTTAATCCTGCATCGTCCTAGACCTGTTCGCTGCCCCATTCAGGATTTGGAGCGGCGGCGAACAAAATGCGCGAGTGAAGGCACGTTGCCTAATGCCTGTTATACGGGCAACCGAAACATGTGCGTGTATTGCCTTGATGACTCATGAGGAAGTGAGAAATGCAATATATTAAAAAGCTCAAGCTTTTCAACTTTAAAAGATTTAGACAATTTGAGGTTGAGTTTAGCTCTGAGACTAATACGATAATTGGTGATAATGAGTCAGGAAAAAGCTCGATTCTTCAAGCGATAGAGCTAGTGGCGAGTGGTAGTCGAAACAAGGTAGAGACCATTGGCATTGAATCAATCCTAAATAAAGATGCTATCGCTGAATTTTTTACTACCGACAAGTCTTTTGAAAAGCTTCCAGAAATACATGTAGAAATTTATTTAAGTAATGATGGCAATCCCGATCTCGTGGGAAAGCACAATTCAGATAATGCTAGCTTAAGCGGATTGCACATGATTTGCCATCCGAGTGAAGATCTTGCTGCCGAGATAAATCAGGTCCTTGCTGAAGAAAACGAAAATTTTCCGTTTGAATATTATGTGGTCAAGTTTGTGACATTTAATGGAGAGGCCTATTCTGGATATCGCCGTTTCCTAAAGTGTTTAACTATTGATGGCTCACAAATCAATAGCGAATATGCAAACAGGGAATATACAAAGTCCGTATATGATTCAACTGTTGATCATGCAACTAGAGTTAGGCTAAAAAACGAATACCGCCATCATAAGACTCAGTTTAAAGAAAACAATTTAAAAGAAGTTAACGATAGGCTAGGGGACTATGAATTTTCAGTTCGCTCTGGGTCAAAGTTTAATTTAGAGACTGATATAGCTCTTATTCAAGATCAAATTCCGATAGATGAAAGAGGAAAGGGTCAGCAATGCTTCATAAAAACCGAGTTCGCGTTAAGTAGAAATGCAGACAAGAAATCTATAGACACTCTGTTGTTAGAAGAGCCTGAAAATCATTTAAGCCATTCCAACATGAAGAGGCTGATCTCAAAAATATCGGACTCTCACCAAAATCAAATCATTATTGCTACACACAATAGCCTAATCAGCACACGCCTAGATTTGCGATATTCGATACTACTCAATAGCTCTAGTGATAGCCCTCTAATGCTTAAAAACCTTTCATCGTCAACAGCCAAGTTTTTTATGAAGGCCCCTGACAACAATATTCTAGAGTTTGTTCTTTCAGCCAAGGTTATCCTGGTAGAAGGCGATGCCGAATACATGCTGTTGGATACACTATATTCTCGAGAAACGGGTAGAAGTCTCGATGAAGACTCTGTTCATGTAATTTCTGTTGGCGGGACTAGTTTTAAACGGTACATGGAGTTAGCAAAAACGTTGGGGATAAGAGTCGCAGTGATTCGTGATAATGACGAAGATTATCAATCCAATTGTGTAGACAATTATGAGGATCATGTTGCTGACCATATCAAGGTATTTTCAGATGCAGACAATACCCGATACACATTTGAGGTCTGCATGTATCAAGACAATAAATCCATTTGCGATAAATTGTTTTCAGGAGGAAACATAAAAAAGCAACCTCTTGAGTTTATGCTAGACAATAAGGCTGAGGCTGCATTTAGACTTGTAGACCATTATGAAGAAAATTTAGATATACCAAGATATATTAAGCAGGCCATTGCATGGATAAACGAGTAATCTTTGCTGTCGCTGGTTCAGGTAAAACATCAAGCATCATTGATAGAGTAGAAGAAGACAGTCGATGTCTCATTGTGACGTATACCGACAATAATACTAAGCACCTTAGAAACAGAATAATTCAAAAGTTAGGAAAAATTCCGGCAGGAGTTCGAGTATATTCTTATTTTACATTTTTGTACTCATTTTGCTATAGGCCCTTATGCGGCTACGAAGTGAAAACAAAAGGGATCAACTTTAACTATCCATTGCCAATGGATTCTCAGCGAAGCGCCAAAGATACTAGGAAACACTACTTTGACAAAAACGATCGACTTTTTGCAAGCCGTGTAGCCAAATTGTTAATCGAATTTGACGTTGTTCCTGAAGTGATAGAACGAATAGAGACATTTTTTGATCTCGTATGCATCGACGAAGTTCAGGATTTTGCAGCTAACGATTTTAACTTTATATGTACTCTAGCTAATATAAATGTTGAGATGCTTCTTGTAGGGGATTTCTTTCAACACACATTCGATACCAGCAGAGACGGAAATACTCAAAAAAATCTACACGGCTGCTTCCGTAAATATTGTAAAAAGATATCTAATGCCGGATTTTCTGTTGACTTGGAATCACTGTCTCACAGTTATCGTTGTAGCCCAAGCGTATGTTCTTTTGTGGAAAGCGAGTTGGAAATTGAAATTCAGTCTAATCGTAAAGATCAAGTAGAAGTCCGCCTCGTTGACGACAGTCAGGAGGTTGAAGATATCTATTTTAATGATTCCATAGTTAAGCTGTTTTATCAGAAAAGCAATTCCTACTATGGGTACAATGAAAATTGGGGGAATACTAAAGGTCTTGATCACTTTCAGGACGTATGTGTGGTACTTAACCCAACGACTTTTAGAGCCTTTGAGTCTGGTCAGCTAGCTCAGTTGCCTCCAACTACTAGAAATAAGCTTTATGTAGCCTGTACCAGAGCTAAAGGTAACTTGTACTTTGTAAGCGAAAAAATGTTAAAGAAGTACAGGGTGTGATTTTGTGATCGCTATATTTTGATAGACAATGAATGGATAAGGTCATTACATACGTCCCGTATAACAAGGCGCTGCTGTCGGACAAATTTTCCGCTGCGCTCCAAATCTGCCGCAGAGCGCGGCGTTAACTGTCTCTATCAATGAAAGTCGTAACCTGGAACTGTAATGGCGCACTCAGACGAAAGCTTGCAGAAGCAGATAGCTTGCGAGCTGATGTCTTGGTGGTTCAGGAATGTGAAGATCCTGCGCTGTCGACCCCCGAATATAGAGAGTGGGCCGGTTCTTACCTGTGGGTGGGCGAGTCAAAAAGTCGCGGCATCGGCATTTTTCCGCGAAACGGTCATCGAGTCGAAAAGTTAAATTGGAGTGGCAGCTTTTGATCTTACCCAGCATTGGTGGACACCGGTCTAAGCGATCATTTGGGCCTCAAAGGCCTCTGGACTGATCATCCCGATTGCACTGTGTCGGCGTTGCCGGTTGTAGTCCAACTCAATGTATTCGAATACCTGCCGACGCATCGCCTCACGGGTCACGAACCGCTCGCCGTGGATGGCTTCGACCTTGAGGCTGTGAAAGAAGCTCTCAGCGCAGGCATTGTCGTAACAGTTGCCCTTGGCGCTCATGCTGCACTTGAGACCGTGACGCATCAGCAGCGACTGGTACAGCGTCGAGCAGTACTGGCTCCCGCGGTCTGAATGGACAATTACGCCTTTGGGCATCTTCCGGCTCCACAGGGCCATTTTCAGGGCATCGCTGACCAGGTCAGCCGTCATGCGTTCGCTCATCGCCCAGCCGATCACCTTGCGTGAGTACAGATCAATCAGCACCGCCAGATAGAGCCAGCCTTCACCCGTTGCCAGGTAGGTGATGTCGCCGACCCATTTCTGATTCGGTGCCGTAGCGGTGAAGTCCTGCTCCATCAGGTTCGGTGCGACTGGCAGGCCATGCCGTGAATTCGTGGTGGCCTTGAACTTGCGAGCGGCTTTCGCCCGCAGGTTTTGCCGACGGAGGCTGGCGGCCACAGTATTACGGCAGATGGGTACGCCAGCATCGTTCAGGTCGCGGGTCAGCCTGGGGGCGCCTGAGCGCCCCTTGCCCTGTTCGAAGGCCTGAGCCACGCGCTGATCCGTGATCGTTTGTCGGCGGCGGCGGGAAGACGGTTCACCACCACGCTGTCGCCAGGCGTAGTAGCCGCTGCGGGCGACACCGAGAAACGCGCACATCCGATGAACGCTGAAGGCCTGACGGTGCTGCTCGATGAAGGCGTACTTCACTTCAGGCTCTTCGCGAAGTACACCGCGGCTTTTTTTGCGATTTCAAGCTCTTCCGACTTCTCAGCCAGCTGACGCTTGAGCCGCGCATTCTCGTCAGCCAAGGCCTGCTCGCGAGCCGAGACGGTTTGCTGCTGCTGGGCCTTGGCTCGCCATTGATAGAGCTGGCTGGACTGAAGCCCCAGCTCGCGAGCGGCGGCACTGGTGCCAACACGATCAGCGAGTGCCAGGGCCTCGTCCTTGTAGGCCTGGGAGTAACGGGTACGGGTCTTCTTCATCGCCGCTGCTTGCCTTGCCATGGGGTCACCTCGTTCAGTGTACTGCCTTAACGGGGTGTCCACTGTTGCTGGGCAAGATCA
>NZ_JASCQP010000034.1 GCF_030010555.1 Halomonas rhizosphaerae
TGCCCCACCGGCCGCAGGGCGGCCCCCGCGGCGCTCCCGGGAGGGAGGCGACGGGGGCGGGACGGCGCCCGGGTCAGATGGACTTGAGCGTGCCCTTCGGCAGGACGGCGGCCACGGCGTTCTTCTGCACGCTGACCTCGGTGCCTTCGGCGATCTCCATGCTCAGGAACTCGCTGTCGTCGCTCACCTTGGTGATACGCCCCAGCATGCCGCCGCCGATGACGATCTCGTCACCCTTGGCGAGATTGCCGATCAGCTGCTTGTGCTGCTTGGCACGCTTGGCCTGGGGGCGCCACAGCAGGAAGTAGAAGATGGCCACGAAGCCGACCAGCATGACGATCTGGGCGATGCCGCCACCGGCGGCGCCGGCGTCCTGAGCCATGGCCGGGGAAATGAAGAAGTCCAGCATGTATGACGATCTCCTGGGTGATGAAAGCGGGATATTCTACGGCCGGCCCTGGGGGCCGGCCGTGGGTCAATTCGGTGCGGGAGGAACCGGCAGGCCGCGCTGCGCATAGAAGCCTTCCACGAAGTTCGCCAATGTACCCGCTTCGATGGCACCGCGCAAACCGGCCATCAGGCGCTGATAGTGGCGCAGGTTGTGGATGGTATTGAGCATCGAGCCGAGCATCTCTCCGCAGCGATCGAGGTGGTGCAGGTAGGCGCGGGAGAAGTGCCGGCAGGTATAGCAGTCGCAGCTCTCCTCGAGCGGTCGGGTGTCGAAGCGGTGCTTGGCGTTGCGGATCTTGACCGTTCCCTCGGCGGTGAAGAGGTGGCCGTTGCGCCCGTTGCGGGTGGGCATCACGCAGTCGAACATGTCGACCCCGCGGCGCACGCCCTCCACCAGATCCTCGGGCTTGCCCACGCCCATCAGGTAGCGCGGGGTGTCGTCGGGCATCCAGGTCGGCAGGTAGTCGAGCACGCGGATCATCTCCTCCTTGGGCTCGCCCACCGAGAGGCCGCCGATGGCCAGGCCGTCGAAACCGATCTCGAGCAGGCCCTCGAGCGAGCGCTCGCGCAGCCCGGGGTACATGCCGCCCTGGATGATGCCGAACAGCGCCGAGGGGGAGTCGCCGTGGGCGTCCCGGGAGCGCTGCGCCCAGCGCAGCGAGCGCTCCATGGAGAAGGCGGCCTCCGCCTCGGTGGCGGGGTAGGGGGTGCACTCGTCGAAGATCATCACCACGTCGGAGCCCAGCGAGCGTTGCACCGCCATGGACTCCTCGGGACCCATGAACACCTTGGCGCCATCCACCGGCGAGCGGAAGTGCACGCCCTGCTCGGTGATCTTGCGCATGGCGCCCAACGAGAAGACCTGGAAGCCGCCGGAGTCGGTGAGGATCGGCCTCTCCCACTGGGCGAAGTCGTGCAGGTCGCCGTGGGTCTCGATCACCTCGGTGCCGGGGCGCAGCCAGAGGTGGAAGGTGTTGCCGAGGATGATCTCGGCGCCGATCTCCTCCACGGACACCGGGGTCATGCCCTTGACGGTGCCGTAGGTGCCCACCGGCATGAAGGCGGGGGTCTCCACCGTTCCCCGGGGGAAGGTGAGGCGGCCGCGGCGCGCCCGGCCATCGCTGGCCAGGCGCTCGAATGTCATGAAGCTGTCTTTATGCATGGGGACTCTCGTGGCGCATCGGGGCTGGGCCGGGCGTCGGCGTGTCAGGGCTTGCGCGTCAGGAACATGGCATCGCCATAGCTGAAGAAGGCGTAGCGCTCGGCCACCGCCGCCCGGTAGGCCGCCAGGGTCGTGTCGAACCCGGCAAAGGAGGACACCAGCATCAGCAGGGTCGACTCCGGCAGGTGGAAGTTGGTCACCAGCGCATCGACGCAGCGCCACGCGTAGCCCGGGTAGATGAAGATGTCCGTCTCGCCGCTGAAGGGGGCGATCTCGCCATCCGCACTCTTCAGGCAGGCCGACTCCAGGCAGCGCACGCTGGTGGTGCCCACCGCCACCACCCGGTTGCCCCGGGCGCGGGCGGCGCGCACCTGCTCGCAGGCGGCCGTGGTGACCTCGATCCATTCGCTGTGCATCTGGTGCTCGCGAATGTCGTCGGCGCGCACCGGCTGGAAGGTGCCGGCGCCCACATGCAGGGTGACGTAGGCGCTCTCGACGCCCCTGGCGGCCAGCGCCTCGAGCAGCGGCTCGTCGAAGTGCAGCCCGGCGGTGGGGGCGGCCACCGCCCCGTCGCGGCGCGCGTAGATGGTCTGGTAGCGCTCGCGGTCGGCCAGCTCGTCCTCGCGGGTGATGTAGGGGGGCAGCGGCATGTGCCCGTGTTGCTCCAGCAGCGTGATCAGGGGCGTCTCGCCCAGGAAGCGCAGCTCGAACAGCGCCTCGCGGCGCCCCTCCACCAGGGCGCGGATGCCCCCCTCGAAGACCAGCTCGGTGCCGGGCTTCGGCGACTTGCTCGAGCGCAGGTGGGCGAGGCCGCGATGGGCGTCCAGGGGGCGCTCGAGCAGCATCTCGACCTTGCCGCCGCTGGCCTTGTGGCCGTGCAAGCGGGCGGGAATTACCCGGGTGTCGTTGAACACCAGCAGGTCGCCGGGGGCGAGCAGTTCGACCAGGTCGGGGAAGCGGCGGTGGGCGAGCGCGCCGGTGGTGCCATCGACGCACAGCAGGCGGCAGTCGCTGCGCTGCTCGGAGGGGTAGCGGGCAATCAGCTCCTCGGGGAGCTCGTAGTGAAAGTCGGCGCGCTGCATGGGGCGTTCTGATCCGGCTCAGGGGGCGTGTCGGGCGGCTTCACGAGCCGCGCAAAGCCCGACAGGATACCGCCTCGCGGCAGGGAAGTCAGCCGGCCGATTGACCTGCCCCGGTGCCCACGTATAATGCCTGCGGCGTTGCCGGCGTGGCGGAATTGGTAGACGCAGCGGATTCAAAATCCGCCGGGTGCAAGCCCTTGTCGGTTCGAGTCCGACCGCCGGTACCAATCAGGACAGTCAGTTACCTTCCCTTCCTCGTCGCTTTGCATGGCATGAACCAGCACCCAATAACATGTCCAATGCTGGTGAGGATGCTGGTAAGCGGCCATGCCCAAGTAAGCCCGTCCCCTATCTGCCCTTGAGGTGAAGCGCCTCAGTACACCCCGGCCTGCATGCCGTTGGCGACGTTGCCGGCTTCCTGCTGCGCGACGATACGAGCGTCGCCCGGTCGTTACACCACCGCCGCTCGCGTGCGTCCACTTCGATGATGGCCTGAGGGCAGGGCTATCCGATCCCCCTATCCCGTGGGGGGCGACGGTAGCTCAGCAGACGGTCGTATTCCCTCTTGACGACCTCGTAACACTCACAGACGCGCTCTTCCAGACCGGGCCTGTCAAGAATAGTGATGCGTCCGCGATGGTAGGAGATCAGGCCGGCCTTCTGCAGCTTGCCGGCCGACTCGGTGACCCCCTCTCGCCGGACGCCAAGCATGTTGGCGATCAGCTCCTGGGTCATGAGCAGCACGTTGGTCGGCAAGCGATCCAGGCTCAGCAACAGCCAGCGACAGAGCTGCTGATCCAGGCTGTGATGCCGGTTGCATACCGCGGTCTGTGCCATCTGGGTGATCAGTGCCTGGGTGTAACGCAGCAGCAGGTCCTGCAGGGGGCCTGCACGATAGAACTCGGTCTTCAGCTCCGGCCCCTTGAGGCGATAGGCGTGGCCGGCACTCTGCACGATGGCTCGGCTCGGTGTGGTTTCGCCGCCCATGAACAGCGAGATGCCGACGACACCTTCGGCACCGACGACGGCGATTTCTGTCGAGTCTCCATCATCCATGACGCAGAGTAGCGATACGATGGCATCCGTCGGGAAATAGACATGGCGCATCTTCTCTCCCGACTCGGCCAGCGACTCCCCTAGCTTCAACTCGACCGGTTGGAGGAGAGGCTCCAGGCGCTGGTATTCATCCAATGGCAGGGCCGCCAGCATGTGATTCTGATGAGGATCTGGTTGTGGGACCATGACTGACAATACTCCTCTGTAGCGTGCAAGCTCCTCGGGCGGGGCATCAGCGTCCAACCCCCCGCAAGAAACGAAGCACGTTATTCACTCTAGCGTGGGAACACGCAATGTCTATACGCGTTTGGAAAACGCTGCATCAATCCCCGCCCCTTGACCGGAAGCCGCTGGCGGTGGACTTGCCCCACGACACCGCAGAGGAGCCCAAGGCATGAGCAAGAATCCACGACGCTTTGCCCGGCCCCAGGCTGAGAGATCCCGGCCGCAGCCTGACCTTCTGCCGGTTTAGTGACGCTGCGTTCGCCAGCGCACAGTGAGTGCGTGCCGTAAGGTTCATCCTCAGGGCGAGCGATGCAAAGGAAATGCCTGAACAGGATGCCTTGCTCTACGCTACAGGCGTTATAATGCAACCCCATAAAGAGTGATGCTCATGAAAACTACGAAGCATAAATCCATATCATTCGACAAATTTAATTCAACTTCATTTGATGGCAAGGTCCTGGAATTCTGGGGCGATAGGGCGCGGATTCAACTGTCTTGCATGAACGAAATTGCTGCCTATCTTGACTGAGTCTCTCGGCTGCATGACAGAGTCATTAATCTATTGATGCACGCCACTTCTGATGCGCCGGGAAAGATAGTCTCTGGCAAAGGGTTGTCGCCGTCGAGGCACACGATCCCCTCTGCCAGCGCTGCTTTAGGCTCTGTCTGAAAACTGGCTGCGCTCGGCCATACGGCGTTAAAAATCGACTCAAAGTACTCATTTACACCCCGTAAACTCCGTCTTTTCGCCGATTTTTTCCCTGTCTGACCTTCGCTCGCCGACTTTTCAGACAAAGCCTAGGAGGGCCGCCGGCACTGCGCATCCGTGCCATACCGCTCGAGAAACGCCGGCAACGAAAGCCCGGGCTGTAACGGGATGGGATTGCGAACCATGGACTAAACCCGTGACCGCTCTTGTGATGCCAGTATGTCCCCCGGGCCGACGTGATAGCCAGCCCATATACGTAATCAGGAAGTGTCATGAAATCCATCTTTTCCCTAGCGCTTGGAACGATAGCCTGGCTCTTGGCTGTTACCGCTCAGGATTCGCCTAGCGCGCAAATCCTCCTTGCTTCCGTGGGCCTGGCGTTATTCGCGGTGGCGCTGAGCCCGGGGGCTGCTCGGGGCCGGGCTGTTCGCGTTCCGGCCCCTTCCATCATGCCGCACCGGTCGTCTCGTCCCCCTGGCCATCCTTTTCGCGATGGCCACGAGATCTCGCCTGCTCAGTCGACGCTGGTGTCGCGGAAGCCGGCATTGATCAAGCAGTAGAGGCCGTAGCCGAACAGGCCGAGGGCCACTACGCCCAGCAGCCAGGGGCCGAAGGGCTGTCCGGCCAGCACGTTCAGTGCGCCGCCGAGTCCCTGGGCCTGGCTGGGGTCGGTCCGCCACGCCGCCAGGCACAGGAACAGCCCGATGATCACGAAGACCAACCCGCGGGCCGAGAGGCCCCAGCGGGTGATGCCCTCGAAGAAGCGACGCTGGGCCGTGGTCATCTCCTGGCGATGCCAGTTCTTGAGGTAGGAGCGGGTGATGGCCCGCCACAGCTGGCGCAGGCCGACGCCCAGGAACACCAGGCCGACCGCGAAGACCAGGATCACGCCGCCCCGGTGGCTCATCAGCAGGGCAGTACGATCCTGGGCGGCGGCCTCCCCCGACGACATCGCCACGTTGCGCAGCACGTCGAAGCAGTAGACCCCCAGGCTGCCGTGGGTGAGGCTGCTGACGAGAAAGCCCAGCCGGGTCCCGATCCCCTTGAGGCCAAGCCCCACCTCCTCGGTATCCAGCAGGGCCTGCAGCAGGCGCCACAGGGCGTAGGCGAACAGCCCGGCCCCGAGCAGGCCCAGCATGACGTCGCCGAAGGGGCGGGCGACCAGTTGGTTGATCGCCTCCTTGGAGCCGACATTCTCCCCGCCCAGCCCGGTCGCCGCCAGGGAGGCGAGGCCGCCGATCAGCAGGTAGACGATGCCCTTGGCGACATAGCCGGCGCGTGCCGCCAGGGCGAGGCCGTGCTTGAGGCGTGTCTCGGGGCTTGTCATGGCGGCTCCTGGGGTAGGTGGACCTGTCGCCGTTCAGGCCAGGTTGAGGATCACCAGCGTCAGGGTGCCGCCGGTCAGGGCGTAGCCCAGCAGAGCCATCAGGCCGTCGTTGGCCAGCAGTGCCAGGGCGAAGAGCGTCAGCGCCAGGCCGGCGCCGTTGGCGGTGAAGGGCACCACCTCCATGGGGGGCATGGCCAGGGCGATCAGCAGGCAGGTCAGCGCCACGGCGAGGTGGGCCGGGGGTCGCGTGAGCCGCACGAGCCGCTGCTTGAGCAATCGGTCAACCCAGCGGGCCGGGCGCTCCATCCAGCGGGTGGCCTTCGCGAAGCGCGCCCGCGAGACCCGGCGTTCCAGCAGCCAGGCCGGCAGCCAGATGTAGTCCCGGCCGACCAGCAGCTGGACGGAGGAGATCACCACCAGGATGGCCATCAGGGTCGGCACTCCGGGAATGTCGCCGACCAGCGGCGCCAGGGTGACCAGTCCGGCGACCAGCAGGAAGGGGGCGAAGGAGCGCCGGCCCACGCTGTCGAGGATGGCGCCGAGGCTGACGCTCTCCTGGCGCCGGCCGGCCTGCTGGACCCTCTCCAGCACGCCGGCCAGGTCGGCCGGGGGCACCTGCTCGGGAGCGTCGCTGGCGTCACCGGCCATGATGCCGCCTCCCGGTCCAGAGCAGCAGGACGCCGAGCAGCAGCAGCGCCGGCCCCACGAAGGCGACGGGGCTGGAGGCCCACCAGCCGACGATGGGCAGGATGGCGCCGAGGATCAGCAGGGCGATGGCGAGGGTCCGGACCGTCATGGGCAGCGTCTCTGTCGAGGTGTGTCGACAGTGTAGCGTCGCGAGCGA
Source organism: Halomonas rhizosphaerae (assembly GCF_030010555.1). Taxonomy (GTDB): domain Bacteria; phylum Pseudomonadota; class Gammaproteobacteria; order Pseudomonadales; family Halomonadaceae; genus Halomonas; species Halomonas rhizosphaerae. Next base: position 6,856 of record NZ_JASCQP010000034.1, read on the forward strand.
AGGCTCTGCAGCCCCGCGGGACTGTCGCCTTGCCCCGGGATGGCGTAAGGTAGTGGCAACACAGTCCTTCGCCCCTCCTCGGGCGGAGGGCTGTTTTCGTTGGTTACCCCGGAAAACGTGCAATCAGCGTTGACGGTGCCCAGGAGGTCTCATGGCGACGCGTCCCCCCATCATCATCAACCGGCTCGATGCCGAGCGGCTGCAGCGGCTCATCGACGAGGCCGACGACAAGGACCTGGCGGTGGCCCGCTCCCTGGAAGAGGAGCTGGCGCGCGGCGAGGTGGTCGACCCCGAGGAGATTCCCGAGGATGTGGTCAGCATGTGCAGCCAGGTGCAGTTCACCGACCTGGCCCGCGAGCGGCAGATCATCCGCACCCTGGTCTACCCCCATGCGCTGGCCACCACCGAGGACGGCATCTCGGTGATGGCGCCCGTGGGCGCGGCCCTGCTCGGCCTGCGCATCGGCGATACCATCGACTGGCCCCTGCCGGGCGGTCGCGAGGCACGGCTGCGCATCGATGCCATCCTCTGGCAGCCCGAGCGGGAAGGCCAGTTCCACCGCTGAGCCCCGATCCCCCCCGACACTGGAGGTCCCTGCATGCCCCTCTCGCTCTGGCTCTCGCTGGCCGCGGTCTGCGCCATGGGCGCCATGTCGCCCGGGCCCAGCCTGGCCCTGGTGCTGCGCCATACCCTCGGTGGGGGGCGCCTGCCGGGGGTCGCGGCGGCCCTCGCCCATGCCCTGGGCGTGGGCTTCTATGCACTGCTCACGGTGTGGGGCCTGGGGGCGCTGATCGTGCGCTTCCCGCTGCTGTTCCAGGCGATCACCTGGGGCGGGGCGGCCTACCTGGCGTGGCTGGGGATCAAGGCCCTGCGAGCCGGCCGGGCCGGCGCCCTGGATGCCGCAGCCATGGCTACCAGCGGTCGCCAGGCCGCGCGTGAGGGCGTGCTGGTGGCGCTGGGCAACCCCAAGCTGATCCTCTTCTTCATCGCCTTGCTCAGCCAGTTCGTGACGCCCGAGATGAGCCTCGCGGCCAAGGCGATCGTGGTGCTCACGGCGATGGTCATCGATGGTGGCTGGTACGTGCTGGTGGCGGTGGGCCTCTCCCATTCGCGGGTGTTGCCCTGGCTGCAGGCCCGGGGCCACTGGCTCAACCGCATCACCGGCGTGCTGCTGCTGGCCCTGGCGCTGCGGGTGGTGGTCGGGCCCATCGCCTGAGCCATTGCGTTGATGTGCGTCATGCTCCTGTCCCGGTGACCCACGCGTTTTGCTGATACGCTGAAGCTTAGTGCCCTGGTGGGAATCCCCCGGATGAATGATCTGACGATGCAGGCCCAGCGGCTGGCGGTGGTGCTCGAGGAGGATCCCGATGCCGCCGCCACCCTGTCGCTGCAGCTGCGCACCCTGGGCATGGAGTCCCGCTACTGCCGGCACGGGCAGCACCTGATCGGCGAGGTCATGGCGCGGCGCCCGCAGCTCGTCATCATGGCCCTGGAATTCGGCCAGCAGGATGGCATCTCCATGCTGCGCCGGCTGGCCGAGTGCGGCTACCGTGGCCGGGTGCTGCTGCTCAGCGGGGTCGAGCGCAAGATCGTGCGCATCGCCGAGCGGCTCGGTCAGGCCCTTGGACTGCAGATGCTGGCCTCGCTCGACAAGCCGATGCGGCTCATCGAGCTGCGCGAGTGCCTCGAGGCCCTGGCGCCGGTCCTTCCGCCGGGAGACGTTCCCGCCCCCATGCCCCCGTGTCGTATCGAGGAGCTGGACCGGGCCTTCGCTCGCCAGGAGATCACTCTCCACTACCAGCCTCAGTTCGAGCTCGCCAGCGGTCGCCTCAGCGGCGTCGAGGCGCTGGTGCGCTGGGCCCACCCCGAGGCGGGCCTGCTGGTGCCCGGTCGCTTCCTGCCGCTGCTGACGCCCGACCAGAACCGTCACCTGACCCGCCGCGTGCTGCAGCTGGCGCTGGAGGATGCCGCCGGCTGGCGCCGGGCCGGCCTCTCCCTGTCGCTGTCGGTCAACGTCACCGCCGATGACCTGATGTGCCCGGAGCTGCTCTCCCTGGTCAGCGAGGCGCGGTGTTCGGCGGGCGATGCCCCCGTGGTACTGGAGATCACCGAGACCGCCGCCATGGAGGACGAGCTGCTCGGCAGCGAGGTGGCGGCACGGCTGCACCTGGGGGGCCTGGAGGTCTCGGTGGATGACTTCGGGGTGGGCTTCTCGTCGCTGGCCCGTCTGCAGCTGCTGCCGATCAGCGAGCTCAAGGTCGATCGCAGCTTCGTCAGCCGCCTGCTCGAGGATGCCCAGGATGCCGCCATCGTCGAGGCGGTGGCCCTGCTGGGGCGCCGTCTGGGCATCCGGGTGGTGGCCGAGGGCGTCGAGGACCTCGCCTGCCTGGCCAGCCTGGAGCGCTACGGCTGTACCCATGTGCAGGGGTTCGGCCTGGCCCGGCCCATGCCCGCCGCGGACATCATGGCGCTGGCCGGCACTCAGTCGCCGATGCGCGCCAGCAGGGCGGCCAGCGGCGCATCGCCGGGCAGCACCCCATAGGCCGGTCCGGCCTCGTCACCCAGCCGCGAGCGGCAGAAGGTCTCTGCCACCTCCGAGGGGGCATGGCGCAGCAGCAGGGCGGCCTGCAGGCACTGGGCAAGCCGCTGGGCGAGCCAGCGGGCACGCGGTTCCAGCGAGGCGGGCGGGGCGGCCAGCTCGGCATCCAGCCGGGCAAGGGCATGGTCGAGTTCGGCCTGCTGGCCGCGGACCGCGGCGAATTCGGCCTGCAGCGCCGCCAGCGACTCCGGGTGGCGACCCAGCACGCGCAGCAGGTCGAGGCAGATCACGTTGCCCGACCCCTCCCAGATCGAGTTGACCGGCGCCTCGCGATATAGCCTGGCCAGCGGCGCCTCCTCCACATAGCCGATCCCGCCCAGGCACTCCATGGCCTCGGCCATGAAGGCCGGCGTGCGCTTGTTGTGCCAGTACTTGGCCAGGGTCGGCAGCAGCCGTGACAGGGCCTGCTCCCGGGCGTCCCCACGGGCGGCACCATCGAAGGCCCGGGCGGTCCGCATCACCAGCGCCAGGCCGGCTTCCACCTCCAGGGCCATGTCGGCCAGCAGCACCCGCATCAGCGGCTGCTCGGCCAGTGCCCGGCCGAAGGCGTGGCGCTCACGGACATGCTGCCAGGCCTCCACCAGGGCCTGGCGCATCATGCCCACCGGGGCGGTGGCGGCATCGAGCCGGGTCTGCTGGACCATCTCGAGGATGGTGGCGATACCGCGGCCGGGCTCGCCCACCGGCTCGGCCCGGGCGCCGCGATACTCGATCTCCGCCGAGGCATTGGCGCGGTTGCCGCACTTCTCCTTGAGTCGCTGCAATTCGATGGCATTGCGCTCGCCCTCCGCGGTGACGCGCGGCACCAGGAAGCAGGAGAGGCCCTCGTCGCTGCGGGCCAGGGTCAGGAAGGCATCGGACATGGGGGCGCTGCAGAACCACTTGTGGCCGGTCAGCCGCCAGCCATCCGCCGAGCATTCGGCACGGGTGGTATTGGCGCGCACGTCGCTGCCGCCCTGTTTCTCGGTCATCGCCATGCCGAAGGTCAACCCGGTCTTCTCGACCGCGGGCAGCACGCGCGGATCGTAGTCCCAGGCCAGCAGCCCCGGGGCCCAGTGCGCCTCGACGGCGGGTGTGTGGCGCAGCACTGGCAGCGCGGCATGGGTCATGGTGACGGGGCAGCAGAAGCCGGGCTCCGCCTGGGTCAGCAGGTAGAGGGCGGCGACATGGGCCTGGTGGCCCCCGCCTCCCTCCTCCTGCCAGGCCACCGCGTGCCAGCCATGGTCGATGGCCAGCTGCATCAGCTCGTGGTAGGCGGGGTGGTAGGCCACCTCGTCCAGGCGCCGGCCGTGGCGGTCGAAGAGGCGCAGTTCGGGCGGGTGGCGGTTGGCCGCCTCCCCGAGGGCCTGGACCCGGGCGCTGCCGGCCTCGCGCCCCAGGGGGGCGAGGCGCCTGGTGACCCACTCCGGTGCCTCCCGGGCCAGGGCCTCCTGCAGCGGGACATCCCCGGCGAGCAGGTCGCGGTCGGTGGGTGGCGAGGGCTGGTTGGTCACCTCGTGGGTGGCCAGCCGGGTGCGGGGAGCGGGGTCGGGCATGGTCGGGCTCCGCGGTAGAGGCCTGTCATGAGCATGGCCGTCGCCTCGGAAGCGGTCAACGCGCGGCGTGACGCTGCTGCCGTGACTGGGTAGGCTGAAGGCATTTCCCCGGGAGTCCCCCATGACCGTCGATGCTTCCCTGCCCGAACCGCATATCGCCGACGAGCAGATCCAGCTGGTGGATGCGCGCAATCGCCCCTGCGGCAGCGCCCCCCGGGCCGCCATGCGCCGCTTTCGGTTCTGGCACCGGGCCACCTATGTGGTGGTGCGCAACCGCCGCGGCGAGCTCTGCGTGCAGCGTCGTACCCTGACCAAGGAGGTCTTCCCGGGCGGTCTGGACCTCGCCGCCGGGGGCGTGGTGGGGGCAGGCGAGGCGGTCCACGTGGCAGCCCGTCGCGAGCTCGCCGAGGAGCTCGGCATCCAGCGCTCGCCGCTGCGCCACCTGGGCGAGTTCGTCCATGATGCGGGCGGCAATCACATCTTCGGCAGCCTCTTCCTGGTCGACCACGACGGCCCGCTGACGCTGCAGGCCGAGGAAGTGGCCGAGGCCTTCTGGCTGCCGCCTGGCGAGGCCCTGGCCCTGGAGGAGGTCACCCCGGATACCCGCCAGGCGGTGGAGGCCCTGCTGGCCTGCGGCGAGCTGGAGGGGGGGCGATGAACCGACCGGAGCGACTCTTCGACCTGGAGGCGGTGCTTGCCGCCCTGGAGGGGGTGGTGCTCGGCAAGTCGCGGGAGGTGCGCCTGGCGCTCTGCTGCCTGCTGGCCCGCGGCCACCTGCTGATCGAGGACCTGCCGGGACTCGGCAAGACCACCCTGGCCCAGGCGCTGGCGCGGGTCGCCGGCCTGGACATGCAGCGCCTGCAGTTCACCAGCGACCTGCTGCCCGCCGACGTGCTGGGGGTCTCGGTTTTCGACCCGCGGGAGGCGCGCTTCCGCTTCCATCCCGGGCCGGTCTTCCATGGCCTGGTGCTGGCCGACGAGATCAACCGGGCCACCCCCAAGACCCAGAGCGCGCTGCTCGAGGCGATGGAGGAAGGGCGGGTCACCGTGGAGGGCGAGACCCGGGCGCTGCCCGAGCCCTTCTTCGTGATTGCCACCCAGAACCCCCAGGAGCAGGCGGGGACCTTCCCCTTGCCGGAGTCGCAGCTCGACCGCTTCCTGATGCGCCTCTCGCTGGGCTACCCGGACCCCCGGGCCGAGCGCGAGATCCTGCGTGGCCGGGCCGGGCGAGTGAAGCTAGAGGCGCTGATGCCGCTGCTCGACGCCGAGCGCCTGCGCGGCTGGCAGGCGCGGCTGGACGAGGTCCATGTGGCCGACGCTCTCCTCGACTACGTCCAGGCCCTGGCCGCGGCCAGTCGCGAGCATCCGGAGCTGGCCTGGGGGCTCTCCACCCGGGGCGTGCTGGCCCTGCTGCAGGCGGCCCGGGGCTGGGCACTGCTCGAGGGCCGTGACCATGTGCTGCCGGAGGACGTCCAGGCGGTCTGGGTCCCGGTGACGGGCCATCGGCTGAGCAGCGGGTCCCGGGAGGAGGGCGAGGCGCTGGCCCGCCACCTGCTGACTCGCGTGGCGGTGATGGGGTGAGCGTGGCCACCGCGGCGGCGACTCGCCCCCGCCTTCCCGGGCGGTTGCGCCACTGGTGGCTGCGTCGCCTGGCCGCGTCGCTGGAACACCCTCTGCCCCAACGCCGGCTGTTCCTGATTCCCACCCGCTTCGGCCTGGGCTGGGCGGTGCTGGTGGTGGTGCTGCTGCTTTTTGGCATCAACTACCAGAACAGCCTGGCCTACGGGCTGGCCTTCTGGCTGTTCAGCGTCGGCGTGGTGGTGCTGCTGCGTGGCTGGCTCAACCTGCTCGGCGTCATCCCGGGGCTGCGCCTGCCCCGTGAGGCCTTCGCCGGCGGCGAGGCGCGCCTGGGGGTGGTGCTGAGGGCGCGCCGCGACCGCACGGCCCTCGAGCTTTACTGCGATGGTGCCCGGGGGCGGGTGGACATCGTCGATGGCCTCGGCGAGGCCGAGCTGGCCCTGCCGACGCTCCGGCGGGGTGCCCAGGCGCTGCCCTGGCTGCGGATCGAGACCCGCTGGCCGCTGGGGCTGGTCCGGGTGGTGGCCTGGGTCCGCCACGATGCCGAGCTGCTGGTCTGGCCGCGACCGGTGGAAGAGGACGAGCCGGTCGTGCGCCATGGCGGGGCGGGCCTGGAGGCCAGCGACTTCGCGGGGCTGCGCCGCTTCCAGCCCGGCGACAGCCCCGGGCGGGTGGCCTGGAAGCAGTGGAGCCGCACCGGCGTGCTCGCCACCAAGGCGTTCAGTGTGCCACCGCGCCAGCAGCTGTGGCTGGACTACGCCACCTGTCGCGGCGACCCGGAGCGGCGGCTCTCGGTGCTCTGCGCCAGGGTGCTGGCCCACCACCGTGCCGGCGACCGCTATGGCCTCAGGCTGCTGGGCCTCACCCTGGCCCAGGGCGAGGGGGAGGCCCAGCGGCGTCGGGCGCTGGATGCCCTGGCGCGCTTCCCGGCCCCCCGCTCCGGAGGGATGGCGTGAGCGCCCCGCGCCCCGCCAGGCTGGCGGCGCCGGCCGTGCTGGCGGATGGCCGGGGGCTGAGCGGGGGCATGCTGCGCCAGCTGTTCATCGGCCAGTGCATGGTGCTGGCCCTGCACCTGGCCTGGATGCCGGCCTGGCTGGTGGCACTGGCCCTGGCGGTGGCCGGCTATCGGCTCGTGCAGCTGCGCCGCCGCCTGCCTCGTGCCGGCATCCTGCTGCGGCTGGCCGCCGTGGGCGGGCTGGTACTGGCGCTGTGGCTGCAGTTCGGCACCCTGGGCACCATGGACGGGCTGGTCGGCCTGCTGCTCGGCGTCTACCTGCTCAAGCTGCTCGAGACCCATGACCGGCGCGATGCCCGGGTGGTGGTGGTGATCGGCCTGGTGACCACGGCCGTGGCCTTCCTGCATGACCAGGGGATTCCCATGGCCGCGGGGGCCCTGCTGGCAGTGGCCTGGCTGCTGCAGTCGCTGGTCTGGCTCTCCGGTGCCACCGGCCTTCGCCAGGCCTGGCGGGAGACGGCCTGGCTGCTGGCGCTCTCGGCGCCGCTGATGGCGGTGCTGTTCGTCGCCTTCCCGCGCCTGGGGCCGCTGTGGAGCATGCCCCAGATGGATCGGGCCTCCACCGGCCTGACCGACGAGATCTCCCCGGGCGACATCGCCGAGCTGTCGCGCAGCGATGCGCGGGCCTTCCGGGCCCGCTTCGAAGGGCGCGAACCGGCCCCCGACGAGCGCTACTGGCGGGTCTACACCCTGTCGCACTTCGATGGCATCCGCTGGTCGCGGGCCACGCCCGACCAGCTGGCCGTCGCCCTGGAGCGCCCGGGCGATGCCTTCGTTCGTGAGGGCTCCCGCTCCCCCTGGCAGGCCCAGGATGGCGCGCGCTTCAGTGCCGAGCTGCTGCTGGAGCCCGACAGCCGACCCTGGCGGCCCTCGCTGGGCACGCCGCTGGAAAGCGACAGCCGCCAGCGCTACCTGGCCGACGGTACCCTGGAGGGACTGACACCGCTGAGCTCGCGCAGCCTGCTGAGGCTGTCCAGCAGCGGGGCGCCGCCCGTCAATCCGGACCCCGCCGGGGAGCGGTGGCACCGCCTGCTGCCCGACGACACCAACCCCCGTACCCGTACCCTGGCGGAGCGCTTGTGGCGGGAGAGCGGCGGCGACCCGGACGCCTATCTCGAGGCGATGATGGCGCGCTTCGGCGAGGCCCCCTATCGCTATACGCTCTCGCCGCCCCGGCTGGTCGGTGAGCACCGCGTCGATGACTTCCTGTTCGACAGCCAGGCCGGCTACTGTACCTACTACGCCTCGGCGGCCGCCGTGATGGCGCGCATGGCCGGCATCCCGGCGCGGGTGGTGGCGGGGTTCCTGGGCGGCGAGCGGCATCCGGATGGCCACTTCACGATCCGTGACTACGATGCCCACGCCTGGGTGGAGGTGTGGCGCGAGGGTGCCTGGCGGCGCCTGGATCCCACCGCGGTCATCGCCCCGGAGCGCATCGAGCAGGGCCCCCAGGCGGTCGATGGCGGCGCCGAGACCTTCCTGGCGGATGCCCGCTTCTCCCCCCTGCGCATGCGCGAGGTGGGCTGGGTGAATCACCTGCGCCTGGAGTGGGAACGTCTCGAGTACCGCTGGCAGCGCGGCGTGATCGGCTATCAGCGCGAGTCGCGCCGCTCCCTGATGGCGCAGCTGGTCGGCTGGTGGCGCGAGGTCTGGGCCCGGCTCGATGCATTGCTGCCCGGCCGGGGAGCCATGACCACCGCGCTGGGCCTGATGGCAATGCTGGTCGTTGCGGCGGGCCTTGTCCTGCTGGCGCGTCGGGGCTGGCAGCATCACCGGCGCCAGCGTGACGAGCGATGGCTGGTGGGCAGCCTGCAGGCCTGGCTGGCCCGGCACGGCCTGGCGGCCCACGCCGGTGAATCTCCCGCCGCCCACCTGCGGCGCATCGCGCCCCAGGCCGGGCCGGCGGGGCGGGCGCTCGAGGAGTGTGCCCGGGACCTCGAGCGGCTGGCCTATGCGCCCCTCGAGGAGGCCGAGCGTCGCCAGCGTCGGCGGCGGCTGTCGCACCGGGTAGCCGAGGTGCGCCGCCGCCTGCCGAGGCAGCGGCGTGGCCCGAGCGGGGCTGGCGCGTGAGGGGCCGGCATGTCATCGTAGAGGGTCAGAGAGCGAGCCCGATCCATGTCCATCCATGACCACGAATGCCGCACCCAGAGCGGCGAGCCCTTCAACCTCCGCGCCCTGCGTGGCCAGGTGCTGCTGATCGTCAATGTCGCCAGCCAGTGCGGCTTCACCTCCCAGCTGCGTGACCTCGAGCACCTCTACTGCCGCTATCGCGACCGGGGCTTCACCGTACTGGGCTTTCCCTGCAACCAGTTCGCCCGTCAGTCGCCGGAATCGGCGCTGGACTTCTGTCGTTTCGCCGAGCACGAGTACGGGGTCTCCTTCCCGCTGCTGGAGAAGGTCAGGGTCAACGGCAGCGGCGCCCACCCGCTGTTCGTCGAGCTCAAGCGCCAGGCGCCGGGGGTGCTGGGGACCGGCATGATCAAGTGGAACTTCACCAAGTTCCTGGTCGGCCGGGATGGTCGGGTCATTCGTCGGTTCTCTCCCCGCGATGGCGAGGTGGAGCTGCGCGAGGCGCTGGAGAAGGCCCTGGACGAGCCCTGAGGGACCTCCAGGCCTGTGGCCGAGCCGGATCCTTATGGGGCGTGGTCAGGGCATCTCGCCGCGTTCGACCAGCACCCGTCCCATCAGCTCGTTCCAGCCCTATGGTCGAGTCGGGTCATCCCGGGTCTTGGTCAGGGCATCTCGCCGCGCTCGACCAGCACCCGCCCCATCAGCTCGTTCCAGCGATGCCGGGTCATCATGGTGGTCAGCCCCGAGAACAGCGCCCAGCTCTTGCGCCGCCAGCCGTTGAGCCTCAGGTTGTGGGCCACCAGCTGCTTCATCAGCTTGTAGTCGTCGAACGAGCGCCACTCGCCGGCCACCGACATCTGGTGGCGCGCGAGCACCGGGGCAAGCTCCAGGCGGAAGACCCACTCCAGCTCGCGCACGGTCAGGTCGTGGCGCTGGATGACCGCGACCATGCGCGCGTAGTCGGTCTCGCGGGGTTCGCGCTCCAGCCAGAGCGGCGCCAGTGCCAGCCACAGCTCGCCGCGCTCGTCGACCAGCGTCTGTGCATCCATCGCTACCCTCCTGTCACACGCGTTGCCCCGGGACGAGCATCCTGCACCAGCCATGCGATGGCCTCAAGGGCGGACAGCCGCCGTCGGGGCCGCTAGAATGTCGCCCATTGCCCCTTCGATCCAGCCATCCGGCACATTCATTCCCCCATGCGGACGGGAGCGGTTGACCCGTCCGCCGGACAACAACGAGGTCTGACGTGATCATCAAGCCCAAGGTACGCGGTTTCATCTGCACCACCACCCACCCCGTCGGCTGCGAGAAGAACGTGCTCGAGCAGATCGAGGCGACCCGTGCCCGCGGCCTCGACAAGGCCCTGGGTGACGAGGGGCAGCGGCCGAAGAAGGTGCTGGTGATCGGTGCCTCCAGCGGCTATGGCCTGGCGGCGCGCATCACCGCCGCCTTCGGCTATGGCGCCGACACCCTGGGCGTGTTCTTCGAGAAGCCCGGCACCGAGAAGAAGCCCGGTACCGCCGGCTGGTACAACAGCGCCGCCTTCGATCGCTTCGCCAAGGCCGAGGGGCTCTACAGCAAGTCGATCAACGGCGATGCCTTCTCCCACGAGGCTCGCGAGAAGGCCATCGAGCTGATCCAGCAGGACCTGGGCCAGGTCGACCTGGTGGTCTACTCGCTGGCCTCGCCGGTGCGCAAGCTGCCGGACTCCGGCGAGCTCAAGCGCTCCAGCCTCAAGCCGATCGGCGAGACCTACCGCGCCACCGCCATCGACACCAACAAGGATGCCATCATCGAGGCCGAGGTGGAGCCCGCCACCGAGCAGGAGATCGAGGACACCAGGGCGGTGATGGGCGGCGAGGACTGGGAGCTGTGGATCGATGCCCTCGATCGTGCCGGCGTGCTGGCCCCGGGGGCGCGCAGCGTGGCGTTCAGTTACATCGGCACCGAGATCACCTGGCCGATCTACTGGCACGGCGCCCTGGGCAAGGCCAAGGAGGATCTGGACCGCGCCGCCGGCGAGATCGACAAGCGCCTCTCGGCCACCGGCGGCGGCGCCAACGTGGCGGTGCTCAAGTCGGTGGTGACCCAGGCCAGCGCGGCCATCCCCGTGATGCCGCTCTATATCGCCATGGTCTACCAGGTGATGAAGGAGAAGGGCCTGCACGAAGGCACCATCGACCAGCTCAACCGCCTGTTCGGCGAGCGCCTCTACGGTGGCAGCGCCGAGACCGACGAGGCCGGTCGTCTGCGCCTGGACGACTGGGAACTGCGCGATGACGTCCAGCAGGCCTGCAAGGCGCTGTGGCCAAAGGTGACCACCGAGAACCTCTTCGAGATCACCGACTACGCTGGGTACAAGCACGAGTTCCTGAAGCTGTTCGGCTTCGAGCGCGACGACGTGGACTACGACGCCGATGTGAACCCGGTGGCGGACTTCGATGTCGTGAACTTGTAGGCCCCCGCGTTTCCGGCAACGACCCAGGGGGTGCAGGATGCAGATCCCAGCCAGTGGAGGTGTGCCATGGATACCCGAGAGAGCAAGACACCGGAAGAAGAGCTGCAGCATCTCAAGGAAGTCAGCCAGCCCGAGGACTTCGAGCATCCCGAGCCGGATGAAGAGCAACCCGAGGCGAAGCAATCTTCCCACGGGCTGCATCGGGTGCTGCCCATCGTCATCGTCGTGCTCGGGATCCTGGCGGCGGCCATGCTGCTGCTGAGCGGCAATGCCCAATAGGCCGCGCGTCGCTACTGCCCTGTCCACGTGGCGGGGCTGTGGATCGTCCCGGCCTTGGGTAAGATAGGGGCTTTGCCCAGCGCCCGGCACCCACCCAAGGCCCGATCCGCATGCCCGAGCCCCTCCTGTCCCTTCGTCCGGCGTCGCTGACGCGGCATGTCGGTGTCGTGGTGCTGCCCGGTTTCTCCCTGCTGGCCCAGGCCTGTGCCACCGAGCCCCTGGCGGTGGCCAACCGCCTCGAGGGGCGTACCCTCTATCGGCTCACCACCTTCGCCTGCGTCGCCGGCCCGGTGGCCAGCGCCTCCCAGCAGTCGCTGATGCCCCAGGCCGGCCTTGGCGAGGTGGACGATCCTCTGGACCTGCTGCTGGTGTGCGCGCCGGGCCCGCTCTCCGGGAGCGTTCCGGGGGCCCTGATCGAGTGGCTGCGACGGCTGGCCGGGGCGGGCGTGCTGCTGGGCGGTATCGGCGGTGGCACCGAGGTGCTGGCCCGCGCCGGAGTGCTGGACGGCTACCGGGCGACGCTGCCCTGGCAGCGCTTCGATGCCTTCTCCGAGGCCTTCCCGCGCGTGCGCCTCTCCCGCCAGCTCTTCGAGATCGACCGCGACCGCCTGACCTGCGGCGGCGGCACCGCCGCCATGGACATGATGATGACCCTGGTGGGCAGCCAGCATGGCCCCCGGCTGGCCGAGCGCATCTCCGAGCACTTCGTGCTGGAACGCATCCGCATGGGCGACGAGCCCCAGCAGGTCCCGCTGCGCTCACGGCTCGGCCATGCCCCGGATAGCCTGGCCGAGGCGGTGGCGCTGATGGAGGCCAACATCGAGGAGCCCCTGACCACCCACGAGCTGGCCGAGCACCTGGGCATCTCCCGTCGCCAGCTCGAGCGACTGTTCAAGAAGTACCTGCAGGCGGTGCCCAGCCGCTACTACCTGGACCTGCGCCTTCAGCAGGCGCGTCGCCTGCTGCGCGAGAGCGACCGCCCCGCCGGCGAGATCGCCCTGCAGACCGGCTTCTCCTCGGCGGCACACTTCTCCACCGCCTACCGCAACCACTTCGGCATCACGCCCCGCGAGGAGCGGCTGGCCTGACCTCTCACGCCCTGGAGGCTCGATGAGCGCGCTGAGGCCCCACCTCTTCCTGCTGCTGGTGGTGACGATCTTTTCCGGCAACATCCTGGTCGGCAAGGCCCTGGCGGACCTCCCGCCCTTCACTATCTCGCTGGGCCGGGTGGCCATCGCCCTGGTGGTCATGCTGCCGCTCGGCTGGCACCAGGCCCGGCACGGCTGGCCGGTCTTCCGGCGCCACTGGCGACCGCTGCTGGGGTTGGCGCTCTCCGGGGTGGCCTTCTTCAATGCGCTGATCTATGCGGCGCTGAAGTTCACCTCGGCGACCAACGTCGCCATCCTCGAGAGCCTGATCCCGGTCGCGACCCTGCTGCTCAGCGTGCTGCTGCTCGGCGAGCGCTTCCGGCCCCTGCAGTGGGTCGGCGTGGTGGTCTCGCTGGGCGGGGCGGTGGTGGTCATCACCGCCGGCGAGGGCGCCGAGCTCGTGCCCGGCGGGGTCAACCCGGGCGACCTGATCATGCTGCTGGCGGTGCTGGTCTGGGTGGGCTACTCGCTGCTGGTCAAGGAGCACATGGCCCGCTTTCCGCGCTATGGCGGGCTGCTGGTCATGCTGGTCATCGCCAACCTGGCGCTGGCGCCCATCGCCCTGCTGGAGGGGGCCTGGCAGGTGGTGCCGCGGCTCTCCACCGCCGAGCTGGCCGGGCTTGGCTATCTCGGCATCTTCCCCTCGGTGGTGGCGCTGCTGCTCTACAACAGTGCCCTGGCCGACATCGGCCCGACGCGGGCCGCGGTCTATCTCAACCTGCTGCCGGTCTTCACCATGCTGGGTGCCTGGTGGTGGCTGGGAGACCACATCCTGCCGGTGCAGGTGGTCGGCAGCCTGGTGGTGATCGCCGGCGTCTGGTGCACCATCTCGCCACCCCGTCAGCGGGTGCCCCGTCCCGGCCGCCCCGACTGATCAGGCGGGGCGCGCCAGGAGGGCACGGAACAGCGAGCCCATCATCACCGGTGTGTCCTGCTCGATGACGAAGTCGGCCGCCTCCAGCAGCGGCCGGGCCTGGCGGGTGATGTCGGTGGCGATGGCCGAGGTGAGGGCGTTCAGCCCGCGTCTGGCCAGGCCGGCCGGACGGTCGTCGGCCTGGAACTTGTCCATCACGCAGAGCTGGCCGTCCGGCTTCAGCACCCGGCGGGCCTCGGCGAGCCCCCGCGCGGGGTCGGGCATCACCGCGAGGATCAGGTGCATCACCACCACGTCGAAGTGGTCGTCGGGGTAGTCGAGGCGTTCGGCGTCCATGATCTCGGCCTGTACGTCCCGGCCCAGCGCCTCGGCGCGCTGCCCGAGGCGCCTGACCATGGCCGGGGAGAGGTCGGTGGCGTGCAACTCGACGTCCCGCGGCAGCCAGGGCAGGTCGAGCCCGGTGCCGGCGCCGACCAGCAGCACCCGCATGCCGGGCTGCCAGGTGACCTGGCCCAGTGCCATGCGGCGGGCCCCGCGGAAGGCGCGCTCGGCCACCAGGTCGTAGACCGGGGCGTAGAGCCCGTAGCGGATCCGGTTCCAGGCCGTGGTGTTGAACATGTCGGACTCCTCGTCGGCGGGGGGGCGCGGCGCGCATGGGGCGGCACGACGGCTGCCTTTTACACAACTCGCCGTCCCATTGCTGAAAGCTTCCCGTGGCGGCGCTCCCTATACTCGAGTGTTAGTTGACCCGAATGATAGTTGATCCGTCATGCCAGGAATGGAGAGCGACATGAGCCAGACCCCGACCCGCGCCGACTTCGACCACTACATGGTGCCCAACTACGCCCCCCAGAAGGCGGTCCCGGTGCGCGGCGAGGGGAGTCGCCTGTGGGACCAGGAGGGGCGCGAGTACATCGACTTCGCCGGCGGCATCGCCGTCAACGGCCTGGGGCACTGCCATCCGGTGCTGGTCGAGGCGCTCACGGCCCAGGCGAACAGGCTCTGGCACCTCTCCAATGTCTACACCAACGAGCCGGCCCTGGCCCTGGCGCGCAGCCTGGTCGAGCGCACCTTCGCCGACAAGGTCTATCTCTGCTCCTCCGGGGGCGAGGCCAACGAGGCGGCCCTCAAGCTGGCGCGGCGTTGGGCCCATGACCACCATGGCGAGCACAAGCATCGCATCGTCTCCTTCTCGCAGTCCTTCCATGGCCGGACCTTCTTCACCGTCAGCGTCGGCGGGCAGCCCAAGTACTCCCAGGGCTTCGGTCCGGTCCCGGGGGGCATCGTCCATGGCCACTACAACGACCTCGACAGCGTGCGCAACCTGATCGACGACGACACCTGCGCGGTGATGGTCGAGCCGATGCAGGGGGAGGGCGGCATCATCCCCGCCGCGCCGGAGTTCCTGCAGGGGCTGCGCGACCTGTGCGACGCCTTCGATGCGCTGCTGATCTTCGACGAGGTGCAGACCGGGGCGGGGCGTACCGGCTCGCTCTATGCCTACCAGCAGTACGGCGTGACCCCGGACATCCTGACCAGCGCCAAGTCGCTGGGCGGTGGCTTCCCGGTGGGCGCCATGCTGACCACCGACCGGGTGGCCCCGGCCATGGCCATCGGCACTCACGGTTCCACCTACGGCGGCAACCCGCTGGCCTCGGCCGTGGCCCTGGCCGCCGTGGAGTTCATCGATACCCCGGAGGTGCTCGAGGGCGTCAAGCGGCGCCATGACCTCTTTCGCGAGCACCTCGAGGCGATCAACCGCCAGCATGGCGTGTTCCGGGAGATCCGCGGCATGGGCCTGCTGATCGGGGCCGAGATGGCGCCGGAATACGAGGGACGGGCCAAGGACATCCTGCCGCTGGCCCTCGAGGAGGGGCTGATGGCGCTGATCGCCGGTCCCAACGTGCTGCGCATGGCGCCCTCGCTGGTGATCCCCGAGGCCGATATCGCCGAAGGCATGGCGTGGCTGGAGCGGGCGGTGGCGCGGCTGGTGGCGGGGCAGTGAGCCCCGGGTCCGCGATGCGTGACGACTCATCCCCTTCCGGAGACCCTGCCATGCTGGTCATACGCCCCGTCCGCCCGGCGGACCTGCCGGCCCTGGAGCGGCTGGCCGGCAGCGCGACGCCGAGGCTGACCAACCTGCCGGCCCACCGCGACCGCCTGGAGGAGCGCATCGCCCGCTCCCAGCGGGCCTTCGCCGCCGAGGTCGAGGCCCCCGGCGACGAGCACTACACCTTCGTGCTCGAGGACCTGGAGCGCGGCGAGGTGGCGGGGACCGCCACCATCCGGGCCCAGGCCGGCGCCCGCGAGGCCTACTACACCTATCGCCAGGAGACGCTGATCCACGCCTCCCAGCAGCTCGACGTGCGTCGCGAGGTGCCGACCCTGGCGCTCTCCCACGAGGTCTCCGAGGCGACCCTGCTCTGCGCCCTGTCGCTGGATGCCCGCTACAAGGGCACCAGCGCCGAGAGCCTGCTGCGCCGGGCGCGGCTGATGTTCATCGCCCAGTACCCGGAGCGCTTCGCCGGGATCCTGGCGATGGCCTTTCCCGGCTACCTGGATGAACAGGGCGAGTCGCCGTTCTGGAACAGCGTGGGGCGTCACTTCTTCGTGCGCGACTACCAGGAGATCAACTACCTGGCCGGCGTGCGCTCTAAGAGCTTCATCGCCGAGGTCATGCCGCAGTTCCCGCTCTACCTGGCATTGCTCACGCCCCAGGCCCGGGCCGCCATCGGCCGCGAGCACCCCGACCACGAGCCGGCCCTGACCGAGATGCTGGCCGAGGGCTTCCTGCGCTCCCGCCACGTGGACATCTTCGATGCCGGCCCGGTGATCAAGGGCGAGCGGGAGCGCCTGGCCAGTTTCCGCCGGGCCGCCTGGCACCCGGTGCGCATCCGTCCCGCCCACGCGCTGCCCGATGCCGAGCCGGCCATGGTCGCCAACCAGCGCCTCGGCGACTTCCGCTGCGTGGTGGCGCGCTATGCCTTGTCGCCCACGGGCCAGCTCATGCTCTCCCCGGAGCATGCCGAGCGACTGGGCGTGGAGGAGGGGCGTGCCGTGCTGGCTGCCCCCCTGGCGCTGCCCGGGGCGGGCGACGGGAGTCTCGACGCGCACGATCCGGGTTATGACGAGGGAGAGCTGTGATGCGTATTCGACCGATCGCCGAGGGCGACCTGGACGAGCTGCAGGCCCTGGCCCGGGAAACCGGGGTGGGCTTCACCTCGCTGCCCGACAACCGCGACTTCCTGGCAGCCAAGATCGCCTCGACGGTGGCCGCCTTCGAGGAGCGCACGCCGCAGGACCAGCGGCTCTACTTCTTCGTGCTGGAGGACGAGGCGAGCGGTCGGCTGGCCGGCTGCTGTGCCATCGAGGGCCAGGTGGGGCGCGAGATCCCCTTCTACCACTACCGGCTGGGGACCCTGGCCCACTCCTCGGTGCAGCTCGACCTGCATCGCACCATCGACACCCTCTTCCTGAGCTCCGACCATACCGGCGACGCCGAGGTGGCCTCGCTGTTCCTGCGCCCCGAGTACCGCGGCCCCGACCGGCGCCACGAGCGTAACGGCGCGCTGCTGTCGATGATGCGCTGGCTGTTCATGGCCGAGTTCCGCGACCGCTTCCCCGACAAGGTGCTCGCCGAGATGCGCGGCGTCTTCGACGACCAGGGGCGCAGCCCCTTCTGGGAGTGCCTGGGCAGCCACTTCTTCCCGCTCGACTTCGACGAGGCGGACAAGCTCACGGGGCTCGGCCAGAAGAGCTTCATCGGCGAGCTGATGCCCAAGTTCCCGATCTACACCCCCTTCCTCAGCGAGGCGGCGCGGGCCTGCATCGGCCAGGTCCATGTCCATACCCGGCCGGCGCTGGCCATGCTCAAGAAGGAGGGGCTGCGCTGGGAGGGCTACATCGACATCTTCGACGGCGGCCCCACCGTGGAGGCCTACATCGACGACGTGCGCGGCGTGCGGCTGTCTCGGCGCTGCCGGGTGGAGGTCAAGGCCGGAACGCTCGAGCGGTCGCCACGGCCGCGCTGGCTGGCGGCCACCACCGGGATGGCCGGCTTCCGTGCCGCCTGGCTGGGACGAGGGCCCGACGCCGAGGGCGTGGTGACGCTCGACGAGGCCGAGGCGCGTGGGCTGGAGGTCGCCTCCGGCGACACCCTGCGCATACTGGATACCGAGGAGGAGGCGTGATGAAGGCAACACGACAGCTGTTGATCGGCAGCACCTGGCAGGCGGGTGAAGGGGAGGCCTTCACCAAGCACGACCCGGTGTCCGACGAGCGCCTCTGGGAGGGCGCCGCCGCCACCGAGGCCCAGGTGGACGCCGCGGTGGCGGCCGCCCGGGACGCCTTCCCGGCCTGGGCGCGCACTGCCTTCGACGAGCGACAGGCGCTGGTGGAGCGTTTCCGCGGAGTGCTGGAGCGTCACCGCGAGGACCTGGCCACGGCCATCGCCCAGGAGACCGGCAAGCCGCTCTGGGAGGCCCGCACCGAGGTCGGCGCGATGATCGGCAAGGTGGCGATCTCGATCCGTGCCTACCAGGAGCGCACCGGCGAGCGCAGCCGCGACCTGGGGGACGCCACCGCCGTGCTGCGCCATCGCCCGCACGGGGTGATGGCGGTCTACGGCCCCTACAACTTCCCCGGCCACCTGCCCAACGGCCACATGGTGCCCGCCCTGCTGGCCGGCAACACCGTGGTCTTCAAGCCCAGTGAGCAGACCCCGCTGACCGCCGACCTCACCCTGCAGTGCTGGCAGGAGGCGGGGCTGCCGGAGGGGGTGATCAACCTGGTGCAGGGCGCGGCCGGGACCGGCCAGGCGCTCTCGGCAAACCCCGGCATCGATGGCCTGCTCTTCACCGGTAGCGCCCGTGTGGGGGGCCTCCTGCATCGCCAGTTCGCCGACCAGCTGGACAAGATCCTGGCCCTGGAGCTCGGCGGCAACAACCCGCTGGTGGTGAAGGACGTTCCCGACCAGGAGGCGGCCGTGCTGACCATCCTGCAGTCGGCCTTCCTCTCCGGCGGCCAGCGCTGCACCTGCGCCCGGCGGCTGATCGTGCCCGAGGGCCAGGTGGGGGACCACCTGCTGGATGCCCTCAGTGACGCCATCTCACGGCTGCGGGTGGCCGGCCAGTTCAGCGACCCCGCGCCCTTCTACGCCGGCCTGGTCAGCGTGGCGGCCGCCGATGGCCTGCTCAAGGCCCAGGACGACCTGGAGGCGCTGGGGGGCACGGTGCTGGCGCGCATGGTGCGCGTCGAGCCCGGTACCAGCCTGCTCAGCCCGGCGCTGATCGACGTCTCCGGCCTGCCGGTGCCCGACGAGGAGCACTTCGGCCCGCTGCTCAAGGTGCATCGCTATCGTGACTGGGACGAGGCGCTGCGCCTGGCCAACGACACCCGCTACGGCCTCTCCGCCGGGTTGATCGGCGGCGAGCGGGGCGACTGGGACGACTTCCTGCTGCGCATCCGCGCCGGCATCGTCAACTGGAATCGTCAGACCACCGGCGCCTCCGGCGACGCGCCCTTCGGTGGCGTGGGCGAGAGCGGTAACCATCGCCCAAGTGCCTACTACGCCGCCGACTACTGCGCCTACCCGGTTGCCTCCATGGAGAGCGATGACCTCCACCTGCCGGACCAGCTGCCGCCGGGGGTAATCCTATGATTCTGCAAGTCATCCCATCGCTGTCTGCGGCACTGCCAGTGCGCTCTTTCACTGGCGCCGCCGACTACTGCGCCTACCCGGTCGCTTCCATGGAGAGTGAGGCGCTGGTCCTGCCCGAGACGCTGCCACCGGGGGTGACGCTATGAGCCAGCCGATCCCGGATGTGCGCGAGGTCAACTTCGATGGCCTGGTCGGCCCGACCCACAACTATGCCGGCCTGGCCCTGGGCAACGTCGCCTCCATGACCCACGGGGGCCTGGAGGCCAATCCCCGGGAGGCTGCGCTGCAGGGCCTGGGCAAGATGAAGGCGCTGATGGAGGCCGGCTACGCCCAGGGCGTGCTGCCGCCCCAGCAGCGCCCCGACCTGGGGGCGCTTCGCCAGCTCGGCTTCTCCGGCAGCGATGAACGGGTACTGGCCCGGGCGGCGGGCGAGGCACCGCAGATCCTGCGCGCGGTCTGCTCGGCCTCGAGCATGTGGACCGCCAATGCCGCCACCGTGACGCCCTCTGCGGATGCCCCCGACGGCCGGGTGCACTTCACCCCGGCCAACCTGCAGTCGAGCTTCCACCGCTTCCTGGAGCCAGCCACCACCGCCCGGGTGCTGGCGGCGATCTTCCGCGACGAGGCGCGCTTCGCCCACCATCCGGTGCTGCCGGCGACCCCCGCCTTCTCCGACGAGGGCGCGGCCAACCATACCCGCCTCGCCGCCGACCACGGCGAGCCCGGGGTGCACCTCTTTGTCTATGGCCGCGCGGCCTTCGGCTGGGGAGCCGAGGAGGGCGTGGCCCCCCGGCGCTACCCGGCGCGGCAGACCCTGGAGGCGAGCCAGGCCATTGCCCGCCAGCATGGTCTCACGGAGTCCCGGGTGGTGTTCGCCCAGCAGCACCCCGAGGCCATCGACGCCGGCGTCTTCCACAACGACGTCATCAGCGTGGGCAACGGTCCGGTGCTGCTCTACCACGAGCGGGCCTTCCTCGACGAGCAGGCCACCCTGGACGAGCTGAGGACCAAGATGGCCTCGCCGCTGGTCCCGATACGGATTCCCGAGGAGGCGGTCAGCCTCGAGGACGCCGTGGCCTCCTACCTGTTCAACTCCCAGCTGCTCTCCAACCCGGATGGCACCATGACGCTGGTGGTGCCCGGGGAGTGCCAGGAACGCGAGAGCGTCTGGCGCACCATCCAGGATCTCCTGCTGGCCGGCCACACTCCCATCAGCGAGGTCGTGGTCAAGGACGTCAAGCAGAGCATGCGCAACGGCGGCGGGCCTGCCTGCCTGCGCCTGAGGGTGGTGCTCTCGGCGGCCGAGCGCGCGGCCCTCTCCGGGCGGGTGCTGCTGGACGACGCCCTGCACGGCGAGCTTACCGCCTGGGTCGAGCGTCACTACCGCGACCGCCTGGCGCCCAAGGACCTGGCCGATCCGCAGCTGGCCGAGGAGACGCTGGCGGCGCTGGACGAGCTGACGGGGATCCTGAAACTGGGCCCGGTCTATCCCTTCCAGCGGGGGTGAGTATGGCGACGCGGCGAGTGCCCGGTGGCGGCGGCCGGGAGGCGGTCGACATGGACGGGGAGGCGGAGGGCATGAGGGCGTCAGCGTCGCCGGGGGACGCCTATCGCCGGGCGGTCGAGCAGGGCGGCTTCGCCTCGGACGAGGCCCAGTGGCAGGCGGTCGGCCATCTCGAGGCGTGCTTCCATGCCGTGCAGGAGGCACGGCGCGGCGCGGCCATCCCGGGGGTCTACCTCTGGGGCCCGGTCGGGCGGGGCAAGACCTGGCTGATGGATGACTTCCATCGGCATCTCCGGGTGCCCTCGCGTCGCCAGCACTTCCACCACTTCATGCGCTGGGTGCACCGGCGCCAGTTTCAGTTGCGCGGCACCGCCGACCCCTTGATGGCGCTGGCCCGGGAGATGGGCGACGAGATTCGGGTGTTGTGCCTCGACGAGCTGTTCGTCGGCGATATCGCCGATGCGATGCTGCTCGGCCGGCTGCTGAGCGCGATGTTCGATCACGGGGTGACGCTGGTCTGCACCTCGAACCAGGCCCCCGACCAGCTCTATGCCGATGGCTTCAACCGTGAGCGGTTCCTGCCGGCCATCGCCGCCATCGAGCGCCATATGCAGGTGGTCGAGCTGGATGGCGGCCGCGATCACCGGCGACACCCCGGCAAGGCGCACCCGCGCTTCTGGGTGAAGCAGCCCGATCGGTCGAGTGCCCTGGACGCGGTGTTCGAGCGGTTGAGCGCAGGCGAGGCACGCGACGACGATCCCATCGAGCTGGGACATCGGCGCATCGCCGTGCGGTGCCGCAGCGAGACGGTGGTCTGGTGTCGCTATGCGGATCTGTGCGAGCAACCGCTATCGGCGCTGGACTTCATCGCCCTGGTCGACCGCTTCGACCATGTCCTGATCGGCGAGGTGCCGCGGCTGAGCGACACGCATCGCATCGGTGGCATCGCACGTGGTACCGAGGATGGCACCGAACGCGTGGCGGCCGGGGAACGGGAACTGCCGCCGCTGTCCCGCAAGGACGACGGCGTGCGGCGCTTCATCGCCCTGGTCGATGAGTGCTATGACCGACGCACGCCGCTCTACCTGGAGGCCGAGGTGGCACTGCCCGACCTCTACCCCCTCGGCCACCTGGCCTTCCCGTTCCGGCGTACCCTGAGTCGCCTGCAGGAGATGCAACTGGCGCGCTTCGGGGCAGAGGCCGGCTGAACCGACGGGCCGGGCAGGACGCCCGACGCGATGCTGCGGGGGCCGGGGGATGCTCAGCCGCCCGTGGCGGCCCCCCCGACCACGCCGCCGCGCAGCCCACTCTGGTTGCCGCTGGCCCTCAGGTGGCTGGCCACGGCGTCTTCCGGGGAACCGGCCATCTCGCGGAACATGCCCATGGCGCCGAGCAGGGCGCTGGACTCGTAGGGCACAAACACGCGCTCGCCCTCCTTGGCCATGGTCGGCAGGACCTTGATGTAACTCTGGCCCAGCAGGTAGCCGACCACGGTGCGCTTGTTCTCCTCGCTGTCGCCGATGGCATTGAGCACCAGCTTGATCGACTCCTGCTCGCCCTGGGCGCGCAGGATGGCGGACTCCTTGTCGCCCTGGGCGTTGAGGATCGCCGACTCGCGCTGCCCCTGGGCCTTGGCGATGGCCGCGGCCTTCTCGCCCTCGGCCTCGGTCACCGTGGCGCGACGCTTGCGCTCGGCGGCCATCTGCAGGCGCATGGCGGTCTCCACCTCCTCGGGCATGGCGATGTCCTGCACCTCGACCCGCGAGATCTTCACCCCCCACTTGGAGGCGGGTTCCTCCATGGCGGCCTGGATCTCGTTGTTGACCTCGGCCCGGGACTCGAACAGCTTGTCGAGCTCCATCTTGCCGACCACCGAGCGCAGGGTGGTCTTGGCCAGCACCTCCACCGCCTGGCTCATGTTCTCGACTTCGTAGACGGCGCGCTTGGGGTCGATGATCTGGTAGTAGAGCGCGCCGTTGATGGTCACCGTGACGTTGTCGGTGGTGACCACCGGCTGGCCGGGGAAGTCCATCACCGTCTCGCGGCGGTCGATGCGGATCTCGTCGCTGGTGATGGCGTGATAGTCATCGCCCATCTTGCGGTAGCGGATCATGGTGATGGCGCGAGGCTGCTCGATGAAGGGAATGATGATGTTGATCCCGCTCTCGAGCAGCCGGTGGAACGACCCCAGTCGCTCGATGACCAAGACCTCGGACTGGCGCACGATCACCAGCCCCTTGACGATGATCAGGATGCCGATGACGACGACGATCAGGCTGAGAATCAGGCCCGGGCCGAGTGGTAAATCCATGTTCACTGCTCCCTGTGTGGTGCGGATGAGACGCTTGTCGTGGAGGAATCGGAGGAGATGGGCGAGACGAGGGCGGTGGTGCCGTCGAACCGCCTGAAGGTCACCCGGGTACCCGCTGGCAGCTCGGTGGCGCCGGTTTCCACCACCCGCAGGCGGTAGAAGTCGCCGTTGACCTTGATACCGGTGGCCCCGTCGAAGTCGCGCTTGAGGGTGGTGTAGGTACGATGCTTCTCCACCCCGGTCCCGGTGGTGCCGTAGGCCACGCCACGGGGCGAAAAGCGAGGCCGGATCACCATCACCGCCAGCGGCACCAGCAGCCCCGAGAACACGCCCAGGCCCAGCAGCTGCCAGGGCAGTGACAGCCCCAGGGCGGCCAGGCCAGCGGTCAGGGCGGCGGCCCCGCCCAGCGCCAGCAGCACCAGGCCGCCGGACATCAGTTCCGCCAGGCCCAGCAGCAAGGCGATGGCCAGCCAGATGATGGCGGGATTCCAGCCCATGTCGGCTCCTTGTCGAGTCGTGTGACCCAGGCAACATAACCCGAGGCCCTCGCCATATCGAGGCATGGTCGCGAACTTTTTTGTGGCCAGCAGAAGAGCGCTGGAGCAGCGTGGGATCGGACAGATGCGCTATGCTGCCGCCCAACTGACAAGGGAGAGACACTGTGACGGGCGTGGTCTACTGGCTGGACATGGCGGGGGTGATCGTCTTCGCCCTCTCGGGCGTGATACTCGCCTGCCGCTCGCGGATGGACCCCTTCGGCATGCTGGTGCTGGCGGCGGTGACCGGCATTGGTGGTGGCACCCTGCGAGACCTGGTGCTGGGCGTGCGTCCAGTGTTCTGGGTGACGGATCCGACCTACCTCTGGGTGATACTCGCCACGGTGGGTCTGTCGATCCTCGGCTTCCATTACATCCATCGCCTCTCGCGGGGCTTCCTGCCGGTGGCAGACGCCTTCGGCCTGGCGCTCTTCACGGTGATCGGGGCCCACAAGGCCCTGATGCTGGAGTCGCCCGGCGTGGTGGCGGTGCTGATGGGGCTGCTGACCGGTGTGGCCGGTGGCATGGTTCGCGATGTGCTGGCGCGTCGGGTACCCATGGTGCTCCGGCAAGAGGTCTATGCCACCGCCTCGATTGCCGGTGGCGTGGTCTTCGTGGGCCTGGAGGCTCTCGCCGCGCCGCTGGCCGTCTCCATCGCCACGGGGCTGGTGGTTACCCTGGGGTTGCGGCTCTCGGCGATCCACTGGCACCTGTCCCTGCCGGTGTTCGCCTGGGTGGTGGTACAGCCGTCACCGACTTCCCAGGACCCTGAGGGTGACGGGCAGGAGCAGGCGATTCCCCACGGGCGTCCCAAGGCCAGGGTCAAGCTGATCCCGCCCGGGCGCAGCAGACGAAGGGGGAAGGCGAAATGAGCATGAACCTGACGATTCGAGGAAGGCCCCGCACGCCTGCCGTGCTCGTGACCTGGCTGATGGTGGCGCTCCTGTCGCTGGCCGGCTGTTCCCTCCAGCAACGGGACTTCCAGCAAAGTGAACAGGGGCTGGATCATGCAGCCGTGGCCGGGGCGATCCGCGAGAACTACGAGGCAGCGCTGCCCGACCTTCCCCGGAGCAAGCAGCGCCACTATGCCCAGCGACTCTACCGGATCACCGGGGACGCCCGTTACCTGCCCCTCAATCGGGTCTATGGTCACCGCCTCGTGGGCCGGATTCGTGAGGAGATCAAGGCGCTGGACACGCCGGGCCACGCCGAACGACGGGCCCGGGAGAAGGTGGCTGCCTATCCGACAGGCAGCGAGAAGCAGCGTCGTCGCAAGCGGATGCTCGCCGAGTGGGGAGAGATCGCCTACGCGAAGAGCCTGGCCTTTGACCTGACCCAGGCGAAATACCATGGCCTGTTGAACGAGGCCGACCTTCCCGGCCATCAAGGGGCGCTGGACTACCTGGCGAGCGTCGACTTTCGTACCTTCCTGCTCGATTCCGACGTGATGGCGGTCTATGCCGCCCAGGTGGCCAACCTGGTGTATTACCTCGAGGACCTGGGCGTGACCGACCTGCGCGAGGAGGTCATCACCGCCTTCCGCCACCAGTACCCACCGCGGCGCGACTCGGGGCTCTCGACGGCCGAGTACCGCAACAAGATCTACGGCATGACCCACTTCGTGATCGCCGCCAGCGACTACTACCAGCAGCCGGTGTCAGCCGAGGAGTTCCGCTGGGTGCTGGACGAGTTCGCCGCGAGCCTGGATCGCATCCTCGCGGATACCAAGGAGGATATCTACACGGAGGTGGGCATCAGTTTCCTGCTGGCCGGGGAGGAGGATCATCCGGCCGTGACGCGACTGCAGGATGCGTTGGTCGAGGCCTATGACCCCGGAGCGAGGATGGTGCCGTCAGAGCAGGGAGGCACCGACCTGGCCAGCGGCGAACACCGCAACGTGCTGGCCATCATGCTGCTGGACTGGCCGGAGACCCTGTATACGGGGCCGGCCATCTCTATTGGCGGACTATGAGGTCCGGAATGCGGCAGGCGATTGCGGGCCTAATTTCTCCTGGATATGTCGAAAATGGGACAGGTACGCTCAGTCGCCACTATGCTATGCCATTTCGATCACGGTTATTAGATCATGGCATCATGGCCAGTGTCTTCTGCCTGTAGGAAAGGTTTGCCTGTGATTCCAGCTCATCCTGTATATGTCGGTAGAGTGGCAGTAGCTTGGCGTGGATTTCCCTCTCGGCTTGGTGCTGATCGATATAGAATGCGCTTCTTTTTCCATGAAAATCTATGGTGTCGCCAACCTGAGTGAAGTAGAAACCCGACATGGCAAGAAGCCTTGGAAGTTTCGGTTCCATCATGGCAAACACATGTCGGCGGTTAGTCATGCCGACAAGTGCATAGGTAGCCAGGAAAAGACCGACGACAATCACGGGGAATGTCTTCTTTTCATCCTGCGTGAACTCCAGGAAAGTGGATTTCACGCTGGCTTCGAGTTCAGCCTTGACAGACCTTCTTCGGAAGGGAAGAGCTATCGCGAGTCTTGACACCTCACAAATCTCGTCTTTGTCGAGTAGTGCCGGGTGGAGAACGGCATGGGTAAGACTCTGGTCCGCATAGCTTTGCAGAGGCAGCCTTGTGTCATGACAGTCATCCTCCGAAGACGGCAGCACAAGACGCAGGCACCCGGCCGTTCTCCCACTTCGGCGATGTTCGATCAGGAAGTGAAGCGAGCGCTCGTCATACTCATCATATTCCAGCCCTTCGCAGGCATCAGAGGGCTCTTCATAGCCAAGCTCATCGCAATAGACCTCATACCTCAAGCGATATACCTTGCGCTTTTCCTCGTCGCTTGTAGCAAGCCTGAAACGGAATCCGCTCCTGAAGCGTTCAAGCAACTGAGTAGATGACTCTGCGTTGCTATCAGATGAGCAAGATCTCATTCTCTTTTCCTTGAACTGGAAGGATTAGGGGGCTCTTGACCAGCAAGAGTGCCATGAAGAGGGAAGCCGAACGCTTGATGTAAGGGGACGGGTTTTCCTAAATGGAAGCCCTGCCCGAATGCAATGCCGTAGGATTTCAGTAAAGGCAGCAGGGCCTCCTGATCGACGAACTCGGCGATGGCCTGCTTGCCGAAGCCTGCGGCAATATCGGCGATGGCCTGGACGATGACGCGGCTCTCGGGGCTGATCGTGAGGCTGCGGATGAAGGAGCCATCGATCTTGATGTAATCCACCGGCAGCTGCCCCAGGTAATGGAAGCTGCTGAAGCCCACGCCGAAGTCGTCCAGGGCGGTCCGGCAGCCAAGGTCTCGGACCGCCTGCAACACGCCGCGTGCAGTGGAAAAATCGGTAACGGCGGCGGTTTCGGTGACCTCGAGGATGAGGTGGTGGGGGTCGGCACCGCTGGCGGCCAGTTCGTCGGCCAGGTACTGCTTCAGGCCTTCATCATGCAGGGACTGGCCGGACAGGTTGACCGCCAGGCTGATGCCTCTCTCCTGGAGTTGGCTGAGTATCCGCAGGCTGTGGCGCAGCACCCAGCGGTCGACCTGCACGATCTGGCCGCTGCGCTCCGCTACCGGGATGAAATAGGCGGGAGACACCAGGCTGCCATCGGCATCGCGCATGCGCAGCAGCACCTCGTAGTGCTTCACGTCGCGATCCTCCAGCCGCATGATCGGCTGCACCATCAGCTCGAAGCTCTCCTCTTCCAGGGCGCTGCGCACGCGTTCGACCCAGTAGACACGCTCCTGCAGTTCGTCCTTGGCATTCTCTGTCCTGGAGAGCAGGTGCCAGTGCTGGATGCCACTCTCCTTGGCCTTGTACATGGCCACGTCGGCACTGGCCATCAGGTCGGCCGGCGTCGCACCGTGGGTCGGGAACAGGGCAATGCCGATGCTCGCGGTGACCCGGTGACGTCGCCCTGCGGCCGTGAACCCCAGGCTGTCGAGTAACCGGTCGATATGCTGGGCAACCTGGACCGCCTGGTCCTCGTCGGCATGCTCCAGCAACAGCGAGAACTCGTCGCCTCCCAGGCGGGCGATGACGCCGCGATGGCCCAGGTTGAGCAGGAGGGTCTCGGCCACCTCTCGCAGCAGACGGTCTCCGACATGGTGGCCGCTGAGCTCGTTGACCTCCTTGAACTGATCCAGGTCCAGCAGCAGCACGGCACCATGCGACTCTCGCCACAGTGCCTTCTGCAGGGCGTCCTGGAAGTAGCGCCGGTTGTAGAGCTCGGTCAGGGGGTCGCGTTCGGCCAGCCAGGTCAGGCGGGCCTCCGCGGCCTTGCGCTCGGTGATGTCGAGCCCCACCGAGATCCGCGACATGCTCCCGTCAGTGCCGGACGGCAGCGGGGCATGGTACCAGGCGATGGTATGAATGCGGTGGTCCGGGGTCTGCAGGGTGCGTTCCTCCTGCTGCGGCGTGCCGAAGGCGCCGACCGGAGAAGGGCTGCCCGCCTCGAACACGTCCACGAAGTGGCGGCCCAGCAGGGAGGGCTCGTCCAGGTCCAGCATCGAGCGGGTGTAGTCGTTGACGAGGCTGATCCGCCCCCTGCTGTCCTGGGCGATGATGAAGACCCGGGCGGTATCCAGCAGGCTGTTCACGAAGTCCCTTTCCTGGGCCAGTTCCTCGACGCGCTCCGCCAGCTGGTCGCCGCGTTCCTGAACCTCCTGCTCCAGCATCTCGAGCTGTCCCGAGAGCTCCAGCGTGGTGCCTTCCAGCACGTCGATCTCGTCCGGCAGGCGGTGACGGACAGTCGGAATCGCGGCCCGGACATCGTCGAATCCCCCGCTGGCCAGTGTCGGCAGCAAGCCGGCGATCCGGCGCAGGCGGGCCATGGGCCGCAGCAGGATCAGCAGCAGCACCAGCTCCGCGGCGATCCAGCCCGCGAGGCCTACCCCCAGCAGGATGCGAGTGTCCTCGTTGATGGCCCTGATCTGGGCCGAGATATCCGAGACCAGCAGGAAGTACCCGGTGCTGCGCCGGTCTGCGTCCTCGTCCATGCGGACCGCGCTGAGCTCCAGGTACTGGCCCCGGTGCTGCAGCTGCAGAGGGGCTTGCAGCAGGGCGCTGATCGGTCCGAATTGGGCTGCCCGTTGCAGGACGGGCAGGCTCTCTTCCTGGCGCGTCAAGGCCAGGAGATAGCCATTCCAGGGGGCGAGATGGCGTCCCTCGGGGAGGTCGCGGCTCTCCATTTGGCCGGTCACCAGCAGGGCCACCTCGGCGTTGGAGACCTCTCGGGCCTGTCGGGTCACATCGGCCAGCGACCGGGATAGCACGACCAGGCCGACGCTATCGCCATTCACCAGCACCGGAACGGCGGCATACTGCTGGCAGTCCGTCGTGCAGCGCAATGCCGTGATAGGCATTTCGGTGTCCATGATTCGCTTTGCCCAGGCCTGGATAGGCAAACTGCCCTCCGGCTGGCTGGAGCCCCAGCGACCCATGGTCCGTCCCCGGGTGTCCACCACCAGGATCTCGTCGATGCCGGCCTCGAGCTGCAGGGTCGGCCACTGGGACGCCAGTGCCTCCTCCACTTCCTCCGCGTTGCCCGCCTCCAGAGGTGGTCCGAGGCGTGGCGAGGCCGCGGCCAGGCCCGCCAGCTGGCGAAGGTTCTCCGCCGAACGCTGGAGAGCCAGGCGGATCTCGCGCTGCTGGCGCTCATGGTGCTGGTTGCGGCTCTCCTGGAACTGGCGGGTCAGGTTGTCATGGCCCAGCCAGGTGAACAGCGCCACGAGCCCGACCAGCAGCAGGCTGCTCAGGGCGATGACACGCCAAGTCAGGCTGAGTCGATGACGAGACCGGAGGGATGCGGGGAGGGTCATCTCTGCGGGTTCCTGGCCAGGAGCATTGGGACGTCAGAAGCGAAGTGAGAGCTGGAACAGCAGCATGTTCCAGCGACGGCTGGTCTCGGAAGGGTCCGGGTTATCCTGGACAGGCAGCCAGCCGGTACCATCGACATGGTGATACTCGCCTGCCAGCAGCAGTCTGGGGTGTGGGGTCCACTGAAGCCCCAGAGTCATATCCTTCGCATACTGGCTGTGGGCAGGCCCCGCCCCGCTGGCCTCGAATGACCTCCCCGAGCGGTCGTCACGATTGCTGACCAGGTGGTCGTAGCGAACCAGCCACTGCCAGTCATCAAAAAACCGACGGGTATACTGGACGTACCAGCTCTCGCCTGTGACATCGAAGTTGAAGGCAGGGTTGTTGAAGTTCTCGAGCCCGGAATTTCGCCGGGCGTATTCACCCGTCAGGCTCCAGTTTTCCTCGTTATACTGCAGCGACAGAATCCATGGGTTGAAGTAGAAGTCACCGTCACTAAGCCCAGGCACCGAGGAGTCGAAGCGTGCATTGGCGCTGGCCGCGCTGATAGCGGCAACGATCCGTCCTCCATCATGTTCATAGCGGATCTGGCCTATGGCGGAGCGTTTTGGGTCAAGGCTGCCTGGAACCGAATCGAGCCTCAGGGTTCGGCGCAGGTCGTCTCCTGCCTGCACCTGGCCGACCCCAATTTGCGTTCTCAATGAACCTTGGCTGAGGCGTTCCTCGTGGTATAGGGAAACGCCATCGCCTGAAAGGGCCAACGAACGGGTTCTGTCGAAATAGATGGATTGTGGCAACAGGATGCTGGGGCGGGTGAAGGCCACATCGCGGGTCTGGTTGTAGAAGCCGAACGGGTTCTTGAAACGACCTAGCTGGATGCCGAAGGTGCGCTGCTGGTTCGAGAGCATCTGGTAATCGATCAGCCCATAGTCCAGCTTCGGGGTGGCATCGCTGCCATCCCCGCCGGCGCGCCGGCTCAGTACCTGGACGGCCAGCAGCACGTCCTCGTGGGGCCGCAGCGAGGCATTGGCGCCAATCTCGGTGAACTTGAAACTGCCTTCGTCCTCGCTGCTGGGGCCGAAGAAGTTATTGTCGTCGGTGATGATCAGCGCCTGGCTCAGGAAGCCATGTACCTGGAGGGTATCCAGTACGCCTTCGTCGCTGCGGGCCTGGGCAGACAGACCCAGGGCCAGGGCGGCGGCCATGGCGGTTATGGAGCGGAGATCACTCCATCGAAATGACTTGGACGCGATCATCCAGGTACTCCCTTTCAAGATATCCCAGGGCGCCGGGGGTGGTGGCGACCTGCTCGCGCATCTCCGCCTGGTCGCGAACACGGTCGGGCGCCTGGCCGGTGCCCGAGAACACCATGCGATCCCAGGCGAGCTGCAGCTGGTGCGGATAGACGGCCAGCTGCTCCTTGGCAAAGCGCGCATGCACGGGGTGGTTGTTGTCGAGCACGAAGACCCGCACGGCCTGGCCGTTGGGCCAGGTGCGCTGTCTCATGGCGAAGATGGCGCGGGTGGTATCGCGCTTCAGCTGGCGGGTATTCACATCGGGGTGTGCCACCAGCAGGATCTGTGCCTCTTGGGCAATGGCCGGTGAGCCGGCCGGCAACAGGCCGGCCAGCATCACGGTGGCCAGGGCCAGGAGGCTCAGGCGCCGCATGAAGTGCGCCTCCCCGGCTGGCAGGCATCGGCAACGGCGCCTGCCGCCGCCAGGGAGCGGATCAGGACGAATGATGGCATCGGGGGTCGCGTTCCCGTTGTCTGATGAGCGCCAGGTTCATGCACCATGCAGGCGCGGCTTGCCCGTTACGTGTGTATGAGTCCATGACGCCTTCTCCCTGCAGCCCCTTGGGGCATTATCTTTTTTTATGCCCGATGCGTATCAGTTGTTTCCCACGATAGGCATCAGGAAGACCATCGTGCCTTTCTGACACGGGTCATTCTTATACGCTACATCACTTTAAGGAAATTTACAGGCCGGCGTATCAACGCGGAGCGAGAAACCCGGCGACGGAGGGCCGCCGGGGGGAAGGGGTCAGCCGAAGACGTGGAAGCTCTCGGCATTGATCCACAGGTGGGCCATCACGCTGGCGATGTAGCCCAGGGCGATCACCGGGGTCCAGCGCAGGTGACCCATGAAGGTGTAGTTGCCGCGGGCCTGGCCCATCAGGGCGACGCCGGCCGCCGAGCCGATCGACAGCAGGCTGCCGCCCACCCCGGCGGTGAGGGTGATCAGCAGCCAGTGGCCATGGGACATCTCCGGCTCCATGGTCAGCACCGCGAACATCACCGGGATGTTGTCGATCACCGCCGAGATCACCCCCAGGGTGATGTTGGCGCCGGTGGCGTTCCAGCCGGTGTAGAGGGCCTCGGAAAGCATGGCAAGATAGCCCATGAAGCCGAGGCCACCCACGCACATCACCACGCCGTAGAAGAACAGCAGGGTGTCCCACTCGGCCCGCGCCACACGGTTGAAGACATCGAAAGGCACCACGCTGCCCAGGCTCTCGAGCTTCTTCCAGTCACCGCGCTGGCTGTAACGGGTACGCTTGCGCTCCAGGGAGCGCGGCAGGGTGCGGCGCAGGTAGTAACCGAAGAACTGCAGGTAGCCAAGCCCCGTCATCATGCCCAGCACCGGCGGCAGGTGCAGCAGGGTGTGGCAGGCCACGGCGGTGGCCACGGTGAGCAGGAAGAGGGCGATGATGCGGCGGGCGCCGCGCTTGAGCCAGACGTCCTCTTCCATGCTGGCCGGCTTGCGGTTCTTGATGAAGAAGCTCATCACCACGGCCGGGATCACGAAGTTGATCAGCGACGGGATCAGCAGGTCGAAGAACTCGTAGAACTGCACGATACCCGCCTGCCAGACCATCAGGGTGGTAATGTCACCAAAGGGGCTGAAGGCGCCGCCGGCATTGGCCGCCACCACGATGTTGACGCAGCAGAGGTTGATGAAGCGCTTGTCGCCCTCGGCGACCTTGGTCACCACCGCACACATCAGCAGCGCGGTGGTCAGGTTGTCGGCGATCGGCGAGATCACGAAGGCCAGCACACCGGTGATCCAGAACAGCGAGCGATAGCTGAAGCCCTTGCGGACCATCCAGGAACGCAGCGCATCGAACACCCGGCGCTCGTCCATGGCGTTGATGTAGGTCATCGCCACCAGCAGGAACAGCATCAGTTCGGTGAACTCGAGCAGGGTCACGCGGAAGGCGTGCTCCGATTCGGTGGGCATGCCCGCCTTGACATAGACCCAGCCGATCAGCGCCCAGATGATGCCGGCCGCGACCAGGACCGGCTTCGACTTGCGCATGTGGATCTTTTCTTCGGCCATGACCAGGGCGTAGGCCAGCACGAAGACGGCGACGGCGAGCATGCCCACGAAGGAGCCGGTCAGGTCGAGCTCGCCGGTGGCGGCGAGCGCGGGCCCGCTGGCCAGCAGCGAGAGCATGGTGAGCACGAGCATGCCCGGCCAACGGGCGATTTGCCGTGGCCGGGGGGGTATACGACAGGTTGTCAGCATGGCTGCGATCATCCTGAGGCAGGAGGTGGGGGAAGGGTTAGAAAGCGGCAGAATCTTATCACAGCGTGTTGCGATGCAGTATGCCACTTATTTATTACCCCCGATTCTTTGGTAGGGGGAGAGGTCAGTCGCTGTTCCCGTCGGTCCGAGCCTGGGTCTCCAGGGCCTGCTGCCACTGGCTCACGGTGACCTCTTCCAGGTCCTCTTCGGGCGAGGGACGGTGGCGTTCATACCAGCGTCGCGGACGCAGCAGGCGAACCTCGGGATGCCCCTTGTCGAGGGAGACACCGGCGGCGAGGATGCCCAGGCGCGCATAGAGCGAGCCGTCCGGTGCCTCGTCACGAAAGACCAGGTCGGCGAGCATCTCCAGGGAGTCGCCAGCCAGGCGCGCCTCGCGCAGCTGCAGGGTATCGTCGTCGAGGTGGAGCAGGGCGGTGCCACGGATGTCGTTGACCGTCAGGCGCCGGCCCAGCCACTCCCATTCCCGGGCACGGGACAGGAACAGGCGGGCCAGCAGGCCGCTGTCACGCATCGCCATGTCGAGCCGCGCATCCAGTTGCAGGGGGCGGGTCCAGTCGAGACGGCCCTCGGTGATGTCGAGCTGCGCCCACCAGCCGGCCTCGCCGCGCGTCTGCTCATCACGACGCTGGATGTTGTCCAGCCGCAGACGGGAGCCGGAGGCATCGAAGTGGCGAGTGACCAGGTTGCCATCACGCAGGCGGGCCTCGAGCCGCAGGTCGCCCTCCAGGCGCTGATCGCCGAGCAGGATGGCCGTGTCGAAGGCCTGAAGGCCGAGATCCCCGCGAGCCTGGAGCCCCTCCAGGTGGAGGTCCACTTCCAGCCCGGCACGGCCGCCCAGCAGTGCCAGGCCCGACTCCTCGGGGAGGTAGGCGTTGTAGCGAGAGAGGTCATCCACCTCGGCGATGGGCAGGCGGATGCGGGTGCTGAAGTTCTGCAGCGAACGTTCGTCGGGGTCGAGGCCGAAGCGCGGCGTCTCGGTCTCGAGGCTGAAATGACGACCTTCGACGTGGGCGTTTGCCTCGCCGATGCGGTGCAGGCTGAAACGGGGCAGCGTCAGGGCCAGTCGGGCTCCCGGAGCCTCGCGTTCGCCGTCGATCTCGGCCTCGAGGCGGCCCTGGCCACTGGCGACGAAGTCAAGGAAGCCGACCGCCAGGTCGTCCGCCTCGACCCGGAGCTGGCTGCCCGGGCGAAGGTGGTCATCCGCGAGGCGCAGCTCGGCCCGGAAGCGGCCGCTGCCCTCCAGGGTCAGGCCGTGGGCAGACGGGAGGAAGTCGTCGAGGAAGCCAAGGTTGGCGACCAGGCCATCGAGCACCAGTTGCCCGTCCATTCCCGGCGCGGCTCCTTCCCGTCCCGGCATCGGCAGCGGCCCGATGCGGGCCTCGCGTGCCACGATCCGGGTACGCAGGCGCGGACCCGATGCCGTCGCTGCCGCCTGCATCGACAGCCGTGATCCGGAGAGGTCCAGGCGACCGTTGTCCAGGTCGGCCTCCTGAATCTGGAGGTCCAGTGCCAGTTCGCCTTCCACCTCCCGGCCGAGCAGGCGGCCGGTGATGCGCTGGCCGGCCAGGTCGGCCTGGCCACGGGCCTGGCCCCCCTCGACCGTGACCCGACCCCGGGTGGTGCCCCGTCCGGACTGCAGCGTCACCGGTGCGGCCGCAGGCAGGTAGGCCTGCAGCACCGTGACATCGGGCATCGTGGCGTCTTCCCAGGCGAGCGACAGGCGTGGTCCCGCCAGCGCGGCACCGAGCCCCGGGGCGTCGCTCTCGGCCGTCAGGACCAGGCGCCCATCGCGCATCAGCAGGCGACGGTCGGAGGATCTCGCCACACGGGTCTCTTCCAGGCTGGCGTCCAGCCGGGCCCTGGGTCGACCCAGGGCTTCCTGCCAGCTGGCGGTAACGCTGCCCCGCCCCCAGGCCTCCAGGTCGAACAGGCGGGCCCGCAACGACTGGGTGGTCACGGCCAGGCGGCTGCCCGAGGCCACCCGGCCCCGCTCCAGTTGCAGGCTGGCCGCCAGGTCACCGCCGCCCTCCAGGGTCAGGCCGCCGTCGACGGCGTGGATCAGGAAGTCATCGAGGACATCGAGCCGGGCCACGCGTCCCCTGATCACCACCCGGCCATCCAGCGGCGGTGGGCCCTGTCCCCCGATGAGCCTGGCCAGGGGCACCATCGAGGTCAGGTTGGCCTCCTCCAGGGTGACCTCGGTGGTCAACGGCAGCTCGTCCTCCTCACCGCGCGCCGAGACCTCGAGGTGGGTGCCCGACAGGTCGAGACGCCGCTGGCGCGGGTCGACCTCGGGAAGGGCCAGGTCCAGGGTCATGCTGCCTTCCAGCGGACGTCCGGCCAGGGTCAGGGCCACCTGGTCGCCGGCCAGGTGGAAGTCGCCCTCGAGCAGGCCATCCCGGTACGCCAGGTACCCCTCCAGTCGCGCACTGCCGCTCTGCAGCGTCAGTGGGCCGCCCTCGGGGAGGTAGACCGCCAGGGCGCCCACGTTGGGCAGCCGGGCATCCTCCCACTCGAGCCGGGCGGAGGCCAGTCGTCGCGGGGCGTCGGCGAGGTCGGCACCGGGCAGCCGCGCGGAGAGCCGGAAGCGCCGGCTGGTCATGAAGGGATCGTCCAGCCCCGCCCGCAGCATCCGCATCTCGTCGAGGGTCACGCCGAGTTCCATGACCGGCCCCTCCTCGCCTTCCACGACCCGGCCGGCGACGCGGCCCCCGCCGCTCAGCCGATGGCGGTCGGACGTGCCCTCGGCCCGCTCCCGGCCTGGCCGCTTTCCCTCCTCGGGCTCCGGGGGCGGCGACAGCAGCACCCGTTCGTCCAGTTCCACCAACAGCGATGGGGAATCCAGCGTGAGGTCGCTACCCGGGGCGAGCTCGCCACGCTCGAGCGACAGCTCGCCGCTCAGCCTGCCGTGGCCGGCCAGGTCGAGCCAGCCCAGCTGGCGCAGGTAGGGATTGAAGACGTCCCAGGCGTCGGCCGTGGCATCCAGGGACAGCGTGCCTGACACGAAACGGGCCGCCGCCAGGTCGGGGTGTTCACGCAGGCGAAAGGGCGCCACCTGCAGGTCGGTTGCCAGGCGAATGTCGTTGGCCAGCACGGTGCTGCCGCGCCTGACCCGGGCCTCTGCCAGGGAGAGCTCGAGGCCCTGGATCGATACCCGGCCTTCGTCAAGGCGCAGGCCGGAGAGCGCGATACCACCATCGCCCTCCAGGCGGTGGTGGCCCAGGCGAAAGCGGCGAAGCCCCTGTGCCGTGAAGGTGGAGACCTCCAGCCGGCGCTCGAGCAGCGCCGCCAGCGAGAACCGTAGACGTGCCCGGTCCACCGCCAGCTCGAGGGCCGGGTCCTCGCTCTCGACGTACAGTGCCTCGAGGGCGAGGTGGCCGGGGAAGGCGCTCCATCCCGACGCCCAGCGGATCGACATGCCGGACTTCTCGGCCAGCCACACCTGGGTGTATCGGGCGTTGATCAGCCCGTTGGCCACGACCAGGTAGAGGGCCAGGGCCAGCAGGGGCAGGGCCAGCAGCCAGGTCAG
Source organism: Halomonas rhizosphaerae (assembly GCF_030010555.1). Lineage (GTDB taxonomy): Bacteria > Pseudomonadota > Gammaproteobacteria > Pseudomonadales > Halomonadaceae > Halomonas > Halomonas rhizosphaerae. Next base: position 43,277 of record NZ_JASCQP010000034.1, read on the forward strand.
GCGTCGGCGTCTTGAGCTATCGGCATCCAGGCGCTGCATGTGACTTCCTCGACCCGCGGTGTCCCGGATCATGGTACACGGCCTCGTCGGCCTGCGTTGTCGCGGGGTTTTGTGGCATCATCTGCCCTCCCGGCAATCGCCGGCAGGGTACAGACCGCCAACGACTCAGGCATACAGTGCATGTTTCTCGATGATTTCCATACGCTTACGGATGGGCGTATCCGCATTTCCGCACGGCAGGCCAGCCAGTTCGCCAAGCGCATTGCCGGCGACTACAACCCCATCCACAACCCGGATGCACGTCGCTTCTGTGTGCCCGGTGACCTGCTGTTCGCCCTGGTGCTGGCACGCTTCGGCCTCTCCCAGCGCATGACCTTCCGCTTCCTGAGCATGGTCGGGGACGGCACGCCGCTGTGCTTCAGCGAACAGGACGATGGCCGGATCCGCGTCTGCGACGAGAGCGGCAAGTGCTATCTGGAAGTCGAGCGCAGCGGCGAGGCGACCCGTGACGAGTCGGTGGTGGAGGCCTTCACCCGCAGCTATGTCGCCTTCTCGGGCAAGAACTTCCCCCACTACCTCAAGCCGCTGATGGAAGAGAAGGGGGTGATGTTCAACCCGCGTCGCCCGTTGGTGATCTACGACAGCATGGGCTTCTGCCTGGACCGCCTGGATGCGCCCGCGCCGGGCCTGGAGTTCGTGGATTCCTCGCTGGAGGTGAGCGGCAAGCGCGGCGATGCGCTGCTCGAGTTCCGCATCATGGCGGGCAACGAGGCGATCGGCACCGGCTCCAAGAAGCTGGTGGTCAGCGGGCTCTGCGACTACGACGCCGAGGCCATGGACGAGGTGGTCGCGGAGTTCTACCGTCTCAAGGCCTACCACGAGGCCGAGGCCTGAGGCGACACCCCGGAGACTTGTCACTCGGTGCTCAGGCCACCACGGTGACCGGGCAGGGCGCCAGGTCGATGACCCGATGACTGACGCTACCCAGCAGGGATGACTGCCACTTGCCCAGGCCACGGCGGCCCATGACGACCATCGGCGCCGCCTCGGCGTGATGCCGGGCCCGGGCGACGATGGCCTCGGGAACGCGTTTCCCCTCGCTCACCACCTCCTCGATGCCGCGCGGCACCTCGCCCAGCGCTTCCCTGGCCCGCTGGAAGGCCTCGTCGGACGGGCTGTCGTCCGCGTGCTCGGCAGACGCCGAGAGGCCGTCCGGCCGACAGAAGACCAGTTCCACCGGCACGTCGGCACGGCGGGCCAGCTCGCCTGCCAGGGCGGTCGCCTTCAGGCAGTGAGGGGAGCCATCCACCGGCACCAGCACCTGCCCCAGGCGTGACGCATCGGACGGGCCAGCCTGGGCGTGCACGATGGTCACCGGGCAGCGGGCCCGATGCACCACCTCGTTGCTGATGCTGCCCTGCATGAACTTGCCGACCTCACTCAGCTGGCGTGCCCCCAGCACCAGCAGGCATCCGGGCTGCCGGGCAGCATGCTCGAGGATGACGCGGTCGGGGTGGCGGATGAAGGTGGCATCCTCGAGGATCACCTCGGCGGGCGGCTGCGTCAGGTCCGGGTCGAGCGCCTGCCGCGCCCGGGCAAACGCCTCGGCGGCGATGTCCTGGCGTCGCGCCCTGTCGTGGTCGGCTTCCGCCTGGCGGTTGGCGGGTATATCGCTGAGCTCGGCGGGGTTGAGCGGCATCACGTGGAGCAGCTGCAGCGGCGTCTCCAGCAGCCTGGCCAGCAGGCTGGCGTGGCGGGCGGCTGCCTGCGCCGAGGGTGATCCATCCACGGGCACGATCACCAGCGAGATCGGCTCACTCATCGATATTTCCTCCCCGTTCCAGAACCGCGGACCTGCAGGCACTGTAATCGACAGCCGGTGTCGAGGGGTAGGCCCGGGGCGCCATCCCCTGGTGTTCCGCTGCCTGTCGCCTCAGGCCACCCGCAAGCGCTTGCCCAGCAGGATGCTGCTCCAGTCGGCCTGGTTGGCCAGCCGATTGAGCAGTATCGACCCGCCCATGCCCACCAGCGCCAGGGCGATCACGTACAGCCACAGCGGGATGGGGACCTGCCAGCCGATGAAGTCCACGACCGAGAAGAACAGCGGGTGGGCCAGGTAGATGCCGAAGGAGTACTCGTTGACCTTCTTGACCAGGGGCGTCGCCCTCAAGCCCACCAGCCAGCGCATGGCCCACAGCAGCGAGAAGATGAACAGCGGCACCACCCAGGTCTCCTTGGAGGAGTACTCCAGCTCACCGCGCAGGGTGAAGGCGACGATGCCGCCCACCAGCACGACCAGCCAGCCGGGGTGCGACAGACGGCGGAACCAGGCCTGTTCCTGGAGGTCCGGGTAGTGCTTGACGATCAGCAGGGCCAGGAAGAACAGGTAGATCCAGCCCAGCGGCGCGATCCAGTGCAGGTAGCCCGGTGGCTCGATCGCCTGCCAGCGAAAGAAGCCCCACCAGCCGATGCTGATCACGGATCCGACCACCAGCCAGGGGCCGGAGGGCAGCCAACGCTGCAGGTCGAACCGGTTGTAGAGCCAGAACAGCACGTAGAACTGCATGGCGATGATCAGGAAGTAGCCATGCCAGCCGGCAAAGACCAGGTATTCGGTCATGTGGTAGCCGAAGCTGACACGCTCTTCGCTGGCCAGCATGCGCAGGTATTCTGCCAGGGAGTAGATCATCCCGTAGACGACGTAGGGCACCATCACGTACTTGAAGCGATTGGCGAGGAAGTTGTGCGGCGTCTCGTTGCCGTAGCGGGCCGAGAACAGGAAGATCGAGATGAAGATGAAGATCGGCGTGCCCAGCACGGTGGGGATCCGCGCCAGGTCGAGACTGAGGTGTTCCAGGTAGTTATCCTCGACGCGCCCTACCAGATGGAAGATGAAGACCGCCAGGCAGCCATAGAATCGAAGCCAGTAGATTTCCTCGATGCGTTTCATGGGCTCTCCGTGGCCGCCGATGGATATTGGTGGAACGCGTCGCGCCGATCTGGTGTCCGACCGCGGGTAACGCCCCGAATTCCCTGCATGAAGGAATTCCCTCTCATTCTCTCGCACCTGGAGAATCGCGCATGATCCGCAAGATCGGAGTGACCACCCTGTTGCTGCTGGGCCTGCTGTCGGGTGCCACGGCCTCGGCCAGCGGCCAGGTCAGCGAGCAGCGTTTCCACTCCGAGCATCTCGGGCGCGACTATCCCTATACCCTCTATCTGCCCGAGGGCTATGCGGTCAGCAACCAGGCCTATCCGGTGGTCTATCTGCTGCACGGCTCCTTCGGCAGCGAGAGCGACTGGGCCCTGAAGGGTCGACTGCGCCGCACGGCCGACCGGCTGATCCGGCTGGGCGTCATCCCGCCGGCCATCATCGTCATGCCCGGCAGCCAGAGCTGGTGGATCGACGGCCACAACGAGCCGGCGCGCTCGGCCTTCCTGCAGGAGCTGGTGCCCCATATCGAGGAGAACTGGCACGTGGTGCCCGACCGCGAGTGGCGAGGGGTGGCCGGCCTCTCGGCGGGAGGCTTCGGCGCGGTGAACTTTGCCCTGTCCTACCCCGGTCTCTTCGGTGCCGCCGCCGCCTTCAGTCCCGCCAGCTACCATCCGCTGCCTCCGGACAACTCCTCCGCCTGGCGCCATCCCGCCTTCGTCAGGGACGGCGAGTTCGACACCGCCCTCTGGGAGCGCACCAACTACACGGCCCACCTCGACGGCTACCTCTCCCAGGAGCTCGTCGTGCCCCTCTACCTGACCGCCGGGGATCGCGACCGGCTGAATGCCGTGCACCATGCCCGGCTGCTCAAGAGCGCGCTGGAGCCGCACCAGCTCGGCCAGGTGCACCTGGATGTGCTGCCCGGTGGCCACACCTGGCGGGTATGGCGCGCCAGCCTGCCGCGAGGGCTCGACTTCATGTTCCGCCATCTCCAGGGGCCGGTGCCGATCGAGAGCGAGGATGCCCGGGTCGAGGACCCCGAGCCTGCCACGCCGGGCTGACACCCGCCAGGCCGGCAAGGGAGAACAGCATCTTCTCGGCCGGTGCTGGGCAAGGGCGCCAGCCGTGCCGTAAGGTTCAGGGATTGTCTCGCCGGAGGATGACGACCCGATGATGCGTACGCTGCTGCTGGAGGCCGATGGCCGTGTGACGAGGGGCGGGGAGGAGCTGATCGCACGCTGGCGCGACGAGGCCAGGAGTCGTATCTGGATCGACCTGCAGGGCGAGAGTCAGGGGCGCGAGCGGGAACTGCTCGAGGCCTTCGACTGCCATCCCCTGGCCATCGACGACGCCCACCGCGAGCGCCACCCGCCCAAGATCGAGGAGTTCGAGACCCATACCCTGGTCCTCTATCGCGGCATCTCCTCCTTCGATGCCGAGCTCAACTTCGCGCCCCAGCAGATCGCCTTCTTCCTCGGCGAGCGCTCCCTGATCAGCCTGCATCCCGGCCTGGCGCTGAGCATCGACCGTCTGCTGGCCCACGAGGGCGAGACGCTGCTGCGCCGCTCCCCCGAGCATGTGGCGCTGCGGGTCATGTACGTCTCCGCCGGCTACTACCTGGACAGCCTGCTCGAGTTCGAGAATGCCCTGAGCGACCTGGAGGACGAGCTGATGGAAGACGGCAGCGACGCCCTGATGCGCCGGGTCATCGCCTACCGCTCCCGGCTGGTGAAGATGCGTCGGGTGTTCCGCTACCATGTCGGCATCACCCAGGAGCTCACCGCCTACGACTACGAGCACCTGCCCCGCGACAACGAGGACACCCTGCACGCGATCAACGACGTGCACGAGCGCTTCGAGCGCCTGTACAGCCTGACCCAGATGTACTACGACATCTGCGGCGACCTGATCGATGGCTACATCTCGCTCTCCTCGCACCAGCTCAACATCACCATGCGGGTGCTCACGGTGATCACCGCCATCTTCGTGCCGCTCACCTTCATCGCCGGCATCTACGGCATGAACTTCGCGCACATGCCGGAGCTCGCCTATCGCTTTGGCTATTTCGTGGTGCTGGGAGTGATGCTCGCCATCGGCCTCGGCCTGCTGTGGCTGTTCCGGCGCAGGAAGTGGCTGTGAGCCTGGCCGCCGTCGCGGCACGTTGACGCGGCACACTTGGCCCGGGCGAGGCCAGCCTCTAGTCTCGGGGGACTTTCCCCTATCCTGGCCCCGACATGCACCCACAGCGCGCCCGACTGCATAACGAACTCCACGCCCGGCCCTCGATCTACTTCGAGGAGCCGGCGCACCTCCACCACTATGCCTTCCTCGATGATGACGACATCGCCGCGGACATCCTCGGCCGGGTCGCCGAGGTGGTCGGCAGGACCCCCGACATCGAGGCGGCCCAGGAGATCCTCGATCTCGGCGACCAGACCCTGAAGTGGGAGCGCCACACCGAGTTCTTCACCCTCACGCTGCTGGTGCCCAAGCCAGCCCGGGGCGAGCCCTGGCCCTCACCCCCGCCGCTGCTGGCGGAGATCGCCGCCGAACACAGCCGGGCGCTGATCAACGCCAGCCTGATCCTGGTGGAGGCCGAGGCCGCCTGGGGCGGCGACGCCGAGGCCTACGGCTTTCGCGACCCCGCCGGTTCCAGCGTGGGCGATGGCGACGCCACCGTATGGAGCGACTTCCGGCTCACGGCGGCCGGCGTCAACCGCCTGTTGCTGGTCAACCGCGGCCTCAATGCCTTTCGCCTGGGACGCATGACCCGGCGGCTGCTGGAGATCGAGACCTATCGCATGATGGCCTCGCTGGCCCTGCCGGTGGCCAAGGAGATGAGCCTCGAGCTGCGCGACCACGAGCTCGAGCTCGGCGAGCTCTCGGAGCGCAATACCGAGGACGAGGAGGAGAGCTCCCGGCCGCTGCTGGCGGCCATCTCCGCGCTCTCGGCGCGGCTCGAACGCTCCGGGGCCCGCTCTCGCCAGCGCTTCAGCGCCACCGAGGCCTATGCGCGGATCGTCTTCAACCGCATCGAGGAACTGCGCGAGGAGCGCCTCGGCGACCGCCCCCGGCTGGGGACCTTCATCCTGCGCCGCTTCCGGCCGACGGTGCACTACTGCGCCGCGATCAACCAGCGCCAGGAGAGCCTGGCGGAGAGCGTGGCGCGGCTCAACGACCTGCTGCGGACCCGCGCCCAGGTGGAGATCGAGGCGCAGAACTCCGAGATCCTGCAGAGCCTCAACGAGCGCACCAGCAGCCAGCTGAAGATCCAGAAGGCCGTCGAGGGGCTGTCGATCATCGTGATCAGCTACTACCTCTTCAGCCTGTTCAAGCTGGGGCTGCAGAGCCTCGACGCCCTGGGCGTGGCAATCGAGCCGAGTGTCGCCGCCGCCGTGCTGGGGCCGCTGGGGCTGGGGATCATCGGCCTGCTGGCCTGGCGGATCCAGCGCGTCAAGAATCACTGACGGCAGGGCCCCTCACCCCGGCAGGGGACAAGGGTTGGCACTATGCTGGGAACAGGCCCCTCAGGGCCTGAGGCTCACCTTTACCCCTTCGGGAGGTGCATCATGACAACGCCAACCATCCCCTCCAGCCCCCTGTCTCGCTGGATGCTGCTTTCCCTGCTGTTCGCCGCCCCCCTGGCCCTGGCCAGCGAGGGCCATGACCTGACCTTCCAGGGCGACGCCAGCTTCGGCGGCCCCCACGGCGGCCAGGCGATCCAGGTGGCCGTGGTCGACGCCGAGTCCGGCGAGGTGCTGGCCGAGGAATCCGGCACCGTCTCCGCTGACGGCGACCCGGCATTTTCCTTCGACTTCCCCGGCGCCCTGCAGGACGGCAAGGGTCACGAGGTCCACTACTGGATCGACTCCAACTTCGGCGGTGGCAGCGAGGGCAGCTGCGACCCCATGGAGAATGACCACCAGTGGAGCGTATCGCTGGAGCCCGCCAGTGACGCGGTCACCCACGTGGAAAGCCACGACCCCGGCGCACAGTCGGAGGTCTGCGCCACCTTCGAGTAACGCCCGCAACGTCCAGGCCCGCGGGGCCGCTGGTCGGCCGTGCGGGCCCTGTTGCCCTGGCCGCGACGCGGCCCACCGAGCTGCCAGGGCCGTGGCGTGAGGGTGCCGGGAGGTGATCATGCGATTACGCGATGCGGTCCGGGCCGATGCCCGAGACCTGGCCTACCTGATCAACCTGGCGGGGGAAGGGCTGCCCGAGTACCTCTGGGGGCTGATGGCCGAGGGGGGTGAATCCCCCCTGGAGGTCGGCATGCAACGTGCCGCCAGGCAGGAGGGCGGTTTCAGCTACCGCCACGCCAGGGTGTGCATCGACCGGGGGCGGCTGGTCGGGATGATCCTCGCCTATCGGCTGCCGGAGGCCATCGACCCCGAGGACCTGGAGGAGTGTCCCGCCGTGGTCGAGCCGCTCCTGCGCCTCGAGGCCAGGGTCCCGGGCAGCTGGTACATCAACGCCATCGCCACCCTGCCGGCGGCACGCCGCAAGGGCATCGGCCGCCTGTTGATGGCCCAGGCCGAGGCCTCGGCGATCGCCGCCGGCTGCGACCAGATGAGCCTGATCTTGGCTGCGGAGAATGCCGTTGCCCGGTCGTTCTACCAGCGGCTGGGCTTCCTCGATGCCGCGTCCCTGCCGCTGGTTCCCTGGCCCGGCTGCGCGCAGGGTGGTGACTGGGTACTGATGACCCGTCGCCTGGAAAGTGGCTAGGCGACCTCGTGCCGGGCGCCGGGCCAACGCCCCTCGGCCTCATGGACGGGGGGAGGTGCGCGCCACCCTGGCCTGCAGGGCAGACAGCGCCATGGCCAGCAGGCCCACCAGTGCCATCAGCAGCAGCGGGAAGCTGCGTGTCCCGAGCCCTTCCAGCAGCGGGCCGGCCAGCGAGGGCACCGCCATGGCGCCGCTGCCGGCGGCCAGGAAGATCATCCCGGTGGTGCGACCGCTCATCGCCATCAGCTGGTTGCTCAGCCCGAACAGGGTGGGAAAGATTGCCGAGGCGGCGAGCCCGAAGAGCAGCGAGACCGCCCCCAGCGGCAGCCAGTCCAGCTGCAGCGCCAGGGCGCTGGCCAGCCCCAGGGCCAGGCAGCCGCGCAGCACCCACCAGGGCGAGAAGCGGCGCAGCAGCGGGATCGCCAGCAGGCGCCCCACCGAGAGCGCCAGCCAGAACAGGGTAGCCAGCATGGCGGCCGCCTCGCCGGGCATGCCGCGCAGGGTGGCATAGGCGGTGACCCAGCCGGCGAAGGTGATCTCCATGCCCACGTAGAGGCCGAACATGAACAGGAACAGGGCCAGCCGCCAGGCATCGGCGGGTGGCACGAGGGCATCGTCCGCGCGGGCGGCCGGCGCCCGGGGGCTCTCCGGGCGGGCCAGTGGCCAGAGCAGCAGCAGCGTATAGAGTGCCACCGCCCAGAAGGCCCAGGCGAAGTGGCCGGTCAGCGCCAGCATCGCCACCAGCACCAGGGGCACCAGCGTATTGCCCAGCCCGAAGCAGAAGTGCAGGGCGCTGATCCAGGGCGGCGAGTCCTTGCCGTGGGCCCACAGCAGCAGGGTGTTGGCGCCGGCATTGGCCGAGACCTCGGCCAGGCCCAGCACGAAGACGACCCCGGTCAGCACCGCCAGTTCCTGCCCGAACGGCACCGCCACGAGCCCTGCCGCCATCAGCAGCAGCATGGCGGCGACTACGCGGTGGCCCGGGAAACGGTCCACCAGCCGCCCCGAGAGCAGCGAGCCGAGCATGTTGCCCAGCGCCCGGGCGGTGAACAGCACCGAGATCTGGCCCATGGTCGAGCCGGTCATCGCCGCCAGGTGCGGTAGCGCCGGCCCGAGCAGGCCGCCGCTCATGCCGACGGCCAGCATGACCAGGAAGTAGCGGTGGGTGACCCGGCGGGCGTGGGGCGTCGTGGCCGGCATGTCCCCTCCTTGGCAGGCGGCAAAGGGCGCGATTGTGCCATCTTTGCCGGCCCGGCGACTCCTCCCCGCCGCGCTTCGCCGGGGACGGGTGGGGGAGACCGACCACCTGTGGTGGCTGCTGACGCTGCCGTGGCGGGGCCGTTCTTGTCTTCTTGCAGCTGCCAGTTCGGCTCCGGAGTCCTGCTTCAGGCCGCCGCCCGGGCCGACACACGATTACCGCCCGAGCTCTTGCTGAGGTACATGGCGCTGTCGGCGTGGCCGACCAGCTCCTCGAACGATTCGCCCTGTTCGGGGTAGGAGGCAACGCCGATGCTGATGGATTGCGGGTTGTGCCATCTGGCATTGATGACGCGCTCCATCATTTTCTTGCCCCCGACCGCATCGGTATCGGGAAGCAGCATCACGAACTCGTCACCGCCATAGCGAGCCAGGAGGTCGCTGCTGCGCTTGCACGCCTGAAGCCGTTTCGCCAGGTCCAGGATGGCGCGGTCACCGGCGGCGTGTCCCTGGGTATCGTTGATGACCTTGAGGCCATCCATGTCGATGACGACCACGCAATAGGGACGCTGCGCCCGTCTGGCCATCTCGTGGATCGGGCTGGACAGGTCGTCGAAGGCACGGCGGTTGAACAGGCCGGTCAATGCGTCCCGGCTGGCCATCTTGAGCAGGGTGCGGTTGGAGAGGTGGATGGTATGGACCAGTGCTGCGGTGAGGTAGCCGACGATCAACAGGGCGATGATGCTGGTGCCGACCGGTGCCAGGCTGTCGGTGGCCAGGATGTCGGTGCCCTGCAGATGGAGCAGCAGGAGCTGGCAGGCCGCTATGGCCGCCACCTCGAGCATCGTGACCATGACGCCAAGGGTCAGCGCGCTGGTGACGATCGCCAGCAGGTAGAGACTCGCCAGCGGACCGGTGACGCCCTCGGTGCCGTAGAGAAACCAGGTGATGAAGCCGATCATGGCCCAGGTGTGCAGGGCCAGCAGCCAGCGCTGCCTTTCCCCGAAGAAACGCAGCCGGCTGGCCAGCAGGCTGAAGCCGAAATAGCTGATGGTAGCCACCAGCACCCCCAGGCCCCCCTCGGCGGGCAGGCCCATGATCACCAGATAGAGGATGACGATCGTGACCAGCAGCCATTCGATCTGATACAGGCCGGCCGAGAAGCCCTGGATCTGGACGCCCTCAGGATCCCACTCCAGAGGTGGCAGGGGGTCTTGTTCGGACATGGCGCTCTCTCGTTGGACCGGGGCATCCGTTGCGTCACGCTATCCCATGTGACGCGGCACTTCACGCCGAACGCGTCATCGGACTTTCCACGCACCGGGCCGGCCGGTTGCGGCTCCCGCCCCCGAGACAGGCCTGGATGGCTGCGGGCCCCTCTGCGCAGGCTATCCTCGCCCGGCTAGACCGGTTCGGTCCGTCCCTCGCGTGCCAGCCGCTGCCAGACCGCCACCCGCTCGGCCTCGTCCATGCGGGTCCAGCGGGCGATCTCGTCCAGGGTGCGCCCGCATCCCTCGCAGTGCGTGCCCTCCGGCGTTAGGCGACAGACCTGCACGCAGGGGGAAGGGCGGTATTCGGGGGGATCACTCATACTTTTCACGCCACTGCCTGACGGCGATCTGTTCCTTGAGCATCTCGAGCGTGTCGATCATCACCTGCTCGGTCACCCGGTCGGTGTGCTTGTCGACCTGCAGCCAGGTATCGAAGCCGCTCTCCGTCATGTGCTCCACCAGGTGCCCGAACTCCGGTGAGCGCATGCCCCTCACGGCCTCGTCCAGCAGCCGACAGGCCAGGTCGCGGAGTGTCTCGTCCAGCCCCCTGGCCACCTGGCTGCCCATGGGTAGGCGTTTCAGGCGCCGTATCTCGGGGCTCTCGGCCAGGGTGCGGCCCACCAGGGCGGCGACATAGCGCATCAGCTCATCGCGGTTCGCGACATAGGCACTGTCGGCCATCTCCTCCAGGCGGCGGGAGACCTCGGCGATCAGCTGATGCTTGCGCGGCAGGATCACATCGCCGACGACGCGGCGGGAGAGCGAGTCGCTGGCGCGGACCTGCTGCTGCACATTGTCGAGCAGTCGGATGGCGATGCGATCGGAGAGCTCCTCCAGCAGGATGTCGTAGTACTTGGCATAGACGCCATACAGGCGCCAGCGACGGATATCGATCATTCCCACCCGCTGCAGGCGATGCAGCAGCGAGATGACGCGCAGCACCCGCAGCAGGCGAAAGCCGCCAAGGGGCATGCAGCCCAGCACGTCATACCAGTGCACGAAGGGATAGAAGAACCAGCGATGGTAGCGCCGCTCGGCGATGGCCACGGTCCAGCCCAGCAGCACATCGAGCAGGAAGATGCTGACGAAGGCCAGGTCGATGGCGATGAAGTTGGCGTGGATGTGCTGGTCGTAGGCGGCATGCCAGCCCGGGGCCACGGCCGCGAAGGCATCGTTGAGCGGCGGCAGCAGGAAGAGGGTATCGAACAGCAGCAGCGCCAGGTTGGCTATCACCAGGACCAGGATCAGCAGGTCCCAGGCGATATGCAGGCGCTCCAGGGCCAGGCCGACGGGCCGCTTCACCGTTTCCCCCCGGCGGTCGTGCGCAGCGGGTCGAGCAGCTCGCTCAGGCCGTTGTGGTCGATCTCGTGCATCAGGTGCAGCAGTCGGCCGATCTGTCCCTCGGGAAAGCCCTCCCGGGCGAACCAGTTGAGGTAGGGGCCGGGCAGGTCGGCGATCAGGCAGCCCGCGTGCTTGCCGAAGGGCATGCGCAGGGTGACCAGTTTCTCAAGGTCTTCAGGATTCACTATGCTGGCTCCATGACGGACAGAGGCGACCTTACCATGCCGGATGTGAGGCTCGAAGGGCCCATCGGAGTGATTTCCGATACCCACGGGCTGCTGCGCCCCGAGGCGCTGGCGATGCTCCAGGGCTGCGAGTTGATCCTGCATCTCGGCGACGTCGGCAGCAAGGACGAGGACGCCGCCCTCCTCGAGCGGCTCGCCGAGCTGGCGCCCCTGCACGCCGTGCGTGGCAACATCGACACCGCGGCCTGGGCCGAGCGGCTGCCCCACACCCTGGACCTGAGGGTCAATGGCTGGCGGCTGCACCTGGTGCACGACATCGCCCATCTCGACGCGGCCATCGCCTGCGACGCCGTGCTCCACGGCCACTCCCACAAGCCACGGCACGAATGGCGGGGTGAGCGGCTGCTGTTCAACCCGGGCGCCGCCGGCAAGCGCCGCTTCCGGCTACCCATCACCCTGGGCAAGCTGTGGGCGGACGCGCGCGGCCTGCGCGGGGCGATCCAGCACCTGCCGCTGTGAGGCGGCCACGCCTTGATCCCGCACACCTGTGCCCGCATGCAGGAGTGTGTAACCCCATGCCCCTGACCCAACGCGAGGAGAGCCCATGACGACCCTGGTGATCGGCGCCAACGGCCAGATTGGCCGCCAGTTCTGCGCGCTGGCGCAGGCCGCCGGCGAGCCCATCAAGGCAATGATCCGCGACCCGGCCCAGCAGCCCTGGTTCGAGGAGCGCGGCATCGAGACGGTGATCGCCGACCTGGAGGGCGACTTCCGCCCCGCCTTCGACGGCTGCGACCAGGTGGTCTTCACCGCCGGTTCGGGCCCGCATACCGGCCCCGACAAGACCCTGCTGATCGACCTCTACGGGGCGATCCGCGCCGTCGACATCGCTCGTGAGGTGGGCATCGGGCGCTTCCTGATGGTCAGCGCCATGCGCGCCGAGAATCCCCAGGAGGCGCCGGAGAAGCTGCGCCCCTACATGGCGGCCAAGTTTGCCGCCGATGCCCACCTGCGCCTGGCCGGGGTGCCCCACGTGATCCTCAAGCCGGGCCGGCTCACCGACGAGCCCGCGACCGAGCGCGTCGCCACCTCGCTCGCCGAGACCGGCGGCGAGAACCGGGTCTCGCGGGCCAACGTCGCCCACGCCCTGCTGCACCTGCTCAAGGCCCGGGAACGGGTCGACCGCGAGTTCGTGCTGCTCGACGGCGAGCGGGAGATCGGCGAGGCGCTGGCATAGCGCGGGCAGCGGCCGGCTGACCTGACCATTGCCCCTTACTCCAGGCGTTGCTCCAGGTCTGACAGGAAGGCCCGGATACGCGCCGCGTTGGTGCCCACGTCGCTGGTGCCGAGCCGTGAGGCGGAGCGCATGTCGACCCGGACGCCGTCCGGCGTCTCGGTGAGGCGGATCACCACGTCGTCCTTGAAGCCGAACCAGGTGGTGGTATCGGTGGCCTCCAGCCTGGCGTCGCCCACCGCGGCAATCTCCCAACCGGCGTCGCGGGCCGCGGCCTCGGCGGCGGCCAGCACCTCGGGGAGGGGAGCGTCGAGCACCAGCGGCTGGATGTCCGGGTAGGCCTCGCGCTGCTGGCGGGCGGTCGCCTCGCCGGGGTAGTCCACGGCATTGGGCGCGGCCTTCCGGGCCGCGACCAGGGCCTCGAAGGCCGGCGGGTCCTGCAGGTCGGTGGTGATGTCGTGGATGGGCGGCACCGCCTGGGCCTGCTGCAGCTGCATCCAGGGCACCGCGACCAGCACCAGGCCGGCCAGGATCACCAGCCCACCGAGCAGCGCCGGCAGGGCGCGGCGGGTGAAGGCGGCCATGACCAACCCCACCACACCCAGCCCGGCGGCGCCGAGGGCGACGAAGGCGCCGTAGCGCAGCATGCTGAAGGCATCCCCCAGCGCGAGCAGCCCGGCGCGATAGGCCGGCCCCGCGCCGGCCATGGAGAGCGCCGCCAGGATGGCCAGGATGCCCCCGGCCAGTGCCACCTTGAAGGCCAGTCCCGTGCCTCGATGTCCCGATGTCATGTGGTCACGCGTCATGCCGGTTCCTCGCATCTTTCTGCCCATGGCGAATAGAGGCCCTCGGCCAGGAGAGACCCCTCTCCTGCGCCGGGCGCAGCTGGCCGCCAACATGCCACGGCGGGGTCCCGCCAGCGAGCGCCCGCCTGGCCCGCTCCGGCACGCGGCAACGTATCGGCACGACGTCTCCAGGGCCTTGGCCGAGAAAGGAAACCCTGAAAGAGAGTAAGCTGGCTAGCTAAACTCGCCGGACACTGGACCCCGTCGTTCGGGCCGGCCGACCCTGGCAACGACCCAAGAGACGCCATGAATCCCACCATCGATCTGCTCAAGTCCCAGCGCTCGATTTGCAAGCTCAATGACTAGCAGGTCGAGGCCTTCGACGCGGCCATGCAGGCCTACTACCAGGCGCGCAGTGGCGGCAACAAGAACACCGACTGGTCACACAACCTCCAGCCGCTCTTCGACACCAAGCTACGCCCGCATATGCGCGACTTCCTGATCAAGCGCGGCTTCGAGATGAAGTGATAACAGCATAGAAGATAAGGCTGTCGCTCGTACTAAAGGCGTTTGCGGCGCGTTGCGATAAATCGACTAGCATGAGTACAAACAACGGGCGGAGGCATTCTGATGGTCGAACAGAATCGCCAACCGGGAGAGTCCGAAGAGTCGTACGTGGAGCAAGAGCCAGTCGGTCGATCTGCCAGGATGACGTGGGGCCTGCGCGCCTTCGGGTTGATCGTGGCGTTGGTGGTATGGATCGCCATGAGTTTCGCCGAGGGACTGTCGTCGGACGCGCGCTGGGTCGTAACGATCGCCACCTTGATGGCGATCTGGTAGATGATCGAGGCGATCCCGCTCTCGGCCACGGCCCTGTTGCCGATCGGGCTCTCCGTGCTCCGCTTGGTGGCGGAGCGCAGCGGCGAATCCGTGAAAACCACCACGCCCGGCCATGACCATCACCAGGCCTGCCACGTTGACTTCAACTTCGACGACAACATCAAGCGGTTCGGTGTCTGCTTGCTTATCGCGATCGCCTGGCCGGCGAGCATGGGCGGCCTCGGCAATGCTACCGGTCGGCATGCCCCGAACGCCATCGTCTTCGACACCGGCGCGGTCAACATCGCCCGGATGGCGCGCGGCGGCGTCATTCTCAACGTCCTCGGGATCGCCTTGATCACCCTCTTCTGCTACATGCTCGGCGGCTTTGCGTTCGGGCTGCAGTTCTGATCACCGGCAGTGGGCGGTGCCGCGCCGGGTTTCTGTCCGGAGCCGCCCAGTTGCCCCGACGCCCCGGCCGGTGGCAAAGCGGTATCGACGCCGCTGTCGCCGCTAGTAAAAGCGAGTGAGGTAAAGCACATGGCAGACGATTTGCGCGACAGCGCCTTGCAGTACCATCGATTCCCCCGCCCCGGCAAGCTGGCGATCCAGGCGATCAAGCCCATGGCCAGCCAGCGGGATCTGTCGCTGGCCTATTCGCCCGGGGTGGCCGCGGCCTGCGAGGAGATCGAACGTGACCCCTTGCAGGCGGCCGAGTACACCGCCCGCGGCAACCTGGTTGCCGTGGTCAGCAATGGCACGGCGGTGCTGGGGCTGGGTGCCATCGGCGCCCTGGCCTCCAAGCCGGTCATGGAAGGCAAGGCCGTCCTGTTCAAGAAGTTCGCCGACGTGGACGTGTTCGACATCGAGATCGAGGAGCGCGACCCGGAAAAGCTGATCGAGATCATCGCCGGTCTGGAGGCCACCTTCGGCGGCATCAATCTGGAAGACATCAAGGCACCGGAATGCTTCGAGATCGAGCGGCGCCTGCGCGAGCGGATGAAGATCCCGGTCTTCCACGACGACCAGCACGGTACCGCCATCGTCTCGGCGGCCGCCCTGCTCAATGGCCTGCGGGTGGTGGGCAAGGAGCTCGGCGATATCCGCCTGGTCTGCAACGGCGCGGGCTCCGCGGCCCTGGCCTGTCTGGACCTGGCGGTGTCCCTGGGGGTACGCAAGGACAACATCCTGGTCTGCGACCGCAGTGGCGTGATCCACACCGACCGTACCGAGGACCTCGATCCCTACAAGGCGCGATACGCGGCACGGACCGAGGCCCGCACCCTGGCCGATGCCGTCAACGGGGCCGACGTGTTCTTCGGTCTCTCGGCCGGGGGCGCGCTCAAACCGGAGATGGTGGCGACCATGGCCGATCGCCCATTGATCCTGGCCATGGCCAACCCCATCCCGGAAATCATGCCGGAGGACGCCAAGGCGGTACGTCCGGATGCGGTGATCGCCACCGGGCGCTCGGATTACCCCAACCAGGTCAACAACGTCCTGTGCTTCCCGTTCATCTTTCGGGGCGCCCTGGACTGCGGCGCCACCACCATCAACGAGGAGATGAAACTGGCCACCGTCAAGGCCATCGCCGACATGGCGACCACCACGGTGCCGGAAACGGTGGCGGTGGCCTATGGCGGACAGGCGCTGAGCTTCGGCCCGGAGTACATTCTGCCCAAACCCTTCGACCCGCGCCTGATCGACACCATCCCGCCGGCGGTGGCCAAGGCCGCCATGGACAGCGGTGTGGCGGCTCGACCCATCGCCGACCTGGAGGCGTATACCCGCTCGCTGTCAAAACTGGTCTACCGCTCCGGCAATGTGATGGAGCCTGTGTTCGAGCGGGCTGGACAGAATCCACTCCGCTTGCTGTACGCCGAAGGCGAGGACGAGCGCGTCCTCCGCGCCATGGAGGTCTGCGTCAGTCAGCACTATGCCAAACCCGTGCTGATCGGCCGCCGTGCGGTCATCGAGGCCCGCATCGAGGAATTGGGCCTGCCGGTGAAGCCCGGCGTCGATTTCGAGCTGATCGACGCGCAGGACTATCCCGGCTACCCCGAACTGGCCAGCGACTACCACAAGCTGATGGGACGGCGTGGTGTACAGCCGGAGGCCGCCGAAAAGCGAGTAAGGAGCCGGGCCACCATCCTGGCCTCGCTGCTGCTGCGCCGGGGCGAGGTGGACGCCATGATCGCCGGTCCGGTGGGCACCTACCACGAGCACCTGGACTTGGTGCTGGACGTCATCGGCCTGCGCGAGGGCGTCAGCACGCCTGCCGCCCTGCAACTGCTGATCCTCGAACGGGCCACCCTGTTCATTGCCGATCCCTTCGTCAATTACGATCCCGATGCCGGTCAGATCGCCGAGATCACCCTGCTGGCCGCGGAGCAGGTTCGCCGCTTCGGCATCACGCCCCGGGCTGCCCTGGTCTCCCACTCCAATTTCGGCAGTTCCGACTTCGACAGTGCCGGGAAGATGCGCCAGGCACTGGCACTGATCCGGGAACGCGCGCCGGATCTGGTGGTGGACGGCGAAATGCAAGCTGACTCGGCGCTATCCACGGGCGTGCGCGGGCGCATCCTGCCCGATTCGCTGCTCGACGGCGAGGCCAATCTGTTGATCATGCCCAATCTGGACGCGGCCAACATCGCCTTTACCGCCCTGAAGGTACTTGGTAACGGCGTGTCCGTGGGGCCCATCCTGCTGGGGGCCGCCAAGCCGGTTCATGTGCTCAACCGCACGGTCACCGCACGGGGGATCGCCAACATGAGTGCCTTCGCCGTGGTCGAGGCACAGGCCGATCGATAACTACAACAATTCCGACCCAACCAAGGGAGACGCTCCATGGCCTTCGAAAACTACAACGACTTCGATCCACTGGAAACCCGGGAGTGGCAGGAAGCTGTCGACGTGGTGGTGGAGCGGGTGGGCGCCGAGCGGGCCACCTATCTGCTGCACAAGGCAGTGGAAGAAGCCTACCGGACCGGTGCCGAGGCGCCGGACACGACCCGCACGCCTTATGTAAACACCATACCACCCCACAAGGAGGCCAAGCTGCCCGGCGACGAGGCCTTGCTGCAGCGGCTGACCGCCTATCTGCGCTGGAACGCCATGGCCATGGTGGTGCGCGCCAACAAGAAACCCGCCGAACCCGGGGGACATATCGCCAGCTACGCGTCCTCAGCGGTGATGTACGAGGTGGGCTTCAACCATTTCTGGCATGCCCCCAGCGACAGCCACGGGGGCGACATCATCTACGTTCAGGGCCATTGCGCGCCGGGTATCTACGCGCGGGCATTCCTGGAGGGACGGCTCACCGAGGAGCAGCTGGAGAACTTCCGCCTGGAAGTGGATGGCAAGGGGCTCTCCTCCTACCCCCACCCTTACCTGATGCCGGACTTCTGGCAAGTCTCCACCGTGTCCATGGGGCTGGCGCCGATCATGGCCATCTATCAGGCACGCTTCATGAAGTACCTCCAGCACCGGGGGCTTGCCGATACCGAGGGACGCAAGGTCTGGGCGTTTCTGGGCGACGGCGAGATGGACGAGCCACAATCCCAGGGCGCCATCGCCCTGGCCAATCGGGAGAAACTGGACAATCTGATCTTCGTGATCAACTGCAATCTGCAGCGTCTGGACGGCCCGGTGCGAGGCAACAGCAAGATCGTCCAGGAACTGGAAGGCAACTTCAGGGGCGCGGGGTGGAACGTCATCAAGTGCCTGTGGGGGTCGGGCTGGGACGAACTGCTGGCCAAGGACACCAAGGGATTGTTGCGCAAGCGCATGGAGGAGTGTGTCGACGGCGAGTATCAGAACTTCAAGGTCAAGGGCGGCGGCTACATCCGCGAGCACTTCTTCGGCAAGTATCCGGAGCTCAAGGAAATGGTCGCCCACATGTCGGACGACGACATCTACTACAAGCTGATTCGCGGTGGCCACGACCCGCAGAAGGTTTACGCGGCCTATCACGCGGCGGTCAACACCAAGGACAAGCCCTCGGTGCTGCTGATGAAGACCGTCAAGGGCTATGGCATGGGCGAGGGCGGTGAGGGCCAGAATATCACCCACCAGAAGAAGAAACTGGGCGAGGATCACCTCAGGCACTTTCACCAGCGCTTTGACCTGCCCTTCAGTGACGAACAGGTCACCAAGGCGGAATTCTTCAAGCCCCCCGAGGACAGCGCCGAGATGCAGTTCCTGCACGAGCAGCGCAAGGCGCTGGGCGGCTACCTGCCTCAGCGCCGGCTCAACGGCGATGTGCTCAAGGCCCCGCCTTTGGACATGTTCAAGCAGGTACTGGCGGACACCGGTGAACGTACCATGTCCACCACCATGGCCATGGTGCGCATCATGGTGTCCCTGGCCCGGGACAAGACCCTGGGGCCGCGGCTGACCCCGATCGTCGCCGACGAGTCGCGCACCTTCGGCATGGAGGGCATGTTCCGACAGATCGGTATCTACGCGCCCGAAGGGCAGAAGTACGTGCCCATGGATGCCGAGGAGATCATGCCCTACCGGGAGGACCAGAAAGGCCAGATCCTGCAGGAGGGCATCAACGAGGACGGGGCCATGTCGTCGTGGATCGCCGTGGCCACCTCGTACAGCAACCACGGGGTCACCATGATCCCGTTCTACGTCTACTACTCCATGTTCGGCTTCCAGCGCATCGGCGATCTGGCCTGGGCGGCCGGCGACATGCTGGCGCGCGGTTTCCTGATCGGCGGTACCTCGGGGCGCACTACCCTGAACGGCGAGGGCTTGCAGCACCAGGATGGCCACAGCCAGCTGTTCGCCCAGTTCATTCCCAACTGCATGGCCTATGACCCCACTTTCCACTACGAGGTGGCGGTGATCGTGCGCGATGGCATCAAGCGCATGTACGAGGACCAGGAGAACGTCTTCTACTATATCACCACGCTGAACGAGAACTACCATCATCCGGCACTGCCTGAAGGCGCCGAAGACGACATCATCAAGGGCATGTACTCGCTCAGCAAGGCCGAGAGCAAGGGCAAGGGGCCGCGGGTTCAGCTGCTGGGCTGCGGCAGCATCCTCAACGAGGTGATTGCTGCGGTGGACCTGCTACGCGACGACTGGGGAGTGGCGGCGGATGTCTGGAGTTGCCCGAGCTTCAATGAACTGGCTCGCGACGGCCACGCCGTCAAGCGCTGGAACCGGCTGCATCCCGGGAAGAAACCGCGCAAGAGCCACGTCGAGCAGTGCCTGGAAGGCACCGAAGGCCCGGTCATCGCCTCCACGGACTACATACGCATGTTCGCCGAACAGATTCGGCCCTTTGTGCCGCGGCGTTACGAGGTGTTGGGCACCGATGGCTTCGGCCGTTCCGACAGCCGTCAGGCCCTGCGCAGCCACTTCGAGGTGGATCGTCATTACGTCACCGTGACCGCGCTGCAGGCCCTGGTCGACGAGGGCAAGCTCAAGAGCGGCAAGGTCCGGGACGCCATCGCCAAATACGGCATCGACCCCGAAAAGCCTAACCCCCTGTACGCCTGAGCCGGAGGAGAAGAACAGTGGCCATCCAAGAAATCAAGGTACCGGACATCGGCGACTTCACCGATGTTCCGATCATCGAAATCCACGTTCAGGCCGGTGACAGCATCCAGGCCGAGGACCCGCTGATCACCGTGGAGTCCGACAAGGCCTCCATGGACGTGCCCGCGCCTAAGGCCGGCACCGTCAAGGAGGTCAAGGTCAAGGTCGGTGACTCGGTTTCCGAGGGCAGCTCGATATTGCTGCTGGAGAGCGCGGCGGGAGCGGGAGAAAAGGCCGCGGCTCCCGCCGGGGAAGAAGGGCAGAAACCGCAGCCGGCGGCGGTTCCCTCAGCCGCACCTTCTACTACACCCTCGAGCGCACCGCCGACCGGCCAGATTGCCGATTTCAGCCGGGTTCACGCCAGCCCCTCGGCTCGCCGCCTGGCCCGCGAACTGGAAGTGGACCTGACCCGAGTGCCGCCGACTGGCCTCAAGGGCCGGGTCACCCAGGAGGACATCCACGCCTTCGCCAAGGGCGGCGCACCGGCGGCACAGCCGGCGGCTGCGTCCTCGTCCGGCGGAGGAGAAGGCATGGATCTGCTGCCCTGGCCCAAGGTCGATTTCAGCAAGTTCGGTCCGGTGGAGACCAAGCCGCTGTCGCGCATCAAGAAGATCTCCGGCGCCAATCTGCATCGCAACTGGGTGAGGATTCCCCACGTCACCAACCACGACGAGGCCGACATCACCGACCTGGAAGCCTTCCGGGTGCAGTTCAACAAGGAAAACGAGAAGGCGGGCATCAAGGTCAGCATGCTGGCGTTCATGATCAAGGCCGCGGTCGCGTCCTTGAAGCAGTTCCCCGAGTTCAATGCCTCGCTGGACGGCGACAATCTGATACTCAAGCAGTACTACCACATCGGGTTCGCCGCCGACACGCCCAACGGCCTGGTGGTACCGGTGATCCGCGATGCAGACCAGAAAGGTGTGGCCGAGATCGCCCAGGAAATGGGGGCGCTGGCCAAGCTGGCCCGCGACGGCAAGCTCAAGCCCGATCAGATGCAGGGTGGCTGTTTCACCATTTCCTCGCTGGGCGGGATCGGCGGGATCTACTTCACGCCCATCATCAACGCCCCCGAGGTGGCCATCATGGGCGTGTGTCGCTCCTACTGGAAACAGGTCTCGCCGGACGGCAAGCAATCGGCCTGGCGCTTCATGCTGCCCCTGTCGCTGTCCTGGGACCACCGGGTGATCGATGGCGCCGCCGCTGCCCGTTTCAACGTCCATTTCGCCAACCTGCTCGCCGATATGCGGCGCATCGTGATGTAAGGGGAAACGACACCATGGCAATCGAAATCAAGGTGCCCGACATCGGTGACTTCAAGGATGTCGAGGTCATCGAAGTGCTGGTCGAGCCGGGCGATGCGATCGACATCGAATCCCCGCTGATCACCCTGGAGACCGACAAGGCCTCCATGGATGTGCCGTCCCCGGTGTCGGGCACGGTCGGAGAGCTCAAGGTCAAGACCGGCGACAAGGTCTCCGAAGGCTCGACCATCATGATGCTGGAACCGGCCGAGACCGGCCCCCGAGTGGCGGACCACGACCCTCATCCGGCGGTGCATGGAGAAGGTTCTGCCACGGCGGCGCCCGGCGATGCCGGCGGGGGTTATGGCGGCAGCAGCCTGGAAGAGGTTCGGGTACCGGACATCGGCGATTTCAGCGATGTCCCGGTCATCGAAGTCTTGGTGCGCGCGGGCGATACTATCCGTGCCGAGGATCCGCTGATCACCGTGGAATCCGACAAGGCCTCGATGGACGTGCCCGCGCCCAAGGCTGGCAAGGTCTCCGACGTGCTGGTGTCGGTCGGCGACAAGGTCTCGCAAGGCTCGGCGATCCTGATGCTGGAAGCGGAGGGAAAATCTCCCGCCTCCCAACCGGCACAGGGATCGGGAGAGCGGGCCGCTGCGCCCGCCCCCCAGGCGGCCACCCATACCGGCGGGGCCGACATCGAGTGCGAGATGCTGGTGCTGGGTGCCGGCCCGGGCGGCTACTCGGCCGCCTTCCGGGCCGCCGATCTGGGGATGAAGACCGTGCTGGTGGAGCGCTATGCCACCCTCGGCGGGGTCTGCCTGAATGTCGGCTGTATCCCCTCCAAGGCGCTGTTGCATGTCGCGGCGGTCACCGACGCGGCCACTGCCATGGCCGATCACGGCATCGCCTTCGGCAAGCCGAAAATCGATCTCGACAAGCTACGCGGCTGGAAGGAAAAGGTCGTCGGCAAGCTCACCGGTGGGCTGGCCGGCATGGCCAAGGCACGCAAGGTCGACGTCGTGCGCGGGGTCGGGACCTTCCTCGACCCGCATCACCTGGAAGTCGCCTCGACCAGCGGCGACGGCCAGGAGCAGACCGGCGAGAAGCAGGTAGTGAAATTCGACACATGCATCATCGCCGCCGGTTCGCAGTCGGTAAAACTGCCCTTCGTTCCCGACGACCCGCGGGTGGTCGATTCCACCGGCGCGCTGGAATTGACCTCCATCCCCAAGCGCATGCTGGTCATCGGCGGCGGCATCATCGGCCTGGAGATGGCCACGGTCTACTCTACCCTGGGCACCCGCATCGACGTGGTCGAAATGCTCGACGGGCTGATGACCGGTGCCGACCGCGATCTGGTCAATGTCTGGGAGAAGGTCAATACGCCGCGCTTCGACAAGGTGATGCTCAAGACCCGGACCACCGAGGTGAAGGCCCAGAAGAACGGCCTCAAAGTCAGCTTCGAGGGCGACAACGCCCCGGCCGAACCGCAGACCTACGACATGATCCTGCAATCGGTGGGGCGCAGCCCCAACGGCCACAAGATCGGCGCCGACAACGCCGGGGTGGCGGTCGACGAGCGCGGCTTCATCAATGTCGACAAGCAGCTGCGCACCAACGTCGGGCATATCTTCGCTATCGGCGACATCATCGGCCAGCCGATGCTGGCCCACAAGGCGGTTCACGAGGCCCATGTTGCCGCCGAGGCCGCCGCCGGACAGAAGAGCGTCTTCGATGCCCGCCAGATTCCCTCGGTGGCCTACACCGACCCGGAAGTCGCCTGGGCCGGCAAGACCGAGACCGAATGCAAGGCCGAAGGCATCAAGTACGGCAAGGCGGTTTTCCCCTGGGCGGCCAGCGGTCGGGCGATCGCCAACGGCCGCGACGAGGGCTTCACCAAGCTGCTGTTCGACGAGGAGACCCATCGCATCATCGGCGGCGCCATCGTCGGTACCCAAGCGGGGGATCTGATCAGCGAACTGTGCCTGGCCGTCGAGATGGGCTGCGACCCGGTCGACATCGGCAAGACCATCCACCCGCATCCGACCCTGGGCGAATCGGTCGGCATGGCCGCCGAACTGTTCGAAGGCGTGTGTACCGATCTGCCGCCGCAGAAGAAACGATAGGGGGGCTTCCATCGGGCTGCTGATGCCGCCGCACTCACGCGTCTACCCAACCTCAGCCGTTAACCCTGGAACGACTGAACATGAATGCAAACAATGGGGGAGGACATAAAAATGACCGAACAACCTCGCCAACCGGAAGGATATGACGAAACAACCGGCGGTCGATCCGCCAGGATGACATGGGGCCTGCGCGCCTTCGGATTGTTCATGGCGCTGCTGGTCTGGCTCGCCATGGGCCAGGCCGAAGGGCTGTCGTCGGACGCGCGCTGGGTCGCGACGATCGCCACCCTGATGGCAATCTGGTGGATGACCGAGGCGATCCCGCTCTCGGCCACGGCCCTGTTGCCGATCGTGCTGATTCCGATGCTGACGGCGCGGACCGTCGGCGAGGCCACGGCGCCCTACGCCAGCTCCATCGTGTTTCTGTTCCTCGGCGGCTTCCTGATCGCCATCGCGATGGAGAAATGGAACCTGCATCGCCGCATCGCGCTGTTGACGCTCGCTCGGGTCGGGGTCGAGCCCAAACGGATCGTGCTTGGCATGATGCTCGCCACGGGCTTCCTGTCGATGTGGGTCTCGAACACCGCGACGACGCTGATGATGCTGCCGATCGGGCTGTCCGTGCTGCGTCTGGTGGCGGAGCGCAGCGGCGAGTCCCTGGAAACCGTCTCCCCCGGCCATGACCCCGCAGGGCACGCGCACGACCACCACCGGGCCGGCCATGTGGACTTCATCTTCGACGACAACATCAAGCGGTTCGGTGTCTGCCTGCTCCTGGCGATCGCCTGGTCGGCGAGCATGGGCGGCCTCGGCACCCTGCTCGGTAGCCCGCCGAACGCCATCGTCGCCGGCTACGCGGCCGACGAGCTGGGTCGCACCATCGGCTTCCTCGAGTGGATGATGCTCGGCGTGCCGCTGGCCTTCACCTTTATCCTGGTGGGCTGGGTGCTGATGACCCGTGTGCTCTACCGCTTCGATATCGCGGATATTCCCGGCGGCAAGGAAATGATCGACGGCGAGATCCACAAGCTCGGCCCGCTCAGTCAGGGCGAGAAGATGGTGATGATCGTCTTCGGCTCGGCGGCGTTCCTGTGGGTCGTGCCAGGACTGCTCGCCACTCTCCCCGGGGTGGGTGAGCGACTGGGACCGCTTGGCGACCTCGATGACACCGCCATCGCCATCGCCGCCGGTATCGCGATGTTCATCCTCCCCGCGCGAGGTCGCAGCGAGGCGGTGCTGAACTGGCAGGATGCCGAGGACGGGCTGCCCTGGGGCGTATTGCTGCTGTTCGGCGGCGGCCTGAGTCTCGCCGGCGCGGTCGCGGGAACCGGCCTCGACAGCTGGTTTGGTCAGCAGATTACCGGGTTGCAGGTGCTGCCGATCCTGCTGCTGGTCGCCGCCATCACTACCATCGTGCTCTTTCTCACCGAGGTCACCAGCAACACGGCCACGGCCGCGACCTTCATCCCCGTGCTCGGGGGGGTGGCGGTCGGCATCGGCGCCGACCCGATGACGCTGCTGATCCCGGCAGCCTTCGCCGCGACCTGCGCCTTCATGTTGCCGGTCGGCACGCCCCCGAACGCCATCGTCTTCGGCACCGGCGCGGTCACCATCGGCCAAATGGCACGCGGAGGCATCGTCCTCAACATCATCGGGATCGCCTTGATCACCCTCTTCTGCTACATGATCGGCGGCTTCGCGCTCGGGCTGCAGTTCTGACCCAACGGCTTTCGGCCTGACGCTCTGGCCCAGCAGCCATCTCAGGCCGATCTTGTCCATGGGGTGATTCGCTCTCGAGAAGGAGGCGATTGCCGACCGGGCGCTGGCCAAGGCCGGTTTCTGGCAGCGCTTCGGCGCTGCCGGGCGGCGGTCGCAGTACCCGTTATCGAGTGGCCCTGCAGGGCTTGCCGCCGAAGGGCAACGAGTGAGGAGACGGGTATGCAGCCAATCGACACCGAGCGGCCGATCGGCGTCATCAGCGATACCCACGGGCTGCTGCGCCCCGAGGTGCTGATCATGCTCGAAGGCTGCGGGTTGATCCTGCACCTGGGCGACGTGGGCAGCCGCGACGAGGATGCCGCCATCCTCGAGTGGCTAGGCGAGCTGGCCCCGGTAGAGGCGGTGCGTGGCAACATCGACACCGCACCCTGGGCCGAGCGGCTGCCCCACACCCGCGACCTGGTGGTCAGCGGCTGGCGGCTGCACCTGCCGCTGTGAAAGCGGCTGATGAAACAGGGACCTGGAGAGAATGAGCCTGACCGAAGAAACCGAACTGGCCCCGCGCCTGCGAGAGCTGCTCGAGGGCCTGCCCGAGGATCGCCTGCCGATCACCTACCAGCAGCTGGCCGAGGCGCTCGGCTTGGCCCCGCCGGGCACCATCCGGCGGGTTGCCGGGGCGCTCGAGACCCTGATGGAGGAGGACGCGGCGGCTGGTCGCCCGATGATCGCCGCCCTGGTGGTCAGCCGCCGCGGGGACCTGCCGCGCCAGGGCTTCTTCGACCGGGCCGTCGTGCTGGGTCGCTTTCCCGTCGAGCCGCAGCGCCACGCCGAGGCCTATCGGGTCGAGTACCGCGAGGCGGTGGCGCTGCGTGGGACAACGGCCGGCTGAGTGCCTTCGCTTTCCAGCCCTTTACTCCAGCCTCTGCGCCAGGTCCTCCACAAGGGCCTGGATGCGTGCCGCCTTGGTGCTCACGTCGCTGGCGCCAAGCCGCGACGCCGAGCGCTCGTCATGCCCCGGAAAATCGGCAGAAGAGGGTCAATCCAGCACGATCAGGTGATTGGGCAGTTCATTGCGCTCGTGGGTGGCCGGTACCTCTTCCTTGAGGTGTTCGCCGCAGGCCTCGATGCACTCCAGGAACCCCCGCAGGGTCTCGCCGGCTTTCACCTGTCGGGTGAACGCCGCCACGATGGATTGCCAGGTCTCGTCGCTGATACGCGCCGAGATGCCCCGATCGACCAGGATTTCCACATAGCGCTCGGCTTCGGAGACGAAGATCAGCATCCCCGTTCCCCCCTCGGTGTGGTGCAGGTCCTGTTCCAGGAACTGCCGCCGGGCGAGGTTGGCTGCCCGCCAATGGCGAATCGATCGCGGGATCAGCCGGGTGGTGACGGTGGGAAGGCGGAACACCAGTCCCAGCACGATGAAGGTCGCCCACTGCACCAGCGTCAGCTCCCAGGCCGTCCACCAGCCGGGAAAGTAATTGATCGCACCGGGCACCACCAGCGCCAGGAGCCCGGCCCAGAGCAGCGGGATATAGGCATAGTTGTCCGCCCGCGGCGCCAGCACGGTGACCAGCTCGGCATCGGTATCGCGTTCGACCCGATGAATCGCCTCGGCTACCTGGCGTTGCTCGTCTTCACTCAATAAGGCCATGGGGGTCGTGATCTCCGAATCCTGATTGTCATGTCGGTGTCGCCACCGGCCGGAAGGCCGGGTTACCAGCCGCCGGACGCGCCGCCGCCACCGAAGCCGCCGCCGCCACCGCCGAAACCACCCCCGCCACCGAAGCCGCCGCCACCGCGCGACCTGCCGCCAAGCGCACCGCCCAGCAGCATGCCGGCCAGCAGGCCGCCGCGACCGCCCCGTACCAGGGTCATGACGATCACGAACATCACGAAGAAGAGAATCGATGCCGGTCCCTTCGGCCCCTGCTCTCCGGCCGGGGCGTTGGAGGTGGCGCTGGTGTCCATGGGCTCGCCGCCCAGCACCTGGATCATCGCCTCCACGCCCTCGGTGATGCCGCGGGCGTAGTCGCCCTCGCGGAAGGCCGGCGTCAGGGTCTGGTTGATGATCACCGAGGACTGGGCGTCGGTCAGTCGACCCTCGAGGCCATAGCCGACCTCGATGCGCACCTTGCGCTCATTCGGCGCGACGATCAGCAGGGCGCCGTTGTCCTGCTCTTCCTGCCCGATGCCCCAGTGGCGCCCCAGCTGATAGCCATACTCCTCGATGGTGACGCCCTGCAGGTCCGGCAGGGTCGCCACCACCAGTTGCTCGGTGGTGGCCTCCTCGTGGGCCGCGAGCCGCTCGCTCAAGCGTGATTCGGTGGCCTGATCCAGCAGCTCGGCCTGGTCCACCACGCGACCGGTCAGTTCGGGAAAGACGAGTTCCTGTCCTTCAGGTTCCTGGGCATGGACGTCCTGTGCCTGAAGACCCAGGGCCCCCGTCATCAGTAACGCCAGTAGTGGAATGCGCAGAAGATCGATCATTCAAACTCCACCTGGGGGGCCTGGTCCGCGTTCTCGGTCGTGGCCTCGAAGGTCTCGCGAAGCGGCATGTCGCTGTAGAGGATGCTGTGCCACAGGCGACCGGGGAAGGTGCGGATCTCGGTGTTGTAGCGCTCGACCGCGGTGATGAAGTCGCGTCGTGCCACGGCGATGCGGTTCTCGGTGCCCTCGAGCTGCGATTGCAGGGTCAGGAAGTTCTGGTTCGACTTCAGGTCGGGGTAGCGCTCGGACACCGCCATCAGGCGGCTCAGTGCTCCGGTGAGCTGCTGCTGGGCCTGCTCGAACTGGCGCATCTTTTCCGGGTCGTCCAGCGACTCGGCATCGATCTGGATGGAGGTGGCCTTGGCCCGCGCCTCGACCACGGCGGTCAGGGTCTCCTGCTCCTGACGGGCAAACCCCTTGACCGTCTCGACCAGGTTGGGCACCAGGTCTGCCCGGCGCTGATACTGGTTCTCCACCTGGCCCCAGGCCGACTTCACCTGCTCGTCATAGGTGGGGATGTTGTTGACGCCGCAGCCCGTCAACAGCAACGCCATGATCAGCACGAGGGCCAATCGCCAGACGCGAGGGTCGGGAAGCGCGGTGTGTCTCGTCAGCATGGGGGCGTTCATCCCTGTGATTGCGATTCGATGATCTCCAAGGTACAGCTCAGGTTGAGACGAAGGAAGCGATGCATGGAGACACTTTGTTCGGTAGCGAACAAGGACGGCCCGTGCCGCCCTTGGGGGCAACAAGGGGGCGAAGAACGGCGGCGTGCGAATATGCAACGGTTCGTCCCAAGCGGTTCATGACGTGTGCACCGTCGGCGTTGACCGCAGTAGCGGCACTTACGTCTCTGACCCGGTGTTGTCGGTCGACACGATTTCCGGTCGCAACCAGGGCGTCGTCCCCTTTGCTTCCGGCCTTCTTCAATCCGCCTGAGACGAGCTGACATCGTGCTCGGCGGCATCTTCGGCACCTTCCTCGACCATCTCCTGGGCCTTCTGCTCCTCCTCCACAGAGGCCTCCGGCTTCGCATGGTCCTTGTGCGCGACGGCCAGGGTCGCGGTGACGGCGAAATGGTCGGAGCCGGAGACCCTTACCCGGTCGAGGCCGATCAGGTGGAAACCGTCTGAGACGAACAGGTGGTCGATCGGGTATCGCAAAAATGGCCGCTCCGCGGGGTAGGAGCTCAGCAGCCGTCGGCCACGGCGAGGGTCCTTCAGGTCGCTCAGGTCAGCGAACAGGCGGGTGGTGTCGGACCATGCGACGTCATTGAAGTCGCCGGTGACGATCCAGCGATTGTCCGAGTCCTCTTGAACGTGGCGGGCAACGAGCATCAGCTCGGCATCGCGGACCCGGCTGTCGCGACGCTCGCTCGTCTCGTCGTTGTGGCTGATCTGGTCCTGCAGCCCTGGCGGGACGGGGTGGGTGCCGATGTAGCGTACCGGCCCGATATCCGGCACATCCAGGGTCACGAAGATCGATGGCCGACGATCAGAGATCAGATGCTTGATCTCCTGCTCCAGCAAGGGGAACCGCGACCAGAGCATGATGCCCAGCCCCTCGCCACGAACCTCCCCGACCCGATGCGCATAATGCTCATCCAGCGGCGCCATCCCCTCGGCCCAGGCGCGATCGACCTCGATCAGCAGCAGAAGGTCGGGATCCTCACGCTGGACCAGTGCCACCAGCTCGTCGAAGTGGTCGTTGGTGTAGGTGACATTCGCCGTCAGGACTTTCAGGGCCGTCCGGTCTCCGCCGGGTTGAGTCTCGGCGGTGGGGACCTCGGTCGGCCAGACAGGCGTGAACGGCAGGATATGCGACAGCTGCCATGCCCCCGTCGCGAGGATCACTGTCACCCACACGGCGTGCTCAGTGCGTGGCCGATTCCACCATGCGTGAACTGCCAGCAGCGCCAGTGGCACGATCACCGCCACACTCAACTGAAGCCGCGGGAACTCCCACAACTGTATCCACCACTGACCGCTGGGAATCATCGGCAGCAAGCTTACCGCCAGCATCAGCAGTGCCAGCACTCGGATAGTCCAGAGAAGAAGCGTTGCAGCCATGGCACCTCATCAATCAGGCGACACCGGCGACCGACGTAGTCCCGGTCTTACCTGCTTCAACTGCCGCAGATTTCCTTCCGATTCGAGCAGACCCGTACCCGGTCCTGCTGCTTGTTCTTGCCGTCTCGATGACCAGCGTGCCGCAACCCCCGACACGCCGAAGCAACCGCGTAATCACTATAAACCATCTCGTGTCGGGCAACAGGCGGGGGTCTCAATGACCCAGTGCAGCGCCGGACGCATCAGGGACGGTGTTGCCATGCCCCCCCATTGCTCCTGCCATCTCACTGCTGACGCTATGGCCGCTGGGCGATGCAAAGCCTCGCCGAGTGATGGAGAATGTGCCGTTACCCTATGGCCGCCGCGTGCCTTGGCGACGCTGTCCGACACCCTGCAACGAGGTCCCATGAATCCCACCATCGAACTGCTCAAGTCCCATCGCTCGATCCGCAAGTTCACCGACCAGCCGGTCTCCCGCGAGCTGCTGGAGACGCTGATCGAGGCCGGCCAGGCCGCGGCCACCTCCAGTCACGTCCAGGCCTACAGCGTCATCCACGTGAAGAATCCGGCGAACCGCGAGGCGATCGCCGAGCTGGCCGGCGGCCAGTCCTACGTGGCCACCTGCGGCGCCTTCCTGCTGTTCTGCGCCGACATGAAGCGACCCACCGAGGCCGCCGAGCGCACCGGTGCCCGGGTGGTGCGCGGCATGACCGAGCAGCTGCTGGTGGCCAGCGTGGATACCGCCCTGATGGCCCAGAACGTGGCCATCGCGGCGGAATCGGAAGGGCTGGGCCTCTGCTATATCGGCGGGATACGCAACAACCCCCAGCAGATCAGCGACCTGGTGGGCATCCCGGACCACGTCTTCCCGGTGTTCGGCATGTGCCTCGGCTACCCGGCCCACGACCCGGACGTCAAGCCGCGCCTGCCGGTGAAGGCGATCCTCAAGGAGGACGGCTACACCGACGACCGCGAACTGGTGGCGGCCTATGACGAGACCATGCACGCCTACTACCAGTCGCGGAAGGGCGGCCCCAAGGACGCCACCTGGTCGCGGAACCTCACCCCGCTGTTCGACACCAAGCTGCGCCCCCACATGCGTGAATTCCTGGTCAAGCGCGGCTTCGAGATGAAGTGAGCCGCGGCCTCAGCCGTGGATGTAGCGCAGCCGGGCATCGCGGCGCAGGCGCAGCATGGTGATCACGTTGGTCAGGAAGATCAGGCTCTCGGCGATGGTGCCACCGATCGAGCCGGCCAGCAGGTTGCTGATCACCCAGCACAGCGCCGCCACGGCCAGTGCGGCGCGCATGGCGATCCCGCTCAGCATGAACATGCCCCAGGTACCCAGCAGGCCCGCTGCCAGGGCGGGAATGTCCCGCGGGCCGCTCCAGGTCAGCGCCGCCACCGCCAGGGTGGCGGCCAGCATCACCAGCATGAGCAGGCGATGGCGCGGGAAGCGGCGCACCAGGGCGATGCGCAGCACGATCAGCGCCGAGATCCCGGCCGCCACCCAGCTCTCGAACAGCGCGAATTGCGCGGCAAAGGCGACGTTGGCGAACAGCAGCAGCACGAACAGCCTGTCGTCGCGCTTGCTGGCAAATGCCACGAGGCAGAGTGCCAGGGCCACCAGGCTGACGCCCTGGCCCAGCAGCCATCTCAGGCCGAGCTCTTCCATGGGATATCCGCTGCCGAGGTGGAGAATGGGGAAAACCGCGCCATGCTAGCACGCCGGTTCGGCGCGGGTGAGATAGGCATAGTTCCCCGTCGAGCCGAGCGCCCCGATCGAGTCCACGCCCGAAGCGGCCAGCCCCTCGACCAGTCGGAGGAATGCCGCCTCGTCGATGGCGTTCTCGTTCATGGGCGTCAACGGAAAGGCACTCAGGCCGGTGAGCATCGCGGTCTCCTCGTTCGATAGGCGGGCGGTGGACTTGCTCGGGAGTATGCCACGGTGGAGACTCGGCACCACGCCTCCGGGCTGTGCACCGGAGTCTTGCCGCCAACCCGTGGAGGGCTGATTGCATGGGAAGCCAAGCCGACCCCGACCTGGCACCGCGCCTGCGCGAACTGCTGACGGGCCTGCCCGACGAGCGGCTGCCGATCACCTACCAGCAGGCCGCCGAGGCGCTGGGCCTCGCGCCGCCGCGCACCATCCAGCGCGTCGCCCTGGCCCTGGAGGCGCTGATGCGCGAGGACGTCGCCGCCGGCCGGCCGATGATCGCCGCCCTGGTGGTCAGCCGCCGCGGCGACCTGCCCCGACAGGGCTTCTTCGACCTGGCCGTGGCGCTCGGCCGCTTTCCCGCCGACCCGGCAGGCCACGCGGCGGCCTATCGGCAGGAGCTCCGGCAGGTGCTGGCGGAGCGACCGCAATGAGGCGAAGGGCGTGAGGGAAACTCAAGGAGCGCCCTGGTCGGGGCAGCACCTTGCGCCTGGCGGCCCAGGGTTTGAGGGGGGCATTGTTCATTTCGTCCCGTTGATCGCTGCACGTATAGCCTGTGTGGCTTTGCAGGGCACGGCAGACGCCCCCGGATGGGGGCGTCGTGGGGTGGGGAAAACCGTGTGTCAGGTCGCGCCCGCAAGCACCAGGTCGCGATGTTCCTGGCGCAGGCTCTTTACAAGGCCCACGCACATCACCATCAGGACCAGGGAGAAAGGCAGGCCGGTGGCCACGGCGCCGGCCTGCAGGGCGCCAAGTGCGGCGTCGCCGCCGCCGTAGAGCAGGATCCCGGCGATCACCCCTTCCAGGGTGGCCCAGAAGACCCGCTGGCCGCGCGGGGCATCGGTCTTGCCGCCGGC
Source organism: Halomonas rhizosphaerae (assembly GCF_030010555.1). Lineage (GTDB taxonomy): Bacteria > Pseudomonadota > Gammaproteobacteria > Pseudomonadales > Halomonadaceae > Halomonas > Halomonas rhizosphaerae. Next base: position 75,772 of record NZ_JASCQP010000034.1, read on the forward strand.
GGTGATGCTGTCGATCACCAGCGAGCCGGAGTCCGAGGAGGTGACGAAGAAGATCAGCACCAGCAGGATCGCCAGGCTGGAGGTCAGGGTGGTCAGCGGCAGCTGCTCGAGCATGTGGAACATCGCCAGGGAGACGTCGCTGATGCCATGGGCCAGTTCGCCGACGCCGGCCGCGGACTGGGCCAGGGCGGTGCCGCCGAAGGCGCTCATCCAGACGATGGTGACCAGGGTCGGTACCAGCAGCACGGCGGTCAGGAACTCGCGGACCGTGCGCCCGCGCGAGACCCGGGCGATGAACATGCCGACGAAGGGCGACCAGGAGATCCACCAGGCCCAGTAGAACACCGTCCAGCCGTGGTACCAGGTGGTGTCGTCTCGGCCGATCCAGTTGGAGAGCGGCACGACATGGCTGGCGTAGGCCAGGGTGGTGTCCCACAGGCCGTTGAGGAACAGCAGGGTGGAGCCGGTGATCACCACGAAGGCCAGCAGGGCGAAGGCGATCACCATGTTGATGTTGGAGAACAGCTTCACGCCCCCGTCGATGCCCCGCCATACCGAGAACAGCGCCACCACCGTGACGCCGACGATGATCGCCAGCTGGGTGCCGAGGGTGTTGGGGACGTCGAACAGGTAGTTGAGGCCGCCGGCGGCCTGGGAGGCCCCGAAGCCCAGGGAGGTGGCCAGGCCGAAGATGGTCGCCAGTACCGCGGTGATGTCGATCAGGTGGCCGGCCCAGCC
>NZ_JASCQP010000040.1 GCF_030010555.1 Halomonas rhizosphaerae
CCGCCGACGCGCTGATGCTGGGCGTGGGGGTGTTCGCATGCGGCATCTGCACCGGCCTGATGATGCCCGCGCTCACGGCCGCCATGCAGGCGGTGGTGAAACGCTCGATGCACGGGCGCGTCAGCTCGGTCATGAACGCAGGCACCAGCATCGGCGTGATCGTTGCCGTACCGACAGTGCTGTTCCTGGCCGGCGCCTGGCGCCTGGCGTACCTCTCCTTCGCCATCCTGGCAGGCATCGGCGTCATTGCCGCGTGGCTCTTCCTGCCCTCGGTGTCGCGGATCATGCCGGGGAACGCCGCGCCGCCGCCCCCGATCAGTGAACTGCCCTGGTCGCGCCTTGTCAGGCTCTCGCTGTTTGCCTTCCTGATGGGCTTCATCTCCTCCGCGTACTGGATCTTCGCGCCTGACCTGGTGGTCACCCTCGGCGGCCTGCCGTCCGGCGCCACCGGATGGCTATGGCTCTCGGTGGGCATCGCCGGCCTCGGCGGGGCCGCGGTGGCCGACCTGGCCGATCGCAACAACCCACCCATCACGCAGGCACTGATGCTGATGATGCTGGCCGCGAGCCTGGCACTGCTGGCCGCCAGCCCCGGTCAGTCATTGCTGACCGTCTTTTCTGCACTGGTCTTCGGCCTGGCCTACATGAGTCTGACGGGGCTCTATCTCATGACCGGCATCCGCCTGTTGCCGGGCCGGCTGTCGATGGGGCCGGTACTGCCCTTCATGGCGGTATCGCTGGGGCAGGCGTCCGGCTCGCCTGTCGTCGGTGGACTGGTGGATGCCTTCGGCTACGCCGATGCCTTTGCCATGTTCGCCGCGCTCGGCATCCTGGTGGCGATCCTGTCGCCCTTCTACCCGGGCCACATCGCCCAGGCCGAGGAGGACGAGGAGGACACCGGTCTCCAGGCGGCGTACGATCACCAGATCCAGAACGAGGAGGGCGAGCCACTGGAGGAGCCCGACGTGGATGACGCGGAAAAGCCCGCCGTCACCCCATGACGGCGGGCCTGTGGGTATCCGGGCACCTGAGTACTCCCCCAGCCATACATGGGCCGGTGACCGATACCCGGCCATGTCCGAGGTCGAACACACAGCGTCTCGATGAGCGCTCGGACCTCGGTAGCGGCGATCTGCCAGAGTCGGTCCCCGTAGGGGAGTGCTGCCGAACGGATATCGGAGCCTGTCGCCGATCTGTTGCGCTTCCGGTTCAGTTTCCTGAGTCAGCCATCAAGCAGGCAAGTTTAGGGTGAGTCGACTTTATGTCTCTGGTTGCGATGTAGGTCATGTAGCGCTCGACCCCCAGCTCCGCCGAAAGAAGCTCGTCCATTACCTGCTGAAAGGCGGAAAGGCTGGGCGCGACGACTTTCAAGACATAATCCATGCCGCCACCCGTGGCGATGCATTCGACGATCTCGTCCACCTGGCGGATATAGGCCTCGAAGCGTTCGAAAGCCGATTTTTGATGCCCCTTCAGCGAAACGGTCACGATGACTTTCGAGACATCCACGATCCTGTCCAGCGAGATGTCCGCATGATAGCCACGTATCAGGCCAGCTTCCTTCAATCGGTTGAAACGAATCCAGCAGGGCGTCGGAGAAAGGTTGACCAGCTCTGACAGCCTTGTCTTGCTGAGCTGCCCGTGCTGCTGCACTGCGGACAGAATACGCATGTCCGCAGCATCAATGGTAATTTTCCTCATGTGTTCCCAGCCTCTAGTGTGATTCCCGAAGGAGGGGCCGTCGTCGTTTCATGTGGATCTGGCCTGAGTGCACAGTTTAGATCGTTGCGATGGAATTGGCCTCGTGACGGTCGACACATGGACTGATAGAGCCGCTGCGTATTCCGCGCCATGATGAATGAGTCGGGTCAATGGCTCATGCTTTCGGCTTCGTAGCGCCTGCACTTGTCCCGGGCGTCGATCAAGACGTCCCGTAACAGCTCTTCGGCGCTGGGATGGTAGACCGGCATCGACAGGACCTGCTCGGCCGTCATGCCGTGCGTGATGGCCAGGGCAAGCAGGTGTGCCAGGTGTTCGGCCTTGTACCCGAGCAACTCGGCGCCCAGTATGACGCCGGTTTTCGCGTCCAGATAGACTTGGATGCGCCCCTGGACCTTGTTCCAGACCACATGGCGAGGACTGGTAAACGGCAGGTCGCCAATGACGATCTCCTGGCCTTCAAGTTGCCGGAAGCTCTGGCCGATGGTGGCGATCTGGGGATCGGTGAAGGCCACCATCAACGGTGGTCTGCGCTGTGCAGGCACCGGATTCGGATAGCTCAATGCATTATCGGCGGCGATACGCCCCTCGTCGAAGGCTTCGTGCCACAATGGCAGGTGGTCGGTCACATCGCCGGCGATAAAGATAGGAAGGTCGGAGCAGCGCATCGTCTGCGGATCGAAGGTCACTGCGCCTGAGTCGGTGACTTCCACGCCCGTATGCTCCATACCCAACCGGTCCACGTTGGGGGTCCTCCCCGTGGCAACGAGTACCCTGTCGAACACCCTGGTGAGCCGTTGTCCATTCGATTGCTCATACTCGATCCAGGCGCCTTCAGCGTCCTCCCGGGTGCTTACCACCCGGCCCACAGGGTAGATATCCAGTTCGGCGCCGAGGAGGTCGAGCGCTTGCTGCTGCATGGCCGGATGGGTGAGGGCGTTGATCCTCCCGGAGCGGCCGAAAATTGTCGTCTCGACGCCCAGTCGATGGAGTGCCTGCCCCAGCTCCAGCGCAATCACTCCCGTACCGATCACGGCGATCGAGCGGGGCAGGTCCTCCAGCTCGAAGATCGTATCGCTGGTGAGGACGCGGGCCATGACGGGCTCGAACACCTCGCCGATCGCAGGCCTGGAGCCGCAGGCGAGGATGAACTTCTTCGCGTTGACCTCAACCGATTCCCCCACCCTGAGGCGGCCCGGTCCGATAAAGCGGGCGCGCCCCTCAAGCTTGTAATGGGCCGGAATCTTGTCGACGTAGCGGAGATTGTTGGCGACAAAGCGATTATCTCGCTCTCGGCGCAACCGTTCGAAGACCTTGCGGCCATCCACGCGACCCGTCGCTGTCACCCCGAAAAACTCGCTGTTGTCCAGGTGGTGCGCGTAATCGGCAGCGGTGATCATCAGCTTGCTGGGCATGCAGCCGACCCGTGCACAGGTGGTGCCGTAGGGACCGTCCTGGATCATCACCAGGCTGTCGGTCTGGCGGCTGATCTTCGAGTAGGCGCCCAGCCCGGCGGTCCCGGCACCGATGATCGCGTATTCAACATTCATGGTCTTCATGACAGGTTCGCTCATGCGGCGCCTCATTGTAAAAGGTGTTGTATTGTTCAAGGTGTACCTGGGAGGTTGAGGGGTGTCGCCATTGGCTGCACCCCCTGGCCCAATGATTGAAGGCTGCCGGGACGATAGTAAAAAGCGTTTGCTGCGTTTAGTGAGATGGTTTAAATGTCGTCAGCCCAAGGCAGGCTATCCGGGGCCTTTCAAGCGGTAAAGCGATAGATTCTAAGTATTTGGGTTATTTATTCTAATCCATGGTTGGCGGGTTGGCGGGTTGGCGGGCTGGCGGTCCGGGTCCGCTCATGGCAGGGGATGGTGGTGCATATAAGGCCTCCCTCTGGAGGTTGCAAGGCCTCACGTTAGCCAGGCTAACCCAACTGCTTAGAAATCCTCGCTTTCCGGGCGCTTCCCGGATCACATACGATTCGGTGATTCGCAGAAAGGAAGCCTACCCATGTCAGTCCACCAGTCCGCCATCCGTTGGCAGCGAAACCCTCACGAAATCGATGCCGATACCTACTCGCGCAACCATCTTGTGACATTTGATAGTGGCCAGCAGGTCAACGTTTCCGCGTCGGTGGAATTCAAGGGGGACTCAAGCTGCGCCGACCCGGAGCAGATGCTGGTCAGCGCGGTGTCCAGCTGTCATATGCTGTTCTTCCTGGCGATCGCCGATTTTCAGGGGTATCGGGTCGAATCCTATGATGACGATCCCGTCGGCCACCTGGAGAGCAATGACAGGAAAGGCATGGAGATCACGCGTATCGAGCTGTCGCCCCGAATTACCTTCGGCGGCGACAAGGTGCCTGACCAGAAGGCGATATCCAGGATCCATGCCAACGCCCACAAGAACTGTTTCATCCGCAACTCGATCACCGCCGAGGTGACGATCAATGATGTTTAATCAGCCATTCCTGGCGGGAGTCATTCATGAATCACAGCCAATCATCGGAAAGTATTCTGCTTAGAGAGGATAAGGACGGCGCTGTCTATCTCACGTTGAATCGGCCGGAAAAGTTCAACACCCTTTCCGAGGCGATGCTGACCGCGTTGCAGCAGGAGTTGGACGCGATTGCCGTCGACCCTGCCGTTCGCTGTGTGGTGATCGGAGCCAAGGGGCGGGGGTTCTGTGCCGGTCACGACCTCCGGGAAATGCGTGCCAATCCTGATCAAGCCTATTACCAGGCGCTGTTTCGTCGCTGCAGCCGCGTGATGCAGAGTATCGTCGCGCTGCCGGTGCCGGTCATCGCCAACGTCCAGGGCATGGCCACGGCGGCGGGGTGTCAGTTGGTGGCCAGCTGCGACCTGGCCATCGCCGCCCGTTCGGCCAGCTTCGCGGTATCGGGCATCAACGTGGGCCTGTTCTGTTCGACCCCCGCCGTGGCGCTGTCACGCAACATACCCCCCAAGCGGGCGTTCGACATGCTGGTATCCGGCCACTTCATCGATGCGGATACGGCCTTGGAGTGGGGGCTCGTGAGTGGCGTCACCGATGATGCCGATCTGGACGCTGCCGTGGCCGACAAGGTGGCACAGATCCTGAGCAAGAGCCCTGCGGCGGTGCGCTTTGGAAAGTCCATGTTCCACCCCCAGCGTCAGATGGTCCTGGAGGACGCCTACGACTTTGCCGGCGATGTGATGGCCGAGAACATGTTGAGCCCTGACGCAGGCGAGGGGATCGATGCCTTTCTCGCCAAGCGTAAGCCCGTCTGGCAGCAGCCCGGCCACTAGCGCCAGGGAATCGAAATGACGGTGGAAAGCCCGGGGTGCTGAACCCTCCCTTACAAGAACAGGGGTAAGACCATGAGTGATATTTGCCATTTCAATGAGGCTCTCGAGAAGACGGCGGCGAATCATGTGCCATTGTCACCCTTGAGCTTCATCAAGCGGGCTGCCGCCGTTTATCCTGACAGGACGGCGCTGATCTACAACGAGACGCGTTACAGCTGGCATCAGACCTATGCCCGCTGTTGTCGACTGGCCTCCATGTTGAAGCATTTCGGCATCGAAAGGGGCGATACGGTGGCCGTCATGTTGCCGAATGTCCCGGCCATGTACGAAGCCCACTTCGGGGTTCCCATGGTGGGCGCGGTATTGAATGCAATCAACATTCGCCTGGATCCCGAGGCGGTGGCCTTTATTCTCACGCATAGCCGCTCGCGCCTGCTGCTGGTGGACCCCGAGTACGTGGACGTGGTCGAGAAGGCCCTGGCCCGGCTGGAAGGCCCGGCGCCCAGGGTGATCAACGTCTCGGATCCGAGCCAGGGCGAAGAGCGCCTGATCGGCGACCTGGAGTACGAGGCATTGCTGTCCGAGCAGCCGGCGCTGGACGACTGGCAGCTGCCGGTCGACGAGTGGGATGCGATTGCGCTGGGGTACACGTCCGGCACCACCGGCAACCCCAAGGGGGTCGTTACCCACCATCGGGGCGCCTACCTGAACGCGGTCAGCAACGTGCTGTCCTGGACCCTGCCGTCCAGCGTGGTCTACCTGTGGACCCTGCCGATGTTTCACTGCAACGGTTGGTGCTTCCCGTGGACGCTGGCGGCGATCGGCGGGACCAGCGTCTGCCTGCGCCGGGTCGACCCGGAGGAAATCCTGCGCCTGATCAGGCAGCATCGGGTCAGCCACTACTGCGGTGCGCCCATCGTCCACTCGATGATCGCCGATGCTGCCGGTGCCGGGCAGGATCCGATCGACCACAAGGTGTCGGGGCTGATCGCCGGTGCGGCCCCGCCGGCGTCCGTGCTGGAACGGATGGAGAAGCTCGGCGTCGAGCTCACCCACGTCTACGGGCTGACCGAGACCTATGGCCCCGCCTCGGTGTGTGCCAAGCAGGATGGCTGGGACCAACGCCCTCTGGAGGAGCGGGTCAGGCTCAATGGACGCCAGGGGGTCACCTATCCCCTGCAGGAGGGCATCGCGGTACTCGACCCGGCCACGATGGAGCCCGTCCCTGCCGACGGTGAGACGGTGGGCGAGATCATGTTCCGGGGCAATATCGTCATGAAGGGATATCTGCGCAACGAGGCCGCGACCAGTGAAGCCTTTGCCGGCGGCTGGTTTCACTCCGGTGACCTGGGTGTGGTGGAATCGGATGGCTACATCAAGATTCGCGACCGACTGAAGGACGTGATCATCTCGGGCGGGGAAAACATCTCCTCGATGGAGGTCGAGGAGATCATCCAGCGGCATGAAGAGGTCGAGCTTGCGGCGGTCGTGGCGATGGCGGATGCCAAGTGGGGCGAAGTCCCCGCGGCCTTCGTCCAGTTGCGGCCCGGTAGCGAGCTGAGCGAAGACGCCTTGATCCGCTTCTGCAGGGAGAATATCAGCCGCTTCAAGGCGCCCAAGAAGGTGATCTTCGGCCCCTTGCCGACCACCCCCACGGGTAAGATCCAGAAGTTCCAGTTGCGCAAGCAGCTTGAGACCAGCCTGTCCGCCTGAGTTGATCGAGGCCGAGGCGGTGAAGCAGTGGCGCTGGCGGAACGAGGCCACTGCCCCTCGACGAAAGAAGGAAACTATCATGCACAGGGTGCGTCGCTGGGTGGTTCGCCATTCCAGACTCTTCGAGATGATCTACCGGCGTTTCGAGCCGGTGTTGGTCAAGCTCGCTCCAGTGTGGCGGCGACTCGGTCACGAGCGTGTCGAGGCGCCGGTCAGGAGGGTGGAACAGGCCGCCAAGGGGGCGCTTTTCGACTGCCAGATGTGCGGTCAGTGCATTCTCTCTGCCACCGGCATGTCCTGTCCCATGAACTGCCCCAAGACACTGCGCAACGGCCCCTGTGGCGGAGTGCGTGCCGATGGGCATTGCGAGGTGAAACCCGAGATGGTGTGTGTCTGGGTCGATGCCTGGGAAGGAAGCCGTCAGATGAAGCAGGGCGATCTCATCCACGCCGTCCAGTTGCCGGTCGACCATCGCCTCACGGGAAGCTCGTCCTGGCTTCGCGTGGCACGCCAGCTGGACGATACCTCCTCTTCAACCGCCAACAGAGAGACAACAAGATGAAGTTCGATGACGAGCCCGTTCCGGGCTACTCTTTGCCGATCCTGCCCGGCCACGTTTCCCCCGGGCGGCTGGAGCGGGTGCTGCGGGCGGGCAAGTTCGCCATCACCAGCGAGATCGACCCGCCGGACTCTGCCGACCCGGCAGAGGTGCTCAAGCGGGCGGCCATCTTCGATGGCTATGTCGATGCCATCAACGCCACGGATGGCTCCGGCGCCAACTGCCATATGTCCAGCGTCAGTGTCTGCTCGCTGCTGACTCGGGTCGGCTATGCCACCATCCTGCAGATCTCGTGCCGTGATCGTAACCGCATCGCCATGCAGGGCGAGATCCTCGGTGGCGCGGCCATGGGCGCCTGCAACCTGCTGTGTCTGACCGGTGACGGTGTGCAGGCCGGCGACCATCCCCAGGCCAAACCGGTCTTCGACCTCGACTCCATCTCGCTGCTGCAGGTCGCCCGCAACATGCGCGACGAGCAGCGCTTCGAGAGCGGGCGACGCATCGAGACGCCCCCGCGGATCTTTCTCGGTGCGGCCGAGAACCCCTTCGTGCCGCCGCTGGACTGGCGACCCCTTCGCCTGGCCAAGAAGGTGGCGGCCGGTGCCCAGTTCATTCAGACCCAGTACTGCTTCGATATCGAGCGGTTGCGCGACTTCATGCTCAAGGTGAACGACCTCGGTCTGCTGGAAGGCCCCGACCGTGTCTTCATCCTGCCCGGGATCGGGCCCCTGGCGTCTGCACGCAGCGCCCGCTGGATCCGCGAGAATGTCCCCGGGGTGCATATCCCCGACGCGGTGATCGCTCGGCTCGAGGGGGCCGAGAACCAGAAGGAGGAGGGCAAGCGGCTCTGCATGGACCTGCTTCACGAGATCCGCGAGATTCCGGGCGTCAGCGGCGCGCACATCATGGCCTATCGCCAGGAGCACAGCGTGGCGGAGATCATCGAGACGACGGGGGTGCTCGAGGGCCGTGTGCCCTGGTACCCGGGGCGCGATGACCCGAAAGCGCTCAACCCCGAATCCCCGGAAGCCGTGCAGCTCTAGCCTGATGGACCTCGATACCGACACCGGGACGCTGCCTGACTACCGTCTCTATGGTTCGCCCGACAGCGCCAACCTGGTCGTGCGCATGGTGCTCGAGAGCGAGGGCATTCCCTATCGAGAGGAGCGGGTCGACCGGGCCGCGGGTGGACTGGACGCCCCGGCCTTCCGTCGGCTCAACCCCCAGGGCCTGTTGCCGGTACTGGTGGAGGAGCGCCATGGAACGGCGCTCTTCGAGACCGGTGCCATCCTCTTGCACCTTGCCGAGCGCTGCCACGGCGCCCGCTTTGGAGAACCGGCAGGCCGCGGTCGCCTGCTGGCCTGGCTGTTCTTTCTCTCCAACACCGTCCACGCCGAGCTTCGACTCTGCTTCTACACGCCACGCTATGCGCCTCGAGCGGGGGATGCCCAGCGGCTGCGCGAAGCACTGCGGCCACGCATGGTGGCGCATCTCATGCAACTGGAGTCGCTCTGCGAACATGGCCGGGGGCCCTGGCTGCTCGAGGACGGGCCCAGCGTGCTCGATCCTTACCTGGCCTGTCTGGTGCGCTGGATGCAGCTCTACCCCGTCGATGACCCCTGCCGTGCGCTTCCCTGGGAGCGCTTGCCGAAGCTTGTCGGCTTGCTGGAGGCGCTGGCCGAGCGGCCGGGCATCCGTCGTGCGGCCAACGCAGAAGGGATCGTGGGGCGGCTGTTCATCGCGCCCGACTACCCTGCCCTAGACCTGCGCGGCGTCACCGGCTAGTCCGGGTGAGGGCATATTGGCTTCATCCAGCAGCCATTCACGAAACTGCCCGGCGATCGGTCGCTCCAGGCCTTCGCCCGCACTGACCAGGTAGTACGCCTGGTCACAGTTCAGGGGAGAATCGGCCAGCACCGCCAACTTTCCGGCACTCAGCTCCGCCTGGTGGAGCTCCCGGCTGCCGAGCAGCACGCCCTGGCCGGCGATGGCCGCCTCCAGTGCCAGTAGCCCGTTGCCGAATCGCAGCTCCCGTAGCGTTCCGATGTCACGTCCCTGCTGCCTGAACCACGCTCTCCAACCGTAGGGCTCGTTGAGGCGGGTGAGGGTGCTGTCACACAGCAACGGCAGTCCGCACAGTGCCTCGACATCCTCCACGGTGGCGGCCAGGTCCGGTGTACAGATGGGCACCAGATCCAGGCTCATCAGCCGCTGGGGCGCCAGGTCCGCGTAGTTGCCGTAGCCGAGTCGCACGGAAACGTCGATGCCCGCGCGCTTGAGATCGGCCAGGCCGAAGTCGCTGTCACGGAGGCGATCCACCGAATGCAGGCTCGCCTGCAGCCGCACTTCGGCGTCCGGGCAACGGGCGTAGAAACGGTGCAGGCGTGGCACGATCCATTTGGTGGCGAACAGGGGTTCGGCGCACACGGTGACGATCAGGCGCTCTTCGCCATAGGCGCGGATCTTGTCCACCGCACGACCCAGGGTATCAAACCCCTCATGCAGCTCCGGCAGGGCCACGCGCGCGGCCGGGGTCAGGCTGACCCGCCGGTGGTGGCGGACGAACAGATCGACGCCGAGATACTCCTCGAGCGACTTGATCTGGTGACTGATCGCCGCCGGCGTGACATTGAGCTCCTTGGCGGCCGCGGCGAAACTCCTGGTGCGCGCGGCGACCTCGAAATAGGAGAGGGCGATCAGGGGGGGGAGTCGTGACATGGCGAATTCTCACGGCAATGGCGGTGGGGCACGGCCCGATCAAGTGCCCCGTCAAGGGTCACGATAAGCCCTGCCGGGAGAACGTCAGCTCGTCGCGCATCCCGGGCAGGCGCTCGCTCGATCCCGAGGCGAGCGCCGATGAGCCTCAGTCTCGCTCCTTCTTGAGCGTCTTGGTCCAGCGCTGCCGGGCATACTTGCGAAGGTTGGCCACGTTGTCGGTCTCGTCGACGATCTCCTGGCCCAGGATAGTCTCGATCACGTCTTCCAGGGTGATGAGCCCGACCCAGGTGCCAAGGTCGTCATACACCACGCAGAGGTGCTGTCGGTCCAGGACCATCATCGTGAAGACCTGTTCGACGTTCTCCTCGGCCGACACCGACTTGACGGGATGCATCAGCGACTTGAGGTTCGCGTCCCCCTCCGCATGGTAGGTGTCGGCCTTGTGGACATAGCCCAGCGCCTGCTCACCGCCGTCCATCACGGGAAAGCGGGTGAAGGGCGAGCGCCCCAGGGCAACGTCGAACTCGTCTACCGTCATCTGCGGCTTCACGGTCAACGCCACGGTCCGCGGCGTCATCACGCTCTTCACCTGGATGTCGTGGAGGTTGAGGATGTTGGTGATGACCCGTGTCTCATCGGCCTCCAGCGCCTTCTCCTCGAGGCCGATCTGTGCCAGGGCTTTGATCTCGCCGCGCATGTCCGTGTCGTGGGCGCCCTTGCCGATGCGCTTGGTGATCTGTTCGGACATCCAGAGGAAGGGCTTCAGTATCCAGATCATGCCATCGAGCGTTGTGGCCATCATCGAGGAGAGTGGCCGCCAGTAGGTCGCCCCGATGGTCTTGGGAATGATCTCCGACAGGAAGAGGATCAGCAGGGTCATCACCGCCGAGGCGATGCCGAGCCAGGCCTCGCCGAAGACCACCGCCACCTGGGCCCCGACCCCTGTGGCCCCGACGGTATGGGCAATGGTGTTCAGGGTCAGGATGGCGGCAAGGGGCTGGTCGATGTTCTGCTTCAGGCGGGTGAGCTTTTCGTGGAGCTCCGGTCTCGAGTCGCGCAACTGGGCGACATAGCTCGGCGTCATGGAGAGCAGCGCCGCCTCGAGCAGCGAGCAGATGAAGGACACGCCGATGGAAAGGATGGCGAATGCAGCCAGTAGTAGCATGGAGCCTCGATGGGTAGCCCGGGGACAAGGGAGTTGCCGGCAGTGACAGGATCATCGTTGAACGCCCCTCGGCTTGCAAGGCAGCCCGCCCGACGTTGGCGCTGAGGCACGCTCACCTCGTGATGTACGGTCCCGAACAGAAAGGCCTCCCGCGGAGGGAGGCCCGATGGTGGCCGATGGGAGTCGGCGAGAACGTGTCCGTAGGGATCAGGACTGTTCCTGGATCTTCTCCATCAGCTCGGGGTCCTGCTGGGCCGCCTGGCCGATGGCATTGAAGGTCTCCACATCCATGCCGCTGTCCTCTACGGCCTCGACCATCTTCTCGTTGGCCTCCATCTGGATGTCCTGCTGGGCCTGCTGCCCCTCGGCCTGCTGGAGCTGCTGGCTGTATTCCTGGGAAATGCTGGAGACCTCCTCGGCGGCAGCGGAGAACTGCTCGATCTCCTCGTCGGAGAAGTCTTCGGCGCTGGCCTGGGGCGCCGTGGCGGCGGCTGACGGATCCTGCTGGCCGGTGGCGGCGGACCCATCCTGGGCGTGCGCGGCCGAGGTGGCCAGCAGGCCGGCAGAGAGCAGGGCGGCGGAGAACAGGGCAGTAAGCTTTTGCATGGATACCTCTTTGTGGCTTGCTTGCTTTAGCGGTTGCGCCCCCCTGTGATGCCTCCAGCCATAAGGAGTTCATGATGTTCTGTAACAGAATGTGTGGGTAGTGGCGCGGAATGCGCGACGGGGTCATGCCCTCGCCGGCAGCGACAGCAGCAGCGGCGAGCCGACCAGGCCCTCGGACAGACGGGTCGTGAGCACCTCCAGGATGGCATCATGCTCACCCGCCAGGCGCGTGGTGGTGACGCGCAGGCCGGGCGAGTTCGCCATCGCCTGCTCGCAGATCTCCGCGATATCGCCGCCTTCGCCGGCATGACGCCCCGGGGAGAGGAACAGCATGGCGAGTATCACCTCGCTGTCGGCCATGGCCGGTGAGGCCAGCAGGTCGACCAGCAGCGGCTCGTTGAAGCGGTAGGCCTCGCCCTCGCGGCGCTCCATGGAGGCGAAGGTGACGCAGCTGGCCTCGTCGCTGAGCAGCACGCTGAGCTGGCCGGCCAGGTAGTTGCGCACCGCCGTGACCTCGGGAATCGGGCTGCCGTGATCGACCAGCACCACCTTCGGGGGCGAGAGGCTATCCATCTGCTCGCGAACGTTGTCGGCCAGCAGCTGTGCCAGGCGCAGGTCCAGCGGCGCCAGGGTGTCGACCAGCGGCAGCGCCACCTTGATGTCGAGCTTTGGGTACTGGGCCTGCACCTCGGCCAGCCGTTCCGGGAGGTAGCGGGTCAACGCCTGGCTGGGGCCGAAGAAGAAGGGCAGGATCACCAGCTCGGTCGTGCCCTGTGCCGCCAGCTGCTCGGCCAGCGGCCCCAGCGAGACCGCCTTCTGGCCCTCCAGTTCCTCCGCGGGGATCTTGTAGGAGTGCAGCAGGGAGGTGGCCTCGACCTCGTGGTCGGTGGTCCGGCTCAGGGCCCTGGCCAGGCGGCGCAGGTTGAGGGTGGCCTGGGGGCGCAGGGAGCCATTGTCGACGAGCAGGATCTTTCTCATGGAGGCCTCGGTGGGTTCAGGGGTCGTTCGCTTCGCTGACTATCTGGATGACCTCGAAGCCCTCGAAACTCGGCGGGCCCAGGTAGAGCCCCTCGCGCTTGCTCTGGCCGGCATTGGCGTGCGCCTTGCGGAAGGCCTCGGAGTGCGTCCAGGCCTCGAAGTCCTCGCGGGAGCGCCAGATAGTGTGGGAGGCGTAGAGCACGTGGTCCTCCTTCTCGGGGCCGCGCAGCATGTGGAACTCGACGAAGCCGGGCAGGCCCTGCAGGTGCGTTTCCCGCTCCAGCCAGATCTGCTCGAACTCCTGCGTTCTCTCGGGATTGACCCGGAAACGGTTCATGGCGATATACACGGTGCTCGCTCCTTGTCGTCAGGCAGGGAAGGGAGGGGTGACGATGGCACCTTCACCGAGGCTGGGCAAGGCCGCCGCGAGCCGTCGCGCCGAACGCTGGCCACCGGCCAGCCACGCCCCGGCGCCTCAGGGCGTCACCTGGCCTTCGGCGATGGCCTCGCCGAGGCGGTCGACGGCGGCGGCCAGCTTCTCGTCGATGACGTGCAGCGTCTCCGTCCAGTCGTCGATGTGGCGCAGTTCCGTCCTGCCGTCCGAGATGCCGCGCAGGACGACGAGCGGCATCTCGAAGCGCATGCAGGCGCGCAGGCAGGCATAGCTCTCCATGTCCACCATGTCGGCGGCGATGGCGTCATAGGCCGAGCCCGAGACGACATTGGCGCCGGTCGAGAGCGTAGCCTCCCGGATGCCGGGAATGCGCAGGGGCAGCGGGACGGTCGCCGGCAGGTCGAGAAAGGGCGTGGCGCCCCTGGCGAAGCCCAGCGGGGAGGCGTCCATGTCGCGGTAGGTGACGGAGGTCGCCTGGTAGACCTCGGTCTGTTCGAGAACCCGGCTGCCGGCCGAGCCCAGCGACACCACGAGATGCGGCAGGCGCTGGTGCCGGGCGAGGGCGGAAAGCGCCGCGGTGAGCTCGACCGCCGCCTCGACGGGGCCGACGCCGGTCATGAAGGGGGTGAAACGCGCCTCGAGATGCGGGCCGTATTCGGCCTCGGCCGCCATCACGAAGAGGACGTCGCGGCCGCCCAGGGTCGTCAGCCTGGCCGCGCCGGACGTATCGGCCAGGGTGGCACGGGGAGGGGGCTTGGGCATCGAGGCGAGTGCTCGGTCACTTGAAGCGATTGCGGGCGGACTTGATCGCTTCGCTCAGCGAGTCCCAGGCGCGCTCTGCGCCGGCCCTGATGTCATCCCAGGCGTCGTCGCTGGAGTGGCGCAGCTCCTCGAGCTTCTTGCGCATCTCCTCGCGCCGCGCCTCGAGCCGGTCGATCTCCTCCTCCCGGTCGATGCGTGCATCGGCCTCGGCGCTGCGGGCGCGGGCCTTCAGCTTGTCCACTTCGGCCTGCAGCTCATCGAGCTTGGCGCGCAGCTTCTGTTCGTAGGCTTCCCTGTTGCTCATGGGCTGCTCCTTTCCGTTTTCCGGTGCATGGAACCTTGAAGATAGCCTGTCGTCAGGCCGACAGGGCACTCCTCTCAGGGTGGCATACCGGTCGGGGGGCCTCGCAAGGTCGCGGTGCGCCTGCACAACCTCCATCGAGACCTTCGATGTAAGCGATTGGCCATCGGCGGTGGAGAGGCTGGCTGCTACCCTGCTCGAAACATTAGAAAAAGCATACAGGGAACCACCATGACTGATGCCCCCGCGGCGCGCATCACGCTGCACCCACATGCCCACCGGGTGCGGGTCGTCATCGACGGCACCCTGCTCGCCGACACCACTCGCGCCATCGAACTGCGCGAACGCGGCTACCCGCCGCGCCAGTACCTCCCCCGCGACGACGTGCGCATGGACCTGCTGACGCCTTCCGAGACCGTGACCCACTGCCCCTTCAAGGGCGATGCCTCGTACTTCTCGTTTGGTGAGCACAAGGATGTGGCGTGGAGTTATCAGCAGCCTATTGGCGGAATGGAGACACTTGCTGAGAAGTTGGCTTTCTATGATGACGAAGTTGAATGACCGGTTTCGACCCAAAGCGGCCATGCCGGAAAAAGGCAGCATGCCCGTTCATCCTTGTTATGCCAAAAAGGAATCAAAGTGCGTGAGCAACTGCGGGATCTTACTGAAAAGGTGTATTGGGTATATGGCATCACAGAACCAGACTTTGATCACGCAGTAGATCTAGCCAGGGAAATGATTGATGCAAGAACCGAGCAGTACGAAATAGAGGCCGCAAAGGTAAGAGAAGAAAGTCCAGACATCGCGGGAGACATTCTAGACGATGTTGCTTGCTACAGATATACGGATAATCAATATCTATGGCAATTCGCGTTGTGGCGATTGCAGGGGCTAATTGAGGCTGTTATAGCCCATCAGCTAATGGATGTTGGTGCCGGCAAAATATTATTTGGCTTAAAAGCAAAGCTAGAGGCTCTTCAATCGAAAGGTTACACTGTAGAAGTCGAGGGAATTGAAGAGTTGATCCTATGGGCTAATTTGAGAAATACGTTATCACGTGCACCACCAGAGCAATATCGGCCTGCACCATTAAGGGAAGAAGATGTTGTAGAGTATCTGGGGTTCGTTAAAGATCTTTATTTTCGGTGGAACAAAGAGAAGACTGATGCGAGTTAGGCATAACAAGACGCTCGTTCAAACGCAAACTACGCTGCGCTTGGTTTGCGCCACACAGCTTGGTCGTTAAACCCTTATGCGAAAAATTGACGAAACACTAGCAGCATGGGAAAGCTCACTAAGTAAGTCTGTTGATATAGGCGGCTTATTTTCCCGAAATCCAGTCGCGCACAAATGGAAAGCACCATTTAGAAGTCTTTCGCTAAGAGAGACTGTTTCGTGGCGTACGCATGACCTGCTGGTGCAGTCGCTACTACTTTATGATTCGGGCCATTTGCTGGGCTCCAGGATATTGCTGCGATCAGCGTTTGAGACTGTAGCCGTGTTGATATACCTAAATCAGTTAACGCGCAAGGTTTTGACTGGCAACCTGAGCTTTCAGCAGTTCTCAGATACAACATCGAAATTACTTCTCGGCTCCCGTGATGGATCAACTTCGCACCAAGCAATTAATATCATTACGGTGATAGAGAATTGTGATAAGCGTTATCCAGGTATTAAAGCTCTTTATGGAGCTTTATCCGAAAGTTCCCACCCAAACTATGAAGGAGCCAGTATAGGCTACTCTGTAATAGACAAGGAGAAATTTGTAACCAGTTTCTCGAATAGATGGGCATCAATGTATAAGGCTAACCATATCGGCTCTATGGAGCTATGTATCACTACGTTTTATCATGAATACAACGAAGAGTGGACCGACGCTTTCGAAAAGCTCGAGTCCTGGGTAAGCGAAAATGATGATAAGCTCGAGGTGATAAAAGACAGAGTTTAACAAGCGCAGGCACTGGGACAAGTTTTCCGCGGAGCACAGCATTACATCAGCAGGTCCTAAATGGCCGTTTCTGGCTGGATGGTGAATGTTATTCTATGCTGATGGACAGCTTTCGGCCCGAAGCTGACATGCCGGCAAAGGCAGCATGCTTGTTCATCCTTGTTATGCGGCATGCGCGCTTACTGGTGTTATGTGGCCGATCTCTTCTTAATATCTTATAAGCTCAATGGGTTGGGAGGAGGGCGGCGTGCAATATAATATTGTTGAACGTGCATGCGCGTTAATCCAATATCAGAACGTGCGGTTCAATGCCTGTTATCTCTCTTTGGAGCGCTGAGTAAAAGTATGGATTTTATTTTAATTGGCTTGCAGGTTTTAGGTTTGATCGGAATAGGCAGCCTCTTCCTGTTTCGGAAGTACCTGTTTTCGTATTCCTCTGAAAAAGGCAAAAACCTCGCCACAAAGGAAGATATTGGGGATATTACTCGCAAAGTCGAAGAGGTAAAAACTGGATATCTATCAGAGATCGAGCGACTGAAAGTTGATCTTTTGTTGCTCTCTCGGAAAAACAATATTCTCTTCGATGAGAAAATACGGGTTTTTAAAAAGTTACAAAAGCGGTTGGTCGATTTTAAAAAATACTGTGAGGCAGCCCTTGGCTCATTTGATGATCGAGGGGAGTTTCATCCTAATTTAAACGTCTTAGCGGACGGTATCGATAAAGCGGCTCTGCAACATATCACAGCACTTCATGAAATTGAGCAGGAGGACTTCATATTTCTGTCAAAGAAATCCAGAGATATACTTGCTGAACTACATCATAGCTGCTCTACGATGTGCAGTATGGAAATTGCTGTATTTGGTGAGGAAGTTGGTTCTGAAATGGCCAAAAGCACTATGCCAGTATACGAATCAGCGATGAGGAATATAGATAATTGTTTGCAAAGCCTGTACGAAGAGCTGGAGTTTCCGTCCAGTGAAAAATAGAGATAACAAGGCAGTCAACCGGACGCCAAAAGCGTGTCGGTTTTGGTTCCCTCCGCTGCGCTCCGGCGCCGGTTACCGCAGGCGTTATATTCAAGGAGCAAAATTTAATGCCGTATGATCTTTTTGACCTCACAGGTCTCCTTGAGCGCAGCATTAGAGCAACGGTTAAGAACGTTGGGATTTGGGATTGGGATGAAGACCACATCACGCGAAGTATTCTGACGCAACTGCGACAAGAGCTTGGTCGAGTTGAGCTGGTGGGCGACGACGTCCGAAGCCAGCTGCACTGGGAGGCCTACAAACTGAGTGGCACCTACGAAAACCGGTTTGGCGATATTGCGGTGCTGGTCAAGATTAACTACAAGGACGGTGAACATCTTCAGGGTGCAGCATTCCTCGAGGCGAAGCGGCGACAACGAAGAAAAACTAACTTTGACGCCATGCGTGCACAACAGGTCAATAAAATCCTTAAGCATGCACCAAGGGCTCAATATCTGCTGTATGACTACGAAGATATTACGGGCTTTCAGTCTGCTCCAGCATTTCTTCATGAAATCCGAAATTTCTATCGAAAAAATTGGCAAAGTGGTTCAGTTGCTCCACGAACAAGCGCTGTATGTGTGCCGCTGAACGTGGCTAAAGCAACAGGGTATAAAGATACTCTGCTATATCGGTATGCAACGCCGCTTTCGATGATGCTCTCGTGCCGGTATTTCCAGGGGCTTGATCTAGAGTTTGGAAAAGAGGCGATTGAAGTGGCGTGCGGTTACCTTGAAAAATTTGGATTGCCTTCGTACGTTTTAGAAGTCGAGATTTCGGAAGCGGGTGCTGAGCCAAAGGAAAATACAGCTTACGTAAACCGGCAACGCTATGAACCGATGGATCAAATATAACAAGGCCAGGCACGCGACGCCTACTACATTGCGGCTTCGCCTCCATTTCGTAGCCGCGCGTGTTGCACGGCGCTATACATCAGAATAATCTCAATGGCCGCTTCTGGCCGAATGCGGCTATGTGTCGTTTACTTTACGTACGCCGGCCGCCCCTCCAGGAGACCCTGTAGGGGCGGTTTCGCGTAAAAGAATTGCGTAAATCTTCCTGCGTATAGGGAGGTGGTTTTTCTAAATTCACGGAACCGGGAAAGTCATAGCCGCCGTGGGCGGTATCATGGGCATCTATAGGGGGAGTCGGCGTTTACCCATCAAGGAGTTCCTTCCGCGTTGATCAGCGCCTCCTGAGTAGCGAAGTCCTCCTCGGCGATCTGCTCGTCCAGGAAATCGAGCAGCGCCCGCACCGCCGGCAGCAGACCCCGCCGCGAAGGGAAGACCGCATGCAGGATTCCCCCCCGGGGCTCCCAGCCTGGCAGGACGTCGACCAGGCGCCCGGCCTGGATATCCCGAGCGCCCACCAGCAGCCCCAACTTGACCACGCCGAGTCCTTCCAGTGCGGCGGCATGCAGGGTCTCGGCGCTGTCGGTGACCAGACGCGGCCGATGGGGGATTTGCGCGCTGGCCGCCTCTGGCCCCACCAGGTCCCAGCAGTGGCGGTGGTCATACTGTTCGAAATCAAGACTTGGCAGCCCGGCGAGGTCCGCCGGGCTGCTGGGACGTGACTGGTCGTCGAACAGGGCGGGGGCTGCCATCAGCCGCTGAGGGCTTGAAGCGAGTACTTTCATGGTCAGGTCGCTGTCCTCCAGTGGCGGGAAGCGAACGCGGATCGCCAGATCGAAGCCCTCCTTGATCACGTCCACCCGCCGGCTGGTGGCCTCCACCTGAACCTCCACCTTGGGACAGCGCGCCATGAAGCGCACCAGCAGCGGCGTGATCAGGTAGTGCAGCACGCTAGGCGAGCAGCTCAGCCGTACCATGCCTTGGGGTTCGGCATGATGGCGCTGGATCAGCTCCTCGGCGGATTCCGCCTCCACCAGCATGGCCAGGCAGTGACGATAGTAGGCCTGCCCCAGCTCGGTGACCGAGACGTGACGCGTCGAACGGTTGATCAGTCGTGTGGCGAGGCGCTCCTCGAGCTGGGTGATGCGCCGGCTCAGCTTCGACTTGGGAATGCCCAGGGCGCGCCCGGCCGGGGCGAAGCCGCCGTGGTCCACCACCTGCACGAAGTAGTAGAGGTCGTTGAGGTCCTGCATGCTTTCGTCCCACTAGTAAAACGCTGAGTGCCGTTTTCAGCGTATACCGCCATCGCCGTTCAAGGAATAGGCTTCTTGCATCGGGAGGCAAACCTCCCTCGCCATGACAGGAGCCGATGATGAAGAAGATCCAGGCAGTATACGGTGCCCCGCGCGGCCATTGGGTGGGCGACGGTTTTCCGGTGCGCTCCCTGCTCAGCTACGACCGCTTGGGGGCAGAGCACATCAGCCCCTTCCTGCTGCTCGACCATGCCGGGCCCCATCGCTTTGAGCCGACCCGGTACCGCCGTGGCGTCGGCCCTCACCCCCACCGGGGCTTCGAAACCGTGACATTGGTCTACCAGGGGGCCCTTGAGCATCGCGACTCGGCGGGGCATGGCGGCCTGATCGGCGAGGGAGACGTCCAGTGGATGACCGCCGGCGCCGGCATCGTCCACGAGGAGTACCACGCTCCAGGATTTGCCGAAGGTGGCGGCCTGCTGGAAATGGTGCAGCTCTGGGTCAACTTGCCGGCCCAGGACAAGGTCGCCCCGCCGGCCTACCAGACTCTTCTCGACAAAGAGATCCCCCGAGTCGACCTGCAGGGAAATACCGGCCAGCTCAGAGTAGTGGCGGGCCGCTATCTTGATCGAACGGGACCGGCGCGCACCTTTACCCCGATCAATGTCTGGGACCTGCGCCTGGTGGCCGGCGGCGATGTCACGCTCGAGGTTCCCGAGGGCCATACCACCCTGCTGGTGTTGCTGGAGGGCACGCTGCTGGTCAATGGCGAGCGCATCGTCCGCGACGAGAGCGTCGTCGCCTTCGAGCGCCGCGGTGAGACCCTCCATCTGGAGGCCAACAACGACGCCAAGCTGCTACTACTCAGCGGTGTGCCCATCGCCGAGCCGGTAGCCGGTCAGGGGCCCTTCGTGATGAATGACGAGGCCGAGCTCCACCAAGCCTTTGCCGACTTCCAGACCGGGAAGTTCGGCAACCCGAGGGGGTCACGAGCCGACTCATGATCCCACCCTTGCCCGGCGATGGTCGCCGGGCAGTCCCCGACGACCAAGAAGGGAGAACGACCATGTCCTTTACCTACAACCGACTCGACAAGGATGATGTGGCCCTGCTGATGGTGGACCACCAGGCCGGCCTGATGTCCCTGGTGCGTGACTTCAGCCCGGACGACTTCAAGAACAATGTCCTGGCTCTGGCCGATATCGCCAAGTTCTTTGATATTCCCACCATCCTCACCACCAGTTTCGAGGATGGCCCCAATGGCCCCATGGTGCCGGAACTCAAGGCGATGTTCCCGCAGGCCCCCTACTTTGCCCGCCCGGGGCAGATCAACGCCTGGGACAACGAGGAGTTCGTTGCCGCTATCAAGGCCACAGGCAAGAAGCAGCTGCTGATCGCCGGGGTGGTCACCGAGGTGTGCGTGGCCTTCCCGGCGCTCTCGGCCCTGGAGGAGGGCTATGAGGTCTTCGTGGTCACCGACGCCTCCGGCACCTTCAACCCCATCACCCGCGACGCTGCCTGGGATCGCATGTCCCAGGCCGGCGCCCAGTTGATGACCTGGTTCGCCGTGGGTTGCGAGCTGCACCGCGATTGGCGCAACGATATCGAGGGCTTCGGCGGCCTGCTGGCCGGCCACCTGCCCGCCTATGCCAACCTGATGCAAAGCTATTCTCATCAGAACCAGCTGGGTTAAACGGCGACCGGCCAGGGCAGATTCCGCGCTCAGGCCATGCCGTCGGTAGTGCGTCGAGGGCTCGCCCCATGGCGAGGCTCATCAGGGCCTATGCTAAGGGCCGAGCCCTTCTCCTTTGACTGTCAGGAATCGCAGATCATGAGCAATCTCGTCAACGAACGCGAGCTTGCCAGCTCCCTCGACTGCCCCATCGTCGACGGCCAGCGCCAAGTGCAGCACGTCACGCCCCATAGCGCCGAGGTGGGCGGCATCCCCGTCAACCGCGCCTTGCCTCGCCGCCAGCGCAGGCTGATCGGCGCCTGGTGCTTCCTCGATCATATCGGCCCCGCCGACTTCGAGGCGGACGAGCCCGGCCTCAGGGTCGGGCCCCATCCGCATATCGGCCTGCAGACCTTCACCTGGATGCTCGAGGGCGAGATCCTCCACCGCGACAGCTTGGGCACCGCTCAGGTGATCCGCCCGGCCAGGTCAATCTCATGACCGCCGGTCGCGGCATCAGCCATACCGAGGAGTCGCTGTCCGACGTGGCGACCCTGCATGCCGCCCAGCTGTGGATCGCCCTGCCCGAGGCGGATCGCGCCACTGATCCGCGCTTCGACCACTACCCGACCTTGCCCAGATGGAGGGAAGAGGGCACCGAGCTGACCCTGCTGGTGGGCGAGTTCGCCGGCCACAGTGCCCCGCCCCTGACCTTCTCGCCCCTGATAGCCCTGGATCTGGCCAGCCCCCGGGGCGGCCAATTGCGCCTGTCGCTGCGCGAGGACTTCGAATACGGCCTGGTAGCCCTGCAGGGTGACCTGGAGATCGAGGGTGACACTTTCGCCACCCATGAGCTGGCCTACCTGGGGCGCGGCCGCAATGAGGTGACGGTAACCCTCTCCGCTGGTGGCCGGGTACTGCTGGTGGGGGGCGAGCCCTTGGGCGAGGAGATCCTGATCTGGTGGAACTTCGTCGGCCACAGCAAGGCGGAGATCAGCGATGCCCAGCGCGACTGGGAGGCCGAGAGCCCTCGTTTCGGCAGCATCCCTGAGTTCGACGGCCCGCGGCTGACCGCGCCGCCGCTGCCCTGGACGACCTAGCTAGTGGAGAGATCCTTTGAACAACGACGCCCAGGCCGTTGAAGGTGCCCACTGCGACGGCGCCACCCTGCGGATCCACCACCGGGTTAGGCCCAACGCTCAGGAGCGCTACGAGACCTGGCTGCGCCAGATCATCGAGGCCGCCGGGCGCTTCCCCGGCCATCAGGGGGTACATATCCTACGTCCGCCGGCGGCGGGGCAGAACTATGAGATTGCGGTGCGCTTCGCCGGCGAGGAGGATGCCCAACGCTGGCGAGAGTCTAATGAGCGCCGGGAGCTGATGGCGGTGATCCAGCCAGAGCTTGCCGAGGACGAGCACCTGGAGATCCTCAGCGGCATCGATTACTGGTTCACGCCCCCGGAGTCTGGCGCCAAGGTGCCGGTGCGCTGGAAGCAGTGGCTGATCACGACCGCGGTGATATGGCCCTTGACCATCCTGGTGCCCCTGCTCTGGTGGCCGCTGTTTCAAGCGGTGCCGGTGCTGGAGACCTGGGGTCTACGCCATGGATTGGTGGCGGCGACCATTGTTGCCCTGGTGGTCTATCTGGTGATGCCACGAGTGGTGCGCCTGGTCTCACTCTGGCTCCATCGTCGCTGACACCAGGACCATGCTGCGAATAACACGCTCTGAGCCAGTCACCAGATGACATCATCCGCATCGACTTGGTCCCAGGGATATCGTTGCTCCCGGTCACCTACTCCGCGATCATCCAGGGGTGATAGCACAACTGTAAGGAGGCTCGCCCTCGCACGCCCCTGCTCTTTCCTGTCATACCTATGTGGCATGGCATTTAGCCTTGGCATGGCCGCAGCCATGAAGTCATCATGCAATGAAAACCAAGGTTTCTTTGCGAAGCGTGCACCAACAATGCTGAGTAGATGATTCCGAAGGAATGGTCCGCTCCTGGCCGAGCTTCAGGCTATGCTGATGGATGAGGGCTTCAGCAGACGACCCAAAGCGGCCTTCCCAAGAAATTCTGAACTGTTAGCCCCCGAGAGGGAATGTGCGATGAACCTGGTTGTCCGTCAGGAGTTATCTTCAGATGCTGCGGCCATCCACGACCTAACGCGCTCTGCGTTCCTTAACGCACCGCACACGGCTCATACCGAACAGTTCATTGTTGATGCCCTGCGAATGGCTGGTGCCCTTGCCATCTCGCTCGTTGCTGAGCAGGAGGGGGAAGTCGTAGGCCATGTGGCGGTATCGCCAGTTTCGATCTCGGATAGTTCTGAGGGCTGGTATGGACTCGGCCCAATCTCGGTCAAACCGGAACTTCAAAGAAAAGGCATCGGCAGTCTCCTCATGCAGAGTGCTCTGCGTCTATTGCAGGAGCAGGGCGCAGCGGGCTGTGTATTGGTGGGAGATCCAGCGTATTACTCTCGTTTCGGCTTCAAGCGTGAATCCAGCTTGATACTGTCTGATGTGCCACCGGAGTATTTTCAGGCATTGTCGTTTGGGCCATCGCTCCCCAGCGGAGTGGTCACGTTCCATGAGGCGTTTGGTGCACGGGGCTAACAGCGGCGTGGAGCCGACGTGGCAAAGCAGCGCAGCTCACCCAGGGCGTTATATAAGAATGTGACAAAAGACCGCTTCTGGCCGAATGTGGAATGTTAGCCTATGCTGATGGAATAATTATTGACTGTTCGCGACCCAAAGCTGACATGCCGGCAAAGGCCAGCCGCTGCTGTTCCAGACGCGCTAGGTGCGCCTGGCTGTCGAAGCCGCTGTCGTAGCGTCGCCGTGCTCGGCACCTTTTGCAGGGGCAGCAGCTGCTGGAAGGGCTTGTCGCGGCGGAAGGATAGCGTCATAGTCGCTCATGTTCAGACACAGCAGGCCCAGGTAGCTCTTGACCACGTCGCTGGTGCGCATGCACAGGTGGTGGGGAAGCGTCTATCGATGCTGTCGACACCGGTGATCTGAAATCGCTGCCGCATAGTACTGTCTGGGCGAATGGCGATATCCGCTATATTGCCATGCAGGTCAGTGGGTTAGATGCATTCCAGGGTCGGCCTCACGGATTCAGGTAGAGGGGAAGGTCAGTCGAATTACACTATACTGTTGTACAGCAGGTATAAAAGGTTTGTCCGGATGATTCTTGCGGGGCTGCTATTAGGAGCAGGTCATGAACAAAACGAAAATCATTGGTGCCATTTTGTTGACGCTGGGTCTGACGGGCAATGCCCTCGCAGAGAATGGCTTCTATGGTGGAGCGGGCATCGGGCAGGCAACCATCGATGCGTGTGATGGTGTCACCAGTTGCGACGATAATGATACCAGTTGGAAGATCTTCGGCGGTTGGGAGATGAATTCGAATATCGCCTTCGAGGCCGCCTGGGTAGATTTTGGTGAGATCAGTGGATCCGTAGGCGGTTCGGCAGTCAGCGCCGAAGCGGACGGCTGGACACTCGCTGCGAAAGGCATTCTGCCGCTCAACGAGCAGTTCGGCGTGTTCGGCAAGTTCGGCACGATTATGTGGGATGTTAAAGGGGGCGGTGCTGCTTCCGGTACTGACGACGATGGCACTGACCTCATGTATGGCCTCGGCGGTCAATATATGTTCACTGACCGGCTCGGTATTGTCGGTGAGTGGGAGTGGTATGATATTGACAATGACATTGATCTGTTTTCCATCGGTGCATTGTTCAAGTTCTAAACTGCTCGATCACGCACCGAGTAGGAGGGGGAGTTGCCTCCCCCTTCCTCTCACATCACCGGACAAGATTGACATCTGAAATCTGCACCTGTCATTTCCGGCGCCGGGTTCTGGGACAATTTTACTGTCGCCTTGTCACGCAATGCAGTTGGCAGTCATTGATCCAATACTTCCAGAAGTCAGCTTACATCATTTCTCTTTAAATCGACACGTCCTTACGACGCCCGGTGGCTCAAGCGTTATATCAGCTTTGATCAATCGTCCGCTTCTGGCCGCATGCCGAACTTCAGACTATATTGATGGACTAGGTGCGGCAATTGACGACCCAAGTCGGCCATGCCAGAAAGTCTGCGACCATCTTGATCCGTGTTATGCAGCAGGCGAAATTATATAGTGCTATATTTTCTGCCTATACTTAATTTTTGGGTTTTTATCAGCCGGTTGGGTTTTAGCGGCACTTGGTATGGTGCGAATGAACATATTGGCGCGTTAGATTCATCAACGAAATGGCCGCCTAATACCTGTTAGGAAGAAAGGGTTGGACAATGCAATTGCCCTTCTCGGAACGTGAGTTCCTAGACGTATTCGTTGCGTACAATACGGCGCTTTGGCCTGCCGCAGTGGCGCTCTGGATTGTGTCGCTGGTCGTACTGTTGCTCGTGCTGCGTGGCCAGCGAATCGACCGTGTAGTGTCACTTTTGCTGGCGGTTCATTGGGCCTGGGCTGGCATTGCCTATCATTTTGCATACTTCGCATCCATCAATCCGGCGGCGCTCTTATTCGGTGGTATCTTCCTCCTCGAGGCGCTGCTACTGGGTTGGGCTGGCCTCAAGCGCGAACCGATTCGGTACGTCTATAAGCGTACTGCAAGGCATATGATTGGCGTCGTACTGGCCGTGTACGCCTTGGCTTACCCGCTCTTGGCCATGACACTCGTTCAGCCCTACCCTTACACACCTACGTTTGGGGTACCGTGTCCGACCACGCTCTTCACGGTCGGGCTCTTCTTCATGTCGACACCAGCCCTTTGGAGGCTTGTAGCGATCCCTCTACTTTGGACGGTGATCGGCGGCTCTGCAGCTGTGCTGCTTGGTGTAGTGACAGACTTCGCGTTGTTGGGAGCCGGGGTGCTTGTCATCACGTACATCATCGCCCGTGAGGTTCAGAAACGGCTAAATGCTGCATAAATACCGCCCCAGCTGCCAGGCGGCCACCGGCGGGGTTGCGTCTGGCTCTCCTACCATCGTCTGACCAGAGCTAACCGATAAGGCAGATCTCTTTCTCCCAGGCTGAGCACCACAACAAGACAAGGTCACCCCCCGTGAGCGGTTCTTAGCCCCGATGGAGCCCTGGCAACGGTTGATGCAGGCGATCTCGCCATCCTGCGTCCCGAATGCTGCCGGCCGGCAAGCGGGTCTCTCTGGGCCACTGTGCAGGACCATCTCTTCGTGTCTTCGCTCCTGCCGGGGCTCTCGGTCTGGCTAGGCACTGCCATGGTCGTTGAGGGCTCGCCCTCGCCGTCTTCGCCATCGATTGCGGGAGGGTTCGATGAGCATCTCGCGTCTACTCCCGGCCTCGAAGCCGTTCGTTCCGCACAAGAAAGCGGCCATCGATCCTCAGCGCCAAGGGCGTTCCCGAGATCGGCGGATCACCCTCTGCGGCGGCACGCTGCGCATGGATATGCAGATGCGGTTCGGTGCTGGCGCCGGAATTGCCCACCTCGCCCAACCGAGTCCCGAGGGTCACGCTCTGGCCTGGCGAGACCGCGACACTGCCTTGCCGCATATGGGCAAATACGATCATCGCCTCCTTGCAGCGTAGAAGCACATGGTTGCCCAGCCGGTTGACCGTATCCTGCTCGGGCACCGGCAAGTCCGGCATGGCGTCTTCCGTCGCCATCACCTCGCCCTCGCAGGGCGCATGCAGGGTAGCGCCGAAAATCGCGTATGCCGCCGGATCGGCCGGGCGCAGTCCTACTGCTCGGGTCCCCCAGTTCGTCAGGCCGAAGAAATCCACCGCGTAGGACTGCCCGCGCCAAGGGCGGTAGCGCTCCACCTCCGGGTCGAGCGTACGGAGATGGGCGTTCACGATCTCCCGCGAGCCGCCGTGGCCGACAAGGTAGGTACCGGGGCCGAAGGGATTGGCGATGTCGACGGCTGGTGCCGTTGGCAGGGCCCGACCCGCCACGGCCGCGGACCCATACCAGGTACCGAGACCCAGCAGCACGAGAGAGACCGCCATCGATGACCACCCGCCGATCCCGGAAGGCAGAACCGCCAGCCCCGACAGGCGGCCACGCAGCACCGGCGCGAGAATGGCCAGCACGAAAAGACCGGCATATCCGCGGGGCAACCACCAGGGGACGACAGCCCATTGGGCGACCAACGCGAAGGCCGAAAGAAAGGTCGCGATCCCGGCGACCTGCACGGCATATCCCGTCAAGCTGGGCGACGGGGCAAGTGCCAGCCACAGCAATAAGCCCAACGGCAAGACGATCTGTGACACCAGGACAAGCCAGATCATCCGTCGTCCTCCTGGCCGGGGAACCGGATCGCTGTCACTTCGACCAGGAAGAATGGGAAATAGTCCTCGGTGCCGAACATGTTGCCTGCCTCCAGCCGATGCGGGAGGCGGTAGCCCCTGACCTCACGGAAATCCGACAGGTACCCGCCGAAGGGCTGCCACCGGTACACCTTGTCGGGGTTGGCGTCGCTCCAGCGCTGGAACGAGACCACAACCGGGCGCCCTTCGGCATCGAGGGTGACATCGACCGCCTGCGTCAGTGCCCCGTGGCTGACCGTGACTCGCGCCGTGTCGTCATCCACCGGCTCCCAGACGACGCCTGGCCCGGGCAGAAGTGCCGCGGGCGTCCAGAACACCGCCTCGGCCACGTAGCGGCCAAACGCCGAACGCCTGTGGTCCGGATCGCCGCCTATCCGGGCGACAGGCACTAGCCACAGGATGCGGAACCGGGTCCATCGGCCCGAGTCCGAGCCATAAATCGGCAGGCCGCCGAGTGTGCGCATTGACCAGACGAAACCCTCGGGTGCGGCAAGGATCTGGCGCGCTTCCATGGGCTGATAACCGGGAGCATCCTTGGTGCCGAGGCTGAACTGTCCTCGCATGTCGATCTGGGCCACCGGATGGAGCGGGGTGCCGGGAAGGATGGTGAACCCGAAATAGCGACGTGCCGGCTCGGGAAGGTTTGCGACCATATCAACCGAGAATGGTGGGGGATCGATAGGCTGCAATGCGGCAAGCCGCTTCCCTTCGATCCTCTCCGCCCGCTTGTCGTGAAGCAAGAGCACGAAAAGTGCCAGCACGGCACCGACGAGCAACACCAGGAGGAGGGCCAACACCTTCATATAGAGTTACCTCGATTCCGTGATCGGTGAACGGCTTTAGCTCGAGGCTGCCGCCTACTGTCTCTCGAACTGCATGGAACTGCCATAGCCAATCGCGGAGGCGGAACAGTATGTGAGGGCCCGGCACTGGCCCGGGCAAGCGTGGAGCCGAGGAAATACGCGACGGACAGGTTCCAGCTGCTCAGGGCATCGGCGGCGTCCGTCAACCAATGGCCCACGACCGCCAGAAAATCGAGCAGCGGTATCCCGAGCAGCGGGAACAGCCACCAGCGCAATGGATACCGCCAGTCGAGCAGTCGTCGGAGAAAGGCGGCCAGGGCTGGCCCCCAGACACCCCCATAGTAGAGGGGGAGTACATTTCGAGGCTGAAGGGAAAACCCGGCTCCAGGCGAGAGGGGAACAGGCCTAGGCCGGGAAGTCCCCAGGAGATGGCGAAGGTGAGCGCAATAAAGGCATGGAAGTGCCGAGTGACCATCGTGGCTGTGCTCGCGTAATCCTCTCGTCCCGAGGGAGCGTCTTCCCTGTCATCCTAGCGAATCCTTCCGTCAGGCCAGTCACACGACGTGTCTCTGAGGCAGCGCCTACACTCTGAAGCATGACAACCACTTAGGATGATAGCCGCTGTACTGGCCGGAGGCGTCGATAGGAGGGAGCCGATGGGAGAGATGGGCGTCGGGCGTGTGATGGCGCTCCTGATCGGCCTGGTGCTGGTCGCCTCGCTGGTGGTCGTCACGGCCCTCTACCAGCGCGATATCCGCCAGGCGCGGGAGCGCGTCGCCGTCGGCAGTCAGGTCGTCGAGACGCCCTGCGGGCCAATTGAGTATGCCGTCGCCGGCGAGGGAGTGCCGGTGCTGGTGGTGCACGGCGCCGGCGGGGGCTTCGATCAGGGCCTGGATGCCCTTAAGCCGCTGGCCGGGGAGGGTCTGCAGCTCATCGCCATGTCGCGATTCGGCTACCTGCGCACCCCGCTTCCGCCGGATGCCTCCGCTGCTGCCCAGGCGGATGCGCATTCCTGTCTGCTGGATGCGCTGGAGATTCCGCGTGCCGCGATCGTCGGCGCCTCCGCCGGTGCGCCCTCGTCACTGCAGTTTGCGCTGCGCCACCCGGAGCGCACCACGGCGCTGGTGCTGCTGGTTCCTGCCGCCTATGTGCCCCGGCCCGGCGGGGCACCGTCGCTGGTGACGCCGCATGGCACCGACATCCTGTTCGAGACGGCGCTGCGGTGGGACTTCCTGTTCTGGGTGGCCCCCAGGGTCGCCCGCGACACGGTACTGCGCGCGATCCTCGCCACCCCGCCGGAGGTGGTGGAGGCCGCGAGTGTCGACGAGCAGGCACGGGTGGCCAGGATGATGGAGCACATCCTGCCCGTCAGCCCGCGCCGGGCGGGTTTGCTGAACGATGCAGAGGTCATCTCGACGCTTCCGCGCTATGCGCTGGAACAGATCTCCGCCCCGACGCTGATCATCAGCCTGGAGGATGACCTGTTCGGCACCTATGACGCGGCGCGCTACACTGCCGAACAGATCCCCGACGCCCGCTTCATCGGCTATTCACGCGGAGGGCATCTGTGGGTCGGACACCACGCCGAAGTGATGAGCGACATCCGCGCTTTTCTCAGGCAAACAGGGGCAACCGATGAACCATGACCAGGCGGTAGCGCGCATCTGGCGGCATGCCGAAGGGGGAGTGCCGGACGATGCCGCCCGGCTGCAGGAACTCGTTCGCTACGCCACCCTGGCCCCTTCCGGGCACAATACCCAGTGCTGGCGGTTCCGGGTGGCCGACGGGACCATTAGCATTCTGCCCGACCTCTCGCGGCGCACCCCGGTCGTCGATCCGGACGATCACCACCTGTACGTGTCGCTGGGATGCGCAGCCGAGAACCTGAGTCAGGCTGCCCGGGCATTCGGCCTGACGGGCGAGGTCGCATTCAGGCCCGAGGGGGAGGGTGAGCTCCTCATCACCCTGGAGTCCTGTCGGCCAGAGGTCTCCCCCCTCTTCGAGGCCATCCCCGCGCGGCAGTGCACGCGCACCGACTTCGACGGCTCGACGCTGACTGGCGAGGAGCTGCGCCTGCTCGAAGCGGCGGGAACCGGGCGTGGGGTATCCGTCATCCTGCTGACCGAGCATGGGGCCATCGAGAACGTGCTGGAGCATGTCATGCAGGGGAACACCCAGCAGGTGAGCAACCCGGCGTTTCGCCAGGAACTCGAGACCTGGATTCGCTTCAGTGATCGCGAAGCGATCGAGGCGGGGGATGGGCTCTCGGCTCGGGTGATGGGCAATCCCCCGATTCCGCGTTGGCTGGGAAGGTGGCTGTTTCGCGCTCTGTTTCGTGAAAAAACCGAGAATGCCAAGGTGGCCCGCCAGGTTCGCAGCTCCGCCGGAGTTGCCGTATTCGTGTCGGATATCGATGACAGGGCGCACTGGGTGGAAGCCGGACGCTGTTATCAGCGCTTTGCCTTGCAGGCCACGGCACTCGGGATTCGCAATGCGTTCGTAAACCAGCCGGTCGAGGAGGCGGGAGTCCGTCCGGCGTTCGCCAAGGCGTTGGGTCTGGGTGCCGGGCGCCCCGACCTTGTCGTGCGATTCGGCCGGGGGAAAGCGATGCCCCGTTCGTTGCGACGACCCATAGAGCAAGTCTTGATCGAGACAGACCCAGGATGACGCAGCGTGGACGTATTCCCTTACTGTCCATCGCGTTCTCACCATAGCGTAGTGAAGTGGCGACGACGCCGTGGGTCAGCCCGGTGACGGCAAGCGCCTTGTCGGCCAGGGCGTACCACTGCTGGAAGGGGTAGACGCTCCAGGCCGATGGTTAGCTGGCCCCGCTTGCTGGCGACGTTCGGGAAGTAGGATGTGGACAGTGCCTCGATCAGCCGTTGCCAGGGCACCAGGGTCTCCATTTGGGCCAGGAACCGCTCGCGGAGGGTAACCTTCCTCTTGTTCTGGTGCTCAGCCTGGCGAAAGAGATCTGCTTCATCGGTTGGCTCTGATCAGACGGTGAAGAGAAAGCCAGATTCTATCCCGCCGGTGGCTGCCCGGCAGCTGGGGCGGGATTTATGCAGCGTTTCATTAGGCGTACTCGAACCATGCGTCCAATTTTACTGATTTGCGGAATCATAGCCGCCCTCTGCTTCGTTGCCACTGACATCGCGGGCGCGATTCTCTATCCCGATTATAGCTTCTCCGATCAAGCGGTGAGCGAGCTATTCGCAATAGGCGCGCCTACAAGCCGTATCGTTGCCCCATTATTTACTCTCTCGAGCTTTCTATTGATGGCGTTCGCAATTGGCGTGTGGTTATCATCTGGCCATAGCCGTCTTCTGCGACTGATGGCGGCTATGTTTGCTGGAAGTGCGCTCATCGGTGTGATTCTTTGGAATTTCTTTCCAATGCACATGCGTGGTGCAGAGCCAACGTTCACAGATACCATGCATCTGATTTTGGCGACCAATCCCTTTGTAGTGCTGAGCATTGTATTTGCTGTTGCTGTATTTCGAGGCTGGTTCAGGCTCTATACTGTTGCAACATTTGTAATGCTTCTGCTACCTGCGGTCTTTGCGTTCCAATACGCTATGGAGGTCCAAGAGAATTTGCCCACTCCTGGCCTCGGCCTTGGCGAACGCGTTGCCCAATATGCATATGCACTATGGCAGTCAACATTGGCAATCGTCTTACGTCGTAAGCGAAACAGTGAAGCACATTATCCCCGATCGGAAGCCTAACAACACCATCAATGAGGACAGTGAAATAGGTGCTCCTTCGTCGCACAGCTTTCCACTGCTGGTGATGTCAGGCGTTAGGCCTTTACCGAACTCAATATCTCATGTAAGGAAATTTACGTCATGGATATTCCACGCATATTCAATATCATGGAAAGTGCGCACCGCATTCATAACCCGCTTACGCCCGAAAAGTTTGCCACTCTCGGCGCGGCGTTGCGTCTGGAGTCGGGAGCACGAGTGCTTGATCTCGGGAGCGGCTCGGGAGAGATGCTGTGTACATGGGCACGTGATCACGGTGTCATTGGTATCGGTGTCGACATGAGCCAATTGTTCAGTGAGCAGGCTAGACTTCGTGCCGAAGAGTTGGGCGTGGCCGATCAAGTCAAGTTCATCCATGACGATGCGGCAGGCTATGTCTCTGAGGGAAAAGTCGATGTGGCGGCCTGCGTGGGTGCTACCTGGATCGGCGGGGGATTCACTGGGACGATTGAGCTTTTGGCACGGAGCTTGCGAAGTGGCGGGATCGTCCTCATCGGCGAGCCTTACTGGAGGCAATTGCCACCAACGGAGGATATTGCCAAGGGGTGTCTGGCCAACGCAATCTCAGACTTCCTTGTGTTGCCAAGACTTGTCGCGTCTTTCGGCCTCCTAGGTTACGACGTTGTTGAAATGGTTCTGGCAAATCAAGATAGTTGGGACAGGTACGAAGCGGCCAAATGGCTCACCATGCGACGATGGCTTGAAGCCAATCCTGAAGACGAATTGGCCCAAGAGGTGCAGTCCAAATTGACCTCGGAACCTGAACGTCATGCTGCTTACACACGCGAATATCTGGGCTGGGGAGTATTCGCGTTGATGCCGCGGCTCTGCCTCAAGCAGGGCTAACAATTCATTCAAGCCGACGCCGCTTCGCGGCGCGGATTAATTCGTGTGTTGCATCAGCACATCCTGAACGTCCGCTTCTGGCCGAATGACGACCGTTAGTGAATGCTGATAAAAAATAATATCAGTTGGCGACGCTGAAAGAATGTGAAGACAGTGCCGCATGAGCGTTTATCCAATACCATCAAGCTACTAATCACCTCTAGTTTACCAGGCCGAGGAGCGTATGGACCCAATCTCAGCCCTGTTCGCAGCGTTACTGGATAGCACTTCAAGTGCTGTGAGAAATCATATGCAAGAGTCTTTGGGAACAGAGGTGATAACTGTCACGGTTGATCACAATGACCAGCGCGTTTCTTTCCAGCACCAGTCGTGGCGCATACGGGACGAATCTGTATGTGTAGATAAAAGAAAAAAAATGGCCGAGTTCTCCAAGTGCACCTTGGCAGCAAAGGAATTCTTTGCTGATGCATGTAGTTATCTCCGCGAGAGTCGCGGAAGCGGATTGAAATACGACAAGACGAAAAATATGTACTGCGCATCGTCCAGCTCCTTCCAGCCTACGATTGCCTTTGTCGCCTCTGCCAGACAAGCTTCGCCACTTGAGTTGGCGAGAAGAGAATGCAACAGACTGGTTCTTCAGCAATCGGCAAACGCGGAGGCCCGCAAGCAAGCATGTGCGCGCTATGAGGCGTTAAAGCGCCAGGAGCAGTAAAAGTAGGGCGCCAAAACTATAGGCATATTCTTTATGAAGCCAGTGCCAACAATTTCTCAGTGAGATGAAACCTTGGATTATTCTTTGATCATCAATGAAGTCTTGAGGCCGTTGTGGTGGGTCATTCCGGTAGCATTTCTGATAGGTCTCGTTAAGTCTCCTTGGTTCAAGGGGTTGTGTGGAGAAACTTTAGTCAAAGTGATTGCCAAGTTTCGGCTGTCAGCGGAAACATACAGGCCGATCCACAATGTCACCTTGCCTACTCCAGACGGCTCAACTCAGATTGATCATATCTTTGTATCTCGATTCGGGATCTTCGTTGTGGAAACAAAGAACATGAAGGGTTGGGTATTTGGTGACGAACATCAGGCACAATGGACCCAAAAGATCTATCGGAAGTCATTCAGGTTCCAAAATCCTTTGCGCCAAAACTACAAGCATGTGAAGGCTTTGGAGAAAGCTCTCAATGTTCCTGGAGAAGTCATTCACTCTATTGTGGTGTTCACTGGTAGTGCGAAGCTAAAGACCAAGATGCCGAAGAACGTCACACTTGGCGGTGGTTACGTGAATTACATCAAGGCGTATCAGGAAGTCATTCTATCTGAGGCGGAGGTTCAAGAGGTCTTCACGAAAATCCAGACTGGAAGGCTTGCCCCCACACGTGAGATGCACCGAGTACATGTTGCACAGCTTAAAACTCGTTCAGATCCAAATGCGCAGCGAAAATGCCCCAAGTGCGGTAGCAGCATGGTATTGCGCACATCGACAAGGGGCAAGAATGCTGGGAATCAGTTTTGGGGGTGTTCAGGATATCCGCAGTGTAGGGTGGTGCAGGATGTCGGTTAGTGATGGGATATACACAATTAGGCGAACACTCTGTATTGGTCCTTAGGTGAGCTTGCCGATTACTTAAAATATAAGTTGGCACCCATCCCAAGACATTGGTGCTCAGCATCTGGTTGCTGCAAAATATGCTGCTCCAATGCGAATTGATACGGAATAGATTCAGTGAGATTTTTAATAAAGAGGTGATGTATTAGCCTGGATAAAATATGTTCACTACAGGGGAAATACACCACCTAAAGGAGTGATTTAATTTGATATCAAGGGCAGCTTTGGGATTAAGCTAGAGTGCTGTACGATATTTAGAAGTCGTATATGATGCTTGCTTGTGCACGGTTAACGCTACCGTCTCGGCCATCTACGGTTTCACGCATGGCGTGCGACAACTCCACCCCGTAAGTAACGTTTTTCGTAGGGTTCCACAGGTAATTGACGTGGATAAGTTCGTAGTTGTCATCGTAAGCATCGATAAATTCACCCGAATTATCGGTGTTGACGAGTGAAACGCCATCCCGCTCAGCATCATCCCAGTCCGCCTCCACTCTAGAATAGGATACATTGAGCGACCCCGGCCCAACTTCTTGACTGATACCCAAGGTGCCACCCCAGGCGGGAATTGATTCAAGCCGATTTGCAACACGGTAGGCAGCCGGTGCCGGGTTAACCTTCATATAGTCTCCAATACCGTCACCACCAGTGATCTGACCGCGAAGCGTTGTAGATGGCGAGAGCGAGTAGCTTCCGGCAACGAAAAGTCCCCAGCCGATGGTGGAGTCGTCATCACCACCAGAGTCGAAGGCCACTTCTCTCATTAGCGCCGCAGTGGACCATTTAAGTTCACCACTACTCGTCTCATATCGCAATGTAAGGTCGGGGAGGCTATCCTTTCGGCCAACGTCAGTACCGGCGATTGTATCTCCCTGGTAATCTGCGTCGTAGCCACCGTCGAAAGACTCACCTGACAACGCGCCACTGGGATCTTCCAGTGCGACATGAAAATCCCCAAATGAGTAGCGGAGTTGGGCCTGGCGAAGAAATGAATCCCTTCCAGCTGGCCCGGTAAAGTCTAGTGTCGGAGTGGTGCTAATAAAGGTATGAAAATTGCTCCACGTTTGGCCAGCTGTGATGTCATTCCAAGACCCATATGCTTGGCGAAGCCTGAAGTCACCGAAGAAGAAATCGCCTTCAATGGTGGTGATCAAATCTCCCTTGTCAGTTGGAGTGGCTGTGCGGAAGCCAATCCGAGATTCACCAGCATTTAGGTTTGTGTGTCCGCTTGTATTTGACTGCCCATCAACGGCGATCTTTCTGAAATTGACACTGTCACCCATGCCATTGCTATTTCCAGATTTGATGTCACCACTATCATACATGATGTCCAATTTAGCATAGCCATAGATTGATATTTTTGTGTCGTTTACTTCATAGTCCAAGGCGATAGCTTGCGAGCTAGAAGATAAGAAGACCGCACTTATAAGAAGAGAGAGCTTCGGTCTGGAAATTTGCTTTCTCATCTACAGTTCTCCACTGTTCATTTCGTTATTAAAGGTTATCCAAAAACATTCAGGACGAGGCGGAATGAGATAGAGAAGATGGCGACCAGCCCAATCACTGCGAATACAGTTTGAATAGGGCCGTTCTTCAGGTCGCCCATGACATCGGTTCTGCGCGTCAACAGGAAGAGAATGATACCGAGGAACGGTGCGACCAGAACGGTTAGCGCTTGTGCAATGATGATTAACTCAATCGGTGACCCTTTGGCGACTACAGTCACAAAGGCGCCCCACGCTAGCACGCTGTAGACCAACAGCTTCACACGCCAGGTTGAAAGGCTGCTGTCCCAGCCCAGCGCATCCGCCAGCAGAGTGCCACCCGCAGACGCATTGGCAGCCATTGAGGAAAAGGCAGCGGCAAAGAATCCTAAGCCAAATAGGATGGAGCCAACTTTTCCAGCGAGGGGCTCAAGGACGCCAGCCAGCTGTGGGAAAGTGGTAGCCACAGTGCCGGTTGAATTGAGTACTGTAGAGGCAACTATAATAATCAGCATCGCCATGAATGCTGTTGCCACGTTCCCTGGCAGGGTGTCCATCAACGTTATTGCACGATACTGCTCACGCTTCAGCTGCCTTTCATGTATGGCGTAGCCAGTGTAGAATGCTGAGTTAATTGAGAAGTTGGTTCCGATCAAAGCAATCAAAAGAAATCCAGCCTCAGCGGGAATGCTCGGGATTAATCCTTTGGCCGCAGCTATCCAATTCGGATCGCTGAGAATGGTTGAGGCTAGAAAGCCTACCGACATCAAGCCGATCAGAGCGACGAGAAGACGCTCCATTGCCTTGTACGTATTTCTCAGGGCGATAAGAAGACCCACAGCGACGGTACAAGCGAGAGTCCAGCCTACAACGGAACCCCCTATGAGTAGGCTGAGAGCAAGACCAGAACCTACGGCATTACCCACCGCAAACATCAAGGTGATGGAAAAAACACCAAGCCCTGCTAATACTCCAACTGGGCGCCCGAGTTTTCGTTTTGTTATAGCGACTACTTGTAGGGTCCCGGATGATTGACTACTCGCTTGGTAAATAGCGCTGGCCGTTTAGCCTCCCATTCTTTCATCGCTGCAATTGGTGATTGATGGTGCAGCGCCTTCTGGGGGATATGGTGATTGTACAACCAACAATACCGCTTCAGCGTCTGCTCTAGATCCTCACCTGATGCATAGCATCGAGTGGCCAGCACATCGCTGATACGACCGTTGAAGCGCTCCACCATGCCGTTCGTCTGAGGCCGCCCAGGCTTGATCAAGCGATGCTCGATGCCATGTGCCTGGCACTCCTGGTCAAACGGATGCCGGCCGCTGGGCTTGCGCTCACCGGCCCGTGTGAAGCGATCGGTGAAGGATTTGCCGTTGTCAGTCAGCACCGTCTGGATCTTGAAGGGCGCCTTCTCTTCCACCTGTTTCATGAACGCGCGAGCATCCTTCGCGGACTGGCTGCTGCGGACCTCCAGATACACCCAGCGCGTTGCCCGGTCGATGGCCACGTACAGGTAGCGCTTCTGCTGCTCGTCAGGCATCTGGGGCAGGTGCTTGATGTCGATGTGCACATACCCCGGTTCGTAGTCCTTGAAAGGCTTGTATCGGGGCGTCTCATCACCGCCGACATCTTGACGGGCCAGCTCCGCGAGCGTTGGCACGTCACGCCGCTTGAGCATGCGGTGCAGGCCGGAACGTGACAGCCGAGGGTTCAGGAACTCGCGGGCAACGATCAGCAGATCATCGAGGCCGAGCCGAAGAAACTCGCGAGCGGCGACCAGCACTTCCTCCTGCTCGTGGGTGAGCGTGGTCAGCAGGTTGTGGCGCGTGTGGGGTCGATCATGGACATCGCCTCGGTAGCGCCAACGGCGAATGGTCGAGTCGGACACACCGTACTGACGGGCCAGTTCGCTGTCACTGATACTGGCGGACGCTGCCTGGATCTCAGCACGAATCTTCGGTGTCGTCGTCGCTTGCTTATGCAGCTTGATGTCCATGAACCTGCTCCCGGATGAATTGCTGTAGAAGCTCTCTGGCTGCCAGCAGAGGATAACTCCTATAGCTCAGTTGATCATCCGGGACCCTACA
>NZ_JASCQP010000046.1 GCF_030010555.1 Halomonas rhizosphaerae
CGGCGCCCCCTTCTTGTGCATGGTGCGAGTGTCGGTCAGCCGAGCTGCACTTCCTGCTGGCGGTAGGTGTTGACGTCGTTGCGCTCCCCCTCACGCCAGATGAAGAGGTTGAACATGGCGTAGAGCACGGCGATGACCGGGGTGATCAGGGCCAGGAAGGTCCATCCCATGTAGTCCCAGGCCGACACGTCCAGCACGCCCATGTAGTAGGCGCCGCCCAGGCCCCAGGGCACGAGGGGGGACGTCACGGTGGCGGAGTCCTCGCAGGTGCGCGAGCACACGGACGGCAGGATCTTGAGCTTGCGATAGGCCGGCACCAGCATGCGACCGGGAATGATGATGGCGATGTACTGGCTCGCGGAGAACAGGTTGGTGGCGAGAGCGGCGAAGACGTGTGTCACGATCAGCCCCCGCGCGTTGCTCACCAGCTTGCCCATCCGCTCGAGCAGCACCTCCAGCATGCGGGTCTTTTCCAGCAGGCCGCCGAGGCTGAGGCCAATGAAGCCCAGCGAGATGGTCCACATCATCTCCTGCAGGCCACCGCGGCTCAGCAGGCTGTCCACCGACTCGACACCGGTTTCGGAGACATAGCCGTAGTTCATGAAGTTCATCATGTCGCCGATCCCCACCCCCTGGATCGCGACCGCCATGGCGCCCCCCACCAGGCTGCCGATGACCATGACGGCCAAGGCACTGACCCGGCGATAGGCCAGCACGAGCACCACCAGGGGCGGCAGGAAGGCGAGCAGGCCGACCGAGTAGTTCTCCTGGATGCCCTGAAGCAGGCGGTCGGTTCTTGAGGTGTCGACGCCGCCGCTGTCGAAGCCCATGCCGATGAAGAAGAACAGCGCCGCCGAAATGACCAGCGCGGGACCGGTGGTATAGAACATGGAGCGGATGTGATCGAACAGGTCGGCCTCGGCGACCCCCGCCGCCAGGTTGGTGGAGTCGGAGACCGGCGAGATCTTGTCGCCGAAGATGGCGCCAGAGATGACGGCCCCCGCGGTCATGGCGGCGGGGACGTCGAGGCCCGTGCCGATGCCCATGAAGGCGACGCCGAAGGTCGCGGCGGTGGTCCAGGAACTGCCCGTGACCAGCGAGGCAATGGCACACACGATCACGGCGGTGAACAGGAAGTAGGCAGGGTTGATCAGCTGCAGGCCGTAATACACCAGCGACGGGATGGTGCCCGAGGCGATCCAGCTGGCGACGAGGACCCCGACCATCATCAGGATCAGCATCGGCAGCATGGCGATCTCGCAGCCATACAGGATGCCCTTCTGGATATCGTGCCAGGTGAACCCCGACACCAGGGCGATGACGGCAGTGACCGCGATGGCGAAGATCAGCGAGATATGGGTGACCCAGTCTTCACCGAGGATGAAGATCTGGGCGAACATCATGAAGCAGAGAAAGCCGATACAGCTCACCGCCCCCAGGAACGAGGGGCGTATGGACGTATCGTTGGTTGTTGTATTTGGCATGTGGTGCTCCTTTCAGGAGTGGGGCATCACTGGCCGATATCGGGATCGGCGTGACGCGAGTTCTCGTGTGGTGACCGTTGGCGCCGTGAGGGGCCGCCGCCCTGGCGTGATGACCCTGTCCTTCGGGCCGCACGCGTGGCGCTTATGGCGATGGGGCTCGGCGCCGCTTGCCGGATAGTGGCGGGCCTGGTGCGCAGGAGAAGTCGGCTGGCGATGGCATGGTGGAATCCTCTTCTTTCTCGGTGGAGGCGCGGCGATGCTCAGCAGCGTTCCAGGATCATCGCGATCCCCTGTCCTCCG
This sequence comes from Halomonas rhizosphaerae, assembly GCF_030010555.1. GTDB lineage: Bacteria > Pseudomonadota > Gammaproteobacteria > Pseudomonadales > Halomonadaceae > Halomonas > Halomonas rhizosphaerae. The sequence goes on from NZ_JASCQP010000046.1 coordinate 1,785, forward strand.
CCGATGCAGGCGGCGGCACAACCATAGCGCCCCTGCCGGTGCTGCAGGGTCCGGGCCAGGGTTCCCGCGAGGCGGATGCCGGTGGCTCCCAGCGGGTGCCCGAGGGCCAGTGCGCCGCCGAAGACATTCACGCGCTCGGGGTCGAGACCCAGGGTTTGCATGGCGTAGAGCGGCACGGCGCTGAAGGCCTCGTTGATCTCCCAGGCATCGATGTCATCGATGCCCAGTCCGGCGGCGCCGAGCACCCGCTCGATGGCGGCTGCCGCGCCGGCGCCCATGCGCTCGGGCGTCACCCCGCAGTCGACCACCTCGACCACCCGCGCCAGCGGCGAGAGCCCGTGCCGGGCGAGGGCGTCCTCGGACATCACCAGCGCGGCCCCGGCGCCCGAGGTCAGCGGCGAGCTGTTGCCGGCGGTGACCCGGCCGCCTTCGACGAAGGCCGGATCGAGACCGGCCAGGCGTTCCAGGCTGGTATCGGGGCGGATGTTGGCGTCGGCGGCGACCACCTCGCCGGCCAGGTTGGTCAGGGCCAGGCGCTCGCCATCGAACCAGCCGGCCGCTTCGGCCCGGGCGGCCCGCTGGTGGGAACGCAGCGCGAAGGCATCCATGGCCTCCCGGGTGATGCCGCTTTCCCGGGCCAGGCGCTCGGCGGTCAGGCCCATGTTCATGGCCACGCTCAGGTCCAGTTCGGCGGTGCTCTGGAGGGCCTCGGGGACCGTCAGCACGCCTTCCTGAAAGAGGCTCGGGCCCATCGGCACCCGCGACATGTTCTCGACGCCGCCGGCCACGCCGGCCTGGATGGCGCCGGCCTGGATCTCGCGCACCGTGCCGCGCAGGGCCGCCAGGCTCGAGCCACACTGCTGGTCGATCTGCCGCGAGGCGCAGCCAACCCCCAGGCGAGAGAGCCACTGCGGATAGCGTCCGCCGAAGCTCCACTGCTCCTTCACCGGCAGCGCGCAGCCCACGCCCAGGTCCTCGATCAGGTCGCCCTCGATCCCGCGACGGGTCAGCAGGGCATCGATCACCTGGGCGAGCAGGGCGTCGCCGCGCTGGCCCGACCAGGCATCGACTTCGGGCTTGCGGGGATGGGCGCGGGTGAAGGCGCTGCGCGCATAGTCGACGAGATAGGCGGCGTTCATGAGGCGCTCCTAGGGGGGGCATCGCCGCTGCCCCAGCGGCTGATGAACAGGGCATAGGTGGTCAGCACCCGGCGGATGGAGTCGATCTCGACGCATTCGTCGACTCCGTGGATGCGCTGGGCGACCGGGCCATAGCAGGTGCCGTTGATGCCGCCGGACACATGGAAGGCGCGCAGGTCGGTGGTGCAGGTCGAGAGGTAGTGAGCCGGCGGCTCACCGACCAGGTCCTCGTGGCAGCGCGACAGCAGTCGGATGCCGGGGGTCTCCAGGTCGACCAGGTGGCCCTCGGAGCGGAAGCCATGGAACTCGACCCGGGGTGCGGGCGAGCCGTCGTCCATCGCCTGGTGATGGTCGTCGATCACCTGGCGGACGCGCGCCATGACCTCGTCGGGACTGATGCCCGGCGGGAAGCCGACTCGGCCCTCGAGAATGGCGTGGGCCGGCACGCTGGAGGCCCAATTGCCGCCCTCGATCCTGCCGATACTGAGGTTGAAGGGGTGGTCCAGGGCCGCGTAGGGCGCGGGGCGGGGCAGGGCATTGATCTCGGCTTCCAGTGCCTTGAAGGCCGGCAGGTAGCCCTGCAGGGTCTCGATGGCGTTGCTGCCGGCGCGGGTGTCGAGCACGTGGGCGGGCACGCCGTCGATGCGCATGCGAAACCACAGCACCCCCACCTGGCCGCTGTAGATCTGCGTGCCGAAGGGCTCTGGGATCAGCACGAAGTCGCCGCTGTAGCCCTGGTGCAGGCAGGCCAGGGCGCCGTTGCCGGTGCACTCCTCCTCGATCACGGTCTGCAGGGTCAGCGGGAAGTCGATCTCCACGCCGGCCTCGCGCACGGCCTGCACGGCCATCACCATGGCGGCGATGCCCGCCTTCATGTCCCCGGCGCCGCGGCCATACAGCCAGCCATCCTGCTCCCAGGGTTCCCAGGGGGGGCGTGACCACATGTCGGTGGGTTCGGCCGGCACCACGTCCAGGTGGCCGTTGAACACCAGGTGGGGCCCTTCGGCGCCCGGGTTGAGCCGGGAGACCACGTTGTGGCGACCCTCGGTCGACCAGCGGGTCGGGACCCGGTGAGGGTGGTCGGCAAAGCCCGGCGCATCGAGGGCCACGCGCTCCACCGGCAGGTCGAGGCGCTTCAGCCACTGCTCCATGGTGGCCAGCGCCCCGTGCTCCTGGCCCAGCACGCTGTAGCCGCGGACCAGGTCCCGCGTCAGCATCAGGGTGTCGTCCATCAGGGCCTCGCAGCGCGCGAGGATGCGTTCTTCCGTGGCGTTGAGCATCAGAACCTCCCCAGCCGCTCTTCGTCGATGATCAGGTCGGCCTCGGTGGCCGCGCGCAGCGTGGCCACGTCGAGGCCCTCGGCGATGTCCAGCACCTCGAGTCCGGCATCGGTCACCTGCATCACGGCCTTCTCGGTGATGATGAGCGTGACGCAGCGCGGCGCCGTCAGCGGCAGCCGACATTGCCGCAGGATCTTGGGCTGGCCGTGCTTGTCGTTGTGCGAGCAGAGCACCACCAGGGTCTCGACCTTCTGGGCGAGTTCCATGGCGCCGCCGATGCCCGGGGAGAACTTGCCGGGGATCTTCCAGTTGGCCAGGTTGCCCTGCTGATCGACCTCGAAGGCGCCCATGAAGGTGACGTCCACCCGGCTGCGACGGATCATCGCGAAGGAGAGCGCGCTATCGAAGACGCTGGCGCCGGGGCGCGCGCCGATGTAGGCGCCGCCCGAGTCGATCATCTCGAGGTCGGGCTCGCCACCGGCAACGAGGGGCTGGCAGCCCAGCACACCGTTCTCGGAGTGCACCAGTACCTCCATCTCCGGCGGCAGGTAATGGAAGAGCCGGGTGGGCAGGCCGATGCCGAGGTTGACGATCTGGCCGGGAGCCACCTCACGGGCGGCCCGGGCGAGGATCCTTTCCTGATCAGATGACATGGGCGCGCCTCCCCTGCTCGCTGGTGGCTTCATCGACCCGCACGACCTGGCTCACGAAGGCGCAGGGCGTATGGATGGTCTCGGGGGGCAGGTGGCCGGGAGCCTCGACCCGGAAGGCCTGGGCGATCACCCGGTCGGCCGCCATGGCCATCAGCGGGTTGAAGTTGATGGCGGTGCCGCGGTAGACGAGATTGCCGTAGGCATCCGCCAGGTCGGCATGGACCAGGGCCAGGTCGGCCCGGATGGCGGGCTCGATGGCCCATGTCTGGCCATCGCATTCGATCTCGCGGCGCCCCTCGGCGATCTCGGTGCCCAGGCCGATATCGGTCAGAAAGCCGTAGTGGCCGGCACCGGCACAGCGGATCTTCTCGGCCAGCAGGCCCTGGGGGTGCATCTCCACCGCCAGGCGGCCCTGGTTCATCTCCTCGATGGCGACCCGGTTGAGACCGATATGCGAGGTGATCAGGCGGTCGACACGGCCGGCGCGGATCAGCCGGCCGATGCCGATATCCGGCTCGTTGGCATCGTTCTTGATCAGCGTCAGGTGCTTCTGGCCCTGGGCCAGAAGCTCGTCGAGCAGCGCGAAGGGGGTGCCAGGCGAGCCGAAGCCGCCGACCATGATCGAGGCCCCATCGGGGATGGTGGCGATGGCCGCCTCGATCGTGGCGTGTTTCTGGTTGAGCAGTGTCATGGGGTCTCAGCCTGTGATTCCGTTGGCGGTAGCGGCGGCGATGTCCGCGATCAGCGATGCCACCACCTCCCGGTCGAGCCGGTCGAGGGCACGGGCGAGCCGCTCGAGCAGCAGCTCCGTCTCGCTCTCGCTGATGGTGAAGGGCGGGCTGACCAGGAAGTGGTCGCCGGCCAGGCCGTTCAGTGTGCGCCGGGGGTAGATCAGCAGCCCTTCCGCCTTGGCCAGGGCCGTCACTCTGGCGTAGAGGTTGGCCTCGGCGGGGAAGGGCGTCTTCTCCACGGGATCCATGACCAGCTCCACGCCCCACAGCAGGCCGAGACCTCGCACATCACCGATCCAGGGATAGCGTGACTGAAGCGCTTCCAGGCCCTGCCTGAGCTGGGCGCCCCGAGCCTGGACGTTGTCCAGCAAGCCTTCACGACGGATGGCCTCGACGGCGGCCAGCCCGGTGGCACAGGCCAGGGGGTTGCCGGCATAGGTATGGCCGTGCTGGAAGCCGCCGTTGGCCATCACCGTCTCGACGATGGCCTCGCGGCACAGCAGTGCCCCCACCGGGTAGTAGCCGGCCCCCAGCCCCTTGGCAGTGGTCAGGAGGTCGGGCGCCACGCCCCACTGCTGGTAGGCGAACCAGGTGCCCGTTCGCCCCACGCCACACAGCACCTCGTCGAAGATGAGCAGGCAGCCGAACTCGTCGCACAGTCGGCGAATACCTTCCAGGTAGTCCTTGTCGACCAGGCGTGCCCCGGTGCTGGCGCCGCCGACGGGCTCGATCACGATGGCGATGATGGTATCGCCGCCGGCCACCTCGATCGCCGCGCGGGTTTCGTCGAGGACGCGGCGGATATAGGCGTCACGGCCGCCGTCCGTCTGGCGATAGAAGTCCGGCCCGGGCACCTTGATGGAACCGGATGTGATGCTGACGAAGGGCGCCTCCAAGGGCTGATAGCCGGTCAGGCCCAGCGCTCCCAGGGTGCTGCCATGATAGGAGGGACGCAGCGACACGAAGTGGCGGCGCTGCGACTCGCCTCGCGCGACGTAGTACTGTCGGGCCAGCTTGATGGCCGACTCGACGGCCTCGGAGCCGCTCGAGACGAAGAACACCTTCTCCAGCTCGCCCTCGGTCATCTCGACCAGTGCCTCGGCCAGTGCCACGGCGGGCGCATTCTCGAACTGGGTGCGGTAGGTGAAGGCGACCCGGTCCAACTGGGCCAGCATGGCATTACGGATATCCTGCCGGCCGTGGCCGAGGTTGCAGGAGATGGCGCCGGCGCAGCCGTCGAGGTATTCCTTGCCTTGGGTGTCCCACAGGAAGACGCCGTGGCCGTGACTGACTTCCGGCATGGCGGGTCCGGCCTGGTAGAACAGGGGAGAGGTCGTCATCGTGTCGATCCGTTGTGGTTGTGTAGTCGGGATGTCGTCAGTCTAGGTAGCATCGACAACTCATTTCAATATATGATGTTTTTAACGAATACGATGAGTTTCAGTCATGGCCGACGTCAACATCCACTCCCTCAAGGCGCTTGCCATCTTCAAGACGCTGTTCGAGGCGGGCTCCGCCTCGCAGGCGGCCAGGACCCTGGGCATCACCCAGTCGGGGGTCAGTCGTTCCCTGTCCCAGCTGGAACAGAATCTGGGGCTTGAGCTGTTCCTGCGCGAGAAGAACCGCCTGGTTGCCACCCCCGAGGCGCGGGAGCTCTATGAGGAGATCTTGCGACTGATGGGCAATATCGATGAACTGCGCCACAGCGTGCTGGCGCTCAAGGAGTTCGGCACCTCGCGGCTGCGTATCGCGGCCATTCCGGGGCTGGCGTTCGGCTTCGTGCCGCGGCTGATCGCCGCGCTGCTCGAGGACAACCGCGGCTTCAGCATCAGCTTTGACATGATGTCGAGCCACGATGTGCTCAGGGAGGTGGAGTCCGGCCATGCCGATATCGGCTTCGTGACGCTGCCGGCCAGCTCTCGTGTGCTGCGGGTCGAGGAGTGGCTGACCACCCAGGCCCGCTGCCTGATCCCCAGGGGGCATCCCCTGGAGTCCCGGACAACGGTGACCGTCGGGGATCTCAAGGACGAGTATCTGGTGATCAGCAACCAGCCCAACGTCGGGGCCGACCCGCTGCTCAACCTGGCCACCACCCATGGCATCCATATCGCCGGCAAGACCGAGGCCAATATCGGGGCCATCACAGCCCTGGTGGCCAATGGCGTCGGTCTCAGCGTGATGAATCCCATCACCGCCAGCGACCAGCTCTCTCCGCGGGACGGGGTGGTGATGCTGCCCTTTACCCCCGAGATCGACTTCAGTTTCGGACTGGTCTATCGCGAGGACTGGAAGCATGCCCGGGCCCTGGACTTCATCCGCGGCTGTGGTCGCGACCTGCTGCGGGACTATCCCGGTTGAGGTCCGCCGTTATGCCCTTCCGGGATATCATGCCGGCTGTGGCAGCACCGCCCTCAGCCTCCCATCCGACGAGGTTTCACGAGCATCATGCATACCTTCCACAGCGAACTGACCAAGCGCCGCAGAGCCCGCACGGAACTGGATGGCGGCCAGCTGGTGACCCCCTACGAGTGCCCCGAGCGCGTCGACCTGGTGCTGCAGCGGGTCCGGGAGACCGGTCTCGGCGAGGTACGCGAGCCGGTCGTTCATGGACTCGAGCCCGTGCTGGCGGTCCATGATCGAGGGTATGTCGAGTTCCTCGAACACTGCTGGACGGACTGGGTCGCTGCCGGTCGTCAGGGCGAGGCGATTGCCTGGATCTGGCCCACCCGGACCATGCCGGGACGGGTCATCCCCGAGCACATCGACGGTCGGCTCGGCCACTATGCGCTGGGAGCCGATACCTCGATCTGCGAGGGCACCTTCGAGGCGGCCATGGCCAGCAAGGACATCGCGCTCTCCGCGGTAGACCACGTGCTGGCGACCGGCGAGCCGGCCTTCGGCCTGTGCCGTCCGCCGGGCCACCATGCCGCGACCGACCAGTTCGGTGGCTACTGTTTCTTCAACAACGCCGCCATCGCCGCCCAGCGTGCGCTCGACGCCGGCCGGTCGCGAGTCGCGGTACTGGACATCGACTTCCACCATGGCAACGGTACCCAGCAGATCTTCTACGCGCGCGACGACGTGCTCTTCCTTTCCCTGCATGGCGACCCACGGCACTGCTTCCCCTACTTCCTGGGGCATGCCGACGAGACCGGCGAAGGGGCAGGCGAGGGCTTCAACGCCAACTACCCCATGGCGCCGGGGACCGGCTACGCCCGCTGGGTGGAGGCGCTGGAGGATGCCAAGGCGCGCATGCTCGATGCCGGCTGCGAGCTGCTGGTGGTCTCCCTGGGCGTGGATGCCTTCGAACACGACCCCATCAGTGCCTTCCGGCTCGCCAGCGACGATTTCACCGACGTCGGGCGTCGGCTGAGGCAACTGGGCCTGCCCACCGTCTTCCTGCTCGAGGGCGGTTACGCCGTGGCCGAGATCGGCCTCAATGCGGTAAACGTGCTAAGCGGTTTCGAGGGGGACTGAGACGCTCCGGCCTTCACTGATGGCATGCCCATTGTAAGGGGAGGGCATCCTCTGCGGTGCCGCTCTGGTGGCCGCGGTTCACCTCGACCATCTGCCGCATTTTCAGGGCAGGGACATCGTCGTCATCCCCCACGACAGCGCCGAACGCTACCTCTCTTCGGCGCTCTCCGAGGGGCGTTTCGGCGAGCAGGAGAGCGTGCAGTAGCGTCTCAACCGCCATGGCAGCCGTCGGCGGGCTTGGCGTTTAACCAGCGTGAGGCCACACTAGGGCCCGAAGCGGCCAGGAAAGAAGCATGCACGACGATCCAGGGTATAACGATGCCGTTCGGGCGAGGTGCGAAGCCGGTATGCGGTTCGCACGGATTGCTGGCGATTCTCTCCCGGGTGGCCCGCAGTGATGCGGCGATCGCAGCGGCGCATCGTGCTGCTGGCCATGCTCGGCATCCTGGTCACCGGTACCCTGGTGGGCCTTGCCACCGCCTGGCCGCTGTTCCAGGCCCACCGCCAGGCGCTTGAGACCAATACCCTGGTCAGCGCCTCGGCCCAGGCGGAATCCCTGGAGCACCTGCTGGCACGCTACAGGGACCTGGCCAGGCAGTTCACCAGCCGCACCGAGATCCGCCGCCGCCTGGCACGCTATGCCGAGCAGGCACTGGATCGTCAGTCGCTGGTCGCCTTCACCACGCCGCGGCTGGTGGATGCCATGCTGCAGTCCCCCGGTCTGATAGGGCTGGTGCGGCTGGGCCCGGCGGGCCAGCCGCTGGTGACGCTCGGCCGCACGCCCTGGCCGTCGCCGAGCCCTGAGGTGATGGAGGCCACTCGCCCCGGCACCATTCGACTGGTCAGGCAGGACGATGAACTGCTGCTGGAGGTAGCGGCACCGATCATTTCCCAAGGCAGCGAGCGCATCGGCACCGACGTGCTCTATTTCGACCCGGCGGCCGTCACGGCGCTGCTCGCCGATACCACGCGCTTTGGTGGTGACTCCCGGCAGTGGCTGCTGGGGCCGCCCGGCGAGACCCTGCTGGCGCAGGGTGAAGAGGGGGCGCTGATGCCGGCCGAATCGGCGACGCTGGTGCCGGGTCGGGTCCTCGAGGCCCTGGAGGGGGGGCGTGCCGGGCTGTTCCGCGAGGGCGGCTGGCGGGGTGACCGGGTAGTGGTGCATGTGCCCCTGGCCTCTCCCGGCTGGGCGCTGCTGGTGCAGATTCCCGCCCGGACGTTCTACGGCTCGGTCTACCAGGAGCTGCTCTGGCCCGCCATCCTGGTGCTGGTGCTGATGGCGCTGGGTGCCTTCGCCACGGCACGCACCATCAGTCCGCTGCTGTCACGCATCACCGACCAGGCCGGGCGGCTGCGCATCTCGGCCAACTATGATCCTCTGACCGGCCTGCCTAACCGGGCGCATCTCAACCAGCGTCTGGACAGGGCTCTGGCGCGGGCCGACGAGGCCCATGGGCAGCTGGCGGTGCTGTTTCTCGACCTGGACCATTTCAAGGGCATCAACGATAGCCTGGGCCATCCGCTCGGGGATCGCTTGCTCCAGGCGGTGGGCCAGCGACTGGTCCGGGTGGTGCGCGACGAGGACGCCCTGGGACGGCTGGGGGGAGACGAGTTCCTGCTGGTGATGGAGCACCTCCATGAGCCTGCCGATGCTGGCCGGGTCGCACAGAAGCTGATCGATGCCCTGGTGCAGCCCTTCGATATCGACGAGCACGAGATCTTCATCGGCGCCTCCATCGGCATCAGCCTCTATCCGCGTGACGGGCGTAGTGCCGAGGAACTGATCCAGCACGCCGACACCGCCATGTACGGCGCCAAGGCGCTCAAGCGCAACACCTGGGCGTTCTTCACCCCCGAGCTCGGCGAGGCGAGCCGCGAGCGCTTCGCCATGGATACCGGGCTGCGACGCGCCCTGGAGCGTGACGAGCTGGTGCTGCATTTTCAGCCCCAGGCCAGGGTGGAGGGAGGCCAGGTGTTCGGGGCCGAGGCCCTGGTGCGCTGGACGACCCCCGAGGGCCAGCTGGTCGGCCCCGGGCGCTTCATCGCCCTGGCCGAGGAGGCCGGCCTGATTCATGCGATTGGCCGCTGGGTGCTGCGGGAGGCCTGTCACCAGGCGCGGCAATGGGAGCTCAGGGGCCTGCCGCTGCGGGTCTCGGTCAACCTCTCGGGGTTGCAGGTGGTGCAGGGTGACATCGTCGGTGACGTGCGGACCGCGCTGCACGAGAGCGGGCTGTCGCCTTCGCGACTGGAGCTCGAGATCACCGAGGGCTTCGTGATCGGTCATGCCGACGAGGGACTCGAGCGGCTTCACGGCTTGCGCCTGCTGGGCGTCGAACTGGCCGTGGACGACTTCGGTACCGGCTACTCCTCGCTCTCCTACCTCAAGCGCCTGCCGGTGCAGTGCCTGAAGATCGACCAGTCCTTCGTCGCCGATGTGCCAGGTGATCCTGATGACGAGACGATCGTCGCCGCCATCCTGTCGATCGCCGAGCGCCTGGGGCTGGACGTGATTGCCGAGGGGGTGGAGACCGCCGAGCAGCTGGACTTCCTGAAGGCCCTGGGCTGTCCCGCCTATCAGGGCGACTACCTCAGTCCGCCACTTACGGCCGAGCAGTTCGAGCACCGCTGGGGCGGCGGGTGGCTGGTTCGCGAGGCCTGAGCCGGGTGCCGCTTCCCGCGGGGCGCCCCGGTCGCTAGAATGGCTTGTTCCAGTCGGGCATCGGGCCCGGTCATTGCAGGCCCCGGCGTCCGTCACCCCACAGCTGCTGTTCGCTTTACCGCAAGGATCCCGCGCTGCATGAGCTATCAGGTTCTGGCCCGCAAGTGGCGACCGCGTACCTTCCATGAACTGGTCGGCCAGGAGCATGTCCAGCGCGCGCTGGTCAATGCCCTGGACCAGGGGCGTCTGCACCACGCCTACCTGTTCACCGGGACCCGCGGGGTGGGCAAGACCACCCTGGCACGGATCCTGGCCAAGTGCCTGAACTGCACGGCAAATGGCCAGGGCGACGCGGGCGTGACCTCGACGCCCTGCGGCGAGTGCGACAGCTGTCGCTCCATCGACGAGGGGCGCTTCGTCGACCTGATCGAGGTCGACGCGGCCTCGCGCACCAAGGTGGAAGATACCCGCGAACTGCTCGACAATGTCCAGTACGCGCCGACCCAGGGACGCTACAAGGTGTACCTCATCGACGAGGTGCACATGCTCTCCACCAGCAGCTTCAATGCTCTGCTGAAGACCCTGGAGGAACCGCCGCCTCATGTGAAGTTCCTGCTGGCGACCACCGACCCGCAGAAGCTGCCCCCCACGGTGCTGTCACGCTGCCTGCAGTTCACCCTCAAGCACATGCCCCCCGAGCGCATCGTCGGCCACCTGGCCAAGGTGCTGGAGGCCGAGGGGGTGCCCTTCGAGGAGAGTGCCCTTTGGCTGCTGGGCAAGGCCGCCGAGGGCTCCATGCGCGATGCCATGAGCCTCACCGACCAGGCGATCGCCTTCGGCCAGGGCGAGGTGCACCATGCCGACGTGGCGGCGATGCTCGGCACCCTCGACCATCGCCATGTCCTGGCGCTGGTCGAGGCCCTGGCCGCGGTGGATGCGCCCCGGCTGCTTGCCGAGGTGGCCGCCCTGGCCGAGCAGGGCCCGGACTTCGCCGCGGTGCTGGACGACATCACCGGCGTGCTCCACCGCCTGGCCATCGCCCAGATGGTGCCCGATGCCGTGGACAACGGGCACGGCGACCGCGAGGCGCTGCTCCAGCTTGCCGCGCGCTTCACCGCGGAGGACATCCAACTCTACTACCAGATCGGCATCCAGGGCCGTGGCGACATGGAACATGCTCCGGACCTGCGTACCGCCCTGGAGATGACCCTGCTGCGCATGCTGGCCTTCCGCCCCCAGGGTGTGCCGCGTCCCGCGCAGACGCCGCTGCCGCTGCGTGGCCAGGGTGATCCCGGCGGCGCGGGGTCGGGTGGCGAAACGCCCCCACAGGGTGGGTCGGTCCCCGAAGGAAACCCCGCATCCCGGTCCCCTCAGGCACCGTCCGAGGCGCGCCAGGCTCCCGACGAGACCCCGGCGGCCAGCCCGCCTCCCACCGCCCCTCCGGCGCCGACTGCCGAGGCCGTGTCGCCCCCATCACCGGACGATGTGCCTCCCCCGTGGGTCGAGCGGGAAGAGAACGGCGCGGAGGCGTCGGCACCTGTCGCGTCGAGAGGCGAGCCCGAGCCAGGCATGGCCGCGCCCTCTGCGTCGCCCGATCCCGGGACCCCGGTCCCGCCGGTCACGCGGGTGGTGCCGGAAGCAGCAAGCGCGGGAGCACAGGCGCCCGACTCCCCGGCTGCCACGGAAGGGCACTTCGGTCATGCCGACTGGCTGGCCTGCTTCGATTCGCTGGGGCTGGGTGGGCTCACCCGCAACCTGGCCGCCCATTGCGTGGTCGAGGCCGATGACGGCGAGTTGCTGACACTGCGCCTCGACCCCTCCCAGGAAGCGATGCAGGCCGAGGTCCACGAGACGCGCATTCGCGAGGCGCTGGCGGCCATCGGGGTCGGTCGCCGCCTGGCACTCGAGCCGGGGGCGATGCCCCCGGAGGTCGAGACCCCCAGGCAGCAGGCTGACCGCCTGGCCGCCCAGCGGCATGCCGAGGCGATTGAAGCCTTGAGCCGTGACCCCCATGTACAGAAACTGCAGCAGGCCTTCGGTGCGCGCCTGATCGAATCCACGGTCAAGCCCGCCGATGCCGAGGCTCGCGGTTGAGCCGCACCGCTGCCACCGATCACACCAACCACGAGAGGACTCCGCCATGATGAAGGGTGGAATGGGCAACCTGATGAAGCAGGCCCAGGAGATGCAGGAGAAGATGCAGCGCGTCCAGGAGGAGGTCGCCAAGGCCGAGGTTCTGGGCGAAGCCGGAGCCGGCATGGTCAAGGTGACCATGAACGGACGCCATGACGTGAGCAAGGTCGACATCGACCCCAGCGTCATGGAAGAGGACAAGGAGCTGCTCGAGGACCTGCTGGCCGCGGCCGTGAACGACGCGGTGCGCAAGGTGGAGGCCAGTTCCAAGGCCAAGATGGAGGAGGCGACGGCCGGCCTCAACCTGCCGCCGGGCTTCAAGATGCCCTTCTGATCGACGCCGAGACGGACCGCCGATGAGCTTTTCCCCGCTGGTCGAGAGACTGATGGAGTCGTTGCGCGTGCTGCCGGGTGTCGGGCCCAAGACGGCCCAGCGCATGGCCATGCACCTGCTCGAGCGTGACCGGGACGGCGGTCGGCGCCTGGTGGAGGCGCTGGGCGTGGCGCTGGAGCAGGTCGGCTATTGCCGACGCTGCCGGACCCTCACCGAGGAAGACGTCTGTAGCATCTGCTCCAGTGCGCGTCGCGACGATGATGTTCTCTGCGTGGTGGAATCTCCCGCCGACCAGCTGGCCATCGAGGAGGCCGGCGGTTACCGCGGCCGCTACTTCGTGCTGCATGGCCACCTCTCGCCGCTGGACGGCATCGGCCCCGAGGACATCGGCCTCGACCAGCTCGAGGCACGCGTCGCCGAGGGGGGCGTGGAGGAGGTGGTGCTTGCCACCAACCCCACCGTGGAGGGCGAGGCAACCGCCCACTACATCGCCGCCCAGCTCTCGCCCCTCGGCGTAAGTCTCTCGCGGCTGGCCTACGGTGTCCCCATGGGCGGTGAGCTCGAGTACGTCGACGGTGGCACCCTGAGCCGCGCCTTCAATGGTCGCCTGCCCTTCAGGGGCGAGTGACGCCCCTTTCCCTGCCGGAATCCTGCATGCCACTGACCCCCGAGATTCGCTGGATCGATACCCCCGAGGCCCTCGATGCCGCCTGCGCCGAGGTGGCGTCGGCCGACGTCATCGCCCTGGACACCGAGTTCTTCCGCGAGAGTACCTTCCATCCGGTGCCGGCGTTGATCCAGTTCACCGCAGGCGGCCCCGCCTTCCTGGTGGACCCCCTGGAGGTGGCCTGTACCGAGGCCTTCCGGCGGCTGCTCTCGTCCGGCCCCCTCAAGCTGCTGCATGCCTCCAGCGAGGACCTCGAGGTCTTCGCCCACTGGGCCGGCGTGCCGGTCGCGCCGCTGGTGGATACCCAGATCGCCCAGTCGCTGCTCGGCGAGGTGCCCTCCATGGGCTACCAGAAGCTGGTGGAGTTCTGGGTCGGCGAGACACTGCCCAAGGACGAGACCCGCTCCGACTGGCTCAAGCGCCCGCTCAGCGAGACCCAGCGGCTCTATGCCGCCCTCGACGTGGTCTACCTGCTGCAGGTGTGGCAGCACCAGCGGGAGGCGCTGGAGCGCCAGGGCCGTCGGTCCTGGGTCGAGGCGGACTGTGCCGACCTGGTGGCTCAGTCGGCCCGCAGCGACGCCGCCGATGGCCAGTGGTACCTGCGCCATCGCCAGCTGTGGCGGCTCTTGCCGCGCCAGGTGGAGGCCTACCGACGCCTGACCCGCTGGCGCGAGGGGGAAGCCAGACGTCGCGATGTGCCTCGGGGGTGGCTGGTGCCCGACCGGCTGCTCTACGCCATCGCCGAGCAGTTGCCGGAAAACCGCTATGAGCTGGCCCGGGTCGAGGGCCTCAAGCCGCCCCTGGTCAAGCGCGAGGGCGATGAGCTCCTTAGGCTGGTACGCGAGGCGCTGAGCGTCGACGAGAGCGAGTTGCCGCCGGCCCCGCTCTCGCCCATGGCCCCCGAATTCAAGCAGCGCCTCAAGGCACTGAAGAAGGTAGTGAATGCCGAGGCGGAAACGCTCGGCGTGGCGCCGGAGGTGCTGCTGAAACGGCGTGATCTGGAGGCCCTGGTGGGTGCCGATCTCACGGGCCAGCCGCTGCCGCTGCCCGGGGGCTGGCGCGGCGACCGACTGAATGCGGGCCTGACGGCGGCCCTCGAGGAGGTATCCCGATGAGCGATGACCGCATGCGCGGTAACAAGCTGCTGTGCGAGGTCTTCAAGAGCTCGCGCAAGGAGCAGATGTATCTCTACGTGGACAAGCGCCAGGGCCTCGTGGAGGTGCCCGAGGCGTTGCTCGAGCAGTTCGGCAAGCCGTTGCCGGCCATGACCCTGATCCTTACCCCCGAGAAATCGCTGGGGCGGGCCAGGGCAGCGGACGTCATGGCCGCCATCCGCGAGAAGGGCTATTACCTGCAGATGCCGCCGGCCAAGGAGGACTACCTGCTGGACCTCCATCGCACCCCCACCGAGGCACGCGACTAGTTTATCGCGCCCGCCGCCGCGCGAAATTCGCTTTTATCGCGCCCGACGCTGCGCGAAACTCGCTTTTATCGCCCCCGATGCCGCGCGAGACTCGCGGGATCCTATTCGACACCGAGCCGCGCCCCAGTCGCGCAGGAGAGATCATGAGAGACCGGTTCTGGGAGCGCTTCGACCTGGAGGAGCTCACCGACGAGGAGTGGGAGGCGTTGTGCGACGGCTGTGGCCAGTGCTGCCTGCTCAAGTTCCAGGACGAGGCCTCCGGCGACCTGGCGGTGCTCAACGTCGCCTGTGAACTGCTGGATATCCACAGCTGTCGCTGCAGTGACTATGCCCATCGGTTCGCGAGGGTGCCCGACTGCACGCAATTGACCCCAGAGCGCATCGACGATTTCCGCTGGCTGCCGAGGTCCTGCGCCTACCGACGGGTGGCGGAAGGGCGCAAGCTCGCCGCGTGGCACCCGCTGATCGCCGGGGGGCCGGAGCGCATGCACCGCAAGGGCATCAGCGTGCGCAGCTTCGCCGTCTCGCAGCGCGAGGTTCCCGAAGAGGAACTCGAGGAGCACATCATCGCCATCCTGCCCATTGATGCGTGATGTGACGCGGCTTGACTGCCGATGGCTCGACGCATGAGATCCTTCGTACCCAGGTAGGCATTCCGATTCACCCTTCTGTGACGCTCATTCATGTCTCCGTCCTATGGCGTTGTTCATGGTCGGCTACGATGCTTTGCTGTGTGTAACAAATTGTTGTTCACGGCGAGTGTGACGGGTCAGGCCCGAGAGCATGGGATAACGCAGAGGGGAAGAATCATGAAAGGCTTCAGGAAGCTTGCGCTGGTGGTGGCGATGGGAGCCCTTGCCTCATCAGGCGCGTCGGCACAGTCGTCTCCATGGGGTACGGATCCGCTCAGCGACGACGAACTGGCCGCGATGTTCAATGACCTCATGTACGAGGGCAGGGTGCTCGACGACCAGGAGATGGACCAGATCCTGGCGTGGCTGCCGACACGGCAGAGCCCCGAAGAGTTGTTGCTGCTTTTCCCGCCCGGGGCTGGTAACGACGCCAATGCTGGTCTAGGCACCGGAGGTGACGGCGGCTTGGCGACCGTGGCTGCTGGCGGAGCCGGTGGTGGCGTCGCCGGTGGTGGCGTCGCAGGTGATGGCGGCGGCGATGATGGCGGCGGCGCTGATGGCAGCGGCGCTGATGGCGGCGGCGCTGATGGCAGCGGCGATGATGGCGCCGGCGATGATGGCAGCGGCGATGATGGCAGCGGCGATGATGGCGGCGGCGCTGATGGCAGCGGCGATGATGGCGCCGGCGATGATGGCAGCGGCGATGATGGCGGCGGCGATGATGGTAGTAGCAGTGGCGATGACGGCAGCGGCGATGATGGTAGTGGCGGCGATAACCTCTTTGGAGGGAGTGATGGCGGTGGTTCCGGTGGCGGCTCTGGCGGTGGTTCCGGTGGCGGCTCCGGCGGTGGTTCCGGTGGCGGATCTGGTGGTGGTGCCGGTGGCGGCTCCGGCGGTGGTTCCGGCGGTGGTTCCGGTGGCGGCTCCGGCGGTGGTTCCGGTGGCGGCTCCGGCGGTGGTTCCGGTGGCGGTTCCGGCGGTGGTTCCGGTGGCGGTTCCGGCGGTGGTGCCGGTGGCGGCTCCGGCGGTGGTGCAGGCGGCGGTGCCGGTGGTGGTGCCGGCGGTGGCAGTTGACGCCTCTGTATCCTGATCAGCGCGAACAGGACCCGGCATCGGCCGGGTCCATTGATCAGGGGGTCAGGCATCCCTGCCCTCGAGCCCGAGCGCCCAGAGGATGAAGGCATCCTGGCGGGCGTTGTCGTGCCAGGCCTTGAAGCGTCCCGAGGCCCCGCCGTGCCCGGCGGCCATGTCGGTACGCAGCAGGATGGGACGGTCTGTCGATGTATGGTCCTCACCGGCCTGGTCGCGGCCCAGTTCCTTGAGGCGGGCATAGAGCTTGGCGGGTTCCCAGTAGGGCACCCGGGTGTCGTGCCAGCTGCCCTGCAGGAATACGGCCGGCCAGGGCTGTGCCGAGAGGTTGTCCAGCGGTGAGTAGTCGCCGATGCGCCGTCGTGCCTCGGGTTCGCGGGGGTCGCCCCATTCGGTGTATTCCGCGGTGGTGAGAGGCAGGTCAGGGTTCTCCATGGTGCGAAGCACGTCGACGAAGGGCACGTCGAGGACCGCGGCACAGAAGGCCCCCGGGGCCAGGTTGAGGCTGGCGCTGACCAGCAGCCCCCCGGCACTGGCACCATAGGCCGCAATGCGTTCGCCGTCGCTGAAGCCCTTCTCGACCAGGGCGTCCCGAGCGGCGAGGAAGTCATGGAAGCTGTTCGCCTTGTGCTCGAGCTTGCCGGCCAGGTACCAGGGCTCGCCGCGATCGCCGCCGCCGCGCACATGCGCCACGGCAAAGGCCGCACCGCGTGCCAGCAGCTCGAGCCGGGCAACCGAGAACCAGGGGTCGAGCACCTCGCCGTAGGCGCCGTAGCCGTAGAGCAGGGTGGGCAGCGGGTGGCCGGCCAGGTCCGCGCGCATCACCACGGAGACGGGGACCCGCTCGCCGTCGTGCGAGGTCGCCCAGAGCCGCTCGCAGACCAGCTGCTCGGGCCTAAGGTCGCCATGGATGGGCTGCTGCTTGAGGATACGCCGCTGGCCGCTGTCCAGGTCATGTTCGAGCCAGCTCACCGGCAGGGTGAAGGACTCCTCGCGCAGGCGCAGGCGGCGGGTATCGAAGTGGGGCGCGTCGCCCAGTGCCAGGCTGCAGGGCAGCTCCGGCAGTGGCAGTCGTTCGTCGCGGGTGATGGCGTGGTCGGGATCCAGCTCGAGGACGCGCAGGTGCACCTGGGCCTCGTGGTGGTCGCGCTCGGTGATCACCACCCCCCAGTCGAAGGCGTCGACGCCTTCCAGAGTGTCATCGTCGCGATGGGCGATCAGCGGCTGCCAGGCGGTGGCGGGGTCGGCCTCGCCCAGCCGGGGTTCGGCCAGAACGTCCAGCCGGAAGTGGGTGGCCTCGCGGTTGTGCAGCACATAGAAGTGGCCCGGGCGGTGATCCAGGGCGTACTCCACCCCGCTTTCCCGGGGGCGGAAGCAGCGCGGCGCGGTGGACGGTGCCCGGGCGGGGATCAGGTGGCTCTCGCTGGTGTCCTTGGAAGCGCTCTCCAGGACCAGCCACTCACGGGAGCGGGTCTTGCCCAGGCCCAGCCAGAACTCCGGATCCTCCTCGCGCAGCACCAGTGCCGGCTCGCCTGCCCTGCCGGCCTCCAGGGGCAGGCGCCAGATGCTCTCGGGGCGCTGGGTGGCATCATAGCGGGTGAAGAGCAGGGTGGCGTTGTCCTCGGCCCAGCCGATCTCGGGGCCGATCTCCTCGAGCAGCACCCCGGGCTCACCGCCGGGCAGGTGCTTGAGGTAGAGCGTGTAGGTCTCGTCGCCGCGGGTGTCCTCGGTCCAGGCCAGCCAGGCCTCGTCCGGAGAGAGGGCCATGTCACCCACCTCGAGGAAGTCGTGCTCGCTGGCCCTGGCCTGCAGGTCGAGGAAGCACTCCGCGCCATCGGGGTCGCCATTGGGATGGCGCCACCAGACCGGGTAGTCGGCGTCCACCGCCGTCTCGCTCCACACCGTGTAGTGGTCAAGCGGGGTCCTCAGCCCGTGGACGGCCAGTTCGCGGCGGGCCAGGTGGCCGTGGTAGAGGCGCTCGACCAGGTCGTCGAGGGGGGCGAACCAGCGGCGCGACGCCTGATTGGCCGCCTCCAGGAAATCGGCGACCGCCGGATCATCGCGGTTCTCCAGCCAGTGCCACGCCGGGTCGTCGGCGTGGCGGAAGCGGGTGACGGGGTCGTCGGCAGGCGTCTCGGGGGCCTGGTCACGTGGCGGCTGTGCTTTCATTGCGCGAGATGTACCATACTCAGTGTATTTTCAAGAACGTGCGTCGTGGACGCACAGGTCGCGAGGTCGTGATGCTGATTTCGGATTCGATATCCCTACTATGGCTGGTCTATGTCGTGTTGTCGCTGGTGGTGCTGCTGACCGGCTACCTGGGGCTGGCCTTCCTGCCGCGGTTGCCGCGGCTGGTGATCACCTGGCTGGTGGCCGGCGTGATGTGGACGCCGGCCCATTTCCGCCTGCCGCTGCTGGAGGAGGGCGAGTTCTACACCGGCTTCGCTCCGGCGGTGGTGGTGGCGGCCGTGGCCTCCCTCGAGGGCAACGGCGCGGCCTTCATGCCGGCTGCCCTGCTGGTTGCGGTGGGGGCCGCGCTGGGTGTCCTGGTGGGGCTGCTGCTGTGGTGGCGTGGCCGTCATCGCGACACCCTCGATGACGATGACTACGTGGAGATGGATGACGAGGCGCCCGCCGGCCGCCGCCGAGGTGGCCGGGGCGAGCGCCAGGAGCCGATGATCGGCTAAGGAGCCCCGATGGGCGGGTATGGCATGGAAAGGCCCTGCAGCCGGCTGACCTGGGTGCTTGCAATCGGCCTCGCCTTGTGGATGTGGGCGAGCCTGGCGTCGGCACAGGTCG
This sequence comes from Halomonas rhizosphaerae, assembly GCF_030010555.1. GTDB lineage: Bacteria > Pseudomonadota > Gammaproteobacteria > Pseudomonadales > Halomonadaceae > Halomonas > Halomonas rhizosphaerae. The sequence continues at coordinate 20,801 of NZ_JASCQP010000046.1, forward strand.
GCGGCGAGGAGCGACCTGACGTGCGGGTGGTGGTCGATGTCTCCGGCAGCATGAAGGAGAACGATCCCGACCGTCTGTCGCTCAGTGCCCTGGACATGCTGGTAGCGCTGCTACCCAACGGCGCCACGGCGGGGGTCTGGACCTTCGGTGAGACGGTCGACAACCCCCTGCCGCTGGGCGAGGTGGATGCGGCCTGGCGCGACAGGGCTCTGACCCTGCCGCCGGCCCTGCAGGATTACCAGCAGTACACCGATATCGAAGTGGCCCTTCGTGAGGCGGCAAGGGCCGAGGCCAACGGCTGGCGTCACCTGGTGCTGCTCACCGATGGCGTGATCGACCTGTCACCGGCCCGGGGCGCCAAGCCGGAGGTCGACGATGCCTCGCGTCGTCGACTGGTGGACGAACTGGCCGCCGAACTGGCCGACCATGGGGTGACCATCCATGCCATCGCCTTCTCGGACCAGGCCGACCTGGCCCTGGTGGAGCGACTGGCCCAGTCCACCGGCGGCCTGGCGGCACTCGCGGAGAATCCCGAGAGGCTGCTGGGCGCCTTCCTCGACATCGTCGAGCGTATCTTCCCCGCCGACCAGGTGCCGCTGGAGGAGGGGCGCTTCGTCATCGACGACAGCGTGGAAACCTTCTCGGCGCTGGTCTTCCATGAGCCCGATGATGGCCCCCTGAGCCTGGTCGCACCGGACGGCACGCGCTACCGGGCCGACGAGGCGCCGGACGACATTCGCTGGCAGGTGGAGCCGCGCTTCGACCTGATCCGGGTGCCTGACCCCCAGGTCGGCGAGTGGCGCCTGGAGGGGCCGGTGGGCGAGGGCAGTCGCATCAACGTCGCCTCGTCTCTTCATCTGCGTACCGCCGATCTGCCGACCACCCTCTATCTGGGCTTCGAGGTGCCGGTGGAGGCCTGGGTGGAGCGAGACGGTGACCCCCTCGGCGAGGAGGACGAGGAACCCACCCTCTCGGTCTCGCTGCAGGATGCGGAGGGCGAGGTACAGTCCCGGGTCACGCTACAGGCCGAGGAGGGGCGCTTCCGTGGCCGCCTGCCGGCACCGGCGCTGATCGGCAATGCGCGCCTGGTGTTCCGGGCCGAAGGGGAGGGGTTCCACCGCCAGCGGGTGCAGGCGGTGAACGTGCTGCCGGCCATCGGGGCGGTGCATCGACCCCGGGAGGGACGGGTGGTGCTGGCCGCCGAGCATCCCCGGCTGAATCGCGACAATACCGAGATCCATGGCGAGTTGCAGGGAGAGCGTCTCGAGGCCCGAGCGGTCGGGGCCTCGCGCTGGCATCTCGAGCTGCCCGAGCTCGACGAGGCGCTGAGTCAGCCCCTGCTGCTTGATGCTACCATCACGCTGGATGGCGAGACCCGCGAGTTGACCCTGCCGCGCCTGATGCTCAATCCCGAAGGGCGCATCGGCATCGATCTGGCGGACGTGGCCGGGCCGACCCTCGGCACCGAGCGCGTCGAGGACGGGGAGCGCAGCGAACCCTCACTGCCGCCCCCCGAAACCACGGCCGAACATGCCGCCGACCGCTTCGTCGCATGGGTCAATGGGGTGACCGAGCAGGCGCATGACCTGTGGCAGGCGGGGGTACCGGGCCTGCAGCGGCTGTGGGAGGCGCATCGCCGCGACCCGCGACTGTGGGGCGCCGTGGCGCTGTTTGTGCTTGTGTGGCTGGTGATCAGCCTGATCCGGCGTCGCCATGCGCGACGCCCCGTCCGCCGGGAGGAACCCCATGTGTGAGCTTATGGGGATGAGCGCCAACGTGCCCACCGACATCTGCTTCAGCTTCACCGGCTTCCTGCACCGTGGTGGGGGGACCGGGCCACACCGTGACGGCTGGGGCATCGCCTTCTACGAGGAGGGTGGCTATCGGGACTTCCGCGATCCCCATCCTTCGGTACACTCCCCCATCGCCCGGCTGATCTGCGATTACCCGATCAAGTCGAACATCGTCATCAGCCATATCCGACAGGCCAATGTCGGCCAGGTACGCCTGGCCAATACTCACCCCTTCGTCCGCGAGATGTGGGGGCGCCCCTGGTGCTACGCCCACAATGGCCAGCTCGCCGACTGGCAGGCCTTGCCGCACTCGTACTATCGCCCGGTGGGCAGCACCGACAGCGAGCATGCCTTCTGCTGGCTGCTCGGCGAGCTGCGCGGCGCCTTCCCCGACCCGCCGGAGGATGACGCCCAGCGCCACGCCTTCTGGGGGACCCTCCACGGGCTCTGTGAACGGCTTCGTGGCCTGGGGGTCTTCAACCTGCTGCTGGCCGATGGCGACTGCCTCTACACCTACTGTTCCACCAAGCTGGCCCACATCACGCGGCGGGCGCCCTTCGGCCGGGCAAGCCTCTCGGATGCCGAGTTGACGGTCAACTTCGCCGAGCACACCACGCCCGACGATGTGGTCTCGGTAATTGCCACCGAGCCGCTCACCGATAACGAGGAGTGGGTGCGCATGGACCCCGGCGAGCTGCTGGTCTGGAAGGGTGGCCTGATACAGGCACGATTTAAAACGTAAGTTTCAATCGTTTGTTTTACAGTCGCGAAGCCGCTGGTATAAGGTAGGCGCACAGAACAACAAGTCCGCTGATGAGATCAGCCGCAGCGTGGAGACCACCCATGAGCGAGAACGCCAAGCCCGCCATCCTGACCGGTCAGCCCCTGGAGGGACTCGACGACTACGCCTCGGTGATGGATGTCTTCCACTCCTCCGTGGCGCGCTTTGCCGACAAACCGGCGTTCAGCTGCATGGATCGGGTGCTGACCTATGCAGAGCTCGATCGTCTCTCCGGTGACTTTGCCGCCTGGCTCCAGCACGAGACCACCCTGCAGCCGGGGGATCGCATCGCCATCCAGCTGCCCAATGTGCTGCAATTCCCGGTGGCGGTCTTCGGTGCCCTGCGGGCAGGGTTGGTGGTGGTCAACACCAACCCGCTCTATACCGAGCGAGAGATGGCCCACCAGTTCAAGGACTCCGGGGTCCGCGCCATCGTCATCCTGGCCAACATGGCCGACAAGCTCGAACGGATCCTCGAGCGCACCGATATCCAGCATGTGGTGGTGACGGAGCTTGGCGACCTGCACGGCTTCCCGAAGCGCCAGTTGATCAATGCCGTGGTCAAGCACGTCAAGAAGATGGTGCCCGCCTACTCGCTGCCCGGTGCCACGCCGATGAGACAGGCTCTCCGGGTGGGCGCCGGGCGTCGTCACCAGGAGGTGACACGCGGCCCCGACGACATCGCCGCACTCCAGTACACCGGCGGCACCACAGGGCTGGCCAAGGGCGCCATGCTGACCCATCGCAACCTGGTGGCCAACATGCTCCAGGCCCGCCAGGCCATTGGCCCGGCGCTGACCGACGGTGCGGAGACCATCATCGCGCCGCTGCCCGTCTACCATATCTACACCTTCACGGTGAACTGCCTGTTCATGATGGAGACCGGCAACCACTCGGTGCTGATCACCAATCCCCGTGACCTGGATACGTTCGTCAAGACCCTCAAGGGGCTCTCCTTCACCGGCTTCATCGGGCTCAACACCCTCTTCAATGCTCTGTGCAACCGCGAGGACTTCCGCCGTCTCGACTTCTCCCGGCTGCACCTGACGATCTCCGGCGGCATGGCCCTGACCCGGGCGGCCGCGCAGCGCTGGGAGGAGGTCACCGGCTGTCCGGTGGCCGAGGGCTACGGCCTGACCGAGACCTCGCCCATCGTCAGCTTCAATCCGGTGGATGCCATCCAACTCGGCACCATCGGCAAGCCGGTGGCCGGGACCGAGGTGAAGGTGGTGGACGCCGATGGCCAGGATGCGCCCCTCGATACCGCCGGGGAGCTCTGCGTCAGGGGGCCCCAGGTGATGAAAGGCTACTGGAGCCGTGACGAGGAGACCGCGCGGGTGATCGACGACCAGGGCTGGTTCCACACCGGGGACATTGCCGTGCTCCAGGCGGATGGCTACATCCGCATCGTCGACCGCAAGAAGGACATGATCCTGGTCTCCGGCTTCAACGTGTACCCCAACGAGATCGAGGACGTGGTGGCGGCCCATCCGGGCGTGATCGAGTCCGCGGCCGTGGGGGTGCCCGACGAGACCAGCGGTGAGGCGATCAAGCTGTTCGTCGTCGCCCGGGACGAGTCCCTCGATGCCGAGACCCTGCGGGCCTGGTGCAAGAAGGATCTCTCCGGCTACAAGGTACCCAGGCACGTGGAGTTCCGCGACGAGTTGCCCAAGACGAACGTGGGCAAGGTCCTGCGTCGCCAGTTGCGCGACGAGGAGCGCGAGAAGACCGGTGAATGATCCCGGCGGCCACAGACGCTGTCATGTTCAGCGAAAAAGCGTGAAATACGATAGCTTCCTTCTTGCAACCTGATAGGCACGCTTGATGGTCCCGATTAGGCGCCGCCGTGACCTCGGCGTTACAATGCACGGCCCGCTCCGGGAGTCCCGGGCGGGCCGTTTTGTTGATGACCGTGACCCGGAGACGATTGTCGAGACCGTGACCGCCGAGACCCGCCAGGCCCCCGCGGCGAATGTCCAGCATGCCGCCGAGCTAGACGCCCTGACCCGCGACCTCGCCGACGCCCTGCGCCGCGACGTCCCGACCCTGGACAAGCGCCTGCGCGGGCTGCGCCGTCGCCTGAGGGAGGGCAAGCCCGTGGATCGCGGCCTAGCCGAGGTGCGACGCGCGCTCGAGCGTTCGCGGCAGCAGGTGGAACGTCGCCGGGCGCGGCCGGTGACCCTCGAGTACCCGCCATCGCTGCCGGTGGCGGAGCGTCGGGAGGACATCCTCGAGGCCCTGCGCGAGCATCAGGTGGTGGTGGTGGCCGGCGAAACCGGCTCGGGCAAGACCACCCAGTTGCCCAAGCTCTGCCTGGAGCTGGGCCTGGGGCGCCGCGGGCTGATCGGTCACACCCAGCCGCGGCGCCTGGCGGCTCGCTCGGTGGCCAGTCGCCTCGCCGAGGAGCTCCAGGTACCGCTGGGCGAGCAGGTGGGCTACCAGGTGCGCTTCACCGACCAGAGCAGCGACGACACCCTGATCAAGCTGATGACCGACGGTATCCTGCTCGCCGAGACCCGCCACGACCCGGACCTGATGGGCTACGAGGCCATCATCATCGACGAGGCCCACGAACGTAGCCTCAACATCGACTTCCTGCTCGGCTACCTCAAGCGCCTCACTGCACGGCGTCCCGACCTCAAGGTGATCATCACCTCGGCGACCATCGACGTGGCCCGCTTCGCCGAGCACTTCGGGCGCCCGGACGATCAGGGGCGAGTCCGGCCGGCGCCGGTGGTGGAGGTCTCCGGGCGCACCTACCCGGTCGAGGTGCGGTACCGGCCGCTGGTGCGCGATGATGATGACGAGGAGGATCGTACCCTGCAGGAGGGGATCCTCCACGCCGTGGAGGAGATCGAGCAGGTCGAGCGGGACCAGCGCTGGTTCCATGGCCCACGCGACATCCTGGTGTTCCTGCCCGGCGAGCGCGAGATCCGCGAGACTGCCGATACCCTGCGCCGCGCCGACCTCACGGGCACCGAGATCCTGCCGCTCTACGCGCGACTCTCCAATGCCGAGCAGAACCGCGTCTTCGCCCCCCATGCGGGGCGGCGCATCGTGCTCTCCACCAATGTGGCGGAGACCTCGCTCACCGTGCCGGGGATCCGCTACGTCATCGACCCGGGGCTCGTGCGTCTCAGTCGCTACAGCTACAAGGCCAAGATCCAGCGCCTGCCGGTGGAGCCGGTCAGCCAGGCCAGCGCCAACCAGCGGAAGGGCCGCTGCGGGCGCGTAGCCGAAGGGGTCTGCATCCGCCTCTACGACGAGGAGGACTTCCTCGCCCGGCCCGCGTTCACCGACCCCGAGATCCGCCGTACCAACCTGGCCTCGGTGATCCTCTCGATGCTGTCGCTGAAGCTCGGTGACATCGAGGCCTTCCCCTTCGTCGATCCGCCGGATTCGCGCTTCGTCACCGATGGCTTCCGGCTGCTGTTCGAACTGGGCGCGGTGGACGGAAACAGTCGCCTGACCCCGCTGGGGCGCAAGCTGGCGCGGCTGCCCATCGACCCTCGCCTGGCGCGCATGGTGCTGGCGGGCGCCGAGCAGGGGGGGCTGCGCGAGGTGCTGATCGTGGTCGCCGGCCTGGCGGTGCAAGACCCCCGCGACCGGCCGGCCGACAAGCGCCAGGCCGCCGACCAGGCCCACCGCCGCTGGCAGGACCCGGACTCCGACTTCGTGGCCCTGCTCAACCTCTGGAACGGCTTCGAGGCCGCCCGGGAGGCGCTCTCCGGCAATCGGCTGCGGCGCTGGTGCAAGGAGCACTACCTCAACTACCTGCGCCTGCGCGAGTGGCACGACACCTTTCGCCAGCTGCGCCAGCTGCTGCGCGACATGGAGATCGAGGTGCCCCCGCCGGCCCCGCGGCCGGCCGCCGATGAGCCGGACAGGGACGACAAGGCCCGCCAGGAGGCCCGCCGCGAGAGTGCCGTGGCTCTGCATCAGGCCCTGCTCACCGGGCTGCTCTCGCACCTGGGGCTCGCCACCGAGAATCGCGAGTACCTGGGGGCCCGCAACCGCAAGTTCGTCATCCATCCGGGGTCGGGGCTGGCCAAGAAGTCCCCCAAGTGGCTGATGGCCTTCGAGCTTGTCGAGACCAGCCGGCTCTTCGCCCGTACCGTGGCCAGGATCGAGCCCCAGTGGATCGAGCCGCTGGCCGGCCATCTGGTGAAGCGTGCCTATGCCGAACCGCACTGGGAGAAGAAGCGCGCCCAGGTGGTCGCCACCGAACAGGTCACGCTCTTCGGCCTGCCGATCGTCGCCGGACGCAAGGTACATTTCGGTCCGATCGATCCGGCACAGTCGAGAGAGCTCTTTATCCGCCGGGCGCTGGTGGAGGGCGAATTCAAGACCCGTGGCGCGTTCTTCGCCCACAACCGGGCACTGGTGGAGGAGGTCGAGGACCTCGAGGACCGCGCCCGCAAGCGCGATATCCTGGTCGACGAGGAGACCCTGTTCGCCTTCTACGATGAGCGCATCCCCGAGGAGATCGTCAACGGCAAGGGCTTCGAGGCCTGGCGTCGGAAGGCCGAGCGCGAGAACCCCGACATCCTGAAGTTCGACCGCGCGGCCCTGCTGGCCCGGGAGGCCGGGGAGGTCACCGAGGCCGACTACCCTGACGAGCTGGTGCTGGGTGGGGTGCGCTATCCGCTTTCCTACCACTTCGAGCCCGGGGCGGCAGACGATGGCGTGACGCTCACCGTGCCGGCGGCCATGTTGCCCCAGCTGCCCCTGGCGCGGCTCGAGTGGCTGGTCCCGGGCCTGCTGCGCGAGAAGTGCATCGCGTTGATGAAGTCGCTGCCCAAGGCGGTACGCCGCCAGGTGGTGCCGATTCCCGACTGGGTCGACGCCGCCCTCGAGACCATGACGCCGGACGACGTGCCGCTCACCGAGGCGCTGGGCGAGTTCCTTCGCCGCCGGACCGGGGTGCGCCTCCACCCCGATGACTGGCGCCTCGACCAGCTGGAACCGCACCTGGTGATGAACCTGCGGGTGGTGGACCACCAGGGCCGTACCCTGGGCCAGGGCCGCGATGCTCGCGAACTGGAGCGCCGCTTCGAGGCCGCCGCGGGGGAGGGCGCCCGAGCCCTGGCCGAGCAGGCCAGCAGCGAAGGCGAGCTCGAGGCCCTGCCCGAGACGCCATTGCCCGAGTCCCGGGTCACCACCCAGGCCGGCATCCGGGTGGAGGCCTACCCGGCGCTGGTGCCCGCCAAGGAGGCCTTCCGGGTCGAGCTCTTCGACCATCCCGACAAGGCCCGCGAGGCCCATCGCCGCGGCGTGGTCAGGGCGGCCATGGAGCGCCTGCCCGACCAGGTGCGGGCCATCGAACGCCTCAAGGGCCTCGAGACCTGTGCGCTGCTGTTCGCCAGGGTCGGCAGCAAGCGAGAGCTCGTCGAGGACGTGGTGGCAGCGGTGTTCCGCCAGGTGGTGGCCACCGACCCGCTGCCGCGCTCTCGAAACGAGCTTGAACAGCGCCTCGAGGCACAGCGTGATGCACTGCTGCCCCGGGCGGAGACCCTGGTGACTACGCTGGAGCAGGCGCTCAAGGGGCACCTGGCCGTGACCAAGGCGCTCAAGGGACAGCTGAACCTGGCCCTGGCGCTGGTCTACAGTGACCTCAAGGCCCAGATGCAGCGGCTGGTGCATCCCGGTTTCGTCAGCGAGGCCGGGGAGTGGCTCGAGGAGTACCCCCGCTACATGGAAGCGGCGCTGACCCGCCTGGAGAAGGCGCCGAGGGAGCGCATGCGCGACCAGATGCACATGCAGGAGGTCCAGGACTTCGAGGCCCGCCTGGCCGCGCGCCGCGAGAGCGAGCGACGCGGCGGCGTGGAGGACCCGGCGCTGGTGGCGTTCGGCTGGTGGATCGAGGAGCTGCGGGTCTCGCTCTTCGCCCAGCAGCTGGGCACGAAGTTCCCGGTCTCCACCAAGCGCCTCGAGAAGCGCTGGACAGAACTCACAGGGAGACACGCATGAGCCAAGTGGTGATCACCGGCACGGGGCTCTTCACCCCGCCGCACGCCATCGACAACGCGGCCCTGGTGGCCTCGTTCAACGCCTGGGTGGACGCCGAGAACGCGCGCCATGCCGACGCCATCGCCGCCGGTGAGCGTGAGCCACTGCCGCACTCCAGTACCGAGTTCATCGTCAAGGCCTCGGGCATCCACAGCCGTTACGTGCTCGATGCCGAGGGTATCCTCGATCCCGCGCGGATGCGTCCCCGGCTGCCGCAGCGCGGCAATGACGTGCCCTCCCTCCAGTGCGAGATGGGCCTGGCCGCGTCGCGCGACGCCCTCGATGCGGCGGGCGTCGAGGCCACGGATATCGAGCTGGTCATCGTCGCCTGTTCCAACCTGGAGCGGCCCTATCCGGCCGTCGCGGTGGAACTCCAGGATGCGCTCGGTGCGGGCGGCTACGCCTTCGACATGAACGTCGCCTGCAGCTCGGCGACCTTTGCCATCGAGACCGCCGCCAATGCCATTCGCGCCGGCAGCGTCAAGCGTGCACTGGTGGTCGACCCGGAGATCTGCTCGGCGCACCTCAACTTCCGGGATCGCGACAGCCACTTCATCTTCGGTGATGCCTGCACCGCCATCGTGCTGGAGAGCGAGGAGGTGGCCACGGCCGAGGAACGCTTCGAGATCCTCGGCACGCGCCTGGTGACGCGCTTCTCGAACGCCATCCGCAACAACGCCGGCTTCCTCAACCGGGTCACCGACAGCGACCCGCAGGCCATCGACAAGCTCTTCGTCCAGGAGGGCCGGCGGGTCTTCAAGGAGGTCTGTCCGCTGGTGGCCGCGCTGATCACCGATCACCTGGCGAGCCTCGAGCTTACCGGCGGCGACCTGTCGCGACTCTGGCTGCACCAGGCCAACCGCCACATGAACGACCTCATCGCCCGGCGCGTGCTGGGCCATGATCCGAGCTCCGAACAGGCGCCGATCATCCTCGATCGCTACGCCAACACCAGCTCGGCGGGCTCGATCATCGCCTTCCACCTGCATCGGGACGACCTGCCACGCGGCGCACTCGGGGTGGTCTGTTCCTTCGGCGCGGGATACAGTGCCGGCAGTGTGGTGGTGCGTCGCCAATGAGCGTCATGACAGGGAACCGCTGGGAGGCGAGCAAGCCGATGAAACAGGGTCTGACGAGATGGGTCGGGCGCGGGGCGCTGGCGTTGTTGCTGGTGGCCACCGCAGGATGCGCCTCCAGCGGCGAGGTGCGCGAGCGAAACCCCGATGACCCCTGGGAGGGGTTCAACCGCAAGGTGTTCGCCTTCAACGACGTGGTCGACCGCTACGCGCTCAAGCCGCTCGCCCGGGGCTATCGCTTCATCACCCCGGACCCGGTGGAGACCGGCGTCGGCAATTTCTTCTCCAACCTGGGGGAGCCGCGCACCGCGCTCAACAGCCTGCTGCAGGGCAAGGGCACCAATGCCAGCGTGGCCACCGGTCGCTTCCTGATCAACAGCACGGTCGGCATCGGCGGGCTGTTCGATGTCGCCTCGCGGATGGAGGTCACCGGGCGCGAGGAGGACTTCGGCCAGACGCTCGGTACCTGGGGCGTGGGAGAAGGGGCCTACCTGGTGCTGCCGCTGCTCGGCCCGAGCACGGTGCGCGATACCGCCGGCCTGCCGGTGGACATGTACACCTATCCGACCACCTACGTGGAGGATGACGAGGTGCGCATGAGCCTCACCGCCCTGAGGGTGATCGATGCCCGGGCCGGGCTGCTCGACCAGGAGGCGCTGATCCGCGGCGACCGCTACAGCTTCATCCGCGATACCTGGCTGCAGCAGCGCCGCTTCGAGGTCAGCGATGGTGAACAGGGCGAGGATCCCTTCGCCAGCGAGGAGTTCGACTTCGATGATGCCGACTTCGATGACGCCTTCGCCGAATGAGGCCATGACAGCATGCCACCAGCCAAGCAACTGATCGGGGTGATCGACGTACCGGGGCCGGAGCGCGATGCCCTGGCCGAGACCATCGCCCGTGACGGCCTGGCGGTGTATGCCGCCGACAGCATCGAGGGACTCCCCCCGGACACTGCCCTTATCGTGGCCCATGCCAGGGCGGTGCCCCGCGGCGAGTGGACGCGGCTCGCCGAACGCCTGCCGACGCTGGTGGTCAGTGACGAGCGCCAGGATGCCGACCTGCTGCGCGCTGTCGATGCCGGCCTGGTGGACTACATCATCGACCCGCTGCGCCATGGGTCCCTGCTGCGGCGAATGATCGGCAAGGCCATCGAGGTCCATCGCCTGGCCGCGGAACGGGAGCATGACCGCGCTCGCCTGGCCCAGCTCAACGAGGACCTGGAGGAGCTCAACGAGAGCCTCGAGACCCACCTGGCGATGCTGCGCCTCGATCAGCAGGCCGGCGGGCAGATCCAGCGCAAGCTGCTGCCGCCGAGGCCGCAGACCCTGAACGATGTCACGTTCGACTACTGGCTGGCGCCTTCGCTCTACCTCTCCGGGGATTTCCTCGATTTCCAGGCCTTCAATGAGCGCTACAGCCTGTTCTATTTTGCCGATGTCTCGGGGCACGGCGCGTCCTCGGCCTTCGTCACCGTGCTGCTGAAGTATCTCTCCAATCACTGGCAGCACGAGTGGGACGGCGAGGATCCCGAAGATCTGGCGCCACGCTGGCTGGCGGCGCTCAACCGCGAACTGCTGGATGCCGGCATCGGCAAGCATGCGACCCTCTTCGTCGGGGTCATTGACCATCAACGTCGTTATCTCCACTATTCGCTGGGCGCTCAGTTGCCCATGCCCCTGCTGGTGACCGACGGGGAGGTGACGCCGCTGCCCGGTGAGGGCATGCCGGTCGGTCTCTTTCCGGGAGTCGACTATCCGCGGCTGGGCTGCGAGCTGCCGGAGAACTTCCGGTTGTGGCTGTGTTCGGATGGAATATTGGAGTGTCTGCCGGGCGACACGCTTGATCTACGGCTCAGGGAACTCGAGCGGCGGGTCCTGGACAGCGAGACGCTGGAGGACCTACGTGGCAGTCTTGCACTGGGCGCATTGGCGGACGATGATGAAAGCGTCGCCGAGAGCGCCCCGGGGCACGAGGAACTGCCAGACGACCTGACGATCATGATGGTGAGCGGATTTGGCAATGATAAATCATGAAGGCCGCATCAAGGCGGCGTTCGATTCCGGGGTCTTCGTCCTGAAGCTGTGCGGGGACGTGCGCCTGACGCTCTGTGCCACCCTGGACCGCCAGGCCACGCAGCTGGCCGAGACCCCGGGCCTCGAGACGCTGATCATCGACCTGCGCGATACCACCAACGTGGATTCCACCGCCCTGGGCTTTCTCGCCAAGGTGGCGATGGCGGTGCAGGGGCGTGTCACCGAGCGACCGACCATCATCGCCGACAATCCGGATGTCCGGCGGATGCTCGACGTCATGGGATTCTCGCGCATTTTCACCCTGGTGGAGACACCGATCACCGAGACCTGTGAGCTCTGCGACCTCCCCGAGGTTCCCACCGACGTCGAAGAGACCCGCCGGCGGGTTCTCGAGGCGCACCGCATACTGATGCGCCTGAACGAGCATAATCGCGAGGAGTTCCAGCCGCTCGTCGAGATGCTCGAGGCCCAGGAGGCCGCCTCGCACGACCACTGACCGGGGCCTCGCCGGTGCCGGTCCGTCAGCCCTTCCGAAGTTCTCCCAGCAGCGCCTCCAGCTTGCGCTGGTCGGCCATGAACTTGCGGATGCCCTCCGCCAGCTTCTCGGTGGCCATGGCATCCTCGTTCATCTCCCAGCGGAACTCCGCCTCGTCCTGGGGCTCCGGGGCGCCGGTCTCGGCATCCAGCGGCGTGAGCCGACGCTCCAGGTTGCCGGTGGTGCCGGCCAGCTCTTCCAGCAGCTTGGGCGAGATGGTCAGGCGGTCACAGCCGGCCAGGGCGATGATCTCGCCGGCGTTGCGGAAGCTCGCGCCCATCACGATGGTGTCGTAGCCATGCCCCTTGAAGTGCTCGTAGATGCGCCTGACGGACTGCACGCCCGGGTCGCGGTCGCCGCTGAAGTCGGCGTCGGGCTCATGCGCCTTGTGCCAGTCGAGGATCCGGCCGACGAAGGGTGAGACCAGAGTGACGCCGGCATCCGCGCAGGCCCGGGCCTGGGCGAAGCTGAACAGCAGGGTGAGGTTGGTGTGGATGCCTTCGCGCTCGAGGATCCGGGCGGCACGGATGCCTTCCCAGGTGGCCGCCACCTTGATCAGGATGCGCTCGGGACCGACGCCGTGTCGCCCGTAGCGCTCGATCAGCGAGCGGGCCCGCGCCAGGGTGGCGTCGGTGTCGAAGGAGAGGCGAGCGCTGACCTCGGTGGAGACAAAGCCCGGGATCAGGGCGCTGACTTCGCTGCCGATCTCCACGGCCACCGCGTCCAGCGCATCGTCGATGTCGGTCGCATGGCGGGCAATCTCGGCCAGCCGCGCACGGCGTGCCTCCTGCTGGGCCGCCTGGAGGATAAGAGACGGGTTGGTGGTGGCATCGGTGGGTTCGAAGCGGCGAATCGCCTCGAGGTCACCGGTGTCGGCGACCACGGTGGTCATGGTCTTGAGTTGTGAAAGCAGGTCATCTGCCATGGCGGGATCCCTCCGGTTGTCGTGGGGGTCACTCTAGCAAGGCCAGGTGGCCGAATATAGACGGCCGAGGCAGGGGCCGGGGTTTCGGGTATCATTAGCCCACTATCTGTTTGACCGGTTCCTGCCATGGAGGTGCCTTGACCCTGAACCCCCGACGCGTGGCGCTGCTGGTGGCCGCCAATACGGCCCTGGCGCCCTTCGCCATCGATGCCTACCTGCCGGCCATGTCGGCGATCGCCGAGCATATCGGCGCGAGCATCCATCACACGGAGCTGTCGCTCTCCACCTTCCTGGCCGGCTTTGCCCTGGGCCAGCTGGTGTTCGGCCCGGTATCCGATCGGGTGGGGCGAAAGCCGGTGCTTCTGGGTGGGCTGGTGGTCTTCCTGCTGGCCAGCCTGGTGATCACCACCTCGAGTTCGCTGTGGGAGCTGCTGGGCTGGCGCTTCGTCCAGGCGCTGGGCGGTGGCGCTACCGTCGTCAACTCGGCGGCCATCGTGCGCGACTGTTTCAAGGGCCGGGAAGCCGCCAAGGTGATGTCGACCATGGCCATCATCATGCTGATGGCGCCACTGGTGGCGCCGGTGGTGGGCAGCGGGCTGCTCTATCTCGCCGACTGGTGGCTGATCTTCGTGTTCCTTGCCGCCTATGCCGGTTTCCTGATGTGGCTGCTGGGCACCCGGCTGCCCGAGACGCGACCGCCCGGCCGTTCCGCGGCAACGCCGGCCCGAGTGCTGGCCAACTATGCCAGCGTGCTTCGAGATCGTCGGGCCATGGGCTTCATCGCCGCCGCCTCGATGTCCTTCGCCGGGCTGTTCGCCTTCGTCACCGCCTCGCCGTTCCTCTATCTGGAGCACTTCGGCCTGACGCCGTCGCTCTATCCGCTGGTGTTCGGCGTCAACGTGGTGGTCATGGTGGCCGCCAATCGCCTCAATATCCGCCTGCTGAGGTGGCGCACCCCCCTGCAGAACCTGCGCCTGGGGCTGGGTATCCAACTGGCCGCCGGAATCGGACTCGCGCTGGTGGTGGCCACCGGGCTCGAGTCGCTCGCCACCATGGTGCCACTGATCATGCTGTTCGCCGGGACCATCGGCCTGATTGCCCCCAATGCCATCACCTCGCTGCTCGACCGTTTCCACCATATGAGCGCCACCGCCGCCGCCCTGCAGGGCAGCCTGCAATTCTCCAGCGGCGCCCTGGCCGGGGTGCTGGTCGGCGCCTTCGAGGTGGACAGCGCCTGGCCGATGGTGGGCACCATGCTCGGCGCCTCGCTGGCGGCCAATCTGGGCATCCGTCTACTGGCGGGGCGAGAGGCCACGCCTGACGCGGCCGCAGACGATAGCGAGTCCTGAGCGTCATCCCGACGCTTTCCCGCGTCGTCCAGCGGAAGAATCCTGTCACGCGGGTGTCATCTCCCTGGGGCAGGGTATGCATCGTAGCGGGTGCATCCTGCTCGGCAGATGGGAAGCGGCTGTGTGGCTGTCATGAAGCTGTCATCTGTCTGGGGCAAGGTGTCACCCGTGAAGGTTGCACACTGTCCTCATCAGGAGACCGCTCCATGAATCGCATCCTCAAGACCACTGCTATCGCCGCCGCCGTCATGGGCGTGGCCACCGTGGCCCACGCCCGCGACCAGATCCGTATCGTCGGTTCCAGCACCGTCTACCCGTTCGCCAGCTATGTGACCGAGGAGTTCGGCGCGGTGACCGAGTATCCGACGCCGGTCATCGAGTCTACCGGCTCTGGCGGCGGTATCCGCCTGTTCTGTAACGGCGTGGGCGAGGGCACTCCGGACATCTCCAATGCTTCCCGCCGCATCAAGGCCTCCGAGCTGGAGCGCTGCCTCGAGAACGGCGTGACCGATGTCACCGAGGTCAAGATCGGTTCCGACGGCATCGTCTTCGCCCAGTCCAGCACCAACGAGGCCATCGAGCTGACCCTCGAGCAGCTGTTCCTGGCCGTGGCGGCCAAGGTGCCGGTCGATGGCGAGCTGGTCGACAACCCCTACACCAACTGGAGCGAGATCGACGCCTCCCTGCCGGATCGCGAGATCTCCATCTACGGCCCGCCCAGCACCTCCGGTACCCGTGACGCCTTCGAGGAGCTCGCCATGGAAGTCCCGTCGGAGGAAATGGAGGCCTACGGTGGCGAGGCCTACACTGACATTCGTTCCGACGGCGTCTATATCGATGCCGGCGAGAACGACAACCTGATCGTCCAGCGCCTGAGCGAAGACACCGATGCCTTCGGCATCTTCGGCTACTCCTTCCTGGTCGAGAATCCCGATACCCTGGTCGGCACCGCCATCGATGGCGTGGAGCCGGAGTCCGAGGCGATCAGCGCCGGGGACTACCCGATCGCCCGCTCGCTGTGGTTCTACGTCAAGAACCAGCACGCCGAGGAGGTACCGCCGCTGTACGACTACGTGGACATGTTCGTCTCCGAGACCATGATCGGCGAGGGTGGCTATCTGGGTGACCTGGGCCTGATCCCGCTGCCGGAAGCCGAGCGCGAGCAGACCCGTGAAAAGGTTGAAAATCGGGCTAAGCTCGAGGTCAGCGACCTCAAGTAACACCCCGTTGGGCACGGACGCCTGATCCGGCCGGCAGCCCAAGGCTGCCGGCCGTCGCACGTTCCGGCAGGCACGCTGCCGTCGTTATCCACCGAGAGAGACCTATGCAGACCAACCAACTCCTCGCCATGTTCAGCGGCGTCCTGCTGCTGCTGGGTCTGATAGCCTTCTTCCTGGGTCGTGCCAAGGCCGCGCGGGTGCGCGCCACGGGCACGGCCATGTATGCCCAGCCCGATCAGTATGCCTGGTTCGCCGTGCTCGCCACCGCCGGCCCGGCGATCACCGTGGGCGCCATCGGGGCCTTGCTGATGCTGCTGCTGGGCGCCGATATCCCCACCCTCTACCTGCTGGCCGGCAGTCTGGTGATCGCCGCCATCGGCCTGTTGGTGGGCATGAGCCAGGTGAAGCCCGACTTTCACGCCCGCCAGGCCATCGAGCGGGTGATTCGCTGGGTGCTGGTCGCCGCGGCGATGATCTCGATCTTCACCACCTTCGGCATCCTCTTCTCCATCGTCTTCGAGGCGCTGCGCTTCTTCCAGATGCACAGCTTCTGGGACTTCATCACCGGGACCGTCTGGAACCCCGGCGCCAGCTTCCTGGCCGCCGCCGGGCGAGGCGACGAAGCGGGCAGCGCCGCGCAGTTCGGCTCGGTGCCGCTGTTCGCCGGCACCTTCATGATCACGGCCATCGCCATGCTGGTGGCGATCCCTGTGGGCCTGCTCTCGGCCATCTACATGGCGGAGTTCGCCCCCCGTCGGGTGCGCACCCTGGCCAAGCCGACCCTCGAGGTGCTGGCCGGCATTCCCACCGTGGTCTATGGCTTCTTCGCCGCCATCACGGTGGCGCCGATCATCGTCGACGTCGCCGGCTTCTTCGGGCTGGATGCCTCCTTCAACAATGCCGTGGCGCCCGGGCTGGTGATGGGCATCATGATCATCCCCTTCATCTCCTCGCTCTCCGACGACGTGATCAATGCGGTGCCGGACAGCATGCGTCAGGGTTCCCTGGCGCTGGGCATGACCAAGGGCGAGACCATCCGCGACGTGGTCATTCCCGCGGCCCTGCCGGGGATCATCTCCGCCTCGCTGCTGGCGGTCTCGCGGGCGCTGGGCGAGACGATGATCGTGGTGATGGCGGCGGGCATGCGGCCCAACCTGACCGCCAACCCGCTGGAGGACATGACCACGGTGACGGTGCGCATCGTCGCGGCGCTGACCGGCGACCTGGAGTTCGAGAGTGCCGAGACCCTCTCCGCCTTCGCCCTGGGCCTGGTGCTGTTTACCGTCACGCTGAGCCTGAACCTGGTGTCGGTGCTCATGATCCGCCGCTTCCGCGAGAAGTATCGCGTCAACAACCTGTAACGCCGAGGAATCGCCGAGATGAGTCAATCCTTCGACGACATCAGCGCCCAGCTGCGCCGCCGCCACCGCCAGTCGTCGCGGCTGAAGTGGATCTCCATGGGGGCCCTGGGGCTCGCCGGCCTGTTCCTGGTACTGTTCTTCGCCGACATGCTCAACAAGGGGCTGCCGGCCTTCCAGCAGACCTATGTGGAAGTGGAACTGACGTACAACGAGGACGCGACCCGCATGGGGCGTGCCGCCATGGAGCCCGAGGATGCCAAGATCGTCAGCCGCAGCTTCGAGCGCCTGATACCGGGCATGCTGCGTGACGACCCCGACCTGCTGGGCACCACCGAGACCCGCTGGGTACTGGCCAACGGCGAGGTGGACCAGTACCTCAAGGGCAACCGCAACAAGCTCAGCGAGGCCGAACGGCAAGCGGTCGACGAGAAGGTCGAGAGCGGCCAGGTGGCCCTGAAGTTCAATACCACCTTCTTCACCGAGGGTGACTCCAAGATGTCCGAGCGTGCCGGCATCATGGCCGCCGCCGTGGGCACGGTGATGACCATGCTGGTGACGCTGGCGATCGCCTTTCCCATCGGCGTGATGACGGCGGTCTACCTGGAGGAGTTCGCCCCGGACAACCGCCTGACCCAGATCATCGAGATCAACATCAACAACCTGGCGGCGATCCCTTCGATCCTGTTCGGCCTGCTGGGCCTGGCGATCTTCATCAACTTCTTCGGGGTGCCGCGCTCCTCGCCGCTGGTGGGCGGCATGACCCTGGCGCTGATGACCCTGCCGGTGATCATCATCGCCACCCGCACGGCGCTGCGCAGCGTGCCGGACTCGATTCGCCACGCCGCCTTCGGCGTCGGCTGCTCGCGCTGGCAGGTGGTGCGTGACCACGTGCTGCCGCTGGCCATGCCGGGGATCATGACCGGCTCGATCATCGGCCTGGCCCAGGCCATGGGCGAGACCGCACCGCTGATCATCGTCGGCATGGTGGCCTTCATCCCCGACGTGGGCGCCTCCTTCACCCAGGCCGCCACCGTGCTGCCAGCGCAGGTCTTCACCTGGGCGGGGGAGCCGGAGCAGGCCTTCGTCGAGAAGACCGCCGGGGGGATCCTGGTGCTGCTGGCGATCCTGATCTTCCTCAACGCCACCGCCGTCGTCCTGCGCAAGAAGTTCGAGCGCCGCTGGTAGGCCACGCTACGTTACAGGGTATCCACAGATGAACATTCACGTTGCCGAGCGGAGTACCGCGCCGATGTCACGTCACGAAAGCTCCCGTCCCGAACCCGGCCAGCCGGTGACCCGCAATACCGACGCCCACCACGAGCTGAGCATTCGCGTCCGCGACCTCAGCCTCTGGTACGGCCAGAGCCAGGCGTTGAAGAACATCAACATCGATGTCTACCAGAAGAACATCACGGCCCTGATCGGGCCCTCGGGCTGCGGCAAGTCCACCTTCCTGCGCTGCCTGAATCGCATGAACGACCTGATCCCCAGCGTGCGAATCGAGGGGCTGGTGGAAATGGACGGCCGCGACGTCAATGCCGCCAAGATGGACGAGGTGGCCCTGCGCCGCCGGGTGGGCATGGTCTTCCAGAAGCCCAATCCCTTTCCCAAGTCGATCTACGACAATGTCGTCTATGCGCCGCGCATGCACGACCTGGTGAGCCGCAAGCCGGAGCAGGACGAACTGGTGGAGAAGGCGCTGCGCGACGCCGGCCTGTGGGAGGAGGTCAAGGACAAGCTGCACCAGCCGGGCACGTCGCTCTCCGGTGGCCAGCAGCAGCGCCTGTGCATCGCCCGCGCCATCGCCGTGCAGCCCGACGTGATCCTCATGGACGAGCCCACCTCGGCGCTGGACCCGATCTCCACGGCGACCATTGAGGACCTGATGGACAAGCTCAAGCAGCAGTTCACCATCATCACCGTGACCCACAACATGCAGCAGGCGGCGCGGGTGGCCGACTACACGGCCTTCTTCCACCTCGGCGAGATCATCGAGTACAACGACACCCGGACGATGTTCGCCAACCCGGCCACCAAGAAGGCGGAAGACTACATCACCGGCCGCTACGGCTGAGCGTGGACGAGCCCCGGCCATGACCCGCTCGCCAGCCCATGGAGGCCGACGCCGGGAGGTCTTCCAGGCCTTCCTGCTGCTGGGCCTGACCTCGTTCGGTGGCCCCGTCGCGCACCTGGGCTACTTTCGCCACGAGTTCGTGACGCGTCGGCACTGGCTCGGCCAGCGGGACTATGCCGACCTGGTGGCGCTCTGCCAGTTCTTGCCCGGGCCGGCCAGCAGCCAGGTGGGTTTCGCCCTCGGCCTGCTGCGGGCCGGGCCCTGGGGCGCCGCCCTGGCCTGGCTGGCCTTCACCCTCCCGTCGGCGTTGCTGCTGGTGGCCTTCGCCCTGGGCGCGAGCCTGTTCGACGGCCCCGTTGGCGCGGGGCTGGTCCACGGCCTTAAGGTGGCGGCGGTGGCCATCGTCGCCCAGGCCGTCTGGGGCATGGCGCAGGGCCTCTGCCCGGACCGGCGTCGCGCGGGCATCGCGCTGGCCGCGGTCTTCAGCGTGGTGCTGGTGGGTGGTCCCCTGGGCCAGGTGATGGCGATCCTGGCGGGGGCGCTGGCCGGCCTGGCGCTGTGTCGCCGCGGCGGCGGGGATACTCCTCCAGCGCCGCTGGCGCTGCCGGTGTCCCATCGGGTCGGTGGCCTTGCCCTGGTGGTCTTCCTGTTGCTGCTGGGGGGATTGCCGCTGCTGGCCCTCGCCACCGCCTCGTCGACGCTCGACCTGCTGGATGCCTTCTACCGGGCCGGGGCCCTGGTGTTCGGCGGGGGGCACGTGGTGCTGCCGCTGCTCGAGGCCGAGGTGGTGCAGTCGGGCTGGGTCTCGCCGGCGTCCTTCCTGGCCGGTTATGGCGCCGCCCAGGCGGTGCCTGGCCCCTTGTTCACCTTCGCGGCCTATCTGGGCAGCGTGATGGGCGTCGGACCCGGCGGGCTCCCTGGCGCCGCCCTGGCACTGGTCACCATCTTCGTGCCGGGATTGCTGTTGCTGGTGGCCGTGATGCCGTTCTGGGAGACCTTGCGCCACCGGGCTAGCGCCCAATCGGCGATGCGCGGCGCCAATGCCGCCGTGGTGGGCATCCTGGGCGTCGCGCTCTACGACCCGCTCTGGACCGGCGTCATCCTCGGGCCCGAGCAGTTCGCCCTGGCCCTGGCTGGCTTCCTGCTGCTGGTGCGCTGGCAGCTGCCCGCCTGGGCCGTGGTGGCGCTGCTGGCCGTGTCGGGCGTCTTTATCGCCCCTTGATGGCTGTCACCAGATTGACATCTGGCGCTGTTATATATGAAATTCCATATATTCAGGAGCCTCTTCCATGGCCAAACAGCGCGTGCTCTTTCTCTGCAATGCCAATGCTGCCCGCTCGCTGATGGGCGAGGCGCTGCTGCGCCATATGGCCGGCGACCGGTTCGAGGCTTACAGCGCGGGCAGTGAGCCTGATACCCCCGCCGCGATGACCCTGGCGGCATTGAAGAAGCAGGGGATTTCCACCGAGGGGCTGGCCAGCCAGTCACTGGACGACTTCGCCGGCGAACATTTCAACGCCGTCGTCGTGCTGTGCGACAAGGCCCAGCAGGCCTGCCGCGACTGGCAGGGCGAAAGCGACGAGCACCTCTACTGGGATATTCGCGACCCGCGCCTGATCGGTCGTGCCGATGCCTACGAGCAGGCCCTCAACGAGATTCGTCACCGCCTCTCGCTGTGGCTGCAGATCAAGGCCCGCGACGATCAGGCCTGAGGGGTCGGCAACCCCCCCATTTTCTTTCATCCGGAGAGCAACATGACCCTACGTATCGGCATCAACGGCTTCGGGCGCATCGGCCGCCTGGTGCTGCGCAGCCTCTGGCCCCGCGTCGCGGCGGGCGAGGTCGAGCTTTCGCGCATCAATGACCCGGGCGGTGATGCCGCCACCTTCGCCCACCTGCTGGAGTTTGACTCGGTCCACGGCCAGTGGTCGCCGGGGCAGGGCATCCAGGCCGAGGCCGATGCCATCGTCATCGATGGCCACCGCATCGCCTTCAGCGCGCACAGGGCGCTGGACGAGGGCGACTGGTCCGGCTGTCAGGTGGCCATCGAGTGCTCCGGCAAGATGAAGACAACGGAGGCGCTTCAGGCCTACCTGGACCAGGGCGTCGAGCGGGTGGTGGTCAGCGCGCCGGTGAAGGAGGAGGGCGTGCTCAACGTGGTGGTGGGCGTCAACGACGACAAGTACGACCCGGACCTCCATCGCATCGTCACCGCCGCAAGTTGCACCACCAACTGCCTGGCCCCGGTGGTCAAGGTGATCCACGAGACCTACGGCATCCGCCACGGCTCCATGACCACGGTGCACGACATCACCAACACCCAGACGATCCTCGATGCCCCGCACAAGGACCTGCGCCGGGCCCGCGCCTGCGGCATGAGCCTGATCCCCACCACCACCGGCTCGGCCAAGGCGATCACCGCCATCTTCCCGGAGCTTACTGGCAAACTGAATGGCCACGCCATCCGCGTGCCGCTGGCCAACGCCTCGCTCACCGACATGGTCTTCGAGCTCGAGCGTGAGGTGACCGTGGAGGAGGTCAACGCGACGCTCAAGGCCGCCGCCGAGGGCGAGCTTGCCGGCATCCTGGGCTATGAAGAGCGCCCGCTGGTCTCCATCGACTACCGCACCGACCCGCGCAGCGCGATCATCGATGCGCTCTCCACCATGGTGATCAACGGCACCCAGCTCAAGCTCTACGCCTGGTACGACAACGAATGGGGCTACGCCAACCGCACCGCCGAGCTGGCCATGAAGGTGGGGCGTGGTTGAATCGCTCAGCACACGACTCAAGTCGCTGCCCTTCGAGGTACGTCAGTACCTGCTGATCACCGGCAATTACTGGGCCTTCACCCTGACCGACGGCGCCCTGCGCATGCTGGTGGTGCTCCACTTCCACCAGCTGGGCTACTCGCCGCTCGAGGTGGCGCTGCTGTTCCTCTTCTACGAGGCCTTCGGGGTGGTCACCAACCTGGTGGGGGGGTGGCTGGGCGCCCGCCTGGGGCTCAACCGCACCATGAACGCGGGGCTTGCGCTGCAGATCGTGGCGCTTTGCATGCTGATGGTGCCCGCCGCGGCGCTGACCGTGCCCTGGGTGATGGCGGCCCAGGCACTCTCGGGCATTGCCAAGGACCTCAACAAGATGAGCGCCAAGAGCGCGGTCAAGGTGCTGGTGCCCAGGGACAGTCCCAGCGCCGGCAGTGCCCTCTACCGCTGGGTGGCGATCCTCACCGGGTCCAAGAACGCCCTCAAGGGGGCGGGCTTCTTCCTCGGCGGGGTGTTGCTGTCGCTGATCGGCTTCCGTGGTGCGGTGATCGCCATGGCGGTGATGCTGGTGGCGGTACTCGCCCTGTCGCTGGCCCGGCTCAAGGCCGACCTGGGCCGCCAGAAGCGCAAGCCCAGGTTCAGCGAGGTGTTCTCGAAGTCGCGGGCCATCAACGTGCTCTCGGCGGCAAGGCTGTGCCTGTTCGCCTCACGGGACGTCTGGTTCGTGGTGGCGCTGCCGGTGTTTCTCTACGACCAGCACGGCTGGAGCCACTGGACGGTGGGCGGCCTGCTGGCCGTGTGGGTGATCGGCTACGGCGGCGTGCAGACCCAGGCGCCGCGCCTCACCGGCCTGGTCAAGGGCGGGGCACGGGGCGTCACTGTGGCCTGGGCCCTGGCGCTTGCCGGCCTGCCGGCGCTGCTGGCGCTGCTGCCCCTGGCCGAGGTCGGCTGGCTGGTGGCGGGCCTGCTGGCCTTCGGCGTGCTGTTCGCCATCAACTCCAGCTGGCACAGCTACCTGATTGTTCACTACGCGCGCGCCGACGGCGTTTCCATGGACGTGGGCTTCTACTACATGGCCAACGCCATGGGGCGCCTGCTGGGGACCCTGCTCTCCGGCTGGGTCTATCAGGTCTACGGCCTGACCGCCTGCCTGTGGATCTCGTCCGCCCTGGTGGCGGCCAGCGCGCTGATGGCCCTGGCGCTGCCGCGGGAGGCGACGGGACGGTGAGGTGATGAGGCGCCGATATCCCCTGCGCGGGTTGACCCTGACGCTGGGGACCACCCAGCCCCCGGCCGCTGTCGACATGCTGCGCTTTGACGTAAAGTGAGTAGGGTTTTGATCACGAAGGATAACGCCATTGACTCAGCTTGATCCTGCTCGATTGTTCAAGTGCCTGGGCGACGACACCCGCCTGACGCTGACGCTGCTGATTCGCTGCGAGGAGGAACTGTGCGTCTGCGAGATGACCCATGCCCTGGAGGAATCCCAGCCCAAGGTATCGCGTCACCTGGCCCAATTGCGTAACTGCGGCCTGCTCAGCGACCGCCGAGAAGGTCAGTGGGTCTACTACCGCCTGGCGTCGGCGCTGCCCGACTGGATAGAGAACGTGCTGAAGGCCGCTCAGCAGGGCCACGCCGATCGCCTGGCCCTTTTACAGCATCGTCTGGCCGGCATGGGCAATCGGCCCGATCGTCGCCTGGCCATGTGTTGAGGCGAAGCCGGCGTTCACTCTTCCTTCCACGACGGGCTTTCCATTTTTCTCGGCCATTTTCGACTAGCCTTGCATCATACTGCTGGAGCCTTTCAAGTGTGACCCCCGTGTCATCGCGCTTGTGAAAGGTCATGGCATCTGTCGGAGCTTTCATCAGTGGAATTCAAGGATTACTACCAGGTGCTCGGGGTGGCGAAGACCGCGACGGCCGAGGAAATCAAGAAGGCCTACCGCAAGCTGGCGCGCAAGTTTCATCCCGATGTCAGCAAGGAGCCCGAAGCCGAACAGCGTATGCAGGAGATTAATGAGGCCAAGGCGGTGCTGACCGATCCGGAGAAGCGTCTCGCCTATGACCAGTTGGCTCAGCAGTATCGGTCGGGCCAGGATTTCCAGCCGCCGCCGGACTGGGATGCGGGCTTCGAATACAGCGGTCGTGGTTTCGAGGAGGCCGACCTCGGTGAGTTCAGCGACTTCTTCGCCAACCTGTTCGGCCAGGGTGGCCGGGCAGGGCGAGGCAGACGCGGCTATCAGATGCGCGGGGAGGATCGCCACGCCAAGGTCTTCATCGACCTGGCGGACGCCTTCCAGGGCGCGACCCGGGCGATCACCCTGCAAGTGCCCCAGGTCGACGCGCAAGGACGTGTGGTCTCCCGGGACCACACCCTGAGCGTGCGTATCCCCAGGGGCGTGAAGGAGGGCCAGCACATCCGCCTCTCGGGGCAGGGCAGCCCGGGTGTCGGCGGTGGCCCGGCGGGTGACCTCTATCTGGAGATCCACTTCACGCCGGATTCGCGTTATCGGGTCGAGGGGCGGGATGTGTATCAAACGGTGCCGGTGACCCCCTGGGAGGCCGCTCTGGGAGCCAGCATCGAAACCCCGACTCCCTCGGGGGCGGTGAAGCTCAAGGTGCCTGCCGGGTCACAGACCGGTCGCCGCTTGCGCCTGAAGGGGCGGGGTATTCCTGGGCCGGAGCCGGGGGATCTGTATGTGGAGCTCGAGGTGGTGCTGCCCCCGGCCGATACCGACAAGGCACGGGAACTCTACAAGACCATGGCGCATGAACTCGCGTTCGATCCGCGCCAACGGAGGGGAGGCTAGGAGATGGCGCAGCAGCGTATCGTCAGCGGCGAACTGATCGACGAGGCGACCCTGACCCTCGAGGACCTGGCGCGCGCCTGCTCGGTGGAAACCGATTGGGTGGTCGAGCGCATCGAGAGCGGCCTGCTGGCCGATGGTTCGCCCTATGTGGCGAGTTGGCGCTTTACCAGTCGTGACCTGACCCGTGCCCGACGGATGCGTCAGCTGGAACGTGACTTCGAGGCAGCGCCCGAACTCGCCGCCCTGGCCGCCGACCTGATCGAGGAGAACCAGCGCCTGAGGGAGCGGCTGCGGGCCGCGGGACTGGTGGATGACCCAGCACCGCCTGAAAGGTGAGATGGCGCCGCCGCCCGGGTCAAGGGGCCGGCACCTCACACAGGTCAGGCAGTCCGCTGCCGGTCGATTCTCGAAGGCTAGCGGGCTCAGGCCTTCAGCAGTGCCTCGAGCTCCTCGGGGCTGGCGACCTTGCCTTCGAGTACCACCTCGCCGTCGATGCCCAGTGCCGGGGTGCGCATCACCCCCTTGTCGATGATGGCGTTCATGTCGGTGACCTTCTCGATCTCCACCGCGAGGCCCAGGGCCTCGGCGGCCTGCTGGGCGTTGGCGGTCAGCTGCTCGCACTTCTTGCAGCCCTTGCCGTAGATGCTCAGTTTCATGGTGCTCTCCTGCGGGAGTCGTCGAGTTGGGGAATGCTGGGCGTCAAGGCCACAGCTGGCCGTAGAGATAGCCGGTCAGGGTCGCCATGACCACCACCAGCGTGCAGTAGACCAGGGTCTTCTGGGTACCCATGATGGTACGGATGACCAGCATGTTGGGCAGCGACAGCGCGGGGCCGGCCAGCAGTAGCGCCAGCGCCGGGCCTTTGCCCATGCCGTTGCCGATCAGCCCCTGGACGATCGGCACCTCGGTGAGGGTCGAGAAGTACATGAAGCCGCCCAGCAGCGAGGCCAGGAAGGTGGACGGGAAACCGTTGTCGCCCACCGCCATCACCACCCACTCGGAGGGGATCAGTCCCTCCTCGCCGGGACGCCCCAGCAGCAGGCCGGCCACGAACACACCGACCAGCAGCAGCGGCATGATCTGCTTGGTGAAGTCCCAGCTCTGCTCGGCCCACTCGCGGTCGTCGTCGCGCAGGGTGGCGATCAGCATGATGCCGATGATGCCCACCGCGAAGGCCAGCTCCGGTACGTTGGGCACCAGCAGGGCGGCCAGCACCACGGCGCCGACCAGCACCGCCACCTGGCGCAGCGGCCAGCCCCAGCGGCGCATCAGCAGCAGGGCGAAGAGCCCGCCAAGCACCGCGGTGATCTGCCACTTCCAGGCGTGGATAGCCATCCAGGTAGGGCTGTCGGCCGCGGCCCAGTTGGCGAATACCAGGATGCCTATCATCAGGCCGAAGAAGGCCACTACCTGGCCCAGCGGGCGACCGTCGTCGTCGGCGTCGAAGCCGCGAGCATTTTGCTGGCTGCGCGCCAGCTCCTCGCGGCGATAGATCAGGTGCATGATCACGCCGATCACCACCGCGAAGACGATGGCGCCGATGGCCCTCGCCAGGCCCAGTTCCAGGCCCAGTACCTTGGCGGTGACCACCACCGCCATGACGTTGATCGCCGGCCCCGAGTAGAGGAAGGCCACCGCCGGTCCCAGGCCCGCGCCGCGCCGGTAGATGCCACCGAACAGCGGCAGCACGGTGCAGGAGCAGACCGCCAGCAGCATCCCCGACACCGAGGCCATGCCGAAGGCCACCGGCTTGGGCGCCGCCGGGCCCAGGTAGCGCATCACCGCGCCCTGGCTCAGGTAGGCGGCCATGGCGCCGGCGATCAGGAAGGCCGGCAGCAGGCAGAGGATCACATGCTCCTGGGCGTACCAGTGGGTCAGCCGGATGCCCTCCAGCACGGCGTTGTCGAAGCGCGCCGTGCCGGCCGGCAGGAAGTAGATCAGCAGGAAGATGCCCACTACGGCACCGAGCCAGCGAATCTGGTCGGGGTGCTCCCTGGCAAGGTCGATCAGGCGTCCGGAGAAGGAGGAGGAAGCGGGGTTGGATTCCGACATGGAAAGCCTCGCGACAAGCAGGAGGAGATTTGTCGATCAGAATATATGCTTATCCATATGTTATCTACCTCAATGCGCCGAGAGCTTGAGAGGCATCAAGTTCCCGGCGGCTGGAGGACGTTGCAGGAGGTTGGGCGGGGTGGAGTCAGAGGGTTTCCAGCGCCAGGGCGATGCCCTGGCCGCCGCCGATGCACAGGGTGACGATGCCACGGCGCTCGCCGTTGCGCTGCATGGCATGCAGCAGGCGGGTGGTCAGCACCGCCCCGCTGGCGCCGATGGGGTGGCCGTGGGCGATGGCGCCGCCCTCCACGTTGACGATCTCTTCCGGCAGCCCGAGTTCGCGCTGGCAGGCCAGGGCGATGGCGGCGAAGGCCTCGTTGATCTCCACCCGATCCAGGTCGCCCACCGACCAGCCGGCGCGCTCGAGCGCCTGCCTGACCGCCGGCACCGGGCCGATGCCGAAGTAGTCGGGGTCCACGGCACCGACGCCGAAGGCCACCAGCCTTGCCATGGGCGCGAGGCCCTGCCTTTCGGCCCAGTCGCGCTCGGCGACGATCATCGCCGAGGCACCGCTGTTGAGCCCCGGCGCATTACCCGCGGTGATGGTGCCCTCCTTGCGGAAGGCGGGCTTGAGCTTCGCGAGGGACTCCGGGGTGGTGTCGCCGCGGTTGTGCTCGTCGCGGGCGAAGGTCGTGGTGCCCTTGCGGCTGGTGAGCTCCACGCCGGCGATCTCGGCGTCGAAGTGGCCGGCCTCCTGGGCCTTGGAGAAGTTCAGCTGGGAGCGCAGCGCCCAGGCGTCCTGATCGTCCCTGGAGACGTTGTAGCGTGCGACCAGGTCCTCGGTGTGCCAGCCCGCATGCTTGTTGCTGAAGGCGTCGTTGAGACCATCGAGCAGCATGCTGTCGAACATGGTCACATCGCCCATGCGGGCGCCCCAGCGGCCCTGGGGGAGCACATAGGGGGCGCGGTCCATGTTCTCCATGCCGCCGGCGATGGCGCAGTCGGCCATGCCGCTCCAGATCTCCAGAGCGGTGCTGGCCACGGCTTGGGCGCCCGAACCGCACACCCGGTTGATGGTGAGCGCCGGAACCTCCACCGGCAGCCCGCCGCCGATGCCGGCCTGACGGGCGGAGTTCATGCGGCAGCCTGCCTGGATGACGTGACCCATCACCAGCGACTGCACCTTGTCGGCGGCGAGGCCGGATCGAGACAGGGTTTCCTGAATGACCCGCGCGCCCAGGTCGGTTGCAGGGGTGTCCTTGAGGCTGCCGCCATAGGTGCCGATGGCGGTACGAACGGGATGGCAGATGACAACGTCGCGGGTTGACATGAGTGTTCTCCTCTTGTCGTGCGGACAGGTGGCGGAATTGGCCACCCTTCGGGTCATGTCACCTATAGCACGGAGTTGGCGATGCGTCCCTGATAGGCATCGAACATGGGTGTTCGCCGCTGTAAAGCCTATGCCTCGGGAACCAACAGCGCGGGGCAGTGGGCAGCGCAGGCGATGGCCTCGACATCGGTTCTCGACTCCCTGGCCAACCAGCGCCGGGTCGATATGAGGTGAAGCCCGGACTCCAGCGCTCTCGCCTGGTGAGGTCCCGCAAGCGAGCGATAGAAGAGGGGGAAGCTGGCCTGGAGGCCGACATGCGAGGTCTCGTATCGGGAGGATCAGGAAGAGGGGGGACGAATGGCGCCCGTCTTCCGTAGTCGCGGAGATTGCGGAGCTTCGTGCGTGTCGGGCGGTGCGGTGGATACGCCGCGCATTGCCCAGAGGCCCAGCAGCGGCCCGGGCAGCAGCCACCACACCACCCAGGTGGCCTGGAGTGACCATAGTGCGGTGGTGAGCGAAATGGCCGGGATGGTGAGCGCGAAGCCCACGGCGTTCATGACCGCCAGGGTCGAGCCCACGCGTTCCCGGGGAGCGCTGGCCGCGGCCAGCGCCGAGAACTGAGGCGAGTCGGCGATGACGGTCATCCCCCAGAGGGCCAGCAGTCCCAGCAGCACAGCAGGCGGCAGCCAGGTCGCCAGCGGGTAGGCCAGGCAGATCAGGCCAGAGGCGGTCAGGGCTCGACGTGCGACCCAGAGGCTGCCCAGTCGGCGGCTCAACCTGCCGCCGCCCACGCAGCCCGCCAGCCCCAGCGCGATGACGAAGAATGACAGCCAGGGAATCCAGGCTTCGGGGGCGTCGAGTCGAGCCACTTCGCGAGCCACCAGGAAGGGGGTGAGCGTCCAGAAGGCATAGAGTTCCCAGCAGTGGCCGAAGTAGCCACCGGCCACGGCACGGAAGCGGGGCTCACGCAAGGCGGCCAGCCCGTCGAGCAGCCGTGCCTTGCCGCTCGACGGTGGCAGGTGCGGGCCATCGCCCAGGACGACGATGATCAGCCCGCCGACTAGGGCAAGGACGGAGGCGCCCAGCAGCGACCACTCCCAGGGCAGGCCCAGGGTAGTGCCGCGAAGGAGGTGGGGCAGGGCGGTGCCCAGGGTGAGCATGCCCACCAGCCAGGCCAGTGCCGCACCGGTATGCCGGGGTGTCCAGCCGATCACCAGCTTCATGCCCAGCGGATAGATGCCGGCGAGACAGAGCCCGGTGGCGAAGCGCAGCAGCAGGTCGAGGGGAGGATGAGCCGCTGCCAGCACGAAGATGGCATTGGCCAGGGCGCCGGCGAGGCAGGAGACAGCGAAGATTCGGCTGGCGCGGAAGCGGTCGGCCAGGCCGGTGGTGGCGATGAACAGGGTGCCGGCGATGAAGCCTGCCTGCACGGTCAGGGTCAGACGGCCCAGGTCGGCCTCGGAGAGGCCCAGGTTGCGCGACAGTGACAGCCCTACGCCGTTGACGGAGAACCACAGCGACGTGCCGCACAGCTGGGCAAGGACGATGACGACCAGGGGATGGCGCTGCAGGAGACGAGTCATTCCGCTAGGGTTGCTGTCTTCGCGCTCCCTGGCAAGGTGGGGTGTATAAACGGAAGCTGGTTCCGTCATGCACCAGGGGGCTCCGGCATCAGCTTGCTCGGCACCCAGGCCAGGTAGGCCACCATGCCGAACAGCTCGACCAGCGACTGGAAGACGATGACCACCACCGCGGCCTGCAGGGCATCCGGCAGCGTCAGGGCCAGCGGCAGCATAACGAAGGAGTTGCGGGTGCCGAAGCTGAAGGCCAGGGTGCGGGCCTGGAAGACCTCGACCCGAAACAGCTGGCCGAGGAGCTTGCCCAGGCAGGCCGCGAAGAGCAGGTAGGCAGCGAACACCGCCAGGACCTGAAGCAGGACGTCCGAGAGCTCGATCACGGAGGATATCTGCGAGGCCGCAATCACCAGCACCACCAGGGCCAGAAGCGGCACCGGCAGGACGCCAAGGCCATGGATCAGTCGCCTCGCCTGCCGGTGCCGTGCGGCCAGGCGCTCGGTGACCCATGCCATCAGCAGGGGGGCGAGGATGAGGCCGGCGAAGGCGCTGATCAAGTGGGAGCCGACGGCAAGCTGCAGCCAGGCGTCCCCGAGGAACAGCCACAGGTAGAGCGGCAGGGCAAGCAGCTGGCCCAGGAGCAGCAGGGGCGCGGCAGTGATGGCCCGGGCGGCATCTCCCTTGCCGAGGTGGGTAAAACTGATGAACCAGTCGGTACAGGGCACCAGCAGCACCAGCAATATCCCGGCCTGGATGGCCGGCGTCAGCGGCAGTCCCGATACCACCCCGCCTACTGCCAGCGGGATCACCAGGAAGTTCCCGATCAGCAGGGCGGAGAGGAAACGCCAGTCCCGAAAGCCGTCGGCGATGCGGACCAGCGGAATCTGGGCGAAGGTGGCATACAGCAGCCCTCCCAGCAGCGGCCAGAGGCTACCCTCGAGCAGGCTGGCAAGGTCGGGGGTGGCGAGGCCGAGCCCCAGTCCCGCCACGATGCACAGCAGGTAGATCCAGGACTGGTAACGTTCCATCTCCTCGCGCATGGCAGGTCTCCCTCTCGAGCATTGATCGTCATGGGCGTTGTCTCGGCTCAGGAGAGGCGACTCGTGCGGAACCCCACACTGCCTGATCTTGCCCTTACTTCCTGGCACGGGTAGGGGAGGTACCCTCCACGAAGAGATGCCTGAGGCCGAGGAAGCCGTCGACGTCGACCCTCAGCTCCTGGTCGACCAGGCTCGGGTCGATATGCAGCGTCACGTCTTCGAATTCGAGGCGTGTATAGCGCTCGGGTTCATCCGGTGCCCTCGCTTCGGCCACCGTGACATCGGCTCCCCCGCCGCAGCAGCCGTGGCGGGGCGAGAGCCGCAGCGTAACGACGCCTCCCTTCCTGCGCAGCCACTCACGGGCCCGGGGCGTGACGTCGATGGCCATGACTCAGCCCCTGGCCTCGGGGCCGGCCGCCGGGAAGTGATCACGGGTGTTGTTGGCGATGCGCACCAGCGCCAGCATCAGCGGCACCTCCACCAGTACGCCCACCACCGTGGCCAGCGCCGCGCCGGACTGCAGGCCGAACAGGGCGATGGCGGCGGCCACGGCGAGCTCGAAGAAGTTGCTGGCGCCGATCATCGCCCCCGGGGCGGCGACGTTGTGGGGCACCTTCCACGCCTTGGCCCAGCCGTAGGCGATGAAGAAGATCAGGAAGGTCTGGAGAATCAGCGGGATGGCGATCAGTACGATATGCAGCGGCGCCTCCAGGATCACCTCGCCCTGGAAGGCGAACAGCAGCACCAGGGTGATGATCAGGCCGATGGGCGTGATCGGTCCCACCTTTTTCATGAAGACGTTGTCGTACCACTCGCTGCCGCGGCGGGCGATCAGGGTTCGCCGGGTCAGGTAGCCCGCGGTGAGCGGGATGACGATGTAGAGCACCACCGACAGCGCGACGGTATCCCAGGGTATCGGGATGTTGGAGACGCCGAGCAGGAAGACCACGATGGGCGCGAAGGCGAACAGCATGATCAGGTCGTTGAGCGCCACCTGCACCAGGGTGTAGGCGGCATCGCCGCGGGTCAGGTAGCTCCACACGAAGACCATGGCGGTGCAGGGTGCGGCGCCGAGCAGGATGGCACCGGCAAGGTACTGGCTGGCCAGGGGCTCGGGGATCAGGGGCTGGAACACCACCATCAGGAAGAACCAGGCGATGGCGAACATGGTGAAAGGCTTGATCAGCCAGTTCACCGTGGTGGTGATGATCAGCCCCTTGGGTTGGCGCCGCACACCGAGCACGGCGGAAAAGTCGATCTGCGCCATCATGGGAAATATCATCGCCCAGATCAGGATCGCCACCGGGATCGACACCTGGGCGTATTCGAAGCGCGACAGCGTCTCGGGCACCGCCGGGGCGAACTGGCCGAGCAGCACCCCGGCGACCATGGCCAGCGCCACCCACAGCGAGAGAAAGCGTTCGAAAAGCCCCATGCCCTCGGCGTGGTCGGGCGACGTAGCGTCCTGGTGTGCGGTCATGAACCTCGTCCCTTTGGCCGGAAAATATATGGAATTGCGTATATTTTAAGGGTAACGACGGGGTCTGGCCACTGCGCGGCGGCCGTTTATTCCCGGCCGGGCGCATTGCGCTGGGTGGGCGCACGCTGGAAGGCCGGCGATACCCGGGTCGGGTCCTGGACGTCGCGATGGCGTGCGGCGGCCTCGGCCCACCAGCCGAGCTGGCCCAGGGTGCGCCCGAAGTAGCCGGCCCAGCGGTCCGGGTCCTCGTGGAAGCGGCCGTCCTCGTCGAGGGCCTCCTGGGCCTTCGGTACGTGGACCATTGCCGAGACCGGCAGGCAGCCCAGTTCCGAAAGGAAGGTACGCAGGTTGACCGCCGCGCGGCCGCCACCCCACTGGCCGGCCGAGTAGGTGACGATGGCACTGGGCTTGAAGGCGTAGAGCGAGCTGCCGAAGTGGTTGAGGAGGTGGGCAAGTGCCGGGCTCATGGCGTGGTTGTACTCCGGGCTGACCATCACGTAGCCGTCGGCGGCCGCGACCTTCTCGGCAAGGGCGTCCAATGGCTCAGGAACCTGGGATTTCGTGTAGGCGAAGTGCGGCTTGAAGACGGCGCCCAGTTCGATGTCCAGCGGGTCGATCAGCTCGACCGTGGCGCCGTCGGCCTCGAGCAGCCGCACACAGGCGCGCGCCACCCGCAGGCCGAGACGGGCGGGTGCGGGCGGGGTACTGTCGCGGGCGGTGCCCAGGAACACCAGGAAATGGGACATGGTTTGACCTCCTCAGGCGTGATCGGATGATGCCGCCACGCTATAGCAGTCACCTCAGGAGAGCGAGCCTGCTGGCATCCCTGCCATGGAGGTCTCGCGGGTCAGATCAGCGCGCGTCGCACCCGCGCCGAGAGCACTTCGCTGACCACTACCGTGCCCAGGATCAGGATCAGGATGGTGGCCACCTGGGACCAGGCCAGGGTGTCGATGGAGGACTGCAGCTTCATGCCGATGCCGCCTGCGCCGACCAGCCCCAGGATGGTGCTCTCGCGGATATTGATGTCCCAGCGGAACATCGAGATGCCCCAGAAGGCGGGCAGCACCTGCGGCACGACGGCGTAGTGGATCACCTGGGCCCGGCCGGCGCCGGTGGCGGTCACCGCCTCGACCTGACCCGCCTCGGTCTCCTCGATGGCTTCATACAACAGCTTGCCGACGAAGCCGATGGAACGCAGGGCGATGGCGACGATGCCGGCCAACAGCCCCGGGCCGATGATCGCCACCAGCAGCAGGGCCCAGATCAGCGAGTTGATCGAGCGCGAGGTCACGATGACGAACAGCGCCACGGGGCGAACCAGCAGCGCTGATGGCGTGGTGTTCCGCGCCGCCAGGAAGGCCACCGGCACCGCCAGGATGACGCCGCCCAGAGTCCCCAGGGTGGCGATGTTGAGGGTGTCCCACAGCGGCATCAGCAGCTCGGGGAGGTAGGCCAGCTTTGGCGGAAACATGCGGCTGCCGATGTCCACGGCCTGGTCGGGTGCATCGGCGACGAAGATCCACAGCGTGCCTTCGTTCATCACCTGCCAGCACCACACGAAAAGTGCCACCAGGGCCAGCCAGCCGGCCCACAGTGCCAGGCGCGCACGCGGTGTGCGAAAGGTCCAGATCTGTGAATAGTGGGTCGGCTCGCCGGAGCGTGTGTCGAGAGCACTCATTGCAGGAATTTCCTCAGATAGCTGGAGCCGTATTCCGTCAGCATCACTATGGCGATGACGATCAGCAGGATGGCGCCGGCGCTGTCGTACTCGTAGCGGTCGATCGCGGTATTGAGGGTGGCACCGATGCCCCCGGCGCCGACGATGCCGATCACCGAGCTCTCGCGGAAGTTGATGTCCAGACGATAGAGCGACAGGCCGATCAACCGCGGCATGACCTGGGGCTGCACGGCGTAGTGGATCAGCTGCCACCCGCTGGCGCCCGTGGCCCGGATCGCTTCGATCTGGCTGGCGTTGGCTTCCTCGATGTCGTCGGCCAGCAGCTTGGCGAGAAAACCGATGGAGGCGAATGCCAGGGTAAGAAAGCCGGCGAAGGGGCCGAAACCGAACATGGCCACCAGGAAGATGGCGATGATGATCTCCTGCAGCGAACGGCTGACGGCGACGATCGCCCGGCACACCAGATAGACCGGTCGGGGTGACAGGTTGCGCGCCGCCCCGATGCCGATGGGGATCGAGATCAGCACGCCCACCACGGTGGCGGTCAGGGTCATGGTCAGGCTCTCGATCAGCCCCTGGCGGATGTCGCCCCAGCGGCTGGTGAAGTCCGGCTGCAGGAATCCCTGGACGAAGCGCGCACCCCGTTCCAGGCCCTCGACAACGCGGTTGACGTCGACCTCCAGTGAGCCGACGGCCAGGATCAGGTAGGCCAGTATCAGCAGCGGCAGGGCCAGTCGCCAGCGTCGGGTCGTGACCAGCTGCGGCGGGCGTTTCCAGCGGCGCGGATAGGAAGCATTCGGCGTCATGTCGCTGTCCCTACCAGCCGCAATGTGCCCTGTGCCTCGCCGTCGGGATCAGGGTCGTCGTCGTCCTGGTCGGTGGCGCTCCAGTCCTCGGCACCGTAGATCTCGGTCAGCATGGCCTCGTCGAGGCGCTCCGGGGCATCGTCGACGACCATGCGGCCGGCGCGCAGGCCTATCAGGCGGTCGACAAACTGCTGGGCCAGCGGAACATCATGGATGTTGACGATGGCGGGCAGCTGGCGCTCGGCGCAGATCTCGGTGATCAGTCGCATGATCTGACGGCTGGTCCTGGGATCGAGGCTCGCTGTGGGCTCGTCGACCAGCAGCAGTTCCGGCTCCTGCGCCAGGGCTCGGGCGATGCCGACGCGCTGTCGCTGGCCGCCCGAGAGGGCGTCGGCACGCTTGTCGGCGTGATCGATCAGGCCCACCCGGTCGAGCAGGCGGTAGGCGTTCTCGATGTCGCGGCCCGGGAAGCGCCGCGTGAAACTGCGCCAGAAGGGCACATAGCCCAGCCGCCCGGAGAGCACGTTCTCCATCACGGTCAGCCGCTCCACCAGGGCATACTCCTGGAAGATCATGCCGATGCGCCGCCGCGCCTGGCGCAGTTTGCGACTGCCCAGGTTGACCAGGTCGGTCTCGCCCAGATGAATCGTGCCGCTGGAGGGTTCCACCAGGCGGTTGATGCAGCGAATCAGGGTCGACTTGCCGGCTCCCGAAGGGCCGATCAAGCCCACGACCTGGCCCTGTGGTACCCGAAAGGTGACATCACGCAGGGCGGTGTCGCCGGCTGCATAGGTCTTGGTCAGCTGGTCGATGGTAAGCACGTTGCAGGTTCTCTCCTACGTCTCGAATACGTCTCAACGACGCGAAGGCGCGGGCGACATGTCGCCCGCACCTTCCATGGCACGACGCTTAGTTGCAGTCGTATTCGACCCCGTTGGCCTCATCGATCTGGCGAATCACCGCCCAGTGCTCCTCGAAGGTGATGGGGATGAACTGCTCCTCCCCGTTGCGCCCGAACTCCTCCTCGAGCGCGCTGCCTTCCCATTCGAAGGAGAAGAAGGCTTCCTGAATGGCCTCCTGCAGCTCAGGGGCCAGGTTGTGGACGGTGCCATAGCTGGTGGTGGGGAAGGTGTCCGACTGGTAGATCACCTCGAGCTGGTCGGCGTCGACCACGCCACGATCGACCATACGCCACTTCACGGAGTTGGCGACGGTGGCCACCGCGTAGTCCTGGTTGGCCACGCCCAGCACGGAGTTGTCGTGCTTGCCCGAGAAGTCCACCTCGTAGTCCTCGCCGGAGACCATGCTGAACTCCGAGGCCATCAGGGCGGTGGGCGCCTTGAAGCCGGAGTTGGAGGTCTCGGAGGTGTGGGTCAGGGTGCGTCCGCGGATATCCTCGACCTCCTCGATGCCGGAACCCGGGTGGGTGATGATTTCCATCTCGTAGCCGAAGCTGCCGTCCTCGGCGGCCATCATGGTGAAGGGACGATAGCCCGCACAGGCCACGGCCAGGGGGTTGGAACCGGTATTGAAGCCAGCCACGTGGAGACGCCCGGCCCGCATGGCCTCGATCTGGGCAGAATTGGACTGGACCGGGAAGAACTGCACCTCCTTACCGGTGACCTCTTCCATGTGCTCGAGGAAACCGTCCCATACCTCGGCATAGACGGCGGGATCTTCTACCGGGGTGTAGGCGAAGACCAGAGTGTCCGGGTCGAGCCACTGGGACGCATCCTCGGGAATGTCGGCCACCAGGTCGCCGTCGGCATCGACGAAGCGCTCGCTGCGCGCGAACTGGGCCTGGGCCTGTGAGATACCGGCGGTCATGGCGGCGAGCGTCATGGCGCCGGCGATCAGGGAGCGGTTCAGGGTCTGCATGGGATGCCACCTATGTGCTGGGGAATGGAGCGCAGGCCTTATCCTGAAAGCCCCGTGTGACAGCGGTAGGTCACCGAGATGGCGCGGGGATGACGCGTCGTGTCGCACGCCCCCATGCGGTGCGAGCTGCTACCATCCCTGCCATTCCCTTCTGCCTGGAGGCTGCCTTGACCGCGACCGATGCCCTGCGCCTGGAGCGGCTCGCTGTCGGCGAGCTTGCCGAGGTGAACCTGACCGTCCCCCCCGGCGAACTTCACTGCCTTTCGGGCCCCAGCGGCTCCGGCAAGAGCCGGCTGCTGCGCGCCGTGGCCGACCTCGAGCCCCACGGCGGCGGGGCCTGGCTGGGCGATATCGCCCAGGCGTCGCTGCCGGCCCATGAATGGCGCGCGCGGGTGATGCTGGTGCCGGCGGAGAGCCACTGGTGGGCGGATCACGTCGGCGAGCACCTGCCACGGGCCGACCCCGCCGGCCTCGAGGCGCTGGGCTTCACGCCCGAGGTGCTGGAGTGGCAGGTCTCGCGGCTCTCCTCGGGGGAAAAGCAGCGTCTGGCGCTGCTGCGGGCGATCAGCCGCGAGCCCTCGGCACTGCTGCTCGACGAGCCCACCGCCAACCTGGATGACGCTTCCACCCGGCGGGTGGAGGCGTGGCTCGTTTCGAGAATTCGCGAGCGCGGCTGGCCGGTGATCTGGGTTGCCCATGACCCAGGCCAGATCGCCCGGGTGGCGAACCGCCACTGGCGCATCGAAGGGGCCGAGCTCAAGGAGGTGTCGACATGGACGTGATCGAGCTGGCCTGGTGGCAGCTGGCCCTGGCGGCGCTGATGGTGGTGGCGCTGGCGGGGTGTACTGCCGCCATGCGCCTAGGGATGAGCCGCAGCCTGCTGGTCGCGGCGGCGCGCACCGTGATCCAGCTCGCCCTGGTGGGGTTGGTGCTGGAGGTACTCTTCGCGGCCTCGAAGCTTCACTGGGTGGCGCTGATGGCGCTGGGCATGCTGCTGATCGCCGGGCGCGAGGTGATGGCGCGACAGAAGCGCCGGCTGATCGGTGGCTGGGCCTTCGGCATCGGCACGCTGGCGATGTTCCTGTCGTCGTTCACGGTGACCGTGCTGACGCTCACCGCGATCATCGGCCCCGAGCCCTGGTATCGGCCGCAGTACGCCATTCCGCTGCTGGGCATGATGCTCGGCAACACCATGACCGGGGTCGCCCTGGCGCTGGATCGCCTGACCGACACGGCCTGGCGCCAGCGGGCGGTGATCGAGAACCGGCTGATGCTGGGCCAGCGCTGGCAGGAAGCGGTCGGCGACATCCGCCGCGAGGCGATGCGCAGCGGCCTGATGCCGATGATCAACGCCATGGCGGCCGCCGGGGTGGTCAGCCTGCCGGGCATGATGACCGGCCAGATACTCGTGATGTTCACCATCACCCTGGGCACCGGCTTCGGCACTCTCGCCGCGGTGGCCGCCGGCAGCCGGCGGCTATTCGATGGCCGCGAGCGGCTGCGCCTCGACCGCCTGGCGCCGCCCAAGGGGTGAGTGCAGGACTAGATGAACGTCAGGCCGCGGTGGGATCCGCCAGGAAGGGCAACAGGGCGGCGATCAGTCGCTCGGGGCATTCGCGGTGGGGGACATGGCCGCAGGCGAGGATAAGGGGCTCAACGGGCCCCGGCGTTAGCCTGGCGATACGTCGAGGCTGCGCCAGTGAACCGTACTCGTCGTGCTCGCCGTGCAGGGCGAGCGTCGGACAGCTCACCCGACGCAATGCAGGGTCCAGCGTCCACTCGGCGAAGGCCTCGGAGTGCCAGGTGTCAGTCCAGCTGCGCAGGACCCAGTCGGCCTTGTCGCCATGGTACCTTGCCAGGCGCGCCATGGCGGCGGGATGCTGGAAGGCTTGCTCGGCTTCGCGGATGCCGGCCAGGGTGCGTGGCTCGTTGAAGGCCTGGGCCGCCACCGTGATCAGCGCCTCGCAACCCTCGGCATGCTGGCCGGCGATCTCGGCCGCCATGCCGCCGCCCACGCTGTGGCCCAGGGCCACGAAGCGTGCGAGCCGGAAGTGCTCGCGCAATGCGCGGAAGGCCTCCGCCTCGTCGGCGATAAAGCTGGCGGGCTGTGGGCCCGGGTGGGGTGCCGACTTCCCGTAACCCAGGCGGTCGTAGGCGATCACCTTCCGGCCGCTGGCCGCGGCGAGCCTGGCGGGAAATTCCCGCCATAGCGCCACGCAGCCCAGGGAGTCGTGCAGCAGCACGATGGGGCTTCGCGTTGGGTCCGTCGTCTCGGGACGCCAGCGGGCGGCATGCAGGCCGCCCGCTGGCGTGTCGAGCGTGACACTCTCCATCAGTCGACCAGTTCGACCGCCACGGCGGTAGCCTCGCCGCCGCCGATGCACAGGCTGGCGATGCCGCGCTTGCCGCCCTTGGTGCGCAGGGCATGGATCAGGGTAGCGATGATCCGCGAGCCGGTGGAGCCGATCGGGTGGCCCTGGGCGCAGGCGCCGCCGAAGACGTTGACCTTGTCATGGGGCAGGCCCAGGTCGTCCATGGCCATCAGGGTTACCACGGCGAAGGCCTCGTTGATCTCGAAGAGGTCGACATCATTCACGCCCCAGTCGAGCTTCTTCATCAGCTTGTCGATGGCACCCACCGGGGCGATGGTGAACTCGCTCGGGTGCCGCGAGTGGGTGCTGTGGCCCAGCATCCGCGCGATCGGCCTGGCGCCCAGGCGGTCGGCCGCCGCCTGGCTGGCCAGGATCAGCGCCGAGGCACCATCCGAGATGGAGCTGGAGTTGGCGGCGGTAATGGTGCCGTCCTTGGCGAAGGCAGGGCGCAGCGCGCGGATCTTGTCGAGCTTGGCCTGGAAGGGCTGCTCGTCGTGGTCCACCACGCTCTCGCCCTGGCGGCTGGTGACGGTCACCGGCGCCATCTCGGCCTTGAGGTGGCCGGCGTTGGTGGCCTCCATGGCGCGCTCCAGCGAGGCAATGGCGAAGTCGTCCAGGCGCTCGCGACCATAGTCGCGCTCGCTGGCGACGTCCTGGGCGAAGACGCCCATCAACTTGCCGGTCTCGGCATCCTCCAGACCATCGAGGAACATGTGATCCTTGAGTTCGCCGTGGCCCAGGCGATAGCCGGCGCGCGCCTTGGTCAGCACATGGGGGGCGTTGGACATGGATTCCATGCCGCCGGCCAGCATCACCTCGCCGCTGCCGGCGCGGATCAGGTCGTGGGCCAGCATGGTGGCCTTCATGCCCGAGCCACACAGCTTGTTGATGGTGGTGGCGCCGATGGCGTCGGGAATGCCGGCCTGGCGCATGGCCTGGCGGGCCGGGCCCTGCTTGACGCCGGCGGGCAGCACGCAGCCCATGATGCCCTCGTCGATGCTGTCGGCACTGATGCCGGCGCGCTCGATGGCCGCCCGGATCGCCGTGGCACCCAGTTGCGGTGCGGTGAGGCTTGCGAGGCTGCCCAGCATGCCGCCCATGGGCGTGCGTGCGGCAGAGAGGAAGACGATATCGTTGGACTGGCTCATGGTGGGTTCTCCCGGTGTAGCGTGCGGTTCCCGGTGGAGCCGCATGGTGATTGTGTAACGTCCCTGGTGCTTCTCGTCCAGAAGCATCGCGGCTGGCCTGGCCAGCGGCTGCCGCGTTGACCCGGGGTCGGGGCTGTGGTTTTCTCAGGGTCAACCAAGCAAGCGCTAGTGTAAATGTCGATGAATGTAATGAATGACTCTCCGCGTCGCAAGGAGCTCACCCGCCAGGCCGCCCAGTTGTTCGTTCAGGAAGGCTTCGACCGGACCACGGTGCGCATGCTCGCCCAGGAGATGGGCATCAAGTCTGGCAGCCTCTTCCACCACTTCCGCGACAAGCAGGAGATCCTGGCGGCGGTGATCGAGGAGGGCACCCAGAACGCCCTGGTCATCGCGAGGGCGGCCCTCGAACAATGCGACAACTCTGCCGAGGCACGGTTGCAGGCCATGGCACGCGCGCACCTGGAGACGCTGCTCACCGACCGTAACGCCCATGTGGTCGCCCTCTATGAATGGCGTCGCCTCGACCCCGAGGCCCGGAACCATTTGAGCCATCTGCGCGATGCCTACGAGGCGCTCTGGGAAGCGGTGATCGACGAGGCCCTGGCCGCCGGCCTGATCCATGGCGACCGCTTCCTGGTGGCCCGCTTCGTGATGGGCGCGCTCAACTGGACGGTGCGCTGGTACGACCCCGCCGGCCCTCGCTCCCCCGATGACCTGGCCCACGAACTGGTCGCCATGATCACCCATCGAGCCTGACATCCTGCGCGCCGCCGGCCTGCCACGCTCGACCATCGTCTAGTCTTATCCTGCCGTTCAGGGGTTGCCCCGCTCCTCGGGAGCCTCTAGCTTGTACCAAGCGCTTGCTAGGTTGACGCTTACGTCAACTGCATCTAATCAGAAAGTGGGCGTGCGCGCCAGCGTCGGCGCTTGTCGTTTCCTTCGTCGCCAGTATTGATCGCCACCAACCTTGTTTGCCGCCACAACAAGCACAAACCGCGAGAGGGCAGTACATGAGCACCCTTCCCGACTACCAGAGCTATCTCGAGACCTTTTCCATCGATGACGTCATCGCGCGCCTCGATGACCACCGCGACGGCAAGGCCAATGCCTTCGAGTCCTGCTGCGGGCGCCACCTGCGCGCCGGGCGCGGCGACGTCCTGGCCCTGGTGCACGAGGACACCCAGGGCCAGGTCAACACCCTGACCTACGCCGAACTCGATGCCGAAAGCGCGAGGCTCGCCGGCTGGTTCGCCGAGCGCGGCCTGGGGGTGGGGGATCGCATCGCCTGCATGCTGCCGCGTTCGCCGCAGCTGCTGGTGGCGGTGCTGGCCACCTGGCGCATCGGCGCCGTCTACCAGCCGTTGTTCACCGCCTTCGGCCCGGACGCCGTGGACTACCGCCTGGGGCGCGCCGACACTCGCCTTGTGATCACCGATCACGCCAACCGCTTCAAGTTCGATGGCCTGACCCAGTGCCCGCCGGTGCTCGCCGTGGGCGGCCCCGATGCCGACCACGCCGAGGACCTCAACTGGGACGAGGCCCTGAGCCATGCGCCGATCGAGGCCACTCCGCCCCGCCTGCCGCGCGACGAGCCCTTCCTGCAGATGTTCACCTCCGGCACCGTGGGCAAGCCCAAGGGCGTGGCCGTGCCGCTGGCCGGCATGCCGGCCTTCGCCCTCTACATGGAGCTGGCCGTCGACCTGCGCGATACCGACCGTTTCTGGAACATGGCCGACCCGGGCTGGGCCTATGGCCTCTACTACGCCATCGCCGGGCCGCTGCTGCTGGGCGTGACCACCCACTTCTGCGAGGCGGGCTTCAGCGCCGAGGGGGCGCTTGCCTTCATGAAGCGCCACCGCATCACCAACTTTGCCGCCGCGCCTACCGCCTACCGCCTGATGAAGGCCTCCGGCCTGTTCGATGACGCCCACCAGACCCTCGAACTGCGCGCGGCCAGTTCCGCCGGCGAGCCGCTCAACACCGAGGTGGTGACCTGGGTCGAGCGCTCCCTGGGTTGCCCGGTCATGGACCACTACGGCCAGACCGAGACCGGCATGACCTGCAACAACCACCATGCCCTGGACCATCCCAAGCATGTCGGGGCCATGGGTGTGCCGATGCCCGGCTATCGCCTGGCGATCCTCGATGCCGAGTACAAGGAACTGCCCCCGGGTGAACCCGGCGTGCTGGCGGTTGACATCGCGAACTCGCCGGCGCACTTCTTCGCCGGCTACACCTGGCAGGAGAAGCACCCCTTCGCCGAAGGGTATTATCTGACCGGCGATGTGGTGATCCGCAACGAGGACGGTACCTTCCAGTTCGCCGGCCGTGACGATGACATCATCACCACCGCCGGCTACCGGGTGGGCCCCACCGACGTGGAGAACAGCGTGATGACCCACCCGGCAGTGGCCGAGTCTGCCGCCGTGGGCCAGCCCGACGAGATTCGCGGCGAGATCATCAAGTCCTACGTGGTGCTGCGCGAGGGCTTCGAGCCCAGCGATGAACTGGCCGACGAGATCCGCAAGCAGGTGCGCGAGCGACTCTCGACCCATGCCTTCCCGCGGGTGATCGAGTTCGTCGAGGAACTGCCCAAGACCCCCAGCGGCAAGATCCAGCGCTTCAAGCTGCGCGCCGATGCCGTCGACAAGGCCGAAGAGGCCCCGGCTAAATGACTCCGAGGACCCTGACATGCAAGTGAAGGACAACACCTTCCTGATCACCGGTGCCGCCTCCGGGCTGGGGGCGACCACCGCCGAACGCCTGGTCGCCGCCGGTGGCCGGGTGGTGCTCTGCGACCTCAGCGATGCCGTCGATGCCCATGCCGAGCGCCTGGGCGACGCCGCTCGGGCGGTGCGCGGCGACGTCACCTCCGGCGAGGACATCCAGGCTGCCGTCGACGCGGCGGTAGCGCTCAGCGATGGCCGCGGCCTCGCCGGCGTGGTGCACTGTGCCGGCGTGGTCAGTGTCGGCAAGCTGGTCGACCGCGCGGGTAGCCCCGCCGACCTCGACGCCTACACCCGCACCATCCAGATCAATCTGGTGGGCACCTTCAACGTGATGCGCCTGGCCGCAGCCGCCATGGCCAAGAACCCCGCGGGCGAGGACGGCGAGCGGGGGGTGATCATCAACACCGCCTCCATCGCCGCCTTCGACGGCCAGGTGGGGCAGTGCGCCTACAGCGCCTCCAAGGCCGGGGTGGTGGGCATGAGCCTGCCGGCGGCACGGGAGCTCTCGCGCCATGGCGTGCGCGTGATGGCCATCGCCCCCGGCGTCTTCGAGACGCCGATGATGAGCGAGATC
Source organism: Halomonas rhizosphaerae (assembly GCF_030010555.1). Lineage (GTDB taxonomy): Bacteria > Pseudomonadota > Gammaproteobacteria > Pseudomonadales > Halomonadaceae > Halomonas > Halomonas rhizosphaerae. The sequence goes on from NZ_JASCQP010000046.1 coordinate 64,199, forward strand.
CCCGACGAGGCCGCCCAGGCGCTGGCCGCCGCCGTGCCGTTCCCCAAGCGGCTCGGCAAGCCCGATGAGTTCGCCCGCCTGGCCGAGCAGATCGTCACCAATCCCATGCTCAACGGTGAGGTGATTCGCCTGGACGGCGGCATCCGCATGCAATAAGGCCTTCGGCCAGCCGCAAGCCACAAGGAGCAAGCTTCAAGGAAATCCCTTGGCTTGCTCCTTTTTTCATCTTGCGCCTGGGTGGCATCCCTTGCGCCTTGTACCTTGTCACTTGAAGCTGTTAAACGAACGCTTGACTGCATCCAGGATGAGGGATAATTTCAAACGAATGTTTGAAAGTGGCCGCCGCCGCCTTCCGGTGCCCGAGTGCTGGCGCCCCTTCTTGTGGAGAGTTCGAGATGCCCGATTACCAGGCCCCCCTGCGCGATCTTCGCTTCGTGATGGACGAGATGCTGGACTATCCGGCCCACTACGCCCGTTTGCCCGGTGGCGAGGAGGCCTCGCCCGACGTCGTCAGCGCCATCCTGGAGGAGGGCGCACGCTTCGCCCGTGAGGTGCTGCTGCCGTTGAACCAGAGCGGTGACCGCGAGGGCTGCCTGCTGGAGGGCGGCGAGGTGAAGGCGCCGAAGGGCTTCAAGGAGGCCTATGCCCAGTACGTCGAGGGTGGCTGGCCGAGCCTGGCCGCCGACCCCGCGCACGGCGGCCAGGGCTTGCCCCACTCGCTGGCCATGGTGCTCAACGAGATGATCTGCTCCACCAACCTGGCCTGGGGCATGTACCCCGGGCTCTCCCACGGCGCCGCCGACGCCCTGCGTCACCACGGCACCGAGGAGCAGCAGGCCACCTACCTGACCAAGCTGGTCGAGGGCTCCTGGACCGGCACCATGTGCCTCACCGAGCCCCACTGCGGCACCGACCTGGGCCTGATCAAGACCCGCGCCGTGCCCACCGATGGCGGTGGCTTCGAGATCACCGGCACCAAGATCTTCATCTCCGCCGGCGAGCACGACCTGGCCGAGAACATTGTCCACCTGGTGCTGGCCAAGCTGCCCGACGCCCCCGAGGGCTCCAGGGGCATCTCGCTGTTCGTGGTGCCGAAGTATTTACCGAATGAGCACCTGCCCGATGCCGATGGCAACCCGGGCGAGCGCAACGGCGTGGTGTGCGGCTCGCTCGAGCACAAGATGGGCATCCACGGTAACGCCACCTGCGTAATGAACTTCGACTCGGCGAAAGGCTTCCTGGTGGGGGCGCCCAACAAGGGCCTGGCCTGCATGTTCACCATGATGAACGCCGCCCGCCTCGGCGTCGGTATCCAGGGCCTGGGCCTCACCGAGGCGAGCTTCCAGAATGCCCTGGCCTATGCCCGCGACCGCCTGCAGATGCGCGCGCTCAGCGGCGCCAAGGCGCCCGAGAAGGCTGCCGACCCGATCATCGTCCACCCGGACGTGCGCCGCATGCTCCTGACCCAGAAGGCCTTCGCCGAGGGCGGTCGGATGTTGACGCTCTACACCGCGCAGATGATCGATATCGTCGAGCACGGCACGGATGCCGCCGGGAAGGCACGCGCCGAGACCCTGCTGGGCCTGCTGACCCCCATCGTCAAGGCGTTCCTCACCGAGGTGGGCTTCGAGGCGACCAACGAGGGCGTCCAGGTCTTCGGCGGCCACGGCTTCATCCAGGAGTGGGGCATGGAGCAGCTGGTGCGTGATGCGCGCATCACCCGCCTCTACGAGGGCACCACCGGCATCCAGGCCCTCGACCTGCTGGGCCGCAAGGTGCTGATGAGCCAGGGCGAGAGCCTCAAGGTCTTCACCCGGGAGATCCACAAGTTCTGCCAGGCCGAGGAGGGCAACAGCGAGCTCGCTGAGTTCGTGCGACCGCTGGCCAAGCTCAACCAGGAGTGGGGCGAAATGACCATGGCGATCGGCATGAAGGCCATGGCCGACCGCGAGGAGGTGGGCGCCGCCAGCGTCGACTACCTGATGTACTCGGGCTACGCGACGATGGCCTACCTCTTCGCCCGTGCGGCGAAACAGGCCCGCATCGCGCTTTCCGAGGGCACCGAGGAGGGCGCCTTCTACCGCGCCAAGCTCGACACCGCGCGCTTCTACTTCCAGCGCCTGCTGCCGCGCACCCGCGCCCACAAGGCGGTGCTGGAAGCCGGTGCCGAGCCGTTGATGGCGATCAGTGCCGAGGACTTGGGACTGGGCTTCGAGATCTGATGACGTAACGACGCACCAGCGAGCACTCTCTCGGTCGGTAGCGATCGATGATTGGCGGCGGGGGACTCCCTCGCCGTCTTTTTTTCACCTCGTGTGCGGTGTTTTCGGGTGCGGCCTAGCTTTACACCATCGATGGTTTGATTGGTGGACCTGGAAAGAGCAGGATGCACCCTAATGCGTCGGGCCAACTGCCTTGCGGTTCTTGCGGAGTGACAGCCTCATGCGTGTCTTTGCCAACCCGGTCGGTGCCGGATCCCTCTGGTTCGACAACCTCGCCACCGCCGACGGAACGCCCGTTGCCTATGATCCGCAGGCCAGGGCCTTCCTGCCCATGCCGCCGTTCTGCGTCAATCGGGAGGTCATCGGCTGCAACTGGATCGCTCCCAAGCAGGGCGCCTTCTGCCGCTCCTGCGCCATGACCGAGCTGGCGCCGGATCCGTCCATCGCCGATGCCATGCCCAACTGGGCGCAGACCGAGGCCGCCAAGCGCTGGGTGCTCGACAACCTGGGCCGCTGGCACTGGTTCCGGCCCGAGGATCCCGGCGCTCGCCCCGTCTTCCACATGCTGGCCGAGGGGCATACGCCGGTGCCCATGGGGCATGTCGGGGGCGTGGTGACGATCAGCGTGGCGGAGGCGGACCCGGTCCTGAGCACCACCCGTCGAAAGGCGCTGGAAGAGCCTTACCGCACCATGATCGGCCATATGCGTCACGAGATTTCGCATATGCTCTGGTGGCGACTCAGCCTGCGGGAAGATTTTCTCGAGGCCTTCCGGGCCATGTTCGGTGATGAGCGAGAGGACTATCCCGCCGCGCTCCAGCGTCATTACCATGACGGCCCGCCGCCCGACTGGAGGCTGCGCTTCCTGACCACCTATGCCTCCGCGCATCCGCACGAGGACTGGGCCGAGACCGCGGCCCACCTGCTGCACCTGACCGATATCACCGACAGCTTCGTCGCGACAGGCCTCTCTTCGCCGGAGTTGCCGAGTCCCGGCTGGGACCCCTACATGGAAACGGACGCCGACCGCCTGATTCATGTCGCGGCCAGCCTGGTGGCGGGGGTCAACCACGTCAATCGCTCCATGGGGCTGTCCGACCTCTATCCCTTCGTGCTCTCGGATGTCGCGCGCCAGAAGCTTGCCTTCGTGCACGACTGGCTGCGCCGAGGTGCCCAGGGGCTTTGAACCTAGCAGGAGGCATTGCCACGAGAGTGCCGAGGGGCACGCGGCATGTCTCTGATTCGGCCCCTTTGCTGGCGCTTCGGTCCTGCGCGTGCAGACTCACGGCCGAGTGACTGGCATCGGATGCCGCGTCGGAGGCATGATGATCCCCTCGGCGCCCCTTGAGGCGGCGAGATACTGTCGTCACGCGCACGAGGATCGCCCATGTCACGAACGACTCGCCTGCAAGACCTGATCCGGGTATTGCGTCACCATACAGGCCCGATCGGCGGGCCCGAGCTTGCCGAGAGGCTGGGGATCACCCTGCGCACCCTCTATCAGGACATCGCCGCACTGCGGGCGGTGGGGGTCGAGGTCGTCAACGCGCCCGGACAGGGCTATGTGCTGCCACCCGAGGTCGTGCTGCCGCCTGCGGCACTGGCCGAACCCGCCCCGCGGGAGCCGGCCGAGCTCACCTTCTATACCAACCCGCTCTCCCGGGGCGGGATCGTCCACTGGATGCTCGAGGAGCTCGGCGTGCCCTATCGCACGGTGATACTCGAGTACGGCACCACCATGAAGTCAGCGGAGTACCTGGCCCTCAATCCCATGGGCAAGGTGCCGGCGATCCGCCACGGGGACGTGGTGGTCACCGAGGCCGCCGCCATCTGCGCCTATCTCGCCGATGCCTTCCCGGAGGCCGGTCTGGCGCCGCCGCCCGCCGCGCGTGGCGACTACTACCGCTGGCTGTTCTTTGCGGCCGGTCCCCTGGAATCCGTCATCTCGCTCAATACCCTCGGCGTGCAGCCCACCGCCGAGCAGCAGAGGCAGATCGGCTGCGGTGACTACTGGGCGGTGCTCGACACCCTGGCAGGTGTCCTCGACGGGCGGGGCCATATCGCGGGGACGGCGTTCAGCGCGGCGGATGTCTATGTCGGCTCGCACCTCGGCTGGGGCATGCACTTCGGTACCATTCCCCGGCGGCCCGAGTTCGAGGCCTACTGGGCGGCACTGAAGGACCGGCCGGCGCGGCTGCGCTGCGAGGCATACGTCGAGCGGGCCCTCTCGCTGCAAGCCTGATGGCAGGGCGCCGGCGACGACTCGCAACCCTCTGGCGCCATGCCCACCTGGCCCTGACGGTGCTGGTGCTGCTGGTCTGGTCGCTGTCGGGCAGGGATCTCGCCGGGGTGCTGTTCCTGCCGATCTGGGTGCTGGCCACCCAGCTGATCGTGGCCGGCAGCCTGGAGGCCGCCCGGCTGAGGCGGCGTGCCTGGCTGGACCAGTACCTGCGCGATGACTCCCCCTGGCATGGCTGGCTGCGTGGCGGGGCGATGATGGTGGTGCGTCATCAGCTGCTGGGGGCGCTTCTGGCGCTGGTGCTGCTGGTCAAGCTGCGTCTGCTGGCGCCGCCCCTCTGGCCGGTAGTGCTGGCCGGGGTGCCGGGGCTGGTGGTGGCGCAGGACCTGCTGCGCCGACGCCTGGCACGCCACGTTATTACCGAGCACCTGCCGGCGGTAACGAGGCGCCTGGTGGTGGTGCCGACCGCCGGCCTGCTGGCCCTGATCCTCGTGGTGGCCACTCTCTGGCTGCCCCAGCCATGGCTGGTCGGGCTCGGCTGGGAGGAGGCCATCTTGCGTCATTTCCCGGGCGATACGGGGGGAGCCGTGCTGGGGTTCTTCGAGCGACTGGTGGCCATCGCCGAGATCAGCCAGCACTGGACCATGCAGAATGCCGAGGAGCGTTTCGGGCTCGCCATGCCCTTGGCGATGCTGGGCTGGTCACTGTTGCTGCTCACCCAGAGCACCTTTGCCTGGGCCTACGTGCGCTTGCTGGTCGGCGCCGAGGCCCTGCGTCGGGGTGGGCGTCGGCATCAGCATGAGGCCTTGCACGTCCACCATGAGGAGGGTCCCAAATGAGTCATGCCTGGCGACCGTCAACCGGCCGGGCGCGTCTGGCCATCGCGAACCATCCCTGGCGCGGATGGGGGCTGTCGGTTCTGGTGGTCATGGTGCTGCTGCTGCTGTTCGAGGTCGGCCATGGCTGGCTGGCGTCGCGCAGTCAGTCGCCGCTGTTCCGGGTGATCGTGGCAGGCGAGTCCCTGACTCTGGATGCCGGGACCCATGCCGACTTCTCACGCGACTTGTCGGCACTCTCCACGGAGGCGGAGGAGCGGCTCCAGGCGCGCATGCGGCCCTGGCTGGACGAGCGGCTCGAGCGGGCCTTTGCGCCTCTCGAGGCGGCGGTGCCGGACTACCTGGACTGGTACTTCTCGCCCGTCGGCAGCTATACGCGGCTCGGCGTGGCACTCATGGGTGACCTCGATGCCTGGCTGGATGGGCAGCTTCACCAACGGCTGGTCGAGGCGACTGGCCTCGAGTCGGCCCTGGCCGAACTGCAGGCTGACTATCCTCGGCGCCTGGCCAGCGAACAGCAGGGACTGGCCGATGACATGGCCGAGACGCTCCAGGAACGCTACGCCCCGCGACAGGTGTCGTCGGGAAGGGAGAGCGAGCGGCCCATCCATGAACTCGATCTGGATGGGGAGCTCCAGAAGGCTCTGCAGGATGGCCGGGATACGGCACGTTGGAGCACTGCCGCCGTGGGCGGCAGTGGAACCGCCCTGCTGGCGGGGCGTGCTCTGGCCCGGCGGCTCGGTGCCTCCGCCGCCGCGCAGGGCAGCCGCCTGGCCCTGCGCGGCCTGGTCACTCGCCTGGGGACTGGTACCCTGCGTTCGCTGGCCGCCGGTGGAGCTGCGTCAGCGGCCACCGCGCCTGCGGGCCCGGGCGCCCTGGTGATGGGCACGGTCACCGCCGCCGTGACCCTGGCCGGTATCGCGGGAAGCGAGGTTGTCCTGCTCAAGGTACAGGAGGCGCTCCATCGGCCGGCAATGGAGTCCCAGATGCGTGATGCCATCGGCCAGACCCGGCAGCGGATGCAGGCCTCGCTCGAGGCCTCGGCCTCTGCCGGCGCCGCGACCCTGACGGGGCAGCTCGAGGCTCAGACGCCCCGGGCCGAGGACGACAAGGCGAAGCCCCGCACCTACCGGATTCTCGGCCGGCCCGGCGAATAGCGGCGTCAGGCGCCATGCAGCCGGCGATGCAGCTCACGGATGCGGTCGGCGAATTCCGGCACCGGGCCCTCGACCACCGCGTCCGGCACCACCTCCCGGATCGGCAGCGGGCGCACCCTTGGCGGGGCCACACCCAGCTCTTCCAGCCAGTCCACCAGCTGCTCGGACGAGCTGGCATAGACGATCCGTCCCAGCCCCACCCAGCCGTGGGCCGCCGCGCACATGGGGCAATGCTCCCCGGAGGTGTAGACGGTGGCCCGCGCGCGATCCTCGGGCGTCAGATTCTCCGCGGCCCAGCGCGCCAGGAAGAATTCGGGATGCTGGGTGGCATCCCCGCCGGCCACATGGTTGTGATCCTCCACCAGCACCGCGCCATCGCCGCTCACCAGCACCGAGCCGAATGGCTCGTCGCCGGCCGCCAGGGCCTCCTCCGCCAGCTCCACGCAGCGCTGCAGGTGTTGCCTGTCCGTCTCGGTGATCATCGTCGCGTTCTCCACTCTGCGCATGACGGTTGTCTCCCAGCATACGATCACCAGAGGCATTTTTCATGGCAGGAGACCGGGCAGGGGCGCCCGTGCCCTGGCTCTCGAGGCCTTGCCATGCTCAGAAGAACGTCAACCCGACCTGGAAGAGCCGCTCCACGTCGCGCAGCCGGCGCTTGTCGATCACGAACAGGATGACGTGGTCACCGGACTCCACCACCACGTCGTCATGGGCGATCAGCACCTCCTTGCCGCGTACCACGGCGCCGATGGTGGTGCCCTGGGGCAGGTCGATCTCGCCGATGGCGCGCCCCACCACCTTGGACGACTGGGTGTCGCCGTGGGCGATGGCCTCGATGGCCTCGGCCGCGCCGCGGCGCAGCGAGTGGACGTTGACGATGTCGCCGCGCCGCACGTGGGTCAGCAGGCTGCCGATGGTGGCCTGCTGGGGCGAGATGGCGATGTCGATCTCGCCGCCCTGCACCAGGTCGACATAGGCGGCGTTGTTGATCAGCGTCAGCACCTTCTTGGCGCCCATGCGCTTGGCCAGCATCGACGACATGATGTTGACCTCGTCGTCGTTGGTCAGCGCGCAGAAGATGTCGCAGTCCTCGATGTTCTCCTCCTCCAGCAGCCGCTTGGCGGTGGCGCTGCCGTGCAGCACCACGGTGCGGTCGAGGCGTTCGGAGAGCTGGGTGCAGCGCTCGAGGTTGTGCTCGATGATCTTGACCTGGTGGCTGTGCTCCAGGTGCTCGGCCAGGCGCTCGCCGATGTTGCCGCCGCCGGCGATCATCACCCGGCGGAAGTCGCGGTCGAGGCGGCGCAGCTCGCTCATCACCGCGCGGATGTCGCGCCGGGCGGCGATGAAGAACACCTCGTCGTCGGCCTCGATCACGGTGTCGCCGCGGGGAATGATCGGCCGGTTCTGGCGGTAGATGGCCGCCACCCGGGTGTCCACGCTGGGCATGTGGCGGCGCAGGAAGCCCAGCTCCTGGCCGACCAGCGGGCCGCCGTAGAAGGCCTTCACCGCCACCAGCTGCACCAGGCCGCCGGCGAACTCCAGCACCTGCAGGGCGCCGGGATGCTCGATCAGCCGGCGGATATGGTCGGTGACCACCTGCTCGGGGCTGATCAGCACGTCGATGGGCACCGCCTCGTGGGCGAACAGGCCCTTGCGGGTCAGGTAGGCGGTGGCACGCACCCGGGCGATCTTGGTCGGCGTGCGGAACAGGGTGTGGGCCACCTGGCAGGCGATCATGTTGACCTCGTCGGAGTTGGTCACTGCGATCAGCATGTCGGCGTCCTCGCAGCCGGCCTGGCGAAGCACCATGGGGTAGGAGCCGGCCCCGGAGACCGTGCGGATGTCCAGGCGGGTATGCAGCTCGCGCAGGCGCTCGCCGTCGGTGTCCACCACCGTGATGTCGTTCTCCTCCCGGGCCAGGTGCTCGGCCAGGGTGCCGCC